>CAVSMU010000011.1:0-185991 GCA_963729075.1 uncultured Solirubrobacterales bacterium | reverse complement strand
GTCGCCCGGCTGGGGGAAGAGCTGTTCTCGATCGTCACCGGGACCGCGTTCGGAAACCACGATGCGAATCGATCCGAAAGCACCTCCCCGAGGACGGCGGCCGCCCAGGTGCGCGACGTCACCTCCGCCTGGGGCGTTCTTCGGGATCTGGGGGCCCCAGGCCCGCGACGTGCTCACGCCGTTGACGCCGCAGGGCCTCTCGAACGAGGCCTTCCCTTACATGTCCGTACGAGAGATCACGATCGGCAACGTCCAGGTGCGCGCGCTGCGAGTTACCTACGTCGGCGAGCTCGGCTGGGAGATCTACTGCCGACGGAGTACGGGCTCGGCCTCTCGCGGACGCTCTGGGAGGCGGGGGAGGACCACGGCCTCGTCGCCGGTGGCTACCGGGCGATCGACTCGCTGCGGCTCGAGAAGGGCTATCGCGTCTGGGGCGCCGACATCACACCCGACGAGACTCCCTACGAGGGGGGCGTCGGCTTCTGCGTGAAGCTCGACAAGGACGGCGGTTTCATCGGCCGCGAGGCGTTGGTCGAGGCCGCCGAGCGGGGTCCGCGCACGCGGCTCTGCTGCCTGGTGCTCGACGACCCGCGCTCGGTGGCGCTCGGGAACGAGCCGGTCCGCATCGAAGGGGAGATCGTCGCCGGGTGACCACGGGAGGGTTCGGCTACACGGTCGAGCGCTCGATCGCCTACGCGTACCTGCCGCCCGAGCACGCCGAGCACGGCACCTCGGTGGCGGTCGAGATCTTCGGCGATTGGGTCTCCGGCGAGGTCGCCCGCGAGCCGCTCTTCGATCCCGAGGGGGAACGGGTCCGGGACGACGCGGTGCCCGCCTAGCGCGCCAGGATGCGCCGCAGCGCCCGGCGGATGGTCGGCCCGGGAGCGGAGCGATGGCGGAGGGCACACAGCGAGCCCACGGTCTGCGGCTCGAACGCGTCCAGCTCGGTCGCCAGCGCCAGGAACACCTGGACCGTCGTCAGCACGTCACCCGCAGCGTCGTGGGGGCGGTGCACCGGGAGGCCGAGCTCGCGCGCCAGGCCGGCGAGGCGGACCGCCTTCGGGCCCTTCTCCCCGCGGCGCGAGTAGACCTCGAGGGCGAGGGCGTACGTGTCGATCACCGGGTTGCGAAAGCTCAAGCCGGCGGCGAGCATGGCCCCGCGCACGAAGCGCTCCTCGAGCGTGGCCACGTGGGCGACCATCGCTCTGCCGGAGAGCGCGCCGAGGAGCTCGCCGAGCACCTCGCTCAGCGCCGGAGCGCCGACGAGGTCCTCCCTGCGCAGGCCGTGGATGCGGATCGCCTCCGGCCCCGGCATCCGGCGGGGCGGACGAGGCGGCTGTGGGCGCCCCGGACCCGGCCGCGGCCGCCGTCGATGGGCATCGTCGCGAACGCGACGATCTCGTCGTCGGGCCGATCGAGGCCGGTGGTCTCCAGGTCGAGCACGCATAGGCTCGCCTCCCGCCACGGCGTCGCGGGATCGGGCATGGGGGTGTGCCGATAGGCCTCGACCGGAGACCGGTCGGCGCCCTCGGTTGCGCTCACGTGCCCCACGAGAGCTTCGTGTGCAGCGACTTCTGCACCGAGGCGACGGCCCTGAACGCATCGCGCAGGTACCGGCGCGTGAGCGGGTTGAGGGTCTTGGGGTCGATCTGGTCGTCGGGCAGCGTTCCGGCCTGGAGCTGGCCGATCTGGTGCTCGAGTCGCAGCCAGGCGAACAGCTCGAAGGCCTCCTCCAGGGTCGACGCGTCCGCCGGGTCGAGTACCCCGGAGTCGCCGGCGGCCGCGAGGCGCTCGACCGTCGAGGTGGTGGTGGCGCCCGCCGCGAGGCCCGCGTAGCGGGCGATGTTGACGATCGGCAGCAGCCCGCCGTGCTTGATGTCGAAGTGGCCGGCGTGCTCGCCGGAGTGCTCGACGACGATGTCGCGCAAGAACCCGGTCGGCGGCTTGCTCGCAAGCGCCAGGCGCAGGAGGACGCGCAGGAGCTCGGGCCGCGGCCGGTCCTCGCGCACCAGCGCCGGCAGGTCGAAGCGCTCCTCGTCGCCGTAGATCACGCGTGCGTCGCAAACGATCGAGATCGCGATGAGCTCGGGCTCGGAGACCGGGGTCTTCAGCCACTTTGCGATCGAGCGCTTCCACTCGGCGATCGAGCTCGACGACACGACCCCGGTCGCGTCGACGCCGTGACGGTCGGGTCGCCAACCGAAGTCCGCGAGCTCGTCGACGACCGTGCGGGCGAGCCGGTGGATGTACTCCTCCGCATCCCGGCCGGTGGAATCCTCCCAGGCCATGCCCGAGTCGACGTCCGAGGCCGGCATGGCCTCGCGGCGGCCGAAGCTGCCGAGCGAAAGCCAGCCGATCTCCACCGGAGCGGGACCCTGCTCCGCGATTGCGAGCTCGATCAGCCGGCGCACGAGCGCGTCGACCACGACCGAGAGCACGCCGCTGATCCGGCTGGCGGGAAGGCCGGCCGCGTGCATCGCGATCAACGTCGAGTTCAGCTGGCCGACCGTCGGCCTAAGGGCGGAGAGGTCGCCGGCGTCGGCGATCGCGCGCCGGAGCATGAGCGGGGTGTGCGTCTCGTTGGCGAGCAGGTCGATGTCGGTCGCGACGCCGATCAGCTCACCGGCGCTCGAGACCACGGGCACGTGGCGGATGCCGTGGTCGATCATCAGCAGCATCAGCTCGTCGCCGGTCTGCTCGGGCCGCACCGTGATCACCGGAGCGGTCATCACCTCGCCGACCGGGGTGTCGAGCGGGCGTCCGGCCGCGACCACCCGGGAGCGCAGGTCGCGATCGGTGACGATCCCGAGCTCGCCGTCACCCCGGTCGACCAGGATGGCGCTCACGCCCCGCTCCTCCATTTGCGCGGCGGCCTCGCGCAGCGACACGTCCGGCTCGCACACCACCGGGCGCTTTTGGACCAGCACGCGGACGGTCTCCTGGCCGACGTCGAGGTCGGCCGCCCGCGCGGTCGGATCGCCCGCCCGGCCGCGGGCGCTCCATCAGCGTCCGAGCCACGGAGCGCAGCCCCGCAGGATCGGCGAGCAGCGGGACGACATCCTCGGCCGCGAGGCGGTAGCAGAGCGAGCTCTCGCGCGCCCTGGCCTCCCAGCCGGTCGGCAGCCCCGAGAGCATCCAGGGATGACCGAACGGCTCTCCTTCCCCGAGCAGGTCGAGGACCCGCGCGCCGTCGCGGAGCTCGACCGCCCCGGTCCGGAGCACCCACATCGCGTCGGGCGGCCCCTCGCCCTGGCGAAAGATCGTCGCGCCCGCCTCGAAGTACTCGATCTCGGCGTGCTCGGCGAGCCGCTCGAGCTCCTCGGGCTCGAGCGCGACGAACAGCTCGTGTCCGCTCAGGAACTCGGCGATGTCATGCATGTCCTTGGACGCTCAGGGTACGCCCGCCGGGACGCTCGGGAGGCTCAGATCAGACCGCCGAGGATGTGCTCGGTGCCGCGGATGTGCTTGCGCATCAGCGGCACGGCGCGCGCGGCGTCGCGGTCGCGCAGCAGACGGACCAGCCTCCGATGCTGCGCGTTGGATCGGGTCAGCACCTCCTCGGGATGCGCGATGCGCCCGATCAGGTCGCTCATGTGGCCCTGGACCTCGGTCATCTGGGTGACCAGGTGAGGCGAGCGGGCAGCCTCGGCGACGCCGATGTGGAAGCGGATGTCGGCGCGCCGATACACCTCGAAGTCGCCCGGGGCGGCCATCCGCTCGACCAGCTCGTCCAGGTCGTCGAGGTCGGTCGCCTCGGCCCGCTCGGCGGCCAGGATCACCGCGCCGACCTCGATCGCGACCCGGTGGTCGAGGACCGCCCACCCGTCACGGCCGAGCGGGTCCTCCTCGGGCTCGTGCAGCGGCGGGCGCTCGGCGACGAAGGTTCCGCCGCTGCGGCCGCGAGCCGAGGTCAGATGGCCCGACTGGACCAGGGTCGTGAGCGCCTGGCGCAGGGTCGAGCGCGAGATCCGCAGCTCCTCCGCGAGCTGCCGCTCGGACGGCAGCCTGCTGCCGGGCGCCAGCAGGCCGACCCTGATCGCGGTGCCGAGCCGCTCCACGGTCTCCTCGAACGTGGTGGGTGGGCGCACCGGCTGAAACACGGCCTCGACCGCGGCGTCGCGCATCACGCGATCTACGGTAGCGCCGGACCGTCGGAGGCGTGCGGGGCCGCTCTAGCGCCGAGCGCGGCCTCGGTCTCGGCGATGGCCTGAGCGTTGTCGCGAAAGTGGACCGTGCTCATCCCCAGCTCGCGCGCCGCCTCGATGTTGACGAGCACGTCGTCGACGAACAGGCATTCCGCGGGGGTGATCTCGTCTCCGAGGCGCTCGATCGTGAGCTCGTAGATCGGCGGATCGGGCTTGCGCATGCCGACGAAGGCGGAGTCGACGACGAGCTCGAAGATCTCGTCGACCGGGAGCATCGAGCGCCACAGGGGCTCCCACTCGCGCACGTTGTTGGTCAGGAGCGCCATCCGGTAGCCCCGTGCCTTGATCGCGCGCATCAGCTCGATCATCGGCTGGTTGGGATCGAGCGCCTGGAAGTAGACCTCCTTGAACAGGTGCATCTCGGGCGGGTGGCCGAGTAGCGGCTCGAGCGCCGCCCCGGTTCGCTCGAGGAACTCGCGCTCGCTCATGCGCCCCGTCTCGAGCTCGAACAGGGGATGGGCGCCGTCGGCCTCGGCGATCGCCTGCATCGCGCTGCCCAGCGAGGCGGTCGGGATCCCCGTCCGGTCTTGAAACGCCGCGAACGAGTGCATCAGCGGTGTCGTCAGCACCCCGCCGAAATCGGAGATGACCGCCCGGATCACGCTCGCGTGAGCACGTCGAGGATCCCGGCACCGGCGCTTCCCGACGCACGCAACGCCAGCGCCGCCGAGGTGCGGCGCACGCCGCCCTGCTCGGTAGCGGCGGTCGCCGTGACGTCGCAGGCGATCCGTAGCGGCAGCTCTCCGCCGTCGCGGTAGAGCTCCAGGCCGACGCGGCCGGGCAGCCCGTCGCGTCCGTACTCGGTCGACACCAGGGTCTCCGCCAGCGGGTCGAAGCCGGTCGAGTCGCCGAGCAGGCCGGCGACGACCTCCTCTCCGTGCCCGCCGGCGTCGACCGGGCGCACGGCCGCGATCGCTACCAGTCGGCCATCGTCGAGCCGCGCCGAGACGACCCGCAGCGCTTCGACCTCGTCCCAGTCGAGCTCCCCGCCGAGCCGCCAGACCGGGGCCTCGCCGGGCGCGCCGGGGTCGAGCCCGCCGAGCGCCTCGGTGGTCCAGTCGATCCGCAGCGGCTCGCCGGCGGGGTCGGTGAGCTCGATCGCGACCGCTTCACTCACGGCGCTCGCCCGGGGGGAGCTCGGCCGAGGTGTCGTTCACCTCGCGCGCGGTGCCCTCGTAGTCGTAGCCGCGGGGCGGATCCCGCGGCGACTGGAACGGATCGGGACGCGGGCGGTCCCGACTGGGCGCGCCGCGGGGCGGCGGGCTCGCGACCGTCCAGGCGAACGCGAGCCGGCGCCGGGCCAGGGCCGCCACGGCGCCGCGCACGAGCGCCCTGGTCGGCGGGATCAGCAGCAGGAAGCCGACCGCATCGGTGATGAAGCCGGGGGCGAGCAGGAGCGCGCCGCCAAGGATGATCATCGCGCCGTCGAACGTCTCGCGGGCCGGCACGCGGCCCTCGGCCAGGGCGACGTTGAACCGGGCCCACGCCATGCGCCCCTGCGAGCGGGCAAGCGCGGCGCCGACGAACCCGTCGAGCAGCAGGATCGCGAGCGTCGGCCAGATCCCGATCGCCTGCCCCACCTTGACGATCACGTAGATCTCGGCGATCGGGAGCAGCAGGAACAGGAACAGCAACACGAGTGCCATCGCCCTCAAGGCTACGCAACCGGGGACGCCCCGCGAGGAGCCGGTGCACGCACGACGACCGCGAGCGAGCGGGCGTTCTCTACGATTGATGCATGACCACCGAAGATGATGTCTACGAGGCGCTCGAAGAGGTGATCGACCCCGAGCTGGGGCTGGACTTCGTCTCGCTCGGGCTGGTCTACGACGTCGAGATCGAGGGGCCGGAGGTCTTCGTGACCTTCACCCTCACCACGCCCGCGTGCCCGATCGGCCCACAGGTCTCGGAACAGATGCGCGAGTTCGTCGGTGACCTCGAGGGAATCGACAAAGTCCACCCGAAGATGGTCTTCGACCCGCCGTGGTCCCCGGAGATGATGTCCGAGGACGCGAAGTTCGCGCTGGGCTTCTAGCGAGGTACGCGGACCTCTCAAAGCTCATAGCCAGGGGGGGCCGAACGCAAGGAGAACGATGAGACTAGGCACCAGGACGGCGACCGTGGCCGCGGCGCTCAGCCTCATGGCTGCGCCCGCATTTGCCTTTGATGGCGCCGACAACCCCGGAACCGGTCATGTACCCGAGGGCACGCCGCCGCATAGCGGCAGCGACAATCCGGGCACCTCGCATGTGACCCGCCACGAGGCGCGCGCCATCGGCCGTGACGAATGCGCGGAGTTCAAGACCAACTTCGCAGAAAATACGTCGCAGTTCGGCAGGTGCATCGCCGCGGTAGCGATGGCGCTCCGCCACGACATCTCGCCAAACCAGTCCTGCGAGGGGCTCAACCGCAAGCCCGCCGAGGGCGAGCACCGTAGTGACTTCAGCGCCTGCGTCGAGGCTGCTGCTCACGCGCTGAAGGACCAGGACTAGGCGACGCCTCGGCCAGTATCTCGCGCCAGCAGGGGAGCAAGCCCCCCAGCCCCGAGGCGGTGCTCGCTTGGGCCAGAAAGGCTCGCGCTACTCAACAACGCCTGCGGCTTCGAATGCAACAACCTCAAGTCGGCTTGGATCACGGACGCCGGCGGACGCTTCGAGGTCGGTCCGCCGGCGTGCTGGGGAGTAGGTCGGCAACGCCCAGGGGCGTTGAGCCCTGGGCGTTGCCAGAAACCCGCGTCGGAGCCTCTGGGGCTCCGTGCGAGCGCCAGTCGTCAGCCCGTCAGGTGGACCGGAGGCAAATCGTCACCGGTCAGCGTCAGGTCAAACGAGACGTCCAGGATCACAACCCGCTGGTTGCCGGTGCACTCGAGCGTGGACAGCGGCTCGACCGTCAAGGAGCCGGTCACCTGGCCGTTCCGCACCGGGAACGTGCCGGTCACGTCGACGTCGACCTGCTCGAACTTCGGCACCCCGTTGACCGGGTTGCCGCTCTTGGTGAAGCACTGCGACGTCACGTCGGCGGTCCCCGTGAGGGAGAAGTCCACCGACGTCCGCCGTGTTCCCCAGCCCGGCCGCCTTCCAAGAGACCGTCAGGCTGTTGCCCGAGACGGTGGCGTCCGGACCCCTGATGTAGTGCGGGCTCGCGGCGACCGCCGTGGACGCGAGTGCGAGCGCGCCTACGCCGATGAGCAAGACCAGATAGCGCTTCATCGCTATCTCCTTTCCTGTTTGCGAGGCCCTTTCCGCCTGCCCGATCCCCACGTTCCGCGCCATGGACTCCAGCACAAGGCCCCTTGTACGTCAAACACAACGCGCCGGCACCGGCCCCGCGTCAGGGGTTTTCCGGAGAACCCACCGATCTACTCAATTTGGCTTACTGCGTATGCGGTAGACCCTCGGGGACCGCGGCCCGAGGTCCCGCTCCGGATCGAAGCCGTCGATCGCCTTTGCCAGGCCGAGGCTGGCGACGTGGAGCAGATCATCGGACGGCTCGGTTCTGGCTCAGTATCTCGCGCGCCGGCAGGGGCGTGGCCCGCTCCGTGGCGGGCCCTTGAGTCCGCAAAGCCGGCTGACCCGTCGTGTCGTGCCCCTCGGTAAGTACAAGCCCTACCGAAGTCGAACCGTCGTCGAGAGATCGTGCTGCCGCCACCCGCCTGCGATGCGCTCCTGCCGCTGGATCGCTCAACCGAGTGGATCTTCACTGGCAGGCGCGGCGGGCGCCTGAGTCAGTCGCGCCTGAGCTACTACTGGCGCGGAATCGAGGGCGCCTTCGGGCGCAAGGTGACCCCGCACGAGCTGAAGCACTTCGCTGGTCACTACCTGTACGTGACGCTTGGTCTCCCTGATCGAGTGGTCGCTGAGCAGCTCGGCCACCGTGACGGCGGCAAGTTGGTCCGCGAGCTTTACGGGCATGCCGATGTCGGTGCGGTCGAGGAGATCGACCGCGCCTTCGAGCCGTAACTGTCCCGCTGCGCAGGGCGGCGGGACAGTTGCACGGGCAGTAGCACGCACCGGCTGAGGGCGCATCGTCGAGCCGAGTTGCGACAGTCGCCCCGACTAGATACGTACCCCGCGTCCCCCGCGTCCCCGCTGTCCCCGGGCCGCTTCTGCTTCGTATGGGAAGCTGGAGTGGCTGGCGGCTCCCGCTCTAAAGAGAAAGCGGTCACGCTCCGAACGGCTCCTTCCCTTGCCTGAAGGAGCAGCGCGACCGGTTGCACGCGAGCGGTTGCGCAGCATGGGAAGTGCAACCTTCGCCGGGTGATAGCTGCTCCACGAGCTGATGGTGGTGCCCCTGCATCAGAATGGGCCGCATGCAGGTCGACGTGAACGGGCAGCGGCTCTGGTTCGATGTCGAGGGCCTCGCGCTCGTGCCCGACGGCCCCGAGATGCGCGAGCGACCCACCGTCTTGCTGCTGCACGGCGGGCCCGGGAGCTTTGATCACTCCTATTTCAAGCCTGACTTCGCACGGCTCTCGGACATAGCGCAGGTCGTTTATCTGGACCTGCCCGGTCATGGCCGTTCCGAATGGGGCGACCCGGCGAGCTGGAGCTTCGAGACGTGCGCCGACAGTGTCCGCGACTTCTGCGACACGCTCGGTATCGCCCGGCCGGTTCTCTACGGGCACTCGCTGGGCAGCTTTGTCGCCATGGTCTACGCGATCCGCCACCCCCGCCATGCCCGGGCGTTGGTGCTCCAGTCCGCATTCGCCCGCTTCGACCTGCGACGGATCGTCGAGGAGTTCCGTCGAGCCGGCGGCGACGAGGTTGCTGCGATCGTCGAGCGCGCTTACGGCGACGACAGCGCGGCGGTCACGCCGGAGGAGTGGGCCCGTTGCTGGAGGCTCTTTGGGCCATGGGTTTTGGGCGAGCAGGAACGGGCTCGCACGCTCGTCAACGACGAGCTGGATGAGCCCGGCCTCGAGGTGATGCGTGGGTTCGACGTTCTTGATCAGTTGGCCCGCATCGAATGCCCGACGCTCGTCTGCGTGGGCGAGCTCGACCCGATCACGCCGGTCGCCGCCGCCCGAGAGATCGCCGACGCCCTGCCCGAGGGGATCGCGCAGCTCGCAATCGTCGAGGATGCGGGCCACTTCACCTGGAAGGACGCCCCGGACCGCTACTGGCCGCTGCTCATGGATTTCGTGAGGAGCACGACGGGTTAGCCGGTGAGCGCTCGATCAAGTGGCTCGCCACGCGAAGGCGGCGCCGCCGTGGACCGCTCCGACTGGCATGCAAATCCTTGCGCCGCTCCTCGCGGCGCGAGAGAGAGTGGTTGCGATCGCTGCCGACGGCGGCCTTCTGACCGTCGGCGGTATCCAGCGCTGCGACCCGTAGTTGCGGCCTCACGCGTGAGAGCGAGTGTCAGCGATCTCGTCTCACTCGACTCGCTCCCGCTCAGGACGACGACCGGGAGCGCGCGCGATATGGCTCTCGCTGGTCGCCCGAGCCGATAGCCGGCAGGACCGTGCGGCCCCGCAAGCGAGTGAATGCTGAACTAAACACTGGCAGCCCGTACCCGGACCCGCGGACGGGCGTTGTTCACGTAGCCCTTCGGGTTCCAGAGCGTTGCGTCATCCTCGGGCTGCGTGGCCGCGGAGGAGTCCCACGCGCGGACGAGGATCTCGTGCTCTCCGGGCGCGAGGTCGACCGTGATCCGCCAGTGTCGCCAGGCCCAGCGGCCGAGGTCCTCGAGCAGCTCCGCCTGCGCCCAGCTCGAGCCGCCGTCGACCGAGACGTCGACCCGCGCGACGTGACGCTCTCCGCCCGCGAACGCGTAGCCGTGCACCCCGACCGCTCCGGCCGCGACCGTCTCGCCGTTGGCGGGCGAGAGCACGTCGGAGTTGAGCGCGACCAGACCAAGCGGTATCCCCGCGCCCGGACCCGGCTTCCCGTCCTCCGGCAACAGGCGGTAGGCGACGTGCTGGAAGTAGCCCTGCCAGGGCCTCGATTGGACCTCGATGCGCTCGAGCCACTTGACGCTGCGCGCCCCGATGTAGCCGGGCACAACCACGCGCAACGGCGCTCCGTGGACGAGCGGGAGCGGCTCGCCGTTCATGCCCCAGGCAAGTAGGACCTCCGGGCGGCGCGCCTTATCGAGCGGGATCGAGCCACCGAAGCACTGAGCGGGCTCCGCCTCCGCGCAGACGTCGGCGCCTGCGAAGCCGACGTGGGCAGCCTCCCACCGCGGGCCGGCGAGCGCGAGCACGTCGGCGAGCGCAACGCCGGTCCACGTCGCCGTACCGGTAGCCCCGGGACCCCATGGCGCCTCGCCCGGGATGTCGCGGATGGCGATCAGGCCGGCGCGCCTGTTGCCGGCGCATTGCAGCGTCGCGGTGACCTCGTGCACCGTGAACGCGTCGCGCAGGGTGGCGAGTGAGAGGTCGAGCTCCCGCTCGACCAGCCCGTGGACGCGAAGCCGCCAGGCGCCCGCGTCGGTCTGCGGCACCGCGGCGTGTCCTCTCACGTAGAACGCGTCAGTGGCGGTGAGCGGGCCCTCGGCCAGGGCGGCGAGCCCGGTCTCGGCGTTGAACGGCTCCTCCTCGTGCACGACCAAGTCCGCGCGCTTTCCGTAGCGACTCACGCGACAAGGGTATGACCCAGACCCGAGCGCGACGGCAGCGTTCGCGAGCACGATCTCCCGCCCGCCAGTTGCCAGTCAGGGCTGCCTCGCAATAAACACGGCAGGCTCCGCGGCCTGGCCCGCGCGTCGGAATGGACGACGATCAGATGCGTCGGTGCTCCGACGCCCGCTCACGCGTGCGAGCGATCATGGCCGAGGGCATTTGCGATCAGGCGAGCTCGCTCCCGCTCAGGACGACGACCGGGAGCGAGCGACAGGTTCTTACTTATCGGGGCATGAAACTGGCTCCCGAAAGCTGACGTCCGGGTCCGCACCTACGGTCCGCTGACTGGGACAGGGGCTTTCTGGAGAACGCAGGCTGGACAAGCCGTTTCCCCACCCACTGCCCCTCGGCTTGGGGGCCGGAAGGTCGCTGGTTCAAATCCAGTCGCCCCGACTAGGCGAAAGCCCGCTTCCCGAGCGGGTTCTCGCCATCTTGAGTCGGCGCGAATGCCCCGGAGCGAGCGCCGTGGTACCAGTCGTGGTACCAAGCGAGGCCGGCGCTGATCTGGGGGCCGGAAGGTCGCTGTCGAGCGGCTCGGCCGCCGCCCAGAGAACGACCGGTGTCAGCAGCGGCGAACCGACCACTGCCCAAGCCCTCACCACGGTCTACCAGCTGACGAGCTTCCAGATCTCCGGCAGCCGGGTGGCCTCGTCGGCACCCACCTCCGCGAAGATCGCCACGGCCCGCTTCAGATGGGCCATCGCCTCATCGTCGCGGCCAGCCGCGTGATAGAGGTCGGCGAGGTTGTTCTCGAGCGCGGCCTCTCGATGACGGTCGCCGTATGCCGCGCATAGCTCGCGCGCCCTTCCGGTCAGCTCGAGTGCTCGATCGAGTTCGCCGTCGTCGCGCTCGGCCAGCGCGAGGTTGTTGAGCGCGGCGACCTGGGCCGGCGCTTCATCGAGCTCCTCGGCCAGCGCGATGCTGTGCTCGAGCTCCGTTCGCGCCGTCGTCAGATCGCCGTCGGTCCGGGCGAGGACGCCGAGCATGTTGTGGGCCTGCGCCAGGGCGAGCCGGTCAGCGGCCGCCTCGGCCAGCTCGCGCGCCTCGCCTGCCCTCGCGGCGGCGTCGTCGGTCCGACCGGAGTGGTGAAGCGAGAGCGCAAGGTCGGCGACGATGCGGGCTCGCAATCCGCTGTCCCCCGGGGGCACCGAGTCGAGTGCGGCCGCGAGCCGCGCCTCGGAGCGCTCCCAGTCGCCGCGTCGCCCGTGGACGCCTCCCAGCTTCTGCTCGAGCGCCGCCAGCGTCGACCCCTGGCTCTCGGCCGCTGCCGACTCGTAGCTCGCGAGCGCGCCGCTGTAGTCGCCGACGAGGGTGCGCAGGTCGCCGATCCGCTCGTGAAGTCCCGCGGCGTCGGGTGGGTCGAGCGCCAGGGCGGTATCCAGGTGAGCGATGGCGTCGGCATGGGCGAGCAGCGATGCCGCGTGCTCCGCGGCGATTCGAAACTCCTCGGCGGCCTCCCGAGGCTCGCCGGCCAGCCGCAGTTGCTGCGCGGTCAGCGCGGCCGTCTCTCCCCTCCGCGGAAGGCTCGCGGCGATGCGGCGATGCAGCAGTCGGCGCCGCGCCGGCGAGGTCTCCTCGTAGACAAGCTCGCGCAGTATCTGGTGGGAGAACTCGTAGCGCGCGTCCGCCGTGTCGGCCTGGCGCACCAGCCCATGTTCGACGAGCTCCTCGAGCGCGGCCACGGCCTCCTCGTCGCTGCGTCCGCTCGCCGCGAGCACGGTGTCGAAGTCGAACGAGCGGCCGATTGCCGCGGCGGCTCCCAGAACCTGGCGCGCCACCGCCCCGACTCCGCTCATGCGCGCGCCGAGGAAGGTGTGCGCCTCGGTGGGAACCGCCTGGCCGACGGTGACATCCCCCGCCTGAGCCGCGAGCACGTATTCGGTGACGAATAGCGGCAGGCCCTCGCTCGCGCGAAAGATTCGGTCCTGTACCTCCGCCGTGCCGGACGGGTCGGCCGCACTCACGAGCGCGCTCACGTCGGCTCGGTCCAGTCGGTCGAGCCGAACGATGCGTGCGCCCTCGTGCTCGCGATCGACCCGGAGCCGGCGTAGACGATGATCCGGAGGCACGGCCTCGCTGCGCCAGCTCAACAGCAGAAGCATCAGACGCTGGTCGAGCCTTCGTCCGAGGTAGGCCAGGAAGTCGACGGTCGCCTCGTCCGCAGCGTGCACGTCGTCGAGGAAGAGCACGCCGGGCGCCGGACCGCTGCCGGCAGCGTCGAGCACGGCGGCAACCGCTTCCAACAGCCGGATCTGGACACCGGGGCCCGAGAGGGAATGGGGCTTCGGCAGATCCGGGCGCAACGCCGCCAGCTCGGGGTGCAGGCGAGAGGCATCGGCCAGGCGCTGCGGGGAGACGGCGCCCACCCAGTCCTCAGCGGTTCGAACGGCGTCGCTCAGAACCTCCACGATCGGCGCGTACGGCAGTCCCGCCTCGTCTTCGTGGCATTGCGCGGCCATGACCAGGGAGCCCTTCGCCCGCACACGCGTAACCAGCTCGAGACATAGACGCGTCTTGCCGATGCCCGCCTCGCCCTCGACCACGGCGAGGACGCCGCCCTCGGCTGCCGCGCGATGCGCTGCCAGCAGGGCGTCGAGCTCGGAGTCGCGCCCGACCAGCGCCAGCTCCCGCGGTGCGCCCGTCGCCGCTCGCTCGGCGCTCGGCGCTGCGGCCGGCGACGGTGCCAGTCCTCCCTCGCTCACCTGCTCGAACAGGCCGGTGGTCTCCTCCAGCGGAGCGACCCCGAGCTCCTGGCTCAGGGCGCGCACGCATTGCCTGTACTGCTGCAGCGCCGCACCACGGTCTCCGGTCAGGGCGTAGAGCCGAATCAGCTCGCGATGCGCCGGCTCGTGGAGCGGCTCGATCTCGACCCAACGCTCCGCGAACCGAAGTGCCGGCTCGTGCGCGCCGCGCTCCATCTGGAGCTCGACCAGGCGCCTCAGCGCCGAGCCCAGCTCGCGGCGCAGCACATCCGCCTCTCGCATCTGCCAGTGGTCGAATTCCGGGCTGTCGCGAAGCGCGAAGCCCTCGAGAAAGTCGCCGGCGAAGAGCTCCACCGCCTCGCTCAAGCTCTCGGCTGACGCCTGCGCCGCCTGCGCGCGGAAGCGGGCGACGTCGAGCTCGAGCTCTGCCCCCTTCCGCAGGGCGATCGCGTCGCCAGCCGTTTCGACCCACTCCTTCCCGATCGCCGCGCGCAGGGTCGAGAGCGTGCGCCGGAGGGCGCCTCGGGCCCGATCGGGATCGTGCCCGGGCCAGAGGAGCCCACAGAGGGAATCCCGCGAGCGAGGGCTTTCGACGAGGGCGAGGTGAGCCAGGAGCGCCACCGCCTTGCGGGTGTCGAAGCGGACCGGCTCGCCGTCTCGCCTCACGCGCGGGGGCCCGAGCAGGTTGATTTCAACCGCCACGAGCGCCACGATAACCGTCGGCGCGAACGTCTCGTAACGAATACAGGACGCCGGCGCGGGAGCCTTCGGAGCTTGCAATGCGGCCGACCGACGGGAGAATGGGCGAGATGAGCAACTCTGGGGGCACCTGTCCCATGAGGGGAAGATGAGCGACCGAACCGCGCGGCGCTTGACCTGGGGCCTGGTGGCGCTCGCGGTCACGCTGTTGGTGTCCAGCGTGGTGATCTACGCTGCGGGCGGCTCGGGCGTCGGGCTCAGCGGCTTCATCTTGGCGATCGCGCTCGTCTTCGCGGGCGTCGGCGCCGTGATCGCGACCCGTCACCCCGGTAACGCGATCGGCTGGATCTTCCTCTCGGTGGCGGTGACCGCGGGCCTGGCAGAGGTCGCCCATGCGTACGCCGACTACTGGGTTGGCGGCAATGGAGGGTCCGAGGCACTCGCCAAGGCCGCGGCCTGGTACGGGAGCCTCTCCTGGATTCCGTTCATCCTCGTGCCCGCGACGTTCCTCCTCCTGCTGTTTCCGGACGGCCACCTGCTCTCGCCACGCTGGCGGCCGATCGCATGGTGCGCCGCGCTCGGCATCGCAGGAATTTTCGTGACGACAGGCCTGACTGCGGGCCCACTCGAGGACTACCCGCAGCTGATGAACCCCTACGGCGTGACGAGCTCCGTGCTCGATCCGCTCACCGGGCTGTCGTTCCTCGCCCTCATCGTGGGCATCGGCGGCTCGGCGGTGTCACTCATCCTCAGGTTCCGACGCGCGACGGGTGAGGAGCGCGTGCAGATCAAGTGGTTGGCGCTCGCGGGAGCGATCGTGGCGGTGATCTTCCCGATCGCCCTTGTCCTCTTCGACGTGTGGGGCGAGGCCGTCTCCAACGTCTCGATCATGCTCAGCATTCTCGGGCTTCCGATCGCAGCCGGCGTCGCGATCCTCCGCTACCGCCTCTACGACATCGACGTCGTCATCAACCGCACCCTCGTCTACGGCGCGCTGACCGTGATTCTGGCGGGCACGTATCTCGGCAGCGTGCTGCTGCTGCAGCTGCTTCTCAACGGTCTGACCGGCGACTCAGGCCTCGCGGTGGCGGCCTCGACGCTCGCGGTCGCCGCGCTGTTCCGCCCGGCGCGGACCCGCGTCCAGGGCGTCGTCGACCGGCGGTTCTATCGGCGCAAGTACGACGCCGCGAAGACCCTGGAAGGCTTCTCGACCCGGCTGCGAGACGAGGTCGACTTGAGCGCGCTCGACGCCGAGCTTCGCGGCGTGGTCGCCGAGACGATGCAGCCGGCGCACGTGTCGCTCTGGCTACGCACGCCCGAGCGCCAATGACGGCACGTGTCGAGCCCGAGTGGGCGATGGTCACGGTCCTCTTCGTCGACATCAGAGGCTTCACGAGCTTCGCCGACCGATCCACCGCGCGTGAAGCGGTGGATTACCTGAACGAGTTCTTCGAGCTCGTGGTGCCGGTCGTCGCGCAGTACGGTGGGCACGCCAACAAGCTGCTCGGAGACGGGTTGCTCGCCGTGTTCGGCGCTCCGATGCCCCTGCCCGACCATCCTGATCGGGCGCTCGCCGCCGCCAGGAGCATGCTGCGCTCGGTCGAGTCTCAGTTCGGCGAGCGCTGCCGGATCGGGATCGGCGTCAACTCGGGCCTCGTTCTGGTCGGGACGATGGGTGGGGGAGATCTCACCGAGCTGGGAGTGATCGGCGACCCCGTCAACGTCGCGGCGAGGGTGCAGGACGCCACCCGCGAGCTCGGGGAGGCGCTGCTGGTGACCGAGGCGACCCGCGCCCTGCTCGAAGCCGAGGCTCCGGACCTAGCCCATCGCGGCTCGCTCGAGCTCCGGGGAAAGGCGAAGACGGTCGAGGTCTACGGGGTTCGGGCCTCGTAACGGATCCCGGACGCCCCTGCCGTAGAACTGAAACCCAGATGGCACCCGGCCGAGAACAACGTAACGTCCTGGTGGCTGGCGCGGCCCCCGCCCACAAAGGAGTTCGGATGGCAGCTCTGAACAGACGGTTGCGGCGAAGGTTGCGGCGCGGCGGTGGCCACGAGCCCGCGCCCGCCGAGCAGGAGGCGCCGCGGCCGCGGGGCATCGAGGTCTCGCCGACGCAGGCGCCGGTGGAGATCGGCCCCAACGATCCGCTCCTCGCCTACCTCCAGAGCGCCAGCGGGGCGGTCGAGATCGACGCCCTGGAGCTCGACTCGCCGGCCCTTACCGAGCTGCGAGCGGCCGGCGTGAAGCTGGTCGTCCCGCTCGTCAGCCAGGGCGAGCTGATCGGGGTCCTGAACCTGGGGCCGCGGATGTCCGAGCAGGAGTACTCCTCCGACGACCGCAAGCTGCTCGACAATCTCGCCGCTCAGGCGGCGCCGGCGCTGCGGGTCGGCCAGCTCGTCCGCGAGCAGGAGGCTGAGGCCGTGACCCGGCAGCGCTTCGAGCAGGAGCTCGAGGTCGCCCGGCTGATCCAGCAGAACTTCCTGCCCAAGGAGCTTCCCGAGCTTCCGGGTTGGCAGGTGGCCGCTTATTACCAGCCCGCGCGGGAGGTGGGAGGCGACTTCTATGACGTCATCCCCCTGCCGGACGGGCGGGTCGGATTCGTCGTCGGCGACGTCACCGACAAGGGTGTGCCGGCCGCCCTGGTGATGTCCGCCACCCGCAGCGTGCTCAGGGCCTCGGCTCAGCGCCTGATCGAGCCCGGCACGGTGCTGGAGCGGGTGAATGACCACCTGTGTCCCGACATGCCCGAGAAGATGTTCGTCACCTGCCTCTACGGAGTGCTCGATCCCGCGAGCGGGCTGCTGCGATTCGCGAATGCGGGCCACGACGTGCCCTATGTGAAGACCGCCGACGGCGTCGAGGAGCTGCGTGCGCGGGGAATGCCGCTGGGCCTGATGCCAGGGATGAAGTACGAGGAGAAGGAGGCGGTGCTCGCGCCCGGCGAGAGCGTCCTCCTGCATTCAGACGGGATCGTCGAGGCGCACGACCCCGACCGGGAGATGTTCGGCTTCCCGCGCCTCAAGGAGACCGTTGCCGATGCGCCCGGCGGTCAGCAGCTGATCGACCGAGTGCTTCGCGACCTGACGGGCTTCACCGGCCCCGGGGCCGAGCAGGAGGACGACATCACCATGGTCACCCTCGAGCGCTCGGGAATCTCTACGCGGCCATCCGACACCTCCAGCGAGACGGTGCTGGCGGAGTTCCAGCTTGCGAGCGAGCCGGGAAACGAGCGCGAGGCGATCCGTCGGGTCGAGAGTGCAATCGCCGGCCTGGGGATGGCGCCGGCCCGCCTGGAGCGCCTGAAGACCGCGCTTGCCGAGGCGACGATGAACGCGATGGAGCACGGCAACGAGTACTGGCCCGACAGCCAGGTCCGGATCCGCGTCGTGCACCGAGGCGACACCGTTCGCGTCCGCATAACGGATCGCGGCGAGGCCGGTGAGCTGCCGGAGCCCGAGGTCCCCGATCTCGAGGCGAAGCTCGAGGGTCGCCAGAGGCCCCGCGGCTGGGGCCTGTTCCTGATCGAGAAGATGGTCGACGAGACGCGGGTGGAGAGCGATGCGCGGGGGCACACCCTCGAGCTCGCCATGCGCCTGAAGGGAGAGGACGATGGAGATGGGTGAGCTCGACCTGGTCGTCCGCCGCCGGGACGACACGGCGATCATCGACCTGCGGGGCGAAATCGACTCGAGGGCCGAGCGGGCGCTCGAGAGCGCCTACGCGGATGCGACCCGGGACCCGACGGGCTCGGTGATCCTCAACTTCGCCGGGGCCGAGTACATGAACAGCACCGGAATCGCCCTGATCGTGGGCTTGCTGGCCCAGGCCAGGGCGCAGGGGGTGAAGATCGCCGCATGCGGGCTGTCGGACCACTATCGCGAGATCTTCGAGATCACGCGGCTGGCCGACTTCATGACGATCACCGACACCGAAGACGGCGCCATCAGCGCCGCGGATGGGAGAGACGATGCCTGACGCAGCGACGAGCTTCGACGTGCGTGAGGTCTCCGAGACCACGCGCGTGATCGACATCAGGGGCGACATCACGGCCCAGAGCGAGGACGTGTTGATGGATGCATACGGTCGCGCGAACGGCGATGGGGTGCGAGCCGTGGTGCTCAACTTCACCGGCCTCGACTACATGAACAGCGGTGGCATCGGACTCCTGGTCACGGTCCTGGTGCGCGCCCAGCGCCAGCGCCAGCGGGTGCTGGCCTACGGCCTGTCAGACCACTACCGGCAGATCTTCGAGCTCACCCGGCTCGATGAAGCGGTCGGCATCCACGACTCCGAGGACGAAGCCCTGGCCGCGGCCGGCGATTCGTAGGGGGAACCCATGAGCGACACACCACAAGAGATCACCCCCGACGAGCGAGCCGCCGCGCGCGACGCGACGAGCTGGGCGAAGTCGGTCTCACGCCTGAACGTCTCCGACGTTCCCGAGGGCGCCGTCAACATCAACGTCGAGGGTCGGCGGCTGACCTCGCCGATCCAGGGCTTCGGCAAGATGTGGCAGAAGACCTATCAGGTGCGGATCCCATCCGAGCGGGTCTCGAACACCGCCCTGATCGCCACCTGGAAGCAGCGCTTCCCGGACTTCTGGCCGGAGGGCAACCGCTTCTACGGGCCGCTCACCGGGATCAAGCCCGGCGACGTGGCGCTGCTCAACATGGCCCTGCCGGGCAAGATGAAGCTGTCGACGGGCGTGATGGTGCTGTTCGCCGATGAGGAGTCATTCACGTTGATGACCCCGGAAGGCCACATGTTCGCCGGCTGGATCACCTTCAGCGCGACCGAGGTCGACGACCAGACCGTCGCCCAGGCCCAGGTGCTGATGCGCGCCAGTGATCCGATCTTCGAGCTCGGGCTGACTCTCGGCGGTCACAAGCAGGAGGACCGCTTCTGGAGCCAGACGCTGACGGCGCTGGCCGCCCACTTCGATCACGACGGCGAGGTGGATGCGAAGGTGGTCTGCGTCGACAAGAAGCGCCAGTGGTCCAAGTGGCGCAACGTCTGGCACAGCGCCGCGATCCGCTCGACGCTGTACACGCTGGGAGCTCCCGGGCGGGCCGTCAAGCGCACGTTCAAGCGCGATCGTCCGGTTGCCTGAGGCCCGCGACGACGCCGTCGTGGTGGGCGCGGGCCCGAACGGGCTCGCGGCTGCGATCGCGCTGGCCGAGGCGGGTCGCAACGTCACCCTGATCGAGGGCGCCGAAACCGTCGGCGGCGGGGCGCGATCGGAGGAGTTGACCCTGCCGGGCTTCGTCCACGACACCTGCTCGACCGTTCACTCCTTGGCGCTGCTGTCGCCGTTCCTGCGCGGGCTGGCGTTGACCGAGCACGGTCTGGAGCTCGTGCACCCCGAGGCTCCGCTGGCGCATCCGCTCGACGGCGGGTCGGCTGTGATCCTGGAGCGCTCGGTGCAGGAGACGGCGGCCTCCCTCGGATCCGACGCGCGGGCGTACCGCCGGCTGTTCGAGCCTCTGGTCCGCAACGCCGATTCCCTCGTCGGGGAGCTTCTCGGCCCGCTGCGCCCGCCGCGCCATCCTCTCCTGCTCGGCCGCTTCGGCCTCAGCGGCCTCCGCTCGGCCGTGGGCCTGGCCCGTTCGCGCTTCGAAGGCGAGCGCGCGCGAGCCCTGCTGGGCGGGTCCTGCGCGCACTCGATGCTCTCGCTCTCGACACCGGCCAGCGCGGCCTTCGGCATCGTCCTGGCGGTCGGCGCGCACGCGGTGGGCTGGCCCGTGGCCGCAGGTGGCTCCCAGCGGCTGGCCGATGCGCTCGCCGCACACCTGCGCTCCCTCGGCGGGCGGATCGAGACCGGGCGCGTGATCGAATCGCTCTCCGAGCTGCCGGCCGCCGGGCCGACGCTCCTCGACGTGACCCCGCGTCAACTCGTGCGCATCGCCGGCACCTCACTGCCGCAGCCCTACAAGCGGCGCTTGGCTCGCTACCGTTACGGGCCCGGCGTGTTCAAGCTCGACTGGGCGCTCGATGCGCCGATCCCATGGGCCGCGCCCGAGGTCGCCCGGGCCGGGACCGTGCACCTGGGCGGCACCCTGGAAGAGATCGCCGCGTCGGAGGACGCCGTCGGCGGCGGCGAGCACGCCGAGTGGCCGTTCGTCCTGCTCGTGCAGGCGAGCCTCTTCGATCCCAGCCGGGCGCCGGCGGGTAAGCACACCGCCTGGGCCTACTGCCATGTGCCCAGCGGTTCGAACCGCGACATGACCGCGGCGGTCGAGGCCCAGGTCGAGCGCTTCGCGCCCGGCTTCGCGGACAGAATCCTGGAACGCTCGGTGATGGGCCCCGCCGAGGTCGAGCGCCGAAACCCCAACTACGTCGGCGGCGACATCAACGGCGGCGTCCAGGACCTGCGCCAGCTCTTCACCCGGCCGGTGGCGCGCGCGGTGCCCTACTCGACGCCGGTTCCGGGGCTGTTCATCTGCTCGTCCTCGACGCCCCCCGGTGGCGGCGTCCACGGGATGTGCGGCTACTGGGCGGCGAGGTCGGCACTGGGCCACGTCGGCTCGGTCTCGGATCGCCGGCCGGTGCGGGTTTCGTGACTGGTCCGAGCCTGAGTTGCGGCGCCTAGGCCTGGATCGGCCACCCCTTGCTCAGCACGGTCCCCATCAGGTCGGTGCTCAAGACCGAGGCGAGCGTGACCGGCAGCAGGAGTTCCGTAGCGTTGTTAGCGATGGCAACGGCTCGCACGCCAGCGGTTGCGCTCGCCACGACGATCGCAGTGCTCGTAGGCCAGCAATCGCATCGACGACCACAACGACGGTCGCCAGATCTGCCCGAAGGGATCCGGCGCTGCCGGCTACGACGCCGATCGCCTCGAGGACAGGCGACTGAAGCGTGCTCGCCGGATCGCCCACAAGCACGACTGCACAGTCCGGGTTGTAAAGCGCGATGGCGAGCAGCTACCGGTGACCGATGACCTTCGGCCAAACCGCATCAACGTTGCGGTAGAACGCGGCCGAATCCGACGCGTGATTGGCGTCTTCTAAGGGTCGAACCCCTAGCGACCGGGGCTGCGACCTTCGGGCGGGGCGAGCCGCATCGCCGCTCCCCCATCGGACGAGCACCGGGAGCCGCAACACGGCTGTCGCTCGTCGCGCGGAGGAGCAGCGGCTCACAACAACCCGTGGATGACTTCACGGTCTTCCTCGTCGACGCCTAGGTAGGCGCCACGGATCACGGTCCAGGCGCGCATTCGGCACTCGTCAAGACCGGCGTCTGCGAAAGCGGCCAGGCGTCGCTCGGTCTCCCCAAGCGTCATTCGGGAGCCGATTGGGTTCCACAGGAACGAAGGGATGTCGAACTCGGGCTCGCCGAGCATCGGCTTTGGGTCGATCGCCACATGCCGCGCGCCGGCGGCGAGAATGTTGTGGTGGTGAAAGTCGCCGTGGACGAGCGTCGAGCGCCCGTTGCGGCACCGCGCGATCTTCTCCGGCTCGCGAACGATCTCTACGCGTCTTTCTGCTCTGGTTCTTCCTCCACATCCGCGCGCGCGAGCGGGCCGGCAAGGAGCCGCTGATCTCCCTGGGACTGTTCCGGAACCGCACGCCCAACCTCGGCCTGGTCACTCAGAACATCCAGTGGCTGCTTTTGATGGGCACGTCGTTCGTCGTCGCGGTCTTTCTCCAGACGGTTCGCGGGTACAACGCCATCGAAACGGGCGTCGTCTTAGCGCGGCGACGGCAGGCATCCTGGCCTCCTCGCTCGCCGCCGAGCGACTTGTCAAGAGGTATCCGCAGCGAACGTTGATCCTGGCGGGCTTCGTGGTGACCGCGGCCGGGATCGGGCTCTTGCTCGGCCTGGTCGGGGCCTCGTCCCGGGTCGTCGCCTTCGTGCCGGGGCTGCTTTTGATCGGCCTGGGCCTGGGGGTGATGCTGACCCCGTCGGTGAATATCGTTCAGTCCAGCTTCCACGAGGAGCTCCAAGGCGAGATCTCCGGCGTGTCGCGCGCCGTGTCCAACCTCGGCTCCTCGTTCGGCGCCGCGATCGCCGGCACCATCCTCGTCTCCGATCTCGCCTCGGGCAACGGGACCTACGTGATCGCGATGGTCGTTCTCGCCGCGCTCGCCCTCGTTGGCCTCGCCGCCGCGTTCTTCCTTCCCGCCAACCCTGAGCGCCGGGGCGCGCCGGGAAAGTCATCGCGCCGGATGCGCTCGATACGGCCACCCATCATGGATAGGCGGCGAGTCTCCGTGGCGGCGTTCCCACGCCTCAAGGTCCTCGGATGCTGTCAGGAGCCGAGGTGGGCGTTGAAGAAGCTCACGATCCGTCGCCGCGCGTCGCGGGCTTACCGCTCGTGATATCCGGCCGCGGCGAGCTTCGCGATTGCCTTCACCAGATCGGTAGCTCCGCGGGATCGTGGTCGTTCAGAAAACCGTGGCCGGCACCCGGATAGACCTTGATGTCGTGTTCGACCCCCGCGGCGGTGAGCATCGACTCGAGGCGATCGGCCTCGCCGACGCGGGCCAGCCCCGCCACGAATTTGCCACATCTCGTCCTGCAGGCCGTCTGCCCAGTCCCTCCAGTCGCTATCTGAGCCTCGTTAGGGGTGCTTGTCGCCAGGACCCTTTGTGCGACATCCTCGCGTGGTTGCGACATTCTTGGACGCCGCGGACCCGCTCCAACGGGTTATTGCATTAACGCGTCTCGTAGTGGCAGGGCTCCCAAGCATCGGATCGGTTGACCAAAGCCTGCTGCCGCCCTTCCGCGTCGTTTGGAAGGAGCGGTAAGGCGGCTCCCGCTTCAAAGAGAAAGCGGTCACGCCGCGCCTGGCTCCTTCGCGTCGGAGGAGACTCGAGCGGCGGCCCCGACGAGGGCCCCCGTGAAGCCACTGGTCCCAGAGGCTAGGAGGACTAGGAACCGTTGCCCGTGCTCGGGAGGCACGCCTCGACTTGCTCCGAGGCTCGTCCGGGTCCATCCTCGCGGCCGATCCGCCGCGCGAGGCCGCTCGCCCGGTCGCGAATCCCGGGATCGTCGAGGGCCGTGCGGATCGCGGCAGCGAGCTTGGCGGCCCTCAGATTCTTCACAGGGAGCGGCTCGGGGCCGGCGCCCGCCCGGTGAACCGCGGCGCCCCAGAAGTGTTGGTCGCCCTGAAAGGGACACACGACGGTCGGTCGCCCGGCGAGAAGGCCCGCGGCGGTCGTTCCTGCGCCCCCGTGGTGGACGACGGCCGCAACCCGCGGGAACAGCCACCGATGCGGGGCCCGCTCGATGACCATGGTTTCGTCACCGCCTTCCACGTCGCCCAGTCCGCCCCAGCCGGTCGCGATCACGGCCCGCACGCCCGCCTCGCGCACCGCCTCCACCACCGCCGCGCCCAGGCGGCCGGGGTCGGGACCCACGCTGCTTCCGAAGCCGACGTAGATGGGCGTCGTCCCCGCTCCAACGAAGCTCTCGAGGGCGGGATCGGCCGGCTCCCCGGCGCCGTTCTCGCGGACCCAGTAGCCCGTGGCCACCGCGCTGGGCGGCCAGTCGGCCGGCGTCGGCACGATGCTGGGGCTGTAGCAGTAGAGGGTCCTCGCCGGGGCCGGGGGGCGCCCCCGGGACGCGAGGCCCAGGCTATCGCGGCGCCAGCTGCGAATCAGGCCTGCGTAGGGACGCGTCAAGAGGTCGACGAGACGGTAGCTCGCTCGGTTGAGCGGGCCGCCGAGATCACGACGGATCATCGCGGGAAGCGGAAACTCGCGCGTCGGCGTCAGCATTGGGACCGTCAACGCCTGCACGTTCGGGATCGCGAGCTTTTCGGCGATGTGCGGAGCCGCCAGCGTCTTTTCGTGGGCGACGATCACGTCCGGCCGACCGGTCTTCGCAACGGTCCAGCTGTCCTCGATCATCCCCCGCATGACCGGGAAGACGTCGCTGCGAAGCGATGGTCGCCCGCCCCCCGGCGTCGGCAGCAGGGACTGGAAGTCGGCTCGGATCGGAGCGAACTCGACCTGAGCGCCGGGCGCGAGCCGCTCGAACCCGGCATCTGCAGCGAGGGTCACCGCGTGGCCTCGCCCGGCCAGCCGGGCGGCGAGCGCCGCGAATGGCTCGACATCCCCGGTGCTCCCGGCGGCGAGCAACATGACGTCAGCCATGGTTCAGCGATCGTAGACGGGCCCCCCAGGGAACGCGAGCGTGGAGAGCAGGAGCTCCCCCCTGGAGCGCGGGATACTGAACGGGCCGTGTCGGCCGAGAATGTCGAGGTTGCCCGGAACCTTTACGAGCTCTTCGCCCGACGCGACATAGCGGCCGCGTTCCCCGACTACGCCCACCCGGACTTCGAGCTTCGAGTGCCCCCTTTCTATCCGGACGCTCCGGAGGTCTTCCGTGGTCCCAAAGGAGTCGAGGCCTGGATCGCCATGATCGATGAGGCCTGGGCCGAGTGGCGATTTGAGCCCGAGCGCTATCTGGAGGCGGGGTCCACCGTGGTGGTGCTTGCGCGGCTCGTTGCCGAGGGGGGCTCCAGCGGCATCCATTTGGAGCGCGACGTCGCTCACCTCTGGGTGTTCGACAATGGGCGCGCGACCGGCATCCGGGTCTACCTGGATCGAGCCGAAGCGCTCGAAGCCGCAGGGCTTCAGGAGTAGCGCTCTGGACGACCGGCGATAGCGAGTCCAGGGGCTGTCGCGTATCGCGCATTGCGACGGCGCCAGTTGTCGCTGTCATATCGCCGAGCAGCCGCGACCGAGGCCAACGGTGCCGCGGCCGACCACAGATCCGCTGCTCCCCGCTCAGCCTCCTGGGTTGCTCTTACCGTCCGCCTTTCCCGCCACCCGCTCGGCCCGGTTGCGGATCTTCGAGGCGGCGTCCCGTATCGCGGTTTGCTCGGCGAGCTTCGCCTCGAATACCTCGTTGGTCTCTCCGCCGACCGCGTCGCGAAAGCGCTCCTTGAATCTCTCGGTGCTCCGGCCGGACCGGAAGCGCTCCTCGGCCTTCGCCTGTTTGCCGGGGTTCCGCTCGCCATAGAACCGTTTGGCCCACGGCGACCCTGGCTTTGCGATCCGCATAGCGGCGTAGACGGCGATCGGGAAGAGGAACAGGCCGACCGCACCGTGCAGCACTCGCTGCTTGAAGAAGCAGATTGCCGGCAGGGCGAGCAGCATGAGTCCGATGATCGTCCCGGCGACCACCTCGGCGGTGCTCCCGGCGGCTACCTCAAACGGCCGACCGCCGAGCAACACGAGCAGCATGACCCCGGCCGCGATCACCGCCGCGTCGATCGAGCTGCGGCCCGCCTTGGCCCAGTAGACGTCATCGAGGTAGACCCAGAGGGCGAACTCATCGATCGTGAGCCCGGCGCCGATCCCGAACAGGCAGGCGCAGATCTCGAGCCCCGGGCTCGAGTCGAACAGGGCGAAGCCCGCGGCCCCACCCGCAAGCATCAGGCAGATCCCCCAGACCAGGTGATGGAGGTGCACCCCGCCGTCGGTCACGACGCTCCCCGGCCACCACGGGACGCGCGGACTGCGTCCCAAACGCGCGCTCAGGCGGATGAAAGCGAACGAGCCCAGGAAGGCCACGAGCACCAGGAACAGCGCCTGGCGATCATGGGCGACGAGCTGGTCGTTCCAGAAGTCGGCAAGGATGGAGGCGGTCGTAATCATCGTCCCCGTCGCCAGGGCGTGACACCGTGCCGCGCCCTGTGGTCGAACCTTAGGCGACCGTCCACCTTCCGCCACAGCGGGGGCTGAACCGATCTGAGCTGCGCGTCCCTGAGCGTGACCGCCCGTTTCGAGGACGTTGTTGTGCGACGGCCTCATGGAACGCGCCACTGCCGGTTGTCGCGCATTGCGAGAGCGAACCGGGAGTGGGCGTGATCCCTATGCGCCGGATGCGATCAGGGGCCCGAAAGCGACACTGGCTCAGCTCTTGAGCCGTCTTCTCTTGGCCTCGCAAGTCTCGCGCCCTGCGAAGATTGCATGATGTCGGATTACCGTATGCAGGCCCATCTCGATGCGCCGCTGGATGAGGTCTGGGCGCTCGTCGGGAACCCCGCCACCTACCCTCAGTGGTGGCCGGCTGCGGTAGAGATTCGCGGCGAGACGTTCGAGGTCGGGGACGTGTATACCCAGGTGCTGGCGACGTTCGTTGGGCGGCGGTTGGAGTACACCCGAGTCATCGACCGGCGCGACGAGCTCAAGGAACTGAGGTGGAGTTGCCCGACGACGGGCGGCTTCCAGAACTGGCTGGTGACGGCCGCACAAGGCGGCACGTTCGTGGACATGGAGATGGGACTCCACCCGCCCGCGCTCCGGTACCGGCTGTTCGACAGGTCGGTCGGGCGCTGGTTCATGAAGCGCTGGGCAGAGCAGGCCATCGACGGGCTGCGTGAGACACTGGCCGCGGCCCGAACTGGTGAGGTCCAGGCGGGGGCGCCGGGAGTCGAGACTCCTCCGCCAGCGGGCTGATCTCGAGCGCCCCGGCGGCGGCCTCGAATCTCGATCGCCCCCTCCTCCATCTAGTTCGGCAGTCTCTGGGGACGCTGCCGCGACTTCTGCTTTCGCGTGAATGCGACACTCTGACGCCGCGGACGCGCTCGGCGCTATTGCATCAACGCGTCTCGTAGTGGCAGGGCTCCCAAGCATCGGATCGGTTGACCAAGGCCTGCTGCCGCCCTTCCTCGTCGTTTGGAAGGAGCGGTAAGGCAGCGGCTCCCGCTTTAAAGAGAAAGCGGTCACGAGGCTGCAGGCCAGGCGATCGCCTCAGCCCGGCGGCAGGTGGTACCGGGTGCCGTTCTTGCGCCACGGCTGGTGGGCGATCGCGATCGCCGAGGCGCTCGAGGCGAAGACCGGTGGCACGGACTAGCCTCTACTGATAGCGGCGGTTCGGCGGCTGGCGAGAGCGGCTGCGCGAGCTCTCGTATGTCCAGCGAAAACGACGACGCATATCTCGAGCAGGTCCGGGCCCTCTCATTCGAGGGGCGGCGCTGGACACCCGCCGCGATCGAAGAGGTTCGCGACTTCCTGTCGCGGTGGACCACAACATTCGACTGGCACCGGGCATCTACACGGTCTCCGTCGAGGACTGGTATCCCGAGCATCGGGCGATCATGAACGTGATCGACCGCCATCTGAGCGGTCGCTACTCCGGCCGAAGGGTGCTCGATCTTGGCTGCTTCGAGGGTTATTTCTCGCTGGAGTGTGCCCTCCACGGCGCAGATGTCATTGGTGTTGATGCCAAGGAAATCAACATCAAGAAATGCGAGTTCGTGCAATCCGTTCTGGATGTCCCGAATCTCTCATTTGTCCTCGACGACGTGATGAACGTGAAGCGGGAGGGCTATGGCTCGTTCGATGTGGTGCTGGCGCTCGGACTGCTCTATCACCTCGATGACCCATTCACCTTCCTGGCGCAGCTCGCCGAAGTCTGCGACGGCTTTATGGTCCTCGACACGCTGGTCGCGCTGGAAGAAGATGAACCACAGACGATCGGAGGATGGAAGCCGAGACGGAAGCCGGAGCTATCTGCCCTGCGGGACTTTCACCTTGACGAGAAGACCTACCGAGGTCGCCTCTATCGCGAATATCAGGAAGGCACGGACGAAGTAGCGAAGGCTTTATCGACCCGGTCGTCGTACAAGAATGATCTTGCGGTTTGGCTCACCGAGGATGCGCTCGTGAGCCTCCTGAGGGAGGTGGGCTTCGAGCAGCTCGAGAAGATCGTCTTTCCCAACCAGGGTTACTGGTGGTCCGACCCGGGGCGAGTCCTCTACGTCACACACCGGCGAAGCCAATTCCACTCGAAGATCTTCGACGCTAAATGACCCTAGTCAGGAGTCGGCCGCCGGACGGCTACGACGCCGAGCTCGATCGACTAGCGCCGGACTGGCGCGATCACGTGAGCCGGACGCCCGGCACGGTGAGATCGTAAGACCGCGTGGACTGCAGCCAAAACTGCAGCCATCCGTCCACGCACGGCGGGATCGAGACGGACTCCGATCGGCACGTTTCGCCTGCACACGAGCACAAATCGCGACTCTAGGCGTAGCCAGCCGTCACGGCGCTCCGCGATGATGATGTCCGAGGACGCGAAGTTCGCGCTGGGCTTCTAAACGGCTTGGTAGAGCCATTTGCAGGCCCTCGGCACTCGCCCCGAATCCCCGATTAGCATCCGTATGGCCTCCGAGCCGCCTGCCGGCGCCAGCCCGTCGGCCGACCCTAAGCCGACCTAAGGGCCGCTCCCCCTGCCCCGGCTGTTTGGGGCCGAGCCGGGGCCGCCCTCGGCGCCAGTCGGTCTTACACGGAGACTGGTCGGGTGAGCTTGGCTCGCCAGGCTGCCGGCTTGTTGCTCGCGCTCGGCCAGACCCGCCAGCGCCCCGTTAGGTATCCGCACACGGGCCTCACGAGGCGCCAGGCTTGACAGCTAGTGGTGTTGCTAGCCTCCTCGGAGGCCAGCCGCGCAACTCACGGAGGAGGAGACCATGCGAAGGATTCGCAGCCACCTGACCTACGCGAACGTGATGGTGACCTTGCTCGCCTTCGTGGTCTTGGCGGGCGGCACCGCCTACGCCGCCAACACGGTCTTTAGCTCGGACATCGTCAACGGCGAGGTGAAGAACGACGACCTGGCGGCCAACGCGGTCGGCGGCGCCAAGATCGCCGACCGCCAGGTCAAGAACGCCGACCTCTCGATCGGTGCCTCCTCCTCGAACACGATCGCCGACGGCGGGGTGCAGGGGATCGACGTGGCGAACGATTCGCTCACGCCGACGGACATCGCGGACGTCCGGTTCATGCGGGCGAATACCGCGCAGCTCAACGACCAGCCCGGCGGAAGTGCCGCCTCCGCCACGCTGTTCACGGTCGGGCAGGTGAGCCTACTGGCCACCTGCAGCGCGAGCGCCACGAACCTCGTTGCGAACCTCATTGCGCACACGACCGAGGTCGGCCCCGTACTCGTGACCGACGGCGAGGCCGCGGCCGCCGACTTCGTCACCCCCCTCCACCCCGAGAGCGTGGATTTCCTCATGGGCGTCAACGCGACAGAGTCTGCCGAGGAAACGTCGTTTGCGATCCTGGATGGCGACGGCACTACGGCAAGCGGAGTCGCGGCGGCGTCCGTGGATCCTGAGACAGGGGAGTGCGTGATCAATGCGCAGGCCGTCGGCTGAACCGGAAGGGAGCGGGAGCAAGATGCTCGCCAGAATCGTCAAACACCTGCGCGCACAGTGGGCCGGTGTCCTCGCTTTGTTCCTCGTCCTCACGGGCGGCGTCGCCTACGCGGCCAACACCGTTTTTAGCTCCGACATCGTCGACGGCGAGGTCAAGGCCGCCGACATCGCCCAGGGGGCGGTGGCGACGAGCGAGATCGGAACGGACCAGGTCCAAAGCGTCGACGTCCGCAACGACACGCTCTCTGGCGGAGGGCTGACCGCCGCCGACCTTCGCAACGGCTCGGTCGGAAACACCGAGATTGCCGACGGCGGCGTGCGCTCCGCCGATGTCCAGAACGAGGCGCTCACCGGCGCGGACATCGCCGAGTCCACGCTTCAGAACGTAAACGCCGGCAAGGTCGGCGGCGTTCAGGTCCGCAAGATCAACTTTCAGGTCCCGATCGGAACCGGCCCGACCACCGTCCTTGATCTGGCCGGGCTGCAGATCACTGCCGAGTGCCAGAACTTCGGCGACGGCCTCGACGTCAAGGCGTTCACCTCGAAGAACGGCGCGAGCGTCCTCTACTTCGCTGGCTTCGCTACGTTGGCCAATGACACCGACGGGTCCCAAGACATCGATTCCGCAAGCTCAACGGACGGGACCTTCAACATCGATGATCAGCTTCAGATCGACAATGCGACCCCCGAGGACGGAACCAGCTCCATCGGCACGCTTCACTACGCGGCCCCCGACGGCAGCGTGGTGGTCGCTCACCTTGCTATCGACGAGGTGCACAGCGGCAGCGGGCAGCCCCATACCGGCTGCACGCTGACCGGAACCGCTATCGGCGGCTAAGGGCGCGGGGGCCGGACGGGTTCTTAGGGCTCGGCCCCCGTTCACCGCGTGTCTGGGCGGCGCAAAAATGCCGTGCTCCCGCAGGCGAGATACTGCGCGGGCGATGTGCAGGAGTGCGCCGGACGGATTGACCCGCTCGGCGGCGCCGGGTAGGGTCGGCTCCGAGCGTCTTTAGCCACCACTTGGATAAAGAGGAGAACTCCATGCGCAAGGTCATCCTGGCCGCGGTCGTCGCGGCGTTCGGCTGCGCCGCGCTCGCCGTCGCGGCCTTCGGCTCGTTCGATCACCACTTCACGGTTTTCGAAAAGGCGCGCTTCCACGTGCTCCAGAACCAAGAGGTGTTCACGATCAGGGGCGGGCTCTACGATCCACGAAATCACGACGACCGGGTCGGGAGTGACCACGCTCGGTGCAAGATTCGGCCACACGAGACCCTGAGGTGCCGGGGAGTCATTCACCTCAACGGTGAGATCGGTGGTGGCTCTGGCGACATCAAGTACCGGGGCAACGTTCGGCCCGGCGACTCCAGGCTCAACGTCACCGGCGGCTCCGGCGACTTCAACGGGGTCGCCGGAAAGTGGGTGTTCGAAAACGTGAATGAGTCCGGAACGAAGTCGCTGGATAGGTTCTCCCTCATCCGCTGACGAAGGGGGATAGAGGCCGAGCGACGGCACAGCGCGGGGCACCCCTCGCCCGGTGTCTGCTCGGTAGCCCTCGAAGCCGCCGGGCTGCGGGAGTAGGTAGCTCGGGCCGGGGGTTTCCTCGCGGGGTTGCGAGACACCACGGCCGGCAGGCCGGCGGCCTAGGCTGAACAGACTCCGAGATATGCCGACGCTTTCGGCTCATCTCGGCTCCATCTTTCGAGCACCGTAGACGAGGTCGGCCGGAGCCCGACCTCGGGTATGCCTGCCGTCGTGGGCGCGGCGGAAGTTGTAGTCGTCGACGAAGACCTCGAGCTCGCGGCGAAGGCCCGTGAGGCGAACCTGCAGGTAGCGGGCGAAGGCCGGGCGCCAACAGTCCTCGAGGATCGTGCGGTGAAGGCGCTCGACATGGCCGTTGGTCTGCGGTCTGCCGGCGCGGATCCGCGTATGGGTAGCGCCGAGCTCGGCGATCGTGCGCCCGAAATCGAGCCCGCGGAACTCGTTGCCGTTGTCGGTGAGCACGCGCTCCAGGCGCCAACCGGCGGCCTTTAGCTCGCGCGCCACTCGCCTCGCGAGTGCCGAGGTCTGGCTCGCCTTCGGGTTATCGGCTGGACAGACGACGAGCTCTGCCCAAGCAAACGACGAGTAGGTGTCGCAGGCGGTCAGCTGCCAGACCGCTCCCTTGGTCCCGTGCAGATGGCCGACGAAGAAGCAGTCGAGACCGACCAGCTCCCCCGGCCGCTGGGACTCGACGCGCGGCTCGGGCTCGGGTTCGCGCGGCGGCTCGTAGGGGGCGCGGTGACCGGCGACCAGGGCGAGGCGCTTGGCGCGGCTGTTGAGCCCGTGGCGGCAAAGCACCTTCCAGACCCCGTTGGGTGAAACCCGCAGCCCTCCCCACTCGGACCGCGCGAGCTGCGCCGCGATTCGCTTCGGGCCCAGCCCGGCGTGGCCGAGCGAGAAGGCGACGATCCGCTCCTCGACCATCGCCGGCAGCTGGTTAGGCATCACCGGGCGCCGACGCTCCCTAGGACGCAGGATCTCAAGCCCGTTGCGCTCGACCATCGGCTTCCAGCGGTAGTAGGTCGAGTGGTGGACGCCCATCTGGCGGCAGGCCGGGCGCACCCCGATCTCGGCCGCCAGGGCGAACAGCCGCAGGCGATAGCCGAACAGCACGTCATCCTGGGTCACGGCGACTCCTCTCCGTTGATTGGCGTCAAGGAGGCTGAGTCGCACGGCGGACGACCCCCGCCCGATCGGGCGGGGGTCGTCGCCTTGAAGTCAGATATCGATCCCCCGAACCTGTCGGGAGACCTCGGAGTCAGTTCAGCCTAGGCGGCGGAGCGCGCGGCACCGCGCCCATGCCGCCGATCGCGCACGGCGCAGGCTCAAACGGGAGCCGAAGCCGACCACCCCGAAGGCCCGCGAGGACGCAGGGCAGGCCGCGGCAAAGGCCGCCGGGCTGGCGCAGGCCGTCGCCGACGCCGAGGGCGATCTCGGGGCGGCCATCGAGGAGCACCGCGGGGAATACACGACGAAGCTCGACCACGAGAGCGAGCGCGGCCGGGGGCGCAGCAGGAAGGCGGCAACGAAGCTCGCCGAGCTCGAAGTCGACCGGGCGCGCGTCCGGGCGCTTCGCAGGTGGGTCGACAGTGGCCGATGCTCGCCGGGCAAGTCTCGCTCCCCGTCGCTCGACCTCAGAAGGCCGAGCGGCGAGCAGTACAGGCTGGACGAGTTCCTCCCGCTGATCGAGCGTGCCCTTGAGCCGCCCGTCGAGCACTCGAAGCCCGAGCCACAGCCGTTGCGGGCGGTCACGAGGTGACCGGGGACCCTGACGGGCCGCCCGATGTCCGCTCCCCGCTGTCCGCCGCCCCTACGGGATCACGATCGTGAACCCAACGTCATCGGCGGGGACGGCCGGTCCGACCGTGGTCGAGCTGGTGACCGGCTGGCGCTCGGTGCGCACCCGAAAGCCCGTGAGCCTTGGCCCGCACTCAAACCCCTCGTTGCTCATCGCCGAGGCGTTGCCCCGTGGATTGGCGGTCCCGCTCGAATCGACCGTCACCGCCGCCGATACCTCTTCGGCGTCGATGCCGGGCGCGAGAACGCAGTACTGGCCGACATCGGTCCGGATGATGCTCGAAACCCCCTTCGAATCGAAGAAGGGGCAGTCCGTGTCGGGAGGCGCACAGAAGTCGGAAGGCATTTCGGCATAAGCCCGCGCCGTATCCCCGATGTCGAGCGTCCCCTCGTCGATGTCGGCACCCTTGAGCGAGTTGGGAGCGATGTCGCCGCCGGTGAGGTTGTCGTTTGCGACGTTGCCGCTCTTGACTTCGCCCGCGCCGATGTCGGCGCCGAGCACCTGGCCGTTGGCGACATCGGCGCTCTTCACCTCGCCATCGCCGATGTCAGACGCCGTGACCTGGTTGTTGGCGAGCTCGTCGGTGGCGACGGCCCCCTGGCCGATGTCGGCCACCTTCACATCGCCGTTGACGATGTCGTCGGTAAAGACCGTGTTGGAGCCGTCGAGGGCGTAGGCCGTACCACCGGTCAGCACAAGGAGAAGCGCGATCACCGCGATCCACTGCTGGCGGAGGTGGGCGAGAAGCTTGGCGGCCATCGTGGTCTCCCTTCTGGTGATGGATGCTCGCGGCCGATCGTCTCACGTGATGCCCACGCCCGCTCGTGCACGCGTGGGCGGGGGAGGACCCTTGGACGACGACGAGTGGCTCGACCGTTGGGCGGGTCGCTACGAAGCGTCGGGAGCCCGGGCGATTGCCGAGGAACTACGTCCCTTGCCGTGGCGCGCGCGGAGCGACTGAGATCGGGCGGCACTCGGCCTCGCGGGCCGGGCGAAGCGGAGCACCCGAAACCGGGCACGTGTAGTCCGTCGCCAGCCGATGTGGGGTATCGCCGCCGGCCTCCGGCTCGGCCTCGAGTACGTCGTCGCTGATCGTGAGCCAGGCGAGGATGCCTCCGAGCACAGCGAGTCCGGCGCAGACCATCATCGAGATCTGGAACCCGTCGGCCAGGGCCTCCGGGTCGTAGAAGGACTCGCCCGTGAGCCCCGCGATCAGCGGTAGGACCGCGACCGCGAGCAGGCTGGCGACCCGTGAGACCGCGTTGTTGATCCCCGACGCGATGCCGGAGTGACGAGCGTCGGCCGCCGCGAGCACGGTCGCCGTCACCGGCGCCACGACGAGCGCAAGGCCGAATCCGAACACGAGTAGGCTCGGCAGCACGCTCGAGACGTAGCTGTCCCCGGGCTCGATCGCGGTCATCAACAGCAGGCCGAGCGCGATCACCAGCGGCCCCACGCTGAGCGGGATCCGGGGCCCGATGCGCTGCGCGAGGGCGCCCGCGCGCGCCGATAGCGTGAGCATCAGCGCCGTCACGGGAAGCGACGCGGCGCCGGCAGCGATCGGCGAGTAGCCGAGCGAGATCTGCAGGTAGGCGACGAAGAGGAAGAAGAAACCGCCGAGCGCCGTGTAGACGACGAAGGTGACTACGTTGGCGGCGCTGAACTGCCGCGAGCTGAACAGTCCCAGGGGCATCATCGGGTTCGCGCTGCGGCGCTCGGCGAGAATGAAGGCGACGAGGGCGACGATCCCGCCGAGTCCCGCGAGCACGATCGATGGCGAGAGGCCCTCGCCCGGACCCTCGATCAGCGCATAGGTCGTTCCACCCAGACCCAGGGCGGCGAGGCTGGCGCCGCGGAAGTCGAGGCGCCCGTGGGCAGTGGGATCGCGAGTCTCGGGTACGTGACGGGCAGCCATCAGAATGACCAGCAGGCCGAGCGGGAGGTTGATCAGGAAGATCGCTCGCCACGACACGGCCTCGACCAGATAGCCACCGAGCAGTGGCCCGAGGGCCGCCGCCACGGCGCCGAGGCCAGACCAGGCACCGATCGCCCGAGCGCGGTCGACCGGGCGGAAGCTGGATTCGATCATCGCCAGGCTTCCGGGCGTCAGCAGGGCGCCGCCGACCCCCTGCACGAGCCTTGCGGCGATGAGCAGCTCAGGCGTCGGGGCCAGCGCGCACAACAGCGACGCGCCGGTGAACACGGCGACGCCGACCATGAAGATCCGCCGGCGTCCGTGGCGGTCGCCGAGCGATCCGCCGAGCAGGATCAGTGACGCGAGGGTGAGCAGGTACCCGTTGACGATCCATTGCAGTGAGCTGGTCGAGGCGCCCAAGTCGCGGCCGATCGCGGGGAGAGCAACGTTGACCACCGTGCCGTCGAGAAAGGCGATGCCGGACCCAAGCACGGAAACCCCAAGCACCCAGCGGCCGCGTGAGCTCTCGAAGGTGATTCCCTCCGCGCTCGCGAGCCGGTCCACGGCAGCGCTCTCCGCCATCGATCACAGCATCTCAGGGCTTCGGGCGTCGGGATGCGAGCCGACGCGGACCAGTCAGCGCAATACGCGGAAGGTCGCTCTGAGCTCTGCGGAGAGGATCTCGGGCTGCTCCCACGCCGCGAAGTGGCCCCCCTCGGCGACCCGGTCGTAGTGGATGAGCCTCGGATACGCCCTCTCAGCCCAGCTCCGCGGTGCCGGATAGAGCTCATCGGGGAAGACGGTCACGCCGACCGGGATCTCCACCCCCTTGACGTCGAAGAAGGCGAGGTGGCTCTCCCAATAGAGGCGCGCCGAGGAGATGCCCGTGTTCGTCAGCCAATAGTGCGTGACGTTGTCGAGCACATCGTCTCGTGAAAGGCCGCCCGGCTGCCCGACGAAAGCCCGTTCGATGAGCTCGTAGCTGCGGACATCGTGATCGAGCATCCACGCCGCCAATCCGACGGGTGAGTCCGCGATGCCGTAAAGCGTCTGCGGGCGGTTCGCCATTTCGTTGGCGTACCCGACGCCGGTCGCAAAAAAGTCCTTCAGGATCTCGTAGGCATTCTTCTCCTCGTCCGACAGACCCGACGGCTCCGGGCCGCCGGACGCGAGCGCCTTCGATACGTCTGGCGGAACCGTCGCCGGCATGTTGGTGTGGATGCCCAGCAGTCCCGGGGGCTTGAGCAGCGCCAGCTGCTCGGAGACGGCATTGCCCCAGTCGCCGCCCTGCGCCACGTAGCGGTCGTATCCGAGGCGCTCCATCAGTACGACCCACGCACGCGCTATGCGAATCGGGTCCCAGCCGGTCTCGGTCGGCTTCTCCGAGAACCCGTGGCCCGGCAGTGAAGGGATCACGAGATGGAAGGCGTCCGACGCGCTCGCGCCGTGCGCCGTGGGATCGGTGAGCGGAACGATGAGCTTCAGCTGCTCGACGGTGGAGCCCGGCCACCCGTGCGTGACGATGAGCGGCAACGCGTCCTCGTGCTCCGAGCGCACGTGGATGAAGTGGATGTCGGCCCCATCGATCTCGGTGATGTAGTGAGGTAGGGCTGCGAAGCGCTCCTCGAACTTGCGCCAGTCGTAGTCCGTTGCCCAATACGCGGCCAGTGCCTGGATCGTGTCCAGCCGCACGCCCTGGGAGGGGTCCGTCTCCCGATCGGGCCACCTCGTCGCGTTGATCCGGCTGCGCAGGTCGGTGAGCTCCGCTTCCGAGACCTCGACATTGAACGGGCGGATCTCGGCCCCGTCCGACCCGGTGGACGGCGCGGCGGCGGTCCTGGTGCTCTCAGCAGACATCTTTTCTCCTGACGCTCGTGGCGGCGCGTGACAGCGGCGCACTCGAATTGCCAGGGGCAGCGTCGCGCGACGGCCGCGCCTTCGCGCCAGTGATCACCCTGGTCCGCCCCCCTGGCCTCAACTCTGGGCCGTCGGACTCGTCCGCTCCGCTCGCGGCCCTGCTCGATCCGGGGCGCGACGGCTCTCTCCCGGCTCACGCTTCTGCTTCTTCGCAGACCCGGACGGCAACGGGTGGGCCGTGCGACCCGCTCTCCCAGCTCCTCCTCCAGGAGAAGTCAGATCGCCTCGAGCAGGGCGGCGCAGGCTGCCTCGCAACGGCGGCAGCTTTCAGCGCAGAGCCGGCAATGCTCATGATGCTGGGCGTGGCGCTCGCACTCCTCGCCGCAGGTCGAGCAGGATTGGCGGCAGCTCTCGACCTCCGCCCGCGCGGTCTCCGGCTCGTATTCCGTCTGGCGGCTGACCATGCGTCCGGTCGCGATGCAGACGTCGGCGCAGTCCAGGCAGAGGCGAATGCACCGCCGCATCTCAGCGACGTCTTCCTCGGCGAGGTTGGCGTCCACGCAGATCGTGCAGCTGCGAGCGCAGTCGTAGCACTCGGCGATGCATCGGGCGAGCGCCTGGCGGTCGACCTCGCTCGGCCGCGGGTGGGTCGTGAGTAGCTCGGATACGTCAGTTGCGGTGGCCATCGGCCCTCCTCTGTTTTCGCCTCAGTCGGCTTGAGCATCTCATCTCAACACCGGAGCTACTCGCGAGCGGACAACCACCAGCAGCCGGGCCGTGGCGACTCGGTCACCGGTCCTTCGCGCGACGAGCGAGCGTCTCGCTCGGCTCTTGCAGGTGCCCGTCTCTGGAGACGGGTAGGCGTCTGGGAAACGCCTCGTTCGACGTGCGGGCATTCTCGGAGTAGTAGACGGGCGGCGACCGCCGGCGATCTGTCGCCGAGACCTACCACCGGCGAGACGGTTGCTCCCGCTCGCGAGCGGGTGTACGGTCGTTCGGGAAGGCGGTAGTTGGCACTAGATCACTCCAGGCACTGCTCGAGGAGCAGATCACCGGCCGCGGGACCAAGCGCATCGCGAACGCGACACTCTCGGTATCGGAGACGCGGTCGCGAACGCCGTCTACCACGCCACCGGGCGCCGAATTCGCTCGCTAACGATCACGATCGAACAACTCCTCTGAACACCACAAGCTCGGTCACTACTCGACCGGGGAAGGAGCAACGCGATGTCCGTTCAGACCAAGGTGGTTCTCGAGCCCGCCGCGCAGGAGTTCGCGGACGCGACCTCGACACCGCCGCTCATCTACGAGCTGGACTATCCGGACGCCCGCAAGGTGCTCGACGACGTTCAGGCGGAGCCCGTGGAGAAGCTGCCGATCGACGAGGAGTGGATCACCGTGCCCGCCGACGTCGGAGACGCGCGGGTGCGGGTCATCAAGCCACAGGGCGCCGGCGGCGTGCTTCCGGTGATCCTCTACATGCACGGCGGCGGCTGGGTGCTCGGCAACGCCGGCACCCACGACCGCCTGGTGCGCGAGCTGGCGGTCGGCTCGAACGCGGCGCTCGCGTTCGTCGAATACCCCAACTCGCCCGAGGCCCGCTACCCGGTGGCGATCGAGCAGGGGTACGCCACGGCGCAATGGATCGTCCGCGAAGGCGCCTCCAACGGCCTCGACGCAAGCCGCATCGCGGTCGCCGGCGACTCGGTCGGCGGCAATATGACCGCCGCGCTGACGTTGATGGCTAAGGAGCGCGACGACGTCAAGTTCGTCCACGCCCAGATGTATTACCCGGTCACCGACGCCGCGATGGACACGGGCTCGTACGAGCAGTTCGTAGAGGGTTACTTCCTGACCGCGAAAGCGATGGAGTGGTTCTGGGACGCCTACATCGCCGACCCGACGCAGCGCTCCGAGATCACCGCGTCACCGAACCACGCCACGATCGAGCAACTACGAGGACTGCCCCCGACCCTGCTGCTGGTCGATGAGGCCGACGTGCTGCGCGACGAGGGGGAGGCGTACGCCGCCAAGCTCCGATTGGCCGGTGTCCCCGTCACGACCGTCCGCTACGACGGCGTCCATCACGACTTCATGATGCTCAACCCGCTCAGCAAGACCAACGCTGCGCGCGCCGCGATTGCCCAGGCGATCGCGTTCTTCGGCCAAGCCTTCGGAACCGACTGAGCACAGGCGACGTAGCCACGCAGAGAGCGCACGCTCGTGGCCGCCCCCGACCGGGTGCGAGCGTGCCGGGCGCGAAGAAGAGCGCAACGCAAGGGCTTCTGCCTCTCGTTCAGACCAGGCGCGCCAATCGCCGACACTTGGGCGCTCACACTCAAGCCGAAAGCGAACGCGTGGCGGCGTCCTGCCTTCCGCGCTCAGCAAGTCTCGGGTGCGCGGGATATAGGTGTATACGCTTCGTGGATGAGTCCTCCGGCGACCCTCATCATGTGGTTCCAGCTGCGTGCGCCCGAGCTGGCCGAGGACTTTGAGCGTCTGATGACGGAGGATCGCGACATCGTCCGCGGGTCGCTGGACACGGTCTCGGATTGGCGCCTTACGCGGCCGGCGGACGTGCCCGGACAGTCCATCGGTCAAGCCGATTACGTGCTGATCGCCGAGATCGTCGAAGTGGAGCGCTTCGAGCAACAGGCGAGCGAACACGTCCAACGCTTGGCGGAAGACTTGGCGCATCTCGTGTCGAGCCGGGGGATGCTCGTCGTGCGTCCCGTCCTTTGAAATCCGCGGTCGATGGAGGGCGATCAGACCCGCCCCGCAGGCGCGGTCGCCTAAGCCGCGGGGAGCCTGACCTCGATCCGACCGTCGCTCTCGCGCGTCTCGAACACGGGTTGCCGCGCCGTCGCCGGGCCCTGTTCGATCGAACCGTCGCGAAGGCTGAAGCGCGAGCCGTGGCAGGGGCAGGTGACCGACTCGCCCTCGACCTGACCGGCGCTGAGCTCGCAGCCGCGGTGCGAGCAGCGATCGTGCAGCGCGTGCAGATGCCCGTCGTGCCTCAGAAGTAGAACGGGCGTGTCGCCCGCCATGCCGCTGGTCGGCTTGCCGTCCTCCAGCTCCCCGGTGTCGACCGTCGTCCAGTCGCGGGGCCCCTCGTCGAAGGCCGTCTCGTTGACGCCGACTCCGCGCGTGAACGAGAGGTGACCGCCGAGGAGGCCACCCACCGAGAGCGCCGCGCCGCCCGCCAGGCTGAGCAGCGTGGCGCGCCCGGGGACGCCGCGGCGCCGCGCGGCGAGCGACGCCGCATACAGCGCGGACGCCGTCAGGTTTGCGCTCGCGTGAACGAGCCCCACCGGTCGAGTGCGGCGGTCGCCGTAGACGGTCAGGGCCCAATCGGTCAGACCACTGGCGACCGTCGGCGCGGCGGCCACGAGGCCGACCTCGATGAGGCGCTCGCTCGCGCGGCCGGTGTCGTCGCCGCCGAGCAGGTCGAGCAGCGTCGCGCTGATGAACGACCCGATAACCACATCCGTCAGCAACGGATGGAGCGCATGGCCGAGCCACGTGCCGGATAGCGCGTCCCGCGGCACACCGACGGGAACGGCATTGCTCACCGCCCCGGCCAGCTTGAGTGCGGGCCCGTCGAGCGCCTCGACCGACTCGAGTGCATCGACTGCGCTGTTTGCGGCGTTTTCGCCAAGGATCATCTTGACCTCACAGATTCGGGATTCCCATCTTCGTGACGCGGCGGCTCAGCTCGGCGCTCGCGATTGGCCCAGGTTAGATCGCAAGGGGATACGTGGCGGACGAGCGCCTCGAGGGTGAAGCGCGGAGTGTCGAGATACGCGACGACCGGAAGCCTCAAGTCGCTCTATAGAGCCGCCGCGTCGTGTCGGGACCACGCCAGCCCGAGGCGAGCGGATTGTCAGCTCTGTCGGTCGGGACCGGCGCGCTCGAGAGTTATGCGGATCAGCACCCGCTTCTCTCGTCGCATCCGCTCGCGATAGTCGTCCCAGTCGGGGTTCTCGTCGGGAAAGCGCTTGTAGTAGTCGATCAGCGGCTCCATTGCCTCGGGCAGCGAGAGAACCTCCGCCTCGCCCTCGCCGTAGATCCACTTGCCGAAGAAGCGCTCGGTGAAGACGCAGACCTGCGCCCACGGGTCGCGGCGTAGGTTCATGACCTTGAAAGCGCGCTCCCGGCTGGAGATGATCGCCCGTCCCTCGGCGTCCACGTTCACCAGCACCGGACTCTGCTGGATCCTGCCGGCGCGCCTGGTGGCAAGCACGGCACGGTGGTGTTCGCGCATGAACTCGCGCGCGGCCTCCAAGTCCATCCCCTGCAGCGTATGGATTTTCGGCCGGCGTTCCCGCCCGGCCAGCGGCCGGTCGCAGGTTGATTAGCGGGGTCCGCGCCCGCTCTCGCTCGGCGCGAGAAACGAAAGCAACGCCGTGATCTCTAAGCGAACCCCCTGTGGAAGGATCGTGGTCGGGCGATGCAACAGTGGCGGCGCCGTAACTCATGGTGGTGGCCTTCTCGTCGATGCGGCCGTTTGGCTCAGAGCGCGCGGCGCAACTGCTCGGCCATCACGAGCGCGGCCAGCAGCGCGGTGAGCACCCCCGCCACGACCAGACCGTCGGCGACGGCGGCGAGAGGGACGGCGGCGAGGAGCGCGATGACCACCATGGCTCGCCGCAGGCTCTGGGCGTGGCCGATCCTGGCGCCAGTGGCCATCAGCCCGGCGAGGAAGAGGGCCGGGCCGCCGAGGGTGACGAGCGCTCCCGAATCGTTCAGGGTGTCCGTCGGGTGGGCGATCACGAGCTCATCGCCGACCGCGACTAAGACGATGCCGGCCACGATCGGGAGGTGCAGGTAGGTGTAGATGTCGCGGCCGATCTTGCCCCGCTGCTGGACCGTGGCGGCGCGAATCCCCTCCAGCACCCTGCCAGCGACCTGGCCGAAGTAGAGCCACCATAGCGCCGTCGAGGAGAGGAAGGCGAGCAGCAGCGCGGCGACGACGTTGAGGCTCAGTCCCGTATCCGAGGCGGTGGCTCCCGCGAGAACGATGCTCTCGCCGAGCGCGATGATCACGAACAGTTGGAAGCGCTCCCCGAAATGGGCGCCCTCGATCTGCCACTGACTCATGGGGGTCGCGCCGACGCCCGGCAGCCAGTACGCCGCGAGCGGCGCGGCTAGGTCAAGCGCCAGAGCACTCAGCCACAGAGCCCAGCGCAACGCCTCCGAGTCGGCGATGCCGCCCGCGACCCACAGCGGCGCCGAGAGGATGCTCCACGCAAGGATCTGGCGGAAGTTCTGGTTGAACCTGCCGCGCGGCGTGACCGCGACGACGAACGCGTTTCGCCCGATCTGAAGACCCGAGTACGCGCACGCGAACAGCAGCGCGTGCTCGCCGAATCCGTCCGGGATCGCGACCGACATCAACAGGCTCGCGACCATCACGAATACCAGCACGAGCCGAACCGGCGCTGTGTCGGGGTCAAACCAGTTGGTCATCCACGTCGTGTAATTCCACGCCCAATACACCGCCACGAGCATGAAAGCCGTCTGGGCGGCGCCCGACCAGTCGAGGTGCACGAGCAGATGGTGCGACAGCTGGGTGACCGCGAAGACGTACACGAGGTCGAAGAACAGCTCGAAGAACGTCGCGCGTTGCTCGCCCTCGCCCTGGGCGCGGATGATCGGAAGCTCCGGGATGATCGGGCTCGTGGCGGTCGCCACGCCGCGAGGATAAGCAAGCGATGGGGGATGGCATGCCACGCCGCACCGCGGCACTGCGCAGGACGACTAGAGGCGGATGTCTCGGCTCACGCGCATTCGGTCGCGCCCGTAAACACCCTGGTCTGTTGCTCCTTGTCGTTGACGTCAACGCAGTGACTTGAAGGTCGCCCGCATCTCTTCCGAGAAGCTCTGCGGCTGCTCCCAGGCGGCGAAGTGGCCGCCTTCGTCTACCTCGTTGAAGTGGACGAGCTTGGGGATACGCCTCCTCCGCTCAGCTTCGTGGAGCCGGATAGAGCTCGTCCGGAAAGACGGTCACGCCGACCGGGATCTCGACGCCCTTGACGTCGAAGAACGCCAGCTTGCTCTCCCAGTAGAGGCGGGCCGAGGAGACCGCCGTGTTGGTAAGCCAGTAGTGCGTGACATTGTCGAGCACGTCGTCTCGCGAAAGGCCACCGGGTTCCCCGACAAAAGCGCGCGCTCCTCCACCTGGCGCTCTACGACCCGCAGGACCGACGCGTGACCACCTCGATGTTGTAGTCCGGGAAGGCGCCGAACCAGCTGTCCCACCAGCGGCGGATTCCAGCGTGGCCGTGCAAGCCGCCCTCCACGGCAACTATGCGCGAAACGGACTCGACGTCTTCGTCCATCAGCGCGAGAAGCGCATCGAGGTCGCGACGGTTGACGGCGTCGTAGCTCCGATAGGCCAGCTCGATGTTCTCCTGCGACATCGCCCCCAGTATCCGTCGCTCAACCGGGGCGAGCAACCGCCTACTCCGGCGGCCCGGCCGCTTCGAGGGCTTCGCGGCGGTCCTGGAAGAACGTCACCCGCGCGACCCGTCCATCACGAAACGACCAGAGCCAGGCGGTTCGCGTCTGAACTTCGATCCCGTCGCGACCCCGGTTATACGTCCTCATCGGCGTCACGATCCGACCGGCTGCCTCGATGAACGCTTCCGGCTCCCAGCGCACCGATTCCCAGACCCCTCCGAATGAGTCCTGGAGGCGCGGAATGTCCTCCCGCCCGTAGACGCCTCGTTCGGGGCTCATCGAACGCGAGAAGTCGAAGACGAAATCCGCCGCCATGTCCTTCATCGCGCCGGAGAGGTCCCCGCGGTTCAGCGCGTCAAAGGCGCGACGGACGATCTCGACGTGCTCCTGCGACATTGCCCGCGCAGTATCTCGCGGGGCGTTCCCTACAAGGGGCTCGACGGCGTGGCCACGACCTGGAGCTGGATGTGGCAGTCGTTGTCGCGGTGAAACGAGAAGGCCTCGATGGTCACGATCCGTCGGTCCTCCTGTTGTGCCGAGAAGACGATGTGGTCGCCGGTGAACGGGGCCGTTTCGTCGTGGGTAGCGCCGTTGGCGAGCGCGCCGGCGAACGAGGGGTCGGGCCCGCCGTGGTCGACGATGAGGTTGATCGATTGGCCGGTCTCGTTCTGGAACCGCCACAAGCCGTCGGTGGTACCCGGCCCGGGCGTGTCGAGGCCCGGACAGCGGTACTGGTTCCTTTCGTTCGCCGACCCCGCTCGAGGTCGATCGTCCACGACGGTCCGAAGCTAGCCCTCGCCGCTTATCAGGCGCTTATCAGCGGATACGCCGGCTACCCCGCCAACCCGACGGCCTGGAGCGCCTGGGCGCGGTCGAGGTAGTAGTCCGCCTCGACGATGAGCCCGTCGCGCAGCCGGTGCACGACCGCGAACGACTGCGTGTAGGGCGCGTCGGCACCCTGGCCGACCATCCGTGTGCAGGCGACGTAACGGCCGTCGCCGACCTCGACCAGCTCGTCGAGGGCCACCTCCATCGGCCCGAGCAGGTCGACCAGGCTCCGTATGCGAGCGAGCGCCGCATCGCGGCCCTCGTAGACGCCGGCGTTCGGCCAGCCGGGGCCCTCGCGGTACACCACGTCATCGGCCCAGAACTCGTCGGTTAGGGCCTCCGGGCCCGATTCGTTCCAGACCTCGTACGCGCGGCGGATCGTGTCGGCGTCGTCCTGCGACATCCCCGCGACGCAGTATCGCGCCGAAGCCTGCGCTGCGCGATTCAGCGGGGAGATTGATCCGCATCCGCGCCGTCCGCGTAAGGGGGAACTGACAAACGGACGGCGGAGCGCCGACTCCCACTCGCACCTAGGGACGGGGGCCCTTCGTTGCCCAGATCCGATCTCCAGAAAGGATTGGCGATGAGTCAGGCAAGCAGGCGAACTAAGGCGCTTTTGCTCGCCGCCGTGGTGGCGGCGATGGCGATCGTGGCCTCGCTCGCCATCAGCTCGTCACACCGCGAGGCGCCGAACATCATGCTCGACCCCGCGGCCGACAACACCGATGTGTACGCGTTCACCGCGCCCGACGCAGAGGGCGCGCTGACGATCGTTTCGAACTGGATCCCGGGCCAGGTTCCGGCGAACGGGCCCAACTTCTTCCGCTTCGACGATCGGGCGCGTTACTACAACCACATCGACAACAACGGTGATGGGAAGGCCGATATCAGCTATCGGTTCAACTTCAACACCAAGATCCGCAACCCGAACTCGTTCCTGTACGCGGGTCCGGGTACGCAGGATTTCAACGACCCGGGTCTGAACATCGTTCAGACCTACAACCTCGTTCGCGAGGAGTACAACGCGAACGGCGGGCTGACGAGTGAGAAGAGGATCGTCAGGAACGGCCTCGTGGCGCCGCCGAACATCGGGCCGAAGACGTTCCCGAACTACGGGAACTTCGTCGACCAGGCGACGAGGACGACGCGCGGCGGGACGAAGCTGTTCGTCGGCTCGCGCGACGATCCGTTCTTCGTCGACCTCGGTGCCGCGTTCGATGCGATCAACGTCCGCTTGGGCACCGGTAACCAGGGCGGCGGCAAGGACGACCTCTCCGGCTACTCGACCTCCTCGACGATCATGCAGATCCCCGAGGCGGACGTGACGCGTGACGGCCAGGCTGTGTCCTCGCCCGACGCGCAGAACGCGGTCGTCGGCGTCTGGTCGACCACCGAGCGCCGCAAGTTCGAGGTCACCAACGCCGACTACTCGGGCGGATCGCCCAACGGGGTCGGCACCGCGCCGAACAAGTGGGTCCAGGTCTCGCGCCTCGGCAACCCGCTGATCAACGAGGTGATCATCCCGCTCGGGATGAAGGACAGGTTCAACCGCACGACGCCCGATCGCGACGCGGAGCTGTACGGCCAGTTCGTCACGCAGCCCGAGCTCGCGGCGGTGCTGAACGCCCTGTTCAACGTCAACGCGCCTACGACGAACCGCACCGACATCGTCCAGGCGGTGCTCCAGGGCATCCCGGGCGTCAACCAGCACAAGGGCCCGTTCGCCGGCACGCCGGTCGACACCCTGAAGCTGAACCTCGGGACCCCGCCGAGCGATGACCCGAGCCGGTTCGGCGTGATCGGCGGCGACAACGCCGGTTACCCGAACGGGCGCAGGCTCGCCGACGACGTGGTCGACATCGACCTCCAGGTCGTCGCCGGGATCCTGAAGGGCAACGCGGTGCCGCTCGGCGACGGGGTGGATCAGAACTCCGAGGGGTTCCTGAACCAGTTCCCGTACGTCGCCGGACCGCAGTCGGGATTCGACTCGAACCCCGGCCAGTACGTCGAGCCCACCCACCCGCCCGTTCCCCCGGGGGGTTGATCGACCAACTCCGGATCGAGGGAGCGCCCGCCGTGGGCGCTCCCTCCTCCGGGGTTCTCCGACTTTGACCCGAACCGCAATCTGAGAGGCCATCCGTGCACACCAACTCGATCGCCCTTCGCCCCCTGCTCTTCAAGGTAGGCGCGCCGCTGGTCACCTTCGCGATCGCGCTGGCCGCCTTCGCGCTCGTCAACCACACTGCTTCGATCTCGAGCGACAGTGCCGCCGTCGGCCTCGACGCCCCGACCGGCGCCGGCGCGAAGGGCCGAATCGCCGGCCTCCAGGCGGCGGTTCGGGCGGCGCCGAACGACTCGGGGGCCGCCGCGGCACTCGGCGACTCCTACTACCTGCGCGCGCGCGAGACCGGGGATCCGAGCTTCTACGACCGGGCCGAGCGCGCCTATGACCGGGCGCTCGCGGTCGACCCCGACGACCCGCTCGCGACTGCGGGCTCGGCGACGCTGGCGCTCGCGCGCCACGACTTCCGCGCCGGGCTCGCGCTCGGCCAGCGCGCCCACCGCATCGCGCCGGACCTGTTGCTGCCGTACGCCTCGATCGTCGACGGCCAGATCGAGCTCGGTCGGTACGCGGCCGCGGGCCGGACGCTCGAGCGGATGGTCTCCCTGAAGCCCAACCTCGCCTCGTACGCGCGCGTCTCCTACTTCCGCGAGCTGCACGGCGATCTCGCCGGCGCCGCTACCGCGATGAGGTTCGCGGCCTCGGCCGGGGGCGGCGGGGAGGCTCAGGCGTACGTCCAGACGCTGCTCGGCGGTCTCGAGATCACTCGCGGGCGCTACGCGGCGGCCGAGCTCAGCTACCGCCGCGCCCTGGCAGTCGACCCCGGGTACGTGCCGGCACAGGCCGGGCTCGCCCGCGTCGATGCGGCCACCGGCGATCTCGATCGGGCGATCGAGCGCTATCGGGGCGTCGTCGAGAGCCTGCCGCTGCCCGAGCACGCGATCGCGCTCGCAGAGGCCGAGCTCGCCGCGGGCCGCGGCGAGGCCGCCCGCCGCGATCTCGCGCTGGTCGAGATCGAGGCGCGGCTGCAGCGCTCGGCCGGCGTGGACGTGGATGCCGAGCTCGCCCTGTTCGAGGCCGACCACGGCGACCCGCGCCGCGCGGTGACGCTCGCTCGCGGCGTCTGGCGGCGCGCCCCCGGCGTGCGGTCCGCCGACGCCTACGCGTGGGCGCTTCACAGCGCCGGCCGTGACGTCGACGCGCTCGAGATGTCGCGCGAGGCGATGCGGCTCGGATCGCGCGATCCGTACTTCCTCTACCACGCGGGCGTGATCGCCGCCGATGCCGGCGAGCCCGCCCGGGCCGCGGAGCTGCTCGGCCGGGTGGTCGAGCAGAGCCCGGGCTTCAGCCCCTATCACGGCCCGCGGGCCGAGCGGGCGCTGGAGGCGCTCGGATGAGCGCCCGGCGATCCGTCCTCGCAGGGGCGCTCGCCGTCGCGGCGCTGGCCGCGTTCGGCGCCGCACCGGCCGGCGCCCACCCGCTCGGGAACTTCTCGACGAACCAGCTGGTCGAGCTGCGGTTCGACGAGCGCGCGGCGTCGGTCCACTACGTCCTCGACCAGGCCGAGATCCCGACGTTCCAGCAGGTCAAGCGCCTCGACGCCGACGGGGACGGGACGCTCGCCGGCAGTGAGCGGGCGGCGCTGGAGCGCGAGCTGATCGCCGACGCGACCTCGGGCCTCGAGCTCACCGTCGACGGCCGGCCCGTCGGCCTCGGGAAGGCCAGGGAGGTCGAGCTCTCGTTCCCGCCCGGGCAGGCGGGGCTCGACCTGACCCGGCTCGAGGCGAGCTTCGCCGCCGCGATCCCGGCCGGGGCCGCGCGGGTCGAGGTCGCCAACGAGGCCTTCGACGGACGCGTCGGCTGGCGCGCGATTCGCCCGCTCCCGGGCGAGGGAACCGCCGTCGTCTCGAGCGTCCCGGCCGAGGATCCGACCGACGGACTGCGCGCCTACCCAAGCGAGCTGCTCGAGAGCCCACTCGACCAGCGATCGGCGAGCTTCGAGGTTTCGCCGGGCGCGGGGACGGTGAGCGCGCCCGACGGGATCAGCGGCGGTGAGCCGACGGCCGACCGCGCCGGGGACGGCTTCGCGTCGACCCTGGCGAGCGGTGACACGCACGGCCTGCTGATCCTGGTCCTGCTCGCGACGGCGTTCGGCTGGGGGGCGCTGCACGCGCTCTCGCCGGGGCATGGCAAGGCGATGGTCGCCGGCTACCTCGCCGGCTCGCGCGCCACCCCCAGACACGCGTTCGCACTCGGTGCGACCGTGACGGCCACCCATACGGCGTCGGTGTTCGCGCTCGGCGCGATCACGCTCGCGGCCTCGGAGTTCATCGTCCCCGAGCGCCTCTACCCGTGGCTCGGCGTCGTCTCCGGGTTGATGGTCGTCGCCGTCGGGCTGGCCGTGATGCGCTCGCGGTTTCGGCGTTGGAGGGCTGCCCGTGCCGGCGCCGGCCCGGGACATGAGCACGACCCCGGCCATCACCACCATCACCACGATCACGATGGCCACGGCCACCACCACCACGCTCACGACGGCCACCACCACCACCACCACCACCATCACGGAGATGCGCCGATCCGGATGCGGGAGCTGTTCGGGCTCGGGGTCTCGGGCGGGCTCGTCCCGTGCCCATCGGCGCTCGTCGTCCTGATCGCCGCGATCTCACAGCACCGGATCGCCCTCGGGATGGCGCTGATCCTCGCGTTCAGCGTCGGGCTCGCGGCGGTGGTGAGCGGGGTGGGGCTGCTGACCCTCTACGGCCGCCGCCTGCTCGGCCGCCTCCAGGTCGAGCGCCGCGTCTTCGGCGGCCGGCTCACCGGCGCGCTGCCGGCGCTCTCGGCGATCCTGATCGTCGCGGTCGGCCTGCTGATCACGTCCCGCGCGATCCCGGAGCTGGGCTGATGAGCACCGCGGCCCGGTTGAGAGCACTGGACAGGCGGGATACGATGCTCTTGCAACTCAGCTGCAGTTGCGAGTCGTTCGTATCTGTGGACGTGGAGGTGGAAGGCCATGACCCAGGCGCACGCGGCAACCCCACTCGAGGCCGGCGATGCCGAGCAGGCGATGGCGGTGTTGCGAACGCGCGGGATGAGGATCTCCGCCGCGAGGAGGCTGGTGATCGAGGCGCTCTACGAGGCCGAGACGCCGGTCTCCGCAGAGCAGATCGCCGCCGGGCTCGGCGGACGCCTGCCCGAGTCGGACCAGGCCTCGGTCTACCGCAACCTGGAGACCCTCGAGCGCGCCGGGCTGGTGCGCCACTTCCACGCCGGACACGGTCCCGGCCTGTACGCGCTCGCCGCGCGCGAGCGCAACGAGTACCTCGTCTGCGAGTCCTGCGGGCGGGTGCACGAGGCCGGCCTGGGCGAGCTCGACGCCGCCCGGGAGCAGATCCGATCGCGCTTCGGGTTCGAGGCGCGTTTTTCCCACTTCCCGATCGTCGGGCTGTGCGAGCGCTGTGCGCGCGCGTCCGGTCGCTCGGGCGAACGACCCAATGGAGGTAGCCATGGCGGCCCTTGACTTCGAGTTCCTGTTCCGACCGGTCGAAGAGCTCGACACCCTGCTCACCGGCCTGTTCGACGGCGCGCCACTGCTCGTGGCGCTGGGCATCGCGTTCGTGCTCGGCCTCCGGCACGCCTCCGACCCCGACCACCTGGTTGCCGTGACCTCGCTGGTTGCCGCCGACGGCGGCGACGCCCGGGGCGCGGCTCGCCTGGGCGCCTGGTGGGGGCTCGGGCACGCCGCGGCGCTTATCGCCATCGGGATCCCGCTGATCGTCTTCAAATCGGAGCTCCCGACCTGGCTCGAGTCCGGGGCCGAGAAGGCGATCGGCGTGGTGATCGTCGTCCTCGCGGCCCGCGTGATCTGGAAGTGGTTCCGCGGCGACTTCAGAGCCGGGCGGCACCGGCATGCCCCAGCGGCGGCGGAGACGTCGAGCTCACCGGACGGCCACCGACACAGCCACCTGCGGCGCGGGACGGAGGAGCGACACGCCCACCGGCCGGTCCGCACACCCCAGCAGGCCGTCGGTATCGGCATGCTGCACGGGCTGGCCGGGACCGGGGCCGTCGTCGTGCTGCTGCTCGCGGCGCTGCCGTCGCAGCTCGAGGCCTCGCTCGCGCTGGCCGTGTTCGCGCCGATGTCGATCGTCTCGATGGCGCTATGCACGACGGCCTTCGCCTGGCTGCTGACCCGCCGCGTGATCGATCCGATCTACCGGACCGTCCTGATCCCGGCCTTCGGCCTGTTCGGGGTCACATTCGGCCTCTGGTACGTGGGCCTGGTCTGAGCTACGCCTCCAGGTGCGCCGCCTTGACCGGTGCCGGGGTCAGGGCGGCGGCGACGATCACCAGGGCGAAGGCGGAGAGACTCAGGCCGCGCTCGGCCCGTCGCCGGTCTGCGGCGGGTCGGGGCTCTGCGGCTCGAGCGTGGTGTCGAGTTGGATGGCCCGGATCGCGTGCTCGTCGGGGAGCTTGGCGAGCACCTCCTGGATGATCGCGTGGATCTGGCGCTCGTCGTGACCGAAGTCGTCGCGGAGGCTGCGCAGCGCCGTGTGCGTGATCTTCAGCTGCGCCGGGGTCAGCTCGAGGTGGTAGTTGATCGACTCCACGGCACGAAGCTTATTCCGGGCAGCCGACGCTCGGTGACGGCGCAGATAGTGGGGATAGCCGCACCAACGGCGCGGTCGCGGGGCGCTAGCGTGCGATGCATGCAGGGATCCGACTCCTATGCGATCGAGACGGAGGGCCTGCGCAAGGCCTACAAGGACGTGCAGGCGCTCTGCGGCGTCGACCTGCGGGTCGAGGCCGGGACCGTGTTCGGCCTGCTCGGTCCGAACGGCGCCGGCAAAACGACCGCGATCCGGATCCTCACCACCCTGCTGCCACCGACCGCCGGCATCGCACGGGTCGCTGGACTCGATGTCGTCGCCGACGCCGACGCGCTGCGCGCCAAGATCGGACTCGCCGGCCAGTATGCGGCCGTCGACGAGAACCTGACCGGGTTCGAGAACCTCGAGATGGTTGGCCGCCTCTACCACCTCGGTCGCGCGCCCTCGCGCGAGCGTGCCGCCGAGCTGCTCGCGCGCTTCGACCTCGAGGAGGCCGGCGGCCGGCTCGTGCGCACCTACTCCGGCGGCATGCGTCGCCGGCTCGACCTCGCCGCGGCGCTCGTCGCGCAGCCACCGGTCGTGTTCCTCGACGAGCCCACCACCGGGCTCGATCCGCGCAGCCGGATCGGCCTCTGGGAGACGATCGAGGACCGCGCCGCCCGCGGGACCACGGTGCTGCTGACGACCCAGTACCTCGACGAGGCCGACCGCCTCGCCGACGGGATCGCGGTGCTCGACCACGGACGGATCATCGCCGAGGGCACCTCCGACGAGCTCAAGCGGCAGGTCGGCGGCGAGCGGATCGAGGTCACCCTCGAGCAGTCCTCGCAGGCGGAGGCGGCGATTTCCGCGCTGACGGCCCTGTGCCAGGAGCCACCGGTCGCCGACGACGGGATGATCAGGCTGCCGGTGCGCGACCGCCACGGCGCGATTGCCGAGGCCGTGCGCCGGCTCGACCACGCTGGCGTCGCCGTCGCCGACATCGCGGTCCGCCGGCCGACCCTCGACGACGTGTTCCTCACCCTCACCGGGCGCCCGCCCGAGCCCGAGGACGGCGAGGACGGCGAGGACGGCGACGGAAGCGAGCCCGAGGTCGACCAGCGCGAGGTGGAGGAGGCAGTGCGATGACCGAACGCCTGCGCTACTCGATCGCCGACATGCTGGTCCTCGCGCAGCGAAGCCTGCGCCGGATCAAGCGCCAGCCCGACCTGCTGACCGGGTTCACGATCCAGCCGGTGATGTTCGTGCTCCTGTTCGTCTGGGTGTTCGGGGGCGCGATCGCGACGCCGGGCTACGACGACTACGCCGACTTCCTGATGCCGGGGATCATCGTCCAGACGATGGCGTTCGGCGGCTTCGTCACCGCGCTCGGGCTCTCGGAGGACCTCAAGCGCGGCCTCGTCGACCGGTTCCGCTCGCTGCCGATGGCCCGCTCGGCGGTGCTGACCGGACGGACGATGGCCGACCTCGGCACCAACGCGCTCGCGCTCGTGGTCATGATCGTCGTCGGCTTCATCGTCGGCTTCAGCTTCAGCTCCTCGCCGATCGAGGTGATCGGCGGGATCGGCCTCGCGCTGCTGATCGGCTACACGTTCTCGTGGGTTTTCGCGTGGATCGGCCTGATCGTCTCCTCGCCGGAATCCGCGAACGCGTTCGGGTTCATCCTCATCTTCCCGCTCACCTTCGTCTCCTCGGCGTTCGTGCCCCCGGACACGATGCCCGACTGGCTGCAGACCTTCGCCGCCGACATCAACCCGTTCTCGACCATGGTCGACGCCGAGCGGGCGCTGTTCGTCGGCGGTCCGGCCGGCAACGACGTCTGGGGCGCGGTCGCCTGGTGCCTCGGGTTGATCGCCGTCTTCGGAACGCTGTCGGTCGCGCGCTACCGGCGCGCGGTCGCGGCCTAGGCGGGCGCCGGCTCCGAGCGCTCGGCGGCCTCGCTCGACGCCTCGTCGGCGGCCTCCGTGAGCTCGGCGATCGACCCCTCGATCCCGTCCGCGATCGCGGCGACGTCGTCGATCGCGTCGTAGTCGGCCAACAGCCCGAAGTTCATGCCGCCGTTGTAGGACATGATCGCGATGAAGAGCGCCTGGTTGGGCGGCAGAAAGCCGACCGGGAAGATGTCCTCGAGCTCGCGCCCGAGCACGTAGAGCGGGATCTGCGGCCCCGGGACGTTGGTCACCACGAGGTTGAACAGCCGGGTGGAGAAGTTGATCCGCGCCGCCTGGGCGAGCAGCGTCGGCGGGGCGAAGTCGTTGAACCGGGTGATCACCTCGGCGCCGAGGGCCTGCTTGGACTGCTTGATCCCCTCCATGCCCCGGCGGCAGATCTCGAGGCGCTTGACCGGGTCCTCGACGTAGACCGGGATCGGGCCGCGCAGGACGGCGAGCTTGTTGCCGAGGTGGCCGCGCTCGTCCTCGGCGCGGATCGACACGGGCACCTGGGCCCGCAGCTCGACGCCCTCGGTCCGCACCCCGCGCGCGTGCAGCCAGCGCCGCAACGCCCCGGTGACAACCGCGAGCACGACGTCGTTGACGGTTCCGCCGAGGACCGACTTGATTCGCTTGAACCGGGCGAGGTCGGCGCGCACCCACTCGAACCGGCGGTGTGAGCCGATCTCGACATTGAGCGGCACCTTGGGCGCCGGGTTGGCGAAGTTCCAGCCGACCTGGCCTAGCGCTTCGGCCGCCTCGGAGACCTGGCCGACGGCGGTTCGCGGATGCTCGACGACCTGCTCGATCCGCCGCAGCAGGTGAACGGGCGCCTTGATCAGGCCCTCGGCGTCCTTGGCGAGGAGCTGCGCGCCCGACGGCGACGGGCCCGGGGACCAGTCGTCCTCGGGCTCGGCCGGCTCCGGGACCGGCTTGAGGTCGAACAGGACGGTTGCGATGTCGACCCCCGAGACCCCGTCGACGAGCGCGTGATGCGTCTTGGTGACGAAGGCGAAGCGCTTGCGCGTGAGGCCCTGCACCATCCAGAGCTCCCAAAGGGGCTTCGTGCGGTCGAGCTGCTGCGAGAACACGCGCGCGGCCATGTTGCGCAGCTGCTCCTCGGAGCCGGGGGAGGGGAGGGCGGAGTGGCGGACGTGGTACTCGAGGTTGAACGCCGGGTCGTCGACCCAGAACGGGCGACCGGTCGGCGCCGGGGGATAGGCGAGCTTCTGGCGGAAGCGCGGCACGAGGTGAAGGCGCGAGCGGACGTGCTCGAGCAGGTCTTCGTAGCTCATCGGCGGGCCCTCGAAGATGCAGACCCCGCCGACGTGCATGTGAGCCGAGGAGCTCTCGTTGGTGAGGAAGGAGACGTCGAGCGCGCTCAACCGGTCCATGTGTCCCTGCGTCATGGGCCTAACTTACCCGCCGATGCGTCGCCTCGCCATCGGCATCCTCGCCGCCGTCGCGCTCGCCGGATGCGGGGGCGAGGACAGCGAGCCCGATCCCGGGCGGTTCGACTCCGAGCGCGCGTTCGCCGATCTCGAGGCCCAGGTCGAGCTGGGGCCGAGGCCGGCGGGCTCGGCGGCCAACCGCGAGAACGCCGCCCTGATCGCGGAGCGCCTGCGCGACGCGGGCGTCGAGGACGTCGTCATCCAGCGGCCCTGGCGAAACGTCGTCGGGACGATCCCCGGCAGCGACGGCGACGGGATCCTGCTCGCCGCCCACCACGACACCAAGGACGTCCCCGGCATGCTCGGCGCCAACGATGGCGCCTCGGGGGTGGCGGTCGTCCTCGAGATCGCACGCGCACTGCCGGACCGGGTCGACGGGCCGTCCGTGCACATCGCGCTCTTCGACGCCGAGGAGGCCCGCGGGGAGCGCGACTTCGAGCGCGACGGGACGCGCGGCAGCCGCCAGTACGTCCGCTACGCCCGCGAGGCGGAGCGGCGCGGCGGCGCGGTCCAGGGCACGCCGCCGCTGCGGGAGATCGACTCGATGATCCTCCTCGACCTCGTAGGGGACTGCGACCTGCAGATCCCGCGGGAGGCGAACTCCGACCCCGGCCTCTACGGGCAGATCGCCGCCGAGGCGGTCGAGGAGGACTCGCCCTTCGGCGGCACCGCGCCGCCGGTGTCCGACGACCACATCCCGTTCGTCGCGGCCGGGATCCCCGCCGTCGACCTGATCGACTTCACCTACGGGCCCGGCCCGAGCCCGGGCGCGTGGTGGCACACGACCGAGGACACCGTCGAGAAGGTCTGTCCCGAGAGCCTCGACGCGGTCGGCGAGGCGGTCGTCGCCGTGTTGCCGTGACGCGGCTACCCTTACTGGCCATGGCCACGGCCGCCGAAACCCATGCGCCGAGCCGGGTCCTCCTGGCGGCGCCGCGCGGCTACTGCGCCGGCGTCGACCGCGCCGTGCAGACGGTCGAGAAGGCGCTCGACATGTACGGCCCGCCCGTGTACGTGCGCAAGGAGATCGTCCACAACAAGCACGTGGTCGAGGAGCTGGCCAAGCGCGGCGCGATCTTCGTCGAGGAGGAGACCGAGGTACCGGAGGGCGAGCTGGTCGTCTTCTCCGCCCACGGGGTTGCGCCGAGCGTGCACGCGAACGCGTCCTCGCGGCGGCTGCAGACGATCGACGCCACCTGCCCGCTCGTGACCAAGGTCCACGTCGAGGCGCGGAAGTTCGCCGAGCAGGGCTACACGATCGTCCTCATCGGTCATCAGGGCCACGAGGAGGTCGAGGGAACGACCGGCGAGGCGCCGGACAACATCATCCTCGTCGAGACCGTCGAGGACGTGGACACCCTCGAGCTCGACGACCCCGACCACGTCGCGTTCATCACCCAGACGACGCTCTCGGTCGACGAGACCGCGGCGATCATCGCCCGGCTGCGGGAGAAGTTCCCCGCGATCGTCAGCCCGAAGTCCGATGACATCTGTTACGCGACCACCAACCGCCAGATCGCGGTCAAGCAGCTGGCCCGCGAGTGCGAGCTCGTGCTGGTGATCGGCTCGACCAACTCCTCGAACTCCAACCGCCTGGTCGAGGTCGCGCGCGAGCACGGGGCCGCCTCGCACCTGATCGACAACGCCGCGCAGGTGCGCGAGCAGTGGCTGGAGGGCGTGGACACGGTCGGCATCACCTCCGGGGCCAGCGCCCCCGAGGAGCTGGTCGCCGAGCTGGTCGAGTTCTTCCGCGAGCGTGGTGCCGGCGACGTCTCCGAGCTGCGAGCCGTCGACGAGGACGTGCGCTTCATGCTCCCGAAGGAGATCCGCACCGAGCTCGCCGCGCGCGCCTGAGTTGCACGCGCACGCTCACGCGCGCGCGCGCGAAGGCAGCGTCAAGGCGCTCCGGCTGACGCTGGTCCTGACCGCGACGTTCACCGTCGTCGAGGTCGTCGGCGGCCTCGTCGCGGGCAGCCTCGCGCTGCTCGCCGATGCCGCGCACATGCTCTCGGACAACGCCTCGCTCGGCATCGCCCTGTTCGCGGCCTGGCTCGCAGGGCGGCCCGCCGGCCCGAGCCGCACCTTCGGCTACCGGCGCGCCGAGATCCTGGCGGCGCTGTTCAACGGCGTCACCCTGGTCGCGCTCTCGATCTGGATCTTCATCGAGGCGGCCGAGCGCCTCGGCGACCCGCCGGAGGTCGAGGCGGGCCTCATGCTCGGCATCGCGGTGACAGGGCTCGTCGTCAACCTGGTCGCGGCCCGGATCCTGCAACGCCACTCGGCGGAGAGCCTCAACGTCTCCGCCGCGCTGCGCCACGTCCTCGCCGACCTGCTCGGCTCGCTCGGAGTGATCGTCGCCGCCGTGGTCATCCTCACCACCGGCTGGGAGTACGCGGACCCGGCGGTCAGCGTGTTGATCGGCGTGCTCGTCCTCGGGAGCTCCTGGGGGATCCTGCGCGACTCGACACAGATCCTGCTCGAGGGCTCACCGCCGGGGACCGACGTCCAGGAGGTCGGCCGGGCGATGGCCGCGATGGCCGGCGTGACGCAGGTCCACGATCTCCACGTCTGGACGATCACCTCCGGCTTTCCCGCCCTCGCCGCCCACGTGCTCGTCGGCCGCGACGTCGATTGCCACCTCAAGCGCCTCGAGCTCGAGGCCATGCTCCGTGACCGGTTCGGGCTCGAGCACACGACGCTGCAGGTCGACCACGAGCATGGCGAGCTCCTCCAGATCGAGAACGCGACGTGAACCTGCGCCGGGCCGGCTACGAGCTCTCCGACGATCCCGGCAGGATCGACCTCGACGCGACCTGGGGCTTCCTGCGCGCGGCCTACTGGTCGCCGGGCGTAACGCGGGACGTCGTGGCTCGGTCGATCGCCGGCTCGCTCTGCCTCGGCCTCTACGCGCCGGGCGGCGAGCAGGCCGGGTTCGCGCGCGCCGTCTCCGACTGGGCGACCTTCGCCTGGATCGCGGACGTCTTCGTGCTCGAGCCGCATCGCGGTCGCGGGCTCGGCGTCTGGATGGTCGAGTCGCTGCTCTCGCACCCCAGGCTCCAGGACCTGAGGCTGACCATCCTCGCCACCGCGGACGCGCACGGCCTGTACGAGCGCTTCGGGTTCGAGCCGATCGACGGCGCCCGGTTCATGACCCGGCGGCGCGGCCCTGGGCTGGGCTGAGTCGCGCTACACCCCGAACGTCCCGGAGTGATCGCTAGGGGAGGCCTTCCGGGACGTTCGGCCGGTGAGAGGCGGTGATTCACCGCGGGGCCGCCGAGAAGCTGATCGCGTAGACCTCGATGCCCGGGCCGGCACGCAGCCGCAGCTCGTGGCGCTCGTGCGCGGGATGCTCGACGAGGTCGACGAGCCCGGGCGCGCCGACCTCGATCACCTCCTCGGCGCCACCGTCGAGCACCACGCGGAGCTCGCCCGCGCCCGCGACGGACGCATGCGCGCCCCCGGCGGCGTAGTCGAGTCGCAGCGCCTCCCCGTCGTCCCCGGGCCGCCAGGGCTCGGTCGGCGAGCCGCCTGGGAACACCTCGTCGGTCGGCGGCGCGACGAGCGCTCCCGGAGCGTCGCTCGGCCGCAGGGGCTCGAGCGGTGGCGGGAGCTCCGCGAGCGCGTCGAGCTCGCGGAGCTCGTCCTGGATCGCGGCCTCGGTCGCGGCGTACTCGCCTTCACCGAAGTGAAACCAGCTCAGCGCCCCGCCTCGGCCCCAGAGGAAGAGCGAGGGCCAGCCCTTGCAACCGTAGTCGTGCCAGACCGTGTAGCTCGAGTCGTCGGCGACGGGATGGCGAACGCCCAGCCGCTCGAGTGCGGGGGCCAGCGCCGCCCGCTCGGCCGTGAACCGAAAGCGCGGCGAGTGGATCCCCAGCGTCGTCAGGCCGGCGTCGCGATAGCGCGCGTCCCACTCGATCGCGTACGGCAGCGCCCTGACGCTGTTCAGCTGCGCGAAGTCGAAGAAGTGGACGAGGACGGGCCCCGCGGCGGCCAGCTCGGCCATGCGCGGTACGCGCTCGGCCCCGAGCCACCGCAGGCGGCCGGGCAGCTCGGGGGCGGCGATGTTCGCTCGCTCGGGGCGCACCGCGCGGGATCGTAGATCCGGGCCGTCACCGGGACCGCCCGAGCCCGGGCGTTATGCTGGCCGTCCGACCGAGCCAGCTTTCCGAAAGGGGCGAACGTGAACGACAGGACCTGGGAGCGAATCGAGCGCAGCCGCGAGCGGTGGGACGTACTCCGCCACCCCTTCTACCGGCGCTGGTCGGACGGCGAGCTGAGCGCCGAGGACCTGGCCCGCTACTCGGGCCAGTACCGCCACGCGGTCGAGGCGATCGCGACGATGAGCAGCGCTGCCGCCGACGCGCTCCCCGAGCGTCCCGAGCTGCGCCGTCACGCGGCCGAGGAGCTCGGCCATCTGCGCCTCTGGGACGGCTTCGTCGAGGCCTGCGGCGGGGACGCCGCGGACGCCCCGACGACCGAGACCCGCGAGTGCGTGCGGGCGTGGACCGTGGACGACGGGGCGCTCGCGACGCTGGCGCGCCTGTACGCGATCGAGAGCGGCCAGCCGCAGATCTCACGCACCAAGCGCGAGGGCCTGATCGAGCGCTACGGGTTCGCGGACGGCGAGGGCACCGCTTACTTCCGGGTCCACTCGAGCCGCGACGTCGAGCACGCCGCCGAGGTCCGCGAGCTGATCAGCGAGGTGGCGAGCGAGGCCGACGAGGATGAGCTCGTCAGTGCGGCGGAGTCGGCCTTCCGCGCGAACTGGCGCCTGCTCGACGGCGTCTAGCCTGCGGCGACAGCGTCGACGCGCCCTCGATCGAGGGCGCGCCGACGGAGAGCCCCGCTTACGAGTTGAGGATCGCGCCCACCCAGTCCGGGGTGAACGGCTGCGTGCCCGGCACCAGGCCGAGCCCGCCGAAGCCGTGGGCGCGTGCGTAGTTGAGCTCGTTGCGCAGGTCGCCGACCCCGTTGGAGCCCGCCACCGGCAGGATCTGCAGCGTGCTCAGGGTGCCGATCGCCTGACCGGAGCCGCTCAGGAATGCGCTGCCGGAGTCGCCGGGAACTCCGGGCGTCGCCGTGTAGACCGTCCGGCTCCAGCCGTTGCCCTCGCCCTGGACGACGATGCCCTGCTTCGGGCTCAGCTTGGTGATCCCGCCGCGAAGCGAGGAGTTGCCGTACGAGTACACGGTGTCGCCGAGCATCGCCGACGAGGGACCGACCCCGGTCGGGCCGCCGAACCCGGGAACCGATGAGTCGACGCGCCCGACATCCGCGGGGTCGATTCGCACCAGCGCGAAGTCGTTGTACTGGCAGGCATCGGCGTCGGTCTCGCCGGCCGCCTGCATCGCCAGCCACGAGTTGTAGGCAAGGGTTCCCGGCTGTGTGGCGCCGTCGACCTCCACCTGGGTGCCGATCGGAAGCGAGCCGCTGTCGCAGCCGTTCGTCTCCGTGGCGCCCCCGGTCCCGGAGCAGTGCGCCGCCTGGCCGATGTAGGTGCCGCCGCCGTCGCGGAAGATGAAGTTGGACGTGCACTGGGCGCCCTGGGTGAACGTCATCACGCCGGGGTGGATCGGCTTCGCGGCGTTGTGCGTGGCAGATGCCGGTGAGGCGACGGCCGCGCAGACGGCGATCGCGATCGCGACCAGGAAGGCGTAGAGCTTGCTTCGGTTCATCGAGTCCCGTTCTCCTCGAATCTGTATTTCTCGGGCGGCACGACACCCCCCGGCGCCGCGCGCCGCTCCCCTAACGAGCGCCAGGATGGCAAACCCGGCCGAGGCGCGCGCCGGTTCCCCTGCCTAAGATCGGGGCATGACCACGTCCGACTCGGCGGGTCCCCGGGTTCGCGCTGCGGCGCTTTTCGCGCTCGGCGCGCTCGCCGTGCACCAGATCCGGTACGTGCTCGCGTCCACCGGCGCGGATGAGGCGGCCGCACACGGTCACGGCTACCTCGAGCTCGTCGCGCCGGTGCTCGTGGCGACAACGGTCGCGGCGATCGGGATCTCGCTGCTCGCCGCACTGGTCGGCCGCGTCGCTGCGCCGCTCGATCCGGGTCACGCGACCGAGCGGGCCGCCGCCTACGCGTTGGGCCTGCTCGCCGTGTACTTCGTCCAGGAGCTGGCGGAGGGGCTGCTGGTCGGCGGACACGGCGCGTTTGCCGGCCTCGTCGGTCCCGGCGGCTGGCTGGCCCTTCCCCTCGCGATGGCGTTCGGCGCGGTCGTCGCGCTCGCCTGCGGTTGGCTCGATCGGGTCCAGCACAAGCTCGCGGCGGCGGCGCGAACGTTCCCCCAGCGAGCGCCGCGAACGCTTCGCCGCCGGGCCGGGATCCCGCGCGGCGGGCTCGCCTTGCGCCCGCTCGAATTCGGGCTCGCGCGGCGTCCGCCGCCGGCGATCCCCGCCGGCTGAGCCTCGCCCGCGAGGCGGCCGGCCACGGGTTGGCGTTTTTCCGAGCGGGCGGCCGGGCGCCGTCCGGAGAGGGGTACGCGTTATGCAATCGAGAAGGGTGGGTGTGACACTCGCCGTGCTCGCGGTGATCGCCGCGGTGGTGCTGTTCATCGTCCTGCGTGACGACGAAGGCGACGGCGGCGACTCGACGGTGGCCGAGACGACGACCGCCGCGACCACAACGACGGAGACGACCACGCCGCAGAACAACGGAGCTCAGGGTGGGGGTCAGGAGGCGCCGCCTGAGGAGCCCGAGGTGGCGACGATCGTGGTCAAGGGCGGTGAGCCGGTTGGCGGCGTGCAGGAGCTCGAGTTCGACAAGGGCGACGACATCAGGTTCGTTGTCGAGTCCGACGTGGACGAGGAGGTCCATCTGCACGGCTACGACGTCGCCATGGACGTCACCGCCGGCGGAAAGGTCGAGTTCGACGTGCCTGCGACGATCGAGGGGGTGTTCGAGGTGGAGCTCGAGGAGTCGGTGGTCCCGCTGGCCGAGATCACCGTGAATCCGTGATCAACCTCGACGGGCTCCTGGTGGTCGGCCACGCGCTGGTCGGCCGCCAGGACCTGCCGATTCCGGAATGGCTGTTCGCATGGGGCGCGTCGCTGGTCCTGATCGTCTCGTTCGTCGCCCTCTCGCTCGCCTGGCGCCGCACCCGTTTCGAGGACGACACCTGGCGCCCGGTCTCCGGCTGGCTCTCGCGCCTGGTGGTCAACCCGGTGACCGAGGTGCTGGCCGGGGCGCTGGGCGTGTTCCTGCTCGTGGTGGTCGTCTGGTCGGGCCTCAACGGCACCGAGGCGCCGGACCGCAACTTCTCGCTCACCTTCGTCTTCGTCACCTTCTGGCTCGGGCTGGTGGTTCTGAGCGTCGGGATCGGCGACCTGTTCCGGGCCTTCAATCCCTGGCGGGCGATCGCCCGGGTCGTCGGGGGCGGGTTCCGGCTCGTGGCCGGACAGTCGGCGCCGCCTCCGCTGGGCTATCCCGAGCGTCTCGGGCGCTGGCCCGCAGCCGCCGGCATCCTTGCCTTCGTCTGGCTCGAGCTCGTCTACGGTGCCTCCGGCTTTCAGACCGTGGGCCTCACCCCGCACACGGTCGCGATCGCCACCCTCGCGTACTCGGCCTACACGTTCGTCGGCATGACGCTCTTCGGCAGCGAGCGCTGGCTCGAGCGCGGCGAGGCCTTCTCCGTCTACTTCGGCATGTTCGCGAGCCTGGCGCCGCTCGAGGTGCGTGACGGGACGCTCGGCCGCCGGCGACCGCTGTCGGGTGCGACCAGATGGGTCGCGGCGCCGGGCTCCGTGGCGCTGGTGCTGCTCACGATCGGCGCCACGACCTTCGACGGCGCGTCCGAGGGCGCCCTCGCGGAGCCGATCGCCTCCCTGCTCGACTGGCTGGTCGACGCGGGGCTCGGCCCGGTCGCCTCGCTGCGGATCGCCAACACGCTGTTCCTGGGGCTGACGCTCGGCTTCGTGGCCGGCCTCTTCTGGGCCGGCATCTACGGCATGCATACGGTGCGCACGAGCGTTTCAACCCGCAAGCTCGGGACTCTGTTCGCGCACGCTTTCATCCCGATCGCGCTCGCGTACCTGGTCGCGCACTACTTCAGCCTCGTGGTCTTCCAGGAGCAGGCGCAGTTCACGTTCCTGCTCTCCGACCCACTGGGGGACGGGTCCGACTACTTCGGCACCGCCGACAGCGGCATCGACTACGGGACGATCAGCGCCAACGCGATCTGGTACGTCCAGGTCGGGGCCCTGATCGTGGGCCACGTGACCGCGCTGGTGCTCGGCCACGACCGGGCGCTGAAGGTCTACGGCGACACCCGCGTTGCCGCCCGCTCGCAGTACTGGATGCTCGCGCTGATGGTCGGCTTCACCTCGCTCGGCCTCTACCTGCTCTCGCAGGCGAATCAGTAGCCGCCGTGAACTGCCTCCCACGGACCCGGACACCGCCATCCCCTGCGCCATACTCTGAGCCGTGCCTCCGATCGCACACGTCGGCCACTGGGCCCTTTGGGTGCTCTACGCGGTGCCGGTCGTGATCGTGCTCGGATCGATCGTGGTGACCGTCGCCCGGGATCGCCGCGAGCGCCGCGAGAATGCGGCGGCTGAGCCCGATCCGAACCTCTCGGGTTAGACGCCGGCGATCGCGGTCCCGGCGTAGACCGCGGCAAACCCGGCCACCGTCAGCGCGACGCGTGGCCAGGACGCATGCTCGGAGTGGGCCTCGGGGAGCAGATCGGTGCCGCCCATGTAGAGGAAGAAGCCGGCGTAGACGGCGAGGATCCCGCCCAGGGTCTGCTCCGAGACGCTGATCGCGCTTCCCACGAGCGCACCCACCAGGGGCGCGATCGCGTCGACCGCGAGCCAGCGCTTCGCCTGGCGGCGGTCCTCGGACTGGCTGAGTACGAAGCTGACGGTGTTCAGGCCGTCGGCGAAGTCGTGGCTGATCACGGCGATGAAGACCAGGACCCCCGTGGCCGTGTCCAGGCCGAAGGCGAGCCCGATGCCGAGCCCGTCGATGAAGCTGTGGGCCGAGAGTCCGAGGGCGCCCAGGGCGCCGACCTGGTGGTGGGCGCGAGCCTGCTCGGGATCGTCGCGGTGGTGGAGCACGAGGACGCGCTCGGCGAGGAAGAAGCCGAGGAACCCCGCTCCGGCCAGCAGGCCCACCTGAGCCGGATCGTCGAGGTTCTCGAATGCCTCGGGGAGGACGTCGAACAGAGCGACCGCCACGACGACGCCTCCGGTGAGCGCCATCAGCGTGGGGAGGGAGTGGGCGAGCCGGAGCCCGAGCGCGCCGCCGGCCAGGGTCGCCACGACCGTCGCCGCGGCGAAGGGAATCGCGATCCACTCCATTCGCGCGAGAATGATAATCATTCTCATCGGCGGTGTATGATCCACCGACGATGGCCGGCGCGGCGCTAACCGAGAGCTGGTCGGAACTGGCCCTCAGGGTCCTCGGCGAGGGCCGCCGCCGACCGGGCGGGGCCAGGCGCGCCGTGGTCGGGCTCCTCGCCCGACAGGACTGCTGCCTGAGCGCCCAGGAGATCGCCGAGCGGCTGCGCGAGGAGGGCGACAGGGTGGGAACGGCGAGCGTCTACCGGGCGCTCGACCTCCTGCACAGCGCCGGGCTGGTGCAGCGGGTCGAGCTGGGCGACGGCGGCGCGCGCTACGAGGCGCTCATCCCCGGCGGCGACCACCATCACCACGTCGTCTGCGACCGCTGCGGCCGGATCACGCCGTTCGAGGACCGGGCGTTGGAGCGGGCGATCGATCGCCTCGGAACGCGCCTTCACCACCGTGTGAGCGGACACGAGATCGTGCTCCGCGGCGAGTGCCCGCGGTGTGCGACGGCGAGCTGAGGGCGGCCTGATCGGAGGCTTCGTCGCGGCGAGCGCCTCTTCGCCTAGCCCGCGCCTCGCCGCGCCCCGTCGCCGTTCTCCGGCTCGAAGACGATGCAGCGGTGGGCGCTCAGTCCGGCGAGGTCGAAGATCCTGCGGACCCGGTCGCGGGCGCCGCGGATCGTGAGCCTCCGCCCCTCCTGGCTCAGCCGCCGTGCGGCGTTGACCAGGATCGCGATCCCCATCGAGTCGACGAAGCCGCACGCGCGCAGGTCGAGTTCGATCTCGCCGTCGGACTCGAGCGGCCGGGCGAGCGCCGCCTTGAGCTCCCCGGACGCGACGTCGAGCTCCCCGAGCCCTCGCCACGGTCCCCGCCTGGCGCTCGGCACTCGACCGAGTACCCGACCGGCGGCACGGGCTAACCGCGCCGGGCGCAAGCCCCGCCGAGCCTCGGGACGCTAAGCGGAGGCGAGCAGGCGCTGCGAGTCGTGCGCCGAGCGCGTCGCGCAGGGCCTCGCGTATGGGGCCCTCCTGGGCTCGCTCGACGAGCTCCTGGAGGAAGCCCTCGATCACGAGCCGCTTGGCCTCGGGCTCGGAAAGCCCGTGCGCGCGCAGGTAGTAGAGCTGCTCGGCGTCGACCTGCGCGACCGCGGCGGCATGGGTGCACCGGACGTCGTCGGCCTCGATCTCGAGCCCCGGGATCGCGTCGGCGTGGGCATCGGTCGAGAGGAGCAGGTTGCGGCTCTCCTGAAAGGCGTCGGTGCGCTGGGCGCCCGGGTCGACCCGGATCATGCCCCGCCAGACGGCGGTCGCCCGCTCGGCCAGCACCCCGCGGAAGGCCAGGTCGGAGACCGTGTCCTGCGCGGCGTGCTCCTGCGTGGTGTCGTAGTCGAGGTGCTGGCGACCGCTGCCGGCATACGCGCCAGTGACCTTGGCGCTCGACCCGCGGCCCGCGAGCTTGGTCTCCATGCGCACCTTGCCGCGCGCCGACCCGAAGCCGAGGGCTACCCATTCGAGGGTCGCGTCGCGTCCGACCTCGGCGCGCTGGGTGGCGAAGATCCAGCTCTCCTCCGAGAGCTCCTGCTCGCAGACGTAGCGCAGGTTGGCCCCGTCGCCGACGATGAGCTCGACGACGCCGTTGAAGAGCGCTGCGCCTCCCGCATCGGACGCGTAGCGCTCCCAGACCTCGGCCTCGGCGCCCTCCTCCAGGACGACCAGCACCCGCCACTCGATCTCCTCGCCCGCGGCTCCCGCGACGGTCAGCTTCACCGGCTGCTCGAGACGTGTCCCTCGAGGCACGTGGACCAGCAGCCCGTCGCGCCAGCGCGCCTCGTTGCGGGTCGTGAACGCGTCGCTCGCCGGCACGATCGCTCCGAGCCGCTCACGCAGCAGGTCCGGGTGCGTCGCGGCCGCCTCCGCGAGCGGCATCACGAGCGGGCCGTCGCCGTCGGCGGGAACGAGCCCCTCGACGGTCGCGACCGCCTCGTTATAGCCGTCGAGCTCCAGCCCCGACAGGTCGGTGAACTCCCACCCCTTCTGCTTCTGGGTGGGGAGCTCGAGCTCGAGCGCGCGCTCCTTGGCGCGGTCCCGTGCCTCTCTCAGCCAGTCGGGTTCCTGCAGCTGCGGCGTCGCGGCGGCGCCATCAGCACTAGCCAATGCTGCCTTCCATCTGCAGCTCGATCAACCGGTTCATCTCGACCGAGTACTCCATCGGCAGCTCCTTGGCGATCGGCTCGATGAACCCGTTGACGATCATCTTCGAGGCCTCCTCCTCGTCGAGGCCGTGGGCCTGCAGATAGAAGAGCTGGTCCTCGCCGACCTTGGAGACTGACGCCTCGTGGCCGACGTTCGCATCCGACTCGTCGATGCGGATCGTCGGGTAGGTGTCCGAGCGCGAGTCCTCGTCGAGCAGCAGCGCGTCGCAGACGACCTTCGACTTGGTCTCGGTCGCGCCCTGGGCCACCTCGAGCAGGCCGCGGTACGTCGCCCTCCCGCCGTCCTTGGAGATCGACTTCGAGAAGATCGAGGAGGTCGTCTTCGGGGCGGCATGGATGATCTTGCCGCCCGCGTCCTGGTGCTGTCCCTTGCCGGCGAAGGCGATCGAGAGGAGCTCTCCGTGGGCGCGCTCGCCGAGCAGGTAGATCGACGGGTACTTCATCGTCAGCTTCGAGCCCAGGTTGCAGTCGACCCACTCCATCGTCGCGTCCTCGTATGCAACGGCCCGCTTGGTTACCAGGTTGTAGACGTTCTGCGACCAGTTCTGGACCGTCGTGTAACGGACGCGCGCGCCCGGCTTGCAGACGATCTCGACCACCGCGGAATGCAGCGAGTCGGTCGAGTAGACCGGGGCCGTGCAGCCCTCGATGTAGTGGACGTCGGAGCCCTCCTCGGCGATGATCAGCGTGCGCTCGAACTGGCCCATGTTCTCGGTGTTGATCCGGAAGTAGGCCTGGAGCGGCATCTCGACCTTGACGCCCTTGGGCACGTAGACGAACGAGCCGCCCGACCAGACCGCGCTGTTGAGCGCCGCGAGCTTGTTGTCGTTGGGCGGGATCACCGTAGCCCAGTACTCGCGGACGAGGTCCTCGTGCTCGCGCAGCCCGGAGTCCATGTCGACGAAGATCACGCCCTGCTTCTCGAGGTCCTCGCGGACCTGGTGGTAGACGACCTCGGACTCGTACTGCGCGCCGACGCCGGCGAGGAACTGGCGCTCCGCCTCGGGGATCCCGAGCCGGTCGAAGGTCTTCTTGATGTCCTCGGGGACGTCGTCCCAGTCGCGGCTCGACTTCTCCGAAGCGCGTACGAAGTAGTGGATGTCGTCCCAGTCGATCTGCGCCAGGTTGCCGCCCCAGGTCGGGGTCGGGCGCTGCATGAAGTGCTCGAGCGCCTTGAGGCGGAACTCGCGCATCCACTCGGGCTCGTCCTTGTACTCGGAGATCGACTCGACGACCTCGCGCGAGAGACCCTTCGGCGCCTTGTAGGCGTAGCCGGTCTCGGGGTCGTGAAAGCCGAACTTCTCCTTGTAGTCGGAGCCGATGCCCTTGAGCGCCGACTCGGCGTCGGTGAGCTGCTTGCCTGAGGGCGTGAGGGTCTCGGGGGGCTTGGCCATCGAATCAGAGCTCCAGCTTCACTTCGTCGTCGTCCACGCGCACCTCGAACGTATCCACCGGACGGTAGGCGGGGAGGGTGCGTGGCTTGCCGGTTCGCAGGTCGAAGAGCGAGCCGTGGCGCGGACACTCCACGGTACAGGAACCGAGGTCGAACTCGCCCTCGGCGAGCGGGCCGTCGTCGTGCGAGCAGCGGTCCTCGATCGCGTACAGCTCGCCACCGGTGCAGTGAAAGACGCCGATCTTGCGCCCGTCGGCCTCGACCAGGCGCATCTGGCCCTCGGGAAGCTCGGAGAGCCTGCAAACGGTGATCGTCTCGGTCTGGGTCGCGATAATCGGCTCCTGGGCGTGATCGTTGCGGTCTTCACTATTCCTACCCGAGTAGTCGGATTTTAGCGATCGAGGTCGGTCGCCTTCGGCCTCCGGCGCGCGTGCGGGCGACGCGCGCGGTAGCGTCCGCGGCGTGGAGCCGAGCGAAGGCCCGGCGCGTCACAGGATCGTGATCGCGGTCGGGGCGGCGGTGGTGCTGATCGCGATCGTGGCCGTGGTCGCGCTCGCGGGCGGCGGCGGGGACGAGGAGCGCGCCGAGGCGCCGCCCGAATGCGTGCGCGCCTGGAACTCCGATCCCGCCGCCGTCGCGTTCGGGCGCCACAACTACAACGGGCACGGCTACGAGGGGGCGCTGGTCACCTATCTCACCGACGATGCGGAGGAGGTCGACTCCCCCGAGCTGGGTCGATGCGCGGTGATCTTCCCCGCCCAGGCCCTCGACCCCGAGCCGATCGCGGCCGGCGAGGTGCTGCGGGCGGGCACGTGGACGCCGATCAGCGAGCTTGCGGGAGTCGAGCTGACGAGGGTCGGCGAGCTGCAGGTGCTGGCCGCCGGAGCACCCAACATGCGCCTCGGGAGCACGGGCGAGCTGGCCGAGCTCTGAGCGTTCCCGGCTCAGATGACGTCGCGCTCGGCGACCGGGTCGCCGCGGGAGCCCTCGTCCTCCCAGTCGGCAGCGTCTCCGAGCGCCGCCGACTTGACGACCTTGAGCCCGAGCAGCGCGCACTTCATGCGCGTCGCCGAGATCTCGATCCCGAGCAGGTCGAGCACGAACCCCTTGTCGAGTCGCAGGAGCTCCTCGCGGGTCTTGCCGCCGAGCTCCTCGGTCAGCATCGAGGTGGCCGCAGTGGAGATCGCACACCCCTTGCCCTCGAACGCCACCTCGACGACCCGCCCGCTCTCGTCGAGCGTGATGAACACATGCTGCTCGTCGCCACAGAACGGGTTCGTGTCTTCGAACTCGAGGTCGAACTCGTCGGGACGACCGAAGTGTCGCGGCCGCTTGTAGTGGTCGAGGATGTTCTCGCGGTAGAGGTCGTCCATCGCGGTCCTGAGGCTAGCGGCCGACTCAGTCGAGGCCGAACACGCGCCGCGCGTCCAGCAGGCCCTCGACCAGGCGGTCGATCTCGGCCGGCGTCGTGTAGACGCCGAACGAGGCCCGTGCGGTCGCGGCGACGCCGAGGCGCTCCATGAGCGGCTGGGCGCAGTGGTGGCCGGCGCGCACGGCAACGCCGTGGCGGTCGAGGATCTCCGAGACGTCGTGGGCGTGCACCCCGGCGAGCTCGAACGAGACCGGGCCGAGCCGCTCGGGCGAGGGCGGCGGGCCGAATATGCGCAGCCCCGGCACGTCGGCGAGCCGCTCGAGGGCGAAGTCGGCGATCTCGCGCTCGTGCGCGACCGCCGACTCCATGCCGAGCCCGCCGAGCCACCGGAACGCGGCCGCCATCCCGATCGCCTGGGCGATCGCCGGGGTGCCCGCCTCGAACCGCGCGGGCGGATCCGCCCAGGTTGTGCCGGCCTTGGTGACCTTGCGGATCATCGAGCCGCCGCCCAGGAACGGGGGCATCTCGCGCAGCAGTTCGTGTCGCGCCCAGAGCGCGCCGATGCCGGTCGGACCGTAGGCCTTGTGCCCGGTGAGCGCGTAGAAGTCGATCCCGAGCTCGGCCATCGACAGCGGCAGCTTCGGCGCCGCCTGGGCGCCGTCGGCGAGCACCAGCGCCCCGGCATCGTGCGCGGCCCGGGTGATCTCGGCGAGCGGGTTTTCGGTGCCGAGGACGTTCGAGACGTGCGCCACCGCCACCAGCTTCGGGCCTCGCTCGAGGAGCTCGGCGTACGCGTCGAGATCGAGCCGGCCCGAGTCGGTGACCGGCACCCAGTCGATCTCGGCCCCGGTCCGCTCGGCGAGCAGCTGCCAGGGGACGATGTTCGAATGGTGCTCCATCTCGGTGAGCACGATCCGGTCGCCCGCGCCGACGTTGGCGTCGCCCCAGGTGTGGGCGACGAGGTTGATCGCCTCGGTCGCGTTGCGAACGAAGACGACCTCGCGCCGGTCCGCGGCGCCGATGTGGTCGGCGACCGTCGCTCGCGCGCCCTCGTACGCGGCGGTCGCCTCGGCCGAGAGCGTGTGAGAGCCGCGGTGGACGTTCGAGTGATGGCGGCGCTCGTAGCGGTCGACCGCCTGGATCGAGGCGAGAACCCGCTGGGAGCTGGCGCCGGAGTCGAGGTAGGCGATCGGCCTGCCGCCGACCTCGCGCTCGAGCGCCGGGAACGCCGCGCGGACGCGCTCGATGGGGAAGGAGGCGACCGGCGCCTCTGCGGACTGCGGACTGCGGACTGCGGACTTCACGCCGCCGCCTCAACCTCCTCACCGATCCACCCATAGCCCTTGGCCTCGAGCTCGCTGACCAGCTCCGGGCCGCCCTCCTTGACGATCCGGCCGTCGTAGATGACGTGGACGAAGTCGGGCTCGACCAGGTGCAGGATGCGCTGGTAGTGGGTGATGATCAAAACGCCCATGTCGGGGCCGGCGACCTCGTTGACCCCCTCGGCGACGACCCGCAGCGCGTCGATGTCGAGGCCGGAGTCGGTCTCGTCGAGGACTGCGATCTTGGGGAGCAGCATCGCCAGCTGGAGCACCTCCATCCGCTTCTTCTCGCCACCGGAGAAGCCGTCGTTGACGTAGCGGCTCGAGAACTCGCGCGGGATGTTGACCAGCTCCATCGCCGCCTCGGTCTCGCGGCGGAAGTCCTTGAGGCTGATCTGCTGCTCGTCTCGGGCCTCCCGGTGGGCGTTGATCGCCATCCGCAGGTACTTGGCGACCGTCACGCCCGGGATCGCGACCGGGTACTGGAACGCCATGAACAGTCCGGCGCGCGCCCGGTCCTCGGGGTCGGCGTCGGTGATGTCCTCGCCCTCGAAGACGATCTCCCCGTCGGTGATCTCGAGGGCGGGGTGGCCCATGATCGCGTTGGCGAGGGTCGACTTGCCGGAGCCGTTCGGCCCCATCAGCGCGTGGATCTCGCCCCTCGACACCTCGAGGTCGAGCCCCTTGAGGATCTCCTTGCCCTCGGCGCTCACGTGCAGGTTGCGGATCTGAAGGTCAGGCATTGGTCTCCGAATGTCGTTCGACGCCGGTCAGGCGACCGGCTCTGGGATGGTCTCGGCGTCCTTGGCGGCGCCGGCGAACTCGACGAGCTCGGCGAGGCTCGTACCCGAGAGCGCCTTGGTGACGCCCCCGTGGACCCGCGTCCACAGCAGCTTCGTCGCGCAGGCGCGGTCGCCGTCGTTCTCGTGCGAGCACAGCACCCGCCCCTCGCGCTCGAGGTGAAAGCACTCCATCGGGGCCACCGGGCCCTCGAGCGCCTCGACCACGTCGAGCATCGCGATCTCGCTCGCCGGACGGGCCAGTCGATAGCCGCCGTGTGCCCCGCGAACGGAGCTCACGAGGCCGGCCTGGCGCAGCTTCGCGACCAGGTGCTCGAGGTAGGAGAGCGGCAGCAGCTCCGCCTCGGCCACGGTCGCGAGCGCGACCGGCTCGGCCTCCTCGGGCGCGCGCGAGCCCGCCCGGCGGCCGAGCTCGACCATCAGCCGCACGCCGTATTCCGCCTTGGTCGAGAACAGCATCTCAACCAAATCCTAGCTCAGAGGTCGGTTATGGCTCGATCAACCCGCGGCGGATCGCGTACCGGACGAGCTCGACACGATCGCGCATGCCGAGCTTGCGCATCGCGTTCGAGCGATGGTTCTCGACGGTCTTCTCGGACAGGTGCAGGATCTCGGCGATCTCCTTGTTCGTGTGCGCCTCGGCCACGAGCTTCACGACCTCCTGCTCGCGCGGGGTGAGCTCGTCGGTGTGGCCGGCGCCTTGGCCGAGCACGTCCTGGATCAGGGCCCGCTGCGCCTCCGGCGTGAGGAACGGCTCGCCGCGCTGGACCGCGCGGACCGCCTCGAGGAGGTCGACGTCGGCCTGCGCCTTGAGCACGTAGCCGGAGGCGCCGGCCTTCAGCGCCTCGAAGAGATAGCGCTCGTCGTCGTACATCGACAGGATGAGCACGGAGACGTCGGGGGCCTGCGCGCGGATCTCGCGCGTCGCCTGCAGCCCGGTCAGCTTCGGCATCTTGACGTCGAGGATCGCGAGGTCGGGCCGCTCGCGGATCGCGAGGTCGCGCGCCGCGGCCCCGTCGGAGGCCTCGGCGACGACCTCGATGTCCTGCTGGCGCTCGAGGAGCATCCGCAGCCCGGAGCGCACGATCCCGTGGTCGTCGGCGATCAGGACGCGCACGTCTTCAGCCTCGGTTCCCGTGGACGTCATCGATGTTCGCGATCGGCACGAGGAGCCGAACCTTCGTGCCGACCTGGGGGCGGGACTCGACCTGCAGCTCCCCGTTGACCAGCAGGGCGCGCTCGCGCATCCCCGCGAGGCCGAGCCCGCGCGAGGCCTGTTCGAAGGTGAAGCCGCGGCCATCGTCGGCGACGCTCAGCTCCACCGACCCGTCCTCGCGCTCGAGCCGCACGTTCAGGTGCGCGGCGCCCGAATGGCGGACCGCGTTCGAGAGCGCCTCCTGGGCGACGCGGTAGGCCACCACCTGGACGTCCTGCGGCACCGAGGCGATGTCCCCCTCCGATTCGAAGCTGGTCTCGATCCCGCTCTGGCGACCGACGGCGGCCACGTGGCCGGCGAGCGCGGCCTTGAGGCCGAGGTCGTCCAGGGCGGTGGGCCGAAGCTGGCGCGCGAGCGCGAGCAGCTCCTGGAGTGCCTGGTTGGCGAGCGTCCTCACCTCGGCGAGCGCCCCGGCGAGCTCGGGCGGCGCCTTCTCGCGCATCGCCTCGAGCCGCAGCAGGAGCCCGGTCAGCGACTGGTTGACCTCGTCGTGCAGGTCGCGCGCGATCCGCGCCCGCTCCTCCTCCTGCGCGTCGAGGGCGGCGCTGGAGGCCCGGCGGCGCTCGGCCTCGAGCCGCTCCAGCATGCGGACGAACGCGTAATGCAGCCGCGCCACCTCCTCCGGGCCCGCGGGGGTCTCGGTCAGCTTGAGGTTGGCGCCGGGGCGCGAGAGGTCGGCGCGCTCCATCCGGTCGACGAGGTCCTCGAGCGGCTTGATCCGGCGCTGGAGCAGGAACGCGTTGAGGACGATCGTGAGCGCGATCGCGAAGCCGAGCACCAATCCCGCCTCCGGGGTGTCGCCGAGGCTCCCGTCCGGGTTCGCGGCGATCACGGCCGCGACCACCGCCGCGACGATCAGCAGCAGGTTCACGACCAGAACCTGGGTCAGCAGATCGCGGCGCCTCATCCACCCAAAAGTATCCGCGTCGCGGCGGCGCGGGCGCCCCCCAGGCGAAACGGGGCGATCCCCTAGCTCAAATAGGGGCCAGCCCCTATGAACCGCGGACCGGGAATCGTCAAAATGTCTTGGTACAGGTTTCAGTCCGGCCGCCTGGCCCGAGAGTCGGACAGCATCAAGGAGCTACCCCGCGATGACAACCACCCGCAAGTCCAATTTCTCAGCGACGCTGCGGACGACGATCCTGATGGCGACCCTCGGCGGCCTGCTGGTCGCGATCGGGTACGCGATCGGCGGCATTCAGATCGCCAGCGTCTTCCTCGCGATCGCCCTGGTGGTCAACTTCGTCGCCTACTGGTTCAGCGACAAGATCGCGCTCAAGAGCGCCGGCGCGAAGCCACTCTCCGAGCAGGAGGCGCCGCGGCTCTACCAGATGGTCCGCGAGCTGACCACGCGAGCCGACATCCCGATGCCGAGCCTCCACCTGATCCCGAGCGAGCAGCCCAACGCGTTCGCGACCGGCCGCAACCCCAAGCACGCCGCCGTCGCGGTCACCGCGGGGATCACGAAGCAGCTCTCCGAGGACGAGCTGCGCGGCGTAGTCGCGCACGAGCTCGCGCACATCAAGAACCGCGACATCCTCACGCAGTCGGTGGCCTCGGCGATCGGCGCGATGATCACCTACCTCGCGTACTTCTTCCTGTGGTTCGGGGGCGACGGCGACTCGCCGCTCAGCCTGATCGCGAACCTGGCGCTGGTAATCCTCGCGCCGATCGCGGCGACGCTGATCCAGCTCGCGGTCTCGCGCCAGCGCGAGTACGCCGCGGATGCCACCGGGGCCGAGGTCACCGGCAATCCCGAGTCACTCGCCTCGGCGCTACTGCGGCTCGAGGAGGGCGCGAAGGCGACCCCGATGCAGCACGTGAACCAGGCGACCGAGCCGCTGTACATCGTCAAGCCGTTCCGCGGCGGTGGGATCGCGGGCCTGTTCTCGACCCACCCGCCCATCGAGGAGCGCGTCCGCCGGCTGCGCCAGATGCGCCCGGCGATCGGCTAGCCCCAAGAGTCGGCAGCGGACATCGGCTACTCGGTAGTCGTCGTGACATGGGAGTGCGCAGGGCACCTGCGCACTCTCGTCACGTCGATGAACGAGCACCTCGACGGCAGCCAGGAGCTGATCGTCGTCGACAACGCCTCCACGGACTCGCCCGGCGCGGCGGCCGGCGAATGGAAGGGCAACCACCGCTTCCTCGCCCTCGACGACAACCTCGGCTTCGGCCGGGCCTCGAACGAGGGCGTGCGCGCGGCCACGCAGCCGACGACTGTCCTGCTCAACCCCGATACCGAGCTCCTCGACGCCGGGCTCGATCGGCTCGCCGACGCGGCCGCGGGGAGGTGGGCTCTGGTCGGGCCGCGGGTGCTGAACGCCGACGGCACGGTCCAGCCGTCGGCGAGTGGGCCGGAGGTCGGGCCGTGGCCGTGGGTCCGGGCGCTGGTCCCTGCGGCGCTGCAGCCGGAGGCGGTGCGCGAGCACACCGAGCCCTACCGGCTCGAGCGCCGCGTCCGGGTCGCCTGGCTCACCGGCGCCTGCATCGCTGCCCCGACCGCCGTGCTGCGCGGCCTCGGCCCGTTCGACCCCGCTCTGCGCATGTACGGGGAGGACGTCGACCTCGGGCTGCGCGCCGCCGCCGCCGGTGTCCCGTCCTGGTTCGACCCCACCGTCTGCCGCGTCGTCCATCACGGCCAAGGGTCCTCGCCGCTCGCCTACGGCTCGCGCGAAGGCTGGCGACCGCATGGGACCCTCAACTGGCGCGCGGCGCTTGCGCCGCGCCTACGGCTCGCGACGCGAATGGCTCGCCTGGCGCGCGCTGCGCCTCAACCTGCGCCTGCGGCTGATCACCAAGACCCTGCTCGGGAGGGCCGGCGAACGCGACCGCGTCGGCGCTCGCCGCGGCGCTCGCCGCCGACCCCCCGCCCCGGCTTCCGGAGCGCTGACTCGCGCGGCCGTTGGTACACTTTCTGAAGTAAACCTCGAATCCGGATAGGGATTAGGAGATTTAGCTTGTCCACGGCCACCGGCCCGAGCGATCACACGCGGCAGCGACTCGAGCTGCTGCCGGTCGACCGGGCGCGCGAGGAGATCGACGCCGGGGTTCGCCTGATCGACGTTCGCGAGCAGAACGAGTGGGACGACTCGCACCTCGAGGCGGCCACTCACATCCCCCAGGGTGAGCTGATCGAGCGAATCGACGAGGTCGCCCCGGATCGCTCCGAGCGCCTGCTGCTGCACTGCCGGACGGACAACCGCTCGTCCCGGATGGCGCAGGAGCTCGCCGGTCTCGGCTACGAGAACGTCGCCGTGATCGAGGGCGGGATCCTCGCCTGGGAGCAGGCTGGGCTGCCGACGGAGAGCGGGTCGGGCCTGACCGCCGAGCAGCGGATGCGCTACTCGCGCCACACGCTGCTGCCGGAGGTCGGCGTCGACGGCCAGCTCAAGCTGCTGAACTCGAAGGTGCTGCTGCTCGGCGCCGGCGGGCTCGGGGCGCCGAGCGCGCTCTATCTGGCCGCCGCCGGGGTCGGCACGCTCGGGATCGTCGACGACGACGTCGTCGACGAGTCGAACCTCCAGCGACAGGTGATCCACAACACCGAGCGGGTGGGGGTGGCGAAGACCGCTTCGGCGCGAGTCGCGATCGAGGCGCTCAACCCGGACGTCCGGGTGGTCGAGCACAACACCAGGCTCGATGCCTCCAACATCCTCGAGCTGCTCGAGCCCTACGACGTGATCGTCGACGGCGCCGACAACTTCCCGACCCGGTACCTGCTCAACGACGCCTCGGTGCGCCTCGGCAAGCCGGTGGTCTCCGCCTCGATCCTCGGCTTCGACGGGCAGATCTCGACCTTCGTGCCGCACGAGGGGCCGTGCTACCGCTGCCTGTACCCGGTGCCGCCGCCCCCCGAGCTGGCACCGAGCTGCGGCGCGAACGGCGTCCTCGGCGTGATGGCCGGGGTGATGGGACTGCTGCAGGCCAACGAGGTGATCAAGCTGGTGGCCGGCATCGGCGAGCCGCTGATCGGGCGCCTGCTCCTCTACGAGTCGCTGGGCACCCGGTTCACCGAGCTCAAGGTGAAGCGTGACCCAAAGTGCCCGGTCTGCGGCGATGAGGCCGTCGAGGTCGCTCGCGAGGCGATGGGCCGCTTCCCCGACTACGAGCTCTTCTGCGGCGCGCCGGCGCGTGAGCCCTCGCCGGCAGCGGCTTGACGGATACCGTTCCGGGCATGCCGACGGTGAAGATCCCGCCCGTCCTGCGTGCGCGGACCGGTGGCGAGAGCGAGATCGCCGTCGCGGGAGTTACGGTCGGGGAGGTGCTCTCCGCCCTCGCCGACGCGCACCCGGACACCCGCGAGCAGCTTCTCACCGATGACGGCCAGCTCAACCGCTACGTGAACGTCTATCTCAATGACGAGGACGTGCGCGTCCTCGACGGCCTCGAGACCGGCGTCTCGGACTCCGACACCGTGGTCATCCTGCCGGCGATGGCGGGCGGGCGATAGCCGCCGCTCAGCTGCCGCCGGTGAACTCGGTGAACGCCGTCCAGGACGGCTTGGGATCGAGCGCGTCCTCGGCGAACAGACCCGATCCCCCGCACCAGTCGCAGAGCGGGGGGTCGGTGAAGTCGCGCCACGAGTACCAGATAACCGACTCGACGTTCCAGTCTTCGCGGTGGTCCAGCAGCAGGTCGAAGGCCTCCGTGAGCCGCTCGGCCTGACCTTCCGGCCCGCGGTTGAGGGGGTGGTCGGGACCGCTCGAGGCCCAGCCGAGCTCGGTGACCCAGAGCCCGGCACCGGAGTCCTCGGCGCGGACGATCTCGTCGTGCAGGAGCTCGACCTGGGACTCGACCTTGCCCATGTTCGCCGCGTACGGATGCGAGGCGACGCCGTCGAAGAGGTCCCGCGCCCCCTCCGCCTCGTACATGCCCCGCAGGTACTTCCATGCGTTGTCGGCCGACTCGCCGGCGTCGGGTGGGGTGCCGAACATCCCGCCGAGGATGATCTCCGCCTCGGGATCCTCGGCGTGGATGGCGCGCTCGGCGCTCTCGAGCAGGCTGAGGTAGCCGGCGATCGAGGGCTCGGGCTTGTAGAAGGTGGCCGAGTTCTGCTCGTTCCAGATCTGCCACGTGTGGATCGGCTCCGCGGGGTGATCCGGGTTCTGCGCCCAGAGCTCGCCCCCGGGGCCGTAGCGCTCGACGGCGGCGCCGGCGAACTCGCCCCAGGCCGCGAGCGCGGCCTCCGACGCCGGCGCGAACGGTCCGCAGTCGCCGTCGCAGTCGTCGTGGCCGTCGAGCTCGAGCGCCGCCCACTCGGGGGTGCCGTAGAGGAAGGGGAGGATCCGGATGCCGTGCTCGGCCGCCGCGAGGACGATCGGGTCGACGGTCGAGAAGTCGAGGTCGTCGGAAGCGGGCGTCGAATCGACCGTGGACCACGGCAGCAGGATGCGCAGGGTGCCCACGCGGCCCTCGCCCATCCGCGCGAAGTCCTGGGCCGTCAGCGGCGTCTGCGAGACGGTTCCGTAGAAGCCGCGCGGCACGTCCTCGTCCTCCGGTGAGCCCGAGCCGCTCGAGGTGGCGAGCACGATCGCCGCGACCGCGACCGCGGCCGTCGCCAGAACCCCGATCGCGCGCGCTGACACGCTCGAGCGGCTGCTGTTAGCTGCCGCCCGTGAACCTGGTGAACGCGTCCCAGGAGCGCTTCGGGGCGAGCTGTTGGGTGAACAGACCCGACGTCGCGCACCACGCGCAGATTCGGGTCGGCGAATCCATCCAGCTGAACCAGGTGACCGCCCTCACGTTCAGCCGCCCGGCGCTCCTGGTGAAGTAGCCGAACGCCTGCTTGAGACCCTTGGCCTGGCCCTTGGGCCCGCGATTGAGCGGGTTGCCGCCGCGGGCCGAGCCCAATCCGATCTCGGTCACCCACAGGTCGGCGCCGGCGTCGCCGCCTCGCTTCATCGCCTTGCGGAACTCGTTGACCTGCTGCTTGACCCCCTTGAGCTTTGCCCCGTAAGGATGCGGGGCGACCCCGTCGAAGTGATTCTTCGCGCCCTTGCGCCGATACAGGCTCTGCAGGTACTCCGGCCCGGGCACGGCCTTCTTCGAGCCCGCGAGCTCGGCCATCCCGCCGAGGACGACCTCGGCGTTCGGATCGACGCTCTTGACCGCGGCGTTGGCGGCCTGCAGCAGCTTCAAGTACTTGCCGACGTTGGGCCGCGGCAGGTAGAAGCTCTTGGAGTTCTGCTCGTTCCAGATCTGCCAGGCGGTGATCGGGACCTGCGGCAGGTCCGGGTTGGCGGCCCAGAACGCGCCGTTCGGCCCGTAGCGGGCGACGGCGTCGCGCACGAACACCGTCCACGCATCGAGCGCCGCGGCCTTGCTCGGGGCGAAGAGCGCACACTTGGCCGGGCCGCAGCTCCGCCCCTCGAGACCCTCGACGACCCAGGTGGGGGTCCCGTAGAGGAAGGGCAGGATCGTGATCCCGTTGCGTGCTGCGTCCGCGACGATCGTATCGATGCTCGCCCAGTTGTAGTCATCGGCGGCGGGGCTGGGATCGACGACCGACCAGTTGACGATGATCCGCAGCGTCCCGACGTTGCCCTGACCCATGCGGTCGATGTCGGTCGCGGTGAGCGGGGTCTGGGGCACGATGCCGTAGAACGACCGCGGCACGGCTGCGGATGCGCTCGACGCGATCGCGATCGAGAGCAGCGCGCCGACGACGGCGATGATCGTGAATCGGAGCCTCATTCTGCGGCCCAGGATCTTAGCTGCCACCGGTGAGCTTGACGTAGGCGCGGTAGGACGGCTTCTCCCCGCCGCTCTCGTTCAGCAGGCCCGACTGCGGGCACCACACGCAGAGGCCCGCGTCGGCGCCCAGGTTGTCCTGCCAGGAGTACCAGACGACACTGCTCACGTTCCAGGCGCGGCGCTTGCGCTCGAAGAACTTGAAGCCCTGCTTCAGCCGCTGCGCCTGGCCCTGAGGTCCTCGGTTGAGCGGGTTCTTGGGGCCGCCAGACCCCCAGCCCAGCTCGGTGATCCAGAGGTCCGCGTTGCGATCGCGGCCGGCGCGCATCTCGTCGCGGATGAGGTTGACCTGGGCCTTGACCTTCTTGAGCTTCGCCGCGTAGGGGTGCGGGGCGACGCCGTCGAAGTTCTTCTTCGCGCCCTTCACGTTGTAGAGGCCCTCGAGGAACCTCCAGGCCGAGATCCCGGGCTTGCGCCCGCCGAGCGGCGTTCCGAACATTCCCCCGAGCACGATCTCCGCGCCGCCGTCGGCTGAGCGGATCCCGCGGCTCGCGGCGTCCAGGAGCTTCGCGTAGGCCTTCGCCTTCGGCTTCGGCTTGTAGAAGCTGGGGGAGTTCTGCTCGTTCCAGAGCTGCCAGGTCCTGATCTCGTCCCTCGGCAGAGTCGGGTTGAGCGTCCAGAACTCCCCGTTCGGCCCGTAGCGCAGCACGAGGTCCCGCAGGAACGTCTCCCAGGCCCGCTTTGCAGGTGTCGAGCGCGGCGCGAACGGATAGCACTCGGCGCCGGAGCAGTTGTGGCGATCGAGCTCCGTCGCGACCCAGGTCGGTGTGCTGTAGACGAACGGCAGCAGCTCGATGCCGTTGCGCGCGGCGTCGGCGACGAGCGCATCGGTGGCCGCCCAGTTGTAGTCGCCCGGGGCGGACGTGGGGTCGATCAGCGCCCAGGAGACCTCGAAGCGCAGCGTGCCGACATGCGCCTGGCCCATCCGGTCGACGTCGGCGCTGCCGAGCGGGCGCTGCGGCGTGACGCCGTAGAACTCGGCCGGCACCGCCGCCTGCGCCGTGCCGGCACAGAGGGCGGCGAACGCCCCCAGCACGGCGCAAACCCCCGCCAGTCGGGCGGTCCACTTCATCCGGAGGCCACCTTCACGAAGGCGTCCCACGCGGGCTTCGCCGACCCGTCCGCGTTGCGCAGCCCGGCGTGGCCGCACCACGCGCAGATCTGATCGCCGCCGTCCTTGTCTCGCCACGAATACCAGAACACACCTCGGAGCCGGAAGGCGCGGCGCTTGCGCAACAGGTCGTCGAGCGGCGATCGCAGCACCGAGCGCCAGCGCTCGTGAGCGCGCCCGCTTCGCCTTGGCGGTGGTCACGACGACTGCGTGCCGCGTGCCACGTCGCCGGACGGCCGAGCGCCCCCCTCTTGGCTTGTGTCGTCGTCTGAGTCCTTCGATCGCCGCAGGCGCCAGAATGCGATCCCGGCGCACGCCGCGGCTGCCACCGCGAGCAGGATCAGTGGCGTCGAGATTCCGCCGCCGTCCGAGCTGTCGGCCGCCAGGCTGGTGACCGGCTCCTCGTCGACGGGGTTTCCGAACGCCTCGATCTGCTCTTGCTTGGTGGGCTTGTCGCCGCCACCACTTCCGCCGCTCGTCGCGCCGCCGTCGCCCCCGCCGCCATTGCCGCCGCCCGAGCCGGAGCCGGCGGCCGCGCCGCCGGCGGTCGAGCTGTCGTCATCGGTGGCCGGCTCCGGCGCCGGGCTCGGCGTGCTCGGGCGCGTTGGAAGGCGATGAGTCCTCGGCGCTCTGCGGCGCCGGGTCGTGGGACTGGCCGTCCGCCTCGGGCAGATTGAGGTCGTACTCGTCAGCGGCCGGTGTCGCCGCGGCGACGGCCGGGACGGCCCCGCTGATCGCAAGCGCGGCGAACGCGCTGAAAAGCGCGCGAGTCCCCCACCTAGACTTCCTGCCTTCCGTCATCAATCGCAGTCCTTCCGTCGCCAACCCCAGCGGCAGGGTACACGGTGCGTCCGATCCTACGTCGAATTCGACACCTGGCCGGCAAACACGCCATCACGGCCGCAGTTGCGGCGGGGATTGTGGCACTCGCGATGGCCGAGGGGGGCTACGGCCCGGTCGCCTTCGCAGCCGGCGCTCTGTTCGTCTGGGCGGCCGTGCTGCTGGGGCTTGCGACCGGCATTATGCCACGCTCGGAGCCGCCGCGGCCGGCGATCGCGGCCGGCGCGTGCCTGCTCGGCCTCGCGGCGCTTACCGCGCTCTCGCTCGCCTGGGCGAACGATGACGGGCGGGCGTTCGAGGACGTGGTCCGAGCGCTCGGATACCTCGGGTTGTTCGCCCTCGCCGTCGTCGCGGCGAGGCGCGGCGACGGTGCCCAGTGGCTGCGCGGACTCGCGATCGGCCTCACCGCGGTCGCGGCGATCGCGCTCGGCAGCCGCCTCGAGCCCTCGATCTTCGGCGACGCCGACCTCGAGATCGCCGCCTCGCTACCGGTCGCGCAGGGAAGGCTCAGCTACCCGATCGGCTACTGGAACGGCCTCGCCTCGATGATGGCGATCGCGGTCGTGCTGCTCGGGTGGCTGGGGGTCGCCGCAGCGAGCCGGGCCCGCCGTTCGATCGCGGTCGCAGCGATCCCGCTCCCGGTGCTGGCGATCTACGCGAGCACCTCGCGCGGCGGGTTGATCGCGGCGGCGATCGGCCTCGTGGTGCTGCTGATCGCCGGCCCGGCGCGCCCGCGGATCGTGGCGGGGCTGGCGATCGCCGGCGCCGGCTCCGCGGTCCTGATCGCGTTCGCGGCGACGCGCGACGAACTGCTCGACCGCCCCGGCAGCGAGCTCGCGGCGAGCCAGGGAGACGAGCTCCTGCTCTTCGTGATCGGCGTGGTGCTGCTGGTCGGCCTTGCGCGCTGGCTGGTCGATCCGCCGCTGGCGCGGATCGAGGTGCCGCCGGCGCTCGCGAGGGCGTCGGTCGCCGCCGCCGCGGTCCTGGTCGTCGCCGCGATCGTGGTCGCCGACCCGGTCGAGCGTTACGAGGACTTCAAGGCCACGCCGACCGCGGCCGAGGGCTCGGGCTCCAGCGAGCGGAACCTGCTCGCCCGCGGTGGCTCGAGCGGCCGCTATCAGTTCTGGTCGGCTGCGGTGGACGCGTTCGAGAGCGAGCCGCTGCACGGCGTCGGCGCCGGAGGCTATGAGGCGTGGTGGAACCAGAACGGGAGCATCGCCGCCCCGGCCCGTAACGCTCACTCGCTGTTCTTCGAGACGCTCAGCGAGCTCGGGCCCGTCGGCGCGGGCCTGGTGCTCGCCTTCTTCGCGATCGCCATCGTCACCGGGATCAGACGCCATCGCGCCGCCGCCGGACCGGCACGGCGTCGACCAGCTCGGACGCTCCCCGTCTGATCGCCGCCGCCGCCCTCGCGGTTCTGGTCGCGGGGGCGATCGGCGCGGCCGGCGACTGGACCTGGGACCTGCCGGCCGTGTTCGGGCCGGTCGTGATCGCCGCGGCCGTGCTCACCGGGCCGGCCACGCTGGCCCCGCGTGCCGGGCCCGACGGGCCGGCGGCCGTGTTCGGAACCGTGCGCAGCCGGCGGCGGTTCGCCGGGGGCGTCGCGATCCTGCTCGTCGGCTGGGCGTCGATCTGCGCCTCGGGCCTTCTGCTGCTGGCCCACAACTCGCTCGAGTCGAGCCGCTCGGCCGCGGCGCGCGGCGACATCGAGGGGGCGGTCGACGCGGCCAACGATGCGATCGACCTCGAGCCGTGGGCGGCGGAGCCCCGGACCCAGCTCGGGCTCGTCTACGAGCAGGGAGGCGATCTCGACGCGGCGATGGCGGCGATGGACGAGGCGATCGATCGCGCACCCGACGACTGGCGGCTGCGCATGGTCGCCGGCTGCCTCGCGCTCGCCGACGACGATCTCGCGGGAGCCCGCGCGAGCGCCGCCGACGCCCGCGCCCTGAATCCGCGCGCCCCCGAGCTCGCCCAGCCCGACGACGTGCTCCTGCGGGACTTCTGCGGCGACGAAGCGGCGAGTTGACCCGGCCGGAACGGCCGGGGCGCGCCTACTCCTCGCGGTCGACGATCGGCTCGATCGGCAGGCGGTCGGCGAGCCAGCGGTAGCGGTCGCCGGCCGGGTCGAACGGGGGATCGGCCGCGCTGAGCGCGTCCGGCACATGGAACGAGAGCCGGTAGTGGAGGTGGACGATCTCGGGCAGGTCGAGGTCGCGCGCCGCCGGGACGAGCGCCTGGCGATGGCGGAACGGATAGTTGTAGGCGTCGGAGAGCACCCGGACGCGCTCGTGGACGTTCGCGGTCACGCCGGCCCAGCTCAGCTGGTCCATGAACTGGGGCCAGCGCTTCTGGACGATCTCGGCATCGAACAGGCGCCCGAGCGCCTCCTCCCAGGCGGCGAACAGGCCGGCGCTGCGGCGGACCGCGACGAGGCCGGTGTTCCAATAGGCGCGGATGCGCATCTGGCCGACGGTCGTCTCGGTGAAGGGCTCCTCGGTGACCCCGAGCTCGGCGTACATCTTGCGCCAGAACGGCTCGTTGCGACCCTTGCCCTTCGACCCCGCGATCCGCCGGTCGACCGGCCTCACAGCGGCGACCCAGTCGCCCTCGGCGAGCGCAACGGGCTCGCCGAGAAAGACGGTGTCGGAGTCCGTGAAGACGAGGAACTCGTAGTCGAGCTCGCGCTCGGCCCAGGCCGAGACGCTGACCTTGTTGAAGGTCGGCATCTCGGCGAAGCGGTCGACGAGGGCCTCGTCGACCACGGTCGCGCCAAGCGAGCGAAGTCGCTCGACGGTCGCCGGCTCCGGGTGCAGGGCGGGACGGGGCGCGAAGGCGTACACCGGGGCGTCAGCGAGGGCGCCGCCCCACTGGCGCAGGCTCTCCACGAGCAGCACGGCCTCGCTCTCGAGCCGCCCGTGCTCGACGCAGATCAAAAATGCGACCGGTTGAGTGCTCGTTGCCGCGCTCAAGGGCCGGGAGGCTAGATGACTGCCCACCGATTTCCGCCGACCCGGCGGGCTCGGGCGTTTGCGGCATGTGGTACCGGTCGGGTAGGGGTGGGGTTTGTAGGGCCCCGGCGCGGATCGTCGTCCGTTGTCGTGTTAGGCACGCATACGGTGCCTAACTCGACAATCGACGCGATCACCCGCGCGATCGCCCGATCCGCGTGGGAGGGCCAACCCCTGCGTGAACTGAAGCACTGCCCACGCTGGGATCGCCAGCAGAACTCATTCACGGTCCCGGACGCCGAGTCGTTTGGCCGTGAGCCGGGTTACGCTTTCGGGATGGTCATGGAGGGTCCCACTTCCGTCGAGGTAGACCAGGGCGGACAAGCCCGGGCCCCGCGGTCCCGGTTCTGGCGCGACGCCCTGCGTCGCCGCCTGCTCGCGTTGGCCGACCTGATCGCGGCCGCCGCGGCGAGCGTGGTCGTCGCCGCGTCCTCCGCGGACGCGTTCTGGGCTTTGGCGCTGCTGCCGGCCTGGATCCTGATCGCCAAGCTGCTCGGCCTCTACGACCGTGACCACGCCGCGATCCGGCACCTGACGTTCGACGAGCTTCCCGCGCTCATCGCCTGGGCCGGGGCGGGCGTCGCCCTGCTCGCCCTCGTCCTGCCGCAGACACCGGCCGGCGCGGTGGCACCGCGCGCCGCCGTCGAGGCCTTCCTCGTCGCGGCGGGGGGAGCCCTGCTCCTACGCGCCGTGGCCCGCTCGCTGTGGCGCCGCATGACCCCCAGCGAGGTCACCGCCGTCGTCGGCGACGGCACCCTCGCGGAGATGATCCGGCGCAAGCTGGAGCTCTTCCCGGACATGCACCTGAGCCTGCTGTCCGACGGCGACCGGCGCCCGTTCGACGAGCTGATCGAGGCCGCCGACCGGGTGATCTTCGCCTCCGAGCGCTTGGAGCCCGGCGAGGTCGGCGATCTCGTCGAGCTCTGCCGCGAGCGCCAGGTGAAGCTGAGCGTGATCTCACCGCTGCGCGGGCGCGCCGGGCCCGTCCGCCTCTCGCGGGTCGCGGATCTGCCGGTGCTCGAGTACGAGACCTGGGATCCCTCGCGTTCGACCGCGATGATCAAGCGCGGCTTCGACCTCGTCGTCTCGTCGCTGGGGCTGCTCGTGACGGCGCCGCTCTTCCCCGTGATCGCGCTCGCGATCCGGCTCGACAGCCGCGGGCCGATCTTCTTCAGCCAGACGCGGGCCGGGCTCGACGGGGCGCCCTTCCAGATGCACAAGTTCAGGACCATGGTCGCCGACGCCGAGGATCGGCTCGCCGACGTGGTCAGGCTGGACGACCTGCGCGAGCCGATGTTCAAGCTCTCCGCCGACCCCCGCGTTACCCGGGTCGGCCGCGTCCTGCGACGCCTGAGCCTCGATGAGTTGCCGCAGCTCTGGAACGTGCTCCGCGGCGAGATGAGCATCGTCGGTCCGCGCCCCGAGCAGGTCGAGCTGGTCGAGCGCTACCGGCCGGAGCACCGCTTCCGGCTCTCCGTCAAGCCCGGGATCACCGGGCCGATGCAGGTCTTCGGCCGCGGCGACTTGACGTTCCACGAACGGCTCGCCGTCGAGCTCGACTACATCGAGAACGTCTCGCTCGCCCGCGACCTGCGGATCCTCGTCGAGACGGTCCCGGTGGCGCTCAAGGGCTCCGGCGCCTACTGAGGGCATGCCGTCCACATGTCCCGCCTGCGGCGCGCCCGCGATGCGCAGGTGGCGCCTTGCGACGGCCTCCGACCCTCAGCTCGCCGCCCACCCCAGCTACGAGCTCGACCGCTGCGGCGTCTGCGGGACCGCGGTCACCCTCGACGCGGACGATGTGGCCGCCCCCCTCTACGAGGGCGGCACCTACGCGGCGGAGCGGCGGGCGTTCGCGCCGCTGCTCGCGCCCCTGCGGCGGTTGGCCGAGCGCGACCGCCTGCGGTTCCTCGCCTCGGTGCCGCAGGGGGCCAGGGTGCTCGAGGTCGGCGCCGGCGACGGGCGCTTCGTCGCGATGCTGGCCGCGGCGGGGTTCGAGGCGCACGGGATCGAGCCGTCGCCGAGCGCCTGTGAGGCCGCGGCGAGGATCGGCGCGCCGGTCGTCAACGCGAGCGCGGAGGGGGCCGCCATCGACGCCGGCGCCCAGGACGCGGTCGTCTTCTGGCACGCGCTCGAGCACACCGCCGACCCGGGAGCCGTCGTGGCCCGAGCTCGCGAGTGGCTCGCGCCCGGCGGCCGGCTGATCGTCGCGGTGCCGGATCTGGCGAGCCTCCAGGCCCGGATCGGCGGCGACCGGTGGTTTCACCAGGACGTACCGCGGCATCGCACCCACTTCACCCGGGCGGGCCTCGTTCGCCTTCTCGAGCGCACCGGCCTGCGCGTAGTGCGCGTTCGCCACCTGCTGGTCGAGCAGAATCCACTCGGGATGTGGCAGACGCTGCTCAACCGTCTCACCCGCGAGCGCGACTTCGCCTTCCGCCTGATCAAGCGCGATCTCGGGGCCGTCGACCGCGGCACGATCGCGCGTGACCTGGTGCTCACGGCGATCGCCGGTCCGCTGCTCGTGCCGGTGGCGCTGGGGCTCGAGCTGGCCGCAGGCATCGCGGGGCGCGGCGGCTCGATGGTGGTCGAGGCCGTTCGATGAGCGCGGAGCCGGCACAAGGGAGGCGTGTTCGTTGGCGAAGCGCGATCCGGGTGTTGTGAGCGCCTCCAGCGTCACCGTCGTCGTGCCGACGCTCGGCGCCGAGCGGCTCGAGCGGCTGCTCGCGTCGCTTGCCGCGCAGACGCTCGCGCATCAGACGATCGTCGTCGACAACGGCTCCGGCGACGGCGCCGTCCGGGCGCTTTGCGAGCGGTATGAGGGGGTGGAGGTGGTGCGGCTCGAGGCCAACGTCGGCTACTCGCGCGCGTGCAACCTGGGCGCGGAGCGCGGCGACGGCGACGTCCTGGTGCTGCTCAACGACGATTGCGTCGTCGACCCCGGGTTCATCGCGGCGATCTCCGAACCGGTCGACCCCGGCGGGGGAGTGGGGATGGTTGCCGGAGTGATGCGCGACTGGGCCGACGACGACGTGATCGACAGCGCGGGGATGGAGCTCGACCGGACGCTGCTGGTCTACGACTACCTGAACGGCGAGCCGGTCTCGCGACTCGCCGAGGGCGTCGCGGACCCGATCGGGCCGTCGGCTGCGGCCGCGGCGTTCGACCGCGCCGCGTTCCGCTCCGCCGGCGGATTCGACGAGCGCCTGTTCGCGTACTGGGAGGACGTCGACCTGGTGCTCAGGCTGCGCCGGGAGGGCCATCGCTGCGAGCTGGCAGCCGGGGCGCGCGGAGTCCACGAGCATTCCGCGAGCCTGGGCTCGGGCTCGGCGCGAAAGAACTACCTGATGGGCTTCGGCCGCGGTTACGTGCTGCGCAAGTGGCGCGTGCTCACCGCCGGCCGGTTGGCGGGGGTGCTGGCGCGCGACGGAATCCTCTGCGCCGGCCAGGCGATCGTCGATCGCAACGTCGCCGGGCTGCGCGGCCGCGTCGACGGGTATCGGGCCGCTGCCCCGACCGAGCCCTACCCGGCCGAGCTGGAGCACGCGCCGCAGGCGAGCCTCGGCGCGAACCTCCTGCGGCGCATCAAGCGGCGCACCCGGCTTCGTTCCCGGCCCGAGAGCGCCCCTGTGCGGCCCGAGCCGCGCGCTGGCCGTCTTTCACCTCGCCGACACCAGCGGCCCCTCCCGCTCACTCGAGGCCGAGCTCGGCTGGCTCGGCGGCGAAGTCGACCTCGACGTCGTGATCCCGGGGTCCGGCAACCTGGAGGCCGCGCTCGGGCCGGTCGCCGACGTCATGCGGGCCGACTACGAGGCGCTGACAGCCCCGTCTCGCGGCCGCGGAGGGGTGACCGGGGACCTGCGCCGCCTCTGGCGCGAGCTTCGCGACTTCCGCGAGCTGATCCGCGTCCGGCGGCCCGACCTCGTGATCGTCGTCACCTCGATGCTGCCGGCGGCCACGATCGCGGCCGCGCTCGAGCGCGTTCCCGACCCTGATCTACTGCGGCGAGCTTTTCGACCGCGGCTCGGGGATCGGTCCGGTGCGCGCCATCGCGAGACGGCAGCTCGTCGCGCTCACCGGGCGGCTGGCGGACGGGATCATCGCCTGCTCGCGGGCGGTCGCGAAGCAGTTCGCCGGTACGCCGGGAATCGAGATCGAGGTGGTCTATCCCCCGATCGCCGACCGCTACGGCTCCGGCGACCGGGCCGGCTTCAGGTCGCGGTACGGGATTCCCGCGGAGGCCCCGTGCATCGCGGCGGTTGGCAATCTGACCGAGGGCCGCGGGCAGGACGCGCTGATCCGCGCGATGCCCGCGGTGCTGGCAGCGTTCCCGGACTGCCGCCTGGTCATTGCCGGGGAGCCGTTTCCGCGCCCGCAGGATCTCGCCTACCGGCAGTACCTGGTCGGGCTGATCTCGCAGCTGAAGGTCCGAGACGCGGTCATCCTCGCCGGCTACGTGGACGAGATCGCCGACGTCTACGCCGCCGCCGACCTGGTCGTCAACCCGGTGCGCGTCAACGAAGCCTTCGGCCGCGTCCCGTTCGAGGCGGCGATCGCCGGCCGCCCGTCGGTGGTGACCCGGGTCGGCGCGGTCCCGGAGCTCTTGCGCGACGGCGAGTCGGCGCTGTTCGTGGCGCCCGACGACCCGGCTGCGATCGCGGCCGGAGCGATCCGGTTGCTCAACGACCCGAAGCTCGCGGCCCGACTCGTCGCCGGTGCCCGGGCGGTCGTCGCGGACCGGTTGACCCCGGAGCAGAGCCTGTCCGGCTTTCGGCGCGCGGTCGCTGCGACCCTGGCCCGCGCCGCCGGGCCGCAATGACCGCGGCGGTCGCCTTCAGAGCTCCTCGGCGACGCGGGGCGCCATCCGGTTGAAGACCAGCGGGCCGGCCACGCAGACGGCCGCCGAGATCAGCAGTGGGATCACCAGCAGCCACGGCTGGCCCGACGCCGCCTCGACGGCGCCGGGCGCGTTCGGGTCGATGATCCACTCGCGCGTCTGCTCGAACAGCGGCGTCAGCGGGTTGAGCATGATCAGGTCCTGGAAGGCGGGCGGGGCGACCTCGATCGGGTACAGGATCGGCGAGGCGTAGAAGAGGACGGTCGACAGGACCGCCCAGATGATCCCGATGTCGCGGATGCGCACGTAGGCGGCGGAGAGCAGCAGCGCGCATGCCGTGGTCAGGACCGCCAACGCGCCGAGAATCAGCGGCAAGAACAGCCAGGTCCAGACCGGGTCGACGCCGTAGACGAGCAGAAAGACGAACACGACGATCAGGCTCAGCCCGGTCTGCAGGGCGTTCGTCAGCACGACCGAGAGCGGGATCACCAGCCGCGGGAACTGCATCTTGCGCACCATGCTCTCGTTGCGAACGACCGAGGTCGAGGCCTGCTGGGTCGCCTCCGAGAAGAAGTCGAAGAGCAGGATGTTGAGGAGCAGCATCGCCGGATAGTTCTCGACCTGGCTGCCGAGCCGGAACACCTGGGTGAACACCACGAGCAGCACGCCGAAGAGCAGCAGCGGGCGCACGAACGACCACAAGAAGCCGAGCACCGTGCCGTGGTAGCCGAGCTTGAACTCGGTCACGGCGCTGAGCCACAGCAGGTCGAAGAACCGCTTCGTCCCGCCGCCGACCGCCGAGGGGCCCCGGATCTCCTGCAGCTCCAGTCCGCTCGCCGTCTCGCTCATATCCCGTCGTCCCGCCGCGGCTCGACCACGCTCTCGGCCGAGCAGTCGAGCGCGACCACGCCGCCGAAGCTGCGGGTTCCGTAGACGACGAAGTCGGCGACGTTCTTGCGGAACGCGACCGGGTCGCGGCCCTCGAACCCGCGGCCGACCGCCGCGTGGATGTAGTAGTGGCCGGCGGCCAGGGGGTTGGCGATCCGGGTGCGGATCCGCGCGCGCTCGCCGGGCTCGAGCCGTTCGCGATCGGCGAGCAGGATCGGCTCGGGGGCGAAGATCAAGAGCCCGTCGGCGTTGACGAGCTGGAAGCCGAACACCGGCCGGACGAGCGGGCGCACGGCCTCGATCACCATCTCGAGCACGATCTCCTCGTCCTGGGCGAACCCGCTCGCCGGTTCGCCCGACGCGCGTTCGATCGCCGCCCCGATGACCTGGGCGTCGCGCGCTCCGCTCGCGACGCCCTCCACTTCGCCCGGCTCGCGGCGACCGAAGTTGAGCTCGAGATAGCGCCTGGCGACGTCGCCGGGCTCGCCCGCCCGGTCCACGCGCCCGCTCTCGAGGAGGATCGCGCGGTCGCAGTGGCCCTCGACGGCGGCCATGTCGTGGGTGACCAGGACGATCGTGCGGCCCTCCCCGTGTAGGCGGGCGAAGGCGTCGAAGCACTTCTGCTGGAACGACGCGTCGCCGACGGCGAGCACCTCGTCGATCAGCAGCACGTCCGCGTCGACATGGGTCATCAGCGAGAAGCCGAGCCGGACCAGCATCCCCGAGGAGTAGTTCTTGAGCTTCATCTCGGTGAACTCCCCGAGCTCGGCGAACTCGATCACGTCGTCGAAACGGGCCGTGGCCTCCCTCGGCGTGAGCCCCATCATCACCCCGTTGAGCGCGACGTTCTCGTGCGCGGAGAGCTCCGGGTTGAAGCCGACTCCGAGCTCGATGCACGGGGCCACGCGCCCGGCGATCCGGACCGTGCCCGCGTCGGCGCGGTAGATGCTCGCCAACAGCTTCAGCAGGGTGCTCTTGCCGGACCCGTTGCGACCGACGATGCCGAAGAACTCGCCTCGGTGGATGTCGAAGTCGATCCCGCGCAGCGCCCGCAGCTCGCGGTCCTCGGTGCGCGAGAAGAGCTGCGTGGCGCGCTCCTTGAGCGTGTCGATGCGCTGGGTCGGGATGCGGAAGCTCTTCTGAAGGCCGCGGACCTCGACCGCCACCTCCGGCGGGACCGTCTCCGGGACCGTGAGCATCGAGGCGCTCGTCTCGCGGGAGGTCGGATTGGCGCTCATCTCGAGCCGGAGGCTAGCCTGCCGCCGCCCCTCCCTAGCCGCCGCCGTAGGGGCGCCGCAAGCGCTGATCCGGCGAACTTGAGCGCGATGCCGGCGTACACGGCGGCGTTTACGAGTGGGTTGCGCTCGGGCGCGTAGTGCTTGCGGTAGAAGCGGTACATCCCGTAGTGGAAGGCCCGGTTGAGGCGCAGGCTGCGCACCTCGCCGCTCGTGCCCGCCTTGACATGGAACACGGTCGCCGACGGCTCGTACCAGGTCACCCAGCCCGCGCGCGCGAGCCGGTAGTTCAGGTCGAGGTCCTCCATGTACATCCAGTAGCCCTCGTCGAAGAGCCCGACCTCCTCGAGGGCCTTGCGGCGGATCAGCATGAAGGCGCCGTTGACCGCGTCCACGGGCCCGGCCTGCCCCTCGTCCAGCTCGGGCGCCCGGTACTGCCCCAGCCGAGAGCCGGCGCCCGGGCCGCGCCCGACGCCGGTGAAGTGGGCGAGCGCGCCCAACGGGGTCGGGAACGACCGCTTCGCGGCGTGGTCGAAGCTGCCGTCGTCGCGCTCCAGCCGCGGCCCGGTCATGCCGAGCTCGGGGCGCGAGTCGAGCAGCTCGCAGAGGCGCTCCAGCGCCCCCGCCGTCACCCTCGTGTCCGGGTTGAGCACCAGCACGTACGGGGCCGTCCCGGCGCGGATGGCGAGGTTGTTCGCGGCGCCGAAGCCGACGTTGCGCGTGTTGCGCGTGAGGGTCACCTCGGGGAACTCGCGCTCGACCATCTCGGCCGTGCCGTCGCCGGAGGCGTTGTCGACCACGTGCACGGCCATCGGCCGCTCCGGCGGATGCGCCCGCAGCGAGCCCAGGCACTCGCGCAGCAGCGCCTCGCAGCGGTACGAGACCACGGCGACGTCCAGCCCGACCGATGACATCGGGGCGATGCTAGTGCTCATCGCTGCAACCACCGCCGTGCTTGGGCGGCTGCGAATCGGCGCCTGGCGTCGTCCTCGGTCGCCCGCGTAGCAACAGCTACGCTGGCTCCCTGCGTCCTCGCCATGCTTGATTCTCGCTCGCCCAACCACGACGCTGCTTGCGGCGGGGAGCACTAGTCTCAACCCGCTCATGGGCGACCCGCGAATCGTCTTCGTCTCCCGCGAGGTCTACCCGTTCGACTCGGCGGGACTCGGCAACTACGTGCTGTTCACGGCGGCCGCGCTCGCCGACGTCGCCGAGGTCACGATCGTGACCTCGGCCCTGCACGAGCCCCGTTATCGCGAGCTCGTCGCGGCGGGCGACGCGCGGCTGCCCGACGGGGTCCGATTCGAGTTCGTCCCCGAGCCGCGGGCGGAGGAGGCCGCGGATTGGTACGGCGTGCTGCACCTGTGGAGCGCTCGCGCCCACGCCGCGCTCGTGCGGCTGTACCCCGACGGCGGGCCGGACCTGGTCGAGTTTCCCGACTACCTCGGCGAGGCATGCGTCGCGGCGCAGTCGGTCCAGACCCTGGACCGCCGGCTTCGCAACACCCTCGTCTGCGTGCGCGCGTACACGACCTCGGAGATGTGCGCGGTGCTCGACGGCCATCTGCCCGACGACCGCGATGTCCCGCCATCTGCACGAGCTCGAGCGCTTCGCCCTTCGCCACGCGCGACCGCTTCCTGTGGCCCGGCGGCGGCGTGCTCGCCGCCTACCACGCGTTCTACGGCGAGGACGGGGTGGCGCCCGCCACCCGGATCCCCCACACGGTCGTCCCCGGCCCCGAGCTCGACGCCGCGCCGCCGGCGGACGACGAGCTGCGCTTTCTCTACGTCGGGCGGCTCGAGCGCCGCAAGGGGGTCCAGAACCTGATTCGCGCCGCGACCGCGCTGCCGGGCGACGACTGGTCGCTCACCCTCGTCGGCGGCGACACTCCGACGGCGCCGCTCGGGCACTCGATGCGCGACCAGCTCGAGCTGATGATCGGCGCCGACCCGCGGATCAGGATGCTCGACCGGGTCCCGCGCGAGCACCTGCGGAGCCTGTACGCCGGCGCCCACGTCTGCGTCTCGCCGTCGCTGTGGGAGTGCTGGCCGAACACCGTCGCTCGAGGCGTTCGAGCAGAATCGGCCCGTGCTCGCGACCCCGGTCGGCGGGCACCTGGGAATGGTCGAGCCGCGGCCGCAACGGCTGGCTGGCGGCCGACACCAGCGCCGACGCGCTGGTCGACCGGCATGGAGCAGATCATCGGCGCCCGCGAGCGAGCCGGTCGCGATGGTCGGCCGCGCGAGCGCGCCCGCGGCGAAGCTTCGAGCGGCTGACCGATCCCGAGCCGGTGCGCGAGGCCTACCTCGAGCTCTGCCGCGAGGCGCGCGACCGGCGACGGCTCGGTGCCGAGGCACCGTGCGGATTCGCCGCTGGTCTCGGTCGTCGTCCCGTACTACCGGATGGATCGCTTCGTCGAGGAGACGATCGCGTCGATCGCCGCGCAGACCCACTCGCCGATCGAGACGATCGTCGTCGACGACGGCTCGATGCGCGAGGAGGACGACCGCGTGCTCGCCTGGCTCGCCGAGCGCTATCCGCTCTCGGTCGTGACGCAGCAGAACTCGGGGCTCGGTCAGGCGCGCAACCTCGGCATCCAGCTGAGCCGCGGCCGGTACGTGCTACCGCTCGACCCCGACGACGTGATCCTGCCGCGCTTCGTCGAGCGCTGCGTCGAGGTGCTCGAGGAGCGCCCCGAGCTCGCCTACGTGACCGCGTGGAGCGAGTACGTGGACGAACGCGGGCTGCCCGCTCGGCGCGGGCGGGCTACCGGCCGCTCGGAAACCGGGTCGCGTGGCTGGAGCGCGAGAACCTCGCCGGCTCGGCGATGGCGCTCTTTCGCCGCCGCCTGTTCGAGCGCGGCCTGCGCTACAGCCCCGACCTGACCAGCTACGAGGATTGGCTCATGTACCGCGAGCTGCGCGCGGCCGGACAGCACGGCCACGTGATCCCCGAGACGCTGCTCCGCTACCGGGTGCGCGGCGGTTCGATGCTGCGTGCGGTCGCGCGCCCCGGGTACCAGCGCCTGATGGGAGAGCTGCGGGCGCATGCGAGGGAGGCCGAGGTGTCGTGGACGCCGTCGAGCGCCTGAGCCTCGAGGAGGCCGGCGGGCAGACGCTGCTCGCCGTCACCCACGTTCATCGCTACGAGGTCGTGGCCGAGCTCTGCGCCGGCATGCGGGTGCTCGACCTCTGCTGCGGCAGCGGCTACGGGACGCGATCCTCGCCGGCTCGGCGGCCGCGGTCACCGGGCTCGACAACCGACGAGGCCTCGATCGAGCGGGCTCGGGCAGACCTTCGACCGGGAGGGCGCTCGCGTTCGAGCGCGGCGACGCCAACGAATGGCTCGCCCGCCCGCTCACCGACGACTTCGACGCGATCGTGCTGCTCGAGGGCCTCGAGCACCTGGACGACCCCGCCGCGCGCTCGAGCAGCTGCGCCGCCATGCCGAGGCCGGGCTGACGCTGGTCGTCTCGCTGCCGAACAGCAGGCCGTTCGGCGAGGACAACCCGCATCACGTGTCGGAGTTCGACGCCGAGAGCGCCAGGGCCGCGTTCGACCGACTGCCCGGCCGCGCGGCTCCTCTATCAGTTCCACGCCGAGGGCTCCCTGATCCGTGCGGGGGCGGGCGACGAGCTCGACGGCCGCGTGACGCTGCGCGAGCGCGCCGACCCCGAGCACCGCAACCACTTCCTCGCGCTCGTCAACGCCGAGCCGGCGCTGTCCTCGCTCGCGGCGTCGGCGCGCATGCAGCTCGCCGTGGCGCCCTCGTTCAACCGGTACATGCTCGACCTCGAGCGTGAGAACAAGGCGCTTTGGCGCGCGAACCAGCGGCTCGCCCGGGACACCGGCGCGATCGCCGACTCGGCCGCCGCCTCGACCGCGGACGCCGAGAACACCGAGTCCGAGGTCTCCGGCGTAGCTCGCGCCGGTCGCGGAACGGGGACGAGCGGTCCGAAGCGGCGTGGACGGTCCTCCTGAACATCCTCCCGCACGCCCTCACCCTGGTGCTGATACGAATCCGCGCCCGCCTGCGACAGGAACAGTACGGGTGAGCGCGCCAACCGCGGCTCCGCCGCCGCGCGGTTAGCGGCGCGGACGCGCGCGTTGGCGGGCTCGATCCCGCCGTGCGCTCGCGATCCTGGTGCTGTTCGCGGTCGGGCTGCGGTTGGCGCTCTGGCTCGCCTACAGCCCTGCGATCGTCAACCTCGCCGACTCGGGTGCGTATGTCAGCGCCGCGGGCAATGAGCTGTTCGGCGACGCGACCAGGACGGTCGGCTACCCGATCTTCCTGCGCGCCGTGCACGCGGTCTCTGCTCAGATCGAGTTCACGATCGCGATCCAGCACCTGATCGGGATCGTCAGCGGGCTGGTCCTGTACGCGGACCGTGCGCCGACTCGGGGCACCGGTCTGGGCGGCCGTGGTCGCCGCCGCCGCGATCCTGCTGCCGCTCGACCAGATCGTCCTCGAGCACGCGCTCATGAACGAGCCGCTGTTCACGCTGCTGTTGGTTGTCGGGCTGTACGCCGCCGTAAGGGCGCTGGAGGATCCGCGGCCGATCGTCGGGCGGCTCGACAGCCGCCACGCCTGGATCGCCGCCGCCGCGGTCGCGATCGCGCTCTCCGCCTGGGTGCGGGCGGTCGGCGTCCCGGTGATCGCGCTGTTCGTGCTCTGGTTCGCGCTCGCGCTTCCCGGCTCCTGGCGCGCGCGCCTCGCGAACGCCGTCGCCTGCGCGGCCGCCGCCGGCGCCGTGCTGCTCACCTACTTCGCGATCCACGAGTCGCACACCGGGTACTTCGGCCTCTCCGAGTCGAGCGGCTGGGCGCTGTACTCCCGGGTGGCGCCGTTTGCCGACTGCTCTCGCTTCGACCCTCCCGAGGGCACCCGGCGCGCTGTGCGAGGAGACGCCCCCCGACCAGCGGGCCGGGACCGGACTTCTACGGCCAGCGAGCCCGATTCGCCCGCTCGACGGCTGTTCGGCGGCCCGCCGGCCGGCAACGAGGAGCTTGGCGCGTTCGCGCGCCGGGCCCTGTTCGCGCAGCCGCTCTCGTACCTCGAGGACGTCGGCCGCGACGTCATCCGCTACTTCCAGCCGACCTTCATGCCGCAGGACTTCTCCGGCGTCGGCCCCGAGCTGCTCGATGTCGACCGGCGCGCCGGGGACGACGAGCTGGCGTTGGCGGCCACGTTCAACGCCTACTACGCCGACGACGAATACGAGATCAATCGCGGTGTCGACACCCTTGCCGCGATCCAGGACGTCCTCCGGGTCCATCCGAAGCTGCTCCTGCTCAGCCTGCTGCTCGCCCTCGCGGGCGTGGTCGTCGCCCGCGGCCGGCTGCGCTGGGGACTCCTGCTGCTGCTCGCGACCGCGCTGGCGATCATGGTGATCCCGCCGGCGACGGTGATCTGGAGCTCCCGCTACGCGGTCCCGGCGCAGGGCCCGCTGGTCGCGGCCGCGGCGATCGGCGCCTGGGCTCTGTTCGAGCGGATCCGCGCCAGCCGCGGCGAACCGAGGCCGTCGTGAGCGCCGGCGAGACGCTCCGGCGAGCCGCCCGGCTGCTGACCACGCTCCCGGCTCGGATTCTGATCAGCGCCGCGCTGCTGGCGCTGGTCGCGACGCAGATCGACTGGGGTGCCGTGGGTCACACGCTCGCCGATGCGTCCTGGGGGTGGTTCGCGGCGGCCGTCGCGCTCGCGTTCGCCGCGCTGGTGATCGGCGCCGTTCGCTGGCACGCCTTCCTCGCCTCGGGCGGGCCCGTGACGCCGCTCGGGGCCACGCTGCGCGCGTACGGCATCGGGGCGTTCTCGAACAACCTGCTCCCGACCGGCTTCGGCGGCGACCTCGTACGGGCGATGGTCATCGCCCCGCCGGGCCCGCTGCTGGCCCGCGCGCTGGCGTCGGTCGCCGCCGACCGCTTCAGCGCCCTGTTGTGCGGGCTGCTGCTCGCCTGGCCCGCCGCGCTGATCGAGCCGGGCGAGGTCCCCGGGTCGTTCCTGGTCCTGCTTGCGCTCGCCACCGGGGCGGGCCTAGGGGCGCTCGTCTTTGGCGCCTTCCTTTTGCGCCGGCAGGGCCTGGGCCGTTACCTGCCCCGATCGTCCGCCCATGGGCGGGCGAGGCCGCCGCCGCGCTTCGCGCGTACGACCACGATCGGCGCCTCCAGGCCCGTGTGGTGGCGCTCGGCCTCGTCTTCCAGGCGCTCATGGTCGCCGCGGCCTGGTCGCTCAGCGAGGCGCTCGGGCTCGGCCTCGGCCCGGGATGCTGGCGGTTGTCATCCCCCTGGTCCTGATCGCGACGCTGCTGCCGATCTCGATCGCTGGGTTCGGGGTCCGCGAGGGCACGTTTGTCGCCCTGCTCGGCGAGGTCGGCGTCTCTGCGGGCGACGCGACTCTGCTGTCGCTGCTCTCGGCGGCGGCGCTCGCGCTCGCTTCGCTGCCCGGCGGCCTTGCCCTGGTCGTCGGCGGCGCGCGGCCGCGCAGCGACTTACCGGTAGCTTGACGCGACTATGGCACCGCAGCAGAGATCCGCACGCGTCGCGCGCCTTGGGCAGGACCCCAAACGCGCCGTCGGTCGAGGCCTGCGCCGGGCCGGCTTCGACCCCGCCCGGATCACCCAAGGGAGCGGTCTCGATCCGCACGAGCGGGAGTGATCCGCGCCGTCGAGCGCTTCACGATGACCTCGCCCGAGCGGATCGCCGCCATCTGCCAGGCCACGCGCTACGTTGTCTCGAACGAGGTCCCGGGCGCGATCGTCGGATGCGGCGTCTGGCGGGGCGGGTCGACGATGGCCGCGGCATACACGCTGCTCGCGGGCGGCGACACCGACCGCGAACTCTCCCTGTACGACACCTATACCGGGATGACACAGCCGACCGAGGCCGACCGCGACGCCGGCGGGCGGGCGGCGAGCGAGATCATGAGCAGTCTCGGCAGCGATCGGCACGGCAGCGCCTGGTGCTACGCGTCGCTCGAGGACGTGACCGCGAACCTCACCTCGACCGGCTATCCGCGCGAGCGGATGCACTTCGTCGTCGGCCCGGTCGAGGAGACGATCCCGGGGACCGCGCCGGACCGGATCGCCCTGCTGCGGCTCGACACGGACTGGTACGAGTCGACCCGGCACGAGCTCGTGCACCTGTTCCCGCGCCTGTCTGCGCGGCGGAGTGCTGATCATCGACGACTACGGGCACTGGCAGGGTGCGCGGCGGGCGGTCGACGAGTACCTCGAGGCGACGGGCTGCCGATCCTGCTCAGCCGGATCGACTACACCGGGCGGATCGGCGTCATGCGCGGGCTGCCCGGCATGCTGACCAAGGAGGCAGCCTGGCTCAAGCAGGAGCTCGCGTGGCTGCCCGACGAATCACTCGACCCGCTGCTCAGCGTCGGCAGTGGCACGACCGATGCGCGCGAGGTGCTGCAGCCGTGGATCGCCGACCTCGTCCTGGAGCCACTCGAGCGGCGGGGCGTGCGCGTGATCCACCACGAGTACGCCGAGGGCCCCGGGGTCGACGTCGCCGGCGATCTCGGCGATCCCGCCGTGGCCGAGCGCCTGCGGGGCCTCGGGGCGCGATCCGTGCTGTGCTGCAACGTCCTCGAGCACCTCGCGGACCGATCGCCGGTGACCTCGTTGCTCGAGTCGCTCGTGACTCCCGGCGGCTATCTGATCGTCAGCGTCCCGCGGCGGTTTCCGTTTCATCCCGATCCGATCGACACGATGTACCGGCCCTCGGTCGCCGAGCTCGCGTCCGAGTTCCCCCGCCTCCAGCTGGAGCGCGGGGAGGAGGTCGAGTGCGGCACACTGCTCTCCTACCTGCGCTCCAGCGGCTCGCTGCGGCGCTCGCTGACGAACGGCTTCCGCGTCGCCCTGGCGCGCCTGCGCCGCGACCGCGGCGCGAACGAGTCGGCGCGCCGCCCGGCGGGGGATTCACTGCCGGCGGCGAGCGGGACGGGCGCGCTCCCCTACCTGGTCCGCTCCACGGCCGTGACCTGTGCGGTCCTGCGCGAACCGGGACCTGCGGTGACCGCTCGGGCGGCCGCCTCGGCCGACCGGCAGGCGCTGCGGTGTCGAGGCGGCCGCTGCCGCGCGCTGGCTCCGCCTGAGAGGGCTCGGCGTCGCCGGTGGCCGCGGCTACGCGTGTGGCCGGGGTGACGAGCTCCACGAGCGCGTGGTGCTGGAGATAATGCAGTCGCTTGAGCTCGCGGTGGCGGCGCGCGATCGAGTCGAGGATCACGCCGGCGACCATGCACACGAACGCGACCACCTCCAGCGACGCCGAGAGCACCGCCAGCGGCACCCGCAGGACCTGCCCGGTCTCGGCGTACTGCGAGAGCACAGGGATCGCGGCGAGGACCCCGGCGAGCGCGAAGATCACGAAGAGGATCGAGAGAAGCGGCCGGGATGCAGCTCCTTGTAGAAGAGGATCGACCGGACGAGGATCCGGACGCCGTCGCGATACGTCCGCAGCTTGCTGTCCGAGTCGTCGCCGCGGGCCCGGTACTCGGTTCGCAGCTCGGCGCTTGGGGCCTTCACATCGAGGGCGTGCGCCGTGAGCTCGGCCTCGATCTCGAACCCGCTCGAGGTGGTGGGGAACGACTTCACGAACCGGCGCGACATCGCGCGGTAGCCGGAGAACACGTCCTCGAACTCACTGCCGAAGAGGACCCCGTGCAGCGACGCGAACAGGCGGTTGCCGAGCCGATGGCCGCGGCGGATGCGGCCTCGACGTGGCTCGAGCGGCCGCCGACCACCATGTCGAGGTTGTTCTCGATCAGGCTGGAGATCATCTCGCGCGCCGCCGGCGCGTCGTACGTGTCGTCGCCGTCGACCATCACGTAGACGTCCGCCTCGATGTCCGCGAACATCCGCCGGACCACGTTTCCCTTGCCGCGGCGCGGCTCGCGGCGGACGACCGCGCCCGCCTCGCGCGCGATCGTTGACGTCGCGTCCTCGGAGTCGTTGTCGTAGACGTACACGGTCGCGCCGGGGAGCGCCGCCTTGAAGTCGCACACGACCTTGGCGACGGAGCCCTGCTCGTTCAGGCACGGCACGAGCACCGCGATTCGCGCGCGCTCGACGAGTGCATCGGCCCCCGCCGGATCCAAACCGGCCATCGAACCAGTCTAGCCCGGGCCCTGCCGTCACCGCCGGGCGCGGCCGGACTATCCTCGTCGCGCCGATGGAGCGGATCGCAGTCGACACGGGCGAGCCGGGCGAGCTGGCAGTCGCCGAGGGCCTGCGGGTGCTCGGCTTCTGCGATTGGTATACACCGCAGGCTTCCGGAGGCGCTGAGCGCGCCACCGGGGAGGTCTACCGCCGGCTTGGTGCCGCCGGCGGCCGGGTGCACGTGATCTCGGCCAGCCACGGCCGGCCTCACGCTTACCTGGGGGTCGAGGTCGAGGCGGTGCGCGGGCTCGACCTGACCCGGGTGCTGGGCGGTACGCCGCCCCGGCGCCCGGTGCGTTTGCGGCCGGGCGGCGCGCGCTTCGACTCCACCGTCCCGACGTCCTGCACGCGACCACGATCCACTACACCGGGTGTTTGGCGGCGGCGAGGCTGTCGCAACGCAGCGCCGTGCCGCTCGTGGTCACCGCCCAACTGGGAAACTCGCTCACCTGCCGCTCCGCGCGCGGCTGCCCGGGAACCTCTGGGAGCGGACGGCGGGTCGCTACATCCTGCGCGGGCAACACGGTGCTGGCCGTCTCCGAGGCGGTCCGCGACCACGTGATCGACCTCGGCGCGCGGCCGGAGCGGATCACCATCGCCCCGAACGGCGTCGATCACGCGCGTTTCGGCATGCCCCCCATCGTCCCGGGTGATCGCCCCACCGTGATGGCGATCGGGCGCCTGACCGAGAACAAGGGCCCGACCTGCTGGTCGAGGCGGCCGGGCGCCTCGCCGCGGAAGGCCTGCGGTTCGAGGTGGTGTTCGTCGGCGACGGGCCGATGCGTGCCGGGCTCGAGGCGCGTGCGCGTGAGCTGGGATTGGATCGCGTGACCTTCACGGGGCAGGTTGCGGCGGTGGAGGATTGGCTGCGCAGGGCCGAGATCGTGGTGCGCTCGTCGTACAGCGAAGGGCTCGCGCTGGCGGTGCTCGAGGCGATGGCGGCCGGGCGCTGCAACGTCGTCTCGGACATCGCGCCGAACCGCGAGTTGATCGAGGACGGGGTCACCGGCCTGGTGTTTCGCTGCGGTGACCCCGCCGATCTCGCCCAGGCGCTGCGGCGGGTCATCCTCGATCCCGAGGAGCGGGCGAGGCTCGCCGGGGCGGCACAGCTGGCTTCAACGGTCTACGCTGGGATCGGGCGGCGGCCCTTCACGCCGCCGCCTTCGCCGAGGTGGCTGGGCGCGACAGCCGTCTGCGCGAGCGCCCAGGCGCCGAGCAGTCCGGATGCGACCAGCGCCGGCTCCGCCGGGACCGCGTAGCGCCCGTTGAACGCCCCCGCCGCCACCGGCGCCAGCATGAGCAGGGAGGCGGAGCCTCCCAGCAGCGCGACCCCGATTCGGATCTCGCGCGGGCCGAGGACCAGGCCGACCAGCGCCAGCGTGCCGGCCAGCAGGATCAGCACACCGTGCACGCGGACTATCTGCTGCACGTCGCCGAGCGCCTGCGCCACGCCACTGATCTCGTATCGATATGGACCGTAGAAATCTGCCACGGGGTCGTCGGTGGCCAATTCGGTGCTGTCACCTGCGAACCGATAGTCGGAGATCGGGGCGCCGTTCTCGCGGCGGTCGAGTCCGGCGTCGAAGTCGACGTACCGCCACAGGTCGGTGAGGACGAAGCTGGCGTAGTCGAGGGGCTGGTGCTCGAGGACTTCGCGGGCGAACGCGCCGAGGTGTCATCGCCGTCGGTGGCCCGATGAACAGCGTCCTGGCATGACGGGGATTCCACGCGTAGTCGTCGGGTCCCGGACGTGAGTCCGGCGGCCTGCGCTCGCACAATCCCTCGGTGCCCGGCGGGGGATCGAAACGGCTGCAGTCCGCGATCGGGGCCATGCGGGCGTAGAGCGCCCAGCCCTGTCCGTCGGCGAGACCGAAGTATCCGCCCGCTGCGCTGAGCGCAGCCGAGTATGCGAGCAGGAGCGCGGCCGCCGGCACGGCTGCGGCGAGCGCGGCCGCGAGTCGGCGGCCGATGGGCCCGCGTACAGCGATCACGGCCACGATCGGGATCAGCGGGACCAGCACCTGACCGACGGCGCGGAACAGCGCCGCGAATGCGAGTAACGCTCCGGCTGCGGCGAGCCAGGCGAGCCAAGCGCCCAGTCTCGGGTTGCGATCCGATTCGTCGATGCCGCGCACCGCGGCGTACGTCGCCGCCGTGACCAAGACCAGGAACACCGATTCGGACAGCAACGCGTGCTCAAAGAACACGACGTCCGGGACCAGCGCGATCACCGCGGCGGCTCCGAGGGCGAGCCAGAGGGGTGCGCCGAGCCTGCGTACGGTCAGATACAGGAGGACGGTCGCGAGCAGCCCGAGCGCGTGCTGGACCACGGCGACGAAGGTGAGGCTCGACCAGATCGCTGCGAGCGCGGCCAGCATCACGGGATAGCCCGCGGGCCGGATCGGGAGCTCGGCGCCGAACGTCGCACCGAGGTCGGCTGCCGACCGGACGTATTCATAGCTGTCGAAGTAGTCCCCGAACAGCGGCTGGTAGCCGATCAGCGCGATCACCCGGATTGCGACGGCGCCCAGCAGCAGCAGGACGACGGGGTGACGCACCGCAACGAACAGCCGCCGGAAGCCCCGTTCCGGTCGCGGCATGGCCGCAGGGTAACCGGCGCGCAGGCGGCGGTGCGCGGGTCGTCGCGCGGCACGGCCGCGACCGTGATAATCCACGCCCATATCGACCACTACTCGCCCGCCGTTGCCGGTGCGTGATCTCGCCCGTATCCGGCGCACCCGCCGTCATCCGGATCGAACGCAGCCCGATTACGCCGTGCTGCGTGCTCGCGGAGGAGCTCTCGCGAGCCCCGACGGGATCGAGCGCCCGGTGACGGACGTGCTCGACCTATTCGCAGCCATCCAGCCATACCGCAACCTGCTGCCGGCTCACGAGACCTATGTGTCGATGGACATCGACGAGTACTACGGCCCCCAGGATGTCGTCTCCGACGAGTTCCTGCCGTTCGCCGACGAGGCCTTCGACCTGATCCTGTTCACGAAGGCGTTTCACACGTGACCGAGGCGCGGCGGGGGGTGGTGGAGTTGCGCCGCGTGCTGCGCCGCGGGGGCACGCTGAGCGGCCGGATCCTGCGCGGGCTGAGCGAGTTCGGCTCGCCGCTCGCCCGCAGGGTTGCGGGTCGCCTCCTGCCGGCGGCATCGTTGGTGCTCAACGCGATCGCCGCGCCGCTCACGCGGGTCGAGCGCCTCTGGCATAGCGGCCCGTTCGTCCTCCCGATGGGCCTGATCCTGGTCGGTTGGCGTCCCGGCGAACGATGAGCTCCGCGCCGCCGATCGCGGCCGGCCCCGGGTCCGATGCCCAGGCGCTCGAGGATTGCTCGTCGGACCAGCACCGGCTGCTCGGCTGGGGGACCTGCACGCGGCTCGCGGGCGCGCCGAGGCCGCGAACGCCCCGGCGACCCTTCTCGCCCACCCGAGTCACGGTCGGCGGACCTTCGGCCGGACATTGGAGTGGGTCGGTCCGGGCGCGGGGCAGAGCGGGGAGCTGCCGGTCGAGGCGGCGGCCGGGCAGGTCGCCGGCGAGGTGGTTTGGGCGACCGAGACCAGGCGCCGAGAAGCCCGGCCGCGACGAGTCCGGGCTCCGCCGCAGTAGGCCGCGAGTACGGGGCGCCCGCGCGCCGCAGACCCCGGAGCCGGCTGCGGTCCAGCCCCGGGGGGCGGGCGGCAAGCTGCGCCGGTGGTACGACTTCTGACCATGAGCATCACCAAGGTCTCGATCATCATCCCGGTCAAGGACGGCGGCACCGAGCTGGTGCGTTGCCTGGCCGCGATCGGTTCGCAGGAGCTCGATCGGGAGGTCGAGGTCGTGGTGATCGACTCCGGGAGCGCCGACGCCAGCGTCGCGGTGGCGGCCGCGGCCGGCGCGCAGGTGATCGAGGTCGCGCCGGAGGACTTCAACCACGGGACCACTCGCAATCTCGGAGCCGAGGCCGCGAGCGGGGACGTGCTCGCCTTCTTGAGCCAGGACGCCGAGCCCGCCGGGCCGGACTGGCTCGCGACCTTGATCGCCCCACTGGACGACGAGCGCGTCGCCGGGGTCTACGGTCGCCAACTCGCGCGTTCGGACGCCGCGCCGCCCGAGCGGTTCTTCCTCGACTTCGTCTACGGCGGCGAGCCGCGGCGCCAGGAGCTGCGCGTCGGAGAGGAGCCCTCGATGGAAGTGACGATGTTCTCGAACGCCAACTCGGCGATCCGGCGCCGCGCCTGGCAGGCCGAGCCGTTTGCGGCCGACATGATCATGAGCGAGGACCAGGACTGGTCGCGGCGGACGCTCGAGGCAGGGTGGAGCGTCGTCTACGAGCCGCGAGCCGTGGTCCGCCACTCGCATCCCTACACGGTGCGCGACGCGTTCAGGCGGTTCTTCGACTCCGGCGTCTCGTCGGAGCGCGCGTACCTCGCTGGCGACCGGGCCGCCGCGCGGGTGCTCCGCCGCACGGCCGCCCGCTACGTCTTCGCGGAGGTCCGCTGGCTTGTCCGCACCCGTCACGCGCGCTGGATCCCCTATGCGCTGTTCTACGAGGCCGCGAAGCTGGCGGGGTTGGTTCTCGGGAGCCAGCACCGCCGACTCCCACTGGCGCTGAAGCGCAAGCTGAGCGCGACGCCCTCCTACTGGGGGCCAATCGCGAAAGCCGGCCGGCAGCGGTTACCTTGAGCACGACCGAGGGATCCGTGCCAGCGCCCGCCCGGTGCGCCGCCTGCGGGGGCCCCATGTCCGGATGGCTCTGCCGTAACGACGGCGATCGATCGGCGCTGCCGCTAGCCTGCGCACCGAGGCGGGGCCTCCGCATGTTGTACTTGGCGATGGATCTGACCACGACCCGAACAAGCGAGAAGCTCTCCCCCGCCGGAGCGAGCCCCGCGCTGGAGCTCTCGGTCGTGATCCCATGCCTGAACGAGGCCGAGGGCATCGCAGTCGTCGTCGAGAAAGCGCTGCGGACGATGGACCGAGAGGGGATCGCGGGCGAGGTCGTCGTGGTCGACAACGGCTCCACGGACGGCTCCGCCGCGATCGCGGAGGAGGCGGGCGCCCGCGTCGTCCACGAGCCGCGGCGGGGCTACGGCTCGGCCTGCCAGGCGGGCTTCGCCAGGGCCCGCGGTGAGTACATCCTCATGGGCGACGGCGATGACACCTACGACTTCACCCAGATCGATCGCTTCGTCGGGCCGCTTCGCGGAGGAGCCGATCTGGTGATCGGTAACCGGATGGCCCGCATCCGGCCGGGTGCGATGCCTTGGTTGCACCGGCACATCGGCAATCCCCTCCTCACCGGGATGCTCAACCTTTTCTTCCGAACGGGCGTCAGCGACGCTCACTGCGGCATGCGTGCGTTCCGTCGCGCGTTGCTCCCGGCGCTCGACCTGCGCGCGACCGGGATGGAGTTCGCCTCCGAGCATGTGATCCGCGGGGCGAAGCTGGGACTCGACATCCGCGAGATTGAGATCGACTACCACCAGCGCAGCGGCGAGTCGAAGCTTTCCTCGTTCTCGGACGGCTGGCGCCATCTGCGTTTCCTCTTGGTCCACAGCCCGACCTGGCTCTTCTTCCTCCCGGGCACGGTGCTCGCGATCCTCGGCGCACTCGGCACGCTGATCGCGGCCAGCGGGATTGAGCTCTTCGGACGCGAGTGGCAGCTCCATGCCCTGATCGCATCGGTCGCGGCGGTGATTGTCGGGGCTCAGCTGCTCCAGATCGGCATTTTCTCGCGCGTGTTCGCCTACTACTACCTTGGCGAGAACGACCCGCTGATCGAGGGGGCGCGGCGGAGACTGCGCCTCGAGCACGGGCTCGCGGCCGGTGGTGTGCTGCTGCTGATCGGGATCGTGATCGCCGGGATCGTCGTCGGCCTCTGGCTCGGGCGCGGCCTCGGAGAGCTGCGCGAGGAGCGGCTCGCCCTGATCGGCTTGATGTTCCTCGTCCTGGGCATGCAGACGAGCTTCGGCGCGTTCTTCATCTCGGTCCTCGGCCTGCGCCGGCGACCGCAGGTGGGCGATCGCGACGCCGCCTAGAAGCTCATAGCTCCGAGATGTGAAGACAGCTCGGGCTCATCTCACGGGTTCCCTCTTGCGGGCGCCGAGTACGACTCCGCCGGTGCCTGTCCGGTCGTGAGCCGCCGGTGCGGGGCCCTGATCGGTTCGTGGGAGTCCAGGTGAAGGCTGATCGGGTTCGGATCCGTGGAGGCCGGTGCGCGCGGACCCTAAGCCCGGTCGAGGCCCTCGCGCTCGAGCCTTCGCTTCCGTCTTGCCCGGCTCCGCTCGGCGCGCCCGGCGCGCCTAGTGGTCGAGCACCAATCCCAGGAACCGCTTCGTGGGCTCCTGCTGGCAATCGCGATAATCCAGCCCTTGTCCACGCCCGCCCGCCCGCCGTTGCCGACGCGCGATCTCGCGCGGATCCGTCGCACCCGCCGCCATCCGGATCGAACCCAGCCGGATTACGCGGTGCTGCGGGTTCTCGCGCGGGAGCTGCAACGGGTGCTCGACGGGATCGAGGCCCCGGTGAGCGACGTGCTGGACCTGTTCGCGGCGACCCAGCCATACCGCGACCTGCTGCCTCCGCACGAGACCTACGTGTCGATGGACATCGACGAGCACTACGGCCCGCAGGACGTGGTCTCCGACCAGTTCCTGCCGTTCGCCGACGAGGCCTTCGACCTGATCCTGTTCACCGAGGGCTTCCACTACCTGACCGAGCCGGAGTACGGGGCGGGTGAGCTGCGCCGGGTGCTGCGCCCGGGCGGCACTCTGGTGCTGACCCTGCCCCTGGTCTGGGAGTACGACCGGCGAATCGTCGAGCGCCGCTACACCGGGCCGGGGCTGGCCGAGCTGTTCGAGGGCTGGGACGACGTTTGGGTGGGGGAGATCGGCGGCTACACGGTGGCCTGGGCGACGCTCTCGGGCCGGATCCTCCGTGGGCTGAGCGAGTTCGGGCCGCCGCTGATGCGCAGGATGGCGGGCGCACTCCTGCCGGCGGCCTCGTTCGTGCTCAACGCGATCGCCGCGCTTTTGTCGCGCGCCGAGCGCTTCTGGCACCGCGGCCCGTTCATCCTGCCGATGGGGCTGATCCTGGTGGCTCGGCGTCCCGCCGAATGATCGGAAGCGGCCTCCTGATCGCGGCGGACGGCCGCGGCGACCGGCGAGCGCTCGCGGACTGCTGGTGGGGTCAGAGTCGCCTGCTCGGGTGGGGCGACTCGGCAGCGGGCGGCAACCGCACGGAGGCCGCGAATGCGCTCGGGACCGTGCTCGCCACTACGGGCCGCGGCCGCTCGGTCCGCGGCCGGACGCTGGAGTGGGTCGGTCCGGGCGAGTCGCGCGCCTGGGAGCTGCCGGTCGTGGTGGCGGCGCGCCAGGTGACGGGCGATGCCGTGTGGGCGACCCTCGACGGGGCTCCGATCGTCGCCCGCCGGCGGCTGCGGGGGCTGCCCGCGCTCGTCTGCGGCCTCGATCCCGCCGACGTCCCCGCGGCGCCGGAGCTGGGCGCCATCTTGCGGCTGGCGCTGCTGGCGAGCAGGCGGGCGGCCGCTTGGCTCGACCTGGAAGGGACCGTCGTGCTGCGCATGGACGACCCCGGAGCCTCCGCCAGCGTCCAGCTCGATCCATGGAGCTATGAGAAGCTCGATCCCGAGGATTGGGAGGAGATCGGGCGCCTGCTCGCCCGGAGCGATGCGGTGCTGACGATCGGCTATACGCCCGGTTGGGTCGACGACGGCGACGCCGAACGGGGCGAGCTTCGGGTCGGCGGCCGCCGCGTCGAGCGCCGGCCCGGAGACGTGCATCCCTCGCCGCTGGTCGACTATCGCGGCCGCCGAGCTCCGTCGGCCGACTGCCAGGCGGAGTTCCGTGCCGTCGCCGACCTGTGCTCCCGCGGGCTCTGCACGGTCGAGATGCACGGATACACGCACGTCCATCCCGAGCTCGAGCGCTGGGCGCGAGCCCCGACCCGGCACCAGAAGCTCGGCTGGTACCGGGAGCTGGGCCCAGAGGTCGCGGGCACCCTCAGGCGCAAGGCCGCGGGCGCGCATCCGATCGCCCGCGGCCTCGAGCTCTTCGAGCGCCACTTCGGCGAGCCGCCTTCGGTGCTCGTGTGTCCGGGGAACGCATGCGGCCCGGAGTCGCTCGAGCGAGCCTTTGCCCTGGGGCTCGAGGCGGTCGCGGCCGACGGGCTGGCCGTGCGTCGTGGCGGCGACCTCGCCTGGCTCCCCGGGGTCCGCAACGCTGAGCCGGACTCGCACGGCTCTCGGTCCCTGGGTGCGCTGATCCCGGCGGTGGCCTGCTTTCACGACCGCGACCTCGCGCAGGCGGGCGTCGACTGGCTGCACCGGCTCCTGGCGCGCTGGCGCTCGGCGGGCGCCGATCGGTTCATCGATCTGCGGGAGCTGACCTCGGCGCTGGGACTGCGGCTCGCGCTCGATCCCGCCCCGGACGGTTGGCGGCTCGAGGTCGTCCGGGAACGCGGCCCGGCGCTGCGGCGACCCTTCCCGGTCCTGGTGCGGGCCCCGGATCGGCTGCCCGCCGCGCTTGCTGTGGTGACGCCGCAGGGGCCGCTGCGGCTGGACGTCGAGCCCGTCGCCGGCGGCGTCTCGCGGGTCCTGCTCCCGGCGGGGATCTAGCTCAGTCCGCCCGGCGGCGGATCCCGACCCGGACCCAGGTGTAGCCCTCCTCGTCCACCAGCTCGGCCTCGACGCCGGCGGCCAGAGGGAGGCGCTCGTCGGGGTAGATGCGCGTCTCGCGGTTCCAGATCACGAACCTGCCGTCCTCGATCCTGAAGTTCCAGTCGTGCAAGCCGACGTAGCCCTCGTGCTCGCCCTCGTCGATCACGTGCTTGAGCAGTACCCATCGGCCCGGCTTGACCGCACGGACCATCTGCTCCAGCCCGGCGAGCGGCTCCTCCGTGTGATCGAGCGCGTTCTGGCAGTAGACGAGGTCGAACCGCGCCTCGCCGAGCACGTCCGCCACGCTCTCGGCCGCGCAGGGCCGCGTGCGCACGGGCGGGCTCACCCCGTGACGGTCCAGCAGGGCGTTGTACTCGCCGGCGAGCGGGTCGACGGGAACGAGCTCGACCTCGACGCCCGGCAGGCGGGTGCCGACGAGCGACAACGGACCGCTGCCGACATCCAGGATCGAGATCCGCGGGCGCCGGCGCGCGAGGAATCGCCGCAGGCGGGTCGCTTCGCGCGGCAGGAAGCGGTGCGGGATCTGGATCCGGGCCTTCGGGTCGGTCTTGCGCCGGTAGTCCTCGGGCCAGTTGAAGCCGCGCGTCGCAAGCCAGTGGTCCCAGAACGCGATCTCGTCGCTCCAGCCGGCCCGGCGGCGCGCGCACACCGAGGCGACCGGCTCGGCGGGGTCAGGGGCGTCGCTCATTTCGCTGACGGTATCGCTGTGCCCGATCCCGCCGGCAGCTCGAACCCGACGAACTGGAAGCTCGATGCCTCGCTGACCGCGAGCGTGAACGAATCGGCGTCTCGCTCGAGCTCGAGCTCGGCCACGATCGGGTGGGCGGGCTCGCCGGCGATGCTCTTTGGTCACCCGCAGGCCGCCGGCCCGCAGCGTCAGCCGCGCCCGCTCGGACTCGATCGTCAGCACGCAGACCACCCTCCGGGTCGGCGCCGGCGCCTCGACGCGCAGCCACCTGCGCTTCGGCAGCGCGATCGTCTCCCAGCGGGTGGATCGCGCACGGCTGCTCAGCCGTGTCTCCATCGGCCAGGGACGGATCAGCCGGTTCGCCTCGGGCTCGATCGGCGTCGGGCTGAGCAGGATGTCGATCCAGTAGCGGGAGAAGGGAGGGGGGAGGTCGGGGCGCACGCCCTCGAGGTATCGGGCGAGCGCGGTCTCGTCGGCGTGCACCTTGCGGTCGCCGAGTAGCATCGGGTCATATCCGCCCCCGACCACGTGCCTGGAGAGGTCGCCGAAGACGAGCTCGAACTCGTGGAAGCTGGCGCCCGTGCCCCAGCGGGCGAGCGCGAGGCGGCCACCGTCGGCGTCGGCCGCGCGCGCGTCGAGCATCTGCTGCCTGAAGTCGGCGCGGGGCGACCGGTCGACGTAGGCGAGCGCGAGCTCCTCCGGCAGCTGGTCGAAGAACGGCAGCAGGCTGGTGTGGTAGTCGGTGTCGACGAGCCGGTTCGGGAGCTCGATCACCGCGATCAGGCCGTCCGGGCGCACGACCTCGCGTGCCAGCCGCAGCGCCTCGAGCCGCTCGTCGAGCGTCAGGTGCTCGAGCACCGCGTAGAAGAGCAGCAGGTCGACCTCGCCGGCGTGGGCGCCGACGCGGTCGAAGATCGCCTCCGCCGTGACGACCTCGAGCTCGAGGTTGTCGAGGCCCCGCTCGGCGGCCCGCCGGCCGGCCTCGCCGACGGCGCCCTCGTCGATGTCGAGCCCGATCAGGCGCCCGGCGCGGGCGGCGACGGCGCAGCTCACGGCGCCGTTGCCGGACCCGTACTCGAGCACAGTCTTGCCGGCGAGCGGGACGTTCGCGTCGAGCCAAGGGACGAAGACGTCGCGGGCGACCTCGTGCCGGGCCTCCCAGTGCTGTGGCGTGTAGCCGAGCTCGTCCTCGGTCTGCCCGGGCGCCAAGGCCGCCCGCGCCTAGATCGTTGATTCCACGCGACGGTATCCGTGCGTCATTCGCGCGTTCGATGTCGTGGAATCACCCGTCTAATGCTCCAGCACCAGCCCGAGGAACCGCTTCGTGCGCTCCTGCTGCGGGTTTCCGAGCACCTCGGCGGGCGGGCCCTCCTCGACCACGACGCCGCCGTCCATGAACACGACCCGGCTCGCGACCTCGCGGGCGAAGCCCATCTCGTGGGTCACGACGATCATCGTCATCCCCTCCTCGGCGAGCTCGCGCATCACGTCGAGCACCTCCTTGACCAGCTCCGGGTCGAGCGCCGAGGTGACCTCGTCGAACAGCATCACGTGGGGGTCCATCGCCAGCGCCCGGGCGATCGCCACCCGCTGCTGCTGGCCGCCCGAGAGCCGGTCCGGATACTCGCCGATCTTGTCGGGCATCCCGACCCGGGAGAGCAGCGCCTCGGCCTTCGCCCGCGCCTCGCTCGAGCTGCGGTCGAGCACCTTCTCCTGCGCGATGCAGACGTTCTCGAGCGCGCTCTTGTGCGGGAAGAGGTTGAACTGCTGGAACACCATCCCGACCCGGCGGCGGACGAAGTCGATGCCCTCGACCGCGTCCTTGCCGGTGATCTCCTTGCCCTCGAGCAGGATCCGACCCTCCTCTGGGGGCTCGAGCAGGTTGACGCAGCGCAGCAGCGTCGACTTGCCCGAGCCGCTGGGGCCGATCACGCAGACGACCTCGCCACGGTTGACGTCGACGCTGACGCCGCGCAGCACCTCGAGCTCGCCGAAGCGCTTGCAGACGTTCTGCAGGCTGAGCATCGGTCCGCCCTCAGCGGCGGGCGCGGTCGGGCTCTCGCTAGGCATTCCGGCCTCCATCGCCGCCACCCTACGCCCCCGCCATCCCGGTCGCCGGCGGTCCGGCGGGTTCGGCCTCCCCGTCCCCGCTCGGGCCCGGGCCGCCCCCGCGCTCGGTCTTCGCCTGCTCGCGCGAGATCAGCCAGTCGACCACCCGCGCCAGCGGGATCGTCACCGCGAGGAAGAAAAGCGCCCCGAGGACGAGGCCGGAGCCGTTGAACTCGGCCGTCTGGATGTCGAAGCCGGCCTGGACGACCTCGAGCGCGCCGATCACGCTGACCAGCGAGGTGTCCTTCATCAGCGCGATGAAGTCGTTGAGCAACGGCGGGATCACCTTGCGGATCGCCTGCGGCACGATGATGTAGCGCATCGCCTGGCCGTGGCTCATCCCGAGCGAACGCGCCGCCTCGGTCTGACCGCCGGGGACCGCCTCGATCCCGGCCCGGTAGACCTCGGCCATGTAGGCGCCGTAGGTGAGCGTGAGCGAGATCACCCCGTACCAGAATGGTGAGGTCTCGCCGAGCCAGGTCGGCAACCCGATCGCCTCCGGGATCACGTCCTCGGCCTGGGCGGCCGAGAGGAAGCCCGAGACCAGGAACAGCACCAAGAGCAGCGGCACGCCCCGAAAGACGTCGATGTAGGCGATCGTCAGCCAGCGAAGCGGAGCCGTCGCCTTGCCGGGGAGCTGCCGCAGAACCGCCAGCACCAGGCCCCAGACGAGCGCCAGGACTCCGGAGATGATCGACAGCTTGACTGTGAGCCAGAAGCCGTCGAGCACGGCGCCGAAGTTGTCGCCCATGAGGCCGAAGTCGAAGTAGTACTCACGGATGAAATCCATCGCTCTCCCTCGCTCGCTGTCGTGCTCAGGCTATCCCGAAACGAGGAGGGCGCCAACCAGGCGCCCTCTCGTACCGATCCCGGTTTTCGCTCGCGCCTAGTCGTTGGTGAGCAGCGGGTTCTCGCCCTGTATCGATTGCGGCGGCGTCGTCTGGAAGTACTTCTCATAGAGCTCGTCCAGGGTGCCGTCCTCCTTGATCGTCGCCAGCGCTTTGTTCATCGCCTCGCGCAGGGCGTCGTTGTCGGGGGCCACCGCGTACCCGTAGAGCTCGTTGGTCGTGATCTCCTGCACGATCTCGACCCCGCCCTGCTTCTCGACCGCGTCGACGGCGACCGGCTGGTCGATGATCACCGCGTCCACCTGGCCGGTGACCAGCGCCGAGACGGCGTTCGGGCCCTCGGGGAAGCCGCGCACCTCGGAGGCGTCGGTCTCGTCGTTCGCGTAGGTCTCGCCGGTGGTCCCGTCCTGGGTCCCGACGATCGTCCCCGAGAGGTCATCGACCGACGCGATGTCGGAGTCCTCGGGAACGAGCAGGGCCTGCTGCGCCTCGTAGTAAGGGTCGGTGAAGTCGACCGCGTTCTCGCGCCCCTTGGTGATCGTCGACGCCGCCGCGGCGGTGTCGAACTGGCCATTCGCCGTGTCTCGGAAGATCGTCCCGAAGCCGGTGTCCGTGTACTCCGGGGTCAGGCCGAGGTCCTCGGCGATCGCGTTCATGATCTCGATGTCGTAGCCCGAGATGTTGGGCGGCTGGCCGATCTCGAACGGCGGGAACGGGGTGTCCGTGCCCACCGTCAGGGTTCCTTCGGAGATCAGCCCGAGATCCTCGCCGCTCGCCGCGGTGGTCGTGTCACCCCCGTCGTCATCATCGTCGTCGCCGCCGCAGCCCGCGACCGCGAATGCGCTGACCAAGAGCGCGATGACCCCCATCAGCAGCCAGAGCCGAGTTCCTCTCATTACTTCCTCTCGTGTCAAAGATGCCCGGACCTCCCGGGCGCTCGGCGGGGAACATACACCCCCAGCCCGGCCGCGACGGTGGGGGGCGCGCAGGGGCGCGAGCGGGCGGCCTGCCACACTCTGTGGGGCGATGCTGGACCCGACGCTCAACCGCCCCTGCGGCGGGCGCTACGGCAACATGATCGAGGCGGTCGGCAACACGCCCCTGGTCGAGTTGCCGCGTCTGTCGCCCAAGCCCGAGGTGCGGATCTTCGCCAAGCTCGAGGGCCGCAACCCGACCGGCTCGGTCAAGGACCGGGTGGCGAAGGCGATGATCGAGGCCGCCGAGGCCGAGGGCGCGATCGAGCCCGGCCAGACGATCCTCGAGCCGACCTCCGGCAACACCGGCATCTCGCTGGCGATGATCTGCCGCCGCAAGGGCTACCCGGTGAAGGTCGTGATGCCGGACAACGTGACCGAGGAGCGGACCCAGCTGCTGCGCATGTTCGGCGCCGAGATCGTCTACTCCGAGGGGGCCAAGGGATCGAACGGCGCCGTGGAGCTGGCGCTCGACATGGCCTCGGCCGACGCCTCTTACTACATGCCCTACCAGTACGGGAACCAGGCGAACCCCGGTGCCCACTACAACGGCACCGCGGTCGAGATCCTCGACGAGCTCGACCAGGTGGCGGCGTTCGTCGCCGGGCTCGGCACCGGCGGGACGCTGATGGGCGTGGGCAGGAGGCTGAAGGAGCACGACCCGGAGACCAAGATCGTCGCCGCCGAGCCGATGCAGGGCGAGCTCGTCCAGGGCCTGCGCTCGCTCGACGACGGCTTCATCCCGCCGATCATCGACCTCTCGGTGCTCGACCGGAAGATCATGGTCTCGAACCGCGACGCGATCGTCTGGACCCAGAGGCTGCTCGTGGAGGAGGGGCTGTTCGCGGGCGTCTCGTCGGGCGCGATCGCGGCGATCTGCGTCCGCATCGCCACCGAGCTCGATCAGGGCAACATCGTCTTCCTCGTCCCCGACGACGGCTGGAAGTACCTCTCCTCCGGCGTGTACACGCAGTCGATCGAAGAGCTCGAGGGCATCGACTCCACCGTCTGGTGGTAGACCGCCCGGGCGAGCCCAACCTCGCGGCGCTGTTCGACGGGCCGCAGCAGATGTCGGTGGGCGAGCGCGCCGCGCTCGAGGGCTTCCTCGAGCTCGCCAAGCCCGCGCTCGCGATCGAGATCGGCCGCGCGGAGGGCGGAAGCCTGCGGCGGATCGCCGCGCACAGCGCCGAGGTTCACTCTCTCGACCTCGTCGCCCCTCCGGCCGAGCTGGCGGAGCTCGAGCAGGTCCACTTCCACACCGGCGACAGCCACGAGCTGCTCCCGTCGCTGCTCGCCGAGCTGGCGAGCGCGGGCCGCAACGTCGACCTCGTGCTCGTCGACGGCGATCACAGCGCGGACGGGGTTCGCCGCGACCTCGAGGACCTGCTCGCCTCGCCGGCCGTGAGCCGGACGCTCATCCTCATCCACGACACGACGAACGAGGAGGTGCGTGCCGGCGTGGACCGGGTCGACCTCGACCGGGCCGCGAAGGTGGCCTACGCGGACCTCGACGCGGTGTCGGGTCGCCTGTTCCGCGCCGAGTCGCTCCGTAACCAGCTCTGGGGCGGGCTCGGGGTCGTGGTCGTCGACGACGCGCGCACGCGCGGGCCCGGCGAGCCGGCCGGCGACCCGCGCTTCTTCGACACCGCGGCGCTGCTGCGCGAGGCCCGGGCCCGGCGCATCGGGCGCGCGCGCCACGCGGCGCGGCGCTTGCGCCGCCGGCTCATCGCACTCGGGCGTCGCTGAGCGCAGCCGTGCACAACGCACCGCGACCCCGGGCTACGCTGGCGTGCATGTCGGCCTGCCTTGGATCGCAACGGCCGCGGTGAGCGCCGAGCGCCCGCAGATCGCGCTCGTCTCCCGCGAGCTCGCGCCCTTCGGGGGCGGGGGCATCGGCCCCTACGTCGCCGCGACCGCGCGAACGCTGGCGCCCGTCGCCGAGGTGACCGTGTTCACGACCGAGCGCCATCGCAGGCACCACACCGAACTGGCGCGGGCGTCGGATCCGCGCGTCGCGGACCTCCGGGTCCGGTTCGTCGCCGAGCCGCGGCCCTGGGAGATCGAGGACTTCCACGGCAGCCGGCTGCATCGCTGGAGCGCCAACGCGCTCGAGGCGGTCGCTGCCGCGTATCCCGGCGGTGGGCCCGACCTGGTCGAGTTCTCGGACTTCCTTGGCGAGGGCTTCGTCGCCACCCAGGCCGCGCGCTCGCTCGACCCGCGGCTGCGCCGGACGAAGGTCTGCGTCCGCCTGCACACCACCGCCGAGATCACCGACGTCCTCAACGGACACCTGTCCTCCGAGCTCGAGCCGCGGCTCACCTACGAGCTGGAGCGGTACGCGCTGACCCACTGCGACCACGTCCTGTGGCCGGGCGGCGACGTGCTCGGGACCTACGAGCGCAGGCTCGGGGAGCTGCCGAGCCCGGTGATGGTCCGCAACCCGCTGGCGCTCGAGCCCGCGAGCGCGCCGGACGCCGCCGCCGACGCGCCCGCCGCCGGTCCGCTGCGGCTCCTCTACGTCGGCCGGCTCGAGCGCCGCAAGGGGGTCCTCGACCTCGTCCGCGCGGTCAGCGGGATCCCCGGCGACGACATTCGCCTGACCCTGGTCGGCGCCGACACGCCGACCGCCCCGCTCGGTCAGTCGATGCGCTCGATGCTCGAGCTCATGGTCGGCGGCGATCCGAGGGTGGAGCTGCGCGAGCCCGTCCCGCGCTCCCAGGTCGCCGGCCTGTTCGCGAGCCACGACCTCGTCGTCCTGCCGTCGCTGTGGGAGTGCTGGCCCACGGTGGGCCTCGAGGCTATGGAGCGCAACCGGCCGCTGCTCGCGACCCCGACCGGCGGCCTCACCGAGATGGTCGACCACGGACGTTCGGGCTGGCTCACCGAAGGGGTCGGCGCCGACGCACTGGCCCGGGCGATCGAGGCGCTCGCCGCGGAGCCCGAGCGCGCCCGCTCGCTCGTCCGCGAGCGCTCGCCGCGCGCGGCATTCGAGGCGCTCACCGACCCCGACCCGATCCGGGAGCGATACGCGGAGCTCGCGGCCGGGCCCGCGCCACGCGCCCGGGCTGCGGCTCCGGACGCCGAGCGCGCCTCACTGGTCTCGATCGTCATCCCCTACTACCGGCTGGCGCGATTCGTCGAGGCGACCGTGCGCTCGGCGGCCGAGCAGACCTATCCGCGTACGGAGCTGATCGTCGTCAACGACGGCTCCTTCGGTCCCGATGACGGGATCCTGCTCGAGCTCGCCGACCGCTACCCGCTCGAGCTGGTGACCCAGCCGAACTCCGGCCTCGGGGCGGCGCGCAACGCCGGGGCGACGCAGGCGCGCGGCGCGTACGTCTTCTTCCTCGACGCGGACAACGTCGCCACGCCGACCTTCGTCGAGCGCTGCGTCGACGTCCTAGAGGCGGACCCGAGCCTCGCGTATGCAACCTCCTGGGCGCGCTACGTGGACGAGTCGGGCGCCCAGTGGGGAGCGGAGGGGCGGGGGCTGCGGCCGCTGGGCAACTGGAGCGAGCTGGTCGAGGAGCGCAACGTCGCCGGCGACGCGGCGGCGGTGTTCCGGCGCCGGGTCTTCGACCAAGGGCTGTGCTTCAGCCAGGAGCTGACCAGCTTCGAGGACTGGGCCTTCTACCGGCGCCTGCGCCGCGCCGGCCTCATCGGGCACGTGATCCCCGAGCCGCTGCTCGACTACCGGATCCGCGACGACTCGATGATGCGCGAGCTCGGGGCGCCGAACGCGGAGCGGATCGAGGGCGAGATCCGGGCCCGGCTGACCGAGGCGCAGATCGCGTGGACGGCGGGCGGATGAGCGCCAAGTCCGAGCAGCTGCGAGCACGGATCGAGGAGCTCGAGCGCGAGGTGGAGCGCCTCGAGGCCGCCAACCGGGAGCTGCGGCGCAGCAACGCGCGCCTGGCGAGCGACCGCACGATCAAGCTCGACTCTGCCGCGGCGAGCGACCTTCAGCGCCGCCGCCCGCCTCGCCGGGTCGCCGAGCGGGTCCGCGGCGGCCTCCGCGCCCGCCTGCGGGCCCTCGCGCTGCGGATCCTGCGTTAGGGATCGGTGACGGCCTCCGTCGTCGTGCCGACCCGGGACCGCGCCGCGGGCCTCGCGCGCTGCCTCGACGCGCTCGCCAAGCAGCAGGTCGAGTCGCTCGAGGTCGTCGTCGTGGACGACGGCTCGCGCGACCGCGCGGCACTCGACGAGGCCCTCGAACGCCTGCCGACGGCGCGCTGCCTGCACACGGTGGGTGCGGGGCCGGCCGCGGCGCGCAACCTCGGCGCCCGGGCCGCGACCGGCGATGTCGTCTGCTTCACCGACGACGACTGCGAGCCCGCGCCGGGATGGGCGGGCCTCCTCGCCACCGCGGCGGGCGAGACCGGGGTCGCGGCCGGGCGCACGGTGGCGCCGGGTAACGCCGCGACGCCGGTGGTCGCCGCACAGGTGATCATCGACCACCTGCTGCTCGACTCGCTCGGCCTGGACTCGACCACGACGTTCGCGCCCAGCTGCAATCTCGCGGTGAGCGCGGAGCTTGCGGTTCGGCTGCCGTTCGACGAGCGCTTCCCGGACGCCGCCGGCGAGGACCGCGAGTGGAGCGCCCGTGCCGTCGCCGCCGGCGCGCCGCCGCGCTACGTGCGCGACGCGATCGTCGTCCATCGTCAGCGCCTCGACACCCGCGGTTTCGTGCGCCAGCAGTACCGCTATGGCCGCGGCGCGGCGCGCTTCAGGCGCGTGCGGGGCGAGCGCCGCGTGCTCTCCCAGCCGTCCTCGTACGCGCGCTTGGTCCGCGCCGGATTCGAGCGCGGCCCGAGGGTCGGCGCACTCGTCGTGGCCGCCCAGGTCGTGACCGCGGCCGGGGTGGCGGCCGAAGGGATCACGCACGGGGGCGGCGCTGGCTGACGAACCGAGCTAAACCTCTCGGCCGTAGCCCGAGCGACGGTTCGACGTACTCTCGCCCCACGCTGAGGGCGCGCTGCGCGGCCCACTCATTGTCGTGTTAGGCACGCATACGGTGCTCAACACGTCAATGAATGAGATTGCGGCCGGGTGAGCGCGGGATGTGGGCGCCGGGCTTCACCGCGCCCCGGCGACGATCGCGATCCCGAGGCGCCGCAGGGTCACCGTCGCCGAGACTCGGCCCCGGGCGGCGATCGTGCGCCAGGCGCGTCGCATGTCGTCCGTCCAATTGACGTCGTCGCAGACCACGATCGCGCCGCCGGAGAGCCCGGGGGCGATCGCGTCGAACGCCCCGACCGTGCCCTCCTCGGTGTGGTCGGCGTCGAGTAGGGCGAAGTCGATCGGCGCCGCTCGTTCGCAGGCTGAGGCCAGGGTCTCCTCGATCAGGCCGGGGACCAGCTCGACGCGGCCGCCGAGCCCGAGCCGCTCGAGACCCGGCTGCGCGAGCTTGGTGATGTCGCCGACGTCGAGGCTGATCAGGCCACCGGTGCCGTTGAGGTCCAGCGCGGCCGCCTGGTAGGCGGTCGAGATGCCGAAGCCGGTTCCGAGCTCCAGGCACGACCGCGGCTCCAGCTCGCGAACGAGCCTGATCACGAGCCGGCCGAGGACCGGCGGCAGGCTCATCCAGGTGCACGCCCGCGCGGCCTCGTCGCGCCGCTCGGCGAGCGCGCGCGTGTCGGCGCGCGGGCCCGGCGCGTCGGCGACCGCGCCCGAGGCAAGCCCGCGGCGGTGGGCCTCGATGCGGTCGATCCAAACGCGCTCCTCCGGCGGGATCCGCCCGCGCGCCGTGTCCCGGAGCGCGGTTGCGAGGGCGCGCGAGGGATGGTCGCGGCGGCCCGCGAGCCGCGCCAGCGCGGCGGCCATCAGCAGCCGGTACGCCGCGCTGCCGAGCCGTGACCCCGGCGCGACGCCACTCCCTCTCAAGGCGACGCCGCGCTCGCCTCGTCGATGACCGAGAAGCCGAGCCGGCCGACCGAGACCGAGGTCGAGACCCGTGCGTCGCTCCCGATCACCGCCTGCGCCCGGCGCATCTCCGGCCAGTCGACGTCGTCGACGACCACCACGGCTCCGGGGGCGAGGCTCGGGAGGATCGCGGCGAACTGGTCGAGCGTCGCGTCGGCCTGGTGCTCGGCGTCGATGAAAGCGAGGTCGAGCTGCTCGGGACCGTCGAGCTCGGCCGCCAGCCGCTCGTCGATCGGCCCGACCCGCACCGTCGCGCGGCCGAGGCCGAGGGCCGAAAGGCCCTCGTCGGCGACCTCGGCCCACGCGGCCGAGCCCTCCAGCGTCGTCAGCGTCCCGGAGCCGTTGAGCTCGAGCGCCGCGGCCTGATAGGCGGCGGAGATCCCGAGGCCCGTGCCCAGCTCGAGGCATGATCGCGGCGAGAGCTCCCGCACCAGCCGCATCAGGAGCACGCACCACGCGGGCGGGAGGCTCATGAACTCGCACGCGACCCCGACGGTGGTCTCGCGATGGCCCATCGCAAAGCGCCCCGGCGGGCCCGTCGGCCCCGGGTCGAACGCGGGCCCGGTCGGCGCCCGGTCGGCGAGCAGCTCGCGGCGCCGGGCCTCGATTCGCTCGATCCACCTGCGCTCGGCCGGCGGGACCTGCCCGAACAGCGTCGTCCGCAGCGCCCGGCGCAGGGGCACCGCCGCCGGATCGCGGGTCGCCGCCAGGCGGGCGAGCGGAGTGGTCATCCGGGCCCGGGTCCCGACCGGCGAGGCCCGTACCTGGTCGAGCGTGGCGCTCATGCCCGCAGCTTTCCAGAGCCGGCATGCCACCGTCGGTCACCGCAAGTACACTTCGCGCCTTGGAGAGGGGCCACGCGAACGAGGGCGCGAGCTTGGGAACGGCGGTCCTCGGGGGCGGACCGGCGGGCCTGACGTCCGCTTGGATGCTGGCCCGCGCCGGGGAGCCGGCCACCGTGTTCGAGGCCGATGGGACGGTCGGAGGGATCGCGAAGACGGTCGAGTTCGACGGCTACCGGTTCGACCTCGGCGGCCATCGCTTCTACACCAAGCTCGAGCCGGTGCAGCGGCTCTGGGAGGAGATGCTCGGCTCCGAGCTTCTGACCCGCCCGCGGCTGTCGCGGATCTACTACCGCGACCGCTTCTTCAACTACCCGCTGCGGGCACAGGACGTCTTCCGCGGCCTCGGCGTGGTCGAGTCTGCGATGAGCGCCTGCTCGTACCTCTACTGGCGCCGCAAGCTCCGGCGGGTGCGCCCGGCGACGTTCGAGGACTGGGTCGTCAGCCGGTTCGGCCGCCGCCTGTACGACGCCTTCTTTCGCTCCTACACCGAGAAGGTCTGGGGCATCCCCGGCTCCGAGATCCAGGCCGAGTGGGCGGCCCAGAGGATCCAGGAGTTCAGCTTCTCGCACGCGATCTTCAACATCCTCGGGATGAAGCGGGGGGCGCCTCCGACGCTGATCGAGGAGTTCCTCTACCCGCGGCTCGGCCCCGGGCAGATGTGGGAGGCGTTCGCCGATGCCGTTGCCGATCGCGGGATCCCGGTGCGCCTCAACCATCGCTGCATCGCGATCAACCACAGCGCCGCGCGGGCCGACAGCGTCGTCGTGCAGACGAACGGCCACGCCAGCGAGCACCAGGTCGACGCGGTGCTTTCCAGCATGCCGCTCGGGGAGTTGATCGAGTGCCTCGACCCCCCGGCCCCCGACCACGTTCGCGAGGCGGCGGCGCGCCTTCGCTATCGCAACCTCTGCCTCGTCGCCGTGATGACGCGCGAGACCGAGCCGTTCCCCGACAACTGGATCTACCTGCACGATCCGCGCACGCGAGCCGGCCGGGTGCAGAACTTCGGCGCCTGGAGCGCGGACATGGTTCCCGACGGGACGACCTGCCTCGGCGTCGAGTACTTCTGCTTCGAGGACGACGAGATCTGGCGCATGCCCGACTCCGAGGCGGTCGCGGTCGCGACCGCCGACCTCGAGGCGATCGGGCTCCTCGACCCGGCTCAGGTGATCAACGGCGTCAAGGTCCGCGTGCCGAAGGCGTATCCGATGTACGACTCGGGCTATCGCGAGGCGGTGGCCGAGATCCGCGGCTACCTCGACCACTTCGAGAACCTGAGGACCTTCGGGCGCAACGGCCTGCACCGCTACAACAACCAGGACCACTCGATGTGGACCGCGATGCTGGCGACCCTGAACCAGATCGAGGGCGCCTCACACGACGTCTGGTCGGTGAACACGAAGGCCGAGTACCTCGAGGAGGGGCCGCTCGCCGAGGACCTCGCGGACCTCGACCTGGTCGCGTAGCCGGAGGGGGGACGGATGGCGATGACCGCGGGCTCTCGCCCCAGGGCGCGGCGCATGCGCGACGTGCTCACGGTGCTCACCCGCTCGGACCTCCAGGTGCGCTACGGAAGGGGACGGCTGCGGTTTCTAAAGTGGGTGCTGGATCCGATCGCCGCGCTCGGCATCTACCTGCTGCTGGTGGCCTTCGTACTCGACCAGGGGACGCTGGCCACCGGGCTGAGCCTCGCATGCGCGATCGTGCCGTTTCAGCTCCTGCTATCGAGCATCGTGAACGCGATCTCGGCCGTGCAGCTGCGCAGCTCGATCATCCTCAACATGCGCTTCCCCCGTCTGCTGATCCCGGTCTCGTCCGTGCTCACGGAGTCGGTCGCGTTCGTGGCCACCCTCCTGCTGCTGCCGGCGATGATGCTCGCGTACGGGATTGCCCCGACCGCAGCGATCCTCTGGCTGCCGCTCTGCCTCGCGGCCACCGTGGCACTGGCGCTCGCGTTCGCCTATCCGGCGACCCTGGTCGGCGTCTGGTACCCGGAGCTGCAGCCGTTCGTGGTCTCGGTCGCGCGCGCGGCGTTCTTCCTCGCCCCGGGCCTGGTCGCGCTCGACCTCGTCGGCGGGCTGACCCGTGAGCTGCTGCCGTTCAACCCCCTGACCGGGCTGTTCGAGTCCTACCGCGATGCGCTGCTCTACGGCCAGTCGCCGCAGGCCTGGGAGCTCCTCGTCCCGTTCGCCGCCGCCGCGGTGGTGCTCGCCGTGAGCCTTCCGGTGTACGTCAGGGACCAGGCTCGGCTGGCGAAGCTGGTCGGGTGAGCGCGGTGAGCGTGGACACGGTCGGCGAGCGTGCCGGGGTCGGCGGTGCCCAGGTGCGACTCGAGAACGTCGGCGTGCGCTTCGATTTCGACCGTCTCGGCCGCGTGCTGAGCCCGACCCTCGCGCGGCTGCGCAAGGTCCACGCCACCGCCTGGGGCCTGCGCCACGTCCAGTTGAGCATGGAGCCGGGGACCGGCGTCGCGCTGGTCGGACCGACCGGGTCGGGCAAGACGACCCTGCTGCGGGTCCTCGCCGGCGTGATCCCGCCCGACGAGGGCACCGCCGAGGTGACGGGGCGGATCGGGTCGCTGCTCGCGACGGACGCGGGGCTCGAGTCGCTGCTGACCGGCCGCGAGAACGCCGAGCTGCTCGGGGTACTGGCCGGGATCTCGCTCGACGAGACCCGGGCCACGATGGACGAGTTCGCGGCGCGGACGCGTCTCGGCGACGCGTTCGACCGCCCGGTGCACACCTACTCGGTGGGGATGCGCGCCCGTCTCGGCCTCGCGGTGATCCAGGCGATCCGCCCGGACGTGTTGCTCCTCGACGAGGTCTTCGAGGCCCTCGACCACGAGTTCCGGGGGATCGTCGAGGACTACGCGCGGGAGCTGCGGGAGCGGGGCGGAGTCGTCGCCGCCGCCGGCCACGACCACACCGCTCTCCAGCGGATCTGCCCGCGCGCCGCGTGGCTGGCGCGCGGCCAGATCCTCGCCGAGGGCGACTTCGCCGAGGTCGTCGCCGCCTACCGCCGCGCGTAGCGCTCCACCAGCTCGGCACCCCGCGTCGGGCCGTGGTTGGCCCGTCCCCAGGTCGCGAGGCTCCGCGCCCGTTCCGCGATTCGCGAGTCGGCGAGCAGCCGGCGGACCGCCCAGCGCAGCGGTCGCGGCCCGAGCAGCCGTCGCGGGACCATCAGCCCGGCGCCGGCCCAGGTCACACGGACGCCCGTCTGCGGCGTATTGCCCCCGACCGGGCAGACCAGCGCGGGCGCACCCGCGCTGAGCGCGCCCGCCACGGTGCCGTGGCCGCCGTTGCACACGACGGCGCCGGCGCCCTGCATCACCGCCCCGAGGTCGAGCCAGTCGACGACCGTCGCGTTGGCGGGAACCGCGCCCCGCCACCGCTCGCCTCGGCGGCTGGTCGTCGCCATTACCCTGACCGCCTCCGCCTCGAGCGCCCCGAGCACGGTCTCGACGAACACGGATGCCGGCTCGAGGCCGGTCGTGCTCGCGACGACTACGACCAGGGGCTCGTCACCCGGCGGCGGCTCGACGAGCGGCGCGGGGAGGTCGAACAGCATCGGCCCTGTCACGTGCACGGTGGGCGGCCAGTCGCGGGGGTACTCGAGCTGCGGGAAGGTCGCCACCATCGCAAGGTCCTCGCTGATCGCGCCGTCGAGTCGCTCGACGGGCGGCAGGTCGAGCCGGCCTCGCAGCTCGTTCTGCATGCCGCGCATGTGCCGCCGCGCTCGCTCGGCGAGCGGCCAGGCGGCGCTCCACGCTCCCCTGCCGAACGCCGAACGCGGCGGCAGCAGTCCCTGGGCGAACACCGGGAGGCCGGGCAGCGGGACGTGATAGGGGTCCGGGATCAGCGTCGCCGTCCTCACCCCGGCCGCCTCCGCGGCCAGCATCGGCGCCTGCGCGAAGTGGTCGCCGACGACCACGTGCGGGCCGAGCTCGCGGATCATCGGCACCGCGGAGCGGGCGACGCCGGCGAGCTCCTCCCATCCGGTTTGGTCCTCGGAGCCGTTCAGTGCCGCATCAGGCTCCTCGAGGCTCGTGAACTTGAGCCCGAGGGCCTCGACCTCGCCGCGCCAGCGTTCCGGGGCGAGCATGACCACGTCGTTTCCGCGAGCGTCGAGCTCGTGCGCCAAGGCGAGGGTCGGCAGGAAGTGGCCCGTCGCCGCCACCGACGCGCAGACGACCCGGGTGCGCTCGCTCACGATCCGGAGCCCGCGGCGTGGCGCTCGAGCAGCGCCGCTCCCCGCCGCGCGCCGTCGTTGTCGCGCGCCCATGTGGCGAGCTCACGCGCGCGGGCGACGAACCGCGGCTCGGCCAGCAGCCGCCTGACTCCGGCACGAAGTGCCGTCGGCCCGAGCAGCCGCGCGGGGATCATGAGCCCGGCGCCGCGCCAAGTCACGCGCGCGCCGTTCTCGGCGGTATCGGCGCCGACCGGGCAGACCAGCACCGGCACGCCCTCGGCGAGCGCGCGCACCACCGTCCCGTGGCCGCCGTTCGAGATCACGAGCGAGGCCTTCGGCATCACCTGAGCGTATGAGAGCCAGTCGGTGACCACCGCGTTCGGCGGCGCCGGTTCCGTCCATTGCGCGCCCCGCTGGTTGAGCGTCGCCGCCACGCGCACCGGCTCGGAAGCGAGCGCGGCGGTGGCGGCCCCGACGAGGGCGCGAGCCGAATCATGGACGGTGCTCGGCGCGACGACCACGAGCGGGTCGTCGCCCGCCGGGAGCTCGACCTCGGGATGCGGGAGCTCGAAGCGCATCGGCCCGGTGACGTGAACCTGCGGCGGCCAGTCACGCGGGTACTCGAGCTGGGGAAAGGTCGCGACCATGGCCAGCTCGTCGCTGATCGGGCCGTAGGTCGTGATCTCCGCGCGGCCGGGGGGCCGGGCCGCGAGGCCCAGCTCGGCCCGTGCGTCCGCCAGCAGGCCGGGGACGCGGCGCAGCCAGCGGGCCGCCGGCCGCAGCGGCCTGGTCGCGGGCTCGAGCGCCCGCCACGCTCCGGCCCCGAGCCGGGTGCGGGGTGGCAGCAGGCCGAGCGGGAACGGTGGGTGGCCGGGTCCCTGGACGGGGTAGACGGTCGGGATCAGGGTCGCGCCTCGGACCTCGGCGAGCTCGGCCGCGAGCGGGGTGGCCGGCGCCACCAGATCGCCCACCACGAGGTCGGCGGCGAAGTCCCGGATCACCGCCGGCAGTGCGCGCGCCACGTCGACCACGGTCGGCTCGCCGGCGTTGACGGCGGCGCCCGGGAACGCGACGTAGTCGCTGGCGGGCGTGAACCGGCTGCCCAGCTCCAGCGCCGGTTCGCGCCAGCGCTCCGACAGGTGCAGGAGCACTTCGTGATCGCGTTCGCGCAGCGCCCGCGCCAGCGCCAGTGCCGGCAGGGCGTGTCCGGCCGAGAAGCCCGCCGAGACCATCACCCGCAGCGGTCGCCCCGCCCGTTCCGGCTCGGTCCCCGGGAGCGGCGAACCGGCCGTGTTCATGAACCGGCGTGCCGTTCCACCAGCTCCGCGCCCTCCGCGGCGCCGTCGTGAGCACGCGACCAGGCGGCGATCGCGCCGGCCCGCTCCGCGAAGCGACGATCATGCAGCAGGCGCCGGACCACCGCGCGCATCGCCGCCGCGGTGAGCAGCGGCTTCGGGATCATCAACCCGGCCCCGCTCCAGGCGACCCGGGCGCCGTGCTCCGCGTCGTCGGGCATCGCCGGGCTGATCGCGAGCGGCGCAGCCTCGGCCAGTGCCCTGGTGACGGTGCCGTGGTTGCCGTGACAGATGACCACCGCGGCCTGCGGCATCACCCGGGAGTAGTCGATCCAGTCGGCGGCCACGGCGTTCGCGGGTACCGCGACGGGCACGCGCTGCGCGCCACCGGTGGTGACGACGATCCGCACGGGCTCGCTCGCCAGCGCGTCCAGCGCCACGCGCAGGAGCCGGGAGCGAGGGTCCTTGACGGTGCTCGGCGCGATCACCACGAGCGGATCGTCTCCGGCCGGGAGCGCGGGCTCGGGATGGCGCGGCTCGAAGAACATCGGTCCGACGACGTGCACGCCGGGCGGCCACTCCCGCGGATACTCGAGCTGTGGCAGGGTCGCCACCAGGGTCAGCTCTTCGTCGGGAGGACGGTCGAGGCGCTCGCGCGGAGCCAGGCCGAGCTCGCGCCGCTGGTCGTTGAGCGCGAGGTGCGAGCGCGGCATCCAGCGCCGGCTCGGCAGCCGGATGCCGAGCGCGGGGTCGAGCGCGCGCCAGGCCGCCGATCCGGCCCGCGTCCTGGGCGGCAGCAGTCCGAGCGAGAAGAACGGCAGGCCGGGCGCGTGCGCCGGATAGACCTCGGGCAAGAGCGTCGCGCGCGGCAGCCCGGCGACCTCCGCCGCCAGCCCCGGGGTCAGGGTGAGCCCGTCGCTGACGACGACGTCGGGCGCGAACTCGCGCACGCTCGGCAGCAGCGCCCTCACCACCTCCGCCACGCTCGCGTCGGCGCCGTCGGCCCCGGCGACCGGATCGAAGATCTGCTCCGCGCCGCCCTGGAACCGTAACCCGAGACCCTCGACCGTCTCCCGCCAGCGCTCGTAGCTGCAGAACAGGACCTCGTGCCCGCGGGCGTCGCAGCGCGCGCGCCAGCGCGATCGCGGGCAGCGCGTGGCCCGCCAGCCCGACCGCGCCCACCATGACTCTCAGCCGGCCGCTCACGGGCCGCTAACGATACGGCCGCCGGCGAGGCCCTCCACGAGATCCGCGCCCCGCGCGGCGCCGTCGTTGCCGCGGCTCCACGACGCGATCGCTTCGGCCCGGGCGGCGAACCGGCCCTCGCCGAGGAGCCGGCGGACCGCGAGGCGCAGGCGCCCGGGGCTCAACAGCCGGCCGGGGAGCATGAGCCCCGCGCCGGCCCACGCGACGCGGGCGCCGTTCTCCGCCATGTCCCCCGCCGGCGGGCAGACGAGGACCGGCACGCCGGTCCCGAGCGCCCTGGCGACCGTTCCGTGGCCGCCGTGGGAGACGACCAGCGCCGCCTCCGGCATCACCTGGCTGTAGGAGAGCCATGGGACGACCCGCGCGTTGGCCGGCACCCGTCCCGAGTAGCCGCCGTCGTGGCGGTTGGTGGTCGCGATCACCCGCACCGGCTCCTCGGCCAGCGCCTCGAGCGCGGCGCCGATCAGCTCGTGCGCCGGATCGCGCTCGGTGCTCACGGCGACCACCACGAGCGGCTCGTCGCCCGCCGGCAGCTCGACGTCGGGATGCGGGAGCTCGAAGCGCATCGGCCCGGTGACGTGGACGTGCGGCGGCCAGCGGCGCGGGTACTCGAGCTGGGGAAAGGTCGCGACGATCGCCAGCTGGTCGCTGATCTGTCCGTCGTAGCGCCCGACGGGCGCGAGCCCGAGCTCGGCCCTGGTGGCGTCGAGCGCCGCTCGCACGTCGCGAAGTCGCGTGTTCGGCAGCCGGGTGCCGACGCCGGGCCACATCGCCCGCCAGGCGAGCCCTCCGACGGGCGTGCGCGGCGGCAGCAGCCCGAGCGGATAGAAGGGCAGGCCCGGGGCGTGCGCTGGATACGGATGCGGGATCAGGCTCGCCCTGCGGACGCCCGCAAGCTCGGCCGCGAGCGCCGGGGCGAGCGTGAACAGGTCGCTGACCACGACGTCCGGGCGCCGGTCGCGCAGCACCGGCAGGAGGTCGCGGGCGACCTCCGCCAGGCTCGGGGCCGCCTCGTCCGCGCCGCCCAGTCCCGCGAAGCGGATGCGCTCCGGTGCCGCGACGAACTCGAGCCCGAGATCGCCGATCACGTCGCGCCAGCGCTCGAAGGTATCGACGACGACACCGTGCCCGCGGGCGCGCAGCTCGCGCGCCAGCGCGATCGCCGGGAACGCGTGGCCGGTCCAGCCGATCGCCGCGACGATGACCTGGAGCCGCTCGGTCAAGGTGCCGGGGAGTTGGGCCACGCGCGCACGGGGGCCGGGCGCCGCCGCAGCCGCCGCACCGCGCCGGGGACGGTCATCAGCAGGTCGGTGACGAGGCGGGCGGCGCCGGCGGCCGAGCCGGTGCGAAGCACCAGCGGGAGCTCCCCGGGGTCGAGGCGAAGGGCGACGTCGGGGGCCAGCAGCAGCCGGGTGAGGAGCCGCGAGTACACGCTGCTGCGCATCCGCACCAGCCAGGGCTTGCGGGACGCGTGGTGGAGCAGATACGGCCGGGCGCCGTCGCGGTACGCGCACCGGAGCCCCTGCGGCTCGAGCAGCCGGACGCCGGCGAACGGCGGGATCGGCGCCAGGCGCGCGTCGAGTGCGACCACCTGCTCGGGGGCAAGCCGGGAGTGGGCCACTGCGTTGAGCACGTCCTGGTCGAGGTAGTACAGCGGGTCGGTTTGCGCGCCGCCGCCGACCCAGGTCCGCTCGCGGTCGATCCCAGCCTGCAGCTCGTCGATCAGCGGCAGCAGCCGCTCCCCGGCCTCGCGCCCGAGCACGACGGCGCTCGAGGTCAGGTAGGGGTCTGCGCGCACCGGCCCGAGGCCGAGGAGCTCGCCCCACTCGGCGAAGTAGCGCTCCCGGTCGTTGCGAAAGGCGACCAGCGTCCCGCCGGCCGCCGTCTCGAACAGCTCGGTGAGCGGGCGCGTGACGATCACGTCGGCGTCGAGCAGCACCATGACTTCGGCCGGATGCGCCTGCGGCGCGACCAGCTTCAGCACGCTCGGCGGCGCGGCGACCGGGCGCCGGCAGCACCGTCGCGTGCTCCGCGAGCAGCTCGCGCTGGCGGGCGGTCATTCCGCAGTCGACCACCAGCAACGGCTCGTCGTGGCCGAGCAGCCGCAGCGAGTTGAGCAGGGCGACGGCGCCCGGGAAGAAGTCCCGGCCGGTCACCGAGTAGAACGCCACGGCTGGCTCGGTCAGAGTGCCGTCCCGGTTCGGTGAAGGACGTAGCGCCGGAAGACGTCGACGACGTCGACCCGGGCCCGCTCGACGCGCGCGATCGGCCCGCGGCGCATGCGCAGCGGCACCTGGTCCGCGGGCGGCCGCAGGGTGACGTCAGGTCCGAGCAACAGGCGCGCGAGCAGGCGCGAGAAGAGCCCGTGGTACATCGGCGCCAGCCACGGCTTGCGGTGGAAGTGGTGGAGCACGTAGGGCTGGGTGCCGTCCGCGTACTCGCAGCGCAGCGTCGCCTCGTCGGCGAGGCGCAGGCCGGCGAACGGGGGGTTGGGGGCGAGCCGGTTCTCGAGCGCGTCGACGCGGTCGGCATCGACCCGCGTGCAGAGGATCGCGTTGAGCACGTCCTGCTCCGGATACAGGAACGGGTAGTCGGCCTCGTTGCGGCCGAACAGGGTCCGGTCCATGTCCACCCGGCGCTGGCGATCGTCGAGCAGGCGCAGCACCTCGGACCCGGTTTCGCCACCGAGGACCACGAGGCCGGAAGAGACGTAGGGGCGCGGCGTCGCCGTGCCCAGTTCGAGGAGCTCTCCCCACTGCGCGACGAACCGCGGCCGGTCGTTGCGAAAGGCGATCACGCGGTCCGCGGCGGCCTCCGCGATCAGCTCGGCGAGCGAGCGGGTGACGATCATGTCGGCGTCGATCAGGATCATCACCTCGGCCGGGTCGCGCATCGGGGCGAGCGTCTTCGCCAGCCACGGCGCGGTCGCGCGGTCCCCCGCGACGACGCTCGCGTGCGGGGCGAGCAGCTCGCGCTGGTCGCGCGTGAGCCCGGCGTCGAGCACGTATACGGGCTCGCGATGGCCCAGCAGGCGAAGCGAGTTGAGCATCCCAACGAGGCCGAGGAAGTAGCGCTCGTCGGCGACGCAGTAGAAGGCGGCCCGGCTCACGCGCGGCGCACCCGCCCGCGGGCCGATGCCACTCGCGCCTGCATCCACTCCGGGATCACGTCGCGTACGTACCAGCGGGCGAGGTCGAGCACGTCGACGCGCCGGCGCTCGAGCCTGGCGACGAGCCCGTTTCGCATGCGCAACGGAACCTCGCGCTCCGGGAGTTTCACGGGCACGTCCGGCCCCAGCCAGAGCCGGCTGAGCAGCCGCGAGTAGATCCCGTGGTACATCGGCTCGAGCCAGGGCTTGCGAACGAACTGGTGGATGACGTAGGGCTCGGTGCCGTCGTCGTAGGCGGACCGCAGCCCGTCCGCGCCGGTGACCCGCAGCCGGCGGAATGGCGGCGTGGGGGCGAGGCGCTTGTCGAGTGTGACCACGCGCTCGGGCTCGACGCTGGTGCTGAGGATCGCGTTGAGGATGTCCTGGTCGAGGTAGAGGAACGGGTATCCGGGCTCGTCCGCGCCGAAGTAGGAGCGTTCGTAGTCCACCCGGTGCTGGCGATCGTCCCAGAGGCGAAGGGCCTCGCGCCCCGGTTCGCCGCCGAGCACGACGAGCCCGGAGGAGACGTAGGGGCGCCGGCGCGCCGGGCCGAGGTCGAGCGCGGGGCCCCACCGCGGGTCGAACCTGTCCATGTTGTCCTTGAAGACCACGACGCGACCCTCGGCGGCCCGCTCGATCAGAGGCCTCAGGGGTCGGGTGACGACCATGTCGACGTCGATCAGCACCATCACGTCGGCGGGATGGCGCAGCGGAGCGATCGTCTTGAGCAGGAACGGCGGCGCCTCACTGGGCGCGGGCACGATCGTCGCCTCCGCGGCGAGCGCGTCGCGATGCGGGGCTGTGAGCCCGCAGTCGAGCAGGTAGATCGGCTCGCGGTGACCGGCGACGCGCAGCGAGTTGACGAGGCCCACCGCGCCCGGGAAGTAGAGCTCGCTCGACATGCAGTAGAAGGCGGCGTCGGTCACTGGCTCGGTGTCTCGCGCAGGCGCCGCAGGTCCTCCACCCGGGTCGCGATCGGTCGCGGCAGCCGATCGCCGAGGTGCCAGCGCAAGAAATCGGTGGCGTTGACGCGAGCGCGCTCGATGCGCGCCCGCGCGCCCGTTCTCATCCGCAGTGGGATCCGCGCCTCCGGCGGTCGGACGGCGACGTCGTCGGCGATCAGCAGCCGTCGCAGGAGCCGCGAGTAGACGCCGTGGTAGGTCGCCTCGAGCCACGGCTTGCGCACGTACTGGTGGATGACGTAGGGCTCGGCGCCGTTGCGGTAGGCGCACCGGAGCGTGCGCTCGTCGCCGATCCGCAGGCCGCGGAACGGGGGGGTCGCGGCGAGCCGGTGGTCGAGCGCCTCCACCCGCTCGGGCTCCTCGCGCGTGGCGAGGATGGCGTTGAGGACGTCCTGGTCCGCGTACAGGAACGGATAGCCGCGGACGTTGCGGCGCCAGAAGGTGAGCTCGAAGTCGACCCGCGATTGGCGCTCGTCGAGCAGCTCGAGGACCCGGCGGCCGGTCGAGCCGCCGCAGAACACCAACCCGGATGAGACGTACGGACCGGGCCGGGCCGTCCCGAGGCCGAGCAGGTCACCCCATTCGGAGAAGAAGCGCTGCTGGCGATCCCGAAAGGCGATCACCCGGCCGCCGGCGGCCCGGTCGATCAGCTCGTCGAGCGGGCGGGCGATGACCATGTCGGCGTCGACCAGGACCGCGACCTCGGCGGGCCGCGAGAGCGGCGCCACGGTCTTGCGCAGCCACGGCGGCGCCTCGGCCGGTGCCGCGACCAGCTCGACCTCCCGCTCCAGCAGCCGCCGCTGCTCGTCGTCGAGGCCGCAGTCGAGCAGATAGATCGGCTCGCGGTGGCCGACCAGGCGCAGCGAGTTGACGAGCCCGACCGCGCCCAGGAAGTAGCGCGAGTCGGCGACGCAGTAAAAGGCCGCCTTCAACGGCTGGCGCTCCTCGCCGCGCGCGGCCAGCGGCTCGCGCACGTGGTAGCGAAACCGCTCGCGCACGTTGATGCGGGTGCGTTCTGCGTAGGCGCGCAGCCCGGCGCGGAAGCGCAGCGGGATCAGGCGCTCGGGGACCCTGATCGCGAGCTCCTCGCCGACCAGCAGCCGGCGCAGCAGGCGCGAGTAGACGCCGTGGTGGGTCGGCTCGAGCCACGGTTTGGCGAGCCAGTGGTGGACGACGTAGGGCTCGACCCCGTCGGCGTAGGCGCAGCGCAGGGCGCGCTCGTCGACGACCCGCAGGCCGGTGAACGGCGGGCTCGCCGAGAGCCGTGGATCGAAGACGATCAGCTGGCCGTCGCCGGCGCGCGCGCAGATCGCGGCGTTGATCAGGTCCTGGTCGGCGTGCACGAGCGGATACTCGGCGACGTTGCGGCGCCAGAAGGTGAGCTCGAAGTCGACCGCGCCCCGGCGCTCGTCGACGATGCGGACGAGCTCGCGCCCGAGGTCCCCGCCCGCGACCACCAGCCCGGTCGAGACGTACGGCCGGCGGGTGAGCGGGCCGAGGTCGAGCAGGTCCGCCCACTCCGGGCAGAAGCGGTCGAGGCCGCTGCCGCCCGCCACCACGGCCCCCGCCGCCGCCGGCTCGATCAGCTCGGTCAGCGGGCGGGTGGCGATCATGTCGACGTCGATGAGCGCCATCGTCTCGGCGGGATGGCGCACCGGCGCGATCGCCTTGAGCACCTGGGGCGCGGCGTCGGTCGGGCCGGCCACGATGCTCACCTCCCCCTCCAGCAGCCGCCGCTGCTCGTCGTCGAGGCCGCAGTCGAGCAGATAGATCGGCTCGCGGTGGCCGACCAGGCGCAGCGAGTTGACGAGCCCGACCGCGCCCAGGAAGTAGCGCGAGTCGGCGACGCAGTAAAAGGCCGCCTTCAACGGCTGGCGCTCCTCGCCGCGCGCGGCCAGCGGCTCGCGCACGTGGTAGCGAAACCGCTCGCGCACGTTGATGCGGGTGCGTTCTGCGTAGGCGCGCAGCCCGGCGCGGAAGCGCAGCGGGATCAGGCGCTCGGGGACCCTGATCGCGAGCTCCTCGCCGACCAGCAGCCGGCGCAGCAGGCGCGAGTAGACGCCGTGGTGGGTCGGCTCGAGCCACGGTTTGGCGAGCCAGTGGTGGACGACGTAGGGCTCGACCCCGTCGGCGTAGGCGCAGCGCAGGGCGCGCTCGTCGACGACCCGCAGGCCGCTGAACGGCGGCAGCGGCGCCAGCGCCTGGTCGAGCGCCAGCAGGCGATCGGGCTCCACCCGGGAGGCCAGGATCGCGTTCAGCACGTCCTGGTCTGCGTACAGCAGCGGGTAGTCGGTGATCCGGCGCTCGCGCCAATAGGTGCGCTCGAAGTCGATTTGCGCCTGGCGCTCGGCTAGCAGCCGTAGGACCTCGGTTCCCAGCGCGCGATCGAATGCCACGAGGGCGAAGCTGACGTAGGGCTGCGGTCGCACCGGGCCGAGGTCGAGCAGCTCGCCCCATTCCGGCACGTGGCGCTCGGTGTCGTTGCGAAACGCGACCACCCTGCCCCGGGCCGCCGCGGCGATCGGCTCCTCGAGCCGCCGGGTGACGATCAGGTCGGTGTCGATCAGGACCATCACGTCCGCCGGGTGGGCGAGCGGGGCGATCGTCTTCAGCAGCGTGGGCGGCGCATGCTGGGGGGCGCCGACGAGCGTCACCTCCCCCTCCAGCAGCCGCCGCTGCTCGTCGTCGAGGCCGCAGTCGAGCAGATAGATCGGCTCGCGGTGGCCGACCAGGCGCAGCGAGTTGACGAGCCCGACCGCGCCCAGGAAGTAGCGCGAGTCGGCGACGCAGTAGAAGGCGGCGCTCAACGCCCCCTGCCCCTCCGTCGTGCGGCGAGCGGCTCGCGCACGTGCCAGCGAAAGCGCTCGCGGACGTTCGTGCGCTTGCGGTCGGCGTAGGCGCGAAGCCCGGTTCGCAGCCGCGGCGGGACCTCGTCAGCCGGCACCGCGACCGCGAGGTCGTCGCCGATCAGCAGCCGTCGCAGCAGCCTCGAGTAGACGCCGTGGTGGGTCGGCTCGAGCCACGGCTTCACGGTGTGATGATGGACCAGATACGGCGCGGTGGCGTCCGCGTAGGCGCAGCGCAGCGTGCGCTCGTCGACGAGCCGCAGGCCGGTGAACGGGGGGGTGGCGGCAAGGCGCTGGTCGAGGGCGACGACCCGCTCAGGGTCGATCCGGGTGGCGAGGATCGCGTTGAAGACGTCCTGGTCGGCGAACGTGAACGCGTACCCCGGGCGGTCGCGCCGCCAATGGGTGAGCTCGAAGTCGACCACCCGCTGGCGTTCCTGCATCAGGTCGAGCACCTCGACTCCGAGCGAGCGCCCGACGCAGATCGCGGCCGAGCTCAGGTAGTCGCGCCGCCGTGCCGGCCCGAGGTCGAGCAGCTCGCCCCATTCGGGCACGAACCTGTCGATCGGGTTGCGAAACGCCACCAGCCGCCCGCTCGCTGCGCCTTCGACCAAATCGGTCAGCGGGCGGGTGACGACGAGGTCGGCGTCGAGCAGCACCATCACGGCGGCCGGGCGGGAGAGCGGGGCGACCGTCTTCAGCAGCCACGGCGGCGCGTCGCTCGGGCTGGGGACGATCTCGGCCTGTGGCTCGAGCAGGGCCCGCTGCGCATCGGTCAGCCCGGTGTCGAGCACCAGGATCGGCTCGCGGTGGCCCACCAGTCGCAGGGAGTTGACGAGCCCGACCGCGCCCGGGAAGTAGCGCGAGTCGGCGACGCAGTAGAAGGCCGCCGCGGCGCTCACCGCCCGGCCCTCCGGGGGACGAGCCGGCGAAGCCGTTCCCGGGCGCCGGCCCGGCCCTCGGCCCGGCCGAGCGGCCCCGGTGCGCAGCCGGCGGGGAACCTCGGCGGCCGGTAGCGCGATCTCGACGTCCGGGCCCGAGAGCGCCCGGCGCAGCAGCCGCGTGTAGGGGCCCTCGGGCGACGGGCGCTGCCACGGCTTCGGCGACAGGGAGTGATGGAGCAGGTACGGCTCTGTGCCGTCCGCATAGGCGCAGCGGAGCCGCCGTTCGTCGACCACCTCGACGCCGTCGAACGGGGTCATCGGCGCCAGGCGGTGGTCGAGCGCGACCACCCGCTCGGCGCCCAAGCGGCTGGCGAGCACTGCGTTCAGCACGTCCTGGTCGGCGTAGAGCAGCGGGTAGCCGGGATCGTGGTCGCCGAAGTAGGAGCGCCCGTAGTCGATCCGGGGCTCGCGGTCCTCGACCAGCTCGAGGACGGCCTCGCCCTGCTCCCGCCCGAGCGCGACGAGGCCCGAGCACAGGTAAGGGCGGCGCTCCAGGGGCGCCAGGTCGAGCAGCTCCGCCCATTCGTCGACGAACCGGTCGGCGTGGTTCTTGAACGCGACCACCCGGCCCTCGCCGGCGTCGGAGATCAGCGGCCCCAGCGGGCGGGTCACGATGACGTCGGTGTCGATCAGGACCATCGTCTCCGCCGGCCGGGCGAGCGGCAGGACCGCCTTGAGCGTGAACGGCTCCCGGCCCTCCGGCGCGGCGACGAGCGTGACGTGCGGGGAGAGCAGCTCGCGCCGGGGCGCGGACAGGCCGCAGTCCATCACGTAGACCGGCTCGTCGTGGCCCTGCAGGCGCAGCGAGTTGATCATCCCGACCGCGCCCAGGAAGTAGGCGTCGCTCGAGACGCAGTAGAACGCCACCGGCGTCGGCGGGCCGCCGCTCACCGGCGCCTCCCTTCGCCCGGGCTCGCCCTGTGCGACATCGAGTGGAAGTCAAGCACCGGGGTCCGCGGACGCGCCTCCCGGGCGGCTACGCGCCCGCCTCGAGCCCGGCCGCCGGGCGGACCGGCATCGCGAAGAAATCGACCGTCAGCGGCTTGCCCGCCGCCCCGCCCTCGTACAGGAAGGTCACCTCGTCCTCGTTCGGGGCGAGCTCGAACGGGGCCGGGAAGTCGATCCCGGGCGGCGCCCGCAGCAACAGGCCGTCCGCGGCGGTCGCGGCGATGAACGTGTACAGGCGGTCGTCGTCCCCGAACTTGACCTGCCGGCCGCGGGAGCGCAGCAGCATCGTTCGCAGCCGCTCGAGCCCCGCGACCTGGATCCCGTGCACCTCGGCGAAGACGACGCTGTCGGCGGGCGCCCGGGGCACCTCGAAGGGCTCCCCGTAGGTGCCCTCGGCGGTCCCGATGTGGCGCGGCTCGCCGCATCGGTCCTCGACGCGCCCGAGCACCTGCCATTCCTCGGTCGTGCGCAGCGCCTCGAAGTTGCAGAGCATCGCGATCATCGCCGCCGGCGACTCGAATGCGGGGTAGCGACCGAGCGCGTTCAGGTTCTGGCGCAGGATCCGCTGCGGCCCGTCGTCGGAGGCCATCGTCTCGGCGTTTCGCCGGTCGAGATCCTCGGTCCACGCCATATAAGGCTGGAACACGGGCAGCGGACGCCAGTCGAGGTCGTTCGCCCACGCGACCGCCACCTCGGACGGGTCGACCGCCACCGTGTGGTCGTCGAGCAGCTCGCGGCTGCCCTGATCGAGCTCGTAGGAGGCGACTTCGCTCGCGCGGTTGGCAGCGATTCTGTCCTCGAGACGCCCGCCGTCGAGCATCGTCGCCACCGTCTCGACCCCGTTGCGGGCGTTCTCGAGCGGGTTCGTCAGCGGGTAGCCCGGGAACTCGGTGGTGAGGCCGGCTCCGATTGCGCCGACGGTGGCCGCCAGCGCCGCGATTCGGACCCCGGTTCCCGTGGGGAGCGGGAAGGCGACAAGGACGCCGGCGACGATCGCGTAGAAGGCGGCCATGTGGAAGATGTCATGGGAGACGAAGCCCCCCTTCGCGGCCGTGAACACGACCACCGCGGTCATGAGCAGCAGCAGCGCTCGCCGCCCGCCGCCGAGGTTGCGGGTCGAGATCCAGGCAATGGCGCCGGCGGCGCCGATCACCAGCGGCGTGAGCACGTAGTCGTAGTCGCGCTGGTCGAAGCCATAGTCGAACCGCGCGCCGCTCGAGTACCCGGAGACGAGATCGAGGCTGCCCCCGATATAGCCGCCGATGTCGCCGAGTCCCTGCCCGGACGCGAACCACAGCACCGCAAGGCTTCCAAGGAAGCCGCTCGCCAGGATCGCGAGGTTTCGCCAACGGTTGTCCTCGATCGCCACGACGGTGATCGCGACAAGCGCGAGCACCAGCGCCCCCGGATTGAGCTTCGCGAGGACCTCGATCGCTGCGAACGGGCCGCCGCCATAGACGACCAGCTTCCGGGTCCAGGCGGGGGAGTCGTCGCTGAGTGCAGCGACGCACCAGATGAATGCGAGCACGACGACCGCCGCGTCGTCACGGACTGCGACAGCCGAGAGGTCGCCGCGAGCGAGCGCCGCGATGGCCAGCGCGATGACGACCGCGATCAGCGCGCCGAAGTTGCGCCTCAGCGCCCAGACGAGGCTGATGCAGAGCGCCAGGTGCAGGACGACCCCGTACGCGACCGCGAGCCGGGCCGTACCGGGGAAGAAGACGAGGTAGGACTTCAAGAAGCCGAGTGGCCCGTAGGTCACGACGATGTCGGAGCCGAAGTCCAGCCCGTGGACGGCCGCCATGTTGAGGCCGGCGTGGAACGAGTGGTCGATGCTCGGCTCGACCGGCGAGACCAGCCCGCCGCCCCAGGTCGCGACAAAGACGAGCACGCCGAGGAACCAGGTCGAGGTCACGACCTCGAGCGCCACCGTCAGCGCGCGCGGCCGGACCGGGCGCACGGTTCGGGAGGCGGCTTCGGCCTCCGCGCTCACGGCTCCTGCACGAAGGCCCGTGGGGTGAAGTACTCGACCGGCCGTTCGATCGGGATCGGTCGCGGGGCGGTGTAGACGCTGTAGTCGAACTCCGGCGTCGATCCGCTGCGTTCGAGGCTGAACTCCGGCGGCACCTCGAACGGCGGTGGCGGCTCGACGTCGACGCCGCCGCACGTCGCGATCCACCAGCAGAGGCCGACCCCGTAGTCGTCGGTCGGCCGCTGCTCGATCACGACCAGCTCCGAGGCAGACAGCTCGTCGTCGGCGGCCACTCGAGCCCCGTCGAGGTAAAGGATCAGCGGCGAGCTGAAGCTCGTCTGCGAGACGATCAGCCGGCCGGCCTCGGTCGATCCCAGCTCGGCGGCCAGTTCGTCGTAGTTCGGCCGCTGCGCCGCCGGCGTCGCCGGGATCCAGACGGCGAGCGCGACGCCGATGCTGCAGAGGACGACCGCGACGGCGGTCCCCAGCCGCCCGATCGCCGGGGCGGCGAGGAGCAGCGCGATCGCGACCGCGAACGGGATCCAGAGCTCGAGCAGGTTGCGGCTGAGGACGTAGTCGTCGCCGGTCGCGACCGCGATCAGCAGCATCGCGAGCCCGGCGGCGAACACGGTCGCCGGGATCGCGATCACCCTCCACGAGGCCCGTCCGGCCCTCACCGCCGCGTAGGCGACCACGGCCGCCAGCGCCACCACGACGACGGCCGGCAGTGCCTCCCAGGGGACCTGCAGGCCGACGAGGAAGTGCTCCGGGACCTGCCACAGGCGATCGAGGAGGTCGTATGCGCCGATCCAGTCGCCGCGCCCGCGCTGGGTCGCCAGCAGCGGCAGCAGCGCGAGGCCGACGACCGCGATCACGCCGGCGGCGAGGACAGTGTCGAGCCGCGTGCCGCGCCGCCGAACCAGCAGCCAGGCGAGCTCGGGCACGATCAGAAAGAACGCGAAGTAGTGCGTCGCCAGCGCCAGCGCCGAGGTGAGCGCCCAGCCCCAGAGCCAGCGCTGGTCCCGCTCGTCGAGCGCGCGCACGAAGCACAGGAAGGAGAGCGCCGCCACGAAGACGAGCAGGGAGTAGTTGCGGGCCTCCTGCGAGTACCAGATCAGCAGCGGGCTGGTGGCCGCGAGCGCCGCCGCGATCAGCCCCGCGCGCCGCGAGGCGAGGGCCTTCGCGGCCGCGTAGACGACCGGGATCGTCGCCGTCCCGACCAGTGCCGAGACCGAGCGCACCGCGAACTCGCTGCTTCCGAAGACGTGCTCGAAACCGCCGGCGAGCAGGTAGTACAGGGCCGGGTTCGACTCGCCGGCCTGGACCGACTTCAGCAGGTCGATCGGTCCCTGCTGGATCAGGCTCACGGTCACCTGCTCGTCGAGCCAGAAGCCCTGCACCCCGAGGGTCGCGAACCGCAGCAGCGCGCCGAGGCCGACGATGAGCAGAAGGGCATGCTGGGAGGCGAATGCGGCGACGGCCGCGGGCCGAGCCGGAGGGACGCCCGTTGCCTCCGGCCTGTCGACCGCGGTCATCGCGTCGGCAGTGTAATGGCGGCCATCCGCGGTCCCGGCGGCCCCGGCCGCGGGCCCGCCGCGCTCAGACACGCCGCGCCTCGACGTAGACGGTGCCGCCGCGCCCGGCGCCGATCTCGACCGCGCTCGCCGCCACCGCCACCGGCGAGAGCGCGGCGCCTGCGGCGATCGTCGCCGCCCTCCGCGCGCCCCCGAGCGGCCGTCTCCGCGCCTCCGGCCGGCGGAGCGCGTCGTAGAGGTCGGGCCGGCCCGGCAGCAAGCCGACCAGGCCCTGCAGCCAGCCGAAGGCGATCTGGCCCCCGCGAGCGTGGCTGACCCGCTCGACCCGCAGCCCGAGCGCCTCGAGTCGCCCGACGAGCGCCGCGGCCGGCACGTGGACGAGATGGCGCGGCAGGTCGAGCGCGAACCAGCGGTCCCCGAAGGCGCGCGCCTGCAGGCTCGCCGCGTTGGGCATCGCGATCACGAGCACGCCGCGCTCGGCGAGCAGTCCGGCGGCGTGGGCGGCCACGTCGCCCGGGTCGCGCAGATGCTCGAGCGAGTGCCAGAGGACGATCGCCGCCCACCGCTCATCGACGTCGCGCAAATCGCCGGCCCGCACGCCGGGCCCCGACGCCTCGCGCTCCAGCCCGACCGCTTCCCGACCGCGATCCCGCAGCGCGCGCAGCAGCGCCCCCTCGCCCGAGCCGACGTCGAGCACCGGCCCGGGCGGGGCGATCCGGTCGAGGCGCCGGGCGAGCACCCCGCGCGAGCGCGCCAGGAGCCGGTCGCCCGGCCCGGCGAAGCGGCCGCCAGGCGGTCGGTACCAGCTGGCATAGGCGCGCTCGAGCTCGTCGTCGGAGGGCACGGGGTCAGTGGTCGCCGCCCCGCACGCGCGGCAGATCGCCAGCCCGGGGCGACGGTCGACATCGGCGAGCGGCTCCCCGCACCACGCACACGACCGCGCGGGCTCCGACGCGGCCTCCGCGTGGTCACCCATCGAGCCACCGCTCGGCGTTGCGGTCGTGGATCTCGACCAGGATCTCGTCGATCCCCCGGCTCGGCGCCCAGTCCGGGTAGTCGGCGCGGAACTCCGACAGGTCCGAGATCCACCAGCGGTGATCGCCGACGCGGGGCGTCTCCGAGAGCTCCCAGTCGAGCTCGCGGCCGGCGATCCGCTCGCAGCCGGAGATCGCCTCGAGCATCGAGCAGTTTGCCTCGCGACCGCCGCCGATGTTGTAGACGGCCGCCGGCCGCGGGTCGGCGCGGTACGCCTCGAACGCGTCGACGAAGTCTGCGGCGTGGAGGTTGTCGCGGACCTGCTTGCCGCCGTAGCCGAAGACCGTGTAGGGCGCTCCGGTGACGACGCACTTCATCAGGTAGGCGAGGAACCCGTGCAGCTCGGCGCCGGCGTGGCCGGGGCCGGTGAGGCAGCCGCCGCGAAGGCACACGGTCGGCATGTCGAAGTAGCGGCCGTACTCCTGCACCAGCAGGTCCGCCGCCGCCTTCGAGACCCCGAACAGCGAGTGAGTCGAGCGGTCGATCGACATCGACGTGTCGATCCCGTCGTGGCAGGGGTGGGACTCGGGGAGGTCGAGCCGGGTCGGGCCCTCCTCGAGCGGGAGCCGGTTCGGCGCGTCGCCGTAGACCTTGTTGGTCGAGCAGAAGACGAACGGCGCGTCGGGTGCGTGGGCCCGGGTCGCCTCGAGCAGGTTGAGCGTGCCGTCGGCGTTGACTTCGAAGTCGGTCCGGGGATCGCGCGCCGCCCAGTCGTGTGAGGGCTGGGCGGCGGCGTGGACGACGACCGCGATCCGCCCGGCCTGCTCGCGGAACAGGCGCTCGACCCCGTCCGCGTCGCGAACGTCGAGCTCGGCGTGATGAAAGCCGGGCAGGGTTCGGCGCAGCTCGGCGGTCGTCGGCGCGGTCGAGGCGTCGGGGCCGAAGAACGTCGCGCGCAGATCGTTCTCGATCCCGACCACGTCGAGCCCTGCCTCGACCAGGCGGCGAGCGGCCTCGGAGCCGATCAGGCCGCCTGAGCCGGTGACCACCGCGACGGCCATGGCCTCAGATCTCCAGGGCCGCGGCGAGCTCGGCGCCGTTGCCGTCGATCCAGTCGACCGTGTCGGCGAGCACCTCGCGGGGGCCGCGGCGCGGGCGCCAGTCGGTGTGCTCGAAGAGCAGCGCGCAGTCGGACACGTACAGGGGGACGTCGCCCGGGCGGGTCTCGGGCATCGCGGCGATCTCGACCTCGTTGCCGGTCAGCTCGCGGCAGATCTCGGTCGCCTCGCGTAGCGAGAGGCTGCGCTCGCGCCCGCCGCCGACGTTGCCGACGAAGCCGCGCCAGCCCTCGGGGTCCAGCAGCTGGCGTTCGAGCAGGTCGACGAGGTCTGCGACGTGCAGCAGGTCGCGCACCTGCTTGCCCGATCCGCCGTGGCCGATGTAGGCCAACGGCCGCCCGAAGTGATGATGGAGCGCCCAGAGCGCGAACACCCCCTGGTCGACGCGCCCCATCTGCCACGGCCCTGCGATCACCCCGCAGCGGTCGATCACGGTCGCGAGACCGAAGTTCTCGGCGTACTCCGCGATCAGCAGCTCGGCGGCGAGCTTGGTGGCGCCGTACAGGGTGCGCGGCCCCGCGAGCCCGAAGCGCTCGGAGATCCCGGCGCCCGAGGCGCCCTCGGCGGGCTGCGGGTCGCGAAGCGTAAAGCGCGTCGGCCCCTCATCGAGCTCCAGCGCGCGCAGCGCCGGGTACGGGTAGACCCTGCTCGTCGAAAGGAAGATGAGCTGGGCGTCGTCGCGCCGCGCGAGCTCGAGGCAGCGGTGGGCGCCAAGCAGGTTGGTCTCGACCGGGTAGGCGGTCTCGCCCGCCGCCCCGGCGAGCGCCGAGGGCTCGCCCGAGCACTCGATCAGGGCGTCGATCGGCTCGATCGCCGCCAGCGCCTCGGCGCTGCGAACATCGCCACGGGCGAACGCCACCCCCGCGGCCTCGAGCCTGGGCAGGTTGAGCTCCGAGCCGCGCCGGTGGAGGTTGTCGAGCGCGATCAGCTCCCAGTCCGGATGGCGCTCGGCGAGTGCGGTGGCGACGTTGGCACCGACGAAGCCTGCCCCGCCTGTGATCAGGACTCTCAACGCGCCCACGCTAGACGATCGCTCAGAAGTCGCACCAGCGCTCGTAGTGGTCCCCGACCCGGCGCTCGACCGCGACGGCGAGCTGCACCGGCTCGCGGCCCGGCGGAGGAAGCGAGCCCTCCTCGACGTGTCCGCAGGGCTCGGGGAGCCCGACGACGTCGACGAAGTGCTCGTCGCTCGTCCACCATGTGTTGATCCTCAGGTCCGGCTGGCTGACCCCCCCTTCGACCGACAAGCTTCCGAGGATCCCGTGCTCGAGCGCGAGCACTTCGAAGCCGATCACGTCGGTGCCCCAGAGCGGCGTCTCGCGCGCCAGGATCTGCGCGGTCTCGACGCCCTCGCGCTCGGCGGCGGTCAGCATCCGGTCCCAGAACGGGTCGGGGCGCGGCGGTCCGACGACGTAGCCCCGCCCGTCCATGAAGGTCAAGCGACCAGGCTGGATCTCCTCGGCCGGGCTGTCGCCAGGGATCGAGATCTGGGCCGTGGGCACGTCGTCGGTGACCGCCGCGGCAACGTTGACGACCACGGCCGCGGCGAGCACCGCCGCCCCGATCGCGGCAAGCACGGCCCGGCGTGTGACCGCGATCCATCCGGTCGCGATCACCGCCACGTAGACCACCAGCGGCAGGGTGTAACGGGGGTCGCGGATCGAGAGGACCAGCATCGGGGCGAGATATCCGACCACCAGGCCCGCGACGAGCTCCGGCACGTACGGACGCCTGCGGATCTCGCGCAGCGCGTGGACCAGGCCGACGCCGAGCAGCGCCAGCAGCGGGACGAAGTACTGGAGGTTGACCCCGACCCAGCCGTAGTAGGCGAAGTTGTCGAACGAGAACCGGGGTTCCGCGGCCAGGGACGCGCCCCCCGTCGCACCCGTGTTGCCCGCGATCGTGGTCGTCTCCGAGGTGCTGATGAACTCGTCGAGGTTGATCAGGTAGTACGGCCCGGCCACCAGCAGCGCGACTCCCGCGCCGATCAGCAGGTTTCGCCACTGTCGCCAGCCGCCCCCGATCAGCATCACCGCCGCCGGTCCGGCCAGGAACAGGGGCGCAGGCGTCTTGGTCAGCGTCGCGACGCCGAGGAGCGCGCCCGCCAGCGCCGTCTCGCGCCGGCGGCTGAAGCGATCGGAGGCGAGCAGCGCCCAGAGCGTGATCGCCACCGACCCCGCCAGCGGCGCGTCGAGCATGAAGACGTGAAAGAGGCTCAGCACCATCGGCGTCGCGAGCGCGAAGACCACCGCGAGGAGCCCCGCCGTCGGCCCGTAGGTCATCCGACCGACCAAAAAGCAGCCCGCGGAGAGCATCGGGACGAAGACGAGGTTGGCGGCGATCACCGCCCAGTCCTGGGTCGCGAGGCCGAGCGCCGAGGGGATGCTGCCGATGAAGTGCACGAGCGGGGGGTAGAAGAAGTCCTCGCCGAACTGGGCGCCGGGGTCGAAGAACTTGCCGAAGTCGCCGTCGGCGAGCCAGCCGGCGAAGGTCTGGACCAGCGATAGGTGGCGCCCGGGATCGCCGCCGCCGGGGACGCGCTTGTCGTAGAGCAGCCACCAGATCGACAGCGCGATGAACGCTGCGGTCGCCAGCCCGGCAAGCGCGGCCTGCCGGCTGACGCGCAGCCGGCCGACGCGATCTGGTCCGAGTCGGGCGACATCGGCCGACCATTCTGGCCCAACCGCGGGTAGCGTCGGGTCCGTGTCGTCTGCGTCGCCTGCGTTCCAGCGCGTCGTCGCGCGCGTGCGCGAACTGCTCGGCGGCTACGAGCCGCCCGACTTCGCCCACGTCCCGGACCCCGACGCCGCGATCTTCCTCTGTGCCGTCGACCACCGGACCGGCTATCGCGGCCGACACCTCGTTCGGGGCGAGGGGCCGTTCGAGGGCAGCGCACTGATGTGGGCGGTCGGCCTGGCGGCGGCGCGCCGGCGCCCGGGGCTGCTGACGGCCGCGGCGCTGGGCGAGGCCTCGGGAGCCGACGTCGCGGAGCTGTTTCGGATCGGCGGCGAGACGGTCGCCGACCCCGATCGCCGCGCGGCACTCTGGCGCGATCTCGCCGGCGGGCTCCGGCGCGAGTACGGCGGCGATGCCGCCGTCCTGCTCGAGCGGGCCGGCGGCAGGCTGGGCGGCGCCGGCGGCCTGCTGGACCGCCTCGCCGCCTTCGAGGCCTACTCCGACCCGCTGGCGAAGAAGTCGCAGCTGCTGGCGAAGATCTGCGAGCGGCGGGGCTGGCTCGAGGTCGCGGATCCCGAGCACTGGGAGGTCTGCGCCGACAACGTGCTGATGCGGCTCGCGCTGCGCTCGGGCCTGGTCGCGCCGGGCGACGACCTCGACCGAGTCCGCGCCGCGACCCGCGATGCCTTCGGTCGCGTTGCGGCAGCGGCCGCGATCCCGCCGCCGCTGCTCGACGACCTGCTCTGGGAGCTCGGCCGCGACGACCCCGACCTGCTCGGCGCCGAGGCCGGCGACCTGAGCGAGCCCGGGCGCGACCCGGCCTCGGCCTGGTACTAGCGGCTAGATCACCTGGGGCGACGGGTTCTCGGCGAAGACGAAGAACCAGACGCAGAGCGCCACGAGGGCGAGCAGGAACGAGACGATCAGCATCGGCTCGAGCGGCCCGCGCACGCGACGCCGCCAGTCCGCCTCCTCCTCGTCCTCGGCGAGCCGCGCGAGCACCCCGGTGACGCGCAGGTAGAGGCCGTTGAGCCAGAAGAGCGCGGGCGCGAAGATCGCCATCGCGAGGGGGATCCCGAGCAGACCCCCGACGAGATGGGTCGCGCCCGAGTCGGTGAGCTCGCCGAGCGCCCAGAGGATGCCGAGCGGGATCCCGATCCAGAACGCCACGCAGGCCGCCCCGAGGACGCACAGCACGAAGGCGCCGGCGAGCCGCTCACGGGCCGTCGAGCGGCCCAGGGATGCCACACGTGCGCTCACGTCAACCGCCGATCGGCGCCCTCGGATTCGCTCCCCAGAAGACCAGCGTGCCCATCATGCCGACCAAGTGCACGAGGACGATGTTGAGCACCATCGACTTCGCGGTCGCGGTGCCGACCCCGACCGGGCCGCCCGAGGCCGTGTAGCCGTAGTAGCAGCCGACGAGCACGATCACGGTCGCCATCACCATTCCCTTGGTGAGGCTGAATAAGAGATCGGGCGGGTTCTGGAACATCCAGAAGATCAGGAAGTAGCCGCCGGAGGAGACCTCGGCGATCTGCTCGACCACGGCGATGTAGCTGGCGAGGTACATGATCCCGATCCCGCCGAGGTAGATGAACGGGAACACGAGCCAGGAGGCGAGCAGCCGCGTGCCGCAGAGGAAGATCATCGGGTTGACGCCCATCACCTCGAGCGCATCGATCTCGTCGGAGATCCGCATCGCGCCGAGCTCGGCGACGATCCCGGTCCCGACCTTTGCGGAGAGCATGTAGCCGAACGCATACGGCGCGACCTCGCGCAGGTCGCACCAGGCGCTGAACACTCCGGCGTAGGCCGGAGCACCCTGCGCCCGCAGCAGATAGGCGCCCTCGATCCCACACTGCAGCCCGAGGATGAAGACGAGCCCCCAGATCACGATGGTCGAGCCGAGGATCAGGATCCCGGCCTGGCGCAGCGTCTCGCCGAAGAAATGCAGCACCCGGCCCGAGTAGACGATCCCCAGCACCCGAGCGCAGAACCGAGCGATGTCGCCGAACGAGGCGAGCCAGTCTCTTGGTACCGCGAGCCAACCCGTCACTTGATCACGCTGATTTCAGGGTGGGTCGCAAGCAGTGTTTGCGTGAAGACGTAGTTGAACGCGAACACCGCCAGCAGCGCTGTGACCACGGCCTCGTTCACCGCTCGCCCCACCCCCTCCGGCCCCCCGGAGGCGTTCATGCCCTTGTAGCAGCAGACCACGGCGACGATCGCGCCGAAGGCCGTGCATTTGAGCAGCGACGCCCACAGATCGGTGACCGAAGCGTTGTTGAAGAGGGTGGCGAGGAAGCCGCCGAGTGGCTGCCCGTACATCAGCTCCGCGATCACGCCGCCCGAGATCCCGAAGAGGATTGCGTAGACGTCGAGCAACCCCGTGATCAGCATCAGGGCCAGGAAGCGGGGCACGACGAGGTTCTTGATCGGGTCGACGCCGAGCACCTGAAGCGCGTCGAGCTCCTCGCGGATCTTGCGGGCGCCGAGATCGGCGGTGATCGCCGTCCCGGCGACGCCGGCGACGATGATCGCGCTCACGAAGGGCGCGAACTCGCGCACCGAGGCCAGGATGAAGAAGCCGCCGAGCCGATCGAGGGCGCCGAACAGGCTGAGGAAGTTCGCCGCCTGGAGGCCCGGGGCGCCGAACGAGACCGCGACCATCGAGACCGCCATCGGAAACCAGCACAGCTGGAGCGCGAACAGGAACTGGCCGATGAACTCGCCCCCGTAGGGATAGGGCGGCCTGACCGTGGCCAGGACGGTCTTGCCGGTCAGGATCATCATGTTCCCGACCTGCTCGAACAGGGACTTCGCGGGCAGGAACGCCCTGTCGGCGGCCGACCTGACCACTACGGGATCACCCTGTTTGCCCGGAGCCGCCCACCGGCGGGCCGGCTAACGGGCACCCCCCCGAGACCTTCAGCCGCCACCAGCTCATCAGCGCGCCGAGGGGGCCGAGTCGCGGCGCGACCTCCCACGTGGCACAGCCCTCCTCGCCGGTCTCGTCGGCCGAGACCACCTCCCACCGGTGCGCGCCCGGATCGGCCACCATCGCGTCGCGTACTTCCCGCGCGCGACGCTCCCGGCGCGCTCGCTCCGCGGCCGCCGCGCGGGCCGCTCCGAGCTGCCGGAGGAGCGCGTCGCGAGTGCGCTCGAGCTCGGCCGCGCTCGCGATCCGCGGCTCCGGCGCGCTCACCCGCGGGGGCCCGAGGCTCTCGAGGTCGCGGCGATAGCTCGCGAGCTGCGCCTCGAGGCGGCCGATCTGGCGCCGCAGCTCGCGCCGCGCGCCGAGCTCGTCTGCCTCCAGCCAGACGTCGTCGAGCTCGAGCTCCGCCGCCAGCGCCTCGAGATCGAGCTCGGCCGGCTCGTCCCCGGCCTCGTCCGGCTCGGCCGGCAGGTCCGGCTCGAGGCCTTCGGGCAGCGCCGCCGAGACGAGCGTGGCGATCGCGACGTCGCGCGGATCGACGCCCGCCTCGGCCGCGGCCTCGATCGCCTCCGCCGCGATCCTCTCGACCTCGGGCGAGCCGCCGGCGTCATCCGCGACGAAGCTGCCGCGGCCGTGCCGCGTGACGATCAGGCCCTCGTCCTCGAGCCGCGCGTAGACCCCGCGCACGGTGTTGACGTTGACGCCCGCCCAGCCGGCGAGCGTGCGAACGCTCGGCATCCGGTCGCCGGCGGCCAGCCGTCCGGCCGCGATCAGGGCCCGCAGCCTCCAGGCGAGCTGGACACCGACGGGCAGCTCGTCGCCGGGATCGGCGGAGAAGGGCGTCTGGTCCTCGACCTGCTGTGCCATCAGCTCACACAGTTAGCAGACACAACTGTATGAGTCAAGTGGCACACTCGGCCGCTGCTAGCCTCGGCCAGGTGCGGATCAGCGACCGGATCCGGGGCGATCTCGTCGCCCACGCGCGCGCGGATGCGCCGAACGAGTGCTGCGGCATGATCGCCGCGGCCGACGGGCGCCTGACCTCCTACTTCCCCGCGGCGAACGAGTTCAACAGCCCGATGCGCTTTCAGATCGACTCCGGCGACCAGCTCCGGATCACGAACGAGATCGAGGCGAGGGGGGAGGAGATCGGCGCGATCTTTCACTCGCACCCCAACAGCGAGGCCTATCCGTCCCAGACCGACGTCAACCTCGCGCGCTGGTGGCCGGGCGTGCTCTGGCTGATCTGCTCGCTGGCCGAGGACGAGCCCGTCGTCCGCGGCTTCGCCATCGACGACGGCCGGATCGAGGAGGTCGAGCTCGTTGGCGACTGAGGCCGGCAACGGGTCCGTCGAGCCGCTCGCCTGCCCGACCTGCGCCCGGAAGTACCCGCTCTCGGAGCGGTTCTGCGCCGACTGCGAGATGCCCCTCGTCTACGTCGGCCGCGGCGAGGAGGAGCCGATCACGGCGGCCCACGAGCGGGCGCGAAAGGTCAAGCCCCAGTACCTCGGCGGTGAGCTGGTCAAGGTCGCGATGGGGAGCAACCTCGCCGAAGCGGAGCTGATCCAGGGCATCCTGCTCGAGGAGGGGATCCCGAGCGTCCAGAGGCGCACGCGCGGGTTCGACGTCCCCGACTTCCTGGCCGCGGGGCCGCGCGACATCATGGTCCCGGTCGCCGCCGCCGAGGACGCGCGGGGGCTGCTCACCGACACGGCCGAGCACGCGCTCGAGCCCGGCTCCGCCGATGAACGTCCCGTGCGCCTGCTGGTCGGCATGCTCATCGCGCTCGCGGTGGCTGCGGTCCTCGTCTGGATCGTCGCCCAGCTCGCCTGACCGCCGGCTTGCCGCAGGGCGGCCTTACCTGAACGGGTCGTCGAGCTCGAGCTCGAGCGAGCCACCGCGCGGCAGGTCGTCGCGCAGGTAGCGGCGCCACTCGTCCTCGACCTCGCGGAAGCGCCCGTCGAAGGCGAGCTCGATGGCCCGCTGGGCGCCCTCACGGCGCAGCCGCGAGACGAGCACCGTGCAGGCGTCGCGGCCCCGCTCGCGCTCGAGCAGGTCGAAGATCGTTCCGCCGAGGATGATCGCGTCGCGCGCCGACGGTGGGAACGCGGGCCGATCGCCCTGGCGCATGCGGGTGTTGACCGCGGGGCGAAAAAGCCCCGTCTGGCCGGCGAAGTACTGCGATCCGCCCTCGATCAGCCACGCCCAGTTGACGTAGCGCGCGAACTTCCGCGGCCCCCAGGGCGGCGGCAGGCGGGTGTTGTTGGCGGCGATCACGATCTGGGCGTAGAGGCGCTCCGCCGTGCCTCGCAGCGCCGCGAGCGAGTCCTCGCCCGCGGCGCGGCGGTCGGTGTACTCGTCGTTGAGGATGTGCAGCTCCGAGGCCATCGCCCAGCCGGCGAGATAGCGCCGCCCGGCGGGTGCGGCGGCGAGCCGCGCCCCGGGCAGGAACGGGTGCGCCGCCGCGAGCCAGCCCGGCGAGGGGTGGACGACCACGGTCACGCCGCCGGGGGCGTCGTCGAAGCGCTCCTCGAGTCGCAGCCGCAGGTCCTCGAGCCGGTCGAGGGTGCGCTGGGCGCAAGCCTCGTCGGCGGTCTCGTGACGCGCGGTGAAGCTCAGCGACTCGGTCTCGACCCAGGGAATGAAGTCAATCTAGCTCGTGTCCTCCGAGGCACCGTTCTCTCGGCAGTCCTCGAGCGGGGAGTCCACCGGCGCTTCGCCGACACGTTGAGGTACGGTCGTTCGCCGCGATGGCTGAGCATTGACCCTCGGCACGGCGACGCGTCGCTTGGGCCGCCGACTTGCGCAGGCTCCGCCAGCGCTGCTGGTGGTGGTCGGCGTTGCGCTGCTGTTGCGGATTGCGCTCTCGCTCGCCTACAGCCCCACCTACGCCACCTCATTCGATACGAACCTCTACCTGGATGTCGCCGGCGGCGAGCTGTTCTCGGACCCGACCAGGCCGATCGGGTACCCGCTGTTCCTGCGCGCGCTGCACACGCTCTCGGACAGCGTCACGTTCACCATCCAGGTCCAGCACCTGTTGGGGATCGCGTGCGGGCTGTTGTTGTACGCGACCGTCCGCAGGCTCGGCGCACCCGTCTGGGCAGCGGTCGTTGCCACGGCCGCGGTGTTGCTGCCACTGGATCAGATCTTTCTCGAGCACATCCTCATGGCCGAGGCGCCGTTCGAGCTGGCCATGTTCGCTGCGCTCTACTGCGCCGTCCGGGGGCTTGACCCGTCGCGCCCGACCCGGCTGCGGATCGGCAGCCGGACGCTCTGGATCGCTGGAGCGGCATCGCTGCTCGCGCTCGCGGCATGGTTGCGAGCCACGAGCTTGCCCCTGATTCCGCTCTTCGCCCTCTGGTTCGCGTTCGCCCTCGACGGGCCGCTCACTCGCCGCCTCGCCCGTGGCGCCGTGTGCATCGCCGCGGCAGCCGCCGTCCTGCTCGCCTACATGGCGCTGAACGCCTCCTACACGGGGAATTTCGCGATCGGCAACGCTTCGGGATGGGCGCTCTACGCGCGCGTCGCGCCCTTTGCGGATTGTTCGCGGTTCGACCCGCCGGCCGGCACCGAAGCGCTCTGCGAGTCGACGCCGCCCGACGCGCGGCCCGGGCCGGACTTCTACGCTTGACCAGCCCGAGCTCCCCCGCAATCCAGATGTTTGCGGGCGATGACTTCGATCCCGCCGCCCTCGGCGGCCATGACGAAGGCGACGAGCAACTCGGCGCGTTTGCGCGCGAGGCACTGATCCACCAGCCGCTGAGCTACGCGAAGGTGGTCGCAAGAGACTTCGTCCGCTACTTCGAGCCGAGCTTTCAGCCGCAGGACTTCTCGGGCTACGGGTATGACGAGCTCGACGTCGAGCTCCGGCTTCCAGCCGAGCCGATCGTGGTCTCGGCGATCAACTCCTATTACGGGGACGTCGCGATCGAGGTGGAGGATGGCATCGAGCCGCTCGGCGAGCTGCAGGACGTGGTCAGGATCCATCCGAAGCTGCTCGCGCTCGCGATCCTGCTCGCCGTCGCCGGATTGATCCTCGGCCGCGGCCGTGCCCGCGCCGGCGTGGCGCTGCTGCTCGGGACCTCGCTGGTTCTGCTGCTGGTCGCCGCCGGCGACCGCGATCTGGAGCTCGCGCTATGCGGTGCCGGTGAGCGGCCCGCTGGTAGCGAGCGCCGCCATCGGTACATGGCTTGCGCTCGGGGCGATCAGAGGCCGGCTTCGCGCTCGACGACTCCCGTCGACTCCCTGACTCGAGTCGCGGCGCGCCGGTTCTCCGAGGTCGGGAGGCGCCTCTGCCGCTCGCCCGCGGCGCGCTCGAGCTCGTAGTCGAGCTCGGTCGGCGAGCCTGCGGCGCGGATGGCGTCGCGGGCCGCCTGCAGGGTCTCGGCCGCGAGGACCGCCTGTGTGAGCGGCAGAACGTCCGCGGCCGCGGCGAGGTCGAAGTAGAAGGCCTGCGCACCCACCGGGCCAAGCGGGACCCGGCGGCGCCCCCCGCGGATCTCGGCCGTGCCGGTGACCCCGCGCGCACAGTGGACGACCTGCATGCTCGCCTCGGTGGCCGTCGCGGCCGCGGCGCGCTCCAGTTCGTCCGCGACCGCGGGGAGCACGCTCGAGGTGCCGATCCAGGCGCCCGCGGCCGCCAGCGCCGCAACCCGGCCGAGCACCTCGCCGAGCTCGAGCTCACCGTCGCAGCCGGCGCCCAGCACCGCGAGCACCCCGTCCACCCGGTCGGCGAGCCGCAGGCCCGCGGCCAGCATCACCGCGTCGCACAGCGGGCTCCCGAGCCCCGGCTCGTCGCCGGCGGCGATCGCATCCCCGCCGACGTCGGCGTAGACGACGAGATCGCAGCCGAGCCGATCGACGGCCGAGCCGATCCCGGCCGCGGCGCCGCCCGGGCCCTCGGTGATGTCGATCAGCACCGTCGGCGCGCCCAGGTGGGCGGCGACGTGGGACTCCGAGAAGCGGACCCCCTCCGGGGTTGCCGTGTCGGGCCCCGCGAGCACGGCGTGGCGACCGAGCGGCTCGCCGCCGGTGATCTGGATCGCCGGGCGCGGCCCGGGCACCGGGTCGACCGGCAGTCGCTCCCAGGCGACACCGCCGAGCACGAACGGCGTCCCGAGCTGCTCGCAGCGCCGCGCGATCGCGAGCGCGCCGACCACGTCACCTCCGCCGCCGACCCCGAGGACCAGTGCGCGCCGCGCCTGGGCGACGCGTTCTTCGACTGGAGCCGGGGCTATGGCTAGACCAGCGCCGGCTCGACCCGGCAGAGCTCGCGAATCGCGGCGGCGGCGCGATCGAACTCCTCGTCGGCCATCACCGGCGTGCCCTCGAACGGCAGCTCGCGGTCGATCTCGACCCACGAGCGGCAGCCGTGGTACTCGTCCTTGACGCGGACGGTGACCGGGCGCGGGATCCGGTGGACGCGCAGCAGGAGCACGTGGAGCGGATGGGTCCGCTTCCAGCGCAGGCGCTTGTGCGCGTAGTCCTGGGTCCAGACGTGGAACGGGGAGAGCGCGTCGACGATCCGAGGGTCGTCGGTCTCGAAGTGATCGGAGACCTCCGCCCAGGCGCGGATCCGGACCCGGTCGGGCTGCGGGATGCCACCGTCCTGCAGCAGCGCCCGCGGGGGCGGCTCCTCGTCGGGCCAGACGCCCTCCTCGAGTGCCCGGCGAAGCTCGGGGTGGTGGGATTCACGCACCAGGTCGTTGCGCTGGTGGTCGAACGTCGGATAGAGGAAGAACTGCTCGTGCTCGAGCTCGAAGTGTTTGTCCTCCTCGCGGATTCCGCCCTTCCGTAGCGTGAGCAGCTGCTCACCCTCGGACAGGGCGCGGACCGTCACGGCCCACTCTTTGAAGGCAATCGGCATTGGTTGGTTGCTTCGGGGGGAGTTTGCGTGAACGTCGTCCGGGACTGGACATCGCCCCGGTGGGAGCGTTCAGGCCCGATTGAGGGGATCGAGTCTAGAGAAGGCGCATGAAAATGCCAAATTTGTGACTCATGTTGCATTAACGCCGCGCCCGCCGCCTCCGGGCGTCTCGATCCGCAGCCGGTCGCCGGATTCGAGCTCTCCGGCGCATTTCGGGGGCAGCTGGCGGCCGTTGAGCAGATTGCGCCCGGGCGCGCCGTCGGCGCCGCCCTCGCGCCCGCGCGGGGGATGGCGCCTGCGCTCGGTGATCAGGGTGAAGCGCATCGGCGCCAGCGCCTCGAGCTCACGCACGATCCCGTCGCCGCCGCGATGCGCGCCAGCCCCGCCCGAGCCGCGGCGCAGCGCCAGCTCGCGCACGCGGAGCGGGTACTCGGTCTCGAACGCCTCGACGGGCGTGTTGAGCGTGTTCGACATCGCCACGTGGATCGCGCTCGGGCCGTCCGCGTCCGGGCAGGCGCCCTGGCCGCCGCCGATCGTCTCGTAGTAGGTGAACGACTCGTTGGCGAGCGTGAAGTTGTTCATCGTCCCCTGTCCCTGCGCGGGGACCGCCGTCGCGCCCGCGAGCGCCCCGATCACGAGGTCGGCCACGCGGCTCGACGTCTCGACGTTGCCGGCCACGACGGCGGCCGGCGGGTGGGCGTTGAGCAGGCAGCCCGGCGGGGCGACGACCTCGACCGGGCGGTGGGCGCCCGCTGAGGGAGGGGCGTCGGGATCGGTGAGCACGCGCACGGCGAAGAAGGCTGCCGACTTGGTGACCGACAGCGGGCAGTTGAGGTTGCCCACGACCTGGCGCTCCGTGTCCGCGAAGTCGAGGCGCAGCGAGTCGCCGGCGATCGTCGCCCGGACGCGCAGAGTCAGGTCGAGAGCGCCGCCGGGCCCGCCCTCGAGCACGTCCTCGGCCGTGTACTCGCCGTCGGGCAGGTCGGCGAGCGCGGCCCGGGTGCGGCGCTCGGAGTAGTCGAGGATCTCGCGCATGCCGCTCTCGAGCGCGTCGGCGCCGAGGCGATCGAGCAGCTCGTCGATCCGCCGCGCCCCGATCAGGTTCGCGGCGCGCTGGGCGCGAAGGTCCGCGAGCCGCTCCTCGGGCCGTCGCATCTGCTCGGCGAGCCCACGCAGGACCGCGTCGTCGGCCCGGGTCGGGGCGATCACGACCCCCTCCTGGTCGAGCGTCGTCGAGTCAGCGGGCATGCCGCCGGGTGTCGGGCCGCCGATGTCGGCGTGGTGGGCCCGGCTGGCCGCGAATCCGATCAGCCGCCCGTCGGCATGCAGGGGAGAGATCAGCGTCACGTCGGGCAGGTGCGTGCCGCCGCGGTAGGGGTCGTTGAGGATCCAGAGGTCGCCCGGCCGCTGCTCGAAGCCGAGCACCGCCTCGACCGCATCGGGCATGGAGCCGAGATGCACCGGGATGTGCTCCGCCTGCATCACGAGCTCGCCGTCGGCGGCGAACAGGGCAGTCGAGCAGTCGTGGCGCTCGGTGATGTTGGGCGAGTACGCGGACCGGATCAGGGCTGCGCCCATCTCGTCGCACGCTGCGCGCAGCGCGCCGACGAGCACCTGCAACGAGACCGGATCGAGCCGCGCAGCGCTCATCGGCCCGACCGCTCCGCGGCGATCGTTCCCGCGTCGTCGACGCGCGCTCGCCACCCCGGCGGGAGCACGAGGGTCGCCTCGGGAAGCTCGAACACGCACGGGCCCGCGGCCTCCGTGCCGGCGCCGGGCTCGCCGCGCAGCACCTCGGTCTCGTGCCATTCGCCCGCGAAGCGGGCCCTGCGCGACCAGCGCTCGAGCGACCCGGCGGCCGATGCACGCGGCGCGAGCGCCGGCCCGGGCTCGATCAGCGCCAGGCGCACGGTCACCAGATCGACGGCGGCGTCGGGGTTGCGGTAGCCGTAGCGGCGCTCGTGCTCGGCCGCGAAGCGCTCGACGAGATCGGCCGGGCTGGGCCGTTCGTCACCTTCGATGGGCAGCTCGAAGGCCTGCCCGCGGTAGCGGAGCTCGTACGTGACCTCCGACTCGGCGTCCTCGAGCCCGGCCCCGAGCGATTCGCGAAGGGTGCTCACCGACTCGGCGATCCGCTCCTCGGTCAGCTGCTCGCCACTCAGCATCACCGTCCGCGCGGTGTCGCGGCGGCGGTCGGAGGCGAGCAGGCCGAGCGCCGAGAGCACCCCGCTCGCGCGCGGGCACAGGACCCGGTCGATCGCCAGCTCGTCGGCGATCGCCGCGGCGTGCATCGGGCCGGCGCCGCCGAACGGCATCAGCGCGAACCCCCGCGGGTCCACACCGCGCTCGACCGTCACCACGCGCAGCGCCCGGACCATCTCCTGATTTGCGACCCGGACGATGCCCTCGGCCGTCTCCAGCGGATCGAGCCCGAGCTGCGAGCCGAGCCGCTCGACCGCCAGCCGCGCCGCATCGGCGTCCAGCGCCACGCCCCCGGCCAGCTCGGAGCCCGGGTCGAGGTAGCCGAGCAGCAGGTCGGCGTCCGTGACCGTCGGCTCGATGCCGCCCCGCCCGTAGCACGCCGGACCGGGCTCGGCGCCCGCGGACTGCGGACCGACGCGCAGCGCCCCGCCGGCGTCGTGCCAGCCGATCGAGCCGCCGCCCGCGCCGACGGTGTGCACGTCGACCATCGGCAGCTGGATCACCCGGCCGGCGACCTCGCGCGAATCGGTGTGCCGCACGCGACCCTCCTCGATCACGCACACGTCGCAGGACGTCCCGCCCATGTCGAAGCCGAGCGCCCTGGGATCGCCTGACAGGCGGGTGAGCAGGCCCGCGCCCACGGCCCCGCCCGCCGGACCCGAGAGCACGCTCCACGCGCCCGCGCGCGCGGCCTCGGCGGCGGGCGCGACGCCGCCCGACGACATCATCACGGTGGGCCCGGGCAGGTCGCGCTCGCGCGCCGCCTCCCCGAGGCGCCCCAGGTAACGGTCGAGCAGCGGCGACAGGTACGCGTCGATCACCGTGGTCGAGCACCGCTCGTACTCGCGGAACTGCGCGAGCACCTCGTGCGAGGCGGAGACGTGGACGTCCGGCAGCTCGCTGCGCAGCCGCTCAGCGATCGCACGCTCGTGGGCGGGGTGGCGGTAGGAGAACAGCAGGCAGATGGCGATCGACTCGGCACCCGAGCGCCGGGCCTCGTCGACGATGCGCGCGAGCTCGTCCTCGGTCAGCTCCTCGACGACGCCGTCGGGCCCAACCCGCTCGGCGGCGCCGAGGCGCATCCCCTCGGCGACGAGCGGGGTCGCCTTCGGCGCGCAAAGGTCGTAGAGGCGGGGCCGGTTCTGGCGCCCGACGTCGAGGAGGTCGGTGAACCCACGGGTGGCGATGAGCGCGGTCCGCGCGCCGCTCTCGGTCAGCAGCGCGTTGGTGCCCACGGTCATGCCGTGCGCGAACACCTCGATCTGGGCCGCCTCGGCGCCCGCGCGCTGGAGCGCCGCCTCGACCGCGGCGAGGACCCCCCTGGACTGGTCCTCGGGCGTCGTCGGCGCCTTCGCCGTGTGCAGCGCCCGCCCGTCGAAGACCACCGCGTCGGTGAAGGTCCCGCCGACGTCGACCCCGAGGAGCATCCGGCGAAGCTACAAGGCCGAGGAGGCGGGAAGCGGTGCAGGCGCGGAAAGCCGGAGACCCCGGCTCTTGCGAGCCGGGGTCTCCTCCCCATCACGGTCCCCCCCGGCGACCGATTCCCCACGCCGAAAATCAGGCGGCGGCGGCGATCCCCTCTCGTTCGAGGCTCGCCCCGAGCTCCTGGAGCGCCGGCTCCGGACCGTCGTAGGTCTCCTCGAGATGCTTGTGCGAAGGGCAGTAGTCGCGCCCCGGCAGCGGGTCGCGCTGACACGGCGTGCCCTTGCGGGTGTGGGCGCGGCATTCGCGAACGAACCCGCCGAGCCCGGCGCCGTCCGGCAGTCGCTCCAGATAGGCCTGTGCGAGCCGGATGTTGCAGTCGATCACCTTCCAGACACGCAGCTGGTCGCCGATCGCGAATTGTGCTCGCACCTGGCTGAACAGCCAGCGCGCCGGTCGGGCGAAATGGCGGCGGTCTGTGACGAGCCGACGAATGGTCTCCTCGCAGGCGTCGAGGACGAGCTGCTTGTTCCGGCACCCAGTCGGATCATGCTCGGCCTCTACAACCGCAGGAGCGATCTCTCGGTAGATCGAACGGCTGAATTGGTACATATCTCCTTACCCCTTTCGTATCCGGTCCGTGGAGCCTCCCCGGGTCATCCGTGCACCAGTCCCTTGGAGGCAGGCGTCAGTATGCCAACCGGACGTGAAAAAGCAAGGGCGATTGGTTAAGAAAGTATTAACCGATCGAAGGACTCATAGATCATTCGATCGGACTAAGCTCAGATCCAGCGGTCGAGGCGGACCTCGCCGTCTGCGACGACCACGAGATGCGAGCCGTCGAGCGCCGAGTCGGGGAGCGGGAAGTCCGCACGGCGGTGCGCGCCCCGCGACTCCCGCCGCTCGAGCGCCGAGCGGGCGATCATGCGCGCCAGCGGGTAGGGATCGGCGAGCAGCCGCTCGAGCTCACCCCGCTCGCGCTGCGGCCCGGCCCAGCGCCAGACCGCCGCCCGGGTCTCCGCGGTGGGAGGCTCGAAGCGCCAGAGCGGCGGGTCCGGGCCCTCGCCGGCCTGCGGTTCGCCGACCGCCGCATGCGCCGCGCGCGTGCCGAAGACGAAGCACTCGCTGAGCGAGTTCGAGGCGAGCCGGTTGGCCCCGTGGAGCCCGGTGCAGGCGCACTCGCCGACGGCGAACAGGCGGGGCAGAGTGGTGCGGCCTTCGAGATCGCAGGCGACGCCCCCGATCAAATAGTGCGCGGCGGGGGCGACCGGGACCGGCTCGCGCTCGGGCGCGAGGCCGGCGCGGCGACAGACGTCGAACACGTTCGGAAAGCGCGCCGGGTCGAGATCGCGCAGGTCGAGCAGGACGTGGGCGGAGCGGTCGGCCTCGATCCGGTCGAGGATCGCCGCGGTGACCTGGTCCCGGGGCGCGAGCTCGTCTGTGAAGCGCTGGCCCGATGCGTCGAGCAGGCGCGCGCCCTCGCCACGGACGGCCTCGGTGATCAGGGCGCCGTCGTAGTCGGAGCCCGGGAGCGCGAGCGCGGTGGGATGGAACTGGCACAGCTCGAGGTCGGCGAGCTCCGCTCCAGCCGCGTGGGCGAGCACCGAGCCCGCGCCGATCGCTCCCCAGGGGTTGGTGGTCCGCTGCCAGAGGGCCGCGCCGCCGCCGGTGGTGAGCACGGTCGCCCGCGCCGCGATCGCGCCCGTGTCGGTGATCACGCCTGCGCACGCGCCTCCGTCGCTCGACAGCGCCGTCGCCGAGGCGCCCTCGAGGATCTCGATCCGGGGGTCGGCCGCCACGAGCTCTGCCAGGCGCGAGGTGATCGCGCGCCCGGTCTCGCTGCCCCCCGCGTGCACGATCCGGCGCGCCGAATGACCGCCCTCGAGCCCGAGCGCGAGCTCGCCGCCCGGGTCGGCGTCGAAGCGCACCCCGCGCGCCTGAAGCTGCTCGACCGCCGCCGGAGCCTCGTTCGTGAGCACCTCCACCGCGCTCCTGCGGCAGAGCCCGCGCCCGGCGGCCAGCGTGTCCGCGGCATGGCGCTCGGGGGAGTCGTCTCGCGCCAGCGCGGCCGCGAGCCCGCCCTGCGCCCAGAAGCTCGAGCTCTCGGAGAGGGGCTTTCGCGACACGAGCACTGTGCGCGCGCCCGCCTCGGCGCTTTCGAGCGCGACGTGCAGCCCGGCGGCGCCGCCGCCGACGACGACGATCTCGGTCTCGAGGGCTCGATGGGGGGCGCCGGTCACGGCGCGGGTTACGGTACCCAGAACCGAGCCATGGCCCTGTACGTCTCGCACGAGTCCTCGCACCACCACGACACCGGCCCGCACCCGGAGAACGCCGGGCGCCTCGTGGCGATCGAGGCGGCATTCGAGCGGGCGGGCTGGCCCGGGCTGGAGCGGGTCGAAGCGCCCGCCGCCAGCCGCGAGCAGCTCGAGCGCGTGCACGCCCCCGGGCACATCACCGCGATCGAGGAGTTCTCCGCGGCCGGCGGCGGGATGATCGACCTCGACACGGCCGCCTCACCGGGCTCCTACGAGGCTGCGTTGCACGCGGCGGGCGGCGCCGCCCACGCCGCCGAGCGGCTGCTCGCGGGCGATGCGCGGGCGGCGATCTGCGCCCTGCGCCCCCCGGGTCACCATGCCGAGCGCGATCGCGCGATGGGCTTCTGCCTCTTCAACAACGTCGCGGTCGCGGCCCGGCACGCGATCGACGGCTGCGACGCGGGCCGCGTGCTGGTGCTCGACTGGGACGTCCATCACGGCAACGGGACGGAGGCGATCTTCGCTGCGACCGACGAGCTGCTCTACGCGAGCATCCATCAGTGGCCGCTCTACCCGGGCACGGGGGCCGCGGAGTTCGAAGGCGAGGGGGCGGGGGAGGGCTTCAACGTCAACCTGCCGGTCCCGCCCGGAACGGGCTCGGAGGAGTTCGTGGCGCTGGTCGAGCACGTCGTGGTGCCGATCGCCCGCGCATACGAGCCCGGCCTGATCGCGATCTCGGCCGGCTATGACGCCCACCGCGACGACCCGCTCGCCTCCTGCACCGTCGAGACCGAGGCCTACGCGGACATGACCGCGGCCATCCGCGCGGTCGCCGCCGAGCTCGAGGTGCCCGTCCTCGTGTGCCTCGAGGGCGGGTACTCGCCTCCGGCGCTCGCCGACTCGGTGGTCGCGACCGCGGCCGCGCTCGAGGACGGGCGGCCGCCGGGCTCGGCCCCCGTCGCGGCCGCCGAGCCGCATCTCAGTCGCCTGCGGGAGCGGTGGAACCTTTGAGGCGATGGGGGCGGAGGACAACAAGCGGCTGATCCGCCGCGCGCTCGACGAGATTTACACGAGGGGCGACCTCGAGCTCGTCGACGAGCTCGTTCATCCGGACTTCATCGACCACGAGCCGGCGCACCCCGAGCAGCCGAGCGGTCCCGAGAGCGTGAAGCAGACGGTGCGCCACCTCCGGGGGATGTTCGGCGGGCTTCGCTTCGAGATCGAGGACGAGATCGCCGAGGGGGACAGGGTCGTGCAGCGGGTGACGATGAGCGGCCGCCAGACCGGTCCGCTCATGGGCCATGAGGCGACCGGCAGGGAATTCGCCGTCAGGCACATCTACATCTGGCGGATCGCCGACGACAAGATCGTCGAGCACTGGGGAAGCCGCGACGACCTGGGCCTCCTCGGGCAGCTCGGGCTGCTGCCGAGCGGCGAGTAGGCGGAAGGGAGGACGGCCCGCTAGGGGACCACCCGGTCGCTGATCTCCGCGAGGAACTCACGCGGGAACCCCGGCACCCGCTCGAGCTCGTCGAAGTCGGTGAAGCCGCCACGCTGCTCGCGGTAGCGGAGCACGCGCTTCGCCTGCGTCACCGACATCCCGAGGCCGCGCAGGTCGTCGAACTCCGCGGAGCTGAGGCTGATCGTGCCGTTCGACTCACCTGCTGGCTCGACCGCGGCGGGCTCGGGCTCGGGCTCGGGCCTGGATTCGGACTCCGGCTCGGGCTCGGGCGTCTCTTCGGGCTCGCCCGTCACCCACGCCGGGGGCTCGAGGTCGCGCTCCGGCAGGGTCGCGGCCTCCGAGCCTGCGGCCAGCTCCTCGGCGGCGGCAGCCATCGCTGCGATCGAGGTGAGCTCGCCCGCGGACTCGCCGGAGAAACGGCTTTGGGCCATGCGTCGGACTCTAGGGAAGACCGTCCCGTTCTTCGCCGGTCAACGCATACCGCGCGTAGCCGTGCAAGCGCCGAGTGACAGGCTGTTGCTTGGCCACTCGGCGCCGGCGATGCCCGGCGTGTCCAATGAACCGCGACACTCACGTTCGAATGGTCACGGGCGCCTCAGCCCGCCCAAAGTGTCCATTCATGCGTGCGCCCGGGTGCCCACATCGCGGCGCACACGCAGGCGCCGGTCAGCGGCAGTGATGGCGGCGCGGTCACGGGCCGGACAGTAGCCAGTCCGCGGTCCGAGCCTGGGCGGTCACGGCCCACCCGCGGGACACGGTGCGGCTACCCGAACCCGGACACGCAGGCCGCCCGTATGTTCATCCACGGCTTCGGTCTCCATCCTGAGTGACGTGACCGACATCGCCGCATCGATCGCGCCCTCGGAGGACCGTCGCCGCTGGCTTGCGCTCTACGTCCTGTGCGCGGGCGTGCTGATGATCGTGCTCGATGCCACGATCGTCAACGTCGCGCTGCCCTCGATCCAGGGGGACCTCGACTTCTCGCAGTCCGACCTCGCCTGGGTGGTCAACGCGTACCTGATCCCCTTCGGCGGGCTGCTGCTGCTCGCGGGCCGCGCCGGCGACCTGATCGGCCAGCGGCGTGTGTTCCTGATCGGCCTCGCGGTGTTCACCGGCGCGTCGCTGCTGTGCGCCCTCGCGCAGAGCCAGGGCATGCTGATCGGGGCCCGCTTCATCCAGGGCGCCGGCGGCGCGCTCGCCTCCGCGGTGATCCTCGGCATGGTGGTGACGATGTTCCCCGAGCCGCGCGAGCAGGCGAAGGCGATCGGCATCTACACCTTCGTCGCCGTCGCCGGCGGCTCGATCGGGTTGCTCGCCGGCGGCGTGCTCACCGAGGCGATCAGCTGGCATTGGATCTTCTTCGTCAACCTCCCGATCGGCCTCGCGACCGGGTTCTTCGCGCTGCGGCTGGTCGAACCGAGCGAGGGCGCCGGCCTTCGGCAGGGCGCCGACGTTGTCGGCGCGGTGCTGGTGACCGCCGGGCTGATGCTGGGCGTGTACACGATCCTCGAGGCCGGCGAGCGGGGCTGGGGCTCGACCGAGACCCTGGTGCTCGGAGGCGTCGCGATCGCGCTGCTGGCCGCGTTCGTCGCCCGGCAGGCGCGGATCGCGAACCCGCTGATGCCGCTGCGGCTGTTCCGCTCGCGGAACGTCTCGGGAGCGAACCTGATCCAGGGGCTGCTCGTCGTCGGGATGTTCGGGATGTTCTTCCTCGGTGCCCTCTACCTGCAGCGCATCCTGGGCTACGACCCGCTCGAGGTCGGCCTCGCCTTCCTCCCCTGGACGATCGTGATGGGGACGATGTCGTTCCGCTTCACTGGGCGGCTCAACCTCCGCTTCGGCCCGCGGGCGACCCTGATCCCGGGCCTGATCGCGATCGTTGCCGGCCTGCTGCTCTTCGCGCGCACCCCGGTGGACGCGAGCTACGTCGTCGACATCCTGCCGTCGATGATCCTGATGGGCCTGGGCACGGGACTCGCCTTCCCCTCGCTCATGACGCTCGCGATGTCCGGCGTCGAGCCGCAGGACTCGGGCCTGGCATCCGGCCTGGTCAACACCAGCGTGCAGGTGAGCGGTGCGCTCGGGCTCGCGGTGCTCGCCACCGTGGCGACGGAGCGGACGCAGGGCCTCGTCGCCGACGGCGAGGCGGCCGCCTCGGCGCTGAACTCCGGCTACCACCTCGCCTACCTGATCGGCATCGGGCTGGTCGCGGTGGCGATCGCGGTCGCGGTCTCCGTGCTCGAGCCGGCGCCGCAGCCGGCCATGGAGCCCGAGGCCGAGCACGAGCACGAGCTCGCCAAGCGGGAGCTCGCGTACAACGAAGCCGGATAGCTCTTTCGCCACGAGCCCTGGCTCGGCCTGGAGCCCGGCGCGACGCCGTTCCTAGTCGCGCTCGTCCGGCGCGAAGCGCGCCTCGATGTTCGCGAACTCGCGTTTGAGCGACTGGTATTGGCCCTCGAACAGCTCGTCGGCCATACCCGGGCCCTGGAACATCGTGAAGCTGTAGGCCGTCCGCCCGTCCGGCAGCTCGACCACGCGGGTCGGAAAGACCGCCATCTCATCGACGGTCGGACCGGCGAACATGTCGATCACACCGCTCTCGGCGTCCGCCCGGATCTGGAAACGGAACTCGCCCAGGTTGTTGACCACCAGGTAGCCGGCTTCGTCGCGGCGCAGCTCGCGAGCGAACTCGGTCGCCCACTCGGGCAGGTTCTCGACCTCCGACATGAACTCGAATACCTCGTCTTTGGGCGCCGGCAGAACTGTGGTCACGGTGCGACTTCTCACAGCGCGCTCACCTCCTTCAGATCGGTTGCCAGCTCGAGCGAGCGCCTGGCGCCGAGCGTCTCCCGGACCAGGTCGTCGAGACGCGTCAGCACCTCCTCGGCGACGGGACGAAAACGGCGCGCACGGGCGGTCAGGTAGACACGAGTGGCGCGTGCGTCCTCGGGGTCCGGTTGGAGGGCGACGAGCCCATCTCGCTCCAGCAGGCGGACCATTGTGGTCATCGTCTGCTTGGCAAGCCGGGCGCGGCGGCCGAGCTCACCGATCCGTAGCCCGTCCTCCTCGAACAGAGGAAGGAGGATCGAGCCGTAAGCGGGCCTGACCTCGCCGAAGCCGCGCTCGCTGAACCGCGCGTACAGCAGCTCGTTCCAGCGCTGCGATGCCTTGGCGAGCAGGAATCCGAGATTGGCTCGGCCCACCACGCTCGCCGTCACCGCTCGCTCGCTCGACTGGATCATAGAATAGTCTTATATCAGACTATCTCTTTTGGACGGCGCGTACCCGATCGTGCGCATCAGGTGGGACAGCGGCGGCCGAGTTGCGACACCCAGGTCTGGATCGGTCACGTCTCCCCGGCCAGTATCGGCTCCGTCGAATCTGACGGAAGGAGCACGATGCAAGAGCTGTACGCGTACGCCCACCTCGGTGCCCTCGGGCTCGCCGCTCGCCTCCGCCGCCGTCTGGCGTGCGAGCGCGGTCAGGGCACGGTCGAGTACGTCGGCCTGATCCTGCTGGTCTCGATGCTGATGGTCGGCATGGTGGTCGCGATGCGGAATTTCAACGGCAGTCAGGGCACCGAGATCGCCGAGGTGATCATCGCCAAGATCAAGCAGGCGATCAACGCCATCTCGTTCAGGTAACGGTCCCGCGGAACCGGCCTCGGCGCGCCGCCGACGGCGCCGCCGCCCGCCACGTCCCCGGCGATTGGGCCGTGGGGTAGAGCGGGCGGCGGCGTCCGGTCACGGCGGCCGCACCCCTGCGCCACCGCGCTCGTCGTTGGCGGGCTCATACACTCGCGCGGTGCCCCGCAGCTACGACCGCACAAACGCGGACCTGCGCCCGGTCTCGATCGAGCCCGGGTTCGTGCGCACCGCGACCGGCTCGTGCCTGTATGAGCAGGGCGAGACGCGGGTGATCTGCACCGCGTCGGTGTCGGACAGGGTGCCGCGCTGGCTCGAGGGCAAGGGCCGCGGCTGGGTCACCTCCGAGTACGCGATGCTCCCCGCGTCGACCGGCGAGCGCAAGGAACGCGACTCCAAGCGCGGGCGCCCCGACGGGCGGTCGACCGAGATCCAGCGGTTGATCGGGCGCGCACTGCGCGGCGTCGTCGACTTGAGCGCGCTGCCGGACCGCTCCGTCTATGTCGACTGCGACGTGCTCCAGGCCGATGGCGGCACGCGCTGCGCCTCGATCACCGGCGGCTACGTCGCCCTGCGGCTGGCGACCCAGAGCCTCCTCGAGGCGGGCGAGCTCGAGCGCGATCCGCTCACCGGGTCGATCGCGGCGATCTCGTGCGGTGTCGTCGACGGCGAGGTCCTCTGCGACCTCGACTACTCAGAGGACTCGCGGGCCGAGGTCGACGCGAACATCGTCATGACCGGCGACGGCGGTCTGATCGAGGTGCAGGCGACCGCCGAACGCACGCCGGTCTCGCGCGCCTCGCTCGACGAGCTGCTCGGCCTCGCCGAGCCGGCGATCGCCACCCTGCGCGAGGCGCAGGTCGAGGCCTGCGGCGGGCCGCTGCCCGGCTGACCGCGTGCGGCTCGTCGTCGCGACCCGCAACCCCCACAAGCTCGCCGAGCTCGAGCAGATCGTCGGCGAGGACGAAGCCCGCCTGGTGCCGCTCGACGAAGGCGTGCAGCTACCGCCCGAGACCGGTGAGACCTTCGCCGAGAACGCGCTGATCAAGGCGCGCGCCGCGCACGAGCACTCCGGCCGCCCGGCGATCGCCGACGACTCCGGGATCGAGGCGGCGGCGCTCGGCGGGCGTCCCGGCGTGCGCTCGGCGCGCTTCGCCGGCGAGGGCGCGAGCGACGAGCAGAACCTGGCGCTCCTGATGCGCGAGCTGGAGTCCGCGGACGATCGCCGGGTCGCCTACGCCTGCGTGATCGCGCTCATCGACGCCGACGGCGCCGAGCACCTGTTCGAGGGGCGCTGCGAGGGCACGCTGGCGCACGAGCCGCGCGGCTCGGGAGGGTTCGGCTACGACCCGGCCTTCGTCCCCGACGACACCGGCCCCGAGGACTCGCGCACGATGGCCGAGCTGAGCCCCGCCGAGAAGCACGCGATCAGCCATCGCGGTCGCGCCGCACGGGCGCTCGCCCGCTACCTAACGGGACGACGCGAGGTAGAGCGGCGATGATCCGCACCAAGAGCGGCGCCGCAGGGCTCTCGATCGCCTCGAACTCGATCCTGATCGCGCTCAAGCTCGCGGCCGGGGCGATCACGGGCTCGATCGCGATCATCACCGAGGCGATCCACTCGGGAATCGATCTGCTGGCCTCGGTCGTCGCCTTCGTCTCGGTCCGGAAGGCCGACGAGCCCGCCGACCGCGAGCACCCCTACGGGCACGAGAAGGTCGAGAACCTGGCCGCCGCGATCGAGGGCATGTTGATCCTGGTCGGCGCCGGGATCATCGTCTTCGAGGCGACGCGACGGCTCGTCACCGGCGCGGAGGTCGAGGACCTCGGCATCGGCATCGCCGTGATCGCCTTCTCGATGGTCGCCAACGTCGGCGTCTCGACCTTCCTCTACCGGCGCGCCCGGGCGCTCGGCTCGCCCGCGCTTGAGGGCGACGCGGCCCACCTGCGCACCGACGCGCTCACCTCGCTCGGCGTGCTCGTCGGCCTGGTCCTGGTCGAGCTCACCGGCGAGCCGGCGTTCGACTCGATCGCCGCGCTCGTCGTGGCGGCGGTGATCGTCGTCGCCGGCCTGCGGATCCTCACGCGCTCCAGCCGGGTGCTGGTCGACGAGGCGCCGCCCGCCGACGAGCTCGACCGGATCGAGGCCGCGATCGCCTCGGTGCGCGACCGGTTCCCCGAGGTCGCCGGCTACCACAAGCTGCGCGCGCGCCGGGCGGGCGCCCGCTCCTACATCGACCTCCACCTGCAGTTCCGTCGCGGCACCTCGCTCGAGCAGGCCCACGCCACCGCGCACGCCGTCCGCGGCGCGATCGAGGCCGAGATCCCGCAGTCCGACGTCCTGATCCACAACGAGCCCGAGAAGTCCTACCGCCCGCCCGAGGAGGAGGCGCGGGGTCCGTATCGGGCGGGGTGAACGGCCCGCTCAGAACAGGTTCACGGCCGCCGCGGCGCCGACCGCCGCGACCACGATCGAATAGCCGCTGTAGCCGTTGATCGCCAGCAGGATCGTGGCGATCGCGCAGATCCCGACCACCGTCAGCCACGAAGCTCGCTCCAATGACACGGGCGCTATTGTCGCCGACGTGTCAGACCCAAGCGCCGCACACGCCGCGACGGTCGCCGACGCCGAGCTCGCGGTCGCCCGCCTGGTCGAGATGTCGACCGACCTGCGCGGCTGCGCGATCCTCGCCGAGGACGGGACCCCGCTGGCCGCGTCGGGCGAGCTCGAGGCCTGGGGAGGGGCGGCCGGGGCCCTGCTCGACGCCGCCGACGCCGCCGCGGGCGAGCCGGCCGGCCACGTCCATGTCGGCACCGAGGACGGCGAGGTGTTCGCGGTCCGCCACGAGAGCTTTGCGCTGATCGCCGCGAGCGAGCGGTTCGCGCTCGCTTCGCTGATGTTCTTCGACATGCGCGCCGTACTGCGCGAGCTCGCGCGGGGGCTCGCCGCGGCGCCCGGGCCCGAGGTCGAGGCGGAGGCCGCCTGATGCCGCCGAAGCCGCATCGGGCGATTCTCGACCGCGTCACCGGCTACGCGGACGAGGCGTCGGCGTTCCTGCGCCGGCGCCGGCTCACGCGGCGCCCGTTCGCGCGCATCTATCTCCCCGGCGGTCGCGGCATCGCGCTCTGCGCCGAGACCGAGGAGGGGCGCGAGCTCTTCCTCGCCGCGTCGCGAGTGCTCGACGCGTCGCGCTGATGGCCGCCGAGCCCCTCGTCGACGCCGAGCTCGCCCACGCGGATCGTCGCCCGCGCGCTCGACCGCGGCGGCGATTTCGCCGAGCTCTTCTGCGAGGACCGGTCCGGATTCTCGCTCTCGATCGACGAGTCGCGCATCGAGCGCGCCCAGCGTGGCTCGGACCGGGGCGCCGGGGTGCGCGTCGTCACGGGGGAGACCACCTATTTCGCCCACGTCGACGGGCTCGCGGAGGCCGACCTCGAGCGGGCGGCCGACGCCGCCGCCGCGGCGCTCTCCGGCGACCGGCGCGAGCCGCAGGCGCTCGCCGCCGACGAGCCCGTCGTCGCCCAGGAGATCGAGACCGACCCCGCGACCGTCCCGCCCGAGCGCAAGGCCGAGCTGCTGCGCGCCTGCGACGAGCGCGCCCGCGGGGCCGGCGCCGAGGTGACCCAGGCGCAGGCGGGCTACTCGGAGGCGCGCCGGCGGATTACGGTCGCCAACTCCGACGGCCGGCTCGCCGCCGACGATCGCACCAGGGTGCGGCTCGGCGTCCAGGTCGTCGCCGTCCGTGACGGCACGGTCGAGACCGGCTTCGAGACGCTCGGCGGCCACCGCGGCTTCGAGCTGGTCGAGGGCGGCGCCGGCGAGGCGATCGCCGAGCGCGCAGCGCGCGCGGCGCTCACTCTGCTCGACGCGAGTCCGGCCCCCGCGGGGGCGATGCCGGTCGTGGTCGGCAACGGTTTCGGCGGTGTCCTGTTTCACGAGATGACCGGCCACGGGCTCGAGGCCGACCACATCCAGAAGGGCGCGTCGGTCTACGTCGGCAAGCTCGGCAAGGACATCGCGCCCGCGTTCCTTCGCGCCTACGACGACGGGCGCCTGCCCGGCGAATGGGGCACCGAGGGCATCGACGACGAGGGGACGCCGACCCAGGCGACAGCGGTGATCCACGAGGGCCGGGTGACGGCCTACCTCTACGACCTGCTCCGGGCGCGCAAGGACAACGTCAGCTCGACCGGCAACGGGCGGCGCCAGTCGTTTCGCCACCTGCCGATCCCGCGGATGACCAACACCTTCATCGCTCCCGGCGACGCGACGCCCGAGGAGCTGATCGCCGAGGTCGAGCGCGGCTTCTACGCGGTCTCGTTCGCCGGCGGACAGGTCGACCCGACCACCGGCGACTTCGTCTTCGGCGTGTCCGAGGGCTATCTGATCGAGGGCGGCGAGGTCACGAGCCCGTGCCGGGGCGCGACCCTGATCGGCAACTGCCTCAACACGCTGCGCAAGATCGACGGGGTCGCCGGCGACTTCGAGATCAAGACCGGCTTCTGCGGCAAGGAGGGCCAGTCCGTGCCCACCGGCGTCGGCCAGGGCCACGTGCGGATCGCGGAGATGACCGTCGGCGGGACGGCGGTGTGATCGCGTCCGGCTCGAACTCCGAGCGCGACCTCGAGACGATCGCCGGACGGGCGGTCGAGGCCGCGGTCGGCGCCGGGGCGGGCGATGCCGAGGCGTTCGTGCAGGACTCCACCGGGCTCGAGGTGCGGATCTTCGATCAGCGGGTCGAGAGCCTCACCGAGGCGGGCGAGCGCGGGCTCGGGGTGCGGGTCTGGATCGACGGCCGGGCAGGCTACGCCTACGGCACCGACCTCGGCGACCGCGGCATCGGCGAGATTGCCGCGGGCGCGGTCGAGGCGGCGCGCGTGGCCGACCCCGACGAGTTCGCGGCCGCGCCGGAGGCGCTCGGCGAGCCCGAGCGGATCGAGGGCCTCGCCGACCCCGAGGCGGCCCACTGGAAGACGGAGCGCAAGGTCGAGCTTGCGATCGCAACCGAGCGTGCCGCGCGCGAGGCCGACGGGCGCGTCGCCGCGGTCGAGACGACCGTGTTCGTCGACGAGCGCGCCGCGGTGGCGCTCGCGTCGTCGCGCGGAGCCTCCGGCGCCTACGAGGCGACCTATTGCTACGCCTTCCTCTCCGCGATCGCCGAGGAGGGGGACGATCGCCAGACCGGCCTCGGCTTCGGCATGGGCCGCTCCCCGGCGGCGCTCGACCCCGAGGGGATCGGCCGCGAGGCGGCGGAGCGCTCGACCGCGCTGCTCGGCGCGGCGAAGCCGGCCTCGCGCACCTGCCCCGTGGTCCTCGACGAGACCGTCGCGGCGAGCTTCGCCGGCTTCATCGGCGGCGTCCTGTGCGCCGACGCGATCCAGCGCGGGCGCTCGCCGTTCGCCGGGCGGCTCGGGGAGGCAGTCGGCTCGCCGGCGCTCACGCTCGCCGACGACGGCGCCGACCCGGCGGGGCTCAACTCGGGGCCGTTCGACGGCGAGGGCACGCCCAGCGGGCGCACGACGCTGATCGAGCGCGGCGAGCTGAGCGCCTACCTGCACGACTCCTACACGGCCCGCCGCGAGGGTGGAGACGTGCGCTCGACCGCCAACGCCGCGCGCTCGGGCTATCGCTCGCCGCCGTCGGTGTCGACCTCCAATCTGATCGTCGCGACGGGCGAGCTCGGCTTCGACGAGCTGCTCGCCGAGGCGGGGGACGGGATGTACGTCACCGACGTCGCCGGGCTTCACTCGGGCGTCAACCCGGTCTCGGGGACGTTCTCGGTCGGCGCCACCGGGCGCGCGATCTCGGGCGGCGAGCTCGCCGAGCCGGCCGACGAGTTCACGATCGCCTCGGACCTGCCCTCGATGCTGGCCGCAGTCCGCGCAACCGGCTCCGAGGCTCGCTGGGTCCCGTTCGGCGGCTCGGTAGCGACCCCGGCGCTGCTGATCGGCGAGATGGCAATCGGCGGCGCCTGAGCGCGCCCGCTTCCGGCATGGGCGTTGGCGCGTGAATCAGCGGCCGATGAGCCGCGCTCCTCGACCGTGGGTGAAGAAGCTGATCGACCACCGGATCATCACCAGGAGCCGGTTCTGAAATCCGATCAGGTACCAGAGGTGGACCGCCAGCCAGGTCACCCAGGCAATCAACCCGCCGAGCCGGAGTCCGTGGATGTCCGCGACCGCCCGTGCGCGGCCGATGGTCGCCAGGTTGCCCTTGTCGTGATAGCGGAACGGGCCGATGCTCCGTCCCTCCAGCCGGGCGCGGACCACCTTCGCTGCATAGCGGCCCTGCTGCATCGCCACCGGCGCGACACCGGGAAAGACCACCGGCGTGCCGTCGGCGCCGCGGACCTGCACCATGTCACCGAGAGCGAACACGTCGGGGTGGCCGGGAAGCGTCAGGTCGGGCTCGACCGCGACCCTCCCCGCGCGATCGAGCTCTGCGCCCGTCAGCTCGCCGAGGCGCGTCGCCAGCCGCGACGCCGAGACACCGGCGGCCCAGATGACCGTGCGCGCCGGGATGCGCTCCGTGCCGCCCGGCGTCTCGACGGCGACCGATTCCCGGTCGATTGCGACCACCGTGCGATCGACCATCGGCGTCACCCCGAGCTCCTCGAGCGAGCGGGCGGCCTTGCGTGAGAGCGATGGCGGAAAGCCGGTCAGGACCCGGTCCGCCGCCTCGATCAGCAGCACACGGCCCGCGCGCGGATCGATGGCCCGAAAGTCGTTCCGCAGAGTGTCGCGGGCGAGCTCGGCGATCTGCCCCGCCATCTCGACCCCGGTCGGCCCGGCGCCGACGACGACGAAGGTGAGCCACTCCCGCCGCCGCTCCTCGTCGGGCTCCAGCTCCGCCGCCTCGAACGCGCTCAGCAGCCGTGCCCGCACCGCGAGCGCGCTCTCCAGCGACTTGACCTCCGGCGCCACCTGCCGCCATTCGTCGTTGCCGAAGTACGAGTAGTGCGATCCGCCGGCGACGATCAGCGTGTCGAAGGGGAGCGAGATCGAGCCCGGGTCGCCGGCGAGCGGATCGAATCGCACCTCGCGGGCGCCGAGGTCGAAGTCCTCGACCTCCGCCATCAGCACGCGCACGTTTCGGCGCCGCTTGAAGATCGCGCGCAGCGGATAGCAGACCTCACCCGCGCTGAGCGAACCGGTCGCCACCTGGTAGGTGAGCGGCTGAAAGAGGTGGAAATTGCGCCGGTCGACCAGCGTCAACTCGACGGGCGCGCGGGCCAGGTGCTGCGCGGCCTGGAGCCCGCCGAAGCCCCCGCCGATGACCACGACCTTATGCGACACGTCGTCCCCACCTTAGCCCGGCTCGGCGGCGCGCTGGCGGCGGTTGATCAGGTGGATCAGCACCGGGAGGGCCAGCCACGAGTACATGCCGGCCTCGGGGTCGATCGCCGCGATCGGGATCGAGGCGAGGAACACGCCGGGCACGACCAGGTAGTGGGCGATCGGGCGCCCGCGCCGCGCGGTCAGGCCGGCGCGCTGCGCGTAGAGGTTCATCGCCGCCGCCATGCCCGTGACCAGGGCGATCGTGACCGCGTAAACGATCACCGCCGCCGACTCGTCGCCGCGCTCGGCGATCAGGCCGGTGGGGAACGGGATCAGCGCGATCAGCCCCAAATAGAGGAGGTTCAGCGTCGTCAGCCGCGCGTTGATGCGGTCGAGCTCGCGACAGAAGACGTGGTGATAGCGCCACATGGTCGCGATGACCACGAACGAGAGCGCGTAGGCGCCGAGGTTGGGGAGCAGGTCGCGGAGCTGGTCCCAGAGGTCGCCATCGGCGCTCGGTATGGGGATGTTGAGTACCAGCAGCGTGAGCGCGATCGCGAAGACGCCGTCGCTGAGCGCGACGGTGCGGTCGTAGTCGAAGGTGTCGTAGTCGAAGGTGCCGGCGCGCCCGGGCCGCGCCGACTCCGGCGCCCCGGCGGGCGCGCTGCTGCGCTCAGCCACGGGGCGCAGTGTCGCGCACGCCCCGGCGGGCGCCCTGGGGCGGTTCAGCCGCCGTCGCGCAGGGTGACCATCCCGCCGGTGACGCCGAGGTAGGCGGTGCCGTCGGCGCCGAGGGCCAGCCCGGCGTAGTTGTTGTTGTAGGGAAGGCCCGAGCCGGCGTAGCGGCTCCAGACGGTGCGGCCGCTGCGCCAGTCGATCGCGATCCAGTAATACCCTTCGGCGCCCGGGTCGGGCGGGCGCGTGTACGCGTAGATGAGCCCGGTCTTCGTCGAGAGCTTCGGCACCACGCTGGGGGCGCGGGCGTCGGTGTTCGTCCAGCGCAGCCGGCAGCCCTCGCCGTCGCGGTCCAGGTCGACGCGGGCGAAGCCGGGCTCGGTGAGCGCGCCGGTCATCGGCCCGAACGGGTTCTGATAGCCGTAGTTGTTCTCGACGATCAGCGAGCGCCCGGCGGTGATCAGCGAGTTCTCGGTCGCGCTTGCGCCGGCGCCGAACACCGGCTGGGTGCAGACCTTGCGGCGCTCGCCGTGCAGGCGGCGCGCGGTGCGGAAGACGACCACGTTCATCGGGTCCGCGTTGTCGGTGATCGCGACGTAGCCGCCGGTCATGAGCGTCGGCGTCGTCCCCGAGCCGGCGTTCACCTGGCTCGGCTTGACGATCCCCGAGTTCGGATAGCCCGAGCTCCAGACGATCCGCGGGCGGCCCGCGCGGTTTGCCCGGAATCGGTACATGCGCTGGTCGGAGACGATGTAGACGCCGTCCTCGCCGACCGCGAAGGAGTTCTCGATCTCCTCGCCGAGCGTGATCACCCGCAGCTCGCCGGTCCTTCGGTCCAGCGTGCCGACCTTGCCGTTGGCCTTGGTCACGAACCAGATCAGCCCGTCGTAGTCGGGCAGCGCGGACGTGATCCGCTCGGTCTCGGGGTCGAGCACCGGCGCCAGGTCGTAGTCGCGGCGCAGCTCGAGCCGGCTCCCGTCGGGCGACTGTCCGAGCACCTGGATGTGGTCGGTCTTCGTCGGCACCCACATCCGGTCGCGGTCGTCGAGAAAGAAGTAGCCGCCGCCCGTGAAGTTCTGATGCGCTTCGGTGCCCGGCGGGTCGGGCGCGTTGGGGAGGTCGAGGGAGGCGACGATCTCGAGCGTCTGGGTATCGATGATCCGCGCCTGGGGAGGGGCGAGCAGCGACGGGCAGACGCTCACGATCCGCCCGCGTCGGTCGAAGGCCAGCGAGCCGCAGAGCGCCGGCGGCATCGCCTCCGAGGTCGCGACCAGCGAGTTGCCGAGCGGGCCGGAACGCCGATAAGCGTCGGTCATCCAGGAGTCGTTGTGGATGTTCGAGTTCGGGTCCGGCGCCAGGAACGGGTTCTGCGGCGGCCGGGTCGGCCGCTTGATCTTCTTCGCCGTCGCCGGGGCGCCCTCGAAGGTGGGCAGCGAGGGGAGGCCCACCGACGGGATCGGCTCGGCGGTGGCGGGGACGGCGAGGGCGAGGGCGACTACCGCACCAAGACCGACGCTCTTGGGGAGGACTGCGCGCACGCGGCGATGGTAGGCGCGCGCGCCCACCGCTTGTCGCAGTCGGGCCGCTGTGCTATTGTCGAGTACATCACTCAACAAAGCCTGGCCAGCGAGGGTGATTGTTCGTCATCGCCGGGGGGTAAAGAGCAACCAGGGGTCACGAAGAAGGAGCCAGCCACCATGAGCACCATCGATCGGATCGGGATGAGACGTAGGGACGCGGAGCGCCCGGTCGACAAGGAGACCGTCGTCTGGATCTGCTCGGAGTGCTTTGACGCCTACGACGCGACTACCGCGGACGGCAACTGCCCGAACCCCGGCCACGCGCCGGTGAAGCTGCATCCGACCCGAGTGCAGTCGACCGAGACCGAGCGTCCGGCTGCCGAGCCCGAGCGGCTTCGGCTCCGCCCGATCGCCCGCCTGCGGGAGCGCTCGAAAGCGGCCTGACGCGCACCGGGCGACGAGCCGCAAGGGCCGTCGCCGACTCTCCGGAGCGCGGGACCACCGCCGCCGGCGAACTGCGTCGATCCACTCACGGGAGCCGTGAGTCGGGCGACATAGTTCGCCGGCGGCTCGCGTTAGCGCCTTGCCCGAGGGCGCGCGCCGAGAAACTCGGCGCAATTTGCGAGCGTTCGTCCCCAGGGGCGCCACATCTGCGGTGTGAGCGGCTCACGGCCGCGAGCCCGAGCCCTACGATCGCAGGCAGTTCGCGCCATCGACCGGGGGGATCGGGGTGAGACCTGGACGAAACGACGCAAGGTCGGACGTCGCGCCGAGCGAGTGAACGTCGGGCGACCGTGCGGGGGCGAGCGGTCGCGCGACGGGCTTGTCACCGACGGGACGCCGGATGAAGCATGTCAGCGCGGCAGCGGCTCTGAAACGGGCTTCGCGTCAACGCGAAGGCCAACTCGCGTGGAACGAGCGGGCGGGGCGGCTCTTCGAGGAGTTCGAGCGGCCGGCGCGTGCGATGGTGCGTCGGGCTTTCCGGGGCGCGTTCTCCGCCGACGAAATCGACGACATCTACGCGAGCGCCTGGACCGGCACGCTGCGCGCTCTTGCCGGGCGATCGCACGAGCTGGCCGACGACGAGATTCGCAGTTATCTGTTCACGGCGGTCGCCAACCAGGCCAGCAAGGAGCTCCGACGCCGGCGGCGCAAACCGACCGCGCCGCTCGAGGCCGTCGGCAGTGTGCCAGACGCCACCGGCGCCCCCGAGGAGGCCGCCACCAGCGCCGAGCAATCCCGCGTCACCCGCGACCTGCTCGCGTCGCTGCCCCCGCGTCGTCGGGCGGTCATGTTGCTGCGCTACGGCTGGGGGCTCGAACCGAGTCAGGTGTGCGCACTGGTCAAGGGGCTCTCGCCCAGGGCCTACCGGAAGGAGATCACCAGGGGCGTCGAGGAGCTGAGCGAGAAGATGCGGGCGCTCGAGCGCGGAGAATGGTGCGCTGACCGCGAGCCCGTACTGCGCGCGTTCGCCGCCGGGTTCGCCGACGCCGACGAGCAGCGCCAGGCGCGAGCGCATCTCGCCCACTGCCGCGAATGCGCGGGCTTCGTGGCCCGGCTGAACAGCCATCTCCACGATCTCGGCGGCGCGGTGGCGGTGCCGGGAGCGATCGAGGGACTTGACGGCCAGCTGTCGCTCGGCGACGGGATCGCCGATCTCGGCGAACGCGCGCGTGACGCGGCGTCGGGGCTGTTCGCCCGCGGAGGTGCGACCAGCGCCGACGAGGCTGTGTCCAACATCGCCACGGCCGGCGGCATTCGCGGGGCCGGTGCCGCCGGCGCGGGTGTGGTCGCAAAGCTCGCGGGCCTGGGCGCCGCCGGGAAGCTGGCGGTGGCCTGCGTCGGCGCAGCGGCGGTCGTCCCCTGCGTCAGCGTGCTCAGCGGCGACGGCCGCGAGCAGGAGCCCAACGGCACGCGGACCGAGCGGGCACCCGAGCGCGCGCGGGTGAAACCGCCCCCGCCGCTCACGACCGAGGTGCTGCCGACCCAAGTTGGCAACGAGGGGAGCGGTGCTCCGCCCCCCGACTACTCGCCCGAGCCCGAGCCCCGACCCCCGCAGGAGAGCCAGGCCACCGAGCCGGCCGAGCCGGCGTCACCCACCGAGCCGGTCCCGGTCGAGGAGGCCCCGAGCTCCGACTTCACGTTCGGCGCGGAGAGCGCCTCCGCCACGCCCAGCCCGGCGCCGGCGCCCGCGCCTGCACCCACACCATCCGCCGGTGGGGCAGACTCCGGGGGTGGCGGCGCGCCCGACGGTGGCGATTTCGCTTTCGGAAGCCAGTGAGGGGTACAGAGGAGAGGAGCCAAGGAGAGCGATGAAGAAGCTGGTCAGCCACCTGAGCTACTCGCGCGTGGTCTCGACCCTGGCCCTGTTCATCGCCCTCGGCGGCGGCGCCTACGCGCTCAGCCTGGGCAAGAACGACGTCAAGTCCCGACACATCGCCAAGGGCGCGGTCAAGAGCTCGGATGTCGCAAAGAACACGCTCAAGGGCTCCGACGTCAAGCAGGACTCCCTCAAGGGCTCCGACATCCTCGAGAGCACCTTCGACATCGGCCAGTTCTCCGCCGCGGCCAGCACCCCGTTCGACCCCGCCGGCCCGATCCGGTGCGATCCGGAGTTCGGAAGCGGTCCGCCGTTCGTTCCTTGCGGCCAGGTCTCGTTGACGACGCCGGTCGCTGGGCGGATCCTGGCGATCGCGAGCGGCGAGTTGATCGCCGAGCGGCAAGCGCTCGGGTCAGTGCCGGCTGTACGTCGACGGGGCGGAGATCGGGCAGCTCGGCTGATCGCACCAGGGGTGACTCATGGCTTCGCGAGTCTCGGGCGTGAGTGCACCGGTGGCGCCAGGTGCCCATGTCGCTGAGCTTCGCTGCCTCGAGGGCACGCCGGTGACACTCACGGGCCGAGGTCAGCAGCCTCACGCGCGTTGCTGGTGGGAGGCTGAGCTGGCGACGCGCGCCAGCCGACTTTGCCGCGGCCGTCGTCGCCGGCTCGCCGGCGCGCTCTTGGTGCTCTCGTTCGCAGCCTCGCCGGCGCAGGCCGGGACCTACGTCGCGGCCGTCGTGCGTTCCCGAGATCGGTGCGCTAATACCTGAAACCGCGACGTTCGAGCGAAGCAGCGACGCCATGGGTCGGTGAGCCGTGCTCGACCGCGTCGGCGGCTGGCTGGCACGGTCGGAATCCGCCACGGCATCGCGCCTCCGGACAGCTCCGCGCAATGGCGAATCTCCGCGCCGCCGGGGCTTCGATTCCGTGGCGGCTGGTTCCAGGCCGACCCAGCGAAGCTGAGTGACTACGACAATCCCGTTATCTCTACCGCGCTCGAAGGGCGAGCCGAGGCGCGCGCGCAGACCCGATCTCGACGCGCTGGTTGGTACACGCTGGCCCGAGTCCGGGCTCGATTGCCGCCGACGAGCTCATTCTGCAGACGCGATGCATCAACAGCGCGCGCTGCTTCGCCGACGCCGGCCGGCCCGACGACACTCTCACCCTCGTCCGCAACTTCGGCTTCTACGTCGAGGACGTCTCGCAGCCTTCCGTCGGTGACCTTGGCGGCGCGTTGTTGGAGGGTGCGGCGCAGCGCTCGACCCAGGTCCTGTCCGTGCCTGCGTCGGACCAGGGGAGCGGTGTTGGCCGGGTGACGCTCGAGGTGAACGGCAGGCGGATCGCCGCGACCGACCCCGGCTGTGCATTGGCGTCCGACGGCCGCGCGCTGCGGCTGTCGCCGTGCCCGTCGTCGCCGACGACGGAGTTCGCGGTCGACACCACGGCGACAGGCTTTGCCGAGGGCCGGAACTCGATCGAGGTTTGCGTAACCGACTACGCGCAGGAGACCGATGACCCGGCCTCGCTGGCGGGCGAGGCGTGCACGCCGGCGCCCGTCTACGTGGACAACTCCTGCGACGTCGCCCAGGCCAGGGACGCCGCCGACGTTCGCTTCGCCTTCGGCGGTGGAGACCGGGACCGGAGCACGGTGCGCTACGGCAAGCGCGCCCGCGTCGTGGGCACGCTCAAGGACGCGGCCGACGAACCGATCGAGGGCGCGACCGTGTGCATCAGCTCGCGTGACCGACTCGGCGGCGCGGAGGAGATCGACGTCGAGGAGCTGGAGACGAACAGACGGGGTCGGGCGAAGGTGCGGCTGCCGAAGGGCGCGTCGCGGACCGTCAAGCTCACCTATTGGGCCGATGAGGAGCGGGTCGAGATGCGTACGGTCGACCTGAACGTCCGCGCTCGGCCGAAGCTGACGGTGCTGTCGAGGCGGAAGCTCTCGGACGGCGGCAGGGCCCGCTTCCGCGTCGAGCTCCCAGGCCCGTACCGCGGCAACCGCAGGGTGGCGGTTCAGGCGCTCGCGCCCGCGGGCTGGCTCGATTTCCCCGGCTGCGTCGGTAAGACGAACCCAAAGGGCGTCTTCACCTGCTCGTATCGGTTCCGCGAGCAGACGGGGAGCGTGAAGTATCAGTTCCGCGCCCTCGCGCCGCGCCAGCCCGGTTATCCCTACCTCCAGGGCCGCTCGCGCTCCGAGAGGCTCGTGGTCCGTGACTAGCCCGGGGTTCATCCATTGCCGTGTTGAGCACCGTATGGGTGCTTAACGCGTCAACGAACGGGGTTCAGAGCGGGGGCAGTGGTAACGTCGCGGTGACTCAGAGGACGGCTGCTCGTGGCCACCACCACGACACCAGAACCACGTATTTCGGCCCCTCGCCCCGGCGCACGCGAGTACGACGCCTTCGTTTCGTATAGCCACGCCGCGGATGGCCGCCTCGCACCCGCCCTCCAGCGCGGCCTTCAGTCACTGGCCAAGCCGTGGTATCGGCGCCGCGCCCTGCGCGTCTTTCGGGACCAGACCAGCCTCTCGGCCTCGCCGGAGCTCTGGTCGGCGATCGAGGAGTCGCTCTCTCAGTCGCGCTTTTTCGTGCTCCTGGCCTCGCCCGAGGCGGCGGCCTCGCGCTGGGTCGACCAGGAGGTTCGCTGGTGGCGGGAGAACAGGGGCCACGACACCGTTCTGATCGTGCTCACCGACGGAGAGCTCGATTGGGACGACGACCGTGGGGACTTCACTGCCGCGTCCCCGATCCCGCCGGGCTTGCGGGACTGGTTTCCGCAGGAGCCCCTGTGGGTCGATCTGCGCTGGGCGCGAGACGAGCAGGACGTCTCGATGCGCAATCCGCGCTTCCGCGACAGCGTGGCCGAGTTGGCGGCTCCCATTCGCGGCGTTCCGAAGGACGAGCTGATCGGTGAGGACATCAGCCAGCATCGTCGGACCCTGCGACTCGCTCGGGGGGCGGTGGCGCTCCTTGCGCTGCTTCTGGCCCTGGCCGTGGTAGGTGGAATCGTGGCGCTCGATCAACGGAACACGGCTAGGAGTGAGGCGCGAACCTCGCTTTCCAGGCAGCTGGCCGCGACGGCCGACAACCTCCAGTCGAGCGACCTGGAGACGGCGTTGCTGCTCGCCGTGCAAGCGTATGAGACAGAGGCGAGCAGCGACACGTACGGCGCCTTGATTCGCGCCGACACGGCGAGTCCATCTCTGGCTCGATTCGTTCACTTCGATGACCGCGTCAGCTCCCTGGCCACGAGCCCGGACGGCGATTTTGCGGCAGTCGGCCTGACGGATGGTTCGGTCCTACGGGTTTCCCTCACCGCATCGAACCCGGTGCCGGAATCCGTGCTCACGCTCGACAAGAAGGTGTCGAGCCTGTCGATCTCCGAGAACGCGACCGCAGTCGCTGCCAGCGACGGCACGAGGGCGATGCTCTGGCGGAGCGACGCGGCCGACGCGCTCGATCTCGCGGTCCCCGCCGGCCAGGATGCGGGCGCGGTCGGGCTTTCGCCCTCCGGCGACACCGCGGCAGTGCATGGGGAGGCGGGCTTTGAAGAGCCTGGGTCGCTGTCCGTGTATTCGGGAGGGAGTGGCGAGGTGGAGACCGTGCGTCGCGTGCCCGGGGGACTCGGCGGGCCAACGTCGCTCCAATTTCCGACCGAGGACGAGATCGGCATCTATGACGCCGCGTACGGGAGTTGGGAGGAGCGGCGGATCGCCGACTGGCGTCTTCTGTGGAGCCGATCGATTGGCTACGGAACGCAGGAGGCCGGCGGAGTGCCGTCAGCGAACGGGCGCTGGATAAGCGCGACGAATGGAGCCGACACCGTCCCCGTTTGGTCGACGCGCGGCACTGGTACTCGCGATCATCCGGAGCGAACCGCCGAGGTCCCCCTGTCTGGATTCCCGACCGCCCTTGCGATCGATCCGGATGGGCAGCGATTGGCGATAGCGGAGAGTGGCGTCATTTACGTGGCACCGCTCGCGCCTCCGGGAGAGAGTCGCTCGGCGGCGATCGCGCTCCGCGGCGGTGGCGCCATGGATTTTGGCTCGATGGACTTGATCCGCTTCTCCGGGGACGGGAAAAGCTTGATCTCGGCGTCTGACGACCGAATCGCCGTCTGGGACTTTTCGCAGCTCGACCGGCTGGCAACCGTTTCACGACTGCCTCTCGGCGGAGGCTGCACCGCCTGTAACCCTCCCTCGCTCGCCGTCTCGCCCGATGGGGGGGAGTTAGCCGTCGCCCTAGCCGATTACGGCAGCTCTACGAAGCCCTCGGCGTTGATCCAGTCACTCGATGAGGAGACTGTTGCTGCTCAAACGTTCCCGGTAAACAGCATCGCCTACGCCCCGCCCGTCTGGCTCCAGGGTGGAGAGGTCGTTGCGTTTCCGATCGAAGGCGACCCCTTTTCCGACGGGCCACCGGTCGTGCCGGGCGGAGCACGGGCGTGGCCTATCGCGCGATCGAGCGAGGGCGCTGTCGTCGCCGCACGGGCAGCTGACGACCGATCGGTCGTTATCGTCGACCAGCGCGGTCAGATCTACGTGCAGGATGGGGAGACGGGCGAAGTCGTCTCTCGCCTAGCGGGACCGCGCGCGCTCTCCCGCGGCTCGGATCAGCTCACGGACGCCAGCGTTGATTCCTCAGGACGGCTCGTCGCGAGGCTGTATCCGGGCGGACTGACGATCACCGACCTCGACTCTGGCGAGATCCTCGCCGAACTACCGCCGAACGTGGGGACCTCTGTCCGTTTCGCCGGAGAGCGCCTACTCGTCCAGCGCGAGGGCGGGATTCTGGAGGTTTGGGACGGAAGTGGCGCCGCTCGCGAGCGGGTTCTACCCGGCGACAGGACCTATTCCGCGGCCCCGACGGGCAGCCCGGACGGCGCACTGGTCGCACGCCCTCACACCAACGGAGAGATCACGATTGCTGATCTCCGGGACGGGACGACGCTTGGCGTGCTCCAGGTTCCGCCTGAGGCAGGCTTCGTCAGGACGGGGGTCGCCTTCGCGCCCGACGGTCTCACCCTGATCACCCTCACGGAGTCTTACTCGGAGGGAGGGGCGTACCTCGTGCAACGCGATCTCGCCGCGTCGAACCTGATCCAGGCGGCGTGTCAGGCGGCCGGTCGGGCGCTCACGGGTGAGGAGTGGGATCGAGTCGTTGGCAGAGAGCGCCCTGAGCAGCTGGCGTGTGAGACACCGGGCGTGTAGCCCGGGCAACCGCCCGCTTGTGTCTAGTCGTCCCGCGCACCGTAGCCCTTCGCTGCCGGCCCGCTCTCCACCCGCCGGGCGGCGTCGGACTGTCGCTCTTGCAGGTCTCGCAGGGCCTCGTTCATCTGCTGCACCCAGCCGCCCAGCTCGGTGGTGAGCACATCCTCGCCGCGCCTCACCAGGTCCTCGAACCGGGCCGGGTCGTGATCGGTCTCTCGCCGTGCGCTCCATTCGCGCTGCAGGCTGGCCAGCCGCGTGGCGGACTGGTTGTAGGCAACGATCGTCGCGTCGACCTGCAGGTAGGCGAGGTATGCGACCGCGGCGCCGCCGATTGCCGTGGTGAGACCGATCCAGATCTCGAGCCCGGCCGCGGCTAGGATCGCCCCCACGCCGCCGGCCCCGATCGCGAGTAGCTGAGCTACGGTGCGGCGCCGATCGAGGCGGTCGATTCGGCCGTGGAAATAGGCGAGTTGATCGGCGATGCGGATCCGCAGATATCGCTCCGGGCCGATCTCACTGAGCCCGTCGTCGTCCTCGGCGCTGCCGTACATGGGCGGCGGGAGCGGCCCGTCGTAGGGGGTGATCGGGTTGCTGCCGACGTCCGTCTGCACGAGCTGCACCGCGATGCGTTCAAGCTGCGTGGCCAAGACGCCCGGTCGCTGCTCCGGGTCGTGGTCCGGCAGGTGCGTGTCCCCGTAGAGGCCGGTTCGTGTCCGGTAGCGGTAGATCTCCGCCTTGAGCGCCTCGGCGGCGCCCCGGAGCAGGACCCAGCGCTTGCCGGTGGCACGGCGGTTGGCGATCGCGATCAGCACCGAAGCCAGGATGGGCGCTGCCACGACCGTCCAGTGCAGGGCGGCCCCACCGAGCGCCTCGTGAATCAGAGCGAGCAGTGTGGCGAGGACGCCGAGGGCCAGGATCGTGCCCTGGAATCGCTCGAAGGACCGACGCATCCGGGTGGCGAGTCCGTCGTATGTGGCGAACGTTCGCCAGGCGTCCTTGAGCACCGGCTCGTCCTGCAGCTCCCAAGCCAGCCGTCGGGCGAGTTGAGCGGGATCATCATCCGCGAAGGGCCGTACATCGCCCTCGCGCACGATCTCCCGCAGATCGAGCTCGGCGATCGATGAGAGCTCGGGCGGCCGGCGCCGGAAGGGGCTCAGAAGCAGGCGAGCGCCGACCGGAGTCCGTGGCTCGCGGTGCGTGTGCCACAGAGCGGCCACACTGGCGGCCGTTCCTTCCGTGCCCTCGAACACGAACACGGGCCATCCGCGACGGACTGCCTCGAGCACCTCGGCCCGCGCCACGTCACCTCCGCCCGCGAGCACCATCACCACGCGCGACTGGCCCGCGATCGCCTCGGCGACCTCGACCAGTAACTCGGTTTCGCCGCCCCACGCGGCACTTTGTGCGAGCACGAAGTGGGTGTGGTTCGCCTCCAGCTGGGTCCGCTCCCCGTTGGCGGTTTCGGTGGCTCCCGGATAGGTCACCCTGCCCGCCGGCGCGACGCCGATCAGCGCTGAGATGGCGTCGCCGCGCTCCGCGCGGGCCTCGCCCATGACCGCCATCACCCCGGCCGCGGTCCCGCCGTCGACGAGCGCCGCTCCGGTCAACTTCGCCGCGGAGACGACGGCCGGCCCGAGCACCCGCTTCGCCCGGGGGAGCGCCCCCTTGGCGAAGTCGTTGGCTCCGCCGCAGACGACGATCACCGGGCGCGGCTCGTCGACCGGGAACCCAAGCCGGGCCAACAGCCGGCGCGGATCGGAGGCGGCGTCCTCCCTCACCAGAAGGGCGTGGTTGCCGTTCTCGAACTGGACCCGGTGCGGCCCGTTCACGCCTGGGCTCGCGTTCACAAATCGATCATCCCACGCAATCATCGTCGTGGCGAGCACAGCGAGACCTCGATGCGGCGATCGGGCGCGTCTCGAGGACGACGACCTCGAAGTCGCGCTCCGCGAACTCATGTGCCGCGCTTATCCCGGCGACCGCGTCCCCCGTCAAGGCGGGGCGCCTCGCTTGACATCGGTGCGGCGCCCGGTTAGACCACTCCAAAGGATCATCCGAGGAGGAACAGGATGAGCGCGGCGGATCCCGGACCCCGCATCTTCATTGCCTATCGGCGGGACGACAGCCAAGGCTTCGCTGGCAGGATCTACGATCACCTGGCCGGTCACTTCGGGCCGGAGTCGGTCTTCAGGGATATCAACGACATCGAGCCGGGGCGGCCTTGGGAGGAGGCGATCGATGAAGCGCTCGGCTCGTGCAATGTATTCGTGCTCCTGGTCGGTCAACGGTGGGTGGATGCAACTGACGACGAGGGAAAGCTCCGCCTCCACGACCCTGAGGATCGACATCGGCGGGAGGTCGAGACCGCGATCAACCGCAGGCTCAGGATGTTCGTTGCGCTGATGGAGTACGCGCCGATGCCGGACGAGAAGCAGCTGCCGCGGGGGTCCGGCGGACAGGAGCCCGACGGGCTGCAGAAGGTGCCCACGCTGCACGCCGTCCACATCGACGACAACACGTTCCCCTACGGCATCCAGGAGCTGATCACGAGCATCGAGCGGGCGACGAAGCGGGCAGGCGGCGCGGATGGCGATCGGGAACGCGAGGAGGCCGCGAAGCGGCAGCGCGAGGAGGAGGAGCGCAAGCGCGAGGAGGAGGAGCGCAAGCGCGAGGAAGAGCGAAAACGCCGCCTCCGGACGCTGGCCGCGCTGGCGCTGGGAGCGGTCGCGCTGGCCGTCGCCGCCTTTCTCATCGTTTCCTCCGGCGGCGGTGACGACGACTCCGCAGCAGCAGTGGATGGTGCCCCGATCGAGGTCGGAGACTTCCCGGTCGATCTCGCCTTTGGCGAGGGTCGGCTGTGGGTGGCGAACCGGCGTGGCGGGTCGATTTCGCTCGTCGACGGTGAGCCTCCGGAGGTGGTCGAGACGGGACAGCTCGGGGGAGCGCCGGAGGGGGTCGCGGTCGGCGGCGGCTCCGTCTTCGTCGCGGACGGCGGCGGGGGCACGGTCTGGGAGATCGGCCCGGACGGCAACTTGGTCAACGAGATCTCCGTGGGCCTCAACCCGGCCGACGTTGCCATCGACGGGAAGGCGGTCTGGGTCGCGAACAGCGGCTCGGACACGGTTTCACGGTTCGACGAGGAGAACATCCAGAGCATCCCGGTCGGCGACGAGCCCTACGGGGCTGCCACGGGCGCCCGGGCCGTTTGGGTGACCAACCGGGCCGACGGGACCGTCTCTCGGATCGACCCGAGCTCGCGCAGGGCCGGCGATCCGATCCCCGTCGGCGCGGAGCCGAAGGGGATCGCTGTGGGCGACGACGCGGTTTGGGTCGCGAACACCGGCGACGACACCGTCTCGCGGATCGACCTGCAATCGCTCACCGCCGGCGATCCGATCGGGGTCGGCACGGAGCCACGCGGCGTGGTCAGTGCGTTCGGGTCCGTATGGGTCGCGAACGGCGGCAGCGACTCGGTCTCGCGGATCGATCCCACGCAGGAGGAGGTCGTCCAGACGATCGATGTCGGGGTGGGACCGGAGGGGATCACGGCCGGGCCGGACAGCGTCTGGGTCGCCAACGGCGGGGACGACACGGTCACTCGGATCAAGCCGTGAGGACTCCCGGTCGCGTCTACGGCTCGGGCACCTGCTGCGGTTGGAGCACCGCGGCGAGCGTGAGCTGCCCGGCGTCAGCCTTCACGATCGTCACCTCCTTCTCGGGGATGCGGAGGCCCGGCCCGAAGCTGATCGCGCCCGTCACTGCCGGGAAGCGGTCGGTCGCCTCGAGGGCTGCCGGGATCAACTTCCGCTTGGCGGAACCGGTCCGCTCTATCGCATCCGCGACCAGCATCACAGCGTCGTAACCGAGGGCGGCGAAGGCTGTCTCCGGCGCGACGCCGTACTCGGCCCGGTAGTCGGTGATGAACTGCACTTGCCGTGGTGTTGCCGTCTCCGGGTCGAGAAATGCGTGGGTCGTGAAGTAGACCTCGTCGGCGGCCGTGCCGGCTTGCTCGAGGAGCAGCGGCGTGTCGTAGCCGTCGCCTCCAACGATTGGGCGGTCGATCCCAGCATCGCGCAGTTGCCTGACGAGCCGGCCGATGTCGTCCGGGCCCGCCGCGACGTACAGGACGTCGGGCATGGACGGGAGCGCCAGGATGCGCTCGATCTGCGCCGTGAAATCGGTCGTTCCACCCGAGTACGTGTCCTCACCGACGATCTCGCCGCCGAGTTCCGTGTAGCGCTCCTTGAAGTAGCGCGCGAGGAGGAGCGTGTAATCGGTCGTGTCGTCGAACAGCAGCCACGCTGTCTCGGCTCCGAGAACGCCGTGCGCGTACTCCGCGCCGGCGGCAGCCTGCGTGTTGTCGCCGAAGCAAGCCATGAAGTAGAAGCCTGGGAACTCGCTGGGGACAAGCGGCGAGGTCGCGCCCGAGGTCAGGAAGACCGTCCTCTTCTTCTCGGCTATCGGTGCGGCGGCGAGCGCCATCGCTGTGTCGTTCAAGCCGGTGATCGCGGCGAGATGCGGCGTGCGAACGAGCGTACGCGTCTGAGCGGCCACGACCGCCGGGTCGCTGCGCCCGTCGCGCGAGACGAGCTCGACCGGTCGCCCGAGCAACCCCCCGCGGTCGTTGAGCTGCTTGGCGGCCAGCCTCGCGCCGGCCAGCGACGGCGCCCCGATCGAACCCAGTGGACCGCTGACATTGTGGAGCGCGCCGATACGCACCGGCACCTTCTTCGCCTCGGCGAGCCCTCCCGACAGGGTGAGCAGGAACACGAGCATGCACGTGGCAGCCGCCATGCACGCTCGCGAACGGGTTCCCCTCACTGCGCCGAGCATATCGAGGCGTTTGGGCGACGGGAATGACTGAGGCGGGGTCGAGCGGCAGTCTTCCCTGCGAACAAGGAGGTCACCCTTCTTCACTTGACTACAGCTTGTAACGCGCCAGATCGGCGTCCAGGCGCTTTGACTCCTCCGGGTCAAGGCCGGGTTCGGGTGGCTCCGCGGAACCGCCGTCGCGACCGCCGCCCTCGCGCCGCCAGCGCCGCAGCCCGATGAAGATCGCGACGCCGGCCACGACGATCACCGCGCCGGGCACGAGCCATGCGGCCAGATCGAAGCCCTCGGCCTCGGGCACCGCCAGCACCTCGGGCCCGAACTCCGCCACGAGGGCGTCCTTGATCTGTTCCTTGGTCATCCCCTCGGCGATCCGCTCGCGGATGAACTCGCGCTCCTGGATCGCCTGGGGGGCCTCGGTGGCGAGCTCGAGCGTCACGCCGCAGATCGGGCACATGACCTCGTCCTCGATGTCGGGCAGCGAGGTCTGGGGCTCCTGCGCCGCGGCGGCCGCCGGAAGCGCGAGGGCGAGCGCCGCGAGGGCGGCGGCCAGCCGCACGCTCAGCTCCCCTCGATCATCGGCGCCACCTGGGTGTCGAGGAAGTCCTCGGTCACCGGCCCCGCCTGCACGAGCGCCACGTCGCCCTCGGGGTCGATGAGGAAGTTCTCCGGCACGCCCTTGGTCTTGAGCTCATCCGCGTACTCCCCGGCCCCGTCGTGGAGCTGGGGATAGGTGAGCCCGAACTCCTCGACGAAGCCGCGGCCGGCCTCGGCGGTCTCCTGGGTGTCGATGCCGACGATCTCGAAGTCGTCGCCGGCCTGGCGTTCGTAGAAGCGCTGCAGCGCCGGGGCCTCGTCGCGACACGGCCCGCACCACGAGGCCCAGACGTTCACGAGCACCCACTTGCCGCCGTGATCGGCCACCGAACCGGTCCCCTCGTCCTCGAGCGCGGTGAGCTCGGTGGTCGGCACGGGGTCGCCGACCGCCAGCGATCCCTCGCCCTTCGAGATCAGGCCGAAGCCGAGCAGGCCGACCAGGGCGAGGACGCCCAAGAAGACGAGGAACGTGCGCGCGCTCACCCCGCAGAGCGTAGACATGCGCCCACTCGCCGCCCGGCGTGCTCGTCTACGCTCGCCGCGGAGCCGAACGGAGTCCCGGCCGCCGCACCCGTCCCCACCCCAGATGAGCTGCTCGCAGCGGCCGAGGCGGCCAAGCGTGCGGGCGGCGACCGGTTCGCGGTCGCC
>CAVSMU010000010.1:212500-525723 GCA_963729075.1 uncultured Solirubrobacterales bacterium | reverse complement strand
GTCGTCAAGCAGAGCTGAGGCCCGCCGCCTCGCGGGCCCTGTCGCCGTCGCGCTCGAGATAGATCTCGATCCGCCTGATCAGTCCGTCTTGGTCGAACGTCCAGACCGACCACGAGACGACGTCGAGCTCGATACCGCTGTACCTCCCGCGGGCGGTGATGTGATGTCTGGCGAGGATCCTCCCGTCCGGTCCGGCGACGGTCTCCAGGACGTCGATCATCTGTCTCGGAAAAGCCTCCGGCTCCATCCAGCGCCGCACGCTCTCAGCGCCCACGTACGGGCCCTGATCGCCCGGCGGCACGAGCACGACGTCGCGATGGACGAGCGCCATTGCGGCGTCGAAGTCCTCGTCGCTGATCGCCTGGAGCCAGCGACGCGCGGTTTCTGCGTTCTCCTGTGACAACTCGGCTCGCAGTATCCCCTGGGCCTCCCGAAGTGGGGCTGGTTGACAAGCCGCAGGGCCACGGCGAGAATCGGCGCTCAGCGGTCGAGAGGGGACGGTGGACGACCCGACGAAGGTCGCCGAGCGGGGGGCCGCTCGCCTCACCCCCGACGACTGACCGCGGACCTAGCCCGCCGGCGGGACGTTCTGGTTGAGGCGGAAGAGGTTGGTGGGGTCGTATTGCGCCTTGACCGCGGCCAGCCGGTCCCAGGTCGGTCCCGGGTAGGCGGCGCGGACGCGCGCCTCGCCCTCGTCGCCCAGGAAGCCGACGTAGGCGCTCTCGTCGCCCTGGTCGAGCGCTCCCGCGAGGCCGTCGACCCAGGGCATGTACGTCGACGCCTCCTCCGGCCGTCCGTACATCGCGGCGACGTTGGCGATGATCCGGCGCTCGCGGTGGGCGAATGCGGTCGCGTCGGCGGGCACGCGCGCGACCGCGCCGCCGAGCACGCGCAGCTGCGTCGCCGCCATCGGCGAGGTCGCCGTCTGGAGGTGTTCGACGATCGCCTTCGCGGCCCGCAGGTCGACGCCGTCGAGGAACATGGTCCGGATCGACGCGATCGGATGGAACTCGGGGTCCTCGGGCGGGTAGAGCTCCGGATACGGCATCGGCCGAACCAAGTCGGCGACCGGCTCGGCGAGGGCGCGGAACGGGGCGATCGCGCTCTCGCCGGCGTCCTCCGGCCCGGCGTAGGCCAGCGTGGCCATCACGACGAGCCGGCCGTGATGTTCCTCCGGCACGAACGGCATTGGGGGCGCCGGCATCACGTTGACGATCGTCGAGAGCTCCTCCGGCGCGGACTCGGCCTCGGCGACGAACGCCGCGATCACCTCGGGCGTCGCGGGCAGAAGCAGCATCCCGCCGACGATCGTCCCGACCTCGTGCAGGCGAAACTGGAACCGGGTCGCAACGCCGAAGTTGCCGCCGCCCCCACGGATCGCCCAGAAGAGATCCGGGTTCGTTTCGGCGTCGGCGCGGACGAGCTCGCCGTCGGCCGTCACCAGCTCGGCCGCGAGCAGGTCGTCGATCGTGAGGCCGTGCTTGCGGACGAGGAAGCCGGCGCCGCCGCCGAGTGTGATGCCTCCGATCCCGACGGAGCCGGCGTCGCCGAAGCCGGTCGCAAGGCCGTGGGCGCCGGCGGCATCGGTGTACTCGCCCGCCGTCAGGCCCGTCTCGGCCCATGCTGTGCGTCCCTTGACATCGATCTCGAGCGCCCGCATGCCCGAGAGGTCGAGCACGATCCCGCCCTCTGTGACGCCGTGCCCGGCGCCGCTGTGACCGCCGCTGCGCACGGCGAGCTCGAGCCCGCCATCGCGCGCGACGGAGACGACGTGCGCGACGTCAGTCGCGTTGGCGACCCGCGCGATCAGTGCAGGCCGGCGGTCGATCGCGCCGGAGAAGACGGTGCGCGCGTTGTCGTAGCCAGAGTCGTCGGGGCCGATCACCGTGCCGTCCAGGACGGATTCGAGCGTTGAGCGGGAGATCGTGGTGGGGGTAGATGGAGCGGTCATGAGGCCAGGCTCGCACCCAAGGCGGGCGGCTCCAATGCGGCTGCCCGGCGTCTTGTCGGTGCGGCTAGCCGTATGTCGCGCGAGACCTACGCGCTCCCCCGGTCGGAGAGGACGGGCGGAACTACTTCGCCGCGATCTGGCTCGCTCCGGCGCCGTAGCGATCTCGAGCGGCGAGCGATGAATCGATACACCTTCGTCATCCACGTCCACGCGGACGGTCCCACCACGCTGGAGAACGTGAGGACCTGCGAGTGCGTGCCGCTGTCCGACCTCGACGCCGTCGGCCCCCAAATCGAGCGCTGGCTCGCGGCGTTGCCCGACAGCGTCGGACCGCCTGACGTGCGGCTCGGTAAGACTGCCGAGGCGCATGGCCGACCGCGGGGACCTTGAGTTCACCTACTCGCTGATCGACGGGATCTTCAGGCTCAGTCTCGGAGAGCTGGCCGACTTCAGCGGCGCGAAGTACGACGGGGATTTCACACTCAGCCTCGAGGAGGCCCAGCGGCGAAAGCACGAGTACGTCGCCGAGCGGATCGGGATCGAGCCCGACCGGCGGGTGCTCGACCTCGGCTGCGGCTGGGGTCCGCTGCTCAACTTCGTCCGCGAGCGCCGCGGGGAGGGAGTGGGGGTGACGCTCTCCTCGGCGCAGGCGGAAGCCTGCCGGCGCCATGGCCTCGACGCACGTCTCGCCGACGCGAAAACCGTCGACCGCGACACGTTCGGCGGCTTCGACGCCGTCGCCAGCCTCGGCGCCTTCGAGCACTTCTGCTCGCCGGACGAGTACTTCGCCGGGCGCCAGGAGGACGTCTACCGCGAGCTGTTCGCCAAGGTCGCGACCGTCCTGCCCGGCAGCGGCCGCTTCTATCTGCAGACGATGGTCTTCGGGCGCAACATGATCCCTCCCGAAGACGTCGACATCGACGCTCCGCGCGACTCCGACGCCTGGTATCTGGCGCTGATGCAGTACCAGTTCCCGGGTTCCTTCCTCCCCTTCGGCCGGGAGCAGATCGTCCGCACGGCGGAGCCCCACTTCCGCCTCCTCGAGAGCAGCAGCGGCCGGCTCGACTACATCGAGACGATCAAGCAGTGGCGCCGGCGCTTCGGCGAGCCCAGCTTCCGGAAGACGCTGCTCAAGGTCCGCCTCGTACCCCGCTGGCTCACCAGTCGCGACTTCCGGCTCGCGTTCACCTCGGGTGTGAGCGCCAACTCCGTGTGCTTCGAGCGCGAGCTGCTCGACCACTACCGGCTGGTGTTCGAGCGCCGCTAGCCGGCCGGTGGAGGACCTCATTGACAGCCTCACCCGCGGCAACCCGACCGAGGTCAAGGTCGTCCTCGCGTCCGTGGTCACCGCGCTCGCCGTGTACCAGCTGGTGCTGATCGCGGTCGGGTACGGCAAGCTGCGGCCGCCGTTCCTCGGCGCGCGGCCGGCGTCGCTCGCCCATCGCGCGTCGGGCGACGCGATCGTCGCGATCACGGTCGTCGTCGCCGTGATGTGCCTGAGCTACTACGGTTTCGAGGAGGGCGACAAGGCGCTCCACATGGTCGCCGGCACGGCGCTGCTCGTGGCGCTGGCGCTCAAGGTGGCGGTCGTCCGCCGTCTGCACGGCCTGAGCCGCTACCTGCCGATGATCGGCATCACCGTCTTCGCGCTCCTCGTGCTCACCTGGGTGAGCTCGGCGGGCCAGTTCCTCGCGGATCGCTGAGATGGATGGCGCGCGACTCAACATCGCTCAGCTGATCGGCTCGCTGGTGGTCGCGGCGGCGATCGTCGCAGTGGTGATCGTGGCGGTGACCGCGAAGCTCGGGCCCACCAGTACCGCCGAGCTCGAGGCCCGAGAGGAAGCGCGGGACGCCCGGATCGACGCGCGCGAAGAACGTCTGGAGCAGCGCGAGGAGCGCCGCGAGGACCGGACCGAGGCCCCGTAGGGCACGGATGTACGCCAGGGACCGAGCGGTCCAGGCGCCGGCCCATCGATCGTTGCGCCGTCCAAGGCGATCGGTGGGTTCTCGGCGCCAGCCCGTAACCTGGGCTCGATGCCGGGGCTAGCCGATCCGATGAGCTCCGATCAAGAGCCGCTGCGAAGCGACGCGCTCGACGTCGTGGTGCGGCTGCTTTTCGGCCTGGGCGACGCCGCCGCCGACTCCGACCCCTTCCACGACCGCATCTGCGAAGCGGTATGCCGGCTCACCTCGCTCGAGCGCGCGGTGCTCTTCCTCTACGACGAGCGCCGGCGGATGGTCCTCCCGGCCGGCAGCCACGGAGTCGACCCGGACATCATCGCTCACACCTATGGCACGCTCGAGGAGACGCCGATCGCGCAGCGTGCTCTGGCCTCGGACGACGTGGTCGTCGTCGACGAACTCAGCGGCGCGGTGCCGGATCGCTACGCCGAGCTGCCCGGGATGGCCGGGATCTCCTGCACGCCGGTGACCGCAGCCGGTCACTGGCTCGGGGTGATCTTCGCCGACCGAAACGGCGAGGAGCTCCGCCTCGACCTGGACGAGCGCCGGACGATGCACGCGCTCGGGCGCACGGCCGCGCTGGCGACCACCGTGCGCCACGCCGCTGCCCAGCGCGAGCGCGACGCCTTGCTGCTCGAGCGGATCGAGCTCGCCCGCGAGGTCCACGAGAGCGTGATGCAGCGGCTCTTCGGGGTCTCGATGGTGCTCGGCTCCGGGCGCGAGCTCAGCGCCGAGGACGGCGAGCGCTCGGCGGCCGAGGTCGAGGCGGCATTGGGCGAGCTTCGCGATGCCCTGGACCGCTCGCTGGAGCCGACCGCCGAGCCCTCGCGTACGACCCTTCGCGACGAGCTGCAGCGACTCGGTCGCCAGTACAAGGCGGTGCCGCTGAGCGTGTGGTGGGAGGAGGGAGCCGAAGTCCCGAAGGGGCTCGAGCCGCTCGCGGTCTCGGTGCTCGGTGAGGCGCTGCGCAACGCGGAGAAGCACGCCCAGCCGACCGAGATGCGGATCGCGATCACCAGCGAGGAGGGCGCGTTCGCGCTCGAGGTGCGAAACGACGGCCTCGTCTCCTCGCCCGCCGCTGCCGCCTCCGGGCTCGGGTTGCGCCTCGCCGCTTACGAGTCCCTTCAGCGCGGCGGAATGCTCGAGTTCGGGCCCGAGGGCGACGACTGGCGCGTTCGCTTGGTGTTGCCGGCGGGCGACGTCGCGAGCGTGGTCGGGGGGTGAGGCCGGGATGGCAGAGCGCCAGCTGCGGGTCCTGATCGTCGACGACCATGCGGTCGTCCAGTGGGGCTTCAAGGTGCTCCTCGGGCGCCAGCGCTGGGTCGAGCGCTGCGTCGTCGCCTCCGATCCCGAGGAGGGGCTCGCGACCGCCGAGCGGCTGAAGCCGCACGTCGCCCTCGTCGACCTCTTCCTCGGCGAGCGCTCGGGCGCGGAGCTCTGCGAGGCGATCCGCAGCGCCTCGCCCAAGACGAGGGTCCTGCTGATCTCGGGGATCGGATGGATCTCGCCGCAGGCGGCGAAGGCGGCCGGCGCCTCGGGGTTCGTCTCCAAGGACTGGAGCGCGGACGAGGTCGCGATGGCGGTGCGCATGGTCGGCAAGGGGATGACCGTCTTCGGGCGCCAGGAGGAGGCGCCCGCGACGCCGCTCTCCGACCGCGAGCGCGAGGTCCTGACGCTCATTGCCTCCGGCGCGACCAACCGCGAGATCGCCGAGCGCCTGTACCTCTCCCCGCACACGGTCAAGGAGCACGCCAGCGCGCTGTACCGCAAGCTCGGGGTCAAGAACCGAGCCGAGGCGACCCGCCGGGCGGAGCGGCTGGGGCTCACTCGCTGAGCCGGCGTTCGGCGCACTGACGCCTGCGAGGGCGTCCGACCCCCCCGACCCGTCGACCGCCAACCCCCCGGTTGGGGGGTTGCGGACCAACTCGTGTTCACCGCACGCACGGGCTGCGGTAGGTGTGGTGCATGAGCCAAGACCTCGCCAAGCTCGCCGTCGTCTTCCCCGGCCAAGGGGTTGGCGACGCCGACCACCACCACCTCGTCGCCGACGAACGCCCCGACCTGCTCGAGCTGGTCCGCAAGCTGACCGGGGAGGAGGACCCGTTCGCCCGCATGGGCGACGGAACCCGCTTCGCCCAGCCGGCGGTCTACTGCGCCTCGCTCGCGGGCTACGAGCGCCTCGGTCGCCCGCACGGTGATCTGTACGCCGGACACTCGCTCGGCGAGGTCGCGGCGCTCGCCGCCGCGAACGCCGTCGACGAGCTCGACGGGCTGCGCATCGTCGTCGCGCGCGGTCGGCTCATGGACGCCGCTGCCGCGGCGGCGCCCGAGGGCGGCATGCTCGCCGTCGGCGGCGATCGCGAGCAGGCCCTGGAGCTCGCCGAGCGCAGCGACCTCGGGCTCGCCAACGAGAACTCCCCGAACCAGTTCGTGCTGACCGGGGCCGACGCCCAGCTCGAGGCGGCAGAGGCGAGCGCCCGCGAGCTGGGCCTTCGAGCCAAGCGCCTCGCCGTGGCCGGGGCCTTTCACTCGCCCGCGATGGCGGCGGCCGTGGAGCCCTTTCGCGATTACCTGGACGCGATCGAGTTCCGCCCGCCCAGCGAGCCGGTGATCTCGTGCGTGAGCGCGGAACCCTTCGAGTCCGACCCGCGCGAGCTGCTCGCTGCGGCCCTGACCCGGCCGGTGCGCTGGACCGACGTGATGCGCCGCCTCCACGAGGAGGGCGCGCGACGGTTCCTCGACGTCGGGCCGGGGCGGGTGCTCGCGGGCCTCGTGCGCCGCACGCTCGACGACGTCGAGATCGAGACCGCCCGCGAGGCGGAGGTCGCCCATGCTTGAGGTCGCTCCCGGGGTCGCCCAGGCCCCCGCCCGCAGCCGAGCCGACGAGCGCGAGCCGCGTACGGCCGGCATCGCCGCGATCGGCGCTGCCGTGCCCGAGCGCGCCGTCGCCAACGAGGCGATCGGCGAGCGCGTCGGCGTCGACGGCGACTGGATCGCCTCGCGCACCGGCGTTCACGAGCGCCGTGTCGCGGCGCCCGACGCAACGCTCACCGAGCTCGCGGCCGACGCCACCCGACCGGCGCTCGAGCGCGCCGGCATCGCGCCCTCGGACATCGATCTCGTCCTCGTCGCGACCTCGACCCCGGACGAGATCGTGCCCAACGCCGCACCGCTGGTCGCCGAGCGGATCGGCGCGTCGCGCGCCGGCGCGATCGACATCGGCGCCGCGTGCACCGGCTTCGTCTCGGCGCTCGACGTCGCCGCGGCCACGGTCGAGTCCGGTCGCGCCGAGGTCGTGCTGACGATCGGCGCCGAGCTGATGAGTCGGGTGATCGACTACGACGACAAGCGAACCGCGGGCCTGTTCGGCGACGGCGCCGGGGCCGCGATCGTCGTCCCGGGCGGTCCCGGCAGGATCGGGCCGATCCGGCTGCACTCCGACGGCGCCGGCTCGCGCAACGTCACCGCCTCGCACGCCGAGCGCAAGATCCGCATGGACGGCCGCGCCACCTTCCGCGCCGCCGTGGCCCGTCTCTCCGAGGTCACGCTCGAGGTCGTCGACGACGCCGGCGTGAGCCTCGACGAGATCGACCTCTTCGTCTATCACCAGGCCAACAGCCGCATTCTCTCCTCGGTCGGCGAGCGGCTCTCGCTGCCCCGCGAGCGGGTCGTCGACTCGCTGGCGCGGCACGGAAACACCTCCGCCGCGAGCGTGCCGATCGCGCTCGACGAAGCGCATGGCGACGGTCGCCTCGAGGACGGCTCGACCGTGCTGCTTGCCGCGTTCGGCGCCGGGCTCACCTGGGGCGCCGGGATCGTCGAGTGGGGTGAGGCGCGATGACCGCGACCGAGACCCGAGACGCCGTCACCCCGAGCGCGAAGCAGGCTGCGTCGCAGACCCCGCCGCTCGAGGGCTGCGCGCTCGTGACCGGCGCCTCGCGCGGGATCGGGGCCGCGATCGCGCGCAAGCTCTCCGAGGCGGGCTGGCCCGTGGCCATCAACTACCGCTCCGACCGCGAGGGCGCCGAGCGCGTCGCGGGCGAGATCGACGATCGCGGCGCTACCGCGCTCGCGATCCAGACCGACGTCACCGATCCCGATGGCGCCGAGGCGCTGCTCTCGGAGGCCGAGGGCGAGCTCGGTCGCGTCCTGGTGCTGGTCAACAACGCGGGCCTGACCGCCGACGCGCTCTCGATCCGCCTCAGCGATTCGGACTGGGACCGGGTCCTCGAGACCAACCTGAGCGCCGCGTTCCGGCTCACCCGTCGGGCGCTGACGCCGATGATCCGCGCCCGCTTCGGCCGGGTGATCAACGTCGCGTCGGTCGTCGGGCAGCGCGCCAACGCAGGCCAGGCCAACTACGCGGCGTCGAAGGCCGGGCTGATCGCGTTCACGCGGACGGTCGCGGTCGAGGTCGCGCGCCGCGGCGTGACCGTCAACGCGGTGGCGCCGGGCCTGATCGAGACCGAGATGACCGAGGGGATCTCGAGCGGGCTCCGAGACGCGATTCCGGCCCGCCGCCCCGGCACGCCCGAGGAGGTCGCCGAGTGCGTCGGCTTCCTCGCCTCGCCGGCGGCCTCATACGTGACCGGAGCAACGCTGACCGTCGATGGCGGGATGACCGCCTGACGCGTAACGGCAACGAACAAGGAAAGGAAGACGTGGCACAAGCAACCCAGAACAAACAGCAGATCGAGCAGCGGGTCACCGACGCGCTGGTCGAGTTCGGCGAGGAGCGCGAGAACATCAAGCGCGACGCCCGCTTCGAGGACCTCGAGGTGGACTCGCTCGACCTGGTCGAGCTGGCGCAGATCGTCGAGGACGAGTACGGCGTCGAGCTCGCCGACAGCGACCTCGACAAGCTCGAGACCGTCGGCGACGCGATCGACCTGATCGCAGCGAGGGCCTCGTGACGCGCGACGTCGTCATCACCGGACTCGGCGCCGTCACCCCGCTCGGGGTCGGCGCGCCGACCCTGATCGAGCGCTGGACCGCGGGCGAGTCGGGAATCGAGGACGGTCTCGGCCGCTGCCGCGACTTCGAGCCGACCGATCACATCAGCCGCCGCGAGGCGCGCCGCGCGGACCGCTTCACCCAGCTCGCGCTGGTCGCCGCGCAGGAAGCGATTGACGACGCCGGCTGGGACGCCGACCCCCCGTACGAGGACACCGACATCGGCTGCGTGATCGGCACCGGGATCGGTGGGATCGCGACGATCGAGGACCAGCACATCGTCCTGCGCGAGCGCGGCGAGGCGGCAATGTCGCCGCTGTGCGTGCCGCAGATGATGCCCAACGCCGCGGCCGGCGCCGTGGCGATGCGCCACGGGCTGCGCGGCGAGTGCTACGGCACCGTCTCCGCCTGCGCGGCCGGCGCTCAGGCGGTCGGTGCCGGGCTGCGCATGGTCGAGCGCGGCGACGTCAGCGCCTGCGTCGTCGGCGGCGCCGAGGCGGGAGTGACCCCGCTTGCGATCGCCGCCTTCGGCAAGATGGGCGCGACGTCGAAGTCCGGCGTCTCCCGACCCTTCGATCGCCGCCGCGACGGCTTCGTGATTGCAGAGGGCGCCGGGATCCTGGTGCTCGAGAACGCCGAGGCGGCGGCCGAGCGCGGGGCGACCGTCCTGGGCCGGATAACCGGCTACGGCGCCACCGCCGACGCCCACCACGTGACCGCGCCCGACCCCGACGGCGACGGCGCCGCACGTGCGATCGAGGCCGCCCTGCGCGACGCCGACGTCGAGCCGGGCGCAGTCGAGTACGTCAACGCCCACGGCACCTCGACGCCGCTCAACGATCGCTCGGAGACCGAGGCGATCAAGCGAGTCTTCGGCGAGCGCTCGCGATCGATCCCCGTGTCCTCGCTGAAGTCGTCGATCGGGCATCTCCTCGGCGCCGCAGGCGCGGTGGAGGCCGTGGCCACGGTGCTCGCGCTGCGCGACGGCGTCGCGCCGCCCACGCTCAACTACGAGGAGCCCGACGACGGCCTGGACCTCGACTACGTGCCCGGCGAGTCGCGCCCCATCGAGCGCAACGGGCGCGCCCCGGTCGCGATCTCGAACTCGTTCGGCTTCGGCGGACACAACGTCGTGCTCAGCATGGAGGCGCCCGAATGACCGTCGCAGCCGCACCACGCACCCGCTCGGATTCCGCCCGCGAGGAGCGCCTGCCACCGCTCGAGCGGCTCGAGGCGCTCTGCGACCCCGGTTCGTTTCGCCCCCTGCGCTCGGGCGTCGTCTCGCCGCGCGCCGGTGATCGCGCCCTGCCCGGGGACGGCGTGCTCGCCGGCGCCGGCACCGTCGGTCGCCGTCCCGTGTTCTGCTACTCGCAGGACCCGGGCTTCATGGGCGGCTCGCTGGGCGAGACCCACGCCGAGACCATCGTCCGCGTCATGCGGCTCGCCGGCCAGGCGCGCGCGCCGGTGGTCGGCTTCGTCGAGTCCGGCGGCGCTCGGCTGCAGGAGGGCCATGCTTCGCTTGCCGGTTACGCACGGATCTTCCGCGAGAGCGTCGCGCTGGCCGGCGTCGTGCCGCAGATCACGATCGTCAGCGGGGTATCCGCCGGCGGCGGGGCCTACTCGCCGGCGCTGACCGACTTCGTGATCATGACCGAGCGGGCGCGGATGTTCCTCACCGGACCGAAGGTGGTTCGCGAGGCGCTCGGCGAGGACGTCTCGATGGAGGAGCTCGGTGGCCCGCACGTGCACGAGCGCAACGGGGTCTGCCAGCTCGTGGCTGCCGACGAGCGCGACGGGGCCCGGAGGGCGCGCGAGCTGATCGCCCACCTGCCGGATGCGCTGGGCGAGCACGCGCCGCTCGCGTGCCCGGCGCCGTCGGAGGCCGATCCGTCGGAGCCGGTGCCGACCGACGGACGGCGCGTCTATGACGTTCGCGACGTGATCGAGTCGCTGGTCGACGGCGGTGACTATCTCGAGCTCTCCGACCGGTGGGCGCGAAACATGGTCACCGCGATGGCGCGGATCGACGGCCGGCCCGTCGGCGTGATCGCCAATCAGCCCCGGTACCTCGGGGGCGTGATCGACGCGGTCGCGGCCGAGAAGGCGGCGCTGTTCGTCTCGGCCTGCAACCGCTTCCGCCTGCCGCTGATCGTGCTCGTCGACACGCCCGGCTTCATGCCCGGTCGTCGCCAGGAGTCGGCGGGAGTGATCCGCCACGGGGCCTCGCTGCTGCGCGCCTTCGCGGGCGCCGACGTGCCCCGCCTCACCGTCGTCCTGCGCAAGGCCTACGGCGGCGCGGTGATCACCATGAACTCCAAGGACCTCGGCGCGGACATGGTCTTCGCCTGGCCGCGGGCCGAGATCGGGATCATGGCCGCCGGCCAGGCGGTCGGCATCGTGCACCGGCGAAAGCTCGCCGAGAACGACGCGCCCGACCTGGCGGAGGAGCTCACCAGCGCCTACGCCGCCGAGCACCTGACCGCGGACGCGGCGGCGGCGAGCGGGTTCGTCGATGAGGTGATCGACCCGCGCGAGACCCATGACCGGCTCGCGTGGGCGCTCACGGCGATGGAGGGCCGATGACCGCGCTCGATCCGTACGCGGAGATTGCCAGGGTGCTCATGCCCAGCACGGAGGAGGAGCCGATCCGTTCCTACGCCGCCCTCGGGGACAGCTTCACCGCCGGCACCGGCTGCGATCCCGGCGAGAGCTGGGCCGACCGGCTCGCCGCCCGGCTCGCTGACGGCAACCCGGACTTCGCCTACCGCAACCTCGCCTTCGAGGGGGCGACCAGCGCCGACGTGCTCGGCCAGCTCGGCCCGGCCCTGCAGCTCGAGCCCGACCTGGTCACGGTCGTCTGCGGCGCCAACGACGTGCTCCTCTCGGTGCGCCCGGACGCCCACGCCTACAGCCGTCGGCTCGCCGGGATCGTCCGCCGCCTGCGCGAGGCGCTACCGGCGATACGGATCGTGACCGCGACCGCGCCCGAGCGCTGGGACTTCCTCGAGCTGGGCCCGCGCACCCGCCGGCGCGTCGAGCGCGGCATCGCCCGCTTCAATGCCGCCACGCGCACTGTCGCCGAGGCTCACGAGATCCCCTGCCTCGAGGTCGCCGGACACCCCGGCCTCTCAGACGAAGAGAACTTCGTCGCGGACGGCCTGCACCCATCGCCGCTCGGTCACGAGCGGGCCGCGGTCGGGTTCGCCCGGCTGCTCGGCCTCGACCCGAGCCTCGACCCGAAGGAGCGCCCATGAGCACGGAACCCCTCACCGTCGACTTCGACCGCCTCGAGGTCGGGACGCGCGTGGTCACGCGTGGGCGCACGATCACCGAGACCGACCTGGTCTCCTTCTCGGCCCTGACCGGAGACTGGCATCCCCAGCACGCCGATGCGGAATGGGCCGCCGCGAGCCCGTTCGGCGAGCGCATCGCTCACGGGATGCTGGTGCTCTCCTACAGCGTGGGCCTGTTGCCGATCGATCCCGAGCGCGTCGTCGCGCTGCGGGGGCTGCGCAACGTCGTGTTCAAGCGCCCGGTCCCGATCGGCTGCACGATCTCGGTTGAGGCCGAGATCGCGGGCCTGCAGCCCCTGGATCCGGGCCACGGCCTGGTAGAGCTCGCGCTTCGCGTTCGCGACGGCGACGGCAAGCTGGTCGCCCGCGCCTCGCTCGAGGCGCTGTGGCGGCGGGCGCCCTCCGAGGCCTCCAGCGCGAACGGCGCTCAGGCCGGGAGTGCGAACAGCTCGAAGGCGGAGACAAGGGCCTCCAGCACCGAGACCGCCGAGCTCTCCCCGTGCGCGGATGGGCGGGTGCTGGTCTAGTGGCCACGTCGCCGTTGCTCGAGGGCAAGCGCCTGCTGCTCACCGGGGTGATCACCCGCAAGAGCATCGCCTTCGCCGTCGCCGAGGAGGCGCAGCGCGCCGGCGCCGAGGTCGTGCTCACCGGCTTCGGGCGAACGCGCCGCATGACAGAGCGCGCCGCGGCCCGGCTGCCGGAGACGGCCGACGTGCTCGAGCTCGACGTCAACGACGAGAGCGACCTCGCGGCGGTCGCCGCCGATCTCGACTCCCGCTGGGGATCGCTGGACGGAGTCCTGCACGCGATCGCCTACGCGCCCGCCGACGCGCTGGGCGGCCAGTTCCTGCACACCCCGGCCGAGAGCGCCATCGAGGCCTTCCGTACGAGCGCCTACTCGCTGCAGGCCCTCGGCCGCCATCTGGCGCCGCTGCTCGAGCGCGACGGCGGCGGCGGGATCGTCGGCCTCGACTTCGATGCCTCCGTCGCCTGGCCCGTCTATGACTGGATGGGTGTCGCCAAGGCGGCCCTCGAGTCGACCGCGCGCTATCTGGCGCGCGACCTGGGACCGCGCGGCATCCGTGTCAACCTGCTCTCCGCCGGCCCGATCGAGACTGCGGCCGCGGGCGGCATCCCCGGCTTCGACGAGTTGGCCGGCGCCTGGCAGCGGGGCGCTCCCCTGGGATGGGACCAGAGCGACCCGACGCCGGTGGCGCGCGCCGTCTGCTTCCTGCTCTCCGACTGGGCGGCGGCGATCAGCGGCGAGGTGCTGCACGCCGACGGCGGCTTCCACGCGCTCGGTGCGGCCGGGCTCGGCGCCGCCGCCAAGGATCGGGCGGAGGAGCCGGAGCCGGAGTCCGAGCCCGAGCCGGCGATCTCGGCATCCACGAACTGAGTGGCATCGCGCCCGGGGGGTGGGCGCCGATCCGCACGATTCGCCCGGGCGGGCGGGCCCTGCGCGCCGCGCCGCTTGACATTAACTAAACGATCGGGTAATAATTCGCCGCGCAGAACGACGGCGACCCCCGAGGAGGGCTCCGATGGCGATCGGCAACGGCAGCGTGAACGGCGACATCGCGACGCGCAGCCCGAACGGCGATGAGGATTGGAGCGCGCTGGACGTTCTGCTCGACGGCGACATCGACCGCGTGATGGCTCATCTCGATCGAATCGTCGAGGCGGCGCCCTCCTACAAGAAGCTGATCTCGCGCTGGGAGAACCAGGGCTGGAGCTCGGAGACCTTCGACTTCACCGTCGACGCCGAGGAGTGGAACGACGGCAAGACCTGGACAGAGGAGGAGCGGCGCTTCATGCTCTTCGGCCTCTCCCAGTTCTTCGTCGGCGAGGAGCGGGTGACCACGGAGCTGCTGCCGTTCGCGATCGCGGCGCCGAGCGACGATCAGCGGATCTTCCTCGCCTCGCAGATCGCCGATGAGGCCCGCCACTGCGTCTTCTTCGATCGCTTCTTCCGCGAGGTGCTCGGCTCCGACGCGCAAACGATCGCCGCCAACCTCTCCGAGCAGCGCGTGAACATCAACGACGATTTCAAGCAGCTGTTCGACGGCATCCTCCATGACTGCGCCGAGACGCTGCGCAACGATCCCTCGGACATGGAAGCGCTGGTGCGCGGGATCACCGTCTACATGATCGTGATCGAGGGCACCCTCGCTCTCACGGGCGCCCGCTTCATCCTGCGGAGCCTGAAGGAGATGGACAGGCTGCCGGGCTTCCGAGACGGCTTCACCCACGTGAACCGCGACGAGTCGCGCCATGTCGGCTTCGGGGTCAAGTTCCTCGCCGATGCGATCAAGTCGGACGACCGCTACAAGCAGGTCGTCCAGCAGACGCTGCAGGAGACGCTCCCGGTGGGGGTGCTCGCCTTCGCCCCCGACTGGGTCGAGGACCGCTACGACTTCGAGACGCCCTTCTACCACTCGAAGGAGGTGTTCGAGTACGCCATGAAGTCGCTGTCGAAAAAGCTCGCGGCGATGGGGATGGAGCCGAGCGCCGCCGGAGCCACCGCTTGAGCGGCGTCGCCGAGGCGCCGGCGCGGCGCGGCCCTGGCCGCCCGCGCTCGGATGCCCCCGACCGGATCCTCGCCGCCGCCTACGAGGTACTGAAGCGCGACGGCTACGCCGGTCTGACGACCGCCAAGGTCGCCGCCGCGTCGGGCCAGAACAAGGCCCTGATCGCCTACCACTTCGGCTCGAAGCAGGGACTGGTCGCGGCGGTCGCGCGGCGGGTCTCGGAGGCGATCACCGAGGAGGTGCTCGCCGGCGTCGGCGAGCCGAGCACCGCCCGGGAGCTCGTCCGCGGGCTCGCCGACGGGGTCTGGCGGGCGCTCGATCGCGACGAGGGCCTGCAACGGGTCTATTTCGACCTCGCCTCGCAATCGGTGGTCGAGCAGCGGGTGGGCGAGATCATGAGGGAGATGAAGGAGGGCCATCGGGCGGTCCTTCGCGAGCTCCTGCGGGGGCTCGCCGACGGTCCCACCGAGCGCGACCTCGACCCGATCATCGTCTATCTGGTCGCCGGGCTCGAGGGGCTCTCGCTCGAGCGCCTCGATCGCGGCGAGACCGCCGAGCTGAGGCGAGCGCGCGAGCTCTTCGTCGAATCGGCGAGCACGGTCGTTGCCGGCACCTCGAGGAAGCCACCACCGCCCGACTAGGCTCCCTGGCTTGCTGAAGCTGGTGCGAAAGGCACGGCGGATGCGCCCGCCGCTCGCCCTGCGGATTCGCCTCCTGCGTTGGATGGCGCGCTCGACGGTGCGCGAGTTCCCGTGGGCGCTCGCGCTCGCCGCCGGTGTCGCGCTCGCGCTCGCCGTCTGGCTCGGGGCGCTCGGCGGCTGGCTCGGCGTCGTGGCGGTCGTGCTGCTGGCAGTGGCGATGATCGCGCTGGTGCGGTTCGCATGGCAGGCATTCGCCAGCGCCCGCGGGGTGCGCGACGCGCTCGCCGAGCTGGAGCCGCCCGCCGACGCGCGGCGCTCGCGATTTCCGATCAGCCACCTCCTGGTCCCGCCCCTGATGCTGTGGCCGCGCGGCGTTCGCCGGCTGCGCGGGATCGAGTACGCCCGCCACGGCGGCCGGCCGCTGCGCCTCGACGTCTACATGCCGGCCGAGCCGCCGGGGGCACAGCCGCGCCCCGCGATCCTCCAGGTGCACGGCGGCGGCTGGATCGCCGGCAGCCGCCGCGAGCAGGGAATCCCGCTGCTCAACCACCTGGCCAATCACGGCTGGGTCGGCTTCAACGCCGACTACCGCTTGAGCCCGCGGGCGACGTTCCCCGACCACGTCGTCGACGTCAAGCGCGCCCTTGCCTGGGTCCGCGACAACGCCGGCGAATACGGCGCAGATCCCGGCCTCGTGTGCATCACCGGGGGCTCGGCGGGCGGCCACCTCTGCGCGCTCGCAGCCCTGACCGCCGACGATCCGGAGCTCCAGCCCGGGTTCGAGGACGCCGACACGTCGGTCGCCGCCGCGATCCCCTTCTACGGGGTGTACGACCTCACCGACCCCGAGACGATCTACTACCCCGAGCTGCGCCAGTGGGTGCTCGAGCGCAACGTGTTCAAGACGCGCTTCGCGGACGAGCCGGAGCGCTTCCGTGCCGCCTCGCCCACGCACCGCGTGCGCGCCGACGCGCCCCCGTTCCTGGTCATCCACGGCGAGTCCGACACCCTGGTTCCGGTCGCCGACGCCCGCCGGTTCGTCGCCGAGCTGCGGCGAGCATCCGAGAGCCCGGTGCTATACGCGGAGTTGGCCGGGGCCGAGCACGCCTTCGACATCGTGCCGTCGGTGCGCACGGCGCGCGTGGTGGAGACCATCGAGCGCTTCTTGGCGACGATTCGCGCCGAGGCTTCGAACGCGGCGCGGCTGCAGGCGATCGGTTAGGTTGCGGCGGCAAACCCGAGCGGAGGAGACCTGTGGACGTAAGCGCGCTGAAGAACACACCCTTGTTCGCCGACGTGCCGGAAGAGGCGCTCGCCAAGGTGGCGACGTTCGCGACCCTCGAGTCCGCGGTCGAGGGCAAGACGATCATCCGCGAGGGCGGGTACTCGAACGACTTCTACGTGATCGAGGACGGCACGGTCAAGGTCGAGCGCGAGGGTGAGCATCTGGCCGATCTCGGCCCCGGCGACGTCTTCGGCGAGCAGGGCCTGCTCGAGAAGCAGGAGCGCTCGGCGACCGTGACCGCCACCTCCCCGGTGCGCCTCATCAAAATCGAGCACTGGGAGCTGGCGCGGATGAAGTCGGCGATGCCCGACGTGGTCGACCAGCTCCAGCGCAAGGTCGAGGAGCGCTCGCCCTGAGCCGATCGCGGCGGGTTCCACCGCCGGCCTGGACCGCTGCACGGGATAGACTGCGGCTCGAAATACGGCCGGTGGTCAAGGGAAGTCCGGTGAGAGACCGGCGCGGTCCCGCCACTGTGACCGGGCCCAGACGGCGTCGCACGACCGAGAGGTCAGCCACTGAGATCGCGGACGCGACTCGGGAAGGCGCGGCGGCCGGCCCGGAAGCCAGGAGACCTGCCCCGGCCAGCCGACAATGTCCCTCGAGGAAAGGGTGGCTTTCATGACCACATGCGTATCCCTCGCGCGCTGCGCGCTCGTCGCGCTGGGCGCCTTCGGCGTCCTCGCGATCGCTCCAGCCGCAGCGAGCGCCGCGACCGTTCAGGCCGAGCTGCGGGTGCTGACCCCTACCCGGGTGCTCGACCCCGGCACGACCTATCTCGTGGGTGCCGAGAGCGTCACGACCGACCCCGGCGCCGACTGCAACTTCGGCGGCGCCGGCGGGACCGGCTCGACGTTCGAGCTCCCGGAGCCCAACGGGCTCGGGTTGCTCGCCGCCGGAGCCGAGGCCGACCCCGACCTGCGCCCGCTCTCGGTCAGCGACGAGTTCGGATTCGGCGTCGCGATCTGCGCGATCGGCGGAGTCGACGATCAGCCCGGAACGTTCTGGTATCTGAAGCGCAACCACCAGGAGCTCACGGTGGGCGCCGACCAGGAGCCGATCGCCGGCGGCGACGAGTTCCTCGTCTACCTCGCCCCGGACAACTTCCCGGAGCCGAACCCGGACGAGCTCGAGCTGATCGCTCCGGCGCGCACGACGCCGGGCGAGCCCTTCTCGGTCTCGGTGATCGAGCATGGCTGCGCGACCGACCCGAGCACGTTCGAGGTCACCTGTCAGAGCGCGCCGGCCGCGGGGGCGACCGTCGCCGGCGGCGGGGTCGAGGCGACCACGGGCGCCGACGGCACCGCCGCAGCTGACCGCTGCGGCGAGCGGTCGGCTGAAGCTCACGGCGACCCGCGGAACCGACATCCCGTCCCAGGCGCTGCGCGTGTGCGTCAAGGAGGACATCGACCTGTGCCCGAAGCGCCACGGCGAGCGCATCGTCGGCAGCGCCGACGGCGAGAGGATCAAGGGCACCAAGGGCCCGGACGTGATCCGCGGCCGCGGCGGCGACGACCGCATCGACGTCCGCGGCGGTGAGGTCGACAAGGTCGACTGCGGGCCCGGTGAGGACAAGGTCCTGGTCAGGCGCGGCGACGAGGACGCCGACCGGCTCGCGGGAGACTGCGAGCGGCCAAGGAGACGGTGAGCCGTGGCCGCTTTCCGGGGTTCGTGGCGGCGGCGGCGCTCGTCGCCGTCGCGGCCCCGGGCTGCGGCCTGGGCCCGGGCGAGTCCTCGGAGGGCGAGGCTCGCCTGACGGTGACCCGTGACTACGGCGCCGAGCGCCTGCTCGAGGCGACCGTCTCCGACCCCTCCGCATCGGAGACCGTGATCCGGGTGCTCGACCGCGAGGCCGAGATCACCACCCGCTACGGGGGCGGCTTCGTCCAGTCGATCGACGGCGTCGAGGGCGACTTCAGCGACGGTCGCAGCCTGGACTGGTTCTTCTTCGTCAACGGGATCGAGTCGTCTCGCGGATCCGCCGAGGTCCCGGTTCGCGCCGGTGACCGGATCTGGTGGGACTACCGTGACTGGACGGACGCGCTGCGGACCCCCGCCGTCGTCGGATCCTGGCCCGAGCCGTTCGCCCAGTCCTCCGCCGGCACCGAGCGACTACCGGTGCGCATCGAGTGCCACGCACCCGCGGCAGTCTGCGACACGGCCGCCGAGCGACTGTCCGACGAGGGGGTGGATGCGAGCGTCGAACGGGCGCCGGCCGCCGGCGCGGAGGCCGCGCCGCCCGCGCTGCGGCTGCTGGTCGGGCCCTGGCGCGCGCTGCGCTCCGACCCGCTGGCGGCGCAGCTCGACTTCGGCCCGCAGGGAAGCGGTGTGTTCGCCCGCTTCGAGCGCCGTGGCGCGGCCTACGAGCTCGTCGCCCTCGATCAGCGGGCCCAGGCGGTGGACGCATTCGGCGCCGGCGCCGGACTGGTCGCCGGGCTGCGGCGCGGCGAGCGCCCGGCGGGCTGGGTCGTCACGGGCACCGACGCAGCGGGGGTGGACCGGGCGGTCGCGCTGCTGGACGCCGACGATCTCGAGGATCGCTACGCGGTGCTCGCCGCCGAGGAGACCGAGCTGGCGCTGCCGGCCCCGGTGCCCTGATGCGATCGCCACTCGCCTACACGCCACGGCCGGGGCCCCTGGGGCGCTCGAGCGCGCTGTCGGCCGGCGCCTACTTCGGCTCGATTGCAATCGTCGCCTTCGCCTTCTCGAACCCGATCGTCCTCGCGGGGGCGGGCGCCGCGATCGCCGTTGCCGGACTGCTCGCCGGAGCCGGCCGCGCACTCGCCACCGCAGCCCGCTGGGGCGCGACGCTGAGCGTGCTGATCGTGATCGTCAACGGCCTCGCCTCGCAGCGCGGCGACACGATCCTGGTGCGCGGCGGGGAGCTGCCCGTGCTCGGCCGCATCGACATCACCGCGGAGGCGCTGGTCGAGGGCGGGGTGCTGGCGCTGCGGATAGCGATCGTGATCGCCGTCTTTGCGGTGTTCACCTCCTGCGTCGACCCCGACCGCATGCTGCGGCTGCTCCGCCCGCTGGCGCGCCACTCGGCGCTCACCGCGACGCTGATCACGCGACTGGTGCCGCTCGCCGCCGCCGACCACGCCCGTCTGCGCGACGCCGCGACCCTGCGCGGGCCTGCGGCCGCGCCGGTCTCCAGAGCGGCGCTCGCCCGCCGGCTGGTCGCCGGCTCGCTTGATCGCGCGGTCGACGTCGCGGCGACGCTGGAGCTGCGCGGGTACGCGCGCGGCGCCCCGCGGAAAGCGTCGCCGCCGCGGCGATCGCGCCACTCGTGGCGCTTTGCGGCCGCCGGTGCGGCGATCGTCGCGCTCGGCATCGGCGGGCGCGTCGCGGGGGCCGGCGGCTTCGAGCCGTATCCGGCGATCTCCATCGACGCCGACCCGGCGACGCTCGCGATCGGGCTCGCCCTGCCGGCGCTCGCAGCGCTGCCCTATCTCGGGATCCGGGGTCGCGATGGCTAGCGACACGCCGCTGGTTGCGATGGGGTCGTTCAGCTACCGCTACCCGGGCGCGGCGATGGACGCGCTGCGCGAGATCGACCTCGAGATCGGGGAGGGCGAGCTGGTCGTGCTCGCCGGCCGCTCGGGGTCGGGAAAGTCGAGCCTGCTGCGGGCCTGCTGCGGCCTGGTGCCGCACTACCACGGCGGCGACGTCGCCGGCTCGCTGTCGGTCTGCGGCCTCGACGTCCGCGACCACGGACCCGCCGACCTCGGGGGCCTGGTCGGCTTCGTCGGCCAGGATCCCGAGACCCAGGTGGTTTCGGCAACCGTGAGCGGCGAGCTGGAACTGCCGCTGGAGCTCCGCGGCGAGCCGGCCGCGGCCCGCGCGCGGGCGATCGAGGAGGCGAGCCTGACGCTCGCGATCGCGCACCTGGCCCAGCGCGCGACCGACACCCTGTCGGGCGGCGAGCTGCAGCGCGTCGCCCTTGCCGCGGCCCTCGTCCTGCGACCGCGGCTGGTGCTGCTCGACGAGCCGACCTCCCAGCTCGACCCGGTGGCCGGCGACGAGCTCATCGGACTGCTGCGGCGGCTGAACGAGGAGTGGGGGATGGGGGTCGTCCTCGCCGAGCACCGGCTGGAACGCTGCCTCGCGGCGGCCGACCGCGTGCTCGCGATCGACGCGGGGCGGATCGCGTTCGACGGCCCGCCCGCCGACTTCGGCGACTGGGCGCTCGCTGTCGATCCGGCGCTCGCGACCCCGGGAGCACGGCTGTTCTCGCTCGCGGGCATCCGGCCGCTCCCGGTCGCGGTCAAGGACGCGCGGCGGACCCTGGGCGAGCGGGCGATCGAGTCGGCAGTCCGCAGTCCGCGGTCCGCAGTCCGTGGAGCCGAGCGGCGAGCGCGGCGGCGCCGCGACCGCGGTTGGGCGCTGCGCGCACACGACGTGTGGCTCGAGCTCGACTCGGGCGAGACCGTGCGGGACGTGGTCAGGGCGGTTGAGCTCTCGATCGATGCCGGCGAGCGGGTTGCGCTGATGGGCCGAAACGGAGCCGGCAAGAGCACGCTGCTGCGCGCCGTGGCCGGGCTGCTGTCACCGGTCCGCGGCACGATCGAGGCGCCGGGCGGATGCGCGCTCCTTCCGCAGAGCCCGGCGGACCTGCTGCTGCGCGAGCGGGTCGCCGACGAGCTCGAGGGCCCTGCGGTCGCTCGCGCACTGGCGTCGGTGAAACTCGAGTGGGCGGCCGAACGCGACCCCCGTGACCTCTCCGGCGGCGAACGGGAGCGGCTCGCGCTCGCGATCGTCATGGCCGGGCGCGAGGACGGAGCGCGTCCCGGGATCCTCTGCCTGGACGAGCCGACCCGCGGGATGGACGCGGCGCGTAAGGGAAGCCTCGCGGAGTGGCTCGGCGAGCTCGCGGCCGACGGAGGCGCGGTGCTCGTGGCGACCCACGACGTCGAGTTCGCCTCGCGCTTCGCGGAGCGAGTGGTGCTGCTCGGTGACGGCGAGCTGATCGCCGACGGCCCCGCGGACGAGATCCTCTCCGGCGGCTGGTATTTCGCCACCGAGGTGGCGCGGATCCTCGGCGGCGAGGGCGCGATCACCCCTGAGGCCGGCGCGATCGTGCTGCGCGAGGCGATCGCCCGCGTGGCGGCGGAGGTGGGATCGCCGTGAGCTGGCAGGTCGCGGTCTTCACCGGGCTGGCGCTGGTCGTCGTGGGAGGCGTGGTGTGGTACGAGCGCGCCCGGCCGAGCGCCCGGCTGGTCGCCCTGGTCGCGGCGCTGGCGGCGCTGGCCGTCGCCGGCCGGCTCGTCTTCGCCCCGATCCCCAACGTGGTCGCGACCACCGACATCGCGCTGATCACCGGCTACGCCCTCGGCGGCCCACCGGGGTTCGCGGTCGGCGCCCTGGCCGCGCCGATCTCCAACATCTGGCTCGGGCAGGGGCCGTGGACAGCGTGGCAGATGGCCGGCTGGGGCCTGACCGGCCTCGGAGGGGCATGGCTCGCCGCCGCTAGCGGGCGCCGGCTCGGGCGCTGGGGCCTGGCGATCGCCTGCGCCGTTGCGGGGCTCGCCTACGGGGCGCTGCTCGACCTCTCGGTGATGGTCACCTACGGCGGCGAGCAGTCGCTCGATCGCTATCTGGCGCTCTCGGCGCGGGGCGTGCCCTTCAACGTCGCGCATGCGGCCGGCAACTTCGTCCTCGCGCTCGCCGCGGGCCCGGCGCTGGTGCGGATGATCTCGCGCTACCGGACGCGACTCCAGTTCAGCTGGCGGCCCGCCGGCGCCCTCTCGGTGCTGCTCGCGGCGCTGGCGCTCGTCGCCGGCCCGCGACTGGGCGAGCCGCCCGGAGCTGGCGCCGAGGCGTCCGCGGCGGCCCCGGGCGCCGCCCGGGCGCAGGCCTCGCAGAGCAGCGCCTGGCTGGCGCGCTCGCAGAACTCCGATGGAGGCTTCGGCGCCACGCTCGAGTATCCGTCGAGCCCGGCGATGACGGGCTGGGTGATGCTCGGATTGGAGGCGTCCGGCAGGAACCCGCTCGACGTTCGCAGCGGCGGGGAGACGCCCATCTCCTACCTGCGCTCGGAGATCGAGCGACTGCGATCGCCCGGCGATCTCGAGCGGACGATCCTCGCCCTGCGCGGCTCGGGGCTCGACCCCCGCGCCTTCGCCGGCGCGGACCTCGTTGCGGCCCTGCGCCGCAAGCGCGATCGCGACGGCTCGGTCGACGGGCAGGTCAACCTGACCGCGTTCTTCGTGCTGGCGATGCGCGCCGCCGGCGCCGAGCCCGGCGGCCTCGGCCGTCCCCTGGGCTGGCTGCGTCGGGTCCAGAACGGCGACGGCGGCTGGGGCTTTCGTCCCCAGGCTCCGAGCGACCCCGACTCGACCGGCGCGGCGCTGCAGGCGCTCGCGGCGGCGGGGGCCGGCGGCCGCTCGAGTTCGGCCGGGGTCCGGTGGCTGCGCAGGGCCCAACGCCCGGACGGCGGCTACGCGCTGGCGACCAACGGGGTCGTAAACGCGCAGTCGACCGCCTGGGCCGTTCAGGGGCTCGTCGCAGCGGGGGGCGGCGGCGGAGCGCTTCGCGATGCGCTCGACCACCTCGCGCGCCTGCGCGCCGGCGACGGTCACTACCGTTACTCGCGCGCCAGCGACCAGACGCCGGTCTGGGTGACGGCACAGGCGCTCCTCGCCGTCGAGCGCCGCCCGTTCCCGCTCGAGCCCGTGGCCCGCAGGGCGCCCGGTGGCGGGAGCGGCCCCGGCGGCGAGGCGGATCGGTCGACGAACGGAAACCAGGCGGAGACGCCGCCGGCGCCGTCGCCGAGCCCCGGGCTCACCGGCCCCGCGGCCGCGGCGCCCGGCGCCGTGGCGCGACCGCCGGGGTCGATTCCCGGCGCCGGGGCGGGGGGAGCCCGGGCTCCCGGGACAGGCGGCGCCGGCAGTGTCCCCGGCGCCCCTGGCGCCGCCCAGGCGCCCGATGCAGGCGCGGGCGAGGCCGGGAGCGCGGCGCCCGCTCCGGAAGCCGGGGAGGAACGCGATGTCGAGGCTGGAGCCGAGGCGCCGGCGGAGGCTCCACCCACCGAGCCGCATGCACCCGCCGCCGCTGTGGAATCCAAGCCCGTCGCGCCCTACGTCGCCGCGGGCCTCGGCGCGCTCGCGCTGGCGCTCGTCGCGGGGTTCTTCTGGTACCGGCGCCGCCTGCCCTGAGCGCGGGCGTTCGCTGACGCTTTCGCTCCCCACGGGGCGCCAAAAGCTTCATCGAAGGGCCGCGCGAGCCGGACGGGTACTTTGTCGGCGATGGAGGTCGACGAGGCGATCCGCAGCCGGCGCACGCACAAGGCCTACCGCCCCGAGCCGGTGGACCGCGAGACGCTCGACGAGTTGCTCGACCTCGCCCGCTGGGCGCCGAACCACCACCTGACCAACCCGTGGCGCTTTCGCGTGCTCGGGCCGGGCGCGCTCGAGCGGCTGAAGCGTGCCGCCGGCCCGGAGGCGGCGACGAAGCTCGATCGCGCGCCGACGCTGGTCGTCTGCTCGTGTGCCGTCCCGGATGACGAGGTGCAGGCGGAGGAGGACCTGCATGCGACGGCGATCGCCGCCTACATCGTGCTCCTCGCCGCCCACGCCCGCGGTCTGGTCGGCTACTGGCGGACGCCGGGGGTGCTGCGCACCGAGGAGGGGCGCGCGGCCGTCGGCCTCGCCCCCGAGGAGCGCTTCGTCGCCCTCATCCACCTTGGGCATCCGGTGCAGGAGAAGACGGCACCGGAGCGCGAGCCCGCCGCCTCGGTCGTCAGCTACCTCGACTGAGGGGAGGCGGACGGTGCTGAGTCGCGAGGACGCGCTGCGGACCGTCACCGGCGAGCGCTTCGACGTGGTGGTGGTCGGCGGCGGGGCGACCGGCGCCGGCGTGGCGTTGGACGCCGCCTCGCGCGGCTACACGGTGGCCCTCGTCGAGCGCGACGACTACGCGGTCGGCACCTCGAGCCGCTCCTCGAAGATGGTCCACGGCGGGCTCCGCTATCTGCAGAACTTCGACCTCGGCCTCGTCCGCGAGGCGCTGCTCGAGCGCCAGCTGATGGTCCAGCTCGCACCGCACCTCGTCTACCCGACCCCGTTCCTGGTGCCAACCCTCGGGGAGGAGAAGCGCAGCCGGATGATCGGGATCGGGCTCAACATGTATGACGTGATGTCGACCACCCGGGTCGGCATGTCGCGCCGCGAGCGCGCCGAGCGGCTGGCCGGCGACGACTACTGGTCGCCCGACCGCCATCGCACGATCTCCGGCGAGGAGGCGTCCGAGCTGATCCCCGCGCTCGCCGGCCGCGATCCGGGAGAGGCGTACCTGTTCTACGACTGCCAGACCGATGACGCGCGGCTCGTGCTCACGATTCTCGGCGAGGCTGAGCGCTACGGCGCCGTGTGCGTCAACGGCGCGGAGGTCACGGGCCTGCTCGACCGCGACGGCCGGGCCGCGGGCGTCGCCTGCGTCGACATCGAGTCCGGCGCGCGCTTCGAGGTCGAGGCGGACAACGTGATCAACGCCACCGGCGTCTGGGCGGACCAGATCCGCCCCGACGAGATCCACGAGGAGGAGGAGCTGCCGCGGATCGCCCCGAGCCGCGGCACGCACCTCACCGTCTCGCTGGAGGATCTGCCGCTGGCGCGCGCGGCGTGCATCGTCCCCGCGGGCGAGAGCCGCACGATCTTCGCCCTGCCCTGGTACGGCCGGGCGCTGATCGGGACCACCGACAACGACTACGACGGCGACATCGCGCACGTGCGCCCGGGCACCGACGACATCACCTACCTTCTCGACGCGGTCAACGCCTTCTTCGGGCTCGAGCTGACCGTGGCCGACGTCACCGGCGCCTACGCGGGTGTGCGACCCCTCATCACCACCGGCGACCCGCGCAAGTCGGTCGACATCTCGCGCAAGGCGGAGCTGTATGAGACGTCCTCCGGGATGCTGACCATCACCGGGGGCAAGCTGACCACGTGGCGGCGGATGGCGAAGCAGGTGGTCGACCGGATGGTCGAGCGCGAGGGCCGGGTGGCGCCCTGCCGCACCGACGACCTGCCGCTCGGGATGGCGGCCTCCGAGCACGAGCTGGATCCCCCCGACGGGCTCTCCGAGGCCGACCTGCCGCCGGGCTACCGCGAGCTGCTCGGCTTCCGCTATGGGCACGCCGCGCGCAACGTCCTGCGGCTCGCCGGCGAGCGCCCGGAGCTCGCCGCGCCGATCGTCGCCGGCCAGCCCGACCTGCTCGCCGAGGCGGCGATCGCCGCCCGGCTGGAGCAGGCGCGCTCGGTCGCCGACGTGCTGCTGCGCCGCACGCGGCTCGGCCTGGTCGCCGCGCCCGAGCTGCGCACGGCCGAGTCGGTCGCGCCGGTCGCGGAGGCGATCGGGGGCGAGCTGCGGTGGGAAGCGGACCGGGTTCGCGCGGAGGCCGACCGCTGGGTCGAGGCCGCTCGGGCCGAGGGGATCGATCCGGCAAACGCAGTAGGTTCTGAGCAGTGAGGCTGTTCATCGACACCGGGAGCGTCGCCGAGGTCGAGGAGATCGCCCGCTGGGGTGTGCTCGCCGGCGCGACCACGAACCCGTCGCTGCTCGCCAAGGAGGACGGCGACCCGGGCGAGATCGTGCGCCGGATCTGCGACCTGGTGGGCGGGCCGGTCTCCGCCGAGGTCGTCTCCCAGGAGCCGGAGCGGATGGTCGCCGAGGGCCGGGCCCTGCGGGAGCTCCACGAGCACGTGACGGTCAAGGTGCCCTTCGACGAGGCGGGGCTCGAGGCGACCCACGCGCTCACGGCGGCCGGCATCCCGGTGAACATGACGCTGGTCTTCTCCGCCAACCAGGCGATGCTCGCCGCCGGCGCCGGTGCGACCTACGTCTCCTGCTTCATGGGCCGGCTCGATGACATCTCGGTCGACTCGGGGGCCGTGGTCGCCGAGATCGTCGACTGCTTCCGGGCGACCGGCGTGACCTCCGAGATCATCGCCGCTTCGATCCGCCACCCCGAGCACCTGATCACGGCCGCCCGCCTCGGGTGCGAGATCGCCACCGTGCCCGGCAAGGTGTTCAGGCAGATGCTCAAGCACCCGCTGACCGACGCCGGCGCCCAGCGGTTTCGCGCCGATTGGGAGTCGCGCCCCGAGTTCGGCGCCTGGCTCAGCGACCTGGTCGAGCGCAGCCCGGCAGGCACCAACCGCTAGCCTGGCGGCCGATGGCCGCCCGGCTCGAGGACCTGCATCTCGCCGACCTGCACGAGCGCGCCGCGACAGCGGGCGTTCCGGGCTATCGCAAGCTCGGACGCGAGGAGCTGATCGAGGCGCTCCAGGCGGATGGTGGCGCGGACCCCGCCTCCCCCGGACGCGAAGCGGAGGAGGGTGACGCGGACCCCGCCTCCCCCGGACGCGAAGCGGAGGAGGAGGCGGGACAGTGGTGTGGTCGTCGAGGCGACGGTGCTCGACGTCGACCCGAGCGAGCCGGTCGAGCTGGGACCGGAGGGTCCCGAGGGCGGCGACGAGGCCGGGGAGGACCTGCCGACGCACGAGATCCGCGGGGTGCTGGAGCTGACGCGACAGCGCTACGGCTTCCTGCGGCTGGCCGGCCTGACCCCGAGCGAGGACGACGTCTACATCTCCGCCGCGCAGGTCCGTCGCTGCGAGCTGCGCCCCGCGGACGAGGTCACCGGTCCGGCGCGCGATCCCCGGCGTGGCGAGCGCCACCGCGCCCTGGTCCACGTCGACCAGGTCAACGGCGAGGAGCCGCTCGCCGAGGTTCGGCCCGAGTTCGACTCCCTGGCGCCGATCCAGCCGGAACGGCGCATCGCGATGGAGGGCGCGGGGTCCGACGTGCTCGCGCGCGCCGTCGACCTGTTCGCGCCGCTCTCCTACGGCCAGCGGGTGTTGATTCGGGCCGCGGCGCGCTCGGGCCGCACGACGCTGCTGCGCTCGATCGCGCGCGCCACTACCGCGAACGAGGGCACCCGGGTGATCGTGCTGCTGATCGACGAGCGCCCGGAGGAGGCGACGGCGTGGCGCGAGGCACTGCCCGTTGCCGAGTTCGCGATCGCGACCGCGGATCTCGCCCCCGTCGAGCAGGTCAGGACCGCGGAGCTGGCGGTGGAGCGGGCCCGCCGGCGGGCGGAGGTCGGCGACGACGCGGTGCTGATCTGCGACTCGCTCTCGCGGCTCGCGCTCGCCGCCGGGAGCGCCGACGAGGTCAAGCGGCTGTTTGGCTCAGGGCGAAACCTGGCCGGCGGCGGCTCGCTGACCGTGCTCGCCACGGTGCTGGCCGACGGGAGCGACGAGGGTGAAGCCGAGCGCGCCGTGCTCACCACTGAGAGCTCGCTGATCGTCCTCGACCCCGAGCTCGCCGCCGCCGGCGTCCACCCGGCGATCCGGGCCTCCGAGTCGCGGATCTCGAACGAGGATCAGCTGCGCGACGCGTCCGAGCTCGATGCCGTGCGGCGCCTGCGTACGCAGCTCGCCGACATGCAGCCCGCCGATGCCGCCGCGCTCCTGCGCGAGCGGATCGAGACCACGAGCACGAACGCCGAGCTGCTCCGCTCGATCTAGGCCAGGTCTAGCGGCGGTAGGCGAGTCCCGCCCAGGAGGGCTCGCGGGAGAGCTCGATCGGCTCCGCGTCGCGATCGGGCTGGACGTATCCGAACGTGTGGGTGTCGTCGTCGAAGACGATGTCGAGCTCGCCCTCCTTGACCCGCTGATCGAGCCATGCGCCGCGGAAGACGAGACGGCGAATCCAGTGCACGAGGCTGCGGTTGGCGGGGCCGACGAGCTCGGTCCAGTGCTCGTTTATGTGCTCGCCCAGGGGAGAGGTCGGCTCGCGGATCTCGCCGTTCACCGCCAGCTCCAGTAGGTCGTGAAGCTCCTCGGGCTCCAGGCCTACCTCGACGAAGTCGAGCTTCACGGCGGCCTGCTCGACCCGCTGGGCGAAGTCCTCCTCGTTGAATGAAAACCGCAGCTCGCCGTACTCGAGGACGTAGTCGGAACCCGACTCGTAATTGCCTCTGCGAGTTGCCTTCTCCACTGCTGCTGGTGTTCCGATCTCCGGACCCGACCGGATTATCCTCCGCCGGGCCTCTCCAGGGGCGCTCATCTTCCCCGATGGCCGGGGCGCGCGCAGCACGGCCCCCTGGCATGGGCAAGGATTTGCACCCCCGATGTCGAAGGGGACCGGTTCTCAATCCGCCGTCGAGGAGCGCCTACGGTCCCGGCGGTCCGATCCAGGCCATGCTCAGCGCCGGCCTGCCGTTGTTACCAAACACGCTGCCCGCCGTGCTATTGGCATTGAACACTTGGAGCGTGACCGTCTCACCGGCGCTTAGCTTCAGGAGGCCGGAGAGGTTCTGAACGGTGTTGGTTGTCTGGCTGATCGTCTCGGAGTCGGCTACGCGGCTGCCGTTCGAAGCGACGATAACGGCCGACAGACTGGCCGGGGGGTCGTCGATGGTCCCGCCAAAGCCCCACTGCAGCCAGGCGCCCACCTCATAGATGCCGTCGACCGGCGCAGTCAGCACGTCGGTAGAGCTGCTCGTGCTGTGCATGCTCGCGGTGTCGAACAGCTCGGCATCGAAGCTGAGGACCGTCGGAGTCGAGCTCGGAACGTTCTGAATGGTCGTGTTGAAGACCCGCACGGCCGGAATCGTCCCCGTCTCGGGAGTCCCGACTGAGCCGCTTGCGATATCCGGGTTCGGGTATGTGCCGGTTAGGTCGCCGCCAGCTGCACCGGTCGGCGAGACTCCGCCAAGGGTCGCTTCGCTGATGTCTTCGCCGGTCAGCGAGTCGTTGCTCACTTTCGCTGAGTTGACCGCATTCGCAGCGATTGACGGATTCGGATAGGTCCCGGTCAAATCACCCCCGGCTGGATCACCGGCCTTCAGCGGGCTGGCGGCGTAGCCGGGGCGCGCCATCGGAGGCCGGGGTTGTACCGCGCGTGACTGTCACCGCCCGCCCGCTGCGCTTCCGCCGGCTCCCCACCGCGGACGTCGCCTCCCGGCGGGTGCCGGTGGCGGTCACCCTCCTCTCCCGCCTGCTCGGTCTCGCGCTGCTGCGGGCCGAGCGGGCGGGGGAGGGCCTGCTGATCCCGCGGTGTCGCAGCGTGCACACGTTCGGAATGCGCTTCGCGATCCACATCGTCTTCGTCGATCGGCAGCTGGCGCCGGTCGCGGTGCGGGCCTCGGTGCCGCCGAACCGCGTCGTGCGCGAGCCGCGGGCGGCGGCCGTGGTCGAGCTGCCGTGCCGGCGGTCGGGAGTGGCAGCCTGATGCTCCCGCAGCACGAGCCGGAGGCGACGGTGGTGGTCTGTGAGGACGACGCCCCGACGCTCGAGCTGCTCTGCGACCACCTGGAGGCGGATCGCTTTCGCGCGCTCCCCGCCCCAACTGCCTCCGATGCGCTGCGCCTCTGCCACTTCAAGCAGCCGGACATGCTGCTGCTTGACCTCAACCTGCCCGACGCCCCGGGGCTTGACGTCCTCCGCGAGATCCGCGCGTGCGAGGGCGTGACTGGCCACTACGACCCGCAACTGCCCGTGATCGTGATCAGCGGCCGCGGCACCGACGCCGACCGCCTGCGCGGGTTCGACTGCGGTGCCGACGACTACGTCGTCAAGCCGTTCGCGATCCAGGAGGTCGTGCTGCGAATCCGGGCGGTCCTGCGCCGCCGCGACGCGCGCCGCGCGGGCCCGCTTCGGGTCGGCGAGATCTTCGTCGACACGGTGCGCCGCGAGGCGAGCGTGGGCGGCCGCAAGGTGAGCCTTGCCAACAAGGAGTTCAGCCTGCTGCGCGTACTCGCCGCGGAGCCGACGCGGGTCTTCACCAAAGCCGAGCTTCTGCGCGACGTCTGGGGCTTTCGCTCGATGGGCAAGACGCGCACTCTCGATTCGCACGCCAGCCGGCTACGGCGCAAGCTCGACCCCGAGTCGGGCCGCTACGTGGTGAATTGCTGGGGGATCGGCTACCGGCTCATCGACGGGCCGGAGGAAGATGCTCGACCCGATCGCTGAGAACGCGGCCCTGGCCTGGCCGCTGTCGCTGACCCTTGCTGTCGTCGTCGCCGGCCGGCTGCGGGCCAACCGGCGGCGGGTGCGGCTCAACCGGGCCCTGCACGAGCTCCGCCGGCCGCTTCAGGTCCTCACGTTGGCGGCGCGCACGCCGGCACCGTCGGCCGAGACGCGCCACGGCCAGCTCGAGCTCGCGCTCGAGGCGCTCGGCGAGCTCGACCGGATCGTCAACGGCGGCGCCAGATCGCGCGCCCGGCGGATCGCCGACGCCGGGGAGCTGGCGAGGGAGGCGGTCGGGCGCTGGCGCACGCCGGCGGCACTGGCCGGCAGGCGCATCGAGCTCCGTTGGCGAGCCGCAGGCTCGCGGGTCGCCTGCGATCCGGCGGCGATTGCCCGCGCCCTCGACAACCTGATCGCCAACGCGCTCGAGCACGGTCGCGGCCCAGTCTTGATCGAGGGACAGCTGCGCACGGGCCGCCTCCGGCTGCTGGTGAGTGACGGTGTGCACGCGGGCGCCGTCGCCGCGGCCCCGATTGCGTTTGGCGCTTGGCCACGGCGGGGCGATCGCGGCCTTCGCAGGCCCCACGACCCACGCCGCGGGCATGGCCTGCGCGTGGTCGCGGAAGTCGCTGCTGAGCACGGAGGCCGCTTCGCCTCCTGTCGGCATGACGCCGGCGCCTGCGCCGTGATCGAGCTGCCGCTCGCCCGTGACTGAGCCGTGAGCCGCCGTGCGCGGGCCGTCGGCTTCGCCGCCGCGGCGGCGCTGTGCGCCGGCCTCGCGGCCGCGGCCAGCGGTGGCGGGGACGATCCGGCCTTCCGGTACGGCGACCTGCGGAGGGTGGTCGTAGCGGCCGAGCAGCTGCCCGGTCACCGACGCCTGCGCGAGCCGGTGATCCGTCGCGCGCTCGAGCTCCGCCGGGTCCCCGAGCGCTTCGTCCCGCCGGACGCGCTCAGCAGCCCGGCGCAGGCGCTCGGCCGCTCGCCCGCGGTGCCCATTCCCGCCGGTGGGTACCTGCTCGCCTCGCAGCTCGAGGCCCCGGGGAGCGGTGACGGGCGTCCGCGCCAGCTCGCCGACGGCCGGCGACCGGTCGAGATCGCGGTTCAGGGCGCCGGCGCGCTCGCGGCGCGGCCGGGCGGCCCTGCGCGGCGAGTCGACGTGGTGGTCACCAGCGAGGCCGGGCCGGGGGGCGGAGCCGGGCGAACCTACGTCGCCGCCGAGGCGGTCGAGCTGATCGAGCTGCGCCCCGGCGAGCGCTCGGCGCCCGATGACGTCCTGGCGGGGCCCACCGGCGAGGCCTGGATCGCGACGCTGGCCCTGACCCGCGACGAGGCGCTCCGCCTGATCCACGCCGAGGCCTTCGCTCGCAACATGCGGCTGATCGAACGCTGAACGGTCCCCGACCCGTCGCGAGCTAGCCGGACGCGCCCACGGCGCGCTCGAGCGGCTCCGGCGCAGCGAGCTCGATGAGATCGAGACGGCAACCGACCCGCCCGACGACGCCTAGCTGATCGAAGGGACGGAGGCCCGCACCGGGCGCCTGCGGGCTCAGCTCGAGGCGATCCCGTGGGCCGAGCGGACCACGAAGGAGCAGGAGCGCTACGACCGCATCCACGGGCACCCATAGCTTCGGCGTGGCTCCAGAAGAACTCAGATCGCGTCGAGCAGGGCGGCGCAGGCTGCCTCGCAACGGCGGCAGCTTTCAGCGCAGAGCCGGCAATGCTCATGATGCTCGGCGTGGCGCTCGCATTCCTCGCCGCAGGTCGAGCAGGATTGGCGGCAGCTCTGACCTCCGCCCGCGCGGTCTCCGACTCGTATTCCGTCTGGCGGCTGACCATGCGTCCGGTCGCGATGCAGACGTCGGCGCAGTCCAGGGGTAGCTCGGATACGTCAGTTGCGGTGGCCATCGGCCCTCCTCTGTCTTCGCCTCAGTCGGCTTGAGCATCTCATCTCAACACCGGAGCTACTCGCGAGCGGACAACCATCAGCAGCCGGGCCGTGGCGACTCGGTCACCGGTCCTTCGCGCGACGAGCGATAGCGCCAAGGCCCGCTCCCGAGTCCGTCCGAAGCGGGAGCGGGGCGCCTAGGCCCGAAGTGACCGACACTGACGTGGTCCGGGATCTCCCCATCCTCAAGACTCCGCCGGAGTCCGTTGCCCGGGGCATCTTCGGCGGAATCGAGAACGGTGAGGAGGAGATCCTCCCGGACCCGGTGTCGGAGATGATCGCCGACAGCTGGCGCACTGGCGCGGCCACGGAGCTAGAGCGCCAGAACGCCGCGCTGGTCCCAGCGGCCTAGCCGGGCGATCCTCGTTGCCGCCGCAGGTCTCACCGTCGCAGGAGCGATCACGGGACTGGCGCTCCCCACGCGCCGCACGAAGGACGGGGCTGCCGATCGGCGCGGTCCCCACGCTCGAAGCCGGCGGCGTCCGCTGAGCGCGCCCGTCAACCACACGGATGAATGACCATGAGCATCCGAAAGAGCCCTCCTCATCGCGGGCCCGCGTCGCGCTGCGTTGGATTTCCGCCCCGCGCCGGATCTCAACTGGAAACGGCGGCGAACGGTCCGCCTAACGACCGTGGAGGGCACGATGAGACTAAGTCCAGCGCAGATGAGTCCGAAGGCGATCACCCGCTGGGTGGTCGTATTGACCGGGATCGGATCGTTGATGGCCGCCCTCGACACCCTCGTGGTGTCCACAGCGTTGAGCACGATCCGCCTCGATCTGGGCGCTTCGATCGAGGAGCTCGAGTGGACAGTCAACGCCTACAACCTGAGCTTCGCGGTGCTGCTGGTGACCGGAGCAGCGCTCGGCGACCGTTTCGGCCGCCGCAGGCTGTTCGCCATCGGTCTGGGAGTGTTCGCGGCCGCCTCGGCCGCCTCGGCGCTGGCGCCGAACGTCGGTGTTCTGATCGCCGCTCGCGCCGTCCAGGGTGCCGGGTCGGCGCTGATCATGCCGCTCGGCCTGGCGCTGCTCTCCTCCGCCTTCCCGCCCGAGAAGCGCGGCGCGGCGATCGGGATCTTCTCCGCCGTCACCGGGATCGCGGTCGCGGCGGGGCCGCTCGTCGGCGGCGCCGTGGTCGAGGGGATCAGCTGGGAATGGATCTTCTGGGTCAATGTCCCAATCGGCCTAGCGGCGATCCCGCTCGCGCTCACCCGTATGAAGGAGAGCTATGGCCGGGACACCGGCCTCGACATCCCCGGCCTGGCGCTGATCAGCGCCGGCGCCTTCGGGCTCGTCTGGGGGCTGGTGCGCGGCAACGGCATCGGGTGGGACAGCCTCGAGGTCGTCGGCTCGCTGGCCGCCGGTGCGGCGCTGATCGGCGCCTTCGTCGCCTGGGAGCTGCGCGCAGCCGAGCCGATGCTGCCAATGCGGTTCTTCCGCTCGCGGTCGTTTGCGGCCGGAAACGGGGCGATCTTCTTGACCTTCGCCTCGCTGTTCGCGGCGGTGTTCTTCTACGCCCAGCTGCTGCAGACCGGCCTCGGCTACGGCCCGCTCGACACCGGCCTGCGACTGCTGCCCTGGACGGCGACCTTCATCACCGTCGCCCCGCTCGCCGGCGCGCTCGCCGACCGGATCGGCGAGCGGCCGCTGATGGTCGCCGGGTTGGCCCTGCAGGCTGCCGGAATGGCCTGGCTGGCGCTGATCGTCGACCCCGGGATCACCTACTCGCAGATGCTGGTGCCGTTCATCGTCGCGGGAGTCGGCGTGTCGATGGCGATCCCCGCCGCGCAGAACTCGGTCGTCGGCTCGATGTCGGAGGCGGAGGTAGGCAAGGCCGCCGGGGCGAACAGCATGATGCGCGAGCTCGGCGGCGTCTTCGGGATCGCGGTCGCGGTCGCCGTCTTCGCCGCCGCCGGCAGCTACGCCTCGGTGCAGGCGTTCGCCGACGGCTTTACGCCGGCGGTCCTCGTCGCCGCAGGCCTCTCGCTCGCCGGCGCGATCACCGGACTGGCCCTCCCCGGCCGCCGCCAGGCGGCCGAGGGGCTGCCGATCGGCGCGGTCCCCGCGCTCGAAGCCGAGGGCGGCCGCTGAGCGCCGCTCTCCTCACCACCCAAGGAGGAATCACCATGAGCATCAAGAGAGCCGTCGTGATCGGCGCCGGCAGCGGCGTCGGCAAGGCCACCGCAAGCGCCCTCGCCGATGGCGGAGTCCAGGTCGTGGCCGCCGGTCGCGAGCGCGACGCCACCGATCCCGAGCAGGTTGCCGCCCTCCTCGCCGAGGCCGACCCGGACCTGGTCGTCGTCGCCGCCGGGGCGCGTCCGCACATGGCAGCGATCGAAGAGCAGACCTGGGAGTCGTTTTCGGTCACCTGGAACGTCGACGTCAAGATCGCCTTCGAGGTCGGCCGCGCCGCGCTGACCCGGCCGCTTCGTCCAAACTCGACCGTCGTGATCGTGTCGAGCGGCGCCGGACTCCGCGGCTCGCCGCTCTCGGGCGGCTACGCCGGCGCGAAGCGGATGCAGATGTTCCTGGCCGGGTACCTACAGCGCGCCGCCGACGCCCGCGAGCTCGGGATCCGGTTCGTCGCGCTGGCCCCGCTCCAGTTCCTGGAGGGCACCCGGATCGGGGAGGCCGCTGCAGAGGCGTACGGCGCCGCGGCCGGCCGGACGGCCGAGGCTCAGATGAAGTCCTGGCCGGTGCCGCTCGACCCCGACGGGGTCGCCCGCGCCATCCTCTCGATCGCCTCCGGCGGCGAGCACCGCGAGACAACGGTGCTCGGCGTGACCGGCGAGGGGCTCACCGATGTCGGATCGGGGTGAGGCAGATATGAGGCCGTGGGATCCCAATCCAGTCGTCCACCTCGAGCTCCATACGCCCGACGTGGCGGGCGCAAGCGCCCTGTATTCCGAGCTCTGCGGGTGGCGCCCTGAGCGCGTCGAGACCGGCGCGGGTCCCTATCTGGCGTTCGAGTTCGACGCCGCGTTCGCTGCCGGCATGGTCGAGACCCCCGCCGATCATCCGATCTGGCTGCCCTACGTCGAGGTCGAGCGGATCGACGACGCCACCGAGCGCGCGCGACGGCTCGGCGCCGACGTCGCGGTCGAGCCGCGCGAGGGACCGGTGGGGTGGCGCAGCGTCCTCTCGACTCCCGTCGGCGGCGAGCTCGCCTTCTGGCAGCCGAAGGGAGGGGGGCGATGAGCGACGGTGAGCTGCTCGAACGGGCTAAGGCCGGCGACGAGGAGGCCTTCGGCCGCCTGGTCGAGCCCCACCGAGGGGCGCTGTATGCCCACGCGTACCGGATGCTGGGCTCGGCCGCGGACGCCGAGGACGCCGTTCAGGAGTCGTTGCTCAACGCCTGGCGCGGGCTGGCGCGGTTCGAGGGCCGCAGCTCGCTGCGCTCCTGGCTCTACCGGATCGCCACCAACGCGTCGCTGAAGATCATCGAGCGGCGCCCGAAGCGGGTGCTGCCGGTCGATTACGGGCCTCCGGCGGAGCGCGGCGATGCGCGAGGCGAACCCCTGGTCGAGTCGGTCTGGATCGAGCCGGTCGCCGACGAGCGGCTCGGGCCCGAGGCCGGGTACGCCTCGCCGGCAGCCCGCTACGAGCTGCGCGAAAGCGTCGAGCTGGCCTTCATCGCCGCCCTGCAGCACCTGCCGCCGCGACAGCGGGCGGTGCTGATCCTCCGCGACGTGCTCGGCTTCTCGGCGCGCGAGGCCGCCGAGGTGCTCGAGGCGACGCCCGCCTCGATCGACAGCGCTCTGCAGCGCGCCCACCAGACCGTCGACGACCGCCTTCCCGAGCAGGACCAGCAGGCGACCCTGAGCACGCTCGACGACGCCGCCCTGCGCAGGGTTGTCGACGGTTACGTTGACGCGTGGGAGCGCGACGACGTCGACGCGCTCGCGGCGATGCTGACCGACGAGGCCGTGTTCGCGATGCCTCCGGAGGCGACTTGGTTCCGCGGCCGCGAGGCGGTCGCCGAGTTCGTGGGCACAGCGCCGATGGGCACCGGCAACCGCTGGCGCTTGGTCCCGACCCGCGCCAACGGCCAGCTCGCTTTCGGACACTACATCTGGCGCGAGGAGCAGCGGGCGTTCGCGGCTGAGTCGCTCGGCGTGCTCACGTTGGACGGTGAGCGGATCGCCGAGATGATGATGTTCAGGAGCCCGAAGGCGTTCGCCGGCTTCGGGCTCCCTGACGAGCTCGCCGAGGAGGGCCAAGCCGTTGACGCTCCTCCGCCTCGGTGAGCCTCGGCCACCGGTGCAGATACGCCTGGATCGCGACCCTGGCGCTCACTCGCGAGCAGGCGCTCCGCCTGATCCACGCCGAGGCCTTCGCCCGCAACATGCGGCTGATCGAACGCTGAAGGCCCCCGAGCGCGTCGCGAGCTAGCCGGACGCGCCCACGGCGCGCTCGAACGCCGCCCGCGCCTGCTCGCCGAACACGCAGAAGACGACTCGCTCGAGTCCCGTCTGGCCCCCGAGATGGCGCCGGACCTCCTCGGCCTCGATCCGAGCCGCGTCGTCGAGCGGGAACCCGCCGACGCCGGTGCCGAAGGCCACGAGGGCGAGGGAGCGGGCGCCGAGCTCGTCGGCGACCCGGAGCGCGCTCGCGGTGGCGGCACGGATGGCCTCCGCCGAGGTCGGACCGCCGAGGTGCATGGTCGCGGCGTGGATGACCCACCGGGCGGGCAGATCGCCACCGCCGGTGGCCACCGCCGCGCCGAGCTCGATCGGGGCGAGGCCATCGCTCTCGGCCTGGATCGACGGCCCGCCGGCTCGCGAGATCGCCCCCGCAACGCCCCCGCCGTGGCGCAGGTCGGTGTTCGCAGCGTTGGTGATCGCGTCGAGCTCGAGCTTGGTGATGTCGCCCTCGACCACCTCGATCTCGGCCATGGCGGCAGGCTATTACCCCACGAGCTAGAGCACGGCGGCGCCGATGCTGAGCAGGCCCGCGAGCGCGGCGGCGCCGAGCGCTGCCCGGTGATGAGACCCGTCGTCGAGGCGGCGAAAGACGCTGGCGCCGAACCGGTGGCCGACGAGCACCGCGGGAATGCAGGCGATCAGCACCCAGCCCTCGGGCCACGCCCCCTCGCCGCCGGCGACCAGGGCAACGATCACGGCCCCGGACAGGCTGAGCCCGAGCAGCGCGGCCGCCAGCGAATCGCGCAGCAGCGCCCCGCGCAACCCGAGCCGGGAGTACATCAGCACGAGCACGGGGCCGTTGACGGTCACCGACGTCGTCAGTACCCCAGTGGCGAAGCCGCCCGCGATCTCGAGCAACGGCGCGTCCGTCGAGCCGGGCCGACGCGGCCGGTCGCCGGCGCCGCGGCCGAACGCCTGCACCAGGGCGCCGGCGAGGACGATCAGCCCGACCAGGACCTGCAGCGTTTCGTGGTCGACCTCCGTGACGACCCAGGCGCCGACGAACATGCCCGGGATCGCCGCGCCGAGTATGACCGCGGTCGCGCGAACCGCGACCTCGGCTCGCCGGCCCTCCCCGAACAGCACCAGGCAGTTGATCGCGATCCCGAGCAGCACGACGAGCATCACCGCCTGCGCCGCGGGAAACGCTGCGAACGCCGCCGGAGCGACGAAGAACGCGAAGCCGAACCCGATCGCTCCCTGCACCGACATGCCGACGAGCACCGCGGCGACCAGGAGGACCTCGACTGCACTCATTACTTGATTGTCGCCGGGGGAGAGATCCGGCCCCGCGCGCTCTCAAACCTCACATCGCCACGCCCGACGACCATGCCCGCGTGCTCGCCGCCGAGTTGCGGCTGCGGCTCGTCGAGCGCCGCCGCGCGGAGGCGTCGGAGGGGGTCGGGCTCGAGGCCACCGTGCGTGGTCTCGTCGACGACGCTGCCGGCGTGCTCTCGGGCGCCCGGCGCGAACGGATCGTCGACCTGATCCTGCGCGACACGGTCGGCCTCGGCCCGCTCGAGGAGCTGCTTGCCGACCGAGAGGTCGAGGAGCTGATGGTGAACGGACACGACCACGTCTACGTCGAGCGCCGGGGTCGGATCGAGCGCTCGGACGTGCGCTTCGAGTCCGACCAGCAGCTCCGCGACACGATCGAGCGCATCCTGGCTCCGGTCGGGCGGCGCGTCGACGAGCTCAGCCCGATGGCCGACGCCCGGCTGGCCGACGGCTCGCGAGTCAACGTCGTCATCCCGCCGCTCGCGGTCGACGGCCCCGCTCTCTCGGTGCGCCGATTCACCGCGAGCCGCCCGGACCCCGACGGGCTGGTCGCGTCCGGAACCCTGACCGAGGAGCTCCACACACTGCTCGCCGACGCCGTCGCCGCCCGCCGCAGCATCCTCGTCTCCGGGGGGACCGGGTCGGGCAAGACCACGCTGCTGAACGCACTGTCCGCCTGGATCGGGCCCGACGAGCGCGTGGTCACGATCGAGGACGCCGCCGAGCTGCGCCTGCGCCAGACGCACGTCGTTCGGCTCGAGAGCAGACCCCCGTCGGTCGAGGGGCGGGGTGAGGTCACGATCCGCGACCTGCTGCGCAACGCGCTGCGCATGCGGCCCGACCGGATCGTGATCGGCGAGGTGCGCGGCGCCGAAGCTCTCGACCTGCTCACGGCGCTCAACACCGGCCACGACGGCGCGCTGTCGACCGTGCACGCGAACTCGCCCGCCGACGCCCTGCGCCGAGTCGAGACCCTCGCCCTGATGGCGGGCATCGGGCTCCCGCACGAGGCGATTCGCGAGCAGCTCGCGCGCGGGGTCGACCTCCTCGTCCACATGGCTCGCGGCGAGGGAGGTGCGCGCCTGGTGACCGAGGTGGCCGAGGTCGTGCGCGCCGCTGCCGGCGTCGGCGTACGCGAGGTCTGGCGCCGCGGGTGACCCTGGGGCAGGCGATCGGCGTTGCCGCCGCCGCGGGCGCGGGCGGCCTCGGTGCGGTGGCTCTGCGGGAGGCGGCGCTGGCGACGCCGGTGGCCGGCAGGTGGCTCGCGGCGGCGGTCGAGCCGCTGCGCCGCGCCGGCAGCGAGGGTTATGCGCCAACGGAGATCGAACGGCGCCGGCTGGCGGTCGTCGGGGCGCTGGTGATGCTGGTCGGGGGGTTGGTGGTGCTCGGGCCCGGGCCGGCGCCCCTGCTTGCCGCCGCCGGGCCGGCAGCGGCCGCCTCGATCCTCACCCGGCGGCGGGCGGCGTATCGGCGGGCCGTCGACCGGGGCCTCCCGGAGGTCGCGGTCGCCGTCGCGGATGCGCTCGCCGGCGGACGCTCGCCGCGCGCGGCCCTGGGGGCCGCCGCGGCCTCGCTGGAGGGGCCGCCGGCGATCGAGATGCACCGGGTCCGGACCGAGCTCACGCTCGGCGCGCCGACCCGCGAGGCGCTGGAGCGCCTGCGCCGCCGAGTGGGCTCGCCACGGGTCGACTCGTTTGCCGCTGCGTTGCTGTCCCAGCAGCTCGCCGGCGGCGACCTGGCGACCCTGCTCCGCCGCTTCGCCGGTGCCGCGATCGCCCGCGACCGGGCGGAGGCCGATGCCCGGTCGGCGACGGCGCAGGCGCGGTTCACCGGCCTGCTCGTGGTCGCGATGCCGGTCGGTGCGGCGCTGCTGGCGGAGCTGCTGGAACCCGGGTTCGTCGGCGGCCTGCTCTCCAACGCCGCGTCCGCGACCCTGCTCGCCGGCGCCGCGGGCCTGCAGCTGGCCGGGTTCGCCGCGATCCGGAAGCTGAGCCGGGTGACCGGCGCATGACCGCGCTGCTGGCCGCGACCGCGGTGCTGCTCTGCTTCGGCGCCGCCTGGGAGCTCGCAGGAGCCCTCGAGGGACGGTTGGGGCCGCGGCTCGGCTCGGCGCTCGGCGCGATCTCCGGCGGCCGCGCCGCGTCGCTGTCGCAGGCCGCCGCCCGGCTGCGGCTGCCGGAGCGGATCGCCCGCGCGGGCCTGTCCGGGAGGCTCGACCCGGCGGGCGTGATCGCGGCGAAGCTCGGCTGCGCCGGCCTCGGCGGCCTGGTGGCGCTAATCGTCGTGCCGGTGGTCCCGGCGCGCCTCGCCCTGGCGGTCACCGCTCTCCTGCTCGCCGCGGGATTCCTCGCGCCGGACGCCCTGCTCGAGCGGGCCGCGCGCCGGCGACGGGCGCGGTTCGTCGCCGCCCTGCCGGATGCGCTCGACATGCTCGCGGTCGGTGCTGCGTCGGGCCGCAGCCCGGCGGTCGTGTTCGGGGAGATCGCGGGCGGCACGAGCGGCCCGCTGGCAATCGAGCTCGGCGGCGCCGTGGCGGAGATCGAGTGCGGCCGCCCGATGCGGGACGCGATCGAGGAGCTGCGCCGGCGCGTCGCGGGGGCGGAGGTGGGCGCCCTCGCAGCAGCCCTCGAGCGTTCCCGGGCCTACGGGTCGCCCCTGGCCGAGCAGCTTCACCTGCAGGCCACCGCTCTTCGCGCCGACGCCCGTCGGCGGGTCGACGAGCGCGCCTCACGCGCCGCGCCGAAGATCCAGCTCGTGGTCGCGCTCGTTCTCGTGCCGTCGGTGCTCTTGATGATCGTGGCAGCCATCGTCGCGCACTCCGAGGCCCTCTTCGGTCAGCTCCAGGCACCCGGATAGACTCGCCGCCATGCCGGCGCCGAGACGCTCGAAGACCGCCCCCCGCGGGGGAATCGACCTGGGGGGGACCAAGATCCAGGCCGCCATCGTGACGGTGAAGGGCGAGGTGATCGGCGACGCGAAGCTCCCGACGCCGACGAAGGGCGGCCCCGAGGACGTGGCCCGGCAGATGGCCGAGGCGCTGACCCAGGCCGCAGGCGGCGCCGACCTGGCGAGCGATTCGCTCGGCGGGATCGGGGTCGGCTCACCGGGCGACGTGGACGAGGCGACCGGCGTCGTGTCGGAGGCCCGGAACCTGCCCGGCTGGGACGGATCGTTCGAGCTCGGCCCGTGGCTGGAGAACGCGCTCGGCGCGCCGGTGCGGCTCGGCAACGACGTCGACGTTGCCACCAACGCCGAGTTCGAGCTCGGTGCGGGCAAGCCGTACCGGTCGCTGCTCGGGGTGTTCTGGGGCACCGGCGTCGGCGGCGGGCTGATCCTCGACGGCAAGCGCTGGCTCGGCCGCGGGGCCGCCGGGGAGATCGGCCACATGGTCGTGAAGAAGGGCGGCGCCCGCTGTCCCTGCGGGCGACGCGGCTGCATGGAGGCGTATGCGGGCCGCGCGGCGATGGAGGCGAAGGCCCGGCGCGACATCGACCGGGGCACCAAGACCGACCTGTTCAAGCTCATGGAGAAGCACGGCCGCGACCGCCTCGTTTCGAGCATCTGGCAACGGGCGCTGGACCACGGCGACGAATACACCGAGAAGCTGCTCGACCGCGCGGTCAAGGCGCTCGGCGCCGGGATCGCGTCCGCCGTGAATCTGCTCGACGTCGAGGCGGTGATCATCGGCGGCGGGATCGGTGTCCGGCTCGGGGAGCCCTACGCCGAGAAGATCAAGGAGCGCATGCACCGCCACCTGTTCGTCGACCAGCGCCCGCCGGCCGTGCACGTCGCGGCGCTCGGCGACTTCGGCGGCGCCATCGGCGCATCCCTGCTGTTCAGCGCTCCAAAGTAAGTCCGGCACGCCCCGCACGCCCGGACGCGGGAGCAGAGTAAATAAGCCCGCGGCGTAGCCGCGGGCCAGATATTCAGGCGGGAGCGGAGGACGTGGCGGGATTTGTGCAGGGCGGGAGCGGAGGACGTGCCGGGGTTATTCCGGCATCCACGGCTTGCGCCAGCCGCCGTGGCCGGTGAGCAGCATGCTTGCGTCCTCGGGCCCCCAGGTGCCCTGCTCGTATGGCTCGACCGGGGGCGGGTCGTCGAGCAGCGGCTGGACGATGCGCCAGGTCTGCTCGATCGCGCTCTGGTTCGGGAACAGGTCCAGCCTGCCGTGGAGCGCGTCGCGCAAGCAGCCGCTCATACGGCTCGGGCTGGTCGCCGACCTGGGACTCGAACGAGAGGTCGAGGTGCACCCGCTGCAGCTCGTCCTCGCCCGCCCGCTTCGCGATCAGACAGAGCTCGGCCCCGGGATCCGGCTTGATCCGCATGACCCACTCGTCCGGGTCGGCCATCAGCCGCCCGCCGATTCCCAGCGGCGGCGGCGGCCGGAAGATGATCCTGACCTCGGTTGCTTCCACCGGCAGCGCCTTGCCCGCGCGGATGAAGATCGGCACGTCGGCCCAGCGCCAGTTCTCGATTTTCAGGCGCAGGGCGACGAAGGTTTCTGTCTGCGAGTCGTCGGCGACTCCCTTGACGTCGTGGTAGCCGACGTACTGGCCGCGCACGTAGCGCCCGGGGTCGGCTGCGGGGATCGCGCGGAACAGGTCGGACTTGCGATCGCGGATCGCGTCGGGGTCGACCGGGCCCGCCGACGGCGGCTCCATCGTCACCAGGGCGAGCACCTGCAACAGGTGGTTCTGGACGACGTCGCGAAGCGTTCCGACGGCGTCGTAGAAGCTGCCGCGGTCCGAGACGCCGAAGTCCTCGGCGAGGGTGATCTGGATCGAATCGACGTAGCGGTAGTTCCAGACCGGCTCCAGCACCGCGTTGGCGAACCGCAGATAGAGGATGTCCATCACCGGTTCCTTGCCGAGGAAGTGGTCGGTGCGCAGGATCTGCGATTCGTCCAGCACCTCGAGCAGCTCGCTGTTGAGCTGCTTCGCCGACTCGAGGTCGTGGCCGAACGGCTTCTCGATCATCACGCGGGCGCCCTCGGTCAGCCCGGCGGCGCCGAGGTGGCGGACGACCTCCGCGAACAGCGACGGCGGGATCTCGAGGTAGAAGACCGGGTTGTGGCAGTCGCCGATGGCGGACTTGAGCTGTTCGTAGGTCTCGTCCTTGGTGTAGTCGCCGGCGACGTAGGTCATGCGGGCGCATAGGCTGTCGACCACCTTCGGGTCGGGATCGGGCACGGTCGCCGCGATCGCCTCGCGCGCGTGCTTGCGCAGCGTCTCGTCGTCCCAGTCGTCGATCGCGACGCCGACGATCCGGCAGCCCAGATCGCCCCGGCGCTCGAGCTGGTAGAGCGCCTCGAAGGTCATCTTCTTGGCCAGATCGCCGCTGATCCCGAAGGCGACGAGGGTGTCCGTTGGCGCGGTCACGTTCGGTCGCAGACTATTGGCCGGCCACTCCGCTTAGTATCCGGCCCGTGCAGCTGGGCATGGTCGGACTCGGAAGGATGGGCGCCAACCTCGTCCGGCGCCTGATGCGCGACGGCCACGAGTGCGTGGTCTATGACGTCAGCGCGGACGCGGTCGCCGCCCTCGCAAAGGAGGGCGCCGTCGGCGCCGACTCCCTCGACGACTTCGTCGCCAAGCTCTCTGTGCCGCGCGCCGCGTGGGTCATGGTTCCGGCCGGCGAGATCACCGAGCAGACCGTCACCGAGCTGGGCGCGAAGCTCGAGCGCGGCGACGCGATCATCGACGGCGGCAACTCCTACTACCGCGACGACATGCGCCGCAGCAAGCGGCTCGCCGAACGCGGCATCGACTACATCGACTGCGGCACGAGCGGCGGCGTCTGGGGCATCGACCGCGGCTACTGCCTGATGATCGGCGGGCCCGACGAGGCCGTCCAGCGACTCGACCCGATCTTCGCCACGATCGCGCCGGGAGTCGACGCGGCCGAGCGCACCCCCGGGCGCGACGGCGACCCGTCGACCGCCGAGAATGGATACCTCCACTGCGGTCCGAGCGGCGCGGGCCACTTCGTGAAGATGGTCCACAACGGGATCGAGTACGGGGTGATGGCGGCCTACGCCGAGGGGCTCAACATCCTCAAGAACGCGGACGCCGGCCTGCACGCGCGCGAGGCCGACGCGGAGACCGCCCCGCTCACCGACCCCGAGTACTACAAGTTCGAGCTCGACATCCCCGAGGTGGCCGAGGTTTGGCGCCGCGGGAGCGTGATCGGCTCCTGGCTTCTGGACCTGACCGCGGAGGCGCTCCAGCAGTCCCCGACCCTGGAGGATTTCGAGGGGCGGGTCTCGGACTCGGGCGAGGGGCGCTGGACGTCGATCGCCGCGATCGAGGAGGGGGTGCCGGCGCCCGTGCTCTCCAGCGCGCTCTACTCCCGCTTCGCCTCCCGCGATCTCGACGACTTCGCCGACAAGGTGCTCTCGGCGATGCGCAAGCAGTTCGGCGGCCACGACGAGAAAGCTTGAGGGCCGAGGTCCTCGCCGACGCCGAGGCGGCGGCGCGCCGCGGGGCCGAGCTGATCGCGGCGGCCGCGTCCGAGTCCGTCGAGGCCCGCGGCGGCTTCAGCCTCGCGGTGAGCGGCGGGCACGGGCCCTGGCGGATGTTCGAGCTGCTCGAAGCCCATGACCTCGACTGGGAGCTGATCGAGATCTTCCAGGTCGACGAGCGTGTGGCCCCGGACGGCGACGACGACCGCAACCTGACCCACCTGCTCACCAGCCTCCCGGGGCCGGCGCGCGAGCGGGTACGGGCGATGCCCGTCACCGACGCGGACCTCGACGCGGCCGCCACCCGGTACGGCGAGTCGCTTCCGGAGCGCATCGACCTGGTGCACCTCGGGCTCGGGCCGGACGGGCACACGGCCTCGCTCGTCCCCGGCGATCCGGTGCTCGAGGTGGACGACCGGCCGGTCGCGCTGACCGGCGTCTACCAGGATCGCCGCCGGATGACGCTCACCTACCCGGCGCTCGCCGCGGCGCGCGAGATCGTCTGGCTGGTCACCGGCGCCGACAAGCCCGACGCGCTGGCGAAGCTGCGCGCCGGTGACCCCTCGATCCCGGCCGGCCGGGTGCCGGACGAGAACGCGGTTCTCGTTTGCGATCGCGCCGCGACGGGCGATTAGGGCGCGAGCCGCTCGACCTCGCCGTCGCGCCCGATCAGTACCTCGCTGACGAGCGCCGGCGAGAACAGTCCGTGCTCGACCACGCCGGGAACCGCCCCGAGCCAGGCCGCGAGCCGGGCGGGCTCGTTGACCTCCCCCCGGTAATCCGCCAGCACGCCGTCGTCGGGCGTCGGCTCGGCTCCCTCGCGCAGCTCGGCAGCGCCGACCTCGCGCAGGGTCGCGCGGAGGCCGAAGCGGTGTAGCTCCAGGGGCACCGGGGGGACGATCCGCTCGACGGGCTTGGTCGAGTCGCCGATCACGACGAAGCGCTCGGCGGCCGCGGCCACGATCTTCTCGCGGGTGTGAGCGCCGCCGCCGCCCTTGACCAGCCAGCCGTCGGGGGCGACCTGGTCGGCGCCGTCGATGGCGATCTCCAGCCGGTCGAGGTCGGCGAACGGCTCGACCGACAGCCCCAGCTCGCGCGCCGCCCGCTCGGTGCGCGGCGAGGTCGCAACGCAGCGGATCTCGAGCCGGCGCGCGGCCAGCGCCGGGAGCAGGTGGGCGACGGTGGAGCCGGTGCCGAGACCGACCCGCATCCCGTCGGCGACCACCTCCGCGGCCGCCTCCGCGGCGAGCTTCTTCTCGGCTTCTACCCTCGCGCTCACGTTTCCGGCAATCTACGCACCCATGGAGGAGATCGAGCGCCTCGCGATCAACACGATCCGCACGCTCTCGATCGACGCGATCCAGAAGGCGAACTCCGGCCACCCCGGGACGCCGATGGCGCTCGCGCCGGTCGCGTACGTGCTCTGGCAGCGATTTCTGCGCTTCGATCCCGAGGAGCCGATCTGGCCCAACCGCGACCGCTTCGTGCTCTCGGCCGGCCACGCCTCGATGCTGCTCTACTCGCTGCTGTATCTGACCGGGGTCCGGGCGGTCGATCCCGACTACGAGATCATGGGCCGCCAGTCGATCACGCTGGAGGACATCGAGTCGTTTCGCCAGCTCGACTCGAAGGCAGCCGGCCACCCCGAGTACCGCTGGACCTCTGGCGTCGAGACGACCACGGGCCCGCTCGGCCAGGGCGTCGCGACCTCGGTTGGGATGGCGCTGGCGAGCAAGTGGGAGGCCGCGCGCTTCAACCGGCCCGGGTTCGAGCTCTTCGACTTCGACGTCTACGTGATCTGCGGGGACGGCGACATGATGGAGGGGGTCTCGCACGAGGCCGCTTCGCTCGCCGGCCACCAGCGGCTCGCCAACCTCTGCTGGATCTACGACAACAACCACATCTCGATCGACGGGCGGACCGAGATCACCTACGAGGACGATGTCGCGGCGCGGTTCATGGGCTACGGCTGGCACGTGATGCGGGTCGGCGACGCGAACGACCTCGAGCTGATCGAGCGCGCCTTCGCCCGCTTCCGCGAGAACGACGACCGGCCGACGCTGATCATCGTGGACAGCCACATCGGCTACGGGTCGCCTCACAAGCAGGACACCGCCGCGGCCCACGGAGAACCGCTCGGCGAGGAGGAGGTGCGGGAGACCAAGCGCTTCTACGGCTGGCCCGAGGATGCCCAGTTCCTGGTCCCCGACGGCGTGCGCGAGCACTTCGCGGCCGGGATCGGGGAGCGGGGACGGAAGCTGCGCGAGGAGTGGGAGAGCCTGCTCGACGGCTACCGGCGCGAGCACGGCTCGCTCGAGCGGCAGATCACTGCGATGCAGCGGCGCGATCTCCCCGAGGGCTGGGACCGCGACATCCCGTCCTTCGAGGCCGACGAGAAGGGCATCGCCACGCGCAAGGCCTCGAACGCGGTCGAGAACGCGATCGCCGCGGAGGTGCCGTGGATGATCAGCGGCTCCGCCGACCTCACAGACTCAACCTCGGTCCGGCTCACGTTCGACGGCGCCGAGGACCTCGAGCCGGAGACGCCGGGGGGTCGCAACATCCACTACGGGATCCGCGAGCACGAGTCGGCGGCCGCCTCGAACGGCCTCTCGCTGTCGAAGCTGCGCCCATCGTGGTCGACGTACCTCGTCTTCTCCGACTACGCCCGTCCGGCGATCCGGCTTTCGGCATTGATGGAGCTGCCGGTGATCCACATCTTCACCCACGACTCGATCGGTCTCGGCGAGGACGGGCCCACCCATCAGCCGGTCGAGCACCTCGCCTCCCTGCGCGCGATCCCGGGCCTCGACGTGATCCGTCCCTGCGACGCGAATGAGGTCGCCGAGGCGTGGCGCGTGGCGGTAGACCGCACGCACGGCCCGGTCGCCCTGGTGCTGACCCGCCAAAACGTGCCGGTGCTGGATCGCGCGCGCTACGCGTCCGCCGCCGGGCTGCGCCAGGGCGGTTACGTGCTCGCCGACGCCGAGGGCGGCGAACCCGAGCTGATCCTCATCGCCACCGGGAGCGACGTCGCGCTCGCCGTCCAGGCCTACGAGCAGCTCAGCTCCGAGGGCGTGCGCGCGCGGGTGGTCAGCCTGCCGTCGTTCGAGCTGTTCGACCGACAGCCCGAGGAGTACCGTGAGGGCGTGCTTCCGTCCTCGGTCACCGCCCGCGTCTCGATCGAGGAGGCCTCGACCCTGGGCTGGGACCGCTACGTCGGCCCGGCGGGGGCGACGATCGGCATGCACACGTTCGGCTCCTCGGCACCGCTCAAGGACGTGCTCACCAAGTTCGGCTTCACGCCCGAGCGGGTGGTCGAAACCGCGCGCGAGGTGCTCGCGCGCCAGTCCGCATGAAGCCGACGCAGGAGCTCCACGAGCTCGGCCAGAGCCTGTGGGTGGACAACATCACCCGCACGATGCTCGACGACGGGACGCTGCAGCGCTACATCGACGAGCTCTCGGTCACCGGCCTCACGTCGAACCCGACGATCTTCGACAAGGCGATCGGCGACGGCTCAGCGTACGACGAGCAGATCGACGAGCTCGCGTCCGGCGGGCTCGAGGGCGAGGCGCTGTTCTTCGAGCTCGCGCTCACCGACCTGCGCCGCGCGGCGGAGCTGTTCGAGCCCATCAACAAGCGCACCGACGAGGTCGATGGCTGGGTCTCGCTCGAGGTCTCGCCGCTGCTGGCCGACGACGCCGAGGCGACGATCGACCAGGCCCGGGAGCTCCACGGGAAGGCGGACTGCAACGTGTACATCAAGATCCCCGGCACCGAGGCCGGCCGCACCGCGATCGAGGAGTCGATCTTCGCCGGCGTGCCGATCAACGTGACGCTGCTGTTCTCCCGCGAGCAGTATCTCGGCGCCGCGGAGGCGTTCATGCGCGGGGTCGAGCGGCGGATCGATGCCGGGCTCGACCCGTCCGTGCCGTCGGTGGCGTCGCTGTTCATCAGCCGCTGGGACGTGGCCGTGGCCGACGAGGCGCCGGTCGAGCTTCGCAACCGCCTCGGCATCGCGGTCGGCAAGCGCGCCTACCGCGCGTATCGCGAGCTGCTCGACTCCGAGCGCATGCAGCGGCTCGCCAACGAGGGCGCCCGTCCCCAGCGGCTGCTGTGGGCGAGCACCGGGACCAAGGACCCCGACGCGTCCGACACGCTCTACGTCGAGGCGCTCGCGGCGCCGTTCACGGTCAACACGATGCCCGAGAAGACCCTGCTCGCGGTCGCCGACCACGGCGAGGTCGGCGAGCCGATGGCGGCCGACGGCGGCGACGCCGAAGACACGCTTCGGGCCTTCGGTGACGCCGGGATCGACGTCGACGCGCTGGCGGCCAGGCTGCAGACGGAGGGCGCCGAGACGTTCGTCGCGTCATGGCGCGAGCTGCTCGACACGGTCTCCAAGCAGCTCGCCTGAGGCCGCCCGCGGCCGCGATAGGGTGCCGCGCGGGATGACAGGGACGGTGCCCGCATGAGCGAGCTGCTCGAGACCGCGGCCTGGCGGGCGCTGACGGCGCACCACGGCGAGCTGGCGGGCCGCCATCTGCGCGAGCTGTTCGACTCCGATCCGGATCGCGGTACGCGGCTGACCGCCGAGGCCGCCGGCCTGTACCTCGACTACTCGAAGAACCGGATCACCGACGAGACCGTCCGCCTGCTGGTCGAGCTGGCATCCGAGCGCGGGCTCGCCGAGCGCCGCGCCGCGATGTTCCGCGGCGACCACATCAACGTCACCGAGGACCGGCCGGTGCTGCACGTCGCGCTGCGGATGCCGCGCGACCGGTCGCTCGTGGTCGACGGCGCCGACGTGGTCAAGCAGGTCCACCAGGTGCTCGATCGGATGGCCGCGTTCACCGACCGCGTCCGCGGCGGCGAGTGGCGCGGCCATACGGGCGAGCCGATCCGCAACGTGATCAACATCGGCATCGGCGGCTCGGACCTCGGGCCGGTCATGGCCTACGAAGCGCTGCGCCACTACTCGCGGCGCGACATGACGTTCCGCTTCGTCTCCAACATCGACGGGACGGACTTCGCCGAGGCGACGCGCGATCTCGACCCGGCCCAGACGCTGTTCATCGTCTCGTCGAAGACGTTCACGACGCTGGAGACGATGACCAACGCGCACACGGCGCGCGAGTGGGCGCTCGCCGGACTCGACGGCGACGAGTCCGCGGTCGCGAAGCACTTCGTCGCCGTTTCGACCAATGCCGAGGGCGTCTCCGAGTTCGGGATCGACACCGACAACATGTTCGAGTTCTGGGAGTGGGTGGGGGGCCGTTACTCGATGGACTCGGCGATCGGGCTGTCGACGATGGTCGCGATCGGGCCCGATCGGTTCCGCGAGATGCTGGCCGGCTTCCATGCGGTCGACGAGCACTTCCTCGAGGCGCCAACCGGCGAGAACCTCCCCGCCCTGCTCGGGCTCCTCGCCGTCTGGTACGGCGACTTCTTCGGCGCCCAGACGGCGGCCGTGCTCCCGTACGAGCAGTATCTGAAGCGGTTTCCCGCCTACCTGCAGCAGCTGCAGATGGAGTCGAACGGCAAGCACGTGACGCTCGACGGGGCGCGGGTCGAATACGAGACCGGCGCGGTTTACTGGGGCGAGCCGGGCACGAACGGCCAGCACTCGTTCTACCAGCTGATCCACCAGGGGACGAAGCTGATCCCGTGCGACCTGATCGGCTTCTACGAGACGCTCAACCCGCTCGGCGACCACCACGACCTCCTGCTGTCCAACGTCTTCGCCCAGGGCGAGGCGCTCGCGTTCGGCAAGACGCCGGACGAGGTTCGCGCCGAGGGGACGCCGGAGGAGCTCGTGCCGCACCGGGTGTTCGAGGGCAACCGGCCGACGAACACGATCCTGGCCCAGCGCCTCGACCCGCGCACGCTCGGCAGTCTCGTCGCGCTCTACGAGCACTCGGCGTTCACGCAGGGCACGATCTGGGGGATCAACTCGTTCGACCAGTGGGGTGTCGAGCTGGGGAAGGTGCTGGCGAAGCGGATCATCCCCGAGCTCCAGGGCGACGGCGAGCTCGTCCACGACAGCTCCACCAACGAGCTGATCCGCCGCTACCGTGAGCACCGCTCCCGTGGCTGACGCGCCGGTCGCAGCCCTGCTCTTCGACATCGATGGGACCCTGATCGACACCGGCGGCGCCTCGGACCGCGCCTGGCACCGAGCGTTCCTGGAGCTCCACGACGTCTCAGTCAACGTCCCCGACTACACGGGCAAGGGCGTCCCCGACCCCGAGGTCGGCCTCGAGTGCTTTCGGGGGGCGCTCGGCCGCGAGCCGGTGGGCGACGAGATGGCGAAGCTCATGGCGCTGCGACAGCGCTACCTCGGCGAGGAGGTCGAGCACTCGCCGGGGTACCGGGTGATGCCGGGGGTGCCCGACCTCCTCGGCCGGCTGGCCGACGAGGATCGGCTGGTCGGGCTGATCACCGGCAACACCGAGCCCGCCGCGCACACGAAGCTCGCGCGGGCCGACCTGAACCGCTACTTCAGCTTCGGCGGCTACGGCTCGGACGCAAACGCGCGCGTCGACGTCTGCCGCAAGGCGCTCGACCGCGCGGCCCGGATCGCGGGCGACGCGTTCGACCGGGCCGGCTCGATCGCGATCGGCGACACCCCGCGCGACGTCGAGGCGGGGCACGGCGCCGGGATCCGCGTCGTCGGCGTCGCCACGGGCGAGTACGACGTGGAGGCGCTGCGGACGGCCGCGGCCGACTGGGCGGTCGCCACCCTCGAGGACCGCCCGCTGCCGTTCTGACCCGGGCTAGGACGCGTCCGGTGCCGGGGTCCCGCTGAGCTCGGTCGCCTCGTCCTGGAGCCGGCGTGCCACCGCCGCCGAGGCGGTGCAGAGGGTGTCGAGCTCGGAGGCCGACTTCTTGTGGCCCTTGACGTTGCAGACCAGCGACCCCCCGACGAGCTCGAAGGCGTAGGCCTCGGGCGAGTGGTTCTCGAGCCAGACGAGGAACGTGGGGGAGAGGATCTGGCGGGCGCGGTTGAGGTCGTCGCCGGGGCCCATGAAGATCTCGAACTTCTTGTCGACGGCCTCGGACTCGTGCTCGACTCGCTGGCGCTTGCGGAACACGTCCTCCATGGAGTCCATGAACCGGAAGCCGAAGCGGCGCTGGCAGAAGAGCTCCTGCATGAACGGCGTGGTTTCCGGTAGCTGCGTCATCACCAGCGTGTAGTTGACGTAGGTGGTCTGCTCGTTGCCGTCGGAGTCGCGCGTCTCCTCCTCGTATGTGTAGAGGCAGAGGCTGCCGTCGACGCCGCCCGGCAGCACGCCGTTGAAGCGCTGCTGGGCGTAGCGGCGGTCCCCCTTTCGCAGCAACGGCGTCAGGGGTGGGAGGTCCGACTTTCCGCTGATCCGCGTGAGGCCTCGCCCTTCGCCGTAGGCGCGGTAGAAGTCGTCCTGCGCCTTGCCGGAGGCGAGCAGCCATACGACGAGGAGCGTCAGGAGGATCGCCACGCCCGCGGCGGCGGCGCCGATCGCGGCCCCGGCGGCGACCAGCCCGGCGGCGAACGCGATCGCGACCACGATCGCGCCGACGATCAGGGTGACCGGATGGCGCAGCAGCCGCCGCAGGTGATGCCCGCGGGTGTCGTCGGCGTCCTCGGGCACCGGCGGCAAGTCGGCGGGCTCGGGGACCTGCTGGATCGCCGGGTCCGCGCCGGGGGACGGCACCCTGCCGGTCTCCGAGCCGTCTGAGGTCGGCTCGCCGGTCACGCGGGGCAGCCTATCTGCAACACGGGTTGCAGCCCGGGCGCCGCAGGGGATCGCCAGGCGTACCGGTCCGTCGGCCAGAACCCGCATGCACAAGCGCGATGCGGTGGGTCTTTGCCCCGGTTAGCAAGTCCGTCCGACGGATCGGGTCCAATCTCGCCCGACGGACTGTGTTGCAAAGTGGGTCAGAGTGGGTTAGCGTGGCGATACGAGTTGACCCAGGGACCGGGGTGGTGAGGCTCCTCCCACCTCACCACTCCGGTCCAGATTTCTCCCCCTCCTCGAGCCATTGGCATTTCGCGGTCAGTACGAGCACAGCCTCGACACCAAGGACCGGGTCACGGTCCCGGCCCGCTTCCGGGCCGCGCTGTCGGAGGGCATCGTTCTGGTTGCCGGCCTCGACCCCTGCATCGAGCTCTACACACCGAGTGGTTATGAAGAGTTCAGCCAGCGGTTCCTCGCCGACCTCAACCGGCTCGGCCGCAAGGGCCGGATGATGTACCGGCGCTTCAACGCCTCGGCGCAGGATGAGTCGCTGGACTCCGCCGGGCGGGTGCGGATCGCGAAGCACCTCATCGAGCACGCGGGCCTCGATGGGCCGTGCATGGTGGTCGGCGTCGCCGATCACCTCGAGATCTGGAATCCGACCCGGTGGTCCGAGCACTACAGCGAGCTCGATGAGCACGCCGAGCGAATGGCGGAGGAGCTCGTCGCCGGCCCCGATCGCGCCTGAGCGGGTTCGACGATGGCGATGGCCACACTGATGTACATGACCACCGAGCACGTTCCAGTCCTGGCCGCCGAGCTCGTGGCCCTGCTCGATCCCCAGCCGGGCGAGGTGGCGATCGACTGCACGTTCGGCGGCGGGGGCCACGCCCGGCTGGTCGCCGATCGGATCGGCCCGACCGGGACCCTGATCTGCGTCGACCGGGACCCCTCGGCGGCCGAGCGCTACGCCGAGCTCGAGCCCGAGCTCGGCTGCCGCAGCCGCTTCGTGGCCGCCGATTTCGCCGACGTGCTCGAGCGGCTCGGGTCCGAGGGCGAGCGTCCCGATCTCGCCTACATGGACCTCGGGATCTCATCGCTTCAGCTCGACACCGCGGAGCGCGGGTTCTCCTACTCCTATGACGCGCCGCTGGACATGCGCATGGACACGACGCAGGACCTCTCGGCCCGCGAGCTCGTCAACGAGTGGCCGCGGGAGCGGCTCGAGACGACGATCCGCGAGCTCGGCGAGGAGCGCCACGCACGCTCGATCGCCGACGAGATCGTGCGCCGGCGCCCGCTGGCGACCACCTGCGAGCTCGTCGAGGCGATCCGCGCCGCGGTCCCGCCCGCGTACCGCTTCGGGCGTGGGCATCCGGCCAAGCGCACCTTCCAGGCGATCCGGATCGCGGTCAACGGCGAACTCGACTCGCTCGACCGAGCCCTGCCGGCGGCCTGGTCGTCGCTGCGCGACGGGGGCCGCATCGCGGCGATCTCGTTCCACTCGCTCGAGGACCGGCGCGTCAAGCGCTTCTTCAGCGACCTCGCCCGTGGCTGCGTGTGCCCCCCGGAGCTCCCGGTCTGTCAGTGCGGCCACGAGCCCGAGGCGAAGCTGCTCGCGCGCCGGGCGGTCAAGCCGACCGAGCGGGAGGCCGAGCGCAATCCCCGTTCGCGCTCCGCGCGCCTGCGGGTCGCGCAGAAGGTGCCCGGCGCAGGAAGTCCCGGCACGGAGGGCGAACACCGGCAGGGGTAGGAGATGGCGGCCACGGCGACAAAGAGCTCGGCGACCGCGCGACGCGCGGCGACCGCGCGCAAGCCCGCGCCCCGTAAGCCGGCGCCCCGCCGCGCGCCCGCGCGCCCGGCTCGGCGCCGCCGCACCGGGCACACCCCGATCGCCGGTTTCGTTCCGGTGGCGGTCGGCCGCACCGCCGGAGCGGTTGGCGGAATCGCCGATTCCGGCCTCGTCGTCCGGCTGACCCGGTCCCGTCTTTGGATCGGCCTCCTCGGCGGGCTGCTGATCGGGATCGTGGCGCTCAACGTGATGGCCCTCAGCTTCAGCGCCTCCTCGAGCGACGCCGCCGGCCAAGCCGACGAGCTGAAGCGGCTGAACTCGGCGCTGCGCGGGGACATCGCGACCCGGCTCTCGAGCCCGGAGATCCAGGCGGCGGCGGCCAAGCTCGGGCTCTTCAATCCGGAGGCCGGCTCGATCCGCTACCTGCGACCGTCCCCCGGTGACGCGGCCGAGGCGGCGCGCCGCCTGCGGAACGGCGAGCTGGGAGCATCGACCTACGTCGCGCCGGTCACCGATCCCGCCGTCGCCCCGGTCGAGACCGCCCCGGTCGAGACGGCGCCGGTCGAGACGGCCCCGGTCGAGACCGTGCCGCCCACCGATCCGGCCGCGGTCGCACCGACGGAGACCGTGCCCACCGCCCCGACCGCGGCCCCGGCGACGGAGGCGCCCGTCGACGGCGGGGGCGTCGCTGCGCCGTGAGCCTGATCGACCGCCGCGTCGGCCTCCTTTTCGCGACGTTCGTGCTGCTGCTGGTCCTGGTGTTCGCCCGGGCCGCGTGGGTCCAGGGCGTCAACGGCGGCTCGCTGAGCGCCGAGGCCCAGAACCAGCAGGTCGAGACGATCGTGGTTCCGGGGTCGCGCGGGAAGATCCTCGATCGCACCGGCAAGGAGCTGGCGGTCTCCGAGGACGCGGCGACCGTGTTCGCGACCCCGTACCAGGTCGAGGACCCGAAGTCGACCGCGCACAAGCTCGCCAAGGTGCTCGACGTGGACGAGAACGAGATCCTCGGCAGCCTGGCCGACCGCGACTCGGGCTTCGCCTACATCGAGCGCAAGGCGGACCTCGACGAGGCGGCGAAGATCCGCGAGCTCGACCTTCCGGGGATCGGGATGCTGCCCGACAGCCGGCGGATCTACCCGCAGGGCGAGCTCGCCTCGCAGCTGATCGGCACCGTCGGGATCGACAACCAGGGGCTGACCGGGCTCGAGGCGTCCGAGGACGAGGTGCTCCACGGGACCGACGGCGAGCGCGAGGTCGTCCGCGATGCGCTCGGCGACGAGCTCGAGCGCAACACGATCGCCGGCGCCCAGACCGGGGCCGACCTGCGGCTGACGCTCGACGCGAGCCTGCAGGCCGAGACCGAGCGCGTGCTGGCCGGAGTCGCGCGGAAGTACCAGCCGGACGGGGCGACGGCGATCGTCATGGATCCGCGCACCTCGGAGGTGCTGGCGATGGCGAGCCTGCCCGGTTTCGACCCCGAGCACCCCGACGCGGCCTCCGACGACGAGCTCCGCAACATGGCGACCGGGTTCACCTACGAGCCCGGCTCCACATTCAAGGCGTTCACGGTCGGCGGCGCGCTCGAGGACGGGGTGGTCACCCCGCAGACCCCGTTCGACCTGCCGCCGACGATCCAGGTCGCCGACCGGGTGATCGAGGAGTCGCACCCGCGCGGCTACGTGACGCTCTCGGTAGCGGACATCCTCGCCCAGTCGTCGAACGTCGGCGCGGTCACGGTCGGCCTCGCGCTCAACGACGAGTACGGCGACTCGCAGTTCGGCGGCCGGTTCGACCACTGGGTGCGCAAGTTCGGTTTCGGCCGGCCGACCGGCGTCGAGTACCCCGGCGAGGAGCAGGGAATCGTGGTCGAGCCGCAGGAGTACTCGGGGTCCACGATGGGCAACCTGCCGATCGGCCAGGGCCTCTCGGTCACGCCGATCCAGATGGCGGCCGGCTACGCCGCGATCGCCTCGGACGGCATCCTGCGCACGCCCCGCCTGGTGCTCGAGGAGGACGGGGTGGAGGCCGACGCCGGGCCGAGCAAGCGCGTGATCAGCCGCTCCAACGCCGAGAAGCTGCGCGAGATGCTCGAGGGCGTCCTCGAGGCCGGGGGCACCGCGTCGGCGGTCACCGTCCCGGGCTACACGCTCGCCGGCAAGACGGGTACCGCGCAGAAGGTCGTCGACGGCGTCTATTCCGATACGGAGTTCGTCGCCTCCTTCGTCGGCTTCGCCCCCGCCGAGAACCCGCAGCTGCTGGTCACGATCGTGGTCGACAACCCGAAGGGGGACTACTACGGGGGGACCGTCGCCGCGCCCGCCTTCGGCGAAATCGCGCGCTTCGCGCTCCCGTACCTCGGCATCGCGCCCAACCAGGGCTAGGCTCGGCTCATCGACCTCCCCGACCGAGCGAGCCTGGACGAGGCGCTTGAGCGGGTCGCCGAGCAGGGTCGGTTCGACATGAGCGCCTCGTCAGGTGCTCGAGTCGACGACGGTGCGCGGGATCTACGGGGTCACCGACGAGTTCGACTTCTCGACGGACGAGACCGTCGCCGAGGGCCGCCCGAGCTAGGCGGCCACGCCCGCGCTCGGAAGCCGAGGCGCGCCCGGGACGCGAGGGACCTGCCGGATCGGTGCCTAGAATCGCCCGCGATGGAGCTTCGTGAGCTGCTCGCCGGCGCCGACGTGACCGAGATCGCGGGCGATCCGCGCACCGAGATCACCGGCCTGGCCTACGACAGCCGCCGGGTCGAGCCGGGCTCGCTGTTCTTCTGCTATCCGGGCACCGTGGCCGACGGCCACGACTTCGCCCCGCTCGCGGTGCAGGCGGGCGCCGCGGCCGTCGTGGTCGAGCGGCGGCTCGAGCTCGAGCCCCCGGTCACCCAGGCGATCGTCGGCGACGGGCGCGCGGCGATGGCCCACGCCGCGGTGCGCTTCTACGGCGATCCCACCGCCGAGCTGCGCGTGGCCGGGATCACCGGCACCAACGGCAAGACGACGACCGCGTTCCTGATTCGCCACATGGTCGAGCACATCGGCGTGCAAACCGGGCTCCTCGGCACGGTGAAGCGGGTCGTCGGCGGGGCGGAGGAGGAGGTCGAGCGCACGACCCCCGAGGCGATCGACCTCCAGGCGACGTTCCGGCGCATGGTCGACGGCGGCGACCGGGCGTGCGCGATGGAGGTCTCCTCGCACGCGCTGGCGCTGCGGCGCACCGACGGCATCCGCTTCGCGGTCGCCGCTTTTACCAACCTGACCCAGGACCACCTGGACTTCCACGCCGACATGGAGGACTACTTCCTCGCCAAGCGGCGCCTGTTCGCCGGCGGTGGCACCGAGCGGATCGTCCTCAACGTCGACGACCCGTTCGGCGACCGGCTCGCCGTCGAGTTCGACGGGCTGAGCTTCTCGGCCGCCGGCGACGAGCGCGCCGACTACCGCGCCCTCCAGGTTGCCTTCGACGCGTCCGGTGTGCGCTTTCTCTGCCTGGCGCCCGACGGCGAGGCCGAGGTCGCGCTGCCGCTGCCCGGGAGGTTTAACGTCGAGAACGCGCTGTGCGCGATCGCCTGCGTCGGCGCCCTCGGCATTGCGCTCGACGACGCCGTCGCGGCGCTGGCGGGCGCCGGCCTGGTCCCGGGTCGCTTCGAGCCGGTCGAGGAGGGCCAGCCCTTCGCGGTGCTGGTCGACTACGCGCACACGCCGGATTCACTCGAGAACGTGCTCGCCTCCGCGCGCCAGATAACGGCGGGACGGCTGGTCTGCGTGTTCGGCTGTGGCGGCGACCGCGACCGGGACAAGCGACCGCTGATGGGCGAGATCGCCGCGCGGCTCGCCGATCTCGCCGTGGTCACCTCCGACAACCCGCGTTCCGAGGATCCGGTCGCGATCATCGACGAGATTCGGGCCGGGATGCGGGAGGGAACGGCCGAGATCGAGGTGGAGCCCGACCGGCGCGCGGCGATCGCGCTCGCGCTCGACGCGGCGCGCGAGGGCGACACGGTGGTGATTGCCGGCAAGGGTCACGAGCAGGGCCAGGAGTTCGAAGGCGGGCGCAAGATCCCGTTCGACGATCGCGAGGTCGCCCGCGAGGAGCTCCGCCGCTCGGCGGCACCGGCGAGCGCCGCCGGGCCATGATCGAGCTCACTCCCGAGCGGATCGCCGCGGAGGCGGGCGCGGAGATCGTTCGCGAGGGCCTGGGCGGACGACCCGAGCGCGCCGCGATCGACTCGCGTGACGCTGCCGTGGGGGAGCTCTTCTTCGGCCTGCGGGGTGAGCGCGCCGACGGTGGCGAGCATGCCGAGGCGGCACTCGGAGCCGGCGTCTGGGGGGTGATGGTCGAGCCCGCCAGGGCCCGGGCGCTCGCGGAGGCCGCGCCCCCGGGCTGGATCTACGCCGCCGCGGACCCGCGCGCCGCGCTGCAGTCGCTCGCGCGCGCGTGGCGGCGCGAGCTGGACTGTCCGGTGGTCGGGATCACCGGCTCCACGGGAAAGACATCGGTGAAGGACATCTGCCGGGCGATCCTGCCCTATCGCACCCACGCGAGCCCGGAGAACTACAACACCGAGGTGGGGCTGCCGCTGGCCGTGCTCGCGGCGCCGCCGGAGACCGAGCTGCTGGTCCTGGAGATGGCCATGCGCGGGCTCGGACAGATCGCCGAGCTCTCCGACATCGCCGAGCCCGACGTGGGCGCGATCACCAACGTCGGCCCCGTGCACCTGGAGCTTCTGGGGACGATCGAGGCGATCGCGGCGGCCAAGGCGGAGCTCCTGGGCGGGCTCCCGCTCGACGGGAGGGTCGTGATCCCGGCCGATGCGGAGGCGCTCGAGCCGCACCTCAACGATCGCCTTACCACCATCACCTTCGGCGCCGGGGGCGACGTGTTCGCGCTCCGCTCCGAGCGCCGCGGCCGCGGGCTCGAGGCGATGATCGGCACGCCCCACGGCGAGGCGAGCTTCGACCTGCCCTTCACGGAGCAACACAACCTGCTCAACACGACCTGCGCCGTGGCGATCGGCGTGGCGCTCGAAGCGCCGCTCGAGGAAATGGCACGTCGGGCGTCGCGCATATCCTTCTCGCGGCTGCGGGGCGAGCTGATCGAGCTCCCCGGAGGCTCGGTGCTCGTCAACGACTGCTACAACGCCAACCCCATCTCGATGCGTGCCGCGCTCGACCATCTCGCCTCGATCGAGGTCCCGGGCCGGCGGATCGCGATCCTCGGCGGCATGGCGGAGCTCGGGCCCGGCGCGCCCGGCTACCACCGCGACGCCGGCGCGCACGCCCGCGCGCTCGGCATCGACGCGATCGTCGGCGTCGGCGAGCTCGCCCGCGACTACGCCGCCGACGAGTGGGCCCCTGACCCCGCGGCGGCGGTGGCCGTCGCGGAGGAGCTGGCCGGGGAGGGCGACGCGATCCTCGTCAAGGGCTCGCGGGCGATCGGCCTCGAGCACTTCACCGACGAGTTCGTCGCCCGGGCCCGCAACCGCGACCGAACGTGATCCCGCCGCCCGCCCAGCTCGTCAACGACATCGCCTCGACCGCGATCGACCGCGGCGAGGTGCTGATCGCGGGGATGGCCGCGATGCTGATCACCATCTTCCTCGGGCCGAAGTTCATCGAGTACCTGCGGGTCAAGGAGTTCGGTCAGCAGATCCGCGAGGAGGGCCCCCAGGAACACGCCTCGAAGGCGGGGACGCCGACGATGGGCGGGCTGATCCTCTTCCTCGCGATCTCGATCCCGTATCTCGTGCTCTCCGACCGCGACACCGCCAGCCTCGCGGTCTTCGGGGTCGCGCTCGGCTGCGCGGCGCTCGGCTTCGCCGACGACTTCATCAAGATCACCAAGCGGCGCTCGCTCGGCCTCGCCGCGCGCTGGAAGCTGCTCGTCCAGATCGCTCTGGCGCTGGCGCTCTGGTGGGTGGCCTACGACGAGCTCGGGATCGCGCCGGCGCTCGAGTCCCGCGTCTTCGACACCGAGATCTACGTCGGCCCGGTGGTGTATTTGATCTTCGTCTACTTCGTGATCGCCGGGGCCTCGAACGCGGTCAACCTCACCGACGGCCTCGACGGGCTCGCGGCGGGCTCGTGTGCGATCGTGCTGCTCGCCTACACCGCGATCACGATCACCAGCGGCCAGGAGGGGTTGGCGGTGCTCTCGGCGTGCTTCGTCGGCGCGTCGGTCGGCTTCCTGTGGTTCAACTCCTTCCCGGCCTCGATCTTCATGGGCGACACCGGCTCGCTCGGCCTCGGCGGGGCGATCGGAGCACTCGCCGTGATGACCCAGACCGAGCTGCTCCTGATCATCATCGGCGGGATCTTCGTGATCGAGGCGCTCTCGGTCGCCATTCAGGTGATCAGCTTCAAGATGTTCCGCCGCCGGGTGCTCCTGATGGCTCCGGTCCACCACCACTTCGAGCTGCTCGCCTGGTCGGAGACCAAGATCATGCTCCGCTTCTGGATCATCGCCGCGGTCTGCAGCGGGATCGGCTTCACGCTGTACCAGAACTCGATCGGCTCCTAACAACTCCGCCGCCTCCTCCGCTCCAGAACAACTGCCCGCCACCTCCTCCGCTCTCGCTCGAACACCTGGTCCGCGGCTACGCCGCGGACATTTGATGCTGCTCCCGCGTCCGGGGGTGGCGGGGGCTTATCCGCGCTTCGTGCCGCGGCGTCCCTTCGATTGCCGCTGCGCCTTCGGCTCGGCGAGCTCGCGCTCGCGCTCGATGAAGCGGACCACGGATTCGCGCAGTCGCTTGCGCCCCATCATCAGTGACCAGAAGCCCGACAACGGGCCCTCGAGGTAGATCCGGTGGGTGATCTCGACGCTCGACTTGCCCGGGGCAAGCCGGTGCTCGTGGCCGAGGCGGGCGCCGGGGAAGCGCGCCTCGTCGACGAACAGGCGCTCGGGCTCCAGCTCGGTCACGTTGAAGCGCACGGTCCCGCCGCGGCGAAACTTGACCCGCACCTCCGTCCCGACGTCCAGCGGGCCGTCGACCTCGGCGTGGTCGATCTGCTCATTCCAGTCCGGCCAGCGCCCGGGGTCCGCCCAGAGCGCCCAGATCGCGGCGGGATCGGTGTAGGCGCGGTCGGAGTGGATTGCCTCGAACACCCGCCTCGACCGCTAGCCCGGCAGCGGGTTGCCCGCGAAGGCGAAGAACCAGACCAGCATCGCGACCGAGGCGACGATCGCCGTGCCGACGAAAACGGCCTCGACCGGGCTGAGCTTGCCCTCGCCGGGCCGGTAGGGCGCGTCGCGCATGCTGCGATTCCATGGATAGCGGGTCGGCGGCCGCGAGGCCTGGTTGCGGCCCTGGATCGCGCCGGCGACGATCAGGATCACCGTGTAGCTGATCAGGATCCCGAGGACGAGGACGATCGCGGTGCTCGCCTCGACCCCCTGCGCCCCGCGTGAGCCCTGGACCACCGAGCCGATCCAGATCCAGAAGAGCGGCACCCCGGCGCCGACGACGATCGCGGCCACGATCTCGAGCACGAACCGCCCCGTCTTGCCCGACGCGCTCTTGACCCGCTCGTCCATGCGAAGAAGGTAGCGGGGACGGGCGAGGCGAAACTATCCGCATGCCCGCCTCAAAGCCCCGCCCGCCCCTTCCGGACGGCCCGTTTCTCCTCGTCGGCCTCGCCCGATCGGGCCAGGCCGCGGCACGATTGCTGGCGGAGCGCGGCGAGCAGGTGATCGGCGTCGACTCCGCGAGCCCTGACGGCGCGGAAGGGCTTCGGGGGGTGGGCGTCGAAGTGACCCTGGATGGGGATGGATCGGAGTTGGTCGGGCGTGCGCGCTGCGTGGTCAAGAGCCCCGGCGTTCCCGCGAATGCCCCGGCGATCGCCCGGGCGCGGGATCGGGGCCTGCCGATCATCGGTGAGCTCGAGCTCGCCTGGCGCCTGCTCCCGAATCGCTTCGTAGCCGTGACCGGCACCAACGGCAAGACGACCGTGACCGAGCTGCTCGGTCACGTCTGGCGCAACGCCGACACCCCGGTCGCGGTCGCCGGCAACGTGGGCACCCCCCTCGCATCGCTGGTCGGAGAGGTGGACGCGGACGCGACGATCGTCTGCGAGGCGTCGAGCTTTCAGCTCGAGGACGCCGACGCGTTCGCGCCCGAGTGCGCGCTGCTCCTGAACGTCGCGCCCGACCACCTCGATCGCCACCGCGGCTTCGACGCGTACCTGGCGGCGAAGCTGCGCATCTTCGCCCACCAGGGCACCGACGACATCGCCATCTACAACGGGTCCGAGGCCGCGCTGCGGGGGGTGGACCTCGGCGGGCGCGGGCGCCGGGTGGCGTTTTGCCGCGAGCCCGGCGCGAGCCCCGACTGCCAGGTGATCGTCGACGGCGGGGTCCTGGAGCTCCGTGGCGAACCGCTGCTGCGAACGAGCGAGCTGGCGTTGATCGGTCCGCACAACGCCGAGAACGCGGCCGCGGCGGCGGCCGCCGCGTTGGTGATGGGGATCGAGCGGGACGCGATGGCGGCGGGCCTGCGGAGCTTCACCGGGGTCCCCCACCGGCTCGAGCGCGTCGCGGAGATCGACGGCGTCCTCTATGTCAACGACTCGAAGGCGACCAACGTGGCGGCGGCGAGCGCCGCGCTGCGCTCCTTCGAGGGCGGCGTCCACGCAATCCTCGGCGGGTCGCTCAAGGGAGGAGGCTTCGCCGAGCTGGCGGCGCCGGTCACCGAGCGCTGCCGCGGTTGCTATCTGGTCGGCGAGGCGGCGGGTGCGCTCGAACGGGATCTCGAGCCGGCCTGGGCCGCCGGCGTCGCGCACCGGCGCTGCGACGACCTCGCCGCCGCCGTCGCGGCCGCCGCGGCAGCGGCCGAGCCCGGCGAGGTCGTACTGCTGGCGCCCGCATGCGCGAGCTTCGACGCGTATCCCGACTTCGAGGCGCGCGGCGAGCACTTCCGCGAGCTGGTCGAGGGGCTGCGATGAGCCCGCGCGCCAGGGGAACGAACTCGCTCGAGTACTCGCTGCTGCTGACCGCGACGCTGTGCCTGCTCGCCTTCGGCGTCGTGATGGTGTTCAGCGCGAGCTCGACCACCTCGCTGCTCGGCGAAGCGGGCGACGGGGCCTACTACCTCAAGCGCACCGCGCTCTTCGGGGCCCTCGGGCTGCTCGTCATGCACCTGCTCTCGACGCGCGGCGTGAAGCTCCTGCGACCGCTGACGCCGCTCGTGCTGGGCGGCGCCTTCTTCCTCTGTTTCGCCGTCCTGGTCCCGGGGATCGGGACGGAGGTGAACGGGTCGCGGGCGTGGATCGCGGCCGGTCCGCTTCAGATCCAGCCGTCGGAGGTCATGAAGATCGCGCTGATCCTGTTCGGCGCGCAGCTGCTGGCGACGCAGCCCCGGATGCTCAGCGGAGGCATCGGGCCGCTGGCGCCCCTGCTCGGCGTCGCCGGAGGCGGCGTGCTGCTCGTCGCCGTCGGGGACCTCGGCACGGCTCTCGTCATCTGCATGGCGATCGCCGCGCTGATGCTCGCCGCGGGCGTCAGGGTCCGCGACATCGGCCTGCTGGCGGCCGGCGCCGGCGCGGCAATGCTGCTCGCGGTCGCGGTCGAGCCCTACAGGGTCTCGCGCCTGACGACGTTCCTCGACCCGGGCGGGGACCCGGGCGGGGCCGGGTTCCAGCTGACGCAGGCCAAGATCGCGCTCGGCTCGGGCGGCCTGTTCGGGGTCGGCCTGGGGGAGAGCCTGCAGAAGGCCTTCTACCTGCCGGAGGCCCATACCGACATGATCGCGGCGGTGATCGGCGAGGAGCTCGGGATGCTCGGCATCGCGGCGCTGATCGGCCTCTACGGGATGTTCGCGTACGCGGGGCTGAAGATCGCCCAGAACGCGCGCGACCGCTACGGCAAGCTGCTCGCGGCCGGGCTCACCTCGCTGGTCCTCGTCCAGGCGCTCGTGAACCTGCTCGCCGTCTTCGGGATGGCGCCACTGACGGGCGTACCGCTGCCCCTGGTCTCCTACGGCAACGCGAGCATGATGATCATGCTGGCCGCCGTCGGCCTGTTGCTGAACATCGCGCGTGGCGGCAGCGTCGGCTCGGCGACGAGGCCGTCGAGTGGCGGTGCGAGACTCCGCGTCGTCGATGGCGCCCAGGGTGGTCATAGCCGCGGGGGGAACCGCGGGCCACGTCGTACCAGCGCTGGCCGTCGCCGACGCGCTCCGGGCTGAGAGCGCCGAGGTCTCGTTCCTCGGGGCGGACGATCGCGCGGAGGCCGAGCTGGTGCCGGCGGCGGGCTACGAGATCGACCTCCTGCGTCTGCGCGGCCTCGATCGCGGCAACCCGGTGCGCGCGGTGGGTTCGCTGCGGTTGGCGGCTGCGGCGGTCCCTGCGGCGCGGCGGGCGCTCCGCGATCGCGGGGCGCAGGCAGTCCTCGGCGGCGGCGGATACGTGGCCGGGCCGGCCGGGCTCGCGGCGCTCTCGCTCGGGATGCCGCTGGTCCTGACCGAGGCGGACCGCCACCTGGGGCTCACCAACCGGCTGCTCGCCCGGCGGGCGCGGCGGATCTGTCTCGCGTTCCCGATCCCCGGCCGCGAGGGCGAGCGCTACCTGGTGACCGGCCGCCCGGTGCCGGCCGCGATCGGGGCGGCGGACCGCGACCGGGCGCGCGAGCGGTTCGGCATCGCCGCCTCCGGCCGCTGCCTGCTGGTGTTCGGCGGCAGCCAGGGCGCGCGCTCGATAAACCGCTGCGCGCTCGAGGCCTTCGCCGGGGCCGCGGCGGCCGATCGGGCCTTTCACGTCCTTCACATCTCTGGGACCCGCGACTACGACGAGGCGCGCGAGCGGCTCGCCGCGGGCGGGGACGCGGCCCGCTACACCCTGCTCGCATACGAGCCCGACCTCGCCGACGCGCTCGCCGCGTCCGACCTGGTGCTCGCCCGCGCGGGCGGATCGATCTTCGAGATCGCCGCCGCCGGCCGGCCCGCGATCCTCGTTCCCTATCCACACGCAGCGAGTCGCCACCAGCACGCGAACGCCGCCTGGATGGCGGACGCGGGTGCCGCCGTCGTGGTCGAGGACTCCGAGCTCGACCCGGCGCGGCTGCGGCGGCTGGCCGGCGAGCTGCTCGCCGACGACGAGCGGTTGCGTGAGATGGCGCGCGCGGCCAGAGCCCGTGCTCGCCCCGACGCCGCGCAGCGCGTCGCGGCCGAGGTCTTGGACGCGATCCGCGAAGCTGCCGGGTCATGAGCGCTTCCGCGTGGGCCGATCGAAAGCTCCACTTCATCGCCATCGGCGGGGCGGGGATGAGCGGCCTGGCGCTCGTCTGCGACCGGCTCGGGGCGCGGGTGACCGGCAGCGACCGTGCCGAGAGCTCCTATCTTCGCCGCCTGCTGGCCGCCGGGATCGACGCTCGGGTCGGACACGATCCGGCGCGCGTCCCCGAAGACGCCGAGGTGGTCGTGTCGACGGCGGTCGCGGAGACCAACCCCGAGCTCGCGCGGGCGCGGGCCAGGCGGCAGCGGGTGATCCACCGCGGGGAGCTGCTCGCCGAGCTCTGCTCCGAAAAGCGCCTGCTGGCCGTCGCCGGCGCGCACGGGAAGACGACCACCGCCGGCATGCTGGCCTGGCTCGCGGTCGGCCGGAGCGCGTTCTTCATCGGCGGTGAGTTGCCCGGGCTCGGGCCCGGCGGCCAGTCCGCCAACGCGGCATGGGACCCCGACGCCGAGTGGGTGATCGCGGAAGCTGACGAATCCGACGCGAGCTTCCTCGAGCTCGAGCCCGAGATCGCGGTGATCACGAACGTCGAGCTCGACCATCATTCGCACTGGTCCTCGCGCGCGGAGCTGACCGAGGCGTTCCGGCGCTTCGCCGAGCCCGCCTCGGGCCTCGTCCTGCGCGCCGACCCGGCGCTCGATTCGATCCCGGCCGGGCAGCGAACCGTGCGCTTCGACGCCGACCGGCCGGGTCCGCCCCTGCGCCTGGGGGTTCCGGGCGTCCACAACGTCCTCAACGCCCGCGCGGCCCTCGCCGCCGCCGGGCTCGCCGGATTCGGAAGTCCCGAGGAACTCGCTCCGCGGCTCGAGGGATTCCCCGGGATGCTGCGTCGGCAGCAGCGCAAGGGCCGCAGCGACGGGGCCGAAATCTACGACGACTACGCCCACCACCCCAGCGAGGTCGCGGCGACGCTCGCGGCGCTTCGCGAGCTCGCGCCGCGGCGGCTGATCGCCGTCTTCCAGCCGCACCTGTACTCCCGCACGAAGGCGCTCGCGGGCCGCTTCGGCGCCGCGCTCGCCGCCGCGGACGCCGTTGGGGTGCTCGATGTCTACGCGGCCCGCGAGCAGCCGGTGGGCGAGCTCGCCGGCGTCAGCGGTCTGGACGTCGCCCGCGCGGCCGCCGACCGCTCCGGCGGGCGGCCGGTCTGGTGGCTGCGCGACACGGAAACGGCGCTGGGGCGCCTGCGCGGACACCTGCGCGACGGCGACCTGCTGGTGACGATCGGCGCGGGAGATGTTTACGAGCTTGCGGACGCATTGGTGGAGCAGCCGTGAGCCTGCCACCGGGAGTCGAGCGCGACTATCCGCTGGCGCGACTGACCACGGTTCGCGCCGGGGGCGACGCGGAGCTGTTCGCGCGGCCGGGGTCCGAGCGCGAGCTGATCGAGGTGCTCGCCTGGGCGGCCGCCGAGGCGCTCGCGGTCGAGGTGGTCGGCTCGGGCTCGAACCTGCTGGTCGCCGACGCCGGCGTTCGCGGCCTCGTCCTGAAGCTCGCCGGGGAGCTGGCCGAGATCGAGCGCGACGGCCACCAACTGGTACTCGGCGGCGGCGCCCGCCTGCCGTCGGCCGCGGCCAAGGCCGCCGGCTGGGGGCTGGGCGGGCTCGAGTTCGGGATCAACATCCCCGGCACCGTCGGGGGCGCCGTGCGGATGAACGCCAACGCCTACGGCGGCGAGCTGGCACGGGTGCTCGAGTGGGTGGACGTCTGCACCGCCGGCGGCGCCGAGCGCAGGGACCCCGGGGAGCTCGGGTTCGCCTACCGCAGCTCGAACCTGCGCCCGGGCGAGGTCGTCTCGCGTGCCGGCTTCGCTCTCGCGGAGGCCGAGCCCGCGGCGGTCAAGGCGATCCTGGCAGAGATGCGGGAGCAGCGCCGCGAGGCTCAGCCCTCCGGGATCAAGACCTTCGGGTCGACGTTCAAGAACCCCGACGACGCGCGCGCGGAGGGGCGCACGGCGGGCCAGCTCCTCGAGGCCGCCGGTTGCCAGGGGCTGACGGTCGGGGGCGCCAGGTTCTCACCAAAGCACGCGAACTTCGTCGAGAACACCGGCACGGCCACCACCACGGACGTGCTCCGGGTGATGGCCCAGGGCCGCCGGCGCGTGCACGAGCGCTTCGGCATCGAGCTCGAGCCGGAGGTTCAGGTGCTCGGCGAGGTCGATTGGCCGCAGGGCTGGACGCTCTGACGGCGAATCACGTCCCGATGAGCCGATCCCGGGCCGCTACCGCTGCCGGAAAACGCCGGTCCTCGGCTTCCGCGGCCCGACCCGCACGGCGCTCCTCGCGTCCGCCCGGGCGCCCGCCGAGCAGGCGACCGACGCGGCGGACGACGACGCGGCGCCGGCGCGCGCCGCGGCGGTTCTCGCTTCGCCGCCGGCGGCCGGGCGGCCGCCGCCGGCGCACGCCGCGGTCCTGGCGTACACGCCTGCTGGTCCTCGCCGTGCTGCTCGTCGTCCTCGGCGGCGGATACCTGTTCTGGCTGCGCGACTCGTCGCTGGTCGCGGTCGACGACGTCGACGTCGTCGGGGTGACTGCCGGCGAGCGCGAGCAGATCGTCGCCGAGCTGACCGCGGCCGCGAAGCGGATGACGACGCTGCACGTAGATGAGGACCGGATCGAGCAGATCGCCTCCGCGTACCCGACGATCGAGTCGCTGAGCATCGACCCGAACTTCCCGCACGGGATGCGGATCGAGGTCGCCGAGCGCCCGCCGCGGATGCTCGTGCGCGGTGGCGGCCACGAGGTGCCGGTCGCCGCCGACGGGACCCTGCTCACCGGCGTACCGGTCGCCGAGGACGAGCTGCCGGTGCTCGAGGTGGATCAGGTGCCGGCCGAGGGCACCCTCGGCGGAGAGCCGCTGGAGCAGGCGCTGGTGGTCGGCGCGATCCCCGAGCCCCTCCGGCCGCTGATCGAGGGGATCGACTACACGGACGACTACGGGGTCGAGATCACCCTTCGCGGTGACATCCCGGTGCGCTTCGGCACCGGTTCCGGGGCGCACGAGAAGTGGGCCGCCGCCGCAGCGGTGCTCGCGGACCCGAAGCTCGACGCGCTCAGCTACGTAGACGTGCGGGTGCCCGAGCGCCCGGCCGCGGGCGGGGCGGCGAACTCCCTGCAATCGGCCGAGCCTCCAGTCTAGGTCGAGACTTTAGGATCTATGTCAACCCTCGATCAGTGATCGAGGGTCTGGCGGATGCATGATTCCATGCCGGGATTCGGGGGCTCGATTGACAGCAAAGCCCGGATGCCCTACCGTCGCCTTGACGTCTAGGCTGCAAAGAGCGGAAAACACTCAAGTCTTGCTTCAGTCTCGGACGTAAACGCGAACGGTCAACTCAGGAACGGGAGAAGATGGTCGAGTCGTCCTATCTCGCGGTGATCAAGGTGGTCGGCGCCGGCGGTGGCGGCACCAACGCGGTCAGCCGCATGGTCGACGCCGGGCTCAAAGGCGTCGAGTTCATCGCCGTCAACACCGACGTCCAGGCGCTGCAGGCGTGCGAGGCGGACATCAAGCTCGCGGTCGGTCACCAGCTCACGCACGGGCTCGGCGCGGGTGCCAACCCCGACGTGGGCGCCGGCGCCGCCGCGGAGTCGCGCGACGACATCAAGGAGGCGCTCAAGGGCGCCGACATGGTCTTCGTCACCGCCGGCGAGGGCGGTGGGACCGGGACGGGCGCCGCGCCGGTGATCGCCGAGATCGCCAAGGAGGAGATCGGCGCGCTGACCGTCGGAGTCGTGACGAAGCCGTTCGAGTTCGAGGGTCATCGCCGCATGCAGCAGGCGCTCGACGGCATCGACAAGCTGCGCGCCAAGTGCGACACGCTGATCATCGTTCCGAACCAGAAGCTGCTCGAGGTGGTCGAGCGGCGTACCTCCGTGCAGGAGGCGTTCCGGATGGCCGACGACATCCTGCGCCAAGGCGTGCAGGGGATCACCGACCTGATCACGACGCCGGGCCAGATCAACCTCGACTTTGCCGACGTGCGCACGGTGATGTCCGACGCTGGCTCGGCGATGATGGGCGTCGGCACCGCCTCGGGCGAGAACCGCGCGGCGGAGGCGGCCAAGATGGCGATCTCCTCGCCGCTGATGGAGGAGTCCATCGAGGGCGCGACCGGGATGCTGCTCAACTTCACCGGCTCCGACGACCTCAACCTGTTCGAGGTCAACGAGGCCGCCGACATCGTCGTCTCGACGGCCGACAAGGGCGCCAACATCATCTTCGGCACGGTGATCGACGGCAGCGTCGGCGACGAGGTGCGGGTGACCGTGATCGCGACGGGCTTCGAGGGCTTCGAGACCATGGCCCGCAGCCCGATGCGGGTTCGCGAGCGCAGCCGCCGCCGTCAGGTCGAGGGGCTGGGCGACCGTGAGCGCCGTGAGCTGACGGTCTCCGATGACGAAATCGACGTGCCGCCGTTCCTGCGCGGCAGCTGAGTCGCCCGGGAGCGCAACTCCCGCCTCGGCGTGCGGTTCTCGGCTCGAATGAAGAAGGCCAGGGTCGCGCGGCCCTCACCGGCGCTGGTCGTCGCCCTCGTGGCGCTCGTCGCCGCGATGACGGGCGCCGCGGCCGCGCTTCCTGGGCAGAACACCGTGACCTCGGGTGACATCAAGCGCGAGGCGGTGCGCTCGAAGCACATCAAGGGCCACTCACTACGCGGATCCGACGTTCAGAGGGACGCGCTGAAGGGCAAGCAGATCCTCGAGGACAGGCTCGAGGCGGTGCCGGAGGCCAGGACGGTGCAGACCGTGACGCCGTTCGGCGTCGGGATCGAGCGCGTCGGCGCGACCGACGGTCCGAGCGAGGACGCCGCGCAGGCGGCCGCGCCGAGGATCGCACTGGCGACGAAGGGCGCCCTCTCCGTGTACGCCAAGTGCTTCCGCGACACCGCGGCCGACCGGCTGTTCGGCGAGATCTACATCGAGAGCACCGAGGCGGGTGCGATCTTCGACGCGTCCGGTGGCGATCGCAAGCAGGGGGGCGCCGCGGCTACGGACTTCCTCAACCCGGACACGCCCGAGGAGGATCGCGAGCTCGCGACCGAGACGGTCACCGGCGCGGGCGCGGCGTTCGAGGGTGACGGCGACGGCTGGCGGGCCATGGCGCCCGACGGCACCGGCCTCACCGGCAGCTTCGCCGTCGCCATCAAGAACGGCAACCTCGCCGGCGGCAACGGCGTCTACGGCGACGGCAACGTCTGCCTGTTCGGCGGCAGCGCGATCGGCTGAGCCGCAGGGTGTGGGTATAGCCTCAGCGCGGTGGAGTCGACCGCGGTCAGCAGGCGGACACCCCTGTACGAGGCCCACCTCGCCGCCGGCGCGCGCATGGTGCCGTTCGCCGGCTGGCAGATGCCGGTGTCCTATGAGGGCGTGCGCCCCGAGCACCTCGCGGTCCGCAGCGCCTGCGGGGTCTTCGACGTCTCGCACATGGGCCAGATCGCGACCCGGGGGCCGGGAGCCCTCGACCTACTCCAGCGACTGCTCTCCAACGACGTCGCGGCGATCGACGTCGGCGGCGCGCAGTACTCGGTCCTCTGCCGCGAGGACGGCGGGGTGCTCGACGACCTGTTCACCTACCGGCTCGGCGACGATCGCTACCTGACGGTCACCAACGCCGCCAACCACGATCGCGACCTGGCCTGGTTTCGCGAGCACGCGCCCCCCTTCGAGGCCGAGGTGCGCGATCGTCTCGACGACTACGCGATGCTGGCGGTCCAGGGACCGACGGCGCGTGGGATCGTCGCCGGAGTGCTCGAGGGCGAGCTGCCGCGGCGGATGCGGACCGCGACCCTGACGGTGCCGGAGGCGATCGGTGGCGGCGAGGCGCTGGTCTGCGGAACCGGCTACACGGGCGAGGACGGGGTGGAGGTGCTGATCGATCCCGCCGGCGCCGAGGCGCTCTGGAGCGCGCTGCTCGAGGCCGGGGCGACCCCCGCCGGGCTCGGCGCCCGCGACACGCTGCGACTCGAGGCCTGCTTCCACCTCTACGGCAACGACCTCTCGGTGGAGCGCAACCCGATCGAGGCCGGGCTCGGCTGGTGCTGTGTGGAGGAGACCGGGTTCATCGGCTCGGACGCCGTGGCGCGGGCGCGCGCCGACGGAACGCCCGAGCGGTTGGCGCCGTTCGTGCTCACCGAGCGCGGCGTCCCGCGGCAGGGCAACCCCGTGCTCGCCGACGGCGAGCCGGCGGGCCTGGTCACGAGCGGGACCTTCTCGCCGTCCCTCGAGCAGGGGATCGGCATGGCCTACGTCCGCCGCGACCTCGCCGAGCCCGGCACCGAGCTCGAGATCGACGTGCGCGGCAAGCGGCGCGCCGCGCGGGTCGAGAAGCGCCCGCTGCTGTCGCTTGCCGGCGGCGAGGACTTGACATCGAGGCGCGGTCGGAGAGGGTGGGGCGGAACTACTGAATCTCGCGGGGGTCGGTGCGGCAGGAAGCAGGGATGCCTCGCGAAACGACTGGAGGGAACGGATGAGAAGTCTCAGGCTGTCGGGGCCGTCGCCGGCGATGGTGGTCGCCTGCGTTGCGCTCTCGTTCGCGCTCGCCGGCTCGGCCGTCGCCGGGACCGACGCGCTCAACAGGGCGGTCACCAAGTCGAAGGTGAAGCAGATCGCCAAGAAGCAGGCCAAGAAGCAGCTTCGAAAGAACGTCTCCGGTTCGCATGTCAACCTCGCCGACAACGCGACGAACGCGACGAACGCGACGAACGCGACCAACCTCGGCGGTAAGCCGCTGGGGGATGTGCGGTCGACCTCCGGCGCGGCTCAAGACGCGGCTGTGGTCAACATCGGCGGCGGTACGGACGTCGTCACCGGGCAGATCACGACGACGGGACCGAGCCAGGTCTTGGTTGCCGGCACCGTGGAGCTTGAGGGTGCCCAAGCCGACGCAGCGCGCCCAGTGCACGCTACGGCTCGACGGCGACTTGATCAGCCTCGGTTACGAGACCACGTTCGACGACATCGGCACGGACAACGAGGCCAGCCTGACCGTACTTGGCTCCGCAAACAACGTCGCCGCCGGGGCCCATACCGCGACGCTCACTGTGCCACGCTTAACGGCACTGTGATCAAGGACGACGCGGCGATCAACATGACCGGGATTCCGACTCCGTAGCGAATCGGACTCACAACGCGTTGTCGACGGGGCGGCTTCGGCCGCCCCGTCGTCATCCCTCCAGCCACCGTCCGAGACGGGCACGCCCCGGAGGCATGGCGCAACGCCTAACGCCGTACCGTGACGCGGGATAGAGTTGCGCGTCGCCGGAGTGACCAGGAGAGGAGGTCCAGTTTGCCCGAGGAGACCTACCCCGAAGACCTCAAGTACCACCCCGAGCACGACTGGGCGCGGATCGAGGGGGACGAGGGCACCTTCGGGGTCACGTGGTACGCGCAGGATGCGCTCGGCGAGATCGTCTTCTTCGAGCCTCCCGAGGTCGGCTCCGAGGTCTCGAAGGACCAGCCCTACGCCGAGATCGAGTCGGTGAAGGCCGTCTCCGACGTCTACGCGCCCCTGTCGGGCGAGGTGGTCGCGGTCAACGAGGCGCTCTCCGACAGCCCGGAGCGGATCAACGAGGACCCCTACGGCGAGGGGTGGCTGGTGCGGGTGCGGCTGTCCGATCCCGATGAGGTCGAGCAGCTGCTCGACGTCGCGGCCTATCGCGAGCTGCTGGCGAGCGGCTGATCGCACGCCGCGCCGCGCGACGACCGGCCGGGTGCCGGTTCGCCGAGCGGCGCATCGGGTAGCGATTTCTGCGAGGGGCGCCCGAAAGTGGCGCCTTGCACCCCTCTAGCATCAATCCCCGTGAGCCGCTACACCTCAGCCACCGACGCCGACCGCGCGGCGATGCTCGCAGCGATCGGCGTCGCCTCCACCGAGGAGCTCTTCGCCGACATCCCCGAGAAGCTGCGGCTCGAGCGTCCGCTGGAGCTCCCGGACGGGCGCTCGGAGACCGAGGTCTTCGACCAGCTCGCCGCGCTCGCGGCCCGCAACGCCGACGCGGACGCGGAGACCTGCTTCATCGGCGCCGGGATGTACGACCACTACGTCCCGGCGCTGGTCGACGCGATCGTCTCGCGCTCGGAGTTCCTGACCCCGTACACGCCGTATCAGGCCGAGGTCTCCCAGGGCGGGCTGCAGGTGATGTTCGAGTTCCAGACCGCGATCTCCGAGCTGACCGCGCTCCCGGTCGCGAACGCGTCGATGTACGAGGGCCCCTCGTCGGTGGCGTCGGCGGCCTACCTGGCGCTCGGGGCCGCCAAGCGCGAGCGACCGCGGCTGGTCGTCTCGCGGGGCCTGCATCCGCACGCGCGCGCGACGCTCGAGACCTACGCGCGGGGCTTCGGCGCCAAGGTCGTCGAGGTCGGACTGCGCGACGGGCTCACGGATCCGCGCGAGTTCGAGAACTACATCGACACCGACGTCGCCGCCGTCTTCGTCCAGAACCCCAACTTCCTCGGCGCCGTGGAGGACCTTGACGCGATCGCTGCCGCCGCGCACGAGTCGGGTGCCCTCTGCGTCGCCTCCGTCGACCCGATCACGCTCGGGGTCCTGCGCCCGCCGGGCGAGTGCGGGGTGGACATCGCAGTGGGCGAGGGCCAGCCGTTGGGCAACCGGCTCGACTTCGGCGGTCCGTCGTTCGGCTTCTTCGCCGCGACCGAGGACCACCTGCGCCGGATGCCCGGCCGGATCGCCGGCGAGACCACCGATGTCGACGGCCGGCGCGGCTTCGTCCTCGCACTGCAGACCCGAGAGCAGCACATCCGGCGCGAGAAGGCGACCCACAACATCTGCACCTCACAGGCCCTGAATGCGCTCGCCGGCACGATCTACCTGGCCTGGCTGGGCCGCGACGGCATCGTCGAGCTCGGCGAGCTGCTCGTCCGGCGCACCGCCTACGCGCGAAAGCGCCTCGCCGCCGTCGACGGGATCGAGCTCTTGCACGAGGCGCCGGTGGCGCGGGAGTTCGCGCTACGCCTGGATGCGCCCGTGGCCGAGGTGGTCGACCGGGTCAGCGAGGAGGGGATCGCCGCGGGCTATCCGCTCGGTCGCGAGTATCCCGAGTACCAAGACGGGCTGCTGGTGGCGATTACGGAGCGGCGCAGCCGCGACGACATCGACCAGCTCGCGGATGCCCTCGCCCAAGCGATTCCGGCGGCGACCCGGTCCTTTGTCTCGGATAGCGAGACAAAGCCCCAGGTCGCCGAGGAGGCCGCTCGATGACGCCCGAACCGTCCCCCTCACCGCCAGTGAACGCTGACACCCCGACCCCGCAGCAGCGCGAGGCCGCGGTCACGATCTACGAGCGCTCCGTCGATGGCCGGCGCGCCGCCGTTCTGCCTCCCACCGACGCCGCCGGCTTCGACGAGACGCCGCTCTCCGAGCTGATTCCCGAGCGCCTGCTCCGCGCCGAGGGCCCCGCCCTGCCCGAGGTCTCCGAACCGGAGATCGTGCGTCATTACAACCGGCTCTCGCGGCGCAACTTCGACCTCGACACCGGCCCGTACCCGCTCGGCTCCTGCACGATGAAGCACAACCCGCGGCTCAACGAGCGAGTCGCGGCGCTGCCGGGGCACGCCCGGCTGCACCCGGCCCAGGATCCGAAGCGCGCCCAGGGGGCGCTCGAGCTGATGTGGCGGCTCGAGCGGGCGCTGGCGGAGCTGTGCGGCCTTCCGCACGTCTCTCTGCAGCCCTCCGCGGGCTCGCACGGCGAGCTCGCCGGCCTCCTGCTGACCAGGGCCTACCACGAGGACGCCGGCGAGCACCGGCACAAGGTGCTCACGCCCGACACGGCGCACGGCACCAATCCGGCGACCGTGACGATGGCCGGCTACGAGGTGGTCAAGGTCGCCACCGACGGGCGCGGCGGGGTCGATCTCGACGACCTGCGGGAGAAGGCGTCCGAGGACGTCGCCTCGCTGATGCTGACCAACCCGAACACGCTCGGGCTGTTCGACGAGAACATCGACGAGATCGCGGGGATCGTCCACGGCGTCGGCGGCACCCTTTACTACGACGGCGCCAACCTGAACGCGATCATGGGCTGGACGAGGCCCGGCGACATGGGCTTCGACATCGTCCACCTCAACCTCCACAAGTCGTTCAGCCAGCCGCACGGCGGCGGCGGGCCGGGGGCCGGCCCGATCGCGGTCTCGGAACGGATCGCCCCGTTCCTGCCGGTGCCGAGGGTCGTTCGGCGCGAGAGCTCCAACGGCGCGGGGCCAAGCTACGCGCTCGTCGACGACCAGCCGAAGTCGATCGGTCGGCTGCGCGGCTTCCAGGGGAACTTCGGCGTCTTCGTGCGCACCTACGCCTACATCGCCAGCCTTGGCGGCGACGGGCTCCGCGAGGCCTCCGAGACTGCGGTCCTGAACGCCAACTACCTGCTGGCCAGGCTGCGCGAGGGGCGTGCGGGCAAGCACCTGCCGCTGGCCTTCGAGCGCCGCTGCATGCACGAGTTCGTCCTCTCCGGTGCCCCGGCCAAGCGCGACCTCGACATCAAGACGCTCGACGTGGCCAAGCGGTTGCTCGATTACGGCTTCCACCCGCCGACGATCTACTTCCCGCTGCTCGTCGACGAGGCGCTGATGGTCGAGCCGACCGAGACCGAGACCCGCGAGTCGCTCGACGCGCTCGCCGAGGCCTTCGATCGGATCCTCGCCGAGGCCGAGCGCGATCCGCAGATCCTGCGCGAGGCGCCGTACACGACGCCGGTCCGGCGCCTCGACGAGGCGGCCGCGTCACGGCGCCCGATCATCCGCCAGCCGCTCGACTAGCGAGGGTCCTCAGCAGCCCGGCTTGGGCTTGAACTTCGTCGACGTCTCGCCGGGGGCGAGGACCTCGGTGCCGAAGAGCACCAACGAGCCGTGGCGGATCTGGAGCTTGCCGGGCTTAAAGCGCGTGAACACCGTCTCGTGGAAGTCGAGCAGCGCCGCGGCCGTCTGCTCGACGATGTCCGGCGGGATGTTCGGCGAGGCCTCGTAGCTGACCTCCACGTCCTGCAGGCGCTTGAACCTCTCGCGTACCGAGAGCTTGGCGAGCACCTCGAACGCGAGCTCGGTCTCGCCGCCGGTCCCCTGGGTGAACGAGCGGTACTTGTAGGTGCCCAGCTTGCCACCGGGCCCGCACTTCTCGGCCGTCGCGCGACCGGAGCTGAAGGCGCTGCCCTCGATGTCGAAGAAGTCCTGGAACGTGTAGTGCCAGGCCGCGGCGGTGCCCGGGATCGCGATCAGCGCCGAGGCCGTCCACGCGAGCAGGAGACCGAGACGACGCACGTGCCGAGTATCCCCCCGCGGCGGCGCCGGCGCAAGGGCGCCGGCGCCGGGATCGGATCCGGGGTATCAGGCCGCCGCGTGCTCGACGCCTCGGTGCCGAGCGGGGGGCGTCGCCGTCCGCGCGACGAGCCGCAGCGGCCCGCGGTGCGCGGTGCTCAACTGCCTGGCGCGCGCGCGGAGCAGCCCGACCAGGTCGGCCGTGTGTCTGAACGGGTCCGCGATCGCATGCCCGCTCTCGATCTCGACCGCGGCGCGCAGCTCTCCGCCCGTCTCGGCGACGAGCATCCGGCCCGCGGGGATCTGCTCGGTGTCGCGCTGCGCGAGCCGGAGGAGGGCGGCGCGGTCGTGCTCCGTCGCCTCGCGGATCAGCAGCGGCTCCGTCGCGTTGCCCGCAAATGTATGACGTGTATCGCTGGATGTGATTGACATTGTGCCCCCTGATGGACTAGAGTTACTGACAGTGGCGCAGTGGGTATGGCGTATGTACGACGATACAAAGCATTGACCGAGGATTCAATGTCATACAAAGATGAATTGTCCGATCTCGACCGCGACGGCGAGCGCTCGCTGACCCAGCAGCTCGTCGACGCGATCGCCGCCGCGATCGAGCGCGGTGAGCTCGGGCCGGGTGAGAAGCTCCCGCCGACCCGCGAGCTGGCCGAGCTCGCCGACATCAACCACCTGACTGCGGTCCGCGCCTATCGCCGGCTGCGCGAGCTGGGCCTGGTCAGCGCCCACGTCGGCCGCGGCACCTTCGTTCGCGAGGCAGCGACCGCGCCGGCGCGGACGGTGCCCGACTCGATCGCCTGGCAGCGCTACGCGCTCCCGGAGTCGAACCTGAGCTACGGCGACCGTGTCCTCGCCGACATGCACCGCCATGCGACCAGCGAGGAGCTGATCCCGCTGTCGGTCGGCTACCCCTCGGCGCGCCTGTTCCCCGTCGAGGAGATCAGCGAGGCAATCGACGCAACGCTGCGCTCCGAGTCGGAGCGCGCGCTCCAGTACTCCGACGTGCAGGGGCTGCCCGACCTGGCCGAGCAGATCGCCTCGCTGAGCGCGGCTCGCGGCGCCCCCGAGGACCCGAACGACATCGTGATCACGAACGGCGCGGCCCAGGGGCTGACGCTCGCCTGCCGGGCGATCCTGCGCCCGGGCGACGTCGTGGCCTGCGAGGACCCGAGCTTCCCTTCGGTGATCCGAGCGGTGGAGGAGACGGGCGCCCGCATCGTCGCGGTGCCGGTCGACGACGATGGGCTCGACGTCGACGCGCTTGCCGCCCTGGTCGCCCGGCAGGAGATCAAGGCGCTGGCGGTGCAGTCGCGCCTGCACAACCCCACCGGCCGGGACCTCGTTCCGGCGCGCCGACGGCGGCTGCTCGACCTCGCGCGGCGCCACGGGTTCTTCGTGCTCGAGGACAGCGTCTACGGCGACCTGCGGTTCGCCGGCGAGGAGCTGCGCTCGCTGCGCTCGGAGGCGCCCGCCCACGTCGTCTACATCGACTCGCTCTCGAAGACGGTCGGCGGCGGGCTGCGGATCGGCTGGGTCGCAGCCAGTGGGCCGGTGCTCGATCGGATCATCACCGCGAAGCGGGCCGACGACATCCACAGCCCGACGCTCACCCAGCTCGCCATTGCGCGGTACCTCGCGTCCGGCGCCTATCCGGCTCATGCGGAGCGCGCCCGCGCGTTCTATCGCGAGCGCCTCGCGGTCCTGCACGCCGCGATCGAGGACAGCTTCGGGGCGGCCGCCTCCTATCCGGAGCCGCTCGGCGGTGGCCATCTGTGGCTCACCCTCGACCTGCCGCTCGACGAACGCGAGCTCGCCGAGGAGGCGGTCCGCCGCGGCGTCGCCTACGTGCCGGGCGGAGCGGTTCGGATCGAGCGCCGCGCAAACCTCTCGATGCGCCTCTCGTTCGGCTACCTGGAGCCCGACCAGCTCGTCGAGGGGGTGCGCCGGCTCGCCGCCGCGGCGAGCTCGCTGCGCCGTCGCCCGACCCGCCGCGAGGCGGTTCCGATCTAGCGCGCCCTTTAGGCGTCCTCGGCGTCGGGGAAGTCGGGCAGCCGCTGCTCGAGCTCGAGCACTGGAGCGAACAGATCGCCGTGCTCCGCGACGCGCTCGAGCAGCTCCGGAGCCTCGAAGCGCACCGACTCGGGGTCGCCGTCGTCGGCGAGCGCCTCGACCTCCTCCCAGCGCAACGGGGTCGACGCCCACGGTCGCTCCCTGCAGCGCAGCGAGTAGGCGGCGACCGTGGTCTTCGAGTAGTCGTTCTGGCTCCAGTCGACGAGCACCTTGCCCTTGCGCAGCTCCTTCTTTTGCTGCGAGACGACCAGGTCGGGCTCGGCGCGCTCGAGCGCCTGCGCGACGGCGCGGGCGTAGGACTTCGTGCGCTCGTAGTCGACCTCGGTGTTGAGCGGCACGTAGACCTGGATCCCCTTCGAGCCCGAATGCTTCGCGAAGCACTCGAGGCCCAGCTCGCCGAACAGCTCGCGCAGGCGCAGCGCGACCCGGGCGCACTCGACCGCCGTTGCCGGCGGCCCGGGGTCGAGGTCGAACGCGAGCACCGTCGGGCGCCCCGGCTCCTCCGCAAGCGCCAGCGACGGGTGCAGCTCGAGACCGGCGAGCTGGGCGAGCCAGATCAGCGTCGCGCGGTCGTCGGAGACGATGAAGTCGAGCACCCCGACCGAGCCCATCTCGATCGGCTCGGTGCGGACCCAGTCCGGGGTGTGCTTGGGAGCCCGCTTCTCGAAGAAGCGCTGCCCCTCGACTCCGTCGGGAAACCGGACCCGGGTCAGCGCGCGGCCGGCGAGGTGGGGCAGGATCGTGTCGGCGACCCGGGCGTAGTAGTCGATCGCCTGGCCCTTGGTGAACGCGGGCTTCGAGCCGCCGCGCCCGCCGCGGCGCGCAGGCCAGAGGACCTTGTCGAGGTTCGTGAGCGCGATCTCGCGCCCGTCGACCTCTACTTGCCGGCCTTTGCCTTGCTTCGCGATCGGCTCTTGGAGGTCGAGCGAGACTTGGCGCTCTTCGAACTCGGCTTGGAGGCGGGCTCGGCGCTCTTCGCCTCCTCGCCCTTGACCGCCGCCAGCGATTCCTCGAGCGCCGCCATCAGGTCGGGCGCCTTCGTCGGCGAGGGCGCCTCGGAGGCGGCCGCGACCACCTTCTCGCCCTTCGCCTTGCGCTCGATCAGGGCCAGGACCTCATCGCGGTACTCGTCGCGGTACTGGGAGGCGTCGAAGTCGGCGGCGAGTGAGTCGATCAGCGCCTTGGCCATCTCGAGCTCCTTCTTGGTCGGCTCGCCGTCCGCGGAGTCGAGCTCGTCCGAGATCTCGTCCGGCGAGACGACCTCGTCGGCGAAGCGCATCGTCGCCATCGTCATCACCCCGTCCATCGGCCGCAGCGCGGCGAGGTTCTCCTTGCTGCGCAGCACGAAGCGCGCGATCGCGACCTTGCGGGCGTCCTCCATCGCCTTGACGAGCAGCGCGTAGGCTTTTTCGGCGCCCTTGTCGGGGCCGAGGTAGTAGGGGTGATCGAAGTAGATCGGGTCGATCTCGTCCAGGTCGACGAAGTCCTTGATCTCGATCGCCCTCGTCTTCTTCGGATCGAGCTCCTCGAGCTCGTCACGGGTGATGACCACGTACTGCTCGGGGGCGATCTCGTACCCCTTGACGATGTCCTCGTAGGCCACCTCCTCGCCGTCGGCCTCCGCGACGCGCTTGTGGCGGATCCGCGAGCTGTCGGACTCGCGCAGCTCGCGGAAGCTCACCGACTTCTTCGAGACGGCGGAGTAGAGCTTCACGGGCACGTTGAGGAGCCCGAAGGAGATTGAGCCTGACCAGATCGCGCGCGCCATTGCCCTTAGTGACCTCGAGGGGACGGAAAACTCATCGCTTCACTGTAGTACCCGAAGCGACCCGGGCAATCCTGCCCCTGAGCCGGCCGCGAACGCGATCTTGCGCCGCTCAGACGGGTTCGAGCACGAAGATCACGATCCGGCGTTGCGACGCGCGCCGCTCGTACTGCGACCAGCCCGGATAGACGCGCAGGCCCTGCTGCCAGATGCGGTTGCGCTGCTCGCCGTGCGCCTCGACGGCGCGAAAGCGTCGGCTGACTCCGTCGATCACCACCTCGCCGGTGGGATCGGCTCGCAGGTTGTAGTACCAGGAGGGGTGGCGCTCCTGTCCGTAGTTGGAGGCGATCACCGCGAGCCCGTCCGCGGTGTCGAGGCCGAGCACCGGCACGGTACGGCGAAGCCCGCTGCGCGAACCGGTCGTCGTGATCATGACCACGTCAAGACCCGAGACCAGGGACGCGAACGTGTGCCGCCCGCCGGTGACTCTGAACACGGGCCGGTCGATGTGATGGAGGACACGGGCGAACAGCCACGAGCCCGGCCCGCTGGCGGCGAAGCGCCGCATGAACCTCTGTACGGCGTTGGCGCGGTCGTAGGCGAGCTCCCTCATCGTTTCGTCCTTAAGTCAAGCTACTCATCCAACCTCACGGATCACGTCGCGGGCGTCCTTGTCGTCGCGAACGCCCTTGTACGAGGCCGCGCGGACCGTGTCCTCGTGGGTCCAGCTCAGGAACTCGACCTCGCAGACGACGACCGGCTCGACCCAGACCAGCGGGCCCCGCTCGCGGATCCGGGCCGCGTACTTGAGTTCCGGGTCCCAGCCGGCCTCGAACGGGCTCGTCTCGCGGCGCAGGGGCGCCAGCAGGTCCGTCAGCTCCCCGAGCGCCGTCTGAGTGAAGCCGGTACCGACGCCGCCCGCGTAGACGAGGCGCTGCGCCCGGCCGAGGCCGGCGGCCTCCTCGGGCGTCGCGTCCCAGTAGCCGACCAGGAGCGAGCCGACGCGGCGCGAGCGGCCGCCCTCGCCGGGCATGTAGCCGCCGATCACGAGCTCCTGGCGGCGGCGATTCTGGACCTTGACCCAGTCGGGGCTGCGCCGCCCGGGCCGGTACGCGCTCGCGAGCCGCTTGGCGACGATCCCCTCGAGGCCGCGTTCGCGCGAGGCGGCGAGGAGGGCCTCGCCGTCGCCGACGCTGTGCCCGGGGGCCTGCCAGGACGGACCGTCAAAGCCCAGCTCGGCCAGCAGCTCCCGCCGCCGCTCGTACGGATCCGCGAGCAGTGAGCGGCCGTCGAGCCAGAGCAGGTCGAAGGCCACGTACGTCACCGGGGTATCCGCCACTCGCTGGCGGATCCGCCCCTCGTTGGTGAGCCCCATCCGGCGCTGCAGCAGGCCGAAGCTCGGGTTGCCGTCCTCGTCGAAGGCCACGAGCTCGCCGTCGAGGATCAGCTCGCGCCCGGGTAGGGCGGCCGGGATCGCCGCCAGCTCGGGATAGCGCCCGCTGACGTCCTCACCGCGCCGCGCGGCGATGCGAAGCTCCTCCGCGGCGATGTGGGCGAGCGCCCGTACCCCGTCCCACTTGACCTCGTACGCCCACCCGTCGCCCCCGGGCAGCGCCGTCGCCGCGGTGGCGAGCATCGGCTCGAGGTTTCGGGGCATCTCGTCCGCTGCCATCCCCTCGATAATCGCAACGATGCTCTTCGAGCTCGACCGCGTCAGCCTCTCGCGCGCCGGCAAACCGGTGCTCCGCGATCTCAGCGCCCGTCTGCCGCTCGGCGCGACCTGCCTTGCCGGGCCCTCGGGGTCGGGGAAGTCCACCGTCCTGCGGCTGTTGGACCGGCTCGCCGATCCCGATTCCGGGAGCGTCCGCTACCGGGGCGACGACGTGCGCGACCGCGACCCGCTCGAGCTGCGGCGCGAGGTCGGGCTCGTGCCGCAGCTGCCCGCGCTGCTCGCGGGCACCGTCGAGGAGAACCTGCGGTTCGCGGGCGAGCTCGGGGGCCGCCAGCCCGACGTCGGGCGGCTGCTCGACCTCGCCGGCCTCGACCCGAGCTTCGCCGAGCGCGACTCCTCCCGGCTGTCGGTCGGCGAGCAGCAGCGCGCGATGCTCGCCCGGGCCCTGTCGCTCGAGCCGCCGACGCTGCTCCTGGACGAGCCGACCTCGGCGCTCGACGCCGTGGCCACCGGGGCCGTCGAGGAGACGCTGCTCGAGCTCCGCGAGCGGCTCGAGATCTCGATCGTGCTCGTCACCCACGATCTGGACCAAGCGCGACGGATGTCCGACTGGCTGGTGCGGATCGAGGGCGGGCGCGCGATCGAGCAGGGCCCGACCGACGAGCTGCTGGGGGCGGCCAGGGTGGGATGATGCGCGGTGCCCACGCCGGGCGGCAACAGGGTCGCTGCGCGCGTACATCGGGGCGCCGCGAGAAGCATGTGAGTTGTCTGTGAGCCCGATCGGGATCGACATCAGTCTCGGCGAGGTCGCGGCGAGCCTGGTCCTCGTCGCGCTCGCGATCGCGGTCTCGCTCTGGCGGCGCACCGAGTTGGAGGGCGACATCGCGATCGCGGTGGTGCGCTCGCTGGTGCAGCTGATCGCGATCGGATACGTGATCCAGGCGATCTTCGACGAGGACAGCCTTGCGCTCGTCTTTGCGCTGATCGCGGTGATGGTCGTGTTCGGCGCGTTTACCGCCAGGCAACGGGCGAAGCGTGTGCCGGATGCCTTCTGGCCGCTGCTGGTCGCGCTGGCCGTCGCCGGGGTCGCGACCCTCGGCCTCGTGGTCGCGCTCGGCGTCTTCGAGCCCGAGCCCCGCTACCTCGTCCCCGTCGGCGGCATGGTGGTCGGCAACTCGATGACCGCTGCCGCCGTCGCGCTCAACCGGCTCGGTGATGAGATGACCGACCGCGCGCGCGAGATCGAGGCAACGCTCGCGCTCGGCGCCCCCTCCTCGGTCGCCGCCGCCCCGAGCCTGCGCCGCAGCCTGCGCTCGGGCACGATCGCGCTGATCGACTCGACCAAGACGACGGGGCTGATCTTCTTCCCCGGGACGATGGTCGGGATGCTGCTCGCGGGCGCCGACCCCATCGACGCCGTGCGCCTTCAGCTCATCCTCCTCTGGGTCCTGCTCGGCAGCGTCGCGCTGTCGGCCCTGATCGCGACCTCGCTCGCCTACCGAAACTTCTTCACTTCGGCCCACCAGCTCCGCGAGCCTCCGGAACCGTAGGGCCGGGGTCACCGCTGCGGCAGGATCCAGCCGCTCACGCGCGGGAAGGCGCCGGCGCCGGTGTCGCCGGGGTCGAATTGCTCGCTCACGCGGTCGATCGCGATGACCCGTCCCGAGCGCTCGGCCGGGATGAAGAGCCACTGGTCGGCGCGCGGCCACCCGAGCAGCAGCCAGCGGCCGTCGGGCGACCAGGTGGGCCCGCTGAGCGAACCCCGGGCCGCGAACAGGACCTGCGTGCCGTGGTCGCCCTGGACCGAGAGCTCGTCGCGCCCGCCGGCGCGGTGCAGCGTCGCCAGGCTGCCGTCGGCCGGGGACGTCGCCCGCCGCGCAGGCGCGCCCGACGGAGGCGCCGACAGCAGGCGGGCGTCGCCCGGCGCGATCGCGAGCCGCCGGCCGGTCTCGGAGTCGAGCGCCCTGATTCCGCCCCCGCGGTCGCGGTAGACGAGCACGTGCACCGGCAGGGCGCCGGGCGTCAGCTTCGCCTCGGGTGAGAGCGGTCGCCATGCCGGCGGCACGGGCGCCACGCCGCGGGCGACCATCCGCGTGTCGCTGCCGTCGCCGTCGACCACCCACAGGTCGTTGCCGCTGCGATAGGCGATCCGCGTGTCGAAGCCGATCCCGCCCCACCGCGGATCGTGGACGGGTCCCGGCGCGTCGATCGTCCACCGCACCTCGCCGCCGGGCTCGACCGCGATCAGCTCGCGCCCGTCGGTGACCGCCACGAACAGGCCGCGCGGCGACCAGGACGCCTCGTCGTAGTCGCCGAGCAGGCGCTTGGAGCCGTCCTCCCGCACGATCCAGGGCCCTTGCCCGGACTCGACCAGCAGCTCGCCGGCCGCCGGCAGCGAGCGCAACGCGGGCTTCGCGTCCTGCTCGCCGATCCCGACCGCGTCGCCCATCTCCCGGACCAGCTCCCCGACCTTGGCCCCGGCGGGGCTGAGCCCGATCGCGAGCGCGGCTGCGCCGCCGGCGAGCGCGAGAAGGAGGCGACGCGTCCGGTGGGCGGGCGCGAGCGGCGATCGCTCGGCGTAGGCGGCGCGCACGATCTCCCAGGACCGTTCCTCGGCCTCGTGCTCACCCGGGACCCTGACGTCCCGCAGGCGCCGGCCGAGCTCTCGCCTCACGAGGCGTCCTCCTCCACCATCGGGCGCAGGCGGTCGAGGCCGCGCCGCAGCCGCGAGTTCACGGTCCCGCGCGACAACCCGAGGATCTCGGCGATCTCCCCCGGCGTGTACTCGAGGACGTAGCGCAGCACGACCACGGCCCGGTGCTCGGGGCCGAGGCTCGCCAGCGCCGCCAGGAGCTCGTCCGAGATCGCGTCGCGCTCGGGCGCGACGCCCTCGGCCGCCGCGGAGAGGACGCTCTCGGCGCGAAGCGACCGCGCCCGGGAGAAGTCGATCGCCCGGTTGACGGTGATCCGGTGCAGCCACGGACCGAACGGCCGCCTGCGGTCGAAGCGGTCGAGCGCCCGGATGGCGGCCAGGAACGACTCCTGGGCGATGTCCTCGGCGGCTGCCGGGTCGCCGATCACCAGGAACGCGGCTCGGTGGGCGCGCCGCCAGTGGCGGCGGAAGAGCTCCTCCAGCGCCTCGCTCAGAGCCCCGCTGCGCGTCGCGGACGAGTGCCCCCTCGCGTCGCTTGCCCGGTGCGCGCGGTGCACGGCGCACCGCCGCAAGTCGCTCTGAGGCCGGCTCGGCGCTCATCGGTACCGAGAATTGTCCCGCTGCCGCGGGCGGCTCGGGGAGGTGGAGGATCACCGCAGTAGCGGTCATGTGGGGGAATGCGGTCGCTCAGGCGACCGGCTCGCGCTCCTTCGCCACCTCCGCGTCATCGCCATCCCGCTCGAGCTCGACCAGCGGGTCGAGCCCGACCGTCGCCGGCCGCTCGGGTCGCCGCCGGCGGGCGACGAGCGCCGCCGCACAGATCAGCAGCGCCGCGCCACCGGCGATCAGCGCCCAGGGCAGCCCGTCGCCGTTGTCGGCCGCCGACCCCTCCGGCGCCGGCGGCGCCGCCGGCTCGCTGACCACGAACGAGGAGAGGTCGACGTCGGCGAGCGCCCTGCCGCCCCGGGCCACGGTGAGCACGCTGCCGTCCGGGCTCGGCTGCAGGGAGAGGCCGACGAAGTTGCGGAACTCCGCGAGCGCATCGAGATCGATGCAGACGGCGGTGCCGCGCTCCGTGTCGAGCGCGTGGATGAACGGCGGGTGGTCGCGCTGGGCGGGCAGATACAGGGTGTAGGCCCAGCGCCCGTCCGGGCTCAGCGACCGGGTCTGCGGCCAGCCCGCCATCTCCTCGCCGGGCTCGTCCGGATCGACGATCGGGTCGTGCAGCAGCCGGCCGCGCCGGAGGTCGTAGGCGCGGACCTCGTACGCAGTCGGGTCGCGCGGCCGCGGGTAGTGGATCAGGTACATCGTCCGCCCGTCCGGCGACAGGGCGTCGAAGCTGAAGTCGCCGTCGAGCGTCAGCCGTTCGCGCAGCCGCAGCCGCTCGGCGTCGATCAACGCGAACGTGGTCCGTGCACGCGGGAACCGTCGCCGGGGCTCGATCAGCGCCAGCGTCCGTCCGTCGGCCGAGAGCCCGCTCGGGGTCGAGTCGTAAGCGACCAGGGGCACCGCGAAGTCGCCGCGCAGCCGCAGGCTGCGCTGGATCTCGCCGGTGCCGGTCGCGATTCGCAGCGCCGTCGTGCTCCGGCCGCCGCTGACCGCCGAGTAGCGGTAGTCGCCGTCGAGGCTCGGGACGCCTGCGTTGGTGGCCCCGTCGAAGGGCACCGGCAGCCCGTCGGCTGCCGCCGGCGACGCGGCGCCCGCGAGGGCGACGAGGACCGCCCCCGGGGCGAGCAACGAACGGAGCTTGCGCGACATCTCGGCCTCCTTCGCGTGAATCGGTCGCTGCCCCGGATACGCCCCCGGGCGGCCACGAGGTCCGCCTGCGAGACTCGCCCGGTGACCCGCCAGCAGCGCCTCACCCTCGTGGCGACGATTCTCGGCTCGACGGTCGTCTTCCTCGACTCGACCGTGGTCAACGTCGCGCTGCCGACGATCCAGGAGGACCTCGACACGGGCCTGGCCGGCCAGCAGTGGGTCGTCGAGGCCTACCTGCTCACCCTGGTCGCATTCCTGCTCGTCGGCGGTTCGCTCGGCGATCTGTTCGGGCGCCGGCGGATTTTCGTCGTCGGTCTCGTCGGGTTCGCCATCACCTCGGTGCTCTGCGCGATCGCGCCTACCGACGAGACGTTGGTCGGCGCCCGCGCCCTGCAGGGGATCGCCGGCGCGCTCCTGGTCCCGGGCTCGCTTGCGCTCCTCGCCGCGAGCTTCGAGGGCGAGGCGCGCGGGAGGGCGGTCGGCCTGTGGACGGCCTGGGCCGGGATCTCGACCCTGATCGGACCGGCGGGTGGCGGCCTGCTGGTCGAGCTCGACTGGCGGTTGATCTTCTGGGTCAACGTGCCGCTGATCGCGGCCACCGTGTGGCTGGCCCTGCGCGCGGTTCCCGAGAGCTCCGATCCCGAGGCCGTCCACGGGATCGACTGGCTCGGGATCGCGCTCTCGGCGCTCGGGCTCGCGGGGCCGGTGTTCGCCCTGATCGAGCAGCCGCTCTACGGTTTCTCGGACCCGATCGTGTGGGGGCCCCTGGTCGGCGGCATCGCCTGCCTGGTCCTCTTCGTCTGGTGGGAGTCGCGAGCGCGTGCTCCTGTGCTCCCGCTCGAGCTGTTTCGATCGCACAACTTCAGCACCGTCAACCTGGCGACGCTGTGCGTGTACGCGGCCCTCGGCGGGGCGTTCTTCTTCATCACCCTGTTCCTGCAGCAGGTCGCCGGATACACCGCCTTCCAGGCCGGCGCGGCGACGACCCCGGTGACGGTGCTGATGTTCGCGCTCTCGGGCCGTTTCGGGGCGCTCGCGTCGCGGATCGGGCCCCGGCTGCCGATGGGGGTCGGGCCGCTGATCGGCGCGATCGGCCTCGGCCTTCTGGTCGGATTGGACTCCGAGCCCGACTACGTGACACAGGTGCTGCCGGCGATGGTGCTGTTCGGACTCGGTCTGTCGATGACGGTGGCGCCGTTGACGACGACGGTGCTCGACTCGGTCGAGGAGCGGCACGTCGGCGTTGCCTCGGGCGTGAACAACGCGGTCGCCCGGGTTGCCGGTGTGCTCGCGATCGCCGCGCTCGGGGCGGTCGTCTCCGCCCAGTTCAGCTCGACGCTCGACGACCGCACCGCCGATCGGCAGCTGAGTGCGGAGGCGGCAGAGGCGGTCGAGTCGTCCAAGGAGCAACCGCTGTCCGGCGGCGACGTGGGCGGCGTCCCCGGCGCCGAGGCCGCCGCGCTTCGGTGCCGACATCCTCGACTCGTCCGAGTCGGCGTTCCAGCTCGGCATGCTGATCGCGGCCGTGCTGATGGCGGTCGGCGGCGTGATCTCGCTCGTCGGGCGTCCGCAACCCGGAGCGCGCACCCGAGCCGCGGCCCGGCCCCGGGGCCGACCGCCGCGGCCGGCGAATGCGGCCGCTGCGCCGAGGACGGTCGCGGCGCCGACGCCGGACCGCGAGCGCGAGCCGAGCCTCGCGCAGACCTGAGCTGCGTCTAGATTCCCTGCGCGTGAGGATCTTCAGCGGCATCCAGCCGACCGGGCGCAAGCACCTCGGCAACTACATCGGCGCAATCCGCCAGTACGTCGAGGGCCAGGATCGCGGCGAGGCGATCTACTGCATCGTCGACCTGCACGCGACGACGGTCCCCTACGACCCGGCCGAGTTGCGCCAGTTCACCTACGACACGGCCGCGATCCTGCTCGCCGCCGGGCTCGACCCGGCGCGCTGCATCTTCTTTCGCCAGGGCGACGTGCACGAGCACTCCGAGCTCTCCTGGCTGCTCTCCAGCGTCACCGCCTGGGGCGACCTCAACCGGATGCACCAGTTCAAGGAGAAGTCCGCCCAGCAACGCGAGCTGGTCTCCGCGGGGCTCTTCCTCTATCCGCTGCTGCAGGCGGCCGACGTGCTCGCCTACCGGGCGGACGAGGTCCCGGTCGGCGACGACCAGCGCCAGCACGTCGAGCTGATGCGCGACATCGCCGAACGCTTCAACGCCCGCTTCGGCGGCGGAAGCGACCTGCTGGTCGTCCCCGAGCACCGCATCCCCGAGGTCGGCGCGCGGATCATGGATCTCCAGGACCCGACGGCACGGATGTCGACGACCGCGTCCAGCGAGCAGGGCGCCGTCTACATCCTCGACGAGCCCGACGTGGTGGCGAGCAAGATCGGCGCGGCCGTCACCGATTCGGGCACGGAGGTTCTCCGCGCGCCCGACAAGCCCGGGATCGCCAACCTGATCGAGATCCTCGCGGTCGTGCGCGGGGTCGAGCCCGAGCGCATCGAGGAGGAGTTCGCGGGCCAGGGGTACGGAGCGTTCAAGACCGCGGTCGCCGAGGCGGTCGTCGACTACCTCGCCCCGACCCGCGAGCGCTACGCCGAGCTTCGAGAGGACGAGGACGTGCTCGAGCGCATCCTCGTCGCGGGCGCCCAGAAGGCGCGCGCGATCGCATCGCCGACGCTCGCCGACGTGCGCAAGGCGATGGGCGTCGGCCCGCGATAGCGAAGCCGGGCCTCCGGCCGGGACGCCCTCTACGCTCCGCCACCAATGGACTCGCGTCTCGCGAAGCGCAACCTGGTGCACCGCGACCAATGAGAGCCGCCGAGCTCGACCTCGACCTCGACGTCTTCGCCGGGCCGTTCGACCTCCTGATGACCGTCGTCCTGCGGGAGGAGATCGCGCTGGCGGAGCTCGAGCTGGGCGAGATCGTGATCGCCTACCTCGAGCACGTCGAGGAGCAGGGCGACCTCGACCTCGAGGCGGCGACCGAGTTCCTCGTGCTGATCGCCTCGCTGCTCGAGCTGAAGTCGCGGCTGCTGCTGCCTGCCCCCGAGGAGGAGGCGCTCGAGCTCGGCCCGGAGGAGGCGGCGGAGGAGCTGCTCGCGCGGATGCTGGAGTACCGCCGTTACCGCGGCGCGGCGGCGCACCTCGTCGAGCGGTTCGCCGACGGGCGGCGGTATCTGTACCGCTCGGCGCCCCTGCCCGCGGAGCTGCGCCGGGTGGCGCTCGACGCCGCCAGGCCCTCCTACGAGGCCGATCAGCTGGCGGCGGCGATCGGCGACCTGCTGCGGACCCCGCCGCGCCCCGACACCAGCCACATCCGGCCGACCGTATCGCTCGAGCGCCGCCTGCAGGTGCTGCGCGGACTGCTCGCCGCGCGCGACGCGCTCGACTTCGACCAGGCGTTCGGCTCCGAGGATCGCCTGACGCAGGCCGTGACCCTGTTCGCGCTGCTGGAGATGCACAAGCGCGGCGAGGCGACCTGGGAGCAGGATGAGACGTTCGGACCGATACGGATCGAGTCGGGATGAGCTCGCTCGAGCGCATCGTCGAGGCGTTGCTGTTCCTCTCGCCCGAACCGGTGAGCACCGCCGATCTCGCGGAGGCCTGCGACGTCACCGAGGCCGAGGTCGACCGCGCCGTCGACCTGCTCGGCGCGTCGCTGGCCGAACGCGGCGTGGTCCTGCGCGAGGTCGCGGGCGGCTACTCCCTGGCCGCGCACCCGGACGCCGAGGAGGCGGCCCGGAGGTTGCTGGCGCGGCCGAGGACGCCCCCGCTCACCCAGGCACAGGCCGAGACGCTCGCGATCGTCGCCTATCTGCAGCCCGTCTCCCGTCCGGAGATCGCCCGCATCCGCGGCGTCTCGTCGGAGTCCGCCGTTCAGACGCTGACCGAGCGCGGCCTGATCGCAGAATCGGGACGGTCGCGCTTCGGCGCCGTGATCTACCGCACGACGCCTCTGTTCGAGCGCCTGTTCGGCCTCGCCGGACTCGACGCGCTTCCGGACCCGGCGCGCTTCGACCCCTCGCCGGCCGACGAGGCCGAGTTGCGCGAGCGGCTGCTGCGGGCCGGGGAGCAGCGGGCACAGTAGATGTAGCTTCGGCGGGTGCGCCTCGCCAAGTACCTGGCCCACTCGGGCGTCGCCTCGCGGCGGCGCGCCGAGGAGCTGGTCGCCGCCGGCCGGGTACGGGTCGGCGGCGAGGTCGTCCGCGACCCCGCGCGCGACGTCGAGCACGAGAGCGGGGTGGAGGTCGACGGGCGCCCGGTGAGTCCCGAGCCGCGCGAGGTCTGGGTTCTGAACAAGCCGGCCGGCGTGACCTCGACCGCGAGGGAGCCCGGTCGCCGGCGCGCCGTGACCGACCTGATCGACTCGCCCCGGCGGCTCTATCCGGTCGGCAGGCTCGACGCCGACTCGACCGGGCTGATCGTGCTCACCAACGACGGCGAGCTCGCCAACCGGCTCACCCACCCCCGTTTCGAGGTGCCCCGGACCTATCGCGCTCGGCTTCGGCGGCCGCCGTCGGACGGCGACCTGCGCCGTCTGCGCAACGGGGTCGAGCTCGACGACGGGCCCACCGCGCCCGCCCGGGTGCGGCGAATATCGCCGCGCGTGATCGAGCTCACGATCCGGGAGGGCCGCAACCGGCAGGTGCGACGCATGGTCGAGGCCGTTGGCAACGAGGTGGTCGAGCTGCGGCGGACCGCCTTCGGGCCGCTGCGCCTCGGCGAGCTGCGCGAGGGTGAGGCCCGGAGGCTGCGGACAGCCGAGCTGCGGCGCCTCTGGAAGGATGCCGCACGATGACCGGCCGACTCTGGGGATTGCGGGGCGCCGTGCAGGTGGATCGCAACGCCGCCGTGCCCATCCTGGCCGCCACCCGCGAGCTGCTGATCGAACTGATCGAGCGGAACGGGCTCGACTCCGGCGACTTCGTGTCCGTGATCTTCACCTGCACCGACGACCTGAACGCCGAGTTCCCGGCGGTCGCTGCGCGGGAGCTCGGCCTCGACCACGTCCCGCTGCTGTGCAACCGCGAGATGGACGTGCCGGGGGCGATGCCACGGGTGATCAGGGTGCTCGCCCACTACTACGCGCCCGCCGATCACAGGCCCGAGCACGTCTACCTCGGCGCGACCCGAGCGCTCCGCGCCGACCTGCATTCCGCACAATAGGCGGGATGAGCGTCACCTTCGCCCAGAAGCTCGCCGCGATCCCCGGCTACACCGCCGGGGTGCCGGCGGGCAAGGCGCCCGAGGCGATCGCCGGCTCGGAGATCGCCCAGCTCGCGTCGAACGAGTCTCCGTGGGGCCCGCACCCGCAGGTCGCGGAGGCGATCGCTCGGGCGGCTAGTGCCGCGAACCGCTATCCCGATCCGGCCGCGACCCTGCTGCGCCGCCGCATCGCGGAGCGCCACGAGGTCGACTCTGCGCAGGTCGCGGTCGCCAACGGCTCGTGCGAGATCCTGATCGCCGCGGCGCTGGCGCTCGCCGAGCCGGGCGCCGAGATCGTCTACGCCTGGCCCTCGTTCTCGATCTATCCCTACATGGCGCCGCTCTCGGGGGCGCGCGAGATCCGCGTCCCGCTCGACGACGGCGACGTCCACGAGCTGGACGCGATGCTGACCGAGGTCACCGCGGCCACGCAGCTGCTCGTCATCTGCAACCCCAACAACCCGACGGGCACGCACCTGCCGGCCGCGCGGATCGCCGAGCTCCTGGAGCGGGTCCCGGCCCACGTGACCGTCATCGTCGACGAGGCTTACATCGAGTTCCAGCTGAACGACCACCCCGACGCGACCGTCGACCTGCGGCGCGACTTCCCCAATCTCGTCCTCCTGCGCACGTTCTCGAAGGTCTACGGGCTCGCCGGGCTGCGGGTCGGCTACGCGCTCTGCTCTCCCGCGTTCCGCGCTGCGGTGGACGCGGTGCGCCAGCCGTTCAGCGTCAACGCGGTCGCCCAGGCGGCCGCCGCGGAGGCGATCCGTCATTCGGACGACGTCATGCGGCGCGTCGAGCGCACGATCGCCGAGCGCGTCATGGTCGAGGAGGCCGTGCGGGAGCTCGGCCTCGAGACTCCCGACTCGCACGCCAACTTCTCGTGGATCTCGCTCGGCGACCGCGACGAGGAGGAGATCGTCGCCGCCCTGGCCGAGCGGGACATCATCGTGCGTCCGGGCGCCCCGCTCGGCGGGCCCGGCCACATCCGGGTCACCTACGGCGCCCCGGAGCACAACCGGCGCTTCCTCGACGCGCTCGAGCCGACGCTCTAGCCTCGGTTGGCGCCTCGCGACCACTCCGAGGCGAGCATCGAATAGAGGACGAGGTCGCGGTAGTCGTCGTCGGCGAACCGCTCCGCTTCGCGCAGCACCCCTTCCTCGCGGAAACCCAAGCGCTCGGCGAGCGCGCGGCTGCGGGGGTTGTTCGGGGCCACCTCGATCCCGACCCGGTTGAGCCTCAACTCGTCGAATGCGTGCTCGAGGAGGCGTTTCACGGCTGCCGTCATCAGCCCGCGACCCTGCTGGTCCTCGGCCAGCCAGTAGCCGATCGTGGTCGTGCGGTTCTCGCGGTCGACCTCATGTCCGAGCACACCCGCGATCGCGCCGTCCACGATCACCGCGACCTGGAAGCCATCGTCGTCGGCCTCCTGCTTGATCGACTTGCGCACGAACTCGGCGGTCCCGTCGGCCGTCTGGCCCGCCGCCCACGGCATCCAGGGGGCGAGGTACGAGCGGTTCGCCTCGATCAGCGCGTACAGCTCCTTGACGTCGGCCTCGGTCAGCGACCGGAGCTGCACGCCGTCTGAGAGTTCGAACCGTGGCATGCCGCTAGCCCCCGTTGCTCGAGAAGTGCTGATAGTCCTTGGTCGAGCCGGGCCAGGCGCCGCCCCAACGCCAGCCCGCGCCGCGCGCGAACGCCCTCACAACGGCGTCGCCGGCGTGGATCATCCCCTCGGCATTGCGCGAGCGGTCGGCGAACGGCTCGCCGTCGGGCGGCGAGACGTGCGAGCCCGAGACGTAGGGGTTCTCGATCGGGTTGATGTCGATCGCCTTGCCATAGGCGTGCATCGACCAACGGTTCGTGCCGGCGACGAAGCGGCAGTTGAACGCCGAGGTGTTGTCGGCGTCCATCGAGCGGTGGTCGTCGGCCCCGTAGCGGTCGATCAGCTCCATGCGCCGGATCGGATAGCGGCGCTCGAAGAGCCGCTGCATGACGCCCAGGATCGCCCGGTCGTGGCGGCCGTGGACGATGAGCCGGCCCCGGTGAACCTCGCCGTCGAACCCCCAGTGCGACACCTCGAGCAGCCGCAGCTTCGAGTGGTGCACCGGGCAGCCTCGGTGCCAGGAGCTCCCGACGATCCGCTCCTCGACGGCACCTCGGATCGGCTCCGAGCGACCCTCGAAGGCGGGCTCGCCACCCGCGGAAAGCGCGGCGGCGAGGGTCGCGATGGCGGCCACCAACATCGTTTCGATCTTAGGCGGGGGGGCGCCGAGATTTGCCTAATCCCCCGCTCCGTGGTACAAGATTGCGATGGACCGCACGTGCACGACCGCTTTTTCGAGCGCCCCCAAGGCGCCGCAGTCGCGTGCCTGGTCCTTCTATTACCGCCGATTTAGCTAGGCGTCCGGCCCGGCCGAAAGGCCCGTGAGCGAGCAGGAGAACTACCGCCGGACGCCGCAGAAGCGAACCCCATGGGGTTCAGCGTTCGACCGCTAGCGCAACCACACAGAGACTGAAAGGCTTCGAGCAAATGATGATCGTGATGAAAGAGGGGGCGACGGAGGAGCAGATCTCCCACGTCGTCGCTCGAATCGAGGAGGTCGGGTGTACCGCCCACCTCTCCAAGGGGGAGCTGCTGACCGTGATCGGGGCGATCGGCGACCGCGACCGGGTCGCCTCGCTGGGGCTCGACGGCGCCGCCGGGGTGGACCACCTGGTCCCGATCCTGAAGCCCTACAAGCTCGCGTCGGCGCAGTTCCGAAAGGGCGAGCGCACCGTGATCGAGGTCGACGGGCGCCGCATCGGCGGCGACCACTTCGGCCTCATCGCCGGGCCGTGCACCGTCGAGGGCCGTGAGCAGACGCTCGAGGTGGCGCGCGTGGTCGCCGACGCGGGCGCGGCGATGCTGCGCGGCGGCGCGTACAAGCCCCGCACGTCCCCGTACAGCTTCCAGGGCCTCGGGGTCGAGGGCCTGCGGCTTCTGCAGGAGGCCAAAGAGGAGACCGGCCTCCCGATCGTCACCGAGCTGATGGACGTACGCGACGTCGAGGACGTGATCGAGGTCGCGGACGTGGTCCAGATCGGCGCCCGCAACATGCAGAACTACACCCTGCTCGCGGAGGTCGGTCGCACGGGCACCCCGGTGCTGCTCAAGCGCGGGCTCTCGGCGACGCTCGACGAGCTGCTCATGGCGTCGGAGTACGTGCTCAAGGAGGGCAACACGAACGTGATGCTCTGCGAGCGCGGGATCCGGAGCTTCGAGACCACCTACAGGTTCACCCTCGACCTGCTCGCGGTCCCGGCGCTGCGCGAGCTCACCCATCTGCCGATCGTCGTCGACCCGAGCCACGCCGCCGGGCGGCGCGACTGGGTGGGCCCGATGTCGCTCGCCGCGGCCGCGGCCGGGGCCGACGGGATCATCGTCGAGGTCCACAACGAGCCCGAGGAGGCGATCTGCGACGGTCCGCAGGCGCTGCCGACGGAGCGCTTCGCCGACTACGCGGAGCAGCTCCGGCGGGTGGCCGAGGTTGCGGGCAAGCAGGTAGAGACCGTCTGACAGACCGTCTGACGATGCGCATAGCGGTCCTCGGCGTCGGCCTGATCGGCGGCTCGATCGGCCTCGCCGCCAGGCGGCGGCTCGACGCCGAGGTGACGGGGTTCGACCCGGACTCGGCCAGGCTCGAGCGAGCGGTCGAGCTCGGGGCGCTCGATCGCGCGACTGGCTCGGTCGCCGAGGCCGTCGAAGACGCCGAGGTCGTCTTCTGCGCGGCGCCGGTCGGAGCGTTGGCGGAGCTGGCGGCAGAGGCGCTGGCGGCGAGCGGGGAGGAGGCCGTGGTCAGCGACGTCGGCTCGACCAAGCGCGCGCTCACCGACGCGCTCGCCGAGAGGGACGACGCCACCCGCTTCATCGGCGGCCACCCGCTCGCGGGCGCCGAGACGTCCGGGGTCGAGAACGCCCGCGCCGAGCTGCTCGAGGGCGCGCGCTGGTACCTGACCCCCACCGAGTCGTCGAGCGGGCTGCACTACGACCGCCTGCAGCGCACCGTCGCGGACCTCGGCGCGCGGCCGCAGGCGATCGACCCCGAGACCCACGACCGGTTGATGGCGACGGTCAGTCACCTCCCGCACGTGCTCGCCAACGTGCTGGTCCAGCAGGCGGCAGCGGCGCTGTCGGAAGAATCCGAGCGCCTGCCCGAGGTGGGGACCAGCTTTCGCGACACCACCAGGGTGGCCGGCGCCAACCCGGCGATCTGGGGCGACATCTTCGCCACCAATCGTGAGGCGGTCGCGGCCGCGATCGACGCGGTCGGCGAGCGCCTGCTCGAGGCGGCGGCGCTCATCCGCGCGGGCGACCAGGCCGCGGTCGCGGAGTGGCATCACGCGGCGGGGGGCGACCGCCGACGGCTGCTCGAGTCCGACCTGATCGGGGGCGATCTCTGCGAGCTGCGAATCGCCGTGGAGAACCGGCCCGGGACCGTGGCCGAGATCGCCTTGGAGCTCGGCCGCGCCCGCGTCAACATCGAGGACATGGCGCTCTACCCGGCGCCCGACATGCGCACCGGCGCGATCTCGATCTGGGTCGCGGGCACCGACGAGGCCGCGCGCGCCGCCGAGGTCGTGCGCGGGCTCGGGCATTCGATCTCAATGGTCGCCGGCGGCGGATGAGCGAGCGCTTCGCCCCCGGCGGCCCGCTGCGCGGCAGGCTGACGCCGCCGCCCGACAAGTCGATCTCCCACCGCGCCGCGATCGTGGCGGCGATGGGCGCGGGGGAGACGAGCGTTCGCGGCTACCTCGACGCGGCGGACACGCGGTCGACCCTCGAGGCGGTGCGAGCGCTCGGGGCGAACGTCAGTGAGGGGGCTGCATCAACCACGTCGCTCGACCTCCGGATCCGCGGCGTCGGCCTGCGCGGCGCCCAACCCCATTCCCTCATCGACGTGGGTAACGCCGGCACCCTGATGCGCATCCTTCCCGGTTGGCTGGCCGGTCAAGCGCACGGCGAATGGACCCTCGCGGGCGACGAGTCGATTGCCCAGCGGCCGGTCGACCGGATCGTCGAACCGCTGCGGCTGATGGGCGCCGACGTCAGCGCGACCGACGACCGCCTGCCTCCGCTCACCGTCCGCGGCGCAGAGCTGCGCGGGGTCGAGTACCGCTCGCCGGTGGCCAGCGCGCAGGTGAAGTCGTGCCTGTTGCTCGCCGGGCTGCTCGCCCGGGGGCCCACCAGCGTGATCGAGCGCCGCCCGACCCGCGACCACACCGAGCGCATGCTGCGGGCGGCCGGCGCCGAGCTGAGCAGCTCCGACGCCGGCACACCCGTGACGGTCCACGGGGAGCTGCCCGCTCGCCGGGTCACGGTCGAGCCGGCAGCAGCGCTCGAGCCGGGCGAGATCCCGGTTCCCGGCGACTTCTCCTCCGCCGCGTTCTTCATCGTCGCCGCCCTGCTGTGCCGCGGCAGCGAGGTCCGGATGGAGGGCGTCGGGATCAACCCCGGAAGGATCGGCCTGCTCGGGATCCTGACCCGGATGGGCGCGGGCCTCGAGGTCGTCGAGACGGCCGCGGCGGGGCACGAGCCGGTGGCGACCATCGTCGCCCGCTCGGGGGCCCTCCAGGGGACGAGGGTCGGGGGCGGCGAGGTGCCGCTGGCGATCGACGAGCTCCCGCTCGTGGCCCTTGCCGGATGCTTCGCCGGCGGCGAGACGATCGTCACCGGCGCCGCCGAGCTGCGCCACAAGGAATCGGATCGGATCGCGTCGGTCGTGTCCGGCCTGCGCGGGCTCGGTGCCGAGATCGAGGCCACCGAGGACGGGTTTGCGGTGGCGGGAGGCGCCGGGCTGCGGGGCGGGACGCTCGACTCGGTCGGCGACCATCGCCTCGCGATGCTCGGCGCGATCGCCGGCCTGGCGTCGGTCGAGGGCGTCGAGGTCGCCGGGTTCGATGCCGCCCGGATCAGCTACCCGGGCTTCGGGGCGGACCTGGCGAGCCTCGCCGGAGCCGACTAGATCGACGCCCGGTTCGAGGGGTGGCCGTCGCCCGGCCACGGTGAGAGCAGGAGCAGCAGCCTGGTGTCCTCGGTCGCGCGCACCTCGTGGCGCTCGTTCGGGTCGAACGCGGCGAGCAGGCCCGGGCCGCCGCTGACGGTGTCCCCGTCGGCGTCGTCGATCTCGACCGCCCCAGCGGCGACGACGAGCCAGGCGCGCTCATGAACCTGGTGCTCCTGGAGGCGCTCGCCGGCAGGCAGGTTGATCACGATCACGCGCCCCTCCTCGTCGGAGGCGAGGACCTCGGGTTGGTGGGGCCTCACGCCGAGCGAGGAGATGTCCCAGGTCTGCATGCCGCAAGCCTATATTCCGCGGGCCATGGTGATCGCAATCGACGGACCTGCCGGGGCCGGCAAGTCCACAGTGGCGCGCGGCGTCGCCGACGCGCTCGGCTTCACGTACCTGGATTCGGGCGCGATGTACCGCAGCGTCGCGCTCGCAGCACTGCGGGCGGCGGTCGACCTCGACGACGGCGCGGCGCTCGGCGAGCTCGCGCGCCGGCTCGAGATCGAGCTCGAGGGTCGCCGGGTGCTGGTCGGCGGCGAGGACGTCACCGAGGCGATCCGCGAGCCGGAGGTCTCCGCCGCCGCGTCGCGCGTCTCCGTGCACCCGGAGGTGCGGTCCGCGATGGTCGAGCAGCAGCGGCGGATGATCGCCTCCGGCCGCTACGTCGCGGAGGGCCGCGACATCGGCACCGTCGTCAGCCCGGACGCCCCGCTCAAGGTCTTCCTCACCGCAACCTATGAGGAGCGGGGTCGCCGCCGCGCCGCGGAGACCGGTGAGCCCGTGGCCGACGTGCTCGCGGCCATGGCCGAGCGCGACGCCAGGGACCGAGAGCGCGAGCACGGCGCGCTGCGGGTTGCCGACGACGCGTTCGAGGTGGACACGACCGGGCGCACCGTCGACGACGTCATCGCGGGAGTGGTCGAGCTCGCGCGCGAGCGCAGGATCGCCTGACGCCGACATGGATCGGCTGCCGCGGATCGCGATCGTCGGCTTTCCCAACGTCGGCAAGTCCACGCTCGCCAACCGGCTCAGCGGCGGCCGCGACGCGGTCGTCCACAAGGAGGCGGGCGTCACCCGCGACCGCAAGGTGCTCGAGTCCGAGTGGAACGGCCTGCGGTTCGAGCTCATCGACACCGGGGGCGTCGACCTCGCGGCGGGGGATTCGCTCTCGCGCGCGGTCCAGGCCCAGGCCCGGGAGGCGATCGCGGACGCGGACGCGGTGGCGCTGGTCGTCGACACGCGCGCCGGCCTGCGCCAGGGTGATGCCGAGGTGGCCGAGCTCCTGCGCCGCGCCGACGTCCCGGTGATCGTGGTCGCCAACAAGGCCGACTCCGCCGCCGAGGAGCCGCTCGCGGCCGACTTCTACGCGCTCGGCCTCGGCGACCCGCTCACCGTCTCGGCGACCCACGGGCGCGGCACCGGCGACCTGCTCGACCGGCTCGCCGACCTGGCGCGCGAGGCCGAGCGCGACCTGCCCGAGGAAACCGAGCGCGTGGCGGTCGCCGTGATCGGCCGGCCCAACGTCGGCAAGTCCTCGCTCGTCAACGCCTTCCTCGGGACCGAGCGGGTGATCGTCTCCGAGCTCGCGGGCACCACACGCGACGCGATCGACACCCCGCTCGAGTTCGACGGCCGGGCGCTCAACCTGATCGACACCGCCGGGATCCGCCGGCGCACCAAGGTGCCCGGCTCGGTCGACTACTACGCGCAGCTGCGCTCCGAGCGGGCAGCCGAGCGCGCCGACGTCGCGATCCTCGTCTGCGACGCGGCCGAGGGAATCACGTCAGAGGACCTGCGGATCGCCTCGCTGGCGATGAAGACCGGCTGCGCGACCTTGATCGCCCTCAACAAGTGGGACCTCGTCCGCCAACGGCCGAGGACGGCTTCGATCTCGAGGACGCGAAAGCGCGGATCGCCCGTCACGTGCGCCAGCGGCCACCGGTGATCGCCTGCTCGGCGCTGAGCGGGCGAGGCGTGTCGAAGCTGCTCGAGCGCGCGGTGGCGCTCGCCGACCGCCGGGCCGAGCGGATTCCGACCCCGGAGCTGAACCGCGTCGTCGGCGACGTCGTCGCCCAGCGCCCGCCGCCGCAGAAGCGCGGCAGGCGGCTCCGGCTCTACTACGCCGCGCAGGTCGGGCGCAGACCGCCGCGGATCTCGATCCAGGTGAACGACCGCCGGCTGATCACGCGCGACTGGGCCTATTACCTCGAGAACCGCCTCCGCGAGCGCTTCGGGCTCGAGGGCGTGCCCTTGGTGATCGATTTCGTACCGCGAAAGCGCAGCAGAAGCCGATGACCCCGCCGGCTCAGCGAGTCGGCGGGCATTTATTCGTACCCAAGCGCCAGAGGCGTCGCGCGGGCCCGGGCGCGAAGGTATAACGAGCGGCCCGTGCGACGCCCGAATCCAGGAAGGGCACTGGCCTCGGCCGGGGAGTGGCTGCGTGGTGCCGGGGGTGCCGCGTCGTCCTTCCTGGCGAGGATCGGGCGCGCGATCGCCCGCGTGCCGCGCTCGATCGGCCAGGGGGTCGTCGGCTTCTGGCGCGGGCTCTCGATCTCCGCGCGCCCGCGACTCCTGGCGGCGCTCGGGATCGCCATCGTCCTTCTGCTGCTCTTCGGCCTCGCGGTGCCCAACCTGCCGTGCCGGCTGCCGGGCGGGGATTCGTGTCCCCCGGCCGACGACGCCGAGGAGCTGGTTCCCGCCGACGCGCTCGCCTACGTGCACACGAACCTCGACCCGGAGGCCGAGCAGTACGAGCTCGCCGCGGACGTCGCCGACCGGGTGCCGATCTTCAGCGACCAGGCCGCGGCCCGGGCGTTGGCGCTGCTCCCGAGGGCGGCGGGGCGCCCAACCGACTTCGAGCGCGATCTCGTCCCCTGGTTTGCCGGCGAGGCCGCGATGGCGGTGATCGGCGCCACCGGGCGAGCGGGGCGAGTCGAGCTGCTCGAGGTCTCGGACGCGGAGGGCGCGAGCGAGTACGCGACCGCGATCGCGGGCGATGCACCCGAGTCCGCGGACTACCAGGGAGTGGAGCTGACCGTCGCCCGGCGCGGGCTCGCCAGCGCGCAGGTGGACGGCTTCCTCGCGATCGGGCGGGCGGACGGCGTCCGTTCCGTGATCGACACGGCGACCGGGTCCGGCGACGCCGAGTCCCTGGCCGACGACGAGACGGCTAACGAGGTTCGCGACGAGCTCCCCGAGCACAGCCTGGTCGAGGCCTATCTGTCCGCCGACGGGATCGAGGAGCTGATCGAACGCGACCGCGGAACCCTCGGAACACTGACGCCGCTGCTCGCGCCGGGCGCGAGTCGCGGGGCCGGCGCGACTCTCTCGGCGACCGAGGAGGGGTTCGAGCTGTCCGTCCGCAGCGCCCTCGACCCGGAGCGCGCGGAGGCCTCGCCCGGCTTCTTCACCGCCTTTCCCGCCTTCGTGCCGGCCCTCCCCGAGCGGCTGGCGCCCGACTCGCTCGGCTACGTCGGGATCGGCGAGCCGGCGAGCACGGTCCGCGCGCTCCTGACCCAGGCCACCGCCGAGGCACCGGGGATCGTCGCGGGATTCGAGGACCTGGTCCGGAACCTGCGCCGCGAGGGCGAGGTCGACATCGAGCGTGGGCTGCTCGACTCGCTCGGCGGCGAGGCGGCGTTCGCGCTCGCCCGGCGCTCGGGCGCCGCGGGCCCGGCGCTTCCGTTTCTCGAGTTCGTCGCCGACGACGTCGACGAGGACGCCGCGCGCCGGGCGCTGGCCTCGCTGCAGGCGCCGCTCATCGACGCCGTCGGCGGCAGGAATGTGCAGGCGCCCGTGTTCGGCCAGCAGCAGATCGGAGACGTCGAGGCGCGCAGCCTGCGGATCTCGCCCACGGTCGAGCTGACCTACGCGATCTTCGACGGGCTCGTTGCGATCGCGACCGACCCGGCCGGGATCGAGCAGCTCGTCGAAGGCGAGGGCGCACTCGACACATCCGAGCTGTACGAGCGCGCCACCGACGGCTTTGCGGACGAGGTCTCGCTGCTCGCCTTCCTGGACCTCGACGGGCTGGTGGAGCTCGGCGAGCAGCTCGGGCTCGGGGAGGACCCCGTCTACGCGCCGTTTGCCGGCGAGTTCCGGCGCCTGGAGGCGCTCGCGCTCGCGGTCACCGACGACGCTGAGCTGCTCTCGACCGATGCGCGACTGCTCCTCTCCGAGGCGGAGGCGACCGACGAGGACGCGGAGTCGATTGCCCCGCCTTCCGACTAACCTGCAGCGGGAATGAACGAGAAGCTTGCGGCAAACGGGTACCTGTTCACGTCCGAGTCGGTGACGGAAGGGCACCCCGACAAGGTCGCCGACCAGATCTCGGACGGGGTCCTCGACGCGGTGATGCGCGACGACCCGACGGGCCGCGTTGCCTGCGAGACGCTCGTCAACACCGGCCTCGTGGTCGTCTCGGGCGAGATCTCGACCGAGACCTGGGTCGACATCCCGGAGGTCGCCCGGGAGACGATTCGCAGGATCGGCTACACCGACGCCGACCTCGGCTTCTCGGCCGACTCGTGTGCGGTGATCAACGCGATCGACAAGCAGTCGCCCGACATCGCCCAGGGGGTCGACCACGCGCTCGAGTCGCGGGTCGACCCCGCCGACGACGACGAGCTCGACGTCGCCGGGGCGGGGGACCAGGGGATGATGTTCGGCTACGCGTCCCGGGAGACGCCGGAGCTGATGCCGCTGCCGATCTCGCTCGCGCACAAGCTCGCACACCGCCTGGCCGAGGTCCGCAAGGGCGAGGTGATGCCGTACCTGCGCCCCGACGGCAAGACGCAGGTGACGGTGCGCTACGAGAACGGCTTTCCGATCCAGATCGAGAAGGTGCTGATCTCCACCCAGCACAAGGACGGCCTCGACTGCGACACGCTGATCCGCCCCGACCTGTGGGAACACGTCCTGCACCCGATCCTGCCGGCCGAGCTCTACGACGAGCGGACGCTGAACACCAAGCAGAACTTCCTCGTCAACCCGACCGGGCGCTTCGTGATCGGCGGCCCGGTCGGCGACGCCGGCCTCACCGGGCGCAAGATCATCGTCGACACCTACGGCGGCATGGCCCGCCACGGCGGCGGCGCCTTCTCCGGCAAGGACCCCTCGAAGGTCGACCGCTCGGCCGCCTACGCGGCGCGATGGGTGGCCAAGAACGTCGTCGCGGCGGGGCTCGCCGACCGGTGCGAGGTCCAGGTGGCGTATGCGATCGGGGTCGCCCGCCCGGTCTCGGTGATGATCGAGACCTTCGGTACGGAGAAGATCGCGCGCTCGGAGATCGCGCGGCTGGTCGGCGAGCACTTCGACCTGCGGCCGGGGTCCTTCCGCGAGGAGCTGCGCCTGCACCGACCGATCTTCCAGAAGACTGCCGCCTACGGCCATTTCGGCCGCGACGACCACGACTTCACCTGGGAGCGGACCGACCGCGCTGACGATCTCCGCGCCGCCGCGGGGCTCGGGGAGCCGGTGTCCCAGCCCGCCGGCGCCTGAGCGCGAGGCGGGCGCTCAGCCGGGCGGTGGCGCCTGCTCGCGCTGCTGCATCGGCGCGCCGCCGAGGCCCCCGCCGTCGCCGCGGTGGGTCGCCGAGTCGACCATGTGGACGACGTCGGCGGGCTCGGCGACGCCGCTGAAGACGAAGTTGTAGTCGTCGCCGGCCGCGGTGTCGAAGTCCACGTCCCCGACCTGGAGCATGCGCTGCGTCACCGTCTGGTGGTAGTTCACGTTCTGGACCCGCTCGAGACGCGTCTCCTGGATCGTTCGCGAGACGATCCCGCGCTTGATGTGCAGGCGGCGGTCGGTGATCGTGTAGCTGGTCGCGACGCGCTTGACGAACCCGGCAAGGATCGTCACGGCGACGCCGACCAGGGCGATGATGGCGACCAGGCTCTTGTTCGTCTCGTCGCCGATGAGGCCGGTGGCGAGCGCGACCAGGAGGCAAATGACCGCGGTCGCGAGGATGCCCTTCAAGTAGAAGTCGAGGATCGCTCGCCAGGAGGGGTGGCCCTCGTAGAGGATCCGCTCGCCCGGATGGAGCTTCGGGGCCACGGGGCGAAGCCTACTGCGCGCTCCGCCGGCGAGGTCCTCACGAATTCGGCAGCGTTTGCGGGCCGCCGACGGCCGGTACGGACCCCCCGCGCCCGCGCGTCCGGGCCGGTCCGTACCGTCGGCCGGCGATGTCGATTGCCAAGGTCGAGCCGCTGACGAACGCGCGGGCGCTGCGCGGCCCGTTCGACTACCGCCTACCCGAGCGCCTGGGCGATGTCGGAGTCGGAACGGTCCTCCTCGTCCCCTTCGGCCGCCGGCGGGTGCTCGGCGTGGTCGTCGACCTCGCGGAGGGGAGCGCCCTGCCGCCCGAGCGCCTGGCCGAGCCGATCGAGGCCCTCGAGGCCGGCGCCCCGCCGGACCTGATCAGGCTGGGCCTCTGGGTCGCGCGCGAATACTGCTCGACTCCCGCCCGCGGACTCGAGCTGGTGCTCCCCCCGGGAACCGCGACCGCGAGGGGACAGACGCGCGCCCGCAGCGAGTCGGTGGTCGAGGCCACCGCCGACGCGCGGGCGGCGCTCGGCTCCGACACCGGGCTCGGCTCGCGCCAGCGCGCGGCGCTGGAGCGCCTCTGCGCCGCGGGGCGCGAGTTGCGCGCCGCCGAGTTGGCCGCCGAGGGCGTCGGCCGCGACGTGCTGCGCCGGCTCGAGCGTCGCGGGCTGGTGCGCCTGGGCGAGCGCGCCGTCCGCCGGCGCCCGGCGACCGCGCGGATCGGGGCCCCGGCGCACCCGGTCAGGCTCGACGCGGCTCAGCGTGCCGCCGTGGCTCGGATCGTCGCCGGGCTCGACGGACAGAAGGCGCCTCAACAGCGGCGCAGCTCGGCTCACGCCTCGCAGGGCGGAGAGCTGTTGCTGCACGGGGTCACCGGCTCGGGCAAGACCGAGGTCTACCTCGCGGCGGCCGAGGCGGCGCTGGCACGCGGTCGCGGCGCGATCGTGCTCGTGCCCGAGATCGGGATGACACCCCAGGCGGTGTCGCGCTTCGAGTCGCGCTTCGGCGACCGGGTCGCGGTACTGCACTCACGCCTCGGAGCCGGCGAGCGGCGCGACGAGTGGCATCGGCTGCGCGAGGGCGAGGCGCGGATCTGCGTCGGGCCCCGCTCGGCGGCGTTCGCGCCGATCTCGGGGCTCGGCCTGATCGTGTGCGACGAGGAGCACGACACCTCCTACAAGCAGGAGGGCGATCCACGCTATGACGCCCGCGAGGTCGCTCGCCGCCGCGCCGCGGATTGCGGTGCGGTAGCGGTCTTCGGCTCCGCGACGCCGCGGCCGGAGTCATGGCTTCGGTTCGAGCGGCTCGAGCTTCCGCGTCGCGTCGACGGCCGGGCGCTCCCGGCGGTCGAGGTGATCGACATGCGCGGGCGTGACGGGCGCGAGGGCCCGCTCGCGCCGCGCACCAGAGAGGCACTGGTCGATCTGCGAGCCCACAGCGGGAAGGGCATCGTCCTGATCAACCGCCGGGGATGGTCCGTTCACCTCTCCTGCCGCGAGTGCGGGCGCGCCTGGCGGTGCCCGGACTGTGACGTCTCGCTCGTCCTGCACCGGGTCAGCGGGCTGCATTGCCATCACTGCGGGCACCGCGAGGCCGCGCCGGCGAAATGCCCGGATTGCGGTTCGGTGACGCTGTCGCGCGCCGGGGCCGGGAGCGAGCGGATCGAGCGGCTGCTGGCGGAGCTGATGGCCCCGCTCCCGGTCTTCCGGCTCGACTCGGACTCGGCCGCGGACCCCGGGGGCCACCTGCGGATCCTGAGCGAGTTCCAGGCGGCTCCGGCCGGGGTGCTGGTCGGCACGCAGATGGTCGCCAAGGGCCACGACTTCCCCGACGTCGTCCTCGGCGTCATCCTCGACGCGGACGCGACGCTGCGGTTCCCGGACTTCCGCGCCGAGGAGCGCACCTTCGCCCTCGTCGCCCAGCTCGCCGGGCGCAGCGGCCGCGGCGCGCGGGGCGGACGGGTGCTGGTGCAGACCCTGGCGCCCGGGGCCGCGGCGATCCGCCATGCCGCGGCCCACGACGCCGCGGCGTTTCTCGCCGGCGAGCTCGAACGCCGCCGCGAGCTCGCCTATCCGCCCTTCTCGCACCTGATCCGGATCGAGCTCGCGGGCAGCGACCTCGCGCGCCTCGAGGCGGCGGCCGGCGCCCTGCGCGCGGAGCTCGACGAGACGCTTCCCGCCGACGCCACGGCGCTCGGGCCGGCGCCACGGTTTCGGCTGCGCGGCCGCGAGCGGCGCCAGCTGCTCGTCAAGTCCGGCGAGCGCGCCGCCGCCGTCGCCGCCGTCCGCGCGGCGGTCGAAGCCGCCGCGGCCGCCCGCGAGCTGCGCGAGCTCTCCGTCGCGGTGGACGTCGACGCGCAGTGAGGCGGCCGTTGGCGCTTTAGTCGTCTGACGGACGAGTAAGGCGCCAATCGCGAGCTCGGCACGGATTCCGCGGCGACGTTGGCGCGTTACTGCCGCTATACGGCACCAAGGCGCCAAACACGCTGGAGCGCGCCGCTCGCGCCCGCGCCACGCTCCGCCCACCCCTACTTGACCAGTCCCTGCCCCCGCGACGGGGCTGCGCCCCGGCTCGTCGCCCCGTGGACCTAGACTCGTAAGCGATGAGCGAGACGGCGGAACACGAGGTCCTGGACACGGAGGTCGAATCGTCGGCCGGCGACGGGCTCAGCGAGGAGGAGCGCGAGCGCAGGGCGACCGCGCTGGCCGAGGTCCGCACGTTCGGCGACCCGGTGCTGCGGTCGAAGGCCTCCGACGTGCGCGAGTATGACGCCGAGCTCGCGCGCGAGGTCGAGCGGATGGTGGCGATCATGCACGGCGCGATGGGCGTCGGCCTGGCCGCGACGCAGCTCGGCTTACTGCGACGGCTGCTGGTCTTTCAGGCGGGGGCCGAGGCGACGCCGACCGCGGTCGCCAACCCCGAGATCGAGTGGCTCTCCGACGAGCTCGCGGTCGCGGAGGAGGGATGCCTGAGCCTTCCCGGGATCGGCGTCGACGTCGAGCGACCGCTCCACGCTCGCATCCGTGGCCGCGACGTGCGCGGCGAGCCGTTGGTGCTCGAGGCGTCCGGCCTCGAGGCGAGGGTGCTCCAGCACGAGATCGACCACCTCGACGGCGTCCTGATTCTGGATCGCACGGATCGCGACCAGCGCAAGCAGGCGCTGCGGGCCCTGCGCGAGGGCACCGCCTACAGCCCGAGCGCCGAGGACGACGAGCACTCGGACACATAGCCGGCCCGAGTGCGCACGGTCTTCTTCGGCACCTCGGATTTCGCGGTCACCGTCCTCGAGCGCCTTGCGCGAAGCGAGCACCGGCCCGCGCTGGTCGTCACACCCGTCGACCGGCCACGGGGGCGCGGGCGCAGGCTCGCCTCGCCGCCGGCCGCTGATGCCGCGCGCGAGCTCGGGGTCGAGCTGCTGCAGACCGAGGACGCCAGCGAGTCGCGGGAACTCGACCGCGTCCTGGCCGTGAAGCCCCAGGCCGGGGTCGTCTGCGCCTTCGGCCAGCTGATCCGCGAGCCGCTGCTGTCGGAAATCGAGCTGCTCAACGTCCATCCCTCGCTGCTGCCCCGCTGGCGGGGCGCCGCACCTATCGAGCGCGCCCTGATGGCCGGCGACGCGGAGACCGGCGTCACGATCCTTCGCGTGATCGAGGAGCTCGACTCCGGGCCGATCGCGCTCCAGCGATCTCTTGCGATCGGCGACGACGACTACGGCGCGCTCGCGGCGCGGCTCGCGAAGGTCGGCGGCGAGCTCATGGTCGAGGCGCTCGACCTGCGCGCCGCCGGCGAGCTCGAGCTTCGCGAGCAGGACGACGCGCTTGCCACCTACGCGGCGAAGATCGACCCGGCCGAGCGCCGGCTCGATCCAGCCCGCCCCGCGTTGGAGCTCGAGCGCTTGGTGCGGGCGCTGACCCCGCACGTGTCCACCTACCTCGAGCTCGAAGGCGGCGACCGCCTGGGCGTCCTGGAGGCCGCCGCCGAGCCCGGCGAGCTCGCGCAGGGAGCGATCGCGACCGACGACGGCCTGCGGCTCGGCTGCGCGGAGGGAGTGCTGAGGCTGCTGCGGGTTCGGCCCGCCGGCGGCCGCGAGATGGACGCCGCGGCCTACCTGCGCGGCCACCCGCCGCCGCGCCCGGCGTGAGCTCCGCGACGGAGCTGACGCCGGCGCGCCGGGCCGCGTACGAGGTCGTGCGGCGTACGTTCGACGACGGCGCCTGGACCGACCGCGCGTTCACCGCGACCGCCGCGAGGGCCGGGCTGGAGGGCCGGGAGCTGGCCCTGGCGCGCAGGCTCGCCTACGGAGCCGTGCAGCGCCGCGGCACGAGCGACCACCTGATCGCCGAGCTCGCCCGCCGACGGCGGGTCGACGCGGCGGCGCTCGCAGCGCTGCGTCTGGGGCTCTACGAGCTCATGTTCTCCGATCACCCCGCCGACCACGCCGCGGTCGACCAGGCCGTCGAGCTGGCCAAGGCCGGCGCGCTCGGTGACGGCGCGCCCCGGGGCCGCGCGCGCGCGGCATCGGGCTTCGTGAACGCTGTGCTTCGCCGGGCGGCCGACGAGCGGGAGCAGCTGCTCGCGCGCCTCGACGACTCGACGCCGGAGGGAGCGGCGATCGCGCACTCGTACCCCGAGTGGCTGGCGCGGATGTGGTGGGAGGAGCTCGGCGGTCCCGAGGCGGTGCTGCTGATGGCCGCGATGAACGAGCCTCGCGAGGCGGCGTTTCGCGTCAACACCCTCCGAGCGATGCCCGCCGGGCTGGCGGGGGAACTGCGCGCCGCGGGGCTGGAGGTCTCGGGTCCCGGTTCGGGCCGGCTGCTCGATCCGGCGGCCGGGATCGTCGTCGACGCGGCCGGCGATGCCGTCGGCGCGCGGGTCGCCACAGGCGAACTGATCCCGCAGTCGCGCGGGTCGCAGGCCGTCGTCGCGCTGCTCGACCCGCGCCCGGGCGAGCGCGTGCTCGACATCTGCGCCGGTCCGGGGATCAAGACGACCGCCATCGCGGCCCGGATGGAGAACCGCGGCGAGCTGGTCTCGTTCGAGGTCGACGCGCGCAGGGCGGAGGAGGTGGCCGCGCTCTGCGCCCGCGCCGGTGTCGGCTGCGCGCGGGTCGAGGTCGCCGACGCGGCCGAGGCCGACCTGGGCTCTGGCTACGATCGGATCCTCTTGGACCCGCCCTGCACCGATCTCGGAACGTTGGCGTCGCGGCCCGACGCCCGCTGGCGCAAGTCGCCGGAGACGCGCGAGCGGCTCGCGGCGCTACAGCGGCGGCTGCTCGTCCGCGCCGCGCGGGCGCTGCGTCCCGGTGGGACGCTCGTCTATTCGACCTGCACGATCTCCGTCCGCGAGAACGAGGCCGTGGCGGAGACCGCCCCCGACTACGCCGAGGTCGTGATCGACGACCTCGGCGCGCGCCATCGATCGCTCGCCTCGCGCCTCGACCGGCGCTTCCTCCAGCTGCTGCCGAATCGTGACCGCACCACCGGCTTCTTCGTTGCCCGGTTCCGACGCCCCGAACGCGGATGAGCGGCAGCACGGGCGACGAGACCCTGCGCCGGCCGGCCTGCCCCGGCTGCGGCGAGCCGTGGCTGCGCCCGACCCAGCTCCCGGGCCGCTACCGCTGCGTCTACTGTCTCAGCCGCTACGAGCTCGTCTCGGCTTGTCCGGAGTGCGGCGAGCACCAGACCATGGTCCGCATGGCGGCCGACGAGGACCTGCGCTGCCAGCAGTGCGGCGCCTCGATGCTGAGGATGGTGTGAGCGCAGAGGCATACGCCGGTCGGCGGGTCGCGCCGTCGATCCTCTCCGCCGATTTCGCCCGTCTGGGCGACCAGGTCGCGGAGGTGATGGACGCGGGCGCGCGGGTGATCCACGTCGACGTGATGGACGGTCACTTCGTCCCGCCCATCACGATCGGCCCGCTGGTCGCGGGGGCGATCGCCGATCAGGTCCACGACGCGGGCGGGGCGCTCGACGTCCACCTGATGATCGAGCAGCCCGCGGCGCAGATCGGCGATTTCGCAAGCGCCGGGGCCGACTGCATCATCGTGCACGAGGAGGCCGACCCGCACACCAACCGGACCCTGAACGCGATCCGCGAGGCCGGCTGTCTGGCCGGGATCGCGATCAACCCGGGGACGCCGCCGGAGTCCGTCCGCGAGCTCGACGGCGTGGCGGACCACGTCCTCTGCATGACGGTGAACCCGGGCTGGGGCGGCCAGCCGTTCATCGAGCGGTCGCCGGAGAAGGTCGCCCGGCTCGCCGAGCTGCTGCCGAGCGCGGTGATCGAGGTCGACGGGGGGATCGACGTCGACACGGTCGGCGCGGTCGCCGACGCCGGGGCGCGCCTCTTCGTCGCCGGGTCCGCGATCTTCGGCTCCGACGACCCCGCCGAGGCGTACCGGCGGATCGCGGCGGCGGCCGCCGCGGACTAGTCCCGCTCGCCGGGCGCCGGCGCGACGAGGGCGCCGGCGACCTCCTGCCACCACGCGACCTCCTGGCTCGAGAGCCCGGGCCGGCGGATCCGCCGCGCGGCCCAGTCGGCGAGCGCCCGCCGACCGCCGACCGCGAGCAGCTCCTGCGAGCCGACCGCGTAGCGACCATCGGCGAGCAGCACCAGCGAGCCGGCGCCGTCGCGGCGCAGCCGCAGTCTGGCGAGCACGGCGGTGCCTTCGACGGCCTCGGGATGCGCCGGGTCCCCGTCGGCCTCGGTCCAGCGCCGCACCGAGAAGACCTGCGGAGCCCCGCGCGGGGGCAGGGCCGGCACCGGCGGCTCGCCGAGCGGCCCGGTGCGCCAGCTCTCGGTCATCGCCTCGACCTCGTCGTGCTGCTCGGCCCGGACGACTACGTGCAGCTCGTCGCCGGCCTCGATCTCGGTCGAGCCGCGAGGCGGGATCGCGATCTCGCCGCGGATGATCAGGTTGACCAGCGCCTCGCGTGGCAGCCCGAGGTCCTTGATCATGTGGCCGACAGCGGCATCGCCCGTGGCAACGCGCCAGACGAGCGTCTCGCCGCCCAGCGGCCGGATGATCCCGGTCTCGATCAGCGGTCGCGGCAGCGCCGGCTCGGTCGAGGTCAAGCCGAGTCGCTGGGCGAGCGGCTCGAACGTCGCCCCCTGGATCAGCGTCGAGGTGACGACGACGAAGAAGATCGCGTTGAAGATCTGGTCGGCGCCCTCGACGCCGGCGATCACCGGGAAGGTCGCGAGCCAGATCGGGATCGCGCCGCGCAGCCCGGCCCAGCCGAGCATCAGTCGCTCGCGCATGTCGAACGGCGCCAGGGCACTCGCGACGACCGCGGCCAGCGGCCGGGCGACGAACATGAGCGCGGCCGAGAGGAGCAGGGCCTCGGCGGCGACGTCGACGAGCTGGCTGGGGAACACCAGCAGGCCGAGGAGGAAGAAGAGCGAGATCTGCGAGACCCAGGACAGGCCCTGGTGGAAGGCGATGGTCGTCTGCTTCGCCGGCACCACGCCGGTGCCGAGGATCAGCGCGGCGACGTACACGGAGAGGAATCCCGAGCCGTGGACGATCTCGGCGACCCCGTAGGCGAGCGCCGCCGTCGCGACCGAGGCGACGGGGTACAGCCCCGGGCTCGGCAGGTCGAGGTTGCGAAAGGCCCAGCGCGCCGCGTGGCCGACGACGAAGCCGATCGCAAGCCCGAGGGCCAGCTTGCCCGCCAGGGTTAGGGCCATGTCGTCGACGCCGTAGTCGGTCATCTCGATCCAGTCGATGAAGCCGACGACGAGCAGCAGCGCGACCGGGTCGTTCATGCCCGACTCGCCCTCGAGCGCCCGCGCCAGCCGCCGGCGCAGGCGCGAGCCGCGCAGCACGGCGAAGATCGCGGCACTGTCGGTGGCCGCCACGGCCGAGCCGAGGATCAGGCCCTCGAGCGTGCCCAGGTCGAAGAGCCAGATCGCGGCCGCGCCCGTGAGCAGCGCGGTCAGGACCGTGCCCAGGGTCGCCAGTGAGACCGCGGTGCCGAGCACGGGGCGGATCTCGGTCCAGCCGGCGCTGAGGCCGCCCTCGAACAGGATCAGGACCAGGCCGATGGTGCCCAGCGTGCGGGTGAGCTCGGCGTCGTCGAACTCGACCCCGCCGATGCCCTCCGAGCCGGCGAGCATCCCGAGGCCGAGGAACAGCAGCAGGCCTGGGACCCGAACCCGGTCTGCGACCTTCGCGGCGGCGAGTCCGATCGCGAGCAGCAGCCCGGCGATCAGGATCAGCTCGTGGTCGGGCATCGCTCCCCCGACCGTATTAGCTCGCCTCGTCGGCCAGCGCCAACCTCGCCTCGATCTCCTCCGCCGAGCCCGGCGCGAGCTCGTCCCCGGGTCGGGCGCGGGGATCGGTGTACGCACGCCAGAGCAGCGCGCACAGGACCGCCGCGGCGGCGGCGAAGCCGACCTCGATCCGCCGTGCCGGGTCGTTGACGATCTCGATCAGGCCCCAGGCCAAAAAGCCGGCAGCGCACGCGCCCCAGCAGATCGCGGCCCGCCTCGCCTGTCCCTGCGCGAGCGCGGCCTGGTTGAGCGTCGTCGAGGCCAGATAGAGGCCCATCCCGACGGTCACGATCAGCAGCCCCGCGCGGTCGTACTCGAACCGGTCCCCGAACGCGAGCTGCATCAGCTCGGGCCCGGCGACGGCGACCAGTGCCGCCACCAGTGCGGTGAACGCGGCGACCGCGCGCAGCGTGTTCCCGACCGAGAGCGAGAACGCCGCCTCCGCCTCGCCGCCGCCGCGCGAGCGCAGCCGGGTGAGGTGGGGGAGAAGGCTGATCGCGATGCCCTGGAAGACGAGCAGCGGCGCCCGGGCGAGCATCAGGACGTTGAAGATGAACCCCGCCGCGGCGGCACCCTCGAACGCGCGCAACAGCAGCGGGCCGCCGTTGAGGAAGACCTGCTCGCTGAGCATGACCACGAACACCGCCGCGGCGAAGGCGCCGCCGCGCGGCCGCTCCGCGGGCGGGCCCCGTGGTGGGGACCCCGGCGCCCGCGCTCCGATGTCGGCTCGCCGGCGCAGGGCCGGCGGCACGACCAGGAGCGAGAACAGCGGCGCGGCGATGATCCCGGCGGCGACCGCGTCGCGGCCCGCCGCGATCCCGACCGCCACCGCGAGCGAGAACGCCAGCCGCGAGACCGACTCGCTGACCAGCAGCGCCGCGAGCAGGCCGAAGCGGCCGTCGCCCGCGAGATAGCCTCGGGCGAAGAAGCTCGCGGCGAAGGCGAGCACGGCTCCGACGTAGATCCAGTACATGGTCTCGCTGCCCGAGAGCAGCTCGTCCTGGATCGGCCCGCGCAGCGCCAGCGCCAGGACGGCAAAGGCGGCGGCGATCGCGGTCTGGATCACGGCGGCGCCGCGGAGGACGTCGCCGGCGGGCTGATCCCGCGCTCGCCGTTCCGCAATCCCCCGTGAGATCAGTTGCTCGACGGGGCGGTGAAGGACGGCGATCGTCACGAACACGGCCGACCAGAGCACGACGACCTCGCCGTAGGCGGTCGCGTCGAGGTTGTGCGACGCGATGGCGAAGTAGACGTACGTCAGCACCCCCGCCGTGGCGACGCCCGCCGACAACGTTCCCGCGGAACGCCCGAAGCTTCGCGACTCGCCGGCCATCGCGGCAAGGTATCTGCCCGGGTCGGCGCCCTCGCGAAGGCGCGTGCCCGGATGCCGCTGCAGGAGTACAATCGAAGGTTGACTGACCAGTCAATCGGGATGGTGTCCGTGACCACAGCCGAGGACCGCACCCATCTCGCGCGCTGCCTGGAGCTCGCCGAGGAAGGCCGCGGCAGGGTGAGCCCGAACCCGCTCGTCGGCGCCGTGATCGTCCGCGACGGCGAGACGCTCGGCGAGGGCCATCACGCGGAGCTGGGCGGGGTTCACGCCGAGGTCGCGGCGATCGCCCACTGCCGGCGGCGGGGCAACGAGCCCGCCGAAGCGACGATGTACGTCTCGCTCGAGCCCTGTGCACATCACGGGCGCCAGCCGCCGTGCACCGACGCGATTCTGGCGGCGGGGATCGCCCGGGTCGTGATCGCGTCCGACGACCCGAGCGAGAGGGCGAGCGGCCGCGGCCCGGGAATCCTCCGCGACGAGGGGGTCGAGGTCGCGTTCGCGGACGGCGTCGAGGCCGCGCTTGCCCGGCATGCGAACCAGCCGTTTCGAAAGCGCGCCCGCACCGGGCGGCCGCTCGTCACGCTCAAGTCGGCGCTCAGCCTCGACGGCTTCACCGCGACCGAGTCGGGCGAGTCGAAATGGATCTCGGGAGCCGAGAGTCGCGCGCTCGTCCACGCCTGGCGTGCGGAGTCCGACGCAGTCGCGGTCGGCATCGGCACCGCGCTCGCCGATGACCCGCTGTTGACCGCGCGTGACGTCGGAACGGTCGCTCGCCAGCCCGCCCGCGTGGTCTTCGACTCCACCGCACGCCTGCCGCTCGGCTCGAAGCTCGTCGGCTCGCTCGCCGAGGCTCCCCTGTACGTCATCGTCGACGCCGCCGCCGCGCCGGCGGAGCGCGTCTCCGCGCTGCGCGACGCGGGGGCCGAGGTGATCGAGGTGGCGGGCGGGCGCGTTGCGCGGGTCCGCGCGGGCCTGGACGAGCTCGGGCGCCGCGAGATCGCCTCGATCCTGCTCGAGGGTGGTGCCGGACTCGCGGGCGCCTTCCTCGACGCGGGCCAGCTCGACGAGCTGCGTCTCTTCTTCGCCCCGGTGCTGCTCGGGGCCGGACGGCCGCTGCTGGCCGGCCGCGGGAAGGAGCGGGTCGCGGCGGGGGAGCGGTTGCTGGCGTTCGACTGGGAGCGCTCGGGCGAGGATCTCCTCGCGCGCGGGCGCCTGCGAGAGTGGTGATGAGGGGCTTTGCCCCGAAAGCAGCAGGTAAGGACGCCGAAGGCGTCCGCAGGAGCATGGTGATGAGGGGCTTTGCCCCGAAAGCAGCAGGTAAGGACGCCGAAGGCGTCCGCAGGAGCTGGTGATGATGTTCACCGGGATCGTCAGAGAGCTCGGGCGGGTCGACGACGTCGAGCGAAACGAGGCCGGCGCGCGGCTGCGGATCAGCGGCGCGGTCGCCGCGAAGCTCGCGACGGGTGACTCGGTCTCGGTCGAGGGCGCGTGCCTCACGGTCGCCGGGCTCGACGGGGGCGCGTTCGAGGCCGACGTGATGAACCAGACGCTGTCGCTGACGACGCTCGGCGAGCTCACCGCGGGCGATCCGGTCAACCTGGAGCCGGCGCTACGGGCCGGCGAGCCACTCGGCGGGCACATCGTCCAGGGCCACGTCGATGGCGTCGCCGAGGTCGTCTCGGCCGCCGACGACGGCATCGCCCGCCGGCTCGGCGTGCGCGTCCCCGATGGCCTCGAGCGCTACGCCGTCGAGCACGGCTCGGTGACCCTCGCCGGCGTCAGCCTCACGGTCGCCGCCGTCGACGGCGACCGGCTCGAGGTCTCCCTGATCCCCGAGACGCTCGAGCGCACCACGCTCCGCGCCGCGACCGAGGGCAAGAAGCTCAACCTCGAGCTCGATGTCCTCGCCCGCTATGTCGAGCGCCTTCTAGGCTTCAGAGATGAAGGGAGCACCGGATGACCGAGACGACCACGCAGGCGCCGTTCGTGACGATCGAGGAGGCGATCGACGAGATCCGTCGTGGGCGCATGGTGGTCGTCTGCGACGACGAGAACCGCGAGAACGAGGGTGACCTGACGCTCGCCGCCCAGTTCGCCACCCCCGAGGCAATCAACTTCATGGCCAAGGAGGGCCGCGGCCTGATCTGCCTCGCGCTCACCGCCGAGCGCTGCGACGAGCTGGGGCTCAATCTGATGGCGGCCAAGAACGAGGCGCCGCTGCAGACCGCGTTCACGGTCTCGGTCGAGGCCCGCCGGGGTGTGACGACGGGGATCTCGGCCGCCGACCGCGCGCACACGGTCCAGGTCGCCATCGACCCCAAGTCGGAGCCCCAGGACCTCGTGCAGCCGGGCCACGTCTTCCCGCTCAAGGCGAAGGACGGGGGGGTGCTGGAGCGCGCCGGGCAAACCGAGGCGGCGGTCGACCTCGCGCGGCTCGCCGGCCTCAATCCCGCCGGCGTGATCTGCGAGATCATGAACGACGACGGGACGATGGCGAGGGTGCCGGACCTCGTTCCGTACTGCGAGCGACACGGCCTGAAGATGATCACCGTCGCCGACCTGATCGCGTACCGGCGCCGCACCGAGCAGCTCGTCGAGCGGGTGGTCGCGACGAACTTGCCGACCGCGTTCGGCGAGTTCACGGCGGTCGGCTACCGCTCCCTGCTCGACGACAAGCACCACGTCGCGATGGTCAAGGGCGAGGTCGCGGGCGCCGAGGACGTGCTGGTCCGGGTCCACTCCGAGTGCCTCACCGGAGACGTGTTTCACTCCCTGCGCTGCGACTGCGGACAGCAGCTGGAGGCGGCGCTGGCGATGATCGAGCGCGAGGGCCGCGGCGTGCTCCTCTACCTGTCCCAGGAGGGCCGAGGGATCGGCCTGCTCAACAAGCTGCGCGCCTACAGGCTCCAGGAGGACGGACTCGACACGGTCGACGCGAACCTCAAGCTCGGCCTGCCCGCAGACCTGCGCGACTACGGCATCGGCGCCCAGATCCTGGTCGACCTGGGGCTGAGCAGGATCCGGATCCTGACCAACAACCCGAAGAAGATCCACGGGCTCGAGGGCTATGGGCTGTCGGTCGCCGAGCAGGTGCCGATTCAGGCGGTGCCCAACCCGCACAACGAGGAGTACCTCAACGCCAAGCGCGACAAGCTCGGGCACGTCCTCCACCACCAGGGCCTGCCGCTCGACGAGGAGCTGATCCACGACGAGCACGAGCACGACCGCGCCGCCGGCCGACGCCAGGAGGGGGCGGGCGGCGCTGGCTGAGTACGCGATCTGCTGCGCCACCTTCTACGAGGACCTCGCCGAGCGGCTCGTCAACGGCGCTACCGAGGCCTTCGCCGAGCACGACGTCAGCCCGGCATCGGTACACACGTACGAGGTGCCGGGGGCGTTCGAGCTGCCGCTGGCGGCGAAGTGGTGCGCCGAGTCGGGGCGCTTCGCGGGCGTCGCCTGCCTCGGCGTCGTGATCAGGGGCGAGACCGACCACTACGACTACGTGTGCGGCGAGGCCGCGCGCGGGATCGGCGACGTGCAGCTGCGCACCGGCGTCCCCTGCGCCTTCGGCCTGATCACATGCGACACCCGCGCGCAGGCCGAGGCGCGTGCCGGCGGCGACAAGCGCGACCAGGGCCGCAACGCCGCGCTCGCGGTGCTGCGGATGGCAGAGCTGCGCTCGAGCCTGGGCGGCTGACGCCCGCTACCATCATCCGCCCAATGGCGAAGGTTTGTCACAGCTGCGGCAAGAAGCCGTCGTTCGGGAACTCTCGCAGCCACTCGATGGTCGCCACCCGGCGGCGCTTCGATCCGAACCTGCAGAAGGTCCGGATCGACGACGGCGGCCGCCCGCGGCGCGTCTACGTCTGCACGCGCTGCCTGAAGTCGAACAAGGTCACGAAGTACGCCTAGCCGCCTCCGGCGGTAGATTCGGCGCGTGTCGGATCCGTCAGTAGACCGCTTTCACCGCGTCGTCCGCGTCGCCTACGACCACCTTCGCGAGCGTCAGCAGGAGATCAACGACCTGAACGTGTTCCCGGTCCCCGACGGGGACACGGGCGACAACATGGCGGGGACGATCCGGGCGGTGCTCAACGGCCTCGACGGCCTGCGGTCGAACTCGCTCGCAGCGGTCGATCGCAACTACATCGTCCAGACGGTCGCCCACTCTGCCCTCATGGGCGCGCGCGGCAACTCCGGTGTGATCCTGAGCCAGATCGTGCGCGGCGCCGCCGAGGTGCTGAGCACCCGGCGGGGTGAGCTGATCGGTCCGGCGCTCGTCCGGGACGCGCTCGCACGGGCCTCGGAGGAGGCCTGGAACTCCTTGGCCGATCCGCGCGAGGGCACGATGCTGACGGTGATCCGCGAGATCCACGGCGCGGTCGCGGCCAAGGTCGACGAGCTGGAGCTCCGCGAGCTGCCCCGCGACGTCGCCGAGGCCGAGCAGGACGCGATGCTCGCCGAATTGATGGTGACCGCGATCGCGGCCGGCCAGGAGGCGCTCGAGCGGACTCCCGAGCAGCTCGACGTGCTCGCCGAGGCCGGGGTCGTCGATGCAGGCGCCTATGGCCTCCTGGTGATCCTTGCCGGCCTCGTGGCCGGGCTCACCGGACAGGAAGCGGGCGACTCGCCGGTGCCGCACCAGACGGCTTCGCCCGCCGAGGGCGTGGTTCACATCGATTCGCGCTTTCGCTACTGCACGAGCTGCATCGTCACCGGTAGCGATCTCGATCCGCGCGCGGTCGCCCCGCGGCTCGAGGAGCTCGGCGACTCGATAGCGGTCGTCGGCGACTCGACGATGCTCAAGGTCCACGTCCACACCGACACGCCCGGGCGGGCGCGCGCGGTCTGCGCCGAGCACGGCGACGTGCACCAGTTCGAGTTCACCGACATGCGGCGACAGATCGCCGAGCGCGACGTCCGGCTCGCAGGGGGCGCGGCGGTGTGGACGAGTGTCGTCGCCGTGGCCTGCGGCGACGGCATCGCCGAGCTCTTCGCCGGCGAGGGCGCCCGCGTGGTGGATGGAGGGCCGACGCTCAATCCCTCGATCATCGAGATCCTCGAGGGCATCCGGGCGACCCACGGCGAGGAGGTGATCGTGCTGCCCAACTCCTCGAACGTGATCCTCGCCGCGGAGGAGGCCGCGCAGCTCGCCGACCGCCCCGTGCGGGTGGTCGCCTCGACCTCGCAGCAGGCGGGCCTGGCGGCGCTCGTCGGCGGCCACGACCCCGGCGCGAGCGCCGACGAGAACGCTGCGCGCATGGAGGCCGAGCTCGAGGCGATCAGCGACGGGCTGGTCGCGGCGGCCGACCGCGACGATCCCGGCGGCCGTTATCGCCGCGGTGATGCGGTCGGCTTCATCGGCAAGGACCTGGTCGCCTGGGGCGACCCCGATCGCACCCTGCGCGCCGTCGTCGACGCGCTGGCGCGGGACGCCGAGATCGTCACCGTGCTCGAGGGAGCCGACGCCCCGGCCCGGGCCGGGGAGCTGGACCTCGGCCCCGAGAACGGCGCAGAGCTCGAGATCCACGACGGCGGCCAGCCCACCTACTGGTGGCTCGTGGCCGCGCAGTGAGGCTCCTCGAAGAGGTTCTCGAGGCCCACGGCGGTGCCGATCGTTGGCGCGCCGCCGGCCGGATCTCGGCACGGGTTCGCGGCGGGGGCCTGCTGCTGCGCACGCGGGCGGCGGGCAACCGCTTCGCCGACTACCGGGTCGAGGTCGAGATCGAGCGACCCCGCGCGGTGGCCGACCCGTTCCCGCGTGACGGCGAGCGCGGGATCTTCGAGCTCGGCGCGGCGCGGATCGAGACCGCCGACGGCGAGGTGCTCGAGTCTCGATCCGATCCGCGACCCCGCTTCTTCGGCCTCACGGGACTGCGCCGCAAGCTGCGCTGGGATGCCGTCGACTCCGCGTACTTTGCCGGCTATGCAATGTGGAACTACCTCACCACCCCGCTCCTGCTGACCCGCGACGGGGTCGCGGTCGCCGAGCGCGAGCCGTGGGAGGCCGGCGGCGAGACCTGGCGCCGTCTGGAGGCGACGTTCCCCGACGACCTCGACACCCACTGCAAGGCTCAGACGTTCTATTTCGACGAGCGCGCGATGCTGCGTCGCCACGACTACGTCGCCGAGGTCGTGGGCGGCTGGGCCCACGCCGCGCACATGTGCGCCGACCACGTCGAGTCGGGCGGCCTCATGTTCCCGACCAGGCGCTGGGTGCGCCCGGTCGGACCGCGCAACAGGGTGCTGGGCTTCCCGACCATGGTTTCATTGAGGCTCTCGGAGATCGAGGTCGCGTGACCAAGCCGGTGCTGTGGCATATCCCCGTTTCGCACTTCAGCGAGAAGGCGCGCTGGGCCCTCGCCTGGAAGGGGGTCGAGCACGAGCGGCGCGCACCGCTTCCCGGCGCTCACATCCCGATCGCGCTCTGGCTCACCCGGGGGGCCCAGATGACGTTCCCCGTCCTGCGGCTCGACGAGCGCAACATCGGCGACTCGACCGCGATCATCGCGGCGCTCGAGCAGCGCTGGCCCGACCCGCCCCTCTACCCGGAGGACCCGCAGGCGCGCGCCCACGCGCTCGAGCTCGAGGAGTTCTTCGACGAGCGGCTGGGACCGCAGATCCGGCTCCTGGCCTGGCACGAGCTCCGGACCGATCGCGAGCAGATGGCCACCCTCTCGCGCACGATGCTCCCGGGGCCGATGCGGGACTTCGGGCCGGCGGTGGCCGCCGGCGGGGCGTTCGGCTCCGCCTACGTCCAGCTGCGGTTCCGGGTCGCGAGCGACGAGGCGGCGGCGCTCGCCGGCGATCAGGTGCTTGCCGCGTTCGAGCGGCTCGAGTCCGAGCTCGACCGGGGTGACGGCGAGTTCCTTGTCGGCGACGCCTTCTCGGTCGCCGATCTGACCGCGGCGTCGCTCTTCTATCCGATCGTCAACCCGCCCGAGGGCCCGTCGGTGTTCGGCGACGCGCCGCCGCGGCTGGAGGAGTTCTTCGCACCGCTTCGCGAACGACCAGGGGGGCAGTGGATCGCCACGACGTTCCGCCGCTACCGCGAGCCGGAGACCTCGACGACGGCCTCGATCTCGACCGGGACGTCGAACGGCAGCTGACCGGCGCCGATCGCCGAGCGCGCGTGTCGCCCGGCCTCCGGACCCCAGACCTCGAGCACGAGGTCGGTGAACCCGTTGATCACGGCCGGCGGCTTGTCGAACCCCGGTGCGCACTGCACGAGGCCGAGCGCCTTGACCCATCCGCCCACGCGGTCGAGGTCGCCGAGGACGACGGCGAGCGACGCGAAGATCGACAGCCCGGTGAGGCGGGCCGCCTCGTAGCCCTGCTGGACGTCGAGCTGATCTCCGACGCGACCGGTCATCAGCACCTCGTTGCCGTCGACGGGCAGATGGCCGGAGATGTAGGCGTGCTCCCCGCTCACCTTGACCAGGTCGAACGGGAACTCGACGCCCGGAGGGGGCGCGAACGGCTCCGGGAGCTCGAGCTCGAGCTCGGCGAGCCTGTCGGCAATCCGTCCCATCTCCCGGGGAGCCTAGCCTTAGCGGCATGAGCGAGGTTGCGGTCGCGGAGCCGAGCGTCGAAAGCGTCCCGCCGCGCGCGCTGGGCAGTGGCTCGAGCCAGGACCGTGGCGAGCTGCGCCAGGCGACGCTCCGCGGCCTGCCCCGCCCGAGCCTGCTCGGGGCCCCGCTGACCGCACTGCGGGGCGCCGGGCCGCGGCTGGCCGGTGCCGCGGGCGAGCTCGGGATCGCAAGCGTCGGCGACCTTCTTCGCCACGTTCCCCACGGCTACCGCGAGCGCGCGGAGGTGCGCGACGTGGCCGAGCTGCGGATCGGCGAGGAGGCGACGGTCATGGTCGAGGTCCGCTCCGCGCGGGTGCGACCGACGCGCAGACGCAACCTCCGCATCGTCGAGGCGTCCGTCGCCGACGCGAGCGGACCGATGAAGGCCACGTGGTTCAACCAGGCATGGCTCGCGCAGCGGCTCACCCCGGGCACCCGCCTCTTGCTCAACGGCAAGCTCGATCGACAGGGCTTTCGCGTCGAGGCGCACGAGATCCTCGGCGAGCAAGGGGAGGCGCAGGGCATCCACACCACCGGGCTCGTCCCGGTCCACCCGGCGTCCGAGCGCCTGCGGCCGAACCGGATCCGCGAATGGGCCTGGCAGGCGATCGAGGCCGCCGGCCAGGCGATCGAGCCGCTGCCGGCCGAGCTGCGCGCCCGGCGCCGGCTGCCGGTCGAGGCGGACGCCCTGCGAGAGGTCCACTTTCCCGACTCCCGCGAGCACGCCGACGCCGCGCGGGAGCGTCTGGCGCTCGAGGAGCTGATCCTGCACCAGGTGGCGCTCGCTGCGAGCCGCTCGCAGCGGCGGGAGTCGCGGCCCGGGATCGCGATCCCGAAGGCTGGGGAGCTGGTCGAGCGCTGGCTCGCCTCGCTGCCGTTCGAGCCGACCGCCGACCAGCGCGCCGCGTTCGCCGACCTCGACGCGGACCTCGCGTCGGGCCGGCCGATGCAGCGGCTGCTGATGGGAGAGGTCGGCTCGGGCAAGGCCCAGCCTCTGGATGCGCAGGTACTTACCCCATCTGGGTTTGTCGATATGGGCAGCCTGACGGTCGGAGACAGCGTGGTTTCTCCAGACGGCTCGACGACCCGCGTGACCGGCGTGTTTCCGCAGGGCGTACGAGATGTATGGAGGGTGCGCTTCTCCGACGGCACGTCGGCTGAATGCGATCTTGACCACCTCTGGCAGGTGCAGACAAGCACTGCTCGATGGCGCGGTGACCCACCGAAGGTTATGACCCTGCGAGAGATTGCTCGTGATCTCCGACGGCCCAGCGGTGCTCCGAAATGGCATGTCGAGCTTCCGGCGCCAGCGGATCTCGAAACGGGTGAGGAGAGGCCAATTGATCCCTATCTGCTTGGCCTGCTTCTCGGTGATGGCGGGTTAACCATCGAGAATCGCGTCCGATTCACTAGTGCGGACGACGAACTCGTTGACGCTGTGCGCGCCGCTCTGCCTCCGGGTTGCAGGATCCGACGCGAGGAGCATCGACCGTATGACTGGCTCATCCTTCGGGATCTCCCGCCCGTCAACGAAAAGCTGGTTGACCGGATCACCGGAGACGACGTCGCATCGATGGCGCGAGCCTATGAAGGAGGGGCGAGCCAGGCGACGATCGCAACTAAGGTCGGCATGAGGGGGACCTCGGTTCGCTACCGGCTGCTGAAGCACGGTGTGCGCATGAGGGAGCCTGGCAGCCAACCGAATCCTCTAATTGCTCGACTTCGCCACTTGGGCGCGCTCGGGAAGGGCTCGCATGAGAAGGCTGTTCCCAGCGTCTATCTCGCCGCACCTCAGCGAGTACGACATGCCGTCCTGCAGGGGTTGATGGACACGGATGGAACGCTCGACCGGAGATACGGATCGAATGTGACCTTCACGTCGGCCTCGCGGCGGCTGGCTAAGGACGTCGCCTGGTTGGTCCGATCGCTAGGCGGCCGAGCCAGGTGCCGGCAGATCACGAAGTCCGGCGGGTCCTACTGGCTCACCAGCGTGATCCTTCCCCCTGAGTTTCCGCCGTTTAGGTTGAGCCGGAAGGCCAAGCTGCTCAAGCCACGCACAAAGTATGCGAATCCCGCCAAGGCGATAGTGGATCTCGCATACGTCGGCAAGAAACCCGTCCAGTGCATCGCGGTGGCCCACCCCAGTCAGCTCTACGTCACTGACGGGTTTACGGTAACCCACAACACGGTGGTCGCGGTCCACGCGATGTTGCGCGCGCTGGAAGCGGGCCACCAGGCCGCGCTGATGGCGCCGACCGAGACGCTCGCGGAGCAACACGCGGCAACGCTCGACCGGCTGCTCGCCGGTGAGCCGATCCCGTTCGTGCTGCTGACGTCGGCGACCCCGGCGCGCCGGCGCCGCGAGGCGCTGGAGCGGCTCGCATCCGGCGAGCTCGGGCTGGTCGTCGGCACACACGCTCTGATCGAGCCCGACGTGAGGTTCGCGAGCCTCGCCGTCTGCGTCGTCGACGAGCAGCACCGCTTCGGGGTCTCACAGCGCGCGTCGCTGGACGCGAAGGGCCCGGGCGAGGCCGCGCCGCACGTGCTGCACATGACCGCCACGCCGATCCCGCGGACGCTCTCCTTGACCGCGTACGGCGATCTCGACACGACCTCGATCCGCGAGCTCCCGGCGGGCCGGCGGCCGGTGCGTACCTGGGTGGTGGGCGAGGAGAGACGAGAGGGGGCGTACGAGTTCATCCGCGAGCGTTTGCGCGAGGGTCGACAGGCATATGTCGTCTGCCCACTCGTCGAGGACTCGGAGAAGCTGCAGGCCAAGGCGGCCGGCGTGGAGGCCGAGCGCCTGCGGGCGGGCGAGCTGTCCGGTTTCGAGGTCGGGCTCCTGCACGGTCAGATGTCCTCGGCGGAGAAGTCCGAGGCGATGGAGCGATTCGTCGCAGGCCGCATCGACGTGCTCGTCGCGACGACGGTGATCGAGGTCGGCATCGACGTCCCCAACGCGACCGTGATGCTGATCGAGGGCGCGGAGCGCTACGGCCTCTCCCAGCTCCACCAGCTCCGCGGGCGGGTGGGTCGCGGAGAGCATGAGAGTCATTGCATCCTGTTCGCCGATCCCGAGTCCGAGCTCGCCCGCCGGCGGATGGAGGCGATCGCGACGATCCGCGACGGGTTCGAGCTCGCCGAGGTGGATCTGACCCTTCGCGGCGAGGGTGAGATCCTCGGCACGCGCCAGCACGGCCTGCCGCGGTTCCGCGTCGCCGAGCTGCCCGCCGATGCGACGCTGCTCGCCGAGGCGCGACGGGAGGTCATGGCGATGCTGCGCCGGCACGGGGACCTCGCCGCCCCGGAGCTGGGACCGCTGCTCGATGCCGCCCGCGAGCGCTTCGGCGACGAGCGCATCCGGGCATGAGGGTCGTCGCCGGACGGCTGGGCAGTCGCACGATCGCCTCGCCGCCCGGCCGGTCGCGCGCGGTTCGGCCGACCTCCGACCGCGCCCGCGAGACCCTGTTCGCGATCCTGGGCGACGTCTCGGACCTGCTCGTGCTCGATCTCTTCTGCGGCACGGGCGCCCTGGCGATCGAGGCGATCTCGCGCGGCGCCGACTCGGCCGTGCTCGTCGATCGGGGCATCGCGCTCGCGCAGCGCAACGTCACCGACCTCGGGATCGCCAACCGCTGCGAGCTGGTGCGCTCGGATGCGATTCGCTACCTCGAGCGCAGCGAGGAGCGCTTCGGCCTCATCCTCTGCGACCCGCCGTATAGACTCGCCGACCGCCTTGAGCCCGCGCTCGCCGAACACCTGCCGCCACGCCTGGCCAAGCATGGCCGCCTCGCGGTCGAGTGCTCGGCGCGCCGCCCGCTCGAGCTCGATCTGCCATTGCTCGCCGAGCGCCGGATCGGCGAGGCGCTGATCAGGGTCTGGAGCGAACGATGAGCGAGACCGAGCGAATCGCGGTCTGCCCGGGCAGCTACGACCCGGTCACCAACGGTCACCTCGACATCATCAGCCGTGCGTCGCGCGTCTTCGACCGGCTCGTGGTCGGGGTGGTCGGCAGCGCTCCGCGCAAGTCGGGCCACCTGTTCACCCCGGAGGAGCGCCAGGAGCTGATCGAGGACGCGGTTGCCGACAACGGCATCGAGAACGTCGAGGTGCGCATCTTTCGCACCCTGCTGGTCGAGTTCGCACGCGAATGCGGCGCGACCGCGATCGTCAAGGGCCTGCGCGCGATCTCGGACTTCGAGTACGAGTTCGAGATGAACCAGCTCAACCGAACCCTGGCCGAGGAGATCGAGTCGGTCTACATCCTGGCCTCGCCCGGCTACAGCTTCATCCGCTCGAGCGGCGTGAAGGAGATCGCGGCCTTCGGCGGCGACGTGAGCGACCTCGTGCCACCGAACGTGGCGAAGGCACTGACGGAGCGCGCTGAGAAGCCGTAGCGGCGGCATAGGGATCGTCCGCCGGCCCCGGACGGGGAAGCAGAGTCAGTGAGAGGGGCGCACCGCTGGTCGGGGCTAGCGACGAAGTCGCGGTCGCGACGCCTACGGCCTGCCTCCCCGTAACGCGTTGCCGCCCGCCGACACCGGACGCGAAGCGGAGGATGTCGGCGGAGTTGTATGGGCAGGAGCTTGCAAGGGAGCGCCGAAAACGGGCTCTTGCAGCCAGTCCGCGCTTCGCCCCGTAAGCTTCCAGAACTTCGCCATGGACGTCCTGGTCCTAATAGACAAGCTCGATGACCTGATCCACAACGCGCGGCCGGTCCCGCTCACCGATCAGGTGCGCGTCGATCGGGAGGAGATCTACGACCTGCTCGACCAGATGCGGGCGACGATCCCCGAGGAGATCAAGCAGGCGCGCTGGATCGTCAAGGAGCGCCAGGAGATGCTCGCCGAGGCCAAGCGCGAGGCCGAGCGCGTCGTCAAGGAGGCGCGTGAGCAGCAGGAGCGCCTGATCTCCGACGAAGAGGTCTACAAGCAGGCCGAGCGCGCCGCCGAGGAGATCATCGAGGACGCCCGCGAGACCGAGCGCCAGATCCGGCTCGGCGCGGAAGACTACGCCGACGAGATCCTCTCCACGCTCGAGGTCAACCTCGAGAAGTTCCTCTCCGCCGTCCAGCGCGGCCGCGACCGGCTCGCCGGCCGCGAGGAGGAAGCGATCGAGGTCCAGTAGCGCGCCCGGTCTAGTCTCCGCCGCAAACGAAGAGCGGAGGTTTGCTGTGGCGGAGCGGTGGTTCACCGACGACGAGCTGCGCGAGATGGCGCGGCCGACCATGGAGCGCGCGATCGAGGCGATCGACCGCGGCGAGCCTGAAGTGGCGAAGGCGCTGTGCGAGGCGATGAAGTCGGAGTCGCAGTTCATGCACGACCTGCTGGTCGACGGGGTCGCGGGATTGATCTCCTTCGTCAAGGAGCGCCTCGGAGACGAGGGCGTCGAGGATGCCTGGACCTACTCGCTCGAGCGCAGCTGGCGAAAGCCGGTGGAGACGATCGCCGGCTCGGACCGGCGGGCGATCGCCGCGGCGCTCGCGGCGACCTGGCGCGCGCACTCAACCAGTGGCGTCGGGCCGAACCCGGGCGCATTCGAGATCGCCGAGGACGACGAGAAGCTCACCTTCACCATGAACCCGTGCGGGTCCGGGCAGCGCCTGTGGCGAAATCGCCGCTACGGGCCCGACGGCTGGGGTGTCACCGACGAGGCGCACAGCTGGAGCTACGGGCGCGAGGGCTTTCCCCTCTACTGCACCCACTGCGCGTTCATGAACGAGGCGCTCCCGATCCGGTGGATCGGCTATCCGGTGTATCCCTCCGATCCCCCCGAGGACTTCGACCGCGACCCGTGCACCTGGTACTGGTACAAGGACCCGGCGGAGATCCCAGCGCGCCACTTCGAGCGCCACGGGCTCGAGCGGCCGGACGGTGACGGCTGAGGCGCCCGACCCCGGGGCCGTGCGCGCCCTGCTCGCCGAGGTCGGTGAGGACGCGGGCGAGCTCGAGCTGAGCCCGGTCGAGGGCGGGGCCTCGCGGCAGACGTTCATGGTCGCGGCGGAGGGAGTGCCGCGCTACGTGCTGCGGCGCGAGCCCGCCGAGGGGATGTCCTTCGCGACGCTGGAGCTCGAGCTGCGAGCGATCGCTGCCGCCGATCTGGCGGGCGTCACGGTCGCCCGCACCGTGGCCGCCGAACCGGCCGGCGGCCGCCTCGGCCCCGGCGCCGGTTATCTCATGGAGTTCGTGGAGGGGACCTCGGTCGCGCCGCGCGTGTTGCGGCGCGACGAGCTCGCGATCGCGCGCGAGCGACTCCCGGGCCAGCTCGCATCGGCACTCGCCCAGATCCACTCGGTCGAACCGCAGGCCGTCGACGGCCTGGCCGGGGGCGGCGACCCGGCGCTCGAGGCGTGCGAGCTCTGGGAGCGGGCGCTGGACGAGATCGGCGAGCCGTTGCCCGGGGTGGAGGCCGGGCTGCGCTGGCTGCGACTCAACCGGCCGCCGCCGCCGGAGCGGGCCGCGCTCGTGCACGGCGACTTCCGGCTCGGCAACTTCATCGTCGACGAGCACGGCCTGGCCGCCGTGATCGACTGGGAGCTCTGTCACGCCGGCGACCCGGCCGAGGACGTCGGCTGGCTGACGATCCGTTCGTGGCGGTTCGGCAACGACGAGCTGCCCGTAGCGGGACTCGGCGAGCTCGAGCCGTTCCTGGACGCATACGAGGCCGCGGGGGGAACCGGCCCCGACGCCGAACGGCTGCGCTGGTGGGCGGCGATGGGGAACGTCAAGTGGGCGGTGATCTGCGCCCGCCAGGCGCACGACCACCTCACCGGGGCGCGCCCGAGCGCCGAGCTCGCGTCGCTCGGGCGGCGCATCTGCGAGCCCGAGTGGGACCTCCTCCAACTGCTCTCGGGTGACTAGCGTGCAGGATCGCCCGACGGCCCCCGAGCTCCTCGACGCGATGGCGGCGAAGCTGTTCGGCGACGTGCGCGAGTGGGTGCCGCGCGACCGCCGGTTCCAGGTGCTCGTACTCGCGAACCTGTGCGCGGTGATCGCCCGCGAGCTGCGTGCCGGGGCCGAGCCCACCCTCGCCGACGTGCGGCTGTTCCGAGAGCTGCTGCGGGTCCCGACCGAGCCCGCCGTGCCGCCGCAGGACGCCGACGAGGTCGCCCGAGCCCTCGCCGGCGAGCTCGCCGCGGCGATTCGCCGGGGCGAGCTCGACGACCGCCTCGACGAGGCGATCGCGCGGCTGCGCGAGCACGCGCGCCGCAAGCTCGAGATCGCCCGCCCCGGCTACGCCGACGAGCCGCCGAACGTCCCGGAAGGCCGCCCCTAGGGCTCAGTCCGGGACGTTCATCGAGTGGGTCGAGTGAGCCCGGCCCGGCCGGTGCTACTCGCGCTGCTCGCGGGTCAGCGAGAGCGTGTTCAGCCACGCGCCCCCGTCGATGCCGATCTCCTGGCCGGTGACGTAGCCGGCGTCCTCCGACGCAAGGTGGGCGACCAGGGCGGCAACCTCGGCGACCTCGCCCATCCGGCCCGAGGGGAGAAAGGTCGATTCGATCTGCTCGTAGAGCTCGGCCGGCATCGCCCGCACGCGCTCGCTGGCGATCAACCCGGGCAGGACGGCGTTGGCGGTGATGCCGCGGCGCACGTTCTCGGCCGCGATCGTCTTCATCATCCCGAGCAGGCCCGCCTTCGAGGCCGCGTAGGCGACCTGGCCCGGCAGCCCGACGGCCGCCGCGCTCGAGGAGACCACGACGATGCGCCCATAGCGGCGCTCGCGCATCCCGGGCAGGCAGGCCTGGGTCACGCGGAAGGCGCCGCTCAGGTTGACGGCGAGGTCGCGCTCCCAGGCCTCGGCGCTCATCCGGTGCGCCGGAGCGATCGTGTCCGTGATCGCGGCGTTCGAGACGCAGACGTCGAACTCGCCGAGGTCGGGGAGCTCGCCCGCGACGTCGAAGCGCAGGTCGCAGCCCTCGTCGCGGTCCGCCGTGACGACCTCGAGCCCGTCCGTCCGCAGTCGCTCGGCGATCGCGGCGCCGATGCCCCGCGCGGCGCCGGTGACGAGCGCCCTCCGCCTCACATGAGGCGCCTCAACAGCGGCGCGGCTCGGCTTCGCTTCGCTCCGCCTCACAGCTCGGTCTCGTGCTCGCCCGCGCGCCCGGCGTCGCTCTTGCGGTAGAAGCGCTCGAGCATCGCCAGGGTCTCGTCGGGGTCGGCGCACGTGTAGGCGTTCCAGGCCTCGGTGCGAAGCTGGAAGTCGAGCGGCTGACCGATCACGTCGAGGATCGTCTGCTTGGCCGAGCGCACCGCGCGCTGGGAGTTGCGCAGGATCTGACGCGCCACGGTCTCGGCCTCGGTGAGCAGCTCGTCGTGCGGGACAACCTTGGTCACCAGGCCCCATTCGAGCGCCTGGCCGGCATCCACGGGCTCGGCCGTGAGCAGCATGTGCGAGGCCACCCCGACCCCGCACGCGTTGACCAGGCGGACCACGCCGCCGTCGCCGTGGTGGAAGCCGCGGCGGGCCTCGAAGGACCCGAACATGGCGCGCTCGGACGCGACCCGGATGTCGCAGGCGAGCGCGGTCTCGAGCCCGCCGGCGAGCGCCCAGCCGTTCACCGCGGCGACGATCGGCTTGGCGATCCGATGCATGCCGCGCGTGAAGCCGTTCAGCCCCAGCTCGACGATCTCACGGATGTCGTGAGGTCGCGCCGACTCCATGATCGGCGGGATGTAGGTCCGAAGGTCGGCGCCGGCGCAGAAAGCCTCGTCGCCCGCACCGGTGAGGATGGCGACCTCGACGGAGTCGTCGGCGGCGAAATCCGTCCACGCCTCGATCATCGCCCGGTGCACGTCGGGGTCGATGGCGTTGCGCGCCTCTGGACGGTTGATCGTCACGTATGCGATGCGGTCGCGCTTTTCGTACAGCAGCTTGGACATCTCGCCTCCCGGGCGTTTGGCCTAGTCGTAGACGGCGCGAACCACCGCGAGGTCGTCCGCCTGCCACACCACCTCGCCGCCGCACCAGCTCGCGAGGTCGGCGGCGGGTGACGGCATGTCGAAGCCCGGCTCGAGCGGCGCCACGCGCTGGTCGACGGGCACGTCGACGACGTCGCCGAGGACCAGTGCACGCGACTGCTCGCGCACGCGGCGAAACAGGTCGCGCTTGCCCTCGTCGTCGAGGTGGTGAACGGCGAGCACCGAGATCACCAGATCCCACGGGCCGTCGGGAAGCGGGTCCTCGATCCGCGCCAGCCGCACTTCCTCGATCCGGAGCTCGCGCGCACGGAAGACCATCTCCGGGCTCGAATCGAGCCCGGTGATGCGCGCGCCGGGATGCCGGGCGAGGAGGTGGCGGGTCGTCTCGCCCGTGCCGATTCCCAGCTCGAGCACACGCTCGGGAGCGAACGGGATCGCGTCGATGGTCGCCTCCTGCACCTCCTCGTAGCGCGGGACCTCGGACTTGATCAGCTCGAGGTAGGTCTCGGGCTCCCAGTGAAACTGCGCGGTCATCGGCGCTCGCTATCTTGGATCCGGGGAAGCATGGCGGCGGCGCAGTATCACACGATCGACCTGGCCCGGCTCTCGCTCAGCCCCGGTCAGGCCACGCGACTCGACCTCCGGCTCGATCCCGGCGACCTCGAGTACGGCGGCACGGAGTACCGCTTCGGTGACGGCACGGTCGACGGCCGGCTCGACATCTCTCGCACGGCCGCCGGCTACGCGCTGCGGCTGCGCTTCGAGGGCGTGGTCGCGGGGCCCTGCATGCGCTGCCTGGATCCCGCCGAGGTCGAGATCGAGGTCGACGCCCGCGAGGTCGACCAGCCGACCTCGAACGATGAGGAGCTGCGGAGCCCCTACGTCACGGACGGCGTCCTCGATGCCGGCGCGTGGGCGCGCGACGCCCTGGCGCTCGCGCTGCCCTCGCAGGTCCTCTGCCGCCCCGAGTGCGCCGGGCTCTGCCCGGTCTGCGGCGTGTCGCTCAACGACGTCGACCGCGAATCGCACCGTCACGAGACGGCACCGGACCCGCGGCTGGCGAAGCTGCGCGAGCTACTCGACTGAGCGCGGAGCGGCGGGGTCGCTGCGCTCGAGCCGGATGTAGTTCGAACGGCGAAAGACCGCGTAGAAGATCGCGGTCAGCGGGCTCGCGTTGGCGGCGCAGACGAACTCCGCGCGGGCGCCCTCGGCGAGCTCGACTTCGATCATGGGCGAGCTGGCCCAGTCGATCCTCATCTGCAGCTCGTGCGATCCGGGCTCCACCTCGATCTCGACCCCCTCACCCGCCTTCAACGAGCCGCGCTCATCGCCGTCGACGAGCACCTTGTAGGCGCGGGCGCGATCGGTGTAGCCGGCCGCCTGGCGGTCGACGTGGATCACCGCAGGCATCGGGCGCATCCTAGCCGCGGCGCTTTGGTCGCTACCATCTCGCCGCCGATGGCCGTTCCGAAGAAGAGAACCTCCTCGCAGCGCCGCGACAAGCGCCGCGCGACGCACAAGGCGTCGAAGCCGCGGCTCAACGAGTGCCCGCGGTGTCACAGCCCGCGGCTTCCGCACCGGGTCTGCCCGGTCTGCGGGACGTATGCGGGCCGCGAGGTAATCGTGTTCGAGAGCGGCGAGGCCGACTCGCCCGCGATCGAGGAGTAGGCCCGTGACAAGAATCGCCCTCGACGGCCGGGGGGCCGAGCGGGGGGCCGAGGCGATCGTCGCGGGTGCCCGTGCCGCGGCTGCAGACGGAATCCAGGTGCGCGTGTTCGGCGACCCCGGCGAGCTCCCGGCCCTGAACGGCGCCGAGCGAATCGAGGTGGTCGCTGCCACGGGTGCGATCGGGAACGACGACGACCCGGTCGCCGCGGTCCGCGGCAATCCCGGCGCCTCGGTGGTGCTGGCGGCGGCCGACGTCGCCGCGGGCGGCTCGGACGCGCTCGTGAGCGCCGGCCCGACCGGGGCGACGATGACCGCGGCGCTGTTCGCCCTGCGGCGGCTTCATGGCGTGCGCCGGCCGGCGCTCACCGTGCAGCTCGCCGTCCCCGGCCGCGAGGGGCCGCCGAGCCTGCTGCTCGACGTCGGCGCCAACGCCGAGGTACGGCCCGGCGACCTGGTCCAGTTCGCCTACCTCGGAGCCGCCTTCAGCCAGGCCGTCCTCGGCGTCGGCCGGCCGCGGGTGGCGCTGCTCTCGGTCGGCGAGGAGTCGAAGAAGGGCACCCAGGACGTGGTCGAGGCGCACGCCGCGCTGGTGGCGGCCGACGGGATCGACTTCGTCGGCAACGTCGAAGGGCGTGACCTGCTGGGGGACAACGCCGACGTCGTGGTCACCGACGGCTTCACCGGCAACGTCGCGCTGAAGACGATGGAGGGCACCGCGAAGGCCGTCGCCTCCGGGGTCCGCGACGCGGCGCGGTCGAACCCGCTCGCGACGGTCGGCGGCATCCTGCTGCGGCCGGCGCTCGGCGGGCTGCGCCGCGAGCTGGACCCGGACACCACCGGCGGCGCGATCCTGCTCGGGCTGCGCGGCGTGGTGGTCGTCGGCCACGGCAGCTCGGGGCCCGAGGGCATCGCCAACGCCGTCCGGCTGGCCGCGCGAGGCGTGGAGCAGCGGGCCATCGAGCGCACGGGCGAGCTGCTGGAGCGATCTGGTGCGACCCGCGCCGCGATGCGTGATAGGAAGGAGCCACCGCAATGAGCCTCAGCCGCGACGAAGTGATGACCAAGGTGCGCGAGCACCTGTCGGCCGAGCTCGAGGTCGACCCGGCGAAGATCTCCGACTCGACGAACTTCAAGGACGACCTCGACGCAGATTCGCTGGACCTCTACGAGCTGGTCATGGAGCTCGAGGACTCGTACGGGGTCGCGGTCTCCGAAGAGGAAGCCGCGCGCATCCAGACGGTGGGGGATGCCGTCGACTTCGTCGTTGCACGGCTGCCCGCCTGACGGATGGCGCGCGGGATCCGCAGGCTCGGGCGCGGCCGGGGGCGCCGGGCTGCCGCCACTGGGCCCGACGCCCTCCGCGGGCTGCTCGACGACCTGCCGCTGACCCTGCGCCGGCAGGCGCTCACCCACTCGTCATGGGTCGATCACCGGGCGGACTCCTACGGGCGGCTCGCCTTCCTCGGGGACAGCGTCCTCGGCCTGGCAATCGGGGAGCACCTCTTCAGCCGCTACCCGCGCGCCGACATCGGCCGGCTCACGAAGATGCACGGACAGGCGGTCAGCGGCCGTGCCTGCGCCGAGGTAGCGGTCGCGCTCGGCGTGCCCGCGCTGCTGAGCGAGACGGCGCCGCAGCCGATCGAGGGCGGGATCGAGGTCTCTTCGCTGGTCGCCTCCGAGCGGGCCCTCGCCTCCGTGTGCGAGGCCGTGATCGGCGCCTGCTACCTGCACCACGGCTTCGAGACCACCGCCGCTGCGACCGTGGCGGCGTTCGCGAGCCAGATCGAGATCGCCTCCGAGCGCTTGCTGGACTTCAAGTCCGCGCTCCAGGAGCGCCTTGCCCGCCACGGCGCCCGCGTAAGGTACGAGGTCACGGGCGAGTCGGGGCCTCCGCACGACCGGGTGTTCGAGGTGACGGCGAGCGTCGACGGTGAGGCCGTCGGTCATGGCTCCGGGCGCTCGAAGAAGGCGGCGGAACAGGCGGCGGCAGAGGAAGCACTGGACGGCCTCGAGTAGCTGCGAAGTTCACGTCCGAGCGACCCGTGAGGCTACCCGGGACCTTGAGCGCCCGGGAGGGTCGCGGTCAGGGAGGGCGAAGCCTCTTTCAGACATGCATCTGAGCTCGATCACGATCAAGGGCTTCAAGTCCTTCCCAGAGCGCACGAAGCTCGTGTTCTCCCCTGGCGTGAGCGTGATCGTCGGCCCCAACGGCTGCGGCAAGTCGAACGTCACCGACGCGGTCCTCTGGGCCCTGGGCGAGCAGAGCCCGCTCAGCGTGCGCGGGCAGACCATGCAGGACATGGTGTACGCCGGGGGCGGCGGGCTGGGGCCCAGCCGCTACGCGCAGGTAGAGGTGGTGCTGGACAACGAGGGCGGGGAGGGGGAATTCGCCGAGATCTCGATCCAACGCCGGCTCGAGCGCGGCGGGGAGGGCACCTATCGGATCAACGGGGCGAGGGCGCGGCTCGCGGACGTCATCGAGACCCTCGCCGACGCGAACCTCGGACGCGAGATGCACTCCGTGATCAGCCAGGGCCGGGTCGAGGAGATCGTGCTCTCGGCGCCGCGCGAACGACGCCTGCTGGTCGAGGAGGCCGCAGGGCTCGGCAAGCACCGCAAACGCCGCCGTCGCGCCCAGCTCAAGCTCGAACGCACCCAGGACAACCTCGATCGCGCGCTCGACGTTGAGCGCGAGGCGCGCAGCCGGCTGCGGCCGCTCAAGCGGCAGGCCCAGGCCGCCGACATCCACGTGCGGCTCGAGCGCGAAGCAGCGGAGCTGCGCGCCCGCCTGCTCGCCTCCGAGCTGCGCGGCCAGGACACCGAGCTCGCCGCCGCCGAACGCGAGGCGGGCGGGGCCCGCGAGGCGCGGGCGCAGCTCGACACCCGGCTTGCCGACGTCAACCGGCGCCGAACCGAGATCGAGGAGCGGCTGGCCGAGCGCGACCGCGAGCGCACCGAGGCTTGGGGCAGGCTGACGGCGGTGCGCGCGGCGCATGAGCGCCTGACGGCTCGCGCGGAGGCGCTGGCCGCTCGCCGCGGCGAGCTCGCCACCGCCCTGGACCGCCGCCGGGCGGCGCTCGGCGCGCTCGCCGAGGAGCTCGCAACGGCCGCCGGCGCGGCCGCGAGCGACGATCCGGTCGGTGTGGGGCTGGATCGCATCGCCGAGGCGCTGGAGCTGGCCGGCGCGGCGCTCGCCGAGGCCCGTGGCGCGAGCAGCGACGGCGACCGCAACGCGGGGGTCGCCAGGGTGCGCGCGGCGGCCGAGCGAGCGGCGCAGATGGCGCGCCGGGTGGAGGATCTGCTCGGCAGCCGCCGCCAGGACTCTCTCGCTGATCGGGTCGAGCGCCAGGCCACCCTGCTGGCGGCGCTCGCCGGCCTGTGCGAGGCCGCCGCGGAGGCGCGAGACGCCGCCGGCGATCGGACCGCCGCCCTCGAGCGGCGGATGCTGGGCCACGGAAGCGACGACGACGTCACCGAGGCGCTGCGGTCGTGCTCGCGCGAGGAGGCCGAGCTACAGGCGAAGCTGCGCGCCGCGGGCGAGGCGGTGACCACGGCCGAGGTCGCGGTCGCCCACCTCGGCGATCGCAGGGCCGAGACCGCAGCCGAGCTGCAACGGCTCGCAGCCGTGCTCGGCCGGGAGATCGAGCCCGGGGCGGCGTCGCTCGATGACGCCGAGCGCGAGCAGATCGACCTCAAGCTCGAGCGCCTCGCGCGCCGCCGGGAGCAGCTGGGCCCAGTGAACCCGCTCGCCGAGCAGGAGTACGAGGAGGCGCTGGCGCACGTCGAGAGCCTCGAGAGTCAGCGGACCGACCTCGAGACCGCGCTCGCCGAGCTCCAGTCGCTGATCCGCGAGACGGACCGCAAGATCCACGACGCATTCGAGGAGACCTTCGAGGCCACTCAGCGCAACTTCGGCGAGCTGGTCGAGCACCTGTTCCCGGGAGGGCGCGGGCGCCTGCGCCTGGTCGACGAGCAGCGCGGGCCGCGGCCTGTGCTCGGGGGAGCCGAGCAGACCGCGGAGCCGGAGACCGCGCCGACCGAGGCCGAGGCCGAGGAGACGGAGGACCAGTTCGCGTCCCAGGGAGTGGAGATCGAGGTGACGCCGGCCGGCAAGGCGACACGGCGGCTCTCATTGCTGTCCGGCGGCGAGAAGGCGCTGGTGGCGCTCGCCTTCGTGTTCGCGGTGTTTCTCGCCCGGCCCTCGCCCTTCTACATCCTCGACGAGGTGGAGGCAGCGCTCGACGACACCAACATCGACCGCTTCCTGCAGCTGGTGCGGCGCTTCTCCGACCGCGCCCAGTTCATCATCGTCACGCACCAGAAGCGCACCATGGACGCGGCCGACGTCCTCTATGGCGTCTCGATGGGCAAGGGCGGCGTCACAAAGGTGGTCTCGCGGCGCTTCGAGCAGGAGCAGGCCCGGCTCGACCGGGCCGCGGAAGCCGCCTGAGCCTTACCCTCCCGCTCGCGATGGAGTGGGAGGAGCTGATCCCGAGCGCGGCGGGTCCGCCCGCCGACGGTGAGGCAGAGGGCGAGCCCGAGCGGCAGGGGCGCTTCGCCCGCCTGCGCGAGCGGCTGGCGAAAAGCCGCCAGGCCCTTCGCGCCGAGCTCTCGGCGAGCCTCTTCGACCGCCTCGACGAGGAGACGTGGGAGCGGTTGGAGGAGGCGCTGATCCTGGCCGACGTCGGCGCCAAGGCGACCGCCGAGGTTGTCGGCAAGCTGGAGGGGGAGGTCGAGGCGGGTGCGGTGAGCGGCCCGGAGGCGATCCAGGAGCGACTCGTCCAGCTGCTGGCCGACCTCGCCGGCCCAGACGCGCCGCGCCTCGAGCTCACGGCGAAGCCGACGCTGATCATGGTCGTCGGCGTCAACGGCACCGGCAAGACCACCACGATCGGCAAGCTCGCGGCCGCGCTGCGCGAACGCTTCGGACTGGAGGTGATCATCGCCGCGGCGGACACCTATCGGGCGGCGGCGATCGAGCAGCTCGAGACCTGGGCCGATCGCGCCGGCTCCGAGATCGTCCGCGGCAACCCCGGCGGCGACGCGGGTGCGGTGGTGTTCGACGCGATCGCCGCCGCCGAGGCGCGCGGCGCGGACGTCGTGATCGCGGACACCGCGGGACGCCTGCACACGCACGGCAACCTGATGGAGGAGCTCGCGAAGGTCCGCCGCGTTGCGGCGAAACGTCTCGACGGCGCGCCGCACGAGACCCTGATCGTCATCGACGCGACCACCGGCCAGAATGGCCTCCGCCAGGCGCGCGCGTTCGGTGACGCAGTCGGGGTCAGCGGCGTTGTCCTGACGAAGCTCGACGGGACCGCGAAGGGCGGGATCGCGCTCGCGATCGCCGGCGAGCTCGGCATCCCGGTGAAGCTGATCGGCGTGGGCGAGGGGCTCGAAGACCTGCGCCCGTTCGACGCCCGGCAGTTCGCTCACGCGCTCCTTGACGAGTAGCCTCGCCGCCGATGGCCGAGATCGGGATCTTCGTCGTGCCCGGGGCCGAGGATCCGGAGCTGACCGTTGCGCAAGCGATCGCGGCCGACGAGGCCGGCCTCGACTACGTCGCGGTCCAGGACCATCCCTACCAGCGGCGATTCTTCGACACCTGGACGTTCCTCTCATACGCCGCCGGCCGCACCGCGAGGGTGGGGCTCGTGCCCGACGTGCTCAACCTGCCGCTTCGGCTGCCGAGCGTGATCGCGAAGTCGGCGGCCTCGCTCGACGTGCTCTCCGGTGGCAGGGTCGAGCTCGGGATCGGCGCCGGGTCGTTCTGGGAGGCAGTCGAGGCGATGGGCGGGCCGAAGCGCACGCCGAAGCAGTCGGTCGACGCGCTGGAGGAGGCGATCGCCATCATCCGTGGCTTCTGGGCCATGGAGCGCTCGGTCACGGTCGAGGGCGAGCACTACCGGGTAAAGGGCGCCAAGCCGGGTCCCGCACCGGCGCATCCGATCGGCCTCTGGATCGGCGCCTACGGGCCGCGGATGCTGCGGGTCACGGGACGCCTCGGAGACGGATGGCTCCCGAGCCTCGGCGGCAACTACCTCTCCGCCGACCAGGTCCCGGCGATGCAGGAGCGGATCGACGAGGCGGCGAAGCGCGCAGGTCGCGAGCCAGAGGATGTTCGCCGGATCGTCAACGTGATGGCGCTCGAGGGCGGCCTCGACGCATGGCCCGACCAGCTCGCCCGCGTCGCCGAGCTCGGCTTCGAGACGCTGCTGGTCGGTGTCCCTGACGAGGGTGGGGTCGATTTCGTGCGCCGGCTCGGCGAGGAGGTCGCGCCCCGGGTCCGCGAGACCCTCGGCGAGCCGCCCGGCGCGCGCCACTAAGCTCAGTCGGCCATGTTCGACCAGCTTTCCGACCGCCTCCAGGAGACGCTCGCCGACGTTCGCTCGCGCGGCAAGCTCACCGAGGCGGACGTCGACAAGGCGATGCGCGAGATCCGCCTCGCACTGCTCGAGGCGGACGTCAACTTCAAGGTGGTCAAGTCGTTCACCTCGCAGGTGAAGGAGCGATGCCTCGGCGCCGGGGTCCTCGACTCGCTCAACCCCGGCCAGCAGGTGATCAAGATCGTCAACGAGGAGCTCGCCGAGCTGATGGGCGGGGCGAGCCGCGACCTCGCGCTCGCCTCCTCGGGCACGACGGTCATCCTGATGGCCGGCCTCCAGGGCTCCGGCAAGACGACCGCCTGCGCGAAGCTCGCCAAGCATCTCGGCGACGGCGGCAAGAAGGTCGGGCTCGTCGCGTGCGACACCCAGCGGCCGGCGGCGGTCGAGCAGCTGGTGACGATGGGCAAGCGCAGCGGGGCGACCGTCTACGAGCAGGGGACCCAGCGTGACCCCGTGGAGATCGCCGAGTGGGCGCTCGGGCAGGCCCACGGGGCCGGCATCGACGTGCTGATCGTCGACACGGCCGGGCGCCTGCACATCGACGACCAGCTGATGGACGAGCTCGCGGCAATCCGCAAGCGCACCAAGCCCCACGACGTGCTCCTCGTGCTCGACGCGATGACCGGCCAGGACGCGGTCAATGTCGCCGAGGCTTTCGCCGAGCAGGTCGAGTTCGACGGCGTCGTGCTGACCAAGCTCGACGGCGACGCCCGCGGCGGCGCCGCGCTCTCGGTCAAGGCAGTCACCGGCAAGCCGATCCTCTATGCGTCGACCGGCGAGCGGATCGAGCAGCTCGAGCGCTTCCACCCCGAGCGCATGGCGTCGCGGATCCTCGGCATGGGCGACGTGATGTCGCTGATCGAGAAGGCAGAGGAGGTCTCCGACGCCGACCAGGCGGCCGAGCTCGAGCGCAAGATCCGCAAGCAGCAGTTCACGCTCGAGGACTTCCTGTCCCAGATGAAGCAGGTGCGCCGCATGGGCCCGCTTCAGAACGTGCTCGGGATGATGCCCGGGATGGGGGGCAAGGCGATGAAGCAGCTGCGCCAGGTGAACATGGACGAGCGCGAGCTCGACCGCCTCGAGGCGATCATCCTGTCGATGACCCCGGCCGAGCGGGCAAACCCGGCGGTGATCGACGGCTCCCGGCGCAAGCGCATCGCCCAGGGCTCGGGCACGACCGTCCAGGCGGTTAACCAGCTCGTCAAGCAGTTCGCCCAGATGCGGAAGATGATGTCCCAGCTCGCCCAGGGAAAGATGCCGGACCCCCAGCAGCTGATGAAGGGGATGCGCTGAGGCGCGCACGGACCCGCCGGGAGCGGACGCGAAAGCGGAGCATCCCGGCGGATTTGTTCCGCTAACCTGCGCGGCCGCAATGGTCAGAATTCGGTTGACAAGGGTGGGTTCGCGCAAGAACCCGATCTGGCGGATCGTCGTCGCCGATCGCCGCTCCCCGCGTGACGGGCGCACGATCGAGACGATCGGCCACTACAACGCGCAGACCGACCCGTCGCTGATCGTGATCGACGAGGATCGCGCCCGCCACTGGCTCGATCACGGCGCCAAGCCGACTCGCACCGTCGCCCACCTGCTGCGCACCAAGGGCATCGAGGCAACGGGCTCCTAGCGCCCCCACCGAATGCGTGATCTGGTCGAGTTCCTGGTCCGGGCGCTGGTCTCGGACCCCGACGCGGTCCAGGTCTCCGAGGTCGACGCCGACGACGGGACCGTGCTTGAGGTTCGCGTCGCCCAGGACGATCTCGGCCGCGTGATCGGTCGTGACGGGCGGGTCGCGAACGCGATCCGGACGATCGCCAAGGCGGCGGCGACCGCTTTGGACGCCGGGCGCGTGATGGTCGAAATCGTCGAGGACTAGAACACCTCCCGTCGGCTGCTCCGCTCTCGCTCGAACACCTGGTCCTCGCCTCCGGCTCGGACATTGTCTTGAGCTCCCGCGTCCGCGCCGACGGGGTCTGTGGCTAGTGTCGAGGGATGCGTGTGGACGTCTTCACGTTGTTTCCCGAATGGTTCGAGTGGTTCGTCGGCCAGCGCCACGTGCGCAACGCGGTGGAGGCGGGCTCCGAGCTCCGCTTCATCGACTATCGCGAGACGACGCCGCTGCGGGGCGGACAGGTCGATGACGCGCCCTACGGCGGCGGGGCCGGCATGGTCCTGCGGGTCGACGTCGTCGACGCCGCGCTGCGGGCCGCGTACGAGCCCACGGGGGCCTCGCCGCGCGTCATCGTGCTCGCGGCATCGGGGCGCCGGCTCGACGACGCGCTGGCATCCGAGCTCGCGCGCGAGCCGCACGTCGCGCTGCTGTCGGGCCGCTACGAGGGCATCGACGAGCGCGTGCGCGAGCATCTGGCCGACGACGCGATCTCGATCGGCCCGTACGTGGTCTCGGGCGGCGAGCTCGCGGCGATGGTCGTCGCCGACGCCGTGATCCGCAAGCTGCCTGGCGCGCTCGGACACGCCGACAGCGCCCTCGAGGAGTCGTTCTCGGAGGCGCTCGCGGGCGCGCCCGAGTACCCGCACTACACCCGGCCGGCCGCCTATCGCGGCTGGGCCGTGCCCGAGGTGCTGCTGTCGGGTGACCACGAGCGGGTCCGCGAGTGGCGATCCGAGCAGAGTCGCCGCCTGGGCGACGCGGGCTGACCGCACGCCGATCCCGCACGGCTGCTCGCTTAGGCCCTACTTAGCGGCGAGTTGTCTACTATCTGACGTCCGCGCGGTGCCCTCAGGGGTCCCGCGCTTTTTCCGGCCCTTTCCAGGTCAGCGAAGGTCGCCCCGGAGAGTCGACGCCAGCATGAGCACGATCATCGAGAGCATCGAGCAGCGCCAGCTGAAGAAGGTCCCGCGCTTCGAGCCGGGGGACCGCGTTCGCGTCCATTTCCAGGTCATCGAGGGCACCCGCAGGCGAACCCAGGTCTTCGAGGGCGTCGTGATCGGCCGCCAGGGCGCCGGGGCGCGCGAGACGTTCACCGTGCGCAAGCAGTCCTTCGGCGTCGGTGTCGAGCGGACGTTCCCGGTGCACTCGCCGAAGATCGAGCGGCTCGAGGTCGTCGCGCGCGGCGACGTCCGCCGGGCGAAGCTCTACTACCTGCGTGGGCGGGTCGGCAAGCGGGCCCGCGTCGCCGAGCGGCGCTGGGGGATCGAGGACGACCTCGTGCTCGCCGAGGCCGAGGAGGTCGCGGCGGTCGATTCCGAAGGCGTCAGCCAGGAGGAGGCCGAGACCGTCCCTCCCGAGGAGGGCGAAGGGGACGACGGGGCGGATGAGGAAGCGGCTGCCGAAGCCGATGAGCAGGGGCCGGAGGGGGAGACGTCAGCGGAGGCCGAGGCGCCCGCCGGTGACGAGACCTCCGGGGAATCCGCCGCCGAGCGTGAGTCCGAGGGGGACGACGCCGAAGGCGAGGGTTCCGAGGAAGACCGGGCCTGATCCCGAAGCCGACAACCGGTCGCGGCGCTCTCTTCGAGCTCGTCGCCATCGTGGCGCTCGCGATCGGTCTGGCGCTCGGGATCCAGGCGTTCGTCGTCAAGCCGTACCAGATCCCGTCCCCGTCGATGGAGCCGACGCTTGATGTCGGCCAGCGCGTCCTCGTCAATCGGTTCTCGTACCGGCTTGGCGGCGACCCGGACATCGGCGACATCGTCGTCTTCCATCCGCCGGCCGGTGCCGAGCGCGGCAACCAGTGCGGCGTCGAGAAGCCCGAGCGCGAGCCGGGCCAGGCCTGCCCGGAGCCGACCCCGGAGATGGCGGACACCAATTTCATCAAGCGGGTGGTCGCCGGCCCCGGGGACCGGCTGCGGATCGAGAACGGAATCCCGATCGTCAACGACGAGCCGCCGCCGGAGGAGGACTACATCCGACCTTGCCGCGGGCTCGGCGGGTGTGACTTCGAGACCGAGATCACGATCCCCGAGGACCACTACTTCATGATGGGCGACAACCGCGGGGCGAGCGACGACAGCCGCTACTGGGGCCCGGTCCCGCGCGACTGGATGATCGGCGAGGCCTTCTTCACCTACTGGCCGCCGAAGCGGATCGGCCTGCTCTAGCCGGCCGAGATTCGCGCAGCGAGCGGCCTCGGCGTCGACGGTCGTCGGCCTGGCGGCCGGAATCCACCCGCTACCTCGTTCATGATCTCGGTCATCGACGGGGAACCGAGGACAGCCACTGCCCCTGAGCCGGCGGCAGCGCCCGAAGCGGCGAGCGCGGCCGAGCCCGCTGCAACGGCCAAGGCCGTCCCTGCGCCCAAGCGGTCGATGAGCGCCGCCAAGCGGGCGGCGCAGCGCCGACGCCGACGGGCGGCGAAGCTGTTTCGCTTCGACCGCGAGCTCGGCGCCCGGTACGTCGCCGGCGCCGACGAGGCGGGCCGCGGGTCGCTCGCCGGGCCGCTGGTCGCCGCGGCGGTGTTGATCGACTACGAGCGCATGGGGCTCAGCGACCGCCGGGCGCTCGGGACGCTCGACGATTCCAAGCAGCGGACCGCCGAGGAACGCGAGAAGCTGTATCCGGTCGTGGTCCGTGCCGCCGCAAGGGTCGCGGTCACGGTCCGCTGCGTGCGCGGGATCGATCGGCGCGGGCTCCACAACACGAACCTCGACGCACTCGCTCGCTGTCTCGACCGGGTCGCCGTCCCGGGCGCCATCTGTCTCAGCGACGGCTTCTCGCTCGGGCGCCGCTGCGGCGTCGAGCACCGCGCGGTGATCGACGGGGACGCGCGGAGCGCAGCGATAGCCGCCGCCTCGGTGATCGCGAAGGTCACCCGCGACCGCTACATGTGCAGGATCGCGGATGCCTACCCCGGCTTCGGCTTCGACGAGAACGTCGGCTACTCGACGCCCGAGCACCGAGCGGCGATCGTGGAGCTTGGGCCCTCGGACCTCCACCGCCGCTCCTTCGCCTCGATCGCGTATTCGCAGCTGCAGCTGGGGTAGGGGGGCGGGACGGCCGCGCTCAGCGCGGGCGTCGGCGGTTGATGGGTCGGGTAGGGGTGGGTCGGCAGCCGGCTGGAGGCGTCCGATGTGCTCCCGGCGACGACCTGTACCAATGGACAATCGCCACCGTGGGGCCCGGCCGTGGCCATTTATGGGTGCTATGGCATGGTCGAATGGTCACTGTCCGAGGTCGGATCGGTCAGTGGCCATTTGTGCGTGTCTTTCGAGTCGAGGCGAGCGGTTACTCGCAGCCGGGCCCGCTAGAACGCCGCGCGCAGATGCTCGTACTCGGTCACGCGTCCGGAGGCGTCGACGCGCAGCCCGATGACGTCGAAGCGAAGGTCGCGATGCCGTGGCACGTCGTAGCCGCGCTCGCGCAGCCACGCGGCGGCGAGACCTCGGAGCTTGGCGCGCTTTCGCCGGCCGACCGCCATCGCCGGCGTCTCGGGACCGGCGGCCGCGCCCACTCGGCGGGCCTTGACCTCCACGAACACAAGCGCGACGCCGTCGAGCGCGATCAGGTCGATCTCGCCGCGGACGTCGCCCACCCGCACGTTGCGGGCGACGATCTGCCAGCCGTCCCGCGCGAGCCGGGAAGCGACCAGCGCCTCGGCGCTGCGCCCGAGAGTCTGGCGCGCGGCGGTCATCCCGGCGAGCGTAGGCGGGCCGGGCGCGCCCGCTGCGCGCCGATCGAGCCGGATTCGTGACGGTTGGCAGGCCACGTGTGCGCTCCGCGCTCGTACCGTCGCCCGCGTGCTCGCCGTCGCCCGCACCTTCGCGATCCTCGGGATCGACGCCCGTGAGGTGCGCGTAGAGGCGGACGTGCGCACCGGCTTACCCGCGTTCGCGCTGGTTGGACTGCCCGACGCGGCCGTGCGCGAGTCGCGCGAGCGAGTCCGCGCCGCGCTCTGCAACTCGGGCTTCGAGTTCCCGCAGAAGCGGATCACCGCGAACCTGGCGCCGGCCGACCTGCGCAAGGCCGGCCCGGGCTTCGACCTCGCGATCGCGGCTGCGGTCCTCGCGGCGACCGAGCAGCTGCCCGACGGCGCCCTCGCCGACGTCGCGTTCGCCGGCGAGCTCGCCCTCGACGGCTCGATCAGGCCCGTGCCGGGGACGATGGCGATGGCCGAGGCGGCGAGCCGGGCCGGAACCCGGGCGATCGTCGTCCCGGCCGCGTGCGGGCCGGAGGCCGCGCTGGGCGCCGGCTGTCGGGTCGTCCCGATCGACCGGCTCGAGCAGCTCCAGCGGCTCGGCGGAGACGGCGAGCCGCCGCAGCCGGCGCCGCTGCGCCCCGAGCTCAACGGCGCCGCTCCCGTGCCCGACCTGGCCGACCTCCGCGGACAGCCGGCCCTCCGCCACGCCCTCGAGGTCGCCGCCGCCGGCGGCCACAGCCTGCTGATCGGCGGTCCGCCGGGCGCCGGGAAGTCGATGGCGGCGCGCCGGCTGCCGTCGATCCTGCCGCCCCTCGGTCCCGAGGAGGCGATCGAGGCGGCCCGGGTGGCGAGCGCCTGCGGCCGGTCGGTCGAGTCCGCGGTCGCCCGCCGGAGGGCCTTCCGCGCTCCGCACCACACGGTCTCGACCGCGGGGCTGATCGGCGGCGGCAATCCACCGCGGCCGGGCGAGGTCACGCTCGCTCACCACGGCGTGCTCTTCCTCGACGAGCTCCCCGAGTTCGGCCGGGACACGCTCGAGGCGTTGCGCCAGCCACTCGAGGACGGTGCCGTACGGCTCGTCCGCGCCCGCTACTCGATCGAGCTCCCGTGCCGCTTCCAGTTCGTCGCCGCCGCGAACCCGTGCCCGTGCGGGACCGGCCCGCGCTCCGGGCAGTGCACCTGTGACCCGGCATCGGTACGGGCGTACGAGGCGAAGCTCACCGGCGCGCTGGCCGACCGGGTCGACATCTCGATCGCCGTCGAGCAGCCCGACCTGACCTCGTTCGCGGAGGCCGGCGAGCGGTCGGCCCGCGTGCGCGAGCGGGTGATCGCCGCCCGCGAGCGCCAGCGGCACAGGACCGGCGGGGATCGCGCGAACGCCGACCTGGCCGCGGAGGAGATCGAGATCGGGGCCGAGGTCGAACGGCTGCTGGCCGACGTCACGACCGCGGGCGGGCTCAGCGGGCGGGGGCGCGAGCGGGTGATCCGGCTGGCGCGAACGCTCGCCGACCTCGACCGGGCGGCCTCGATCGCGGTCGAGCACCTCGAGGAGGCGCTGACCCTGCGTCGGAGGGAGGCGCGGTGAGTGGATCGACTCCCTGGGTGATCGAACGCGGTGCGCCGGACTACCCGGAGTGCCTCTCCGACCTCGACCCACCCGAGCGGCCGATACTCCACGTCGCCGGCGAGCCGCGCGCCATCGCCACGCTCGACGACGAGGCGGTGGTGACGATCGTCGGGGCGCGCCAGGCAAGCGGATACGGACTGCGGGTCGCGGAGCGCCTGGGCCGCGACCTGGCGGTTGCCGGCGTCACGGTGGTATCCGGAATGGCTCGCGGGATCGACTCCGCGGCGCACCGCGGTGCGCTGAGCGGCGGCGGTCTCACGGTCGCAGTGCTCGCGAGCGGGCCCGACGTCGTCTACCCGGCGAGCCACCGTGACCTCTACCGACGCATCCTCGACTCGGGCGCAGTCGTCTCCGAGCACCCGCCCGGGACCCGGGCGCGCAGGCACCAGTTCCCGGCCCGCAATCGGATCATGGCGGCGCTTGGCCGCGCCGTCGTGATCGTCGAGGGGGCGCAGCCATCTGGGAGTCTGATCACGGCCGACCTGGCGGCGAAGCTCGGCCGCACGGTCGGCGCCGTCCCGGGACAGGTCGGCGTTCGCGTCGCCGCGGGCACGAACGACCTGATCAAGGACGGCGCCCACCTCATCCGCGACGCGCGCGACGTGCTCGACCTGCTGTTCGGCGTCGGCGTCGCCGAGCAGCGCGCCCGCCTCGAACGCGCGCCGCCGCCGCGGCCGGGTCCGGCGATCGAAGCGCGACTGCGCGGGGTACTCGACCTGGTGGGCTCGGGCTCGGTGACCGTCGATCGCGTCGCCGCCGACGCCCAGGTGGCCCCGCGGGACGCGGCGGTGGCCCTGGCGCGCCTCGAGCGGCTCGGCTACGTCGTCGCGGACGTGCTGGGCACCTACTCGCCAACCGGGCTGAAGCCGGCTGAATAACCTCCGCCCATGGCCACCGTGCGGGTGCCTGCCTGCCTTTCGATCGCCGGCTCGGACTCCGGCGGCGGCGCCGGCATCCAGGCCGACCTCAAGGCGTTCGCGCGCTGTCGGGTGCACGGGATGACCGCGATCACGGCGCTCACCGCCCAGAACACCGTCGGGGTGCAGAGCGTGGCTCCGGTGGCGCCCGAGATGATCGTCGCCCAGGTCGAGGCGGTGGCATCGGACATCGGCGTGGACGCTGTCAAGGTCGGGATGCTCGCCGACGAGGCGACGATCGACGCGGTCGTCGAGGCCCTCGGCCTGGTCGGGGACGCGCCGGTGGTCGTCGACCCGGTGATGATTGCCCAGAGCGGGGCGACGCTGCTCGACCCGAACGCAAAGGCCGCGCTCATCGAGCGCATCCTCCCCCTCGCGACCGTGGTGACTCCGAACCTGCCCGAGGCGCGGGCGCTGTCGGGACTCGCCGAGGGGGCGAGCAAGGAGGAGCTCGGCCGCGCGATCCTGGCGCTCGGCCCGAGCGCCGCGGTGGTCACCGGCGGGCACTCCGAGGACGGAGCCGACGTGCTGACCGACGCGAGCGGCTCGCTTCGGATCGAGGGTCCGCGCTATCCCGACGGCGCCTCGCACGGCTCCGGGTGCACCCATTCGTCGGCGCTTGCCGCCTTCCTCGCCCGCGGGGAGGAGCTGGCGGACGCGGCCCGCTGGGCGAAGGAGGTGGCCGCCGAAGCGGTCGGCAACGGGCTGCAGGGCATCGGGCGCGGCGCCGGCCCCGTGGACGTGCTCGGGATCGCGCGCGATACTTGATCGGCATGAAGCTGGTTCGCATGACGCCCGGACACGGCGACGTCCTGTTGGCCGAGGGCGACCCCGAGGTGGCCGAGGACGAGGAGCGCCTGGTCGAGGAGTTTCGCCGCCAGCTCGACCTCGGCCTGTGGGCGGCCGTGCCCACGGCCCGGCGCGGCCGCCGGGAGGCGGTGATGGTCCGCGACTTCGCGGAGGTCCCGCGCGACGCGGAGCGGGTCGTCTTCTATCCCCCGGCCGCGGGCGGGTGAGCGTGCACCGGGTCGAGCGGCGGGCGCGAGAGCTGCTGCGAACCACGCTCGCCGAGGAGGAGTTCGCCGCCTATGAGCGGCTGGGGTTCTTCAGCGTCCCCGGTCGCGGCGACCCCGCCAGCGGCTACGCCTACCTCGTCTATCCGCACCGGCCCCTGGTCGCGTACGAGACGCTTACCGGCAGGCTGCTCTCGGAGTACTGCGTTCGCTTTCGCGACGACGGCGTGCGGCTGCCCGACGCCGACGACGTGCTCGCCAAGTGGCTGGCGCTGCACGGGCGCGAGCGCGAATTGATCGCGACCGCCAACGTCAACCCGCCCGGCCACCAGGTCGACCCCGATCACGTCCGGCGAGACCTCGCCCTGCTGGCGCGGTGGCGCTCCGAGCGCGCCGTAGACTCTCGCGATCCATGAGCGCGGAGCCACCACGCGAGAGCAGTGCTGCTCCGCGAAGCGCGATCCACGTGCGATGAGCGACAACGGCGACAAGGCTAAGACGCTGCCCCGCCCGCGCTCGGCGGCCGTCTTCGATGGGCCCGACCGCGCCGCGGCGCGCGCCTACATGAAGGGCGTCGGCTTCGACGACGATGCACTCAGCCGGCCGACGATCGGGATCGCCAACACCTGGACCGAGGCGATGCCGTGCAACTTTCACCTGCGTCGGCTCGCCGAGCACATCAAGGACGGAGTCCGTGCGGCGGGCGGCACCCCGATGGAGTTCAACACCGTCGCGGTCTCCGACGGGATCACGATGGGGACCAAGGGGATGAAGACCTCGCTGGTCAGCCGCGAGGTGATCGCCGACTCGATCGAGCTCATGGCCCGCGGCTATCAGTTCGACGCGCTGGTGGCGCTCTCGGCCTGCGACAAGACGATCCCGGGCGCCGTGATGGCGCTGGTGCGCCTCGACATCCCCGGGGTGATGCTCTACGGCGGCTCGATCGCTCCCGGGCGCTGGCGCGACCACGACGTCACCATCCTCGACGTCTTCGAGGCGATCGGCGCCCACGCCGCCGGCGAGATGTCAGACCAGGACCTGCACGACCTCGAGGAGGTCGCGAGCCCCGGCGCCGGCGCCTGCGGCGGCCAGTTCACCGCGAACACCATGGCCTGCGCGTTCGAGGCGCTGGGGATCTCGCCGGGCGGATCGTCGATGGTGCCGGCGGAGGACGACGAGAAGGACACCGTCGCCGAGAAGATCGGCGAGCTGGTGATCCGGGTCCTTGCCGAGGACCTGCGCCCGAGCCGGGTCGTCACCCGCGAGTCGCTCGAGAACGCGATCGCGTGCGTGTGCGCGTCCGGCGGCTCGACCAACGGCGTTCTGCATCTGCTCGCAGTTGCTCACGAGGCGGGGGTGGGGCTCACGATCGACGACTTCGAGCGGATCTCCCGGCGAACGCCGCTGCTCGCGGACCTGAAGCCCGGTGGCCGCTTCGTGGCGACCGATCTCTATCGGGCCGGCGGCGTTCCCCTGATTCTCAACCGGCTCGCCGAGGCCGGGATCCTGCACGCCGACGAGCTCACCGTGAGCGGCCGGACGATCGGCGAGGAGGCCGCGAGCGCCTTGGAGGAGCCCGGCCAAGAGGTGGTGCGCCCGCTCGCCGACCCGCTGAAGAGCGAGGGCGGGCTCGCGATCCTGCGCGGCAACCTCGCGCCGCAGGGCGCGGTGGTCAAGCTCGCCGGGACCGAGCGCACGGGACAGACCGGGCCGGCGCGGGTGTTCGAGTCCGAGGAGGACTGCTTCGCGGCGGTCAAGGCGCAGGCCATCGAGCCGGGCGACATCGTCGTCATCCGAAACGAGGGGCCCGCCGGGGGGCCCGGGATGCGGGAGATGCTGCAGGTGACGGCGGCGATCGTCGGCGAGGGACTCGGCGAGGAGGTCGCGCTGCTCACCGACGGACGCTTTTCGGGGGCGACCCGCGGCCTCATGGTGGGCCACGTCGCGCCGGAGGCCCTCCGCGGCGGGCCGATCGCGGCGCTTAGCGACGGCGACGAGGTGACGATCGACGTCGACGCGCGCACGCTCGAGGTCGCCCTCAGCGACGAGGAGATCGGCCGCCGCGTCGCGGCCTACGAGCCGCCGCCCCCGATGTACGAGACCGGGGTGCTCGCGAAGTACGCCGGCAGCGTCGGCTCGGCCTCAGAGGGCGCGATCACCACCTAGGTGCCGTCGTCGTGGCCGCGTCGCCACCGCTCCTCTACCTCGACCAGAACTACCTAAGCGGGATCGCGAAGCGAAAGCCGGGCTTTCGCGAGCTCGAGCCGCGTGCCGGCGGCCGCCGCCGCGACGTGCTCAGGCGCTGCGAGGCGAGGAGCGCCCGCACCTACGTTTCGCGGGCCAGGAACGCCTCGAGCACCCGGTTGAAGCGGACCGGGCGCTCCACCATCGGCACGTGCCCGCAGCGGTCGAAGATCACGGTCTCTGAGTGGCTCAGCCGCCGGCCGAACTCGAGCGCGTCCGATGCGGGGATGAGCCGGTCGTTCAGGCCCCAAACGATCAGCGTCGCCACCTCGACGTCCTCGAGCCGGTCGAGGATGTCGTAGCCGATGCACGCCGACAGCGCGGGGAGGAAGCCCTCCTTGCCGGCGCCGCTCAGGAGCTCCCAGAGCAGCTCGGAGGGAAGCTCGCCGGGTTGGTCGAGGATCATCCAGAAGGCGGCGTCGCGGAGCCTGGGGCGGAGGGCGCTCCGCTGCTGCGCCTTGAGCAGGAGCGGCGCAGCCGCGGCGAGCATCCGGCCCGTCGCCTCGATCGGCTCGCGTCGCATCCGCGCGTGCGACGCGCCCGCCGATGAGACCAGGACCAGCTTGGCGAACCGGTCCGGCGCGGTGGTCGCGGCCTCGGCGGAGATGAACCCGCCCATCGAGTTGCCGATCACGGCGCAGTCCCCAACCCCGGCCGCTCGGCAGAAGTCGTGCAGGAGCCGGCCGTACGCCTCGATCGAGATCTCCCAGGGTGGCATCGGGCTGGCGCCGAACCCCGGCAGGTCGGGCGCCAGCACGCGATGGTTGCGCGCGAAATACGGGAGGTTCTCGAGCCAGTTCTGCCAGCACCCGGACAGTCCGTGGACGAACACGAGGTCGATCCCGGGCCCCGAGCCCATCTCGACGTAGTTGACCTTCGTGCCTTCGACGTCGGCCGTTCGGAGGTGCTCCCGCCAGTCGATTCGCAGCCATTCCGGATCGGGGTCGCCGTAGGGATCGGGCCCCTCGCTGGGGGAGGGGTCGGGCAGCGGGCCGAGGTTCGCGACCACCTGGCGGTTCTCGGCGAAGCCCGCGAGCAGGGCCGCGGCCGCACGCTCGGCGCTGTCGGACCCGGTGCTCACGCGTAGCCCATCCGCTCGAGGATCGGGATCTCGTGGATCTGGGGTGGCTGCAGGTGATCCCAGAGGATGCCTCGGGGGCGCGGATAGTCGCGCTCGACCTCGATTACGGCCCGCGCTGTCGCGATCAAATCGACGGGCAGATCGTGGTCGGTCATCATCAGGTTCTCGCGCAGGATCTGGATCGGGTGCAAGGTGGTCGCGACGACCGTATGGTCGTCGATCTTGCCGGCCTCGATCAAGAGGCCGTACTCGATGTCGGAGAAGCCCCCGCCCTTGCCGACGCGGGCTCCCTTGAGGTTGACCGCGACCGAGCCGGTTAGCACGACGTCGATCTCCGGCAGCTCCTCGTCGGCCATCACCCGCCCATGCCGCAGCGCGCCCTTGATGGTCGCCGCCTCGCGCACCTGCTCGGCGCTCAGCTTGCGCGGGTCGAGCAGCCGGAAAGGATGCGGGTCGCGCAGGCGGGGCACGGCCATCACGATCGTCTTGCCCTCCTCGAGGGCCCGCCGGCGGACGTGGGTCTGGGGCGAGTCCGGGTTCGCCTTGATCACCTGGGCGCGCTTCCAGATCCGGTGCCCCGCCAGCCGCTCAGCCGCGAGCTTGGCGCCGGCGAAGTTGGGAATCCGGCCCTCCGCCCCGGGAAAGCGCGAAACGCCTTCCCGATCCATCGCCTTCCAGACGGCCCGCCTGACCTGATCCTTGGAACGCATCCGGGCCCGGATACTATGACCCGCCGTGCCGCCCGACCGAACATCCCTCTCACACGTCGACGAGCCGGTCGCCGAGGAGTCGACACCGGTGCCGTCCGACCAGCTGCCCGACCGCCGTCCGGCCGAGCGGATGCGCGAGCTGCTGCCAGCGATCGAGCCCGAGCGGCAGCTCAACGACTGGGGCCGCTCGGAGCGCGTCGAGGGCGCGATGGACCGGACCCTGGTCGAGTTCTTCTACCGCTACTGGTTTCGAGCCGAGGTCGAGGGCATCGAGAACGTCCCCGCCGAGGGCGGCGCGCTGCTCGTCTCCAACCATTCCGGCGCCCTGCCCCCGGACGCGGCGATGATCGCCAAGGCGATCCGCGAGGAGCACCCGTCCCCGCGACAGCTCTACCTGACGGTCGAGCACTTCTTCAAGGGCTACCCCGGGTTCTCGATGCTGGTCCCGAAGATCGGCGGCGTGGCCGCGCATCCGGCCAACGTGCACCGGCTGCTCTACGACGAGCGCCAGCTCGTCCTCGTCTTCCCCGAAGGGCGGAAGGGAACCGAGAAGCTCTACAAGGACCGCTACCGGCTGCGGCGCTTCGGTCGCGGCGGGTTCGTGGAGGCGGCGATACGGGCCGAGGCCAAGCTGGTCCCCGTCTGCGTCGTCGGGGCCGAGGAGGCCGCGCCGATCTTCGCCCACGTCAACCTCATGCGGCGACTCACCGGGCTGATCTACTTTCCGATCACGCCGACCTTCCCCTGGCTGGGACCGCTGGGGATGCTCGGCTACCTACCCGCGAAGTTCAAGCTGCGCTTCCTCGAGCCGATCGACACGATCGAACTCGGCGGCCCGCCGGCGGTCGACGACAAGGCGCTCGTCCAGACCGTCGCCCAGGAGGTCCGCGCCCGGATCCAGGAGAACCTGCACCAGATGGTCGCGCGGCGCAAGTCCGTGTGGTTCGGCTGATCGCCGTGCCGAGCCGCCGAATCCTCGTCACGGGCCTCTCGACCTACTGGGGCGCCAGGCTCGCACAGGCGCTCGAGGGCTTCGAGCAGATCGAGACGATCATCGGGGTCGACGCGAACGAGCCGACGCGCGAGCTGGAGCGAACGGAGTTCGTCAAGGTCTCGAACAAGCACTCGCTGCTGCAGCGGATCGTCCGTGCGGCCGAGATCGACACCGTGATCGACACGCGCCTGGTCGTCAACTCGCTCACCGCGTCGCCCCGCGACGCGCACGAGAACAACGTCATCGGGACGATGAACATCCTCGCTGCCTGCACCGGCGCCGACTCGCCGGTGCGCAAGTTCGTCTTCAAGAGCTCGGCCAACTACTACGGCTCCGAGCAGGACGACCCGGCCTTCTTCACCGAGCGCATGGGCCGGCCCCACCCGCCGCCGAGCATGATCGAGCGCGACATCGTCGAGGCCGAGGAGGCCGTCGCCGACTTCGCCGACAAGCGACCCGAGGTCACGGTCACGGTGCTGCGCTGCGCGCATGTGCTCGGACCGGACGTCGACACGAATTTCACCCGCATGTTCGGGCTGCCGCTCGTGCCGATGGTGTTCGGGTTCGACCCGCGGCTTCAGTTCGTGCACGAGGACGACATCGTCCACGCGCTCGAGCACGCGACGCTGAGCTCGATCCCCGGCGTCTACAACGTCGCCGGCGACGGGGTCCTGGCGCTCTCGGAGGTGATCGGGCTGCTCGGCAAGCGCCCTCTGCCGGTCCTGCCTCCGATGGGCGCCGCCACCGTACTCGCCCCGCTGCGGCGGCTCGGCCTGCGGATCCCCGACGAGATCCTCAACCTGCTGCGCTTCGGTCGCGGGGTCGACAACCGGCTCTACAAGGCGACCGGGTTCGACTACGGCTACACCTCGCGCGAGGCGGTGCTCGACCTCGCCGAGCACATGCGGCTGGAGCCGGTGCTGCGGGGCCACGAGCAGCGCTACCGCTACGAGCGCGAGGTCGAGGAGTTCCTGCGCTGGAGCCCGCACGTGCGCCGGGAACGCCCCGAGGACGAGGGCGTCACCGATCGGGAGCCGCTCGGAATCTGAAGGGCGGATTGCAGCGTAGTAACGGTTTTCACGGAGTCTGCGGGCCGTCCTTCTACACTTGACCCGAGCGGTGGGACGCAAGCTTCAGATAGCCGTGGCTGCGGTGATCGTGCTCATGCTTGGTGCGGCGGTCGGCGCCTACGCGTGGGACAACTCGCGCTCGGACGAGATCGCCGAGGGGATCACGATCGGCGGCGTCGACGTCAGCGGCATGACCGCTGACGAGGCCCGCAAGGTGGTCGACGCCGAGCTCGTGGAGCCGCTGCAAAAGCACGTCACGGTCGACTTCGAAGGGGTCAAGTACAAGCTCAGCCCCGAGCGGCTCGAGGTCTCCTCGGATGTCGACGGGATGGTCGATCGCGCGATCGAGGAGAGCCAGGAGGGCGGCCTTCCGGTGCGGGTCTTCCGCTATGCCACCGGGGGCGAGGTCGATGTCGCGATCTCGCCGCAGCTCAGCTACTCGAACAAGGCCCTGAACGAGTTCATCGCCAAGGTCGCGACCGAGGTCAACCGCGACCCGATCGACGCCTCGATCGAGCCGACGGCTACCTCGCTCAGCCCGGTCGAGGGCCAGGACGGCGTCGCGGTCGTGGAGGACAAGTTGCGAGCGAAGCTCGAGTCCGCGGTGCAGAGCCCGACCGAGCGCCGCGTCGCGCTGCCGGTCGAGCGCGTGAAGCCCGAGGTCACCACCGACGAGCTGGCGGCGCGGTATCCGACCTATCTGACCGTCAACCGCTCCACGTTCGAGCTCAGCCTGTGGAAGAACCTCGAGCTCGCGAAGACGTACACGGTCGCGATCGGGGCCGTGGGCTTCGACACTCCGGCCGGCGTCTACAACATCCAGAACAAGGCCGTCGACCCGGCCTGGAGCGTCCCAGAAGCCGACTGGGCCGGATCCCTCGCCGGCACGGTGGTGCCCGGCGGGGTGCCGGAGAACCCGCTCAAGGAGCGCTGGATGGGGATCTTCGACGGCGCCGGCATCCACGGCACCGATGACGTCGCCTCGCTCGGCACCGCCGCCTCGCACGGCTGCGTGCGGATGTCGATCCCGGACGTGATCGATCTCTACGACCAGGTCGACGTCGGCACGCCGATCTACATCGGCTAGCCACCGGGTTCGGGGATAACTGGTTTTGGGAGCCCTCCGCCGGGTCGGGGAGGCGTCACCGCGGCGGCGGCGAAGTCCCCCCCGATGGCCTTGGATGCGCCGACGCCCGACCAACTCGGGGCCACTCCCGCATGGGAGGGGGCCCTCGAGGCCTATGCCCGGGAGCTGAGCACCGGCGGCGCCTCGGCGGCGACCCTGCGCGCCTACGGGCGCGACCTCGCCGAGCTCGCCGACTGGGCCAGTGCGCGCGGGCGCGAGCCCGGGGAGCTGGCATATCGCGACCTTCGCGCCTACGCCGCCGCGCTCTCAGAGCGCCGGCTGGCGAAGACCAGCATCGCCCGCAAGCTCGCTGCGGCTCGCGGGTTTCACAACCACTTGGTGGTCACCGGCGCGGCTGCGGACAATCCCGCCGACCTGCTGCCGACGCCGAAGCGCGGCTCATACCTCCCGCGAGTGCTGGGCCGCGACGAGGTGGCGGCGCTGCTCGACCGGATCCCGGCGCGGACCCCGCTCGAGGTGCGCGACCGCGCGATGTTCGAGCTCGCTTACTCGTGCGGACTGCGGGCGGAGGAGATCGTGTCGGTGGACCTCGGTGACGTCGACTTCGACTCGGAGGCCGTGCGCGTCACGGGCAAGGGGCAGAAAACGCGCCTCGTGCCGATCGGCGAACCGGCTCAGCGCGCGTTGCGACGCTACCTCGAGGCGGCGCGTCACACGCTCGGGCCCGCCCCCGAGGAGCGCGCGCTGTTCGTCTCGCGCCGCGGAAGACGGCTCTCGCCCTCCGACGTGCGGCGCCGACTCCTGAAGTGGGTCCGGGAGGCCGCGGTGGCGGGCCGGATCTCCCCGCACACCCTGCGCCATTCCTTCGCGACCCACCTGCTCGAGGGCGGCGCGGATCTGCGCTCGATCCAGGAGCTGCTCGGCCATTCGAGCGTCTCCACGACCCAGATCTACACCCGTGTCGAGCCCTCCCGGCTGCGCCGTGAATACGCAAAGTCCCACCCGAGGGCGTAGATCGGACGCGAGGATGGTGGTCCGCAAGTACATTCCGAACCGGGTCTAGGATGGAGAGGAGCGTCAAGGCGGTCGAGCTGCGCGAGCTCTGGTGCCTGTACAAGGACGAAGGTGATGAGCAGGCCCGCGAGCGACTCGTCGTCGCCTACTCGCCGCTGGTCAAGTTCATCGCCGGGCGGAGGGCGTCGGGCCTGCCGTCTCACGTGGACGAGTCGGACCTGATCTCGTACGGGCTGCTGGGGCTGATCGGCGCGATCGAGCGCTTCGACCCCGATCGCGACATCAAGTTCGAGACCTATGCGGTCGCCCGCGTCAAGGGGGCGATCATCGACGAGCTGCGCTCGCTGGACTGGGTGCCGCGCTCGGTCCGCGCTCGGGCCCGCGACGTCGAGCGCGCCCACGTCGCGCTCGAGGCCAAGCTCCAGCGGGCGCCGACCGACGAGGAGATGGCGGAGAAGCTCGAGATGAGCGTCGACGACTTCCGCAGGGCGCTGCTGGAGATCGCAAACTCGTCGGTGCTTGCGCTCGACGACCTGTGGACGTTCACGGATCCCGAGGGCGGCAGCCAGATCTCGATCCTGGACACGATCCAGGACCCCGGCGCCGTCGATCCCGAGAGCGAGGCCCAGGCGTCCGAGCTCAAGGATCGGCTCGCCGACGCGATCGAATCGCTGCCCGAGCGCGAGCGGCTCGTGATCGCGCTCTACTACTACGAGAACCTCACCCTCCGGGAAATCGGCGAGGTGCTGGACGTCACCGAGTCGCGCGTCTCCCAACTCCATACCAAGGCCGTGATCGGGCTGCGCTCGCGTTTCGTTCTATAGCCTTCGCGGCATGCCGCACAGGCCTCCCGACCGCATTCGCAACGTCGCGCTTGTCGGTCACCGGGGGAGCGGCAAGACCAGCCTCGCCGAGGCGATCCTGTTCGAGTCGGGCGTCATCAACCGCCTCGGGAAGGTCGACGATGGAACGACCGTCTGCGACTTCGAGGATGACGAGCAGGAGCGCGGGATGTCGATCGGCGCCGCCGTGACCTCGTTCGAGCACGACGGGCGCAAGGTCAACATGATCGACACCCCCGGCGAGTCGAGCTTCATCGCCGACACGCTGGCCGCCCTGCGGGTGGTCGACTCGGCCGTCTTCGTCGTCAACGGCGTCATGGGCGTCGAGGTCCACACCGAGCGGCTCTGGAGGCGCGCCGACGAGGAGGGTCTCGCCCGGCTCGTGTTCGTCAACATGCTCGATCGCGAGCGCGCCGACTTCTTCCGCAGCCTCGAGTCGCTGAAGTCCGCCTTCGGCCAGCACGTGGTCGCCACCGAGATCCCGATCGGCTCCGAGCACGAGGTCCGCGGCGTGATCGACCTCATCGACATGACCGCGTTCGAGTACGACGGCGACGGTCGCGGCAACTCGACCCAGGTCGAGATCCCCGAGGAGCTACAGGCACAGGCCGAGGAGTACCGCGAGAAGCTCATGGACGAGGTCGCCGAGAACTCCGACGAGCTGATGGAGCGCTACCTGGAGGGCGAGGAGATCTCGCACGCCGAGATCGTCGCGGCGCTCAAGCAAGGGGTGACCGAGGGTCATCTGTTCCCGGTCACGTGCGGCGTCGCGACCCACAACCTGGGCACCAACAGGCTGTTGGAGGCCCTGGTCGAGGACCTGCCCTCACCGGCGCTGCGGGGCGCCGTCGCGGCGCTCGACACCGACGGCGAGCGGCTCGAGGTCGAGCCGGACGAGTCCGGCGATCTCCTCGCCTTCGTCTTCAAGACGACCGCCGATCCCTACACCGGGCGCATCAACATGCTCCGCGTGTACTCCGGGGAGCTTCGGTCGGACACCCACGTCCAGAACGCGGTCCAGCGCACGAAGGAGCGGATCGGCCAGCTCGCGGCGCCCGAGGGTAAGGAGATGACCGCGATTGACGAGCTGGGGCCCGGCGACATCGGTGCGGTGGCGAAGCTGCGGGAGACCCGGGCCGGCGACGTCCTGGCCGAGAAGGACACCCCGGTCCGCTTCCCGCCGCTCGACCTGCCGGCGCCGGTGATGGCGTTCGCCTACGAGCCGAAGTCCAAGGGTGACGAGGAGAAGGCGGCGACCGCGATTCGGCGGCTCTCGGAGGAGGATCCGACCCTGGACGTTCACCGCGACTCCGAGACCGGCGAGCAGATCATCGCCGGACTGAGCCAGATCCATGTCGAGGTGATCGTCGACCGGATGAAGCGCCGCTTCGGGGCGGAGATCGAGCTCCACCCGCCGCGGGTTCCGTACATCGAGACGATCCGCAAGCCGGCCAAAGCCCACGGCCGCTACAAGAAGCAGACCGGCGGCCGCGGCCAGTTCGGCGACTGCCACATCGAGATCGAGCCCGTCGAGACGGGGGAGGGCTTCGAGTTCGTCAACGCGATCAAGGGCGGCGTGATCCCGGGCGGCTTCATCCCGGCGGTGGAGAAGGGGATCGTCGAGGCGATGGCCGGCGGGGTCCTCGCCGGGTATCCGATGAAGGATGTGCGCGTCCGCCTGTACGACGGGCAGCATCACAGCGTCGACTCATCCGAGATGGCGTTCAAGATCGCCGGCTCGATGGCCTTCAAGCAGGCGGTGGCCGACGCTGACGCCTACCTGCTCGAGCCCATCATGCAGGTGACCATCGCGGTGCCCGAGGACACGGTCGGCGACGTGATCGGCGACCTGAACTCCCGCCGAGGCAGGCCGCTCGGGATGGAGCCGAAGGGGTCGGCGACGGAGATCAAGGCCGAGGTGCCGATGGCCGAAGTGCTCGACTACGCGCCCGACCTGCGCGCGATCACCGGCGGCCGGGGGGACTACACGATGGAGTTCCTGCGCTACGAGGAGGTTCCTGGGCACATTGCCCAGAAGGTCGTCGCCGAGGCCAAGGCCGGCGACGAACAGGGCGTCAAGGCCTGAACCCGAGCGCCCGCGCAGGCGCTCGCGATGGTCTACGTTGCGGCCCGTGACCGATCCGAACCCGAAGGCCGAGGCGTGCGCGATCTGCGGCCGCACGATCCTGCGCGGCGAGCGCGTGAGCCAGTACGTCGACGGCGACGGGGAGACCGTAGGGGTGTGCGAGCTGTGCAAGGGTCGCGCGGAGGCGGCGGGATGGATACCGGCCGCGTACGCCGCGACGATGAGCCGGCGCGGCCCCGACCGCCGCCGCGCGTGGGTCGGGAGCGCGCTGCGCGAGCGGTTCGTCCGCCGCATCGAGGGCGAACGTCAGGGCCCGGTGGCCGAGGCGGAGGAGCCGGAGGACCCGGACCCGGAGCCGGAGCCGGAGCGCAGCCCGCTAGACGTCTTCAACTCCAGCGGCCAGGCGCGCAAGGTGGCGGGATTGGTGCGCTCGCTGGGCGAGCCCCGGGTCTCGGTGCGGCTGCCGGGTCCGAACACGGCCCTGATCGTGGTCGCCTGGGACCTCTCCTGGTATCGGTGGCGGGTCAAGGGGGAGACCGTGAGCGAACTGGCGAAGGGCAACGAGATCTCGGAGCTGCCCGCTAACGACCGCGAGTGGAACGCGAGCGCCGCCGAGGACGGCACGCTGAGCCTTGACTGACCGCTCCCGTCGCCTGGTTGCGAACGTGGACGGCGGGGCCAGGGGGAATCCCGGCCCGGCGGCGATCGCTGCGGTGGTCGCCACCCCCGAGGGGGAGGTGCTGGAAGAGATCGGTGAGACGATCGGTCCGGCGACCAACAACGTTGCCGAGTACCGGGCGCTCCTGCTCGGCATCGAGCGTGCGCAGGCGCTCGGGGCGAGCGAGCTCGACCTCGTCGGCGACTCGGAGCTGATCGTCCGCCAGGTCAAGGGCGAGTACAAGGTCAAGGACCCCACCCTGCGCGAGCTGCACACCCAGGTGCGCGCCGCGCTCGGCGGCTTCGATCGGTGGTCGATCCGCCACGTGCGCCGCGAGCACAACGCGGAGGCCGATCGCCTCGTCAACGAGGCGCTCGACGGGACGCTCGCCTGACGCACGAGGCGGCGCGCACGGGGAGTTCCAGCGGACTCGACCGTGATTCACTACCCACAACTTGACCGACGGCGAACGCGACAGAACGATCGACCCGGGCGTGGACATCGGCCACGTCCACCTCAAGGTCGCGGACCTCGATCGCGCGCTCGCCTTCTATTGCGGCGTGCTCGGCTTCGAGCTCCAGGCGCGCATGGGCCCCGACGCCGCCTTCATCTCGGCCGGCGGATACCACCACCACATCGGCCTCAACACCTGGGAGTCGCGCGGGGGCTCGCCGCCGGCCCCCGGCACCACCGGCCTCTTTCACACGGCGATCCGCTACCCGACGCGGCGCGCGCTCGCCGACGCGCTTGTGCGCGTGCGTGACGCCGGCATCCCGCTCGACGGCGCGTCCGACCACGGCGTGAGCGAGGCGCTCTACCTCCGCGATCCCGACCAGAACGGCGTCGAGCTGTACTGGGACCGCCCGCGGGAGCAGTGGCCCCGCCCGGCCGACGGCTCCGCCGGGGTCGCGATGTACACCCGGCCCCTCGACGTCGCCGGCCTGCTGACGGAGGTGGACGCCTAGGGAGCCGGCGCCCTAGGCGACTTGCTCTCGCTATGCGAGAGGAACTCGCCGATCGCCTGAGCGCCACCGTGCCCCTTTGCATGGGGTGTAAATCGGGCCGATAGAGTCGTACGGAGGAACGCCCGAGCGGCGGGCGCAAACGTCAAGGAGGACACGGATATGCGGCCCACGGACGGTCGATCGGGCGTCTCGGGCGTGAAGAGACGGTTCTTCGGCGCACGCCGTCGACGCGGGTTTCGCGCCCAACACCGCAACGGATCAACGCGGGCTTCCGCGGATCGTCGACTACCCGGGGGTCCCGAAGGCCGTGGGCGGTGACAACTCCGACATCGGGGCGTTCGAGCTGCAGCCGACACACCACACAAGGGGGAACATGAATCCACACACCAACATTCGGGGAGCCACGATCGGGGGAGCGACAGCGCTTTTGGCCATTGCACTGGTGGCGTTCGCAGCGCTACTCATGCCCCATGTCGCGGGCGCCAGCAAGGAGAGGACCCGCACGGTCGACGCCACGATGAAGGTCGCCATCATCGAGCAGACCGAGGGCGCCAATCACTTCGCCGGCAGCATCACGGGCAAGCCGGGCGGAACGGCGGCGGTGCTGGGGGTGGCGGCGGTCACCAACACCCCGACGGGCGTGATCACCGAGAGCCGGCCCACGCTCTACTACAAGAGGGGAACGCTGAGGATGAAGGCCACGGACGTGGTCACCGGCCAGCCCGACGGCAGCATCAGCCTCGACGGCACCTACGAGGTCCTCGGGGGCAGCGGCCGATACAAGGGCGCCACCGGCAGCGGAACCTTCAACGGCACGCTTCCGCCCGGCAGCGGCCTGAGGGTGGGCACCGTCGTCACGTTCGACGTGGACGGCGAGGTTCGCTACTAGCCGCCAGTCGTCACCCAAAGCGGCAGGCCGCTTCCAACGCGGCCTGCCGCTGCGGGCGACGCTCGTGACGGCTTCTCTTTGAAGCGGGAGCCGCCGCTCACTCCTCGCTCTCGCCTGCTCAGCAAGCAGGCGTACGGGAAGCGAGATACGGCGCTCTAGCAGCTAAGCGTGCCCGGGACGAGGGCGGGGCCGGCCGGGACTCCCGGGAGTGTTCACGAATACACGCCCGGCTTGTGGACGAGTACGTGGTCGGTGCGGCGGGGCGCTCTTACCGTTGCGGGCGATGATCCAGGTAGCCGAGAACGGCCTGCATCGCAGCGAGCCAGGTCCGGGAACGATCCCGATTTTGCCGGCGGGCGAGGACGCCCGGGCGCTGGACGACGCCCGCCTGCTAACTGCCCATTCCCCGGCCCCGTTCGCGCCATTCGCCGTGCGGCGAGCGATCGGAGGTGCACAGGACTTCGAGCAGCTGCGAGAGGTAGCGGACGGTCTGGGCGCGGCGGTTGTCTCGCTGAACGATTCCCGCGTGCCCCCTGCCAAGGCGAGCGAGATCATTTCCACGCTCGGTGACTCATTCACCCGGCGGTCAATCGAGCTGTCGATCTCCGAGCTCGGGCCACCGCCGTGCCCACTGAGCTGGATTGCCCTCGGCAGCCATGGGCGAAGGGAGGCCGTACCTGGCTCGGACGTCGACTCCGCCTTGGCCTGGGAGGGCGACGAAGAGGACGAGGACACGAAGAGCTACATGCGTTCGCTCGGGTCGCGGGTCTGCGACGGGCTCGCGCGATGCGGCTTTGCTGCCGACAAACGCGGGGCCACCGCCGCGCAGGACCTCTTCGTTCGCCCGGTTAGCGCTTGGCGCCGGCTCATCCGCGAGTCGATCAGGGAGCCCACGGAGAACAAGGGCCTGATAGTGATCTCACTGTTCCTGGACGGTCGCGTCCTCCATCACGACGGCAGCGCCGCCGACCTCCGCCAGGAATTCCTGGCCGCTCGTCAGCGGCGGGGGCTGCTTCGTCTGATGCTCCGCCTGGCATTGGCTCACAAGCCCCCCGTCGGCTTCCTGCGCGACTTCGTCGTCGAGCGCTCCGGCGAGCATCGCGGTCGGCTCGACATCAAGCAACGTGGACTGCTGCCGGTCACCACAATCGCCCGCTACGCAAGCCTGGCGGCTGGCGCGATCGGCCTCGGCTCGACACCGGAACGCCTCAGCGCCGCCGGCTCCGCGGGCACCCTCGAGAGCAACCTTGCCCGCTCTCTGAGCGAGGCGTTCGAGCTCTTCCAGGGCATCCGCCTCGAGCACCAGGTCCGGCAGGTCGAGCGGGGGATCGACCCGGATGACCATCTCGATCCGAAGGATCTGAGCCGAGGCAGACGCCGGCACCTGCGCGATGCTTTCAGCCAGGTCCGGGCAGTCCAAAAGAAGCTCGGCGGCCAGCTGAGCAGCGAGCGTGCGTTCGGCTGATGGCTCGATTGGGCAGCCCGGGGCTGGGTTCCGGCGATCAGCGCGTCGGTGGCCTGGTGGAAAGCTAGAATCCGGCACCGCGCGGCTGTAGCTCAGTTGGCTAGAGCGTCTGCTTGCCATGCAGAAGGTCGTGGGTTCGAATCCCATCAGCCGCTTGCGAATCCCATCAGCCGCTTTGAAAACCCCGCCAATTGCGGGGGTTTTCTCGTTCCGGAACCTGACCATTGGCTAACGCGACACGTCCGGGGTCAACAGGCCGCACCCTGGCGCGCGGCGTTGCGGATTAGGGACGCCGCGGAAGAGTGTCGCCTTCACGCGAGAGGAGCAGCCAGCGTCGCGGATGTCCGCGCTTTCGCGGTTGAGGTCAAGATCTAAAGCGACACCTTCTGCGGGATACTCGCCGGACCCGTTCACCGGTACGGCGGCTGCGGCCCCGATTCAAGCGGCGCCGCAACGCGCGCCCCGCCGGCCTACCTTCTGGGGGCACCGTGAGCCCGACCGATTCGACGACTTCGCAAGAGACCCCCGACCTCTTCGGTGCCTACCCGCGCCTGAGCGAGGAGCAGATCGACGAGCTGAGGGCGCGCGGTAAGCGCCGCGTCACGACCGAGGGCGAGGTGCTCTACAAGGAGGGAGAGCCGATTCCGGCGCTGTTCGTGATCCTCTCCGGGCTGGTCGCGGTGGTCGAGGAGGTCGACGGCGAGGAGCGGGTGATCGGGATCCACGGGCCGCGGCGTTTCCTCGGCGAGCTCAACCTGCTCACCGGACAGCCGTCGTTCACGACCGCGCGGGTGCGCGAGCCGGGCGAGGTCCTCGCGGTCCCGCTCGACGAGCTGCGCGAGCTCGTCAACCACGACACCGCGCTCGGCGACCTGCTGATCAGGGCCTGCCTGCTGCGGCGCTCGCTGCTGATCGGCCAAGGCGCCGGGCTGCGCATCATCGGCTCGCGCTATTCGGCGGACGCGCGACGCCTGCGCGAGTTCGCCGCGCGCAACCGCATACCGCACGCGTGGATCGACCTCGAGGAGGACCCCGAGGCCGAGACGCTGCTGCGCAAGCTCGGGGTGTCGCCGGACGAGACACCGGTCGTGATCTGGCGTGGCGAGGAGGTGCTGCGCAATCCGACAAAAGCCGAGCTCGGCCGAATGATCGGCCTGCGGGCGCTCGCGGACGGCCCCCGCGACTGCGACCTGCTGATCGTCGGCGCGGGCCCGGCCGGCCTCGCGGCCGCCGTCTACGCCGCCTCCGAGGGCCTGGAGACGATCCTGCTCGACTCGGTCGCGACCGGAGGGCGCGCCGCGACCACGTCTCAGATCGAGAATTACCTCGGCTTTCCCGCCGGGATCTCCGGCACCGAGCTCGCCGACCGCGCGCTGGTCCAAGCGCGCAAGTTCGGCGCCCAGATCAACGTCCCGGCCGAGGCGACCGGCCTGCACTCAGACGACGGCCACCACATGGTCGAGCTCGAGGACGGAACCGAGGTCCCCTGCCACGCGCTGCTGATCGCCACCGGCGCGCGCTACCGCAAGCTTCCGGTTCCGCGTCTGGAGGAGTTCGAGAAGACGAGCGTCTTCTATGCCGCGACCCCGATGGAGGCCCGCTTCTGCGAGAACGTCCCGGTCACGATCGTCGGCGGCGGCAACGCCGCGGGACAGGCGGCGATCTTCGTCTGCGAGCGCACGCAGCCGCGCGACGCTGATCGTCCGCGAGCGGTCGCTGACGGAGTACATGTCGCGCTACCTCGCCGACCGGATCGAGCGCGACCCACGGATCGAGGTGATGCTGCACAGCGAGGTCCGCGAGCTGCTCGGCGACGAGGTGCTCGAGGCGGTGGTCGTCGAGGACAACGAGACCGGCGAGCGCACCGAGGTCCCCGCCAAGGCCCTGTTCGTCTTCATCGGCTTCGAGCCCCACGCCGAATGGGTCGAGGGCGCGCTCGAGCTCGCCGAAGACGGGTCGATCCCCACGGGCTCCGCCGTCGCCGATTGGGCATTGCCGCTGGAGACGAGCCGGCGGGGCGTGTTCGCCGCCGGCGACGTCCGGCGCGGGGCGGTGCAGCGGGTCGCCGCGGCGGTGGGCGAGGGAGCGATGGCGGTCCGGCTGACGCACCAGCGGCTCGACGAGGCGCTGCGGCATTGAGACGGACTACGGGGCGTTCCGATCCAACTCGGGCTGGGGAGGCCTGTTCCCGGGCTGCGTCTTCACCGTTTTGCATTTGACGCCGCAATCTCGCGTGCGCGTGCGTGCGGGCATGCCGGTTGGGCGAGGAGTCGCAGCAGCCGACATGCCCGCAGGTGAGGCATAGCCGACTACTTTTCGCTTCATGGTCGCCAGGGGCCCAATCTGTGCACAAGGTCGTGGCGCCGGGGCGCCGTTTCGAGTCGATCCGCCCCGGGAATCTCCCACCATGGGGTGGCGATGACGACTGCGGCCGAGGTCCAGCGCACGGAGATCAGGCCGCGGATCGCAGTCGGCCTGATCGCCGCTCCCGGGCTGCCGAGCGAAATGGCCGAGGCGCTCGCCGAGAAGTTGGGCCGAGAGCTCGGGGAGTTCTATCCCGACGGCGACTGGCGGGTCCCCGTGGTCACCGACGGCCTGGTCGAGCCGCCGGCGCCGACGACCGAGCTCATCGACGCCGCCCACCAGCGCCTGCTGCGCGAGGACTGGGAGCTGGCGATCTGCCTCACGGACTTGCCGCTGCAGATCGGTCGCCGGGCGGTCGCCGGGCACGCGAGCCCGACCCACCGCTTGGCTGTGATCTCGGTCCCGGCCCTCGGGCCGGCGCGGGTCCAGCGCCGGGCGCTGGAGATTGCGATCGAGCTGCTCGGGATCCTGCTCGGCGACGCCGGCGAACCGCCGAGTCGCCAGGGCCGTCCGCGCATGCGCCGGCGGCTGATCGAGCTCGCGGCGCTCGCCGACGAGGATCCGGCGCACGGCCCGACCGGTCTGGCCGCCCTCGCCGGCGGTGGTCGACTGCGGCTGCTCGGCGGGATGGTCCGCGCAAACCGCCCGTGGCGCCTCGCGGCACGCCTTTACCGGGCGCTGATCGCCGCCCTTGCGACGATCGCCTTCGCCGTGGTAACGCCCGACGTCTGGCGGCTTTCAGGCACCGTCGGCTCCCTGCGGCTGATGATCCTGATGCTGTTGTCAATCGGCCTCACGGCCGCATCGTTGATCGTCGTCCATGGGCTCTGGCAGGCGGGCCAGCGCGGGCAGGCGCGCGACCAGGTGATGCTGTTCAACGCCGCCACCGCTCTCACGGTTGCGATCGGAGTCCTGTCGCTCTACCTCGCCCTCTGGGCGACCGCCCTGGCCGCGGCTGCTCTGGTGGTCACCCCGGACGCGTTCTCCGACACGCTCGGCTCGGACATCGGCTTTAGCGACTACCTCACCCTGAGCTGGTTCGTGAGCTCGCTGGCCACAGTTGGCGGCGCGCTCGGCGCCGGGCTCGAGAGCGACGTCGCGATCCGCGAGGCTGCCTACGCGCGGCGCCGCGAGGTCGACGACGGACAGGTCATGGTTTAGACCGCCTCCGATACGGACACGAACACATAGGTCCCCGAAAGCGGAGGAGGAGCGGCGATGGCGACGGTGACCTGCGAGCGATGCGGGCTCCGTCCCGCTGTGGCAAGTGTTCGACGGACGGTGCCCGGACGGGGCTCCACGACGCAGCGGCTGTGTGAGGTCTGCCTCGCCGAGGTTCGCGGCGGCGCCGAGGGCTATGGCGGCACCGGCGGGTTCGGCGGCCGGGGGCTGTTCGACGACTTCCTCTCCGACTTCTTCGAGCGCGGCTTCGGTGGCCGGGCGGTCGGCGACGGTGAGGGTGCCACAGCGGCCCCGGCAACCCGCCGCAGGGGCGTTGAGCAGGTCGACATCACCGAGTACTTCTCAGACGCGACCCGCGAGCTGCTTCAGCGGGCGGCGCAGAAGGCGCTCGAGTGGGGCAGCCTCGACCTCGATACCGACCACCTGCTGTGGGCGACGCTGCAGGATCCGCTGGTGGTTCACGTCCTGCGCGAGATCGACGCCGACTCGGCCGCGATCGCGGCGGAGGTCGAAGACACCGCCGAGCAGGCCGAACGCACCGACGTCGCCCCGTCACTTTCGCCCGATGCCAAGAACGCGCTGCTACAGGCCTACCGCGAGTCGCGCGAGCTCGGCGCCTCTTACGTCGGGCCCGAGCACGTGCTGCTGGCGCTCGCCGAGGACGCCGAGGCGGAGGCCGGACGGCTGCTGTCGCCAGTTCGGCGTCTCGCACACCAGATTGCGAGGCGCCGTCATCCGCGGCGTCGAGTCCGGCGAGGAGGCCGGCCGCCCGGCGAGCAAGACCAAGACCCTCGACGAGTACAGCCGCGATCTCACCCAGGCAGCTCGCGAGGGCAAGCTCGACCCGGTGATCGGCCGAGCCGACGAGATCGAGCAGACGATCGAGATCCTCTCGCGGCGGACGAAGAACAACCCGGTGCTGATCGGCGACCCGGGGGTCGGAAAGACCGCGATCGCCGAGGGCATCGCGCAGCGGATCGTCAACGACGAGGTCCCCGAGACTCTCGCCGGAAAGCGGCTGGTGGCGCTCGACCTCGCCTCGGTGGTCGCGGGCGCCAAGTACCGGGGCGAGTTCGAGGAGCGGCTGAAGGCCGTGGTCGATGAGATCACCGAGAGCTCCGACGACCTGATCGTGTTCATGGACGAGCTCCACACCGTCGTCGGCGCCGGGGCCGCCGAGGGGTCGATGGACGCCTCGAACATGCTCAAGCCGGCGCTGGCGCGTGGCGAGCTGCGGATGATCGGCGCGACGACGATCGACGAGTACCGCAAGCACATCGAGAAGGACGCCGCGCTCGAACGTCGCTTCCAGCCAGTGCTCGTCGACGAGCCGACCGTCGACGTGGCGATCGAGATCCTCACCGGGCTCAAGGACCGCTACGAGGCATTTCACCGCGTGCGGCTGACGCAGGAGTCGATCGTCGCCGCGGTCGAGCTCTCGGATCGCTACATCACCGACCGCTTCCTGCCCGACAAGGCGATCGACCTGATCGATCAGGCGTCGGCACGGGTGCGGCTGCGCTCGAAGGCCAAGCCCGCCGACACCCGCAAGCGCGAGGAGGAGATGCGAAGCCTTGAGCGCGAGCGCGACCAGGCGATCGCCGCCGAGGACTACGACCGCGCGAACCGAGCTAAAGGAGCGGATCGAGGCGATCCGCACCGTGCTCGCCGACGTACAGCATGAGCGCCAGCGCGCGCCGGAGGTGACCCCCGAGGACATCGCCGAGGTGGTTTCACGGGCGACCGGGATCCCGGTCTCGCAGCTGACCAGCGAGGAGCGCCAGCGACTGCTGCGCCTCGAGGAGCAGATCCACGAGCGGGTCGTCGGCCAGGACGAGGCCGTGACCGCGATCGCCGAGGCGGTGCGCCGGGCGCGGGCCGGGCTCGGTGATCCCAACCGGCCGGTGGGCAGCTTCCTCTTCCTCGGCCCGACCGGGGTCGGCAAGACCGAGCTCGCCCGGGCGCTCGCCGAGTCCCTGTTCGGCGACGAGGAGTCGATGACGCGGATCGACATGTCGGAGTTCCAGGAGCGCCACACCGTCAGCCGTCTGGTCGGCGCTCCCCCGGGCTACGTCGGCTACGAGGAGGCCGGGCAGCTGACCGAGGCCGTGCGACGCAGGCCGTACTCGGTGTTGCTCCTCGACGAGATCGAGAAGGCGCACGCCGACGTCTTCAACATCCTGCTGCAGATCCTCGACGACGGCCGGCTCACCGACGCCCAAGGGCGGACGGTCGACTTCAAGAACACGGTCGTGATCATGACCAGCAACCTCGGAGCTGACCGGATCCAGGCTCACGCACGGCGCAATGAGTCCTTCGACGATCTGAAGATCGAGCTCATGGGCGTCCTGCGCGGCCACTTCCGGCCCGAGTTCCTCAACAGAATCGACGAGATCATCGTCTTCCGCGCGCTTGACCGCGAGCAGCTCAAGCAGATCACCAGGCTGCTGCTCGACCGGGTCGGCCGGCGCCTGCGGGCGCAGGGGATCGAGCCCGCATTCACCGACGAGGCCGTCACGCTGTTGGCCGATGAGGGCTTCGATCCCGAGTTCGGCGCCCGGCCGCTGCGCAGGGCGATCCAGCGACTGGTCGAGACCCGGCTCTCGAACATGGTCCTCGCGGGCGAGGTCAATCCCGGCGACCGGGTGACGATCGACGCCCGGGAGGGAAGGGTCGAGATCGAGGTCGAGAGCGCGGAGGAGGCCGGCGCCGAGGAGACGTCGGCCGAGGAGCCCGCGGTCACGCGCGCCTAGTTGGTGAATGACATAACCGAGGCCGATCGGGCGTCGCGAGAGGAGAGCGTCGTCCACACGCTTCGGATACTCGGGATCCCGGAGGATGCCATCTCGCGGGCCGTCGAGCGCGAAGACCCGGAGGCCGCGATCTTCGAGGCCAAGTGATGCCGCCGATGGCCGAGCGCACGGCGAGCGCAAAAGACGTTACGACAGTGACGCCGCGTTCTTCAACGGCATCGTCCGGATCGGCGAATTCGACGGAGAGATGGACGCGATCGAGCGCCAGAGCGAGGATTTGAGCGTCACCATCGAACGGGCTTAGGAGGCATCACGATGCAGATCACCAGGAGCTCGCTTGAGACGGCAGTCGGTCCAAGCGACTGGTTCACCGGCGACGTCTACATCGACACTGTCGCGACGGCGGCGGAGCCATCAAGACTCGCCGCCGCGAGCGTGCATTTCACGCCCGGCGCGCGAACCGCATGGCACACGCATCCGCTAGGGCAAACGATCTACGTAACGGAGGGCGTCGGCCGATGCCAGCGTCGCGGGGAGAGATCGAGGTCATCCGGCCGGGCGACCGCATCTATTTCGAGCCCGGCGAGCACCACTGGCACGGCGCCGCGCCGGACCGCTTCATGACGCACGTGGCGATGCAGGAGGTCGACGAGAACGGCAGCCCCGTCACGTGGGGAGAACAGGTGACCGACGGGCAGTACTTGGCCAAGCCGTCGCCCGCGGTCTGAATCAACCGCTTGCGAGGCAGCGCAGGCATCTCGCGGCTGCAGTGTGCACACACGCACTCGGTGCTCGGCGCTGCTCCTTCGCGCGATCAGGAGGCGTCCGCTCTAGCCGACGAGCTTCCCCTCGAGACCTGCGTTGACCTAGTCGGCGGCGCCTTGGGACCGACGCTCGACCGCTCCGGGTCAACGCTGGGTCAACACAACGTCCGGAAACAGCCGCAAACGCGGAGCTGACCGGAATCACCGAAATCGGCAATTAGCAGGCGAAACACGAACAGCCACAGAGCCCCGCAAACCCACGAAGCTGCTTGCCATGCAGAAGGTCGTGGGTTCGAATCCCATCAGCCGCTCTCAAAACCCTCGCATTTGCGGGGGTTTTCTCATTAGGGAACTGGTCGTCGGCTAACGCGAGGCATGCGGGGTCAACAGGCTGCAGCCTGGAACGCAGCGTTGCGGAGTGGGCACGCCCCGAGACAGTGTCGCCTTCACGCGCCGGGGAAAGCGCCAGGCGCATCACGGTCCGCTCCCGCTTCAAAAAGAGAAGCGGAAGCCGGGGCTCCCGCGACCGACCGTTGCGAAGGCCGCTCATCTGGGGTCAGGGCTCGGAGATGTCACAGCACCGCTTTTCGGTCGAGACCGGCGCCGACGTCTATTTCTGCGATCCCCAAAGCCCCTGGCAGCGGGGATCGAACGAGAACACCAACGGGCCGCTTCGCCAGTACTTCCCGAAGGGCAAGAGCCTCGAGGGGGTGAGCCAGGAGCGCCTCGACGAGGTCGCCGCGAAGCTGAACGGCCGCCCCCGCAAGACGCTCGGCTTCCAGACCCCGGCCGAGAAGCTCGCCGAGCTGATCGACGGCCTCGCCGAGCGCAGACTTAGGATGTCCGAACGCCTCGGATCCCGTCGCTAGGCTGAGGCTTCCGCCGCGGCCTCGGCGGGCGCCAGGCAGCCGAGGTCGCCGGCTCGCAGGCGATAGAGCACGTCGCCGACGTCGCGACGCGAAGCCACGGCATCGCTTACCGCGCTGCCGGCGCGAGGATGGCCGAGCAGGATCGCGCCGGCCAATCGGCGATCGCTGACGAGCAGCTTGATGTAGGCGTTGCGCTCGCCGTCCTCGTGGACGATCAGCTCCTCGTCATCGTGCTCAGCCTCGAAGCGTCCGCACGACAGCAGATCGATGCCGACCACCTTCAGAATCGTCACAGGAACGGTGCCCTCATAGGCGCGCTCGCCGCCTGCGACGTTCTCCGCCGCCACCCGGGCTTGCTCCACGCTGGCGGGCCACAGGCCGAGCACGCGGTGGCGGTGCTGGGCGACGTCGCCGACCGCAAATATTGCCGGGTCGCTGGTGCGAAGAGCGTCGTCGACGACCACGCCGCGATCGACCTCCAGGCCGGCGTCGAGGGCCAGCTCAGTCGCCGGCGTGATGCCGGTGGCGATCAGCAGGAGGTCGGCGGTAAGGGACCGTCCGTCGGCGAACACCCATGATCGTCGCGAGGTCAGGCGGTCGGCGCCGGAGCTGTCCGGCGCAGCCGTTTTCGCCCCACCAAAACTGGCCAATGGGGTTGTCTACGCCATCCGCACGTGAGAGGATGGGGCGGTTCCGCCGGAACGAGGGACTTCATTTTGGCCATGCGCGGACGCGAGGACGGCGTCGGGAAGCTCATCGGGGCGCGCGGGTTCGTACTCCTTCTCATCATCACGGCACTTACGCTGGTAGGCGCGGCCTGCGGGCTGGCTTCCGAGTCACGGGCCGATGCGCTCAGCGCCCGGCTACAGAGCGGGAAATTGACACGCGCGGAGTACGCGTTGCAGCGGGCGCGTGCCCTCTTTCACTCAGGCGCCGTTCGTCGGCATTATGGCTTCACGCGAGCGGCCGCACCGCAAAGCGCGACGCCGACGCTCGCAGCTCTGGCCCGATCCGCGCATCGGCTCGATGGCCGCGATCGAAGACTGGCCCGGGCGTTGCTCGCGCGGCCGACAGACGGCAACGCCGACCCGCTTGGCGACGGTTACGTCGTTCGGCAGAAGCGGGTCAGAACGTCCTGTCGGCGGGTGCGCGCCGTAGGCGACTCGCGTGGGATTTGCGTCCATTGGGTCACCAAGTCCAAGGACGGGCCTCCACAGAAAGACCGCGATCACGATCGGATCCCCGACTGGGTCGAGAAGACGATCCAGGTCGTCGACGAGGTCGCCAGGCTAGAAACCGCGGATTTCGGCTACCGGCTGCCGCTGGCCGACCGCGGACCGGGCGGCCGCCAGGGGCCCGGGCGGGGACTCGACGTCTACCTCGCTGACGTGGGCGCCGGCGGGCTGTATGGCTATTGCACCAGGGATCCAAACGCGGCGACCGTCGAAGCGAACCCCGCTGGGGAAGCGCCTTCTGCTGCCGATCAAGGCGTTGCTAGCGCCGTGTATTGCGTGATCGACGATGACTTCTCAGAGAAGCAGTTCCCGTCGCCGGATGTGTCGGGAGCCCGCGCGCTGAAGGTCACCGTCGCCCATGAGTTCTTTCACGCGATCCAGTTCGCCTACACCGCGGCCGGCAATGATTGGCTTCGCGAGGGGACGGCCGTCTGGATGGAGGACGAGGTCTTCGATTCGATCAACGCCAACCGGCGCTACCTGCCGTCCAGCCCGCTCACCGAGCCCGAGGTGCCCCTCGACGTCTCCGACACGCCAAATGACGGTGACGACTCCGAGTACGGGGCGTGGATCTTCTGGCGCTTTCTCACCGAGTACTTCGGTACTCGGGACGTGGTCCGCGATGTTTGGGAGCAGTTCTCGCAGGACCCAGCCAATACGGTGTCGGCGAGCGTCGACGCGGCCCTCGACGGCCGCCGCCCGAACGCGAGCTGCAAGCTGTTCTGCGAGCCGGTCTCCTTCTCCGAGGCGTTTCTGGAGTTCGCTCGCTGGAACCTCGACTACGCAAACACCTACGAGGAAGGCCGAGAGTACATCCCGCGACTGGGCTGCTCGGTGTTCCCGGACGCGGAGTTCAGCCTCGCCCTTTCGCTGCAGCCGAGCACGGGATGGCGTGAGCTGGCCGTCGATCGGCTGAGCACGGGCATCGTCTCGCTGGTTGCAAACGCCTCTTTGCCGGTACGCCTGACGATCGACTCGCCGATGGGTAAGAGCGGGGCCGAGGCGGCCGTGATCCCGCTCGGCGCGGATGCGGGGGCGCTCTGCGGATTCAACCTCGCCAGGGGCGAGCCGCTTCACGCCAACGACGAGGGCGACAGCGCATTCGAGATCGCCGGCCCGACGCGCCTGCTGTTGACGATGACGAACGGCGACGTCGGTGCCGGCCCCGAGCGCGAGCTTCGCAACCGCTACCGGGCGGACCTGGTCCCGTGAGCTCGAGCGGACCAGCTCGCTGGCGTCGGTTGGCGCTCGCGACGTCGCCGCTAGTCGGCGTGGTGTGCATCGCCGCGGGCAACGCCCATGCCCAGGTCGACCCTTGTGAAGTCCCGCTGCCCGGAGCGGTCGTGCTGAGCGAGGCATCCGACGTATTCACCGGGGGTCCGGAGTCGGAGTCCATCTACGCCCTCGGCGGCGACGACGTCATCGCCGGGGGCGGGGGAGACGATCTGATCTGCGCGGGAAGCGGCGCGGATTCGCTCACCGGTCTCGAGGGTCGGGACATCCTCGACGGAGGCGCGGGCGAAGACACGGTGTCCTACGCCTTCGATCCCGCTCCCGTCTTCGTCAGCCAGGCCTCGCAACAGGCGACCGACGGGTGGGACTGGCCCGATCTCCTGGCGAGCATCGAGTCGGTTCGCGGCTCCAGCCATGCGGACGTCCTCGTCGGCGACGAGCGCTCGACGACGTTCGCCGGGGGCCCCGGCGACGATCGGATCGCCGGCAGGGCTGGCGCCGATCTGATCGAGGGCGAAGCCGGCCGCGATCACCTCTCCGGCGGCCGCGACACGGATCTGGTCTCGTTTCGGACCGAGTCGCGGCGTGTCAAGGTCTACCTGGGGCTCGGCTACGCCCTGGCCGGCCGAAAGCGGGACGACCTCGTCGCAATTGAGGGAGCCTTGGGGTCCAGGTATGACGATGTGCTCGTCGGCGACGCCGGCCCGAATCGGTTCATGGGCCTGAACGGAACCGACTCGATCGACGGCGGCGGTGGGGTCGACGTCGTCGCGTACGACAGCCTCGTTGACCCGGCTGACGGCGAGCTCGTCGATGCGGGGCCCGCGACAGTGCATCTCAGCACTGGTAGGGGACGGTCCGCGGGAGACCCGGGCCACCGCGACAAGATCGCCCACGTGGAGGGCATCGAGGGATCCAGCGCCGATGATCGGCTGACCGGTGCGGTCGGGCCTAATCTGCTGGTCGGTCTAGAGGGCGACGACCTCCTCGGCGGAGGAAGAGGGGGGGACGTCCTCAACGGCGGCCCGGGCAGCGATCGCTTGCACGGCGGCCGGAGCAAGGACGACTCGACCCATTACCTGTTCGAGACCGAGCTTGAGACCGGAATCGAGGCAGATCTCGCCGCGGGCAAGGTGAGCTTCGGCGCCGACCGCGACTCCCTCGCCGGCATCGAGATCCTCCTGGGCACCAATCAAGACGACGAGATTCGCGGCGGTCCTCGGCGCGACCTGATCCGGTCGGAGGATGGAGTGGATGCGGTGGACGGACGCGAGGGCAACGATGTCCTGTTTCCGGGTCGTGCAACCGACAAGGTCGTAGTGGGGGGTCCCGGGAGAGACCGCTGCATCCCGCCGGAAGAGGTTCCTGGCTTGGGGGATGCCCGCAGTTGTGAGTTAGAAGACTTACCCGGCGACCTGCTCGCGGAGATCCGGCGGACCCAGCTGTTCCTGCTCGCCGACCACACCTGTGCGGGGCATAAAGAGTGCACGGAGACCCCGCCCTGCCGACGACGTCATCACTGCGGACGCCGCCATCGTGCATTGTCTCACCCGCGGATATCGCCTCTCCCCAGCCCGGTTGAGCGCGGGCCGACGATCGACTGACCCCGGCGGTGTGGCCGAACCTGCTTCGGAAGGTGCGAACTACCCCTCCACACCGCTTTCGCTCAGGTAGGCCGCCTGTTCCTCGGGCGTGACCGCCGGCGCGAGCTCCTGCCGCGCGAGGTCCAGCAGCTCCTCGAGCGGCCGACACAGACCGCAGGCGAAGATCGCGGCCGTGTTGTCGGAGCTTGCGGTCACGATCCGGTTGCCGTCAGGACTGAACGAGATCGAGTTCACAGAGCCGGAGTGTACGGTGAGAACGTCCAGCGACTCGCCGGAGTCGGCGTCCCAAACCCGGGCGTCGTCATCGTAGCTCGACGTCGCGATCAGCTCGCCATCGGGGCTGAAGGCCGCATCCGTCACCACATCCGTGTGTCCGCGAAGGACGGTGACGGTGTCGCCCGTGGCGGTGTCCCAAACCCTCGCCGTCCCGTCCTCGTTCCCGGTGACGATTCGATCTCCGCTCGGACTGAACGCCGCACTCCAGACGAAATCAGTCGGGCCGTTCCAGCTTCGGACCAACTCCCCGGTAGCGACATCCCACAGCCTCGCGGTCCCGTCGTCGCCCGCGGAGACCAGCAAGCGCCCATCCGGGCTGAACGCCGCGCCGTAGGCGTAATCGCCGTTGCGGAGGCGTGCCAGCTCCTTGCCCGACGCCAGGTCCCACAGCCTGACCACGCCGCCATCGTCGGCGGTTGCCGCCATGCGCCGTTTGGGCGAGAAGGTCGCCGCAATGACCTTTGCCGCCGGGTTGCGGAGAACCCGTAACTGCTCGCCGGTCGCGATGTCCCACACTCTCGCCGTCCGGCCGGGACCGCCCGAGATCACGTCTCGGCCGTCGGGACTGAACGCCGCCGTCCACACCTGAGACCCAAGGTCGAAGCCCTGGATCCTCCTGGTTGTGTCCGAGCTCCAGACGTCGAGCTTCCCGAATGAGCTGGCCGTCGCGATCCTCGCACCGTGTGGGCTGAAGACGGCATCGAGAAGGTCGCCTTCGTCCGGAGAGTACGTGGCGAGGGGATGGTCGGTAGCGATCGTCCAAGAGCGCGCCGTACGGTCCGAACCGGCGGCGACCACGTGGCGCCCATCGGGACTGAAGCTGGCGCCGAACAAGTCCCCGCCCGGCCCGCGGAACTCCCTGACCAGCGACGGGTCGCCTGTGGTCTGATCCCGTGCCTCCTCGGCCCAGTCCCAAACGCGGGCCGCTCCATCAAAGCTTGCAGTGACCACTCGGCTCCCGTCGCGGCTGAACGAGGCATCGCGCATCTCGTGTCCCGGCACCCGCATCAGACCCAAGACCGTTCTTGATCTCAGGTCCCAGATCCGGCCCGTGCCACCTTCGCTCGTGGTCACCACCTGGGCGCCATCGGGACTGAACGCAGCCGAGTTCATCTCTCCGGCCTCAAGCGAGGTTCGCAGCGTCGGACCCTGGTGACCGGTTTGCAGATCCCATGTTCGGGCGGCCTGGTCTCCTCCGACGGCAATTATCGACCCGCCGTCCGGACCGAACGAGGCGTCGACGACCCGGCCGCGCGGCACCTCGAAGCGGTTGATCTGGTTGGCCGTCTGCGCATCCCAGACACGAACCACTCCGTCATCTCCGCCGGTTACGAGCAGGGCACCATCGCGGCTGAACGTCGCCGCTCGAATCTTGCCCGGCGGTGCTCGCGGCGACGCCAGCCTGCGGCCGGTCGCCGGATCCCAGATGTCGACCGCCCCGTGTCCCGTTGTGGTGACGAGCCGCCGGCCGTCCCGGCTGAAATCGGCGCTGGTCACGATGCCCGCCCGCGGACGAATCGTACGTACGGGCCGCCCATTATCAGCGGACCAGATTCGCGCCGTGCCATCGGCGCTCGCAGTGACGAGCAGGCGTCCGTCCGAACTGTAGGCAGCGGAGTACACCGCCCCCCGGTGTCCGCGAAAGACCACCTCTGGGTGCGGCTCTTCGAGCCCCTGGCGCAGCGCCACCTCTGCCTCAGACGTCGGGGCGACCTCGTTCGCTTCGACGGCCAGCACCAGCGCCGCGTCCGGGTTGCTCGCAAGCTCGAGCTGCGCCGCCGCAGCCAGCTCTCGCGAGCGGGCGACCCGCGCGCGCTCCTCGGCCCGGTTTCGCTGCACGAGGGCGACCACGGCGAGGCCCGCGACGACCACCAGCGCGATCGCCAGCGCACCCACGCGGATCCGCTGTGCCCTGGTGGCGGCCTGGCGACTGGCAAGCACGTACTCGGCGTGCAGGCGGGTCGGCTGCGGCTCCTTCCGCTCGTCGGTCTCGGTCAGCCAGCGCTCGGCAGCCTCGAGGTCCTGCCCGCGCAGCACGAAGCCGCGGTCGCGGTTCGCCTGCTCCCACTCGCGCGCTCGCACGAGCAGCCGCGTGTGAGTACTCGCCCACTCGGGATCCGTGTCGAGCGAAGCCGTAAGCTGCCCCAGCGAATCCTCGAAGTCGTCGGACTCGCGAAAAAAGAGCCAGTTTCGCTCGGCCGCCGCCTCGGGCACCTGGTCGGTGCGGGCGTCGCGTCGAACGATCGGCAAAATCCGCTTCTTCGCGCCCGCCGCGTGCGCCAGCTCGTCGCGACAGACCCTCGACGCGACGGAGTCCGGGCTGATCACGAACACGAACGCATCGGAGGCGTCGATGGCTGAGTGGACCACCTCTAGCCACTTCGCCGACAGGGGGATTCCCTCGTAATCCACCCAGCATTCTCGTCCTTGCTCCTCGAGCGCCCGGTGAAGCTCGCGGACGAACTCCTGATCCTCGCGGGCATACGAGAGGAAGACTCTTCCGCCCGAATCCGCGCGCGCCCCGTCGGGTGCGCTTCTAGGCACGTTGCGCGCCTTCAACAACGCATGAGGCTTCATGCGGCTTCCATGCTGGCACGCGCCGTCGGGTCGGCCGGGACGCGCCCCTTTCGCCGAGCCTAGCCCTGGTGTACCCGGCAGTCAACGCTTGGCCCCGATCTACGCGAGCGCAATTTTGAGCGTCTTGACACCCGTCGCGGGCCAGTTTCATGCGCTCCCGCGCAAACGCGGCACCGCCGACGCACCATCAGCCGATCACCCCGTGGGTGTTCCGATCCTACCGGCGCGCGCCGCGGCTGACGCCGCGCGGCCGAACGCCGGTCAGCGCTACGCCGAGGGCCCGCGGTCGTTCGGCGCGCCGGACCCCAGTCAAACCAGAAGTCCTCGCGCTCTGGCGGGTCGGGCACATGGTCAAAGAGTGCCGCGAGTTGAGCGGGCGGACCGTGATCGAACTCAGACATTCAGCGTCCTTTCGATTGGGGTCTGGGCCGACCATATGCCCCACCAACCGCTGTTCGCAAGACTAATCGCCTGGCCGCAGCGATCTCCGACCGAGGGAAAAAGGGTTTTCTTTGCACCGAGCTACGCGGCGATTGTTGGGATTTGCCGCTCCGGATTCCGACCCTCCCCCCGGCGGGGTACTGAGCGGGCGATGTCGCAGGACCCTCCGCGACCGAGGCGAACCCTTACGACGTGCTGTCCGTCATAACCATGCTCAAGCGCATGCTCGGGGCGATGAAGTACGCGGCCAAGGAAGAGAACTTCGCCGCCATCGTGGGAGCCGCGATCGCCCTCGTCTTGGTCGGGACGGTCACCTACTCGCTCGGCGAAGGCTGGAACGTGGTCGACGGGTTCTACTTCGCCGTCTCCACCCTGACCACGTCGAGCATCGCGGATCCGGACCTCACGCTGACCAGCGGGGCTATGAAGATTTTCTCGTCCCTCTACGTGCTGGTCGGCATTGGGATCCTGGTCGAGGTGGCGCGCCAACTCGGCATCGGGTACATCAGGATGCGCGAGGACCGTCCCACCAGACGCGGCAGGCGCCACAAGGAAGAACCGCCCGAGACACAGTCGGCGGGGTAGCTCGAAGCCGTCGGGCTGTCGGAGTAGGCGATGTCGCAGGAGAACGTCGAGACAGCCACGGTCGGCCGTTTGCTCTGCGCTATCGGTAATGCGAGCGCCCACGTGTGGGTTCTTCAGGGCTTCGACGTGTTTCTTTACGAACATGGCGTCGCGGCGGTCAGGGTCACGGCAAGCGAGACGCAGAAGGCGTTCAGCAGACGCCCGTGGACGCTTGGGCCGAGGCCGGGAATAGCGGAGCGTGGGTCCGCGCCCATCGAGGAAATGCTTGAACGGCATCCCGCGAATCGCTTCGTCGCGCGCCGGGACATCGCGCGGGCGCGACTAGGGCGGGGCCTGATCCTCCGCAGTCTCGTCTTGAGTTTGTCTGACGGGACGAAGCTGCGCTGGGTCTGGGGAGGGCCGCCGTCACGCGACACGGTGCAGCGGGCGCTTGACCGCATGGGCGTGTGACGGCGACCTAGGACCACCCTGCGGAGGCCCTCGAAGCCGCAGGGCTGTCGGAGTAGGCGATGCCGCAGGAGAGCGTTAAGGCGACTTGACGCCCAGACCCCCACGGAATACGGTCGACCCCTCCCACCGTTCCTTCTCCTGAGGAGGCATCCATGCGCAAGTTCGTTCTGGCCGGCGTTATCGCGACGCTCGGCGTCGCCATGTTCGCGATCCCGGCCTCCGCATCGTTCGACCGTCACTTCAGCGTGATCGGAAAGCAGGTGTCGGGTGGGCCAGTTGGCGAGAACGCCTTCCGCTTCAAGGACAAGCTGCTCCAGCCGCACAACCGCGGCAACCGCGTCGGTCGCGACGAGGGGATATGCAGGGCGGCATCGCAGCGCGCGATCAGGTGCCACGCCGTCGTCCATCTCAATGGCGAAATCGGTGGCTTCGGCGATCTCCGCGTCCGCGGCAATCTCGGGCGGGGCGATAACAGGCTCAACGTCGTCGGGGGAAGCGGTGATTTCAACGGCGTCGGCGGCAAGGTGCTGCTCCACAACGTGAGCCGGAGGGCGGACAAGCTCCACTTCGACTTGGTGCGCTAACGAGAACGAGACGGGAGAGGGACGCCCGGGCTGCGGTAGTAAGCGGGCGGTCACGGCCTCTGAGGAGACGATCCGAGTTTCGGGTTGCCCCCCGGGTCGAACCGTCCTGCGCCGCAGGCCGACCCTCGGGGGGTTCGTGGCATGCGAACGGCGCCGCCCAAGAGAGGTCAGGGCGACGCCGCCGCACCCGGGGGGAATAACCCGCCGTAGGCATCCCCGCCCTGGTCCGAGCCAACTTCCCGCTCGCCGACTCGGTTAACGACTGCGCGAGCCACTTATCAAGGGCGGCATCGGTTAGACCGTCCTCGAAGCCGCCGGGCTGTCGGAGTAAGCGATGTCAAATGTGACCGTTGAGGTCGTCACGCAGGGGGCCGATGCAGGATCCAGTCGATGTGCTCGTCGAGCGTCGCCTGGAACTTCTCGTTGTCCATGCTTTGCCTCTCCCTGGTTGGGGGGCGGCGGACGTAGGCCACCTCCAGTTGGAAGTGACCTACGCCATCGAGTCTTCCCCGGTATGGGTCAGCGACAGGACAGCGAGCCGGGCAGCACGTCAAGCGTCGTAGGGCGGCCTCAATCGAAACCGACTCCGTACTGCCATCCCCGCTCACGACAAGCGGGACCGATTACTCCGGCAGGCGTGTTACTCCCACCGGACCCTGTGGTTCCACTCGCTCCTCGCACCGAGCAACACCCGGCTTGGACCCTTCGGCCTCCACGGCGTTCGAGGTATCGCCTCCGAGCCTTGTGCTAGGTTGCACAAAGTTCTGATGAAGCGGCCCGGAATGAGTGGTAGCGATACGGGTCGCTTTCTCGTCGAGGTACACGCGAGGTACAACCGGCGCGCAGCCGGCGTATCGTCGCGTGTACTTCATTCAGTGAAGTCTTGGATGGCTCAGCGGTAGCGCGGTACTCGCTGGAACTCAGCGCGCAGCTCGAACCTGCTTGCCATGCAGAAGGTCGTGGGTTCGAATCCCATCAGCCGCTCTTCACGCACGCCCTCTCAGTCCAAGGGCTTGCGGTAGGTCACCAGGTCGAGCCTGTAGCCGTGCCTCTCGTAGAACCGCCTGGCCTCCTCGTTCGGCGCGGCGGCGTTGACGTCGACGGCGTCGAGCCCCCTGGAACGCGCCTCGTCCTCGATGGCGTTGAGGAGCGCGACGCCGATCCCCTCGCGGCGGTGTCCGGGGAGGACGATCAGGTCGACGATCGCGAGGAAGCTCGCCGGCCATTGCCAGGTGGCCATGAGCTCGCGATAGCTCTCGCTGCGCATGGCCCAGCTCTCACCGGCCGGATGCAGCGCGCCCCACGCGGGAGTCACCGATCCATGATGCTCGCGGAGCGCGAGCCAGAGCGGCTCAAGCTCGTCGATACGGGACGCGTCCCCCCGTATGAGTTCGGGCATCCCGGGAAGCCTAGTCCGGTCGGTCTACCTAGTCCCGTCCTCCAAAGGGGGAGTCCATGCGCAAGCTCGTCACGGTTGCGCCGCTCGGGTTGGCCCTGGTTGCGATCCCAGCCTCCGCCTCGTTCGACCGCAACGCCGCCGCCCCGCTCCCGTTCGATCCCCACTTCAGGGTTTTCGAAAAGGCGTATTCCACGAGACGCCGGACGGCTTCCGGTTCAAGGGGAAGCTGGTCGATCGGCACAACCACGACGACCGTGTCGGTCGGGTCAAGATCGGGGACCACGTGGGGCATGTTCATGGGGTCTTTCACCTCAACGGTGACGTCGGTGGCCGCGGCGATCTCGAGTACCGGGGTGACATCGAGAGCGGTGACAACAGGCTTGTCATCGTCGGAGGCTCCGGCGACTTCAATGGGGTCGCCGGCAAGGTCGTGTTTCATAACAAGAACAGGTTGGGAACGAAGACGGTGAACGAGTTCGACCTCGTGCGCTGACGACGCTTGAGGGCCGAGTGCAAGGAGGCGCTCGAAGCCGCGGGGCTGTCGGAGTAGGCGATGTCGCACGAGAACGTGGAGGCGGTCAGGGGTGGGCTGGAGGCCTGGAACGCCGACGATATCGGGGCTTTGACGGTGTGCGAAGGGCCTGGGATGACTATCGCGGCGGGGCATGGGAACGTCTCACCATTCATGTTCACGAGATTCGCGACCTCGGCGAGTCGGTCCTGGTCCTCAGTCATATCGACCTCACCGGCCGGACGACCGGCATTGAGTTCAGCCAGGAACTCGGGCAGTTCATCACCTTCCGAGGCGGGAAGGCCATCAGCTCGCACGACTTCCTGAGCCATGCTGAGGCCCTCAAAGCCGCCGGTCTGTCGGAGTAGGCCCGCTGCCGCTTGCCTTTGCTGCGAGCGGTGAGATGATCGGCGGGCACAAAGGCTCCAAGCGGCAGGGGGAAAGGCGGCACCATGCTCGCCAGACTCCTCGCCCACGTTCGCGGACACTGGATGGGAGCGCTTGCCCTGTTCCTGGTTCTCACCGGCGGGCTTGCCTGCGCCGCCAAAACCGTGCTGAGTGAGGACACGATCGACGGCGAGGCAAGGAGCGCCGACGTCTACTCCCTTAGCGGCCGTGACATCGACGGAACCGTCTGCGTCACGACGCCGGGGGGTGGACTCACCGAAGCTGACGTCTACTCCCTGACCGGCCGTGGCATCGACGGAACCGTCTGTGTGACGACCAAGTGATGACCAACGCGTCGGCCAGATACTGAGCGGGCGATGTCGCAGGAGAACGTGGAGATCGTGCGGCGGCTGGTCGCCGCCTACAACGATGGCGGGTTCGCGTCCAAGGCGACGCTGGACTTCTTCGACCTCGACGCGGTGTTCGAGGAGCCGCCCGAGCAGCCCGGCCCAACGGTCGCCAAGGGACGCGATGCGGTTGCCCGGACCTTCGGGCGATTCGACGAGGCCTGGGACGTGCATCGGTCGGACCCCGAGGAGATCCGCGCCATCGACGCCGAACGCGTCCTGCTGCTGAGCGTCGAGCACTTCCGTGGTCGGGACGGCATCGAGATCGCACAGCCCTCCGGAACGGTGTTTACGCTTCGCAGCGGCAAGGTCGTCCGGATGCAGGCCTTCTGGGAACGCAGGAGCGCCCTCGAAGCCGCCGGGCTGTCGGAGTAGGCGATGTCGCAGGAGAACGTGGAGATCGTGAAGGCGGCCTATGCCGCGTTCAATCGCAGCGACTTCGAGGCTGTCGCCGCAGCCCTTCATCCGGAAGTCGAGTGGCACCCCTACCTTGGCGGTCTTGAGCGCAGCGTCTATCGAGGTCACGACGCGATCCGAACGATGTGGTCGAGCCTCCAGGAGGGCTTCGGCGGAACGCTCCGGATCGAGCTTCCCGAGGTGGTCGATTGTGGCGACGAACAGATCGTGGTTGTGATCGCGGCTCGCGCTACCGGCAGCGGTAGCGGTGCCGAGGTTCAGCAGGAATGGGCTCAACTCGTGACCATGCGTGACGGACTGGTGTTCCGGGTCGAGCCCTACCCCGACCGGGACGCGGCCCTCGAAGCCGCCGGGCTGTTGGAGTAGAGGCTTCATCCTGCCCCCGCTTGCTGGCGGGCGCGGGCAGTGAGAGGATCGGCGACGAGATTCCTACGGGCAGGGAGAAAGGCGGCACGATGCTCGCCAAGCTCTTCGCCCACCTTCGACAGCAGTGGATGGGGGCACTCGCGCTGTTTCTCCTCCTCGCAAGCGGCACGGCCTACGCTGCCAACACCGTCTTCAGCTCCGACATCGTCGACGGACAGGTCAAGACCGCCGATCTCGACGGCGGCGCGGTGACCAGCGAGAAGGTCGCCGACCAGAGCCTGCTGGGCCGCGACGTATTCGACAACACGCTCAAGGGCGCCGACATCGACGAGTCGACGCTGTCCAGCATCGGCGGCGGCGGCGCTGCGGGCGGTGACCTGACGGGCAGCTATCCGAATCCCGACATCGCGCCGAGCGCGGTGAGCGGCCCCGAGGTCGCGACTGCCTCGCTGACGGGGTTGGATGTCGCCACCAACAGCCTCACCGGCTCGGACATCTCCGAGGCATCCCTGAGCGTCAGCGGCATGGGCTGTCAGATCGGCGTGGTGCAGGCCTTCGCGAGGGTCAAGGGAGCCGCCAACATGCCGTCGACCTATACGAGCGATTTTGAATGGTCCGACACCAGATACAACTGCGCTGGCGGCTCGGTTCAGGTTCGCCGCGCCGACCAAGGGGTGTACTTCGTGCGCTTTAACGGGCTCGGCTCGAGGTTGGCACTCGCGATCTCGAACAGCGACGGATTCGGGGTCGGCAGCAGCGCTAGCGACAACGTCCTGTCGATCAACAAGATCACGGGCGGCTCCGACATAGGCGCCTTCCGGATCGAGGTCGAGGACATCACCGGGAGCGGCACCGACCCCCAGGACGACTGGTTCAACATCATGGCCTTCTGAGATGCGGGGTTTCACGCGGGATGGGCGTCGCTGTGCCGGCGACGGTAGGCCGGTCGTGCGATTGGCCGACGAACGTCGGCTTCACGAGTCGTGATCCCGCATGGCGGCGAACAGCGGGGAGCGGGTATCACCGGCCCTCACGGGGCTCGAAGGGAGGAACTCGGCATCCCGCCGACTCATTCGGGCCCCCTCGGAGCGCGATTGTGGATGCGTACATCCTCCGAGACGCCCAGCTCTGCCTCGATGAGCCCGACGTGCGGGCACCGCATCCGTCTCGCAAGAGAGAAGGGCCGCGACCCCAATCACTTGAAGGGAGTCACGGCCCTATGCCCAGGTGCCCCTACTAGCACGAAGTCGGCCAGGCCGCCGGAGTTTCGGCCCGGTCCCCGTGGCTCCGATCCGGCCCCGGGGATGAAGCTGAACTGCTCGGCTCGCGCCGGGTCGCCGAAGAGCGCGGGATACTGAGTGGGCGATGTCGCAGGAGAACCTTGAGATCGTGCGGCGGGTGTGGGAAGCGTGGGAACGGGCGATCTCACCGCGTGGCTTGGGCTGATGAGCGACGACTTGGTATCTCGCGGCAACGCGCGGATTGACCCCACGGCCTACCACGGGAAAGAGGGCTTTCTCGAACAGTCCGCGGAGTGGATCGAGGGGTTCGCCGAGTCGGCGGTGGCGGCAGAGGAGTTCATCGACGCGGGGGATCGGATCGCGGTCCGAAATCGCCACAGGAGGGTCGTACGGGTGGACACGTTCGTCGATGAGCGGGAGGCCCTCGAAGCCGCTGGGCTGTCGGAGTAGGCGATGGAGATGCTGGAGACGCTCAGGCGCGGCTACGAGGCGTTTAGCCGCGGCGATATGTCGGCAGTCGCAGGCCTTACCACCCGCGATGTCGAATGGGGAACCACCGGCGCCTTCCCCGGCATCGACGGCCTCTACCGCGGCCCCGAAGTAATCCAGCAATGGGCGGACGCGATCCACTCCGACTGGGGGGACGTCGAGGTGAGCCTCGACGAGGTCCTGCACGACGGAGGCGATGTGGTCGTGGTCGCCGAGCGGCTTCGCGGCCGCGATCGTGCCCGGGGGGATGACGTTGAGATCCGCATCTACGCCGCGTACTGGTTCGAGGACGGGAAGGTCAGAAGGCGCGCGGCGAGCACCTCGCGCAAGGTCGCCCTCGAAGCCGCCGGGCTGTCGGAGTAGCGCAGAACCGTCACCGGGCTCCGCCTCGCCCCTCACCTTTCTCGCGCTCGGTCCCGTCTCCGGTCCCAATCGCGCGATCTTCAAGGTCCACCCCTCATAGCGCTGGCTTCGGCAAGGGAGCCATGAGCGAGCCGTCTCGGGCCGCGAGATACTGAGCGGGCGATGTCGCAGGAGAACGTGGAGCTGGTTCAGTCCTGGTTCGAGCGCTGGAACCGAGGCGACCGGGACTTTTCGACGGATGAGCTGCACCCGGACTTTCAGATCGTCAGCCGCCTTCAGAGCGAGCCGTTCGAGGGACGGGAGGGACTGCATCGATGGATGCAGGAGATCGATGAGCAGTTTCGGGAGTGGGAGCTCACCGGGGACGAGTGGCGCGAAACCGGCGACCGCGTGGTTGTCCTCGGGCAACTCCGACTTCGCGGGAAAGAGAGCGGTGTCGCTGTCGATCAGCCGCACGGATGGGTGTTCGAGTTCAAGGACGGCAAGGTGTTTCGGATCAGGCACTTCGCTCGGCCGCATGACGCCCTCGAAGCCGCCGGGCTGAAGGAGTAGGGCATGTCGCAGCAGAACGTCGAATTCGTGAAGGGCTTCCTCACTGGGGTGCCCGATATGGACAAAGACCAGCTCCTTGCCGCGTTGCCAGAGGTGATCAGGCAAGGATGCGACCCCGACATCGAATGGATCGAGGACCCGCGGCGTGCCGATGGGCACACCTACAAGGGCCACGCGGGAGTCCTCGAATCGTGGACCCAGTGGCTAGAAGGCTTCGAGGAATGGGGATGGGAGCTAGAGGACATCCGCGATTGCGGCGACCGCGTCCTGGCGACGGTGCGGGAGGAGGGACGAGGGACGGTCAGCGGCGCAAGCGTCTCGGCCCGTCTCTACATGGTTATGACCTTCCGGGAGGGAAAGGTTCTCCGCTACCAAGAGTTCTACGACGAAACGGCCGCCCTCGAAGCCGCCGGACTGTCGGAGTAGGGAGCGCGCACGTGGTGGGCTCCCGCGACGGGATGGCGGTCTGGTGCACGCAATCGATGGCGTTGTCAACGTCAAGGCCGCAGCTTTTGCGCTTCAGCTCGGCGCCGAGCTCTTGGACGATGGTCCCGCTGTCGCTCCGCGGTCGGGATACTGGACAACGCGATGTCGCAGGAGAACGTGGAGGCCGCGCGCAGGACCATGGAGGCGTACCGTCGCGGCGACTACGACGCGGCAGCGGCCTACCTCGCCCCGGACGTCGTCTGGAGCGTCGGCCAGGAGCGGCCGGCCCACGGTCCGGCTGCGGTCCGTGAGATGTGGAAGCGCTGGGACGATGAGTGGGATGAGCTCGATACCGTCATCGAGGAGGTCATCGACGCCGGAGACAAGGTGCTGGTGGCCGTCCGCTATCGGGGTCGCGGTCGCGTCAGCGGTGTCGAGGTCAATGACCGGCAGTACGAGGTCCAGACCTTCCGTGACGGACTGTGCGTGCGCAAGGTGGACTTCCGTGAGCGGGCGGACGCCCTCGAAGCCGCCGGGCTCTCGGAGTAGGCCGCAGCCCGAGCCGCGGCGCGCGCTTCAGCGCCGGGGCCTCTTGCGCTTCAGCTCAGCGGTGAGCTCTTCGACGCTGGTCCCGATGTCGCTCTCGCGTTCGCTGGAGGACTCGAAGGCCTCCTCGACACGGTCCGTGTCGCTCAGCCGCTTCTTCTTGCGGTTGAAGAGATCGGCGCGCGAGAAAACGAACGGGGCATCTGAGGCCGTCAAGTTCGCGACGAGGCACGCGTCGTTCAGGTCGCGGTCGTCGTAGTCCAGCCCGACGTAAGTGCTCTCGTCGCTACCGGACGTGCCGCCGATGTTCAGCGTCGCAGGGAAGGTCCTCTCGACCGCGCAATCCACCGGCGAAAGCACCTGGTTGTAGCAGCCGGGCACGGTCTCGCCCGTGTCCGGGTCCACGTAGTTGGTCTGCCGGTAGACCGCCGACCGCGACACCGTCACCTCGCCCGGCACTTCGACCTGGGTGAGGTTGTGGGTGAAGGTCGGCAGGGGCGACCACGCCACCCGCGCGCGCCCGTGCGCCTTGCTCGTGAAGACATACGCCGTGACGGGCTCCGTGGACCGGAAGCGGATGCGGTCGGTCCACGAGTAGGCACAGGATCCGTACGGGTAATCGGGCGGCGTGTTCACGACGACCTCGCGAGTGCTCGTCTCGCTGCCGCTGATGGAGAGCACCTTGAACTTGGCTGTCTCGCGGGCCTGTGCGTGCGGCGCAAATGCGAGCGCGGCGACGATCGCCGCGAGGGCCACCGGCACCGCTCCAACCAGCTTCGAGTTCATAGCTCTCCTTCATGGCCCGGGTTCTCGGGCGGTCGCGTTTTGACCCGGGCAGGCTAGGGGCGGCCGCTTATCAAGCACTTATCACGGTGCTGCGATCACGAGCGCTCAGGGCCTCGAGGCGGGGTGCGCGGCGCGGTAGCGCGCAGCCATCTCGTCGAAGTCCCTTGCGGTGGCCGCCTCCGCTTCGGCGGACCCGTACTCGTCGTGGCGTCTGACCCAGATGGCGCCCGGGGTCTGCGGGTAGCCCTCGGGCGAGTCCTCCCAGTCCTCCTGGCGACCGAGCGCGGTGATGTCGAGGTAGGCCCAGACCCCGCCGAGGGCCTCGTCGCCGCGGCCGTCCACGAAGTAGGTGCGGAAGACCTGGTCGTCGTCGTCGCGGAAGAACACGTTGGTGCCGTGCCACTCGTCGACGTCGAAGTCCGCGTCGAAGTCGTCCGTGAGCGTGTACCACGGAATGACCTCCCAGCCCATCCGCGCCTTCCAGCGCTCGATGTCGGCCTGCGGCGCGCGCGAGACGAGCGCGATCGTGGTGTCGCGGGCGTTCAGGTGGGCCGGGTGGGTGATCTGGTCGGTGACCCAGGAGCAGCCCGGGCAGCCGCCCTCGGGCCAGCCGGAGACGCCCGGCTCGAAGAAGAAGCGGTAGACGATCAGCTGGCGGCGCCCCTCGAAGAGGTCGACCAGGCTCGCCGGGCCGCCCGGGCCCTCGAACGCGTAATCCTTCTCGACCGCCATCCTCGGCATCCGCCGGCGCTTCGCGGCAAGCGCGTCGCGGGCGTGCGTGAGCTCCTTCTCCTCGACCAGGAGCTCCTCGCGCGCCGCCTTCCACTCCTGCGGGGAGACGATGGGGGGCAGGTTCATTTCGGTTCCTCCTTCAGTCATCTGTGCGCATTCGGTTCTACCTGTTTGGACACCGCTCCCGACGAGAACGGAACGGTTGTCGATCCGTTCCGTGTCGACGTGGTGTCATTGGTAATGACCGTGAAGCGAGAAGATCAAGCCACACTCGCGCGGGCGCGCGGGGGAGACGACGAGGCGTTCCGCGCGCTCACCGACCCCTACCGGCGCGAGCTGCAGGTGCACTGCTACCGGATCCTCGGCTCGCTGCAGGACTCCGAGGACCTCGTCCAGGAGACGTTGTTGGCCGCCTGGCGCGCGCTGGACCGGTTCGAGGGGCGGGCCTCGGTTCGCGCCTGGCTCTACCGGATCGCGACGAACCGCTGCCTGAACGCGCTGCGCGACAGGTCGCGCCGCCCCCAGGAGGTACAGGCCATGACCGAGCCCCCGGAGCCAACGCGCAGGACCGAGCCGATATGGCTCGAGCCATACCCCGACGTCCTGCTCGACGACCTGCCGGACGACTCCGCCGGCCCCGCGGCTCGCTATGAGGCCCGGGAGTCGGTCGAGCTCGCGTTCATCGTCGCCCTGCAGAACCTGCCGCCGCGTCAACGTGCCGTGCTCGTACTGCGCGACGTGCTCGGCTTCCGCACCGACGAGGTTGCGGACATGCTCGACGCGACCCAGGCGTCGGTCAAAGGCGCGCTGCAGCGGGCGAGGGCGACGCTTCGAGGGCGCATGCCGGCGGGCGAGCGCGATCGCTCGCCGCTGCCGGACTCACGTCGCGAGCGCGAGCTCGTCGCGCGCTTTGCCTCCGCCGTCGAGAGCGGCGAAGTCGACGAGGTCATCGCCCTGCTGACCGACGACGCCGTGCTGACGATGCCGCCGCAGCCGCTCGAGTACCAGGGCCACGATGCGATCGCCGCCTTCCTGCGCCACCGCGCGGAGCTGCGCGGGGCTGCGCTGCGCGTCGTACCGACGCGCGCGAACACCCAGCCCGCGTTCGCGTGCTACCTGCCCGACCCGCACGCCGCCATCGCGCGCTCCTACGGCATGATCGTGGTGACCCTCACGGCGGAGGCGATCCAGGCGATCACCTGGTTCAGTGACACGGGCCTGTTCCGGAGCTTCGGCCTGCCTCGAACCCTGCCGATCCCTGAGGCCGAGCCGCGTGAGAATTGAGGACAGAACCTGACCTGAATCGCCGTTAGGGTCGGCCGCGAAACGAAGCGAAGGAGGAGGAAGAGCAATGCCCGAACGACAGGACTACATCCCTGGTGTCCCGTGCTGGGCGGACACCAGCCAGCCCGATCCCGAGCCCGCAGCGGACTTCTACCGCGGACTCTTCGGTTGGGAGTTCGAGGACGTGATGCCGCCGGAGTCGGACGGCAATTACTTCATGGGCCGGCTACGCGGTCTCGATGTCGCTGCGGTCGGGTCGATTCCCGACGGCGCCCCGCCGATGGCGATGTGGAACAGCTACATCCGGGTCGACAGCGCCGACGAGACCGCGGCGAAGGCCCGCGACGCGGGGGGTAACGTCGCGATGGAGCCGTTCGACATCGAGGGCAGTGGCCGTATGGGTGTCTTCACCGACCCCGAGGGCGCGGCGATCTGCGTCTGGGAGCCGAAGGGGTTCGAGGGTTCGAGGCTCGTCAACGAGCACGGGACGGTGAACTTCAACAGTCTGAACACCCGCGACCCCGAGGCTGCGAAGCCGTTCTATCGCGCGGTCTTCGGCTGGACCACGCTTGCCCTGCCGGGCGGCGCGGAGATGTGGACGCTGCCGGGCTACGGCGACTACCTGGAGCGCGACAACCCGGGTCTCCGCGAGCAGGTCGAGTCCGTCGGCGGCCCGAAGGGCTTCGAGGACGTCGTCGCAAGCATCAATCCGATCCCCGACGACCAGCCCGACACGCCCGCGCACTGGAGCGTGACGTTCGCGGTTGACGACGCGGACGCGGCCGCCGAGAAGGCCGGCGAGCTCGGTGGCAAGGTGATCGCGCCGCCGATGGACCTGCCGTGGGTCCGGATGACCGTCCTCAGCGACCCGCAGGGCGCGATGTTCATCGCCAGCAAGTTCGTGGCCGAGAACAAGGACCTCTAGCGCAGGGGGTGTAGGGTCGCCTGTCATGGGGGTGCACGCTCGAGCGGAATGCGTCGGCGCGCTGGTCGTCGCCGGCGTCGCTCGGCGGTCAGACAGCGGGAACACGGCGGGGCCGCACCTGCACTTCACGATCAATGAGGGCCCGGGCGCGCTCACCTACGCCGGCCTCCCGTACGAGATCGATCGCTACCGCCTCGAGGGCACCGCGGCGCCCGGTGCCGCTGCCGGCGAGCTCGTCGTGACCGGCGAGCCGCAGAGGGAACGAGGCTCGTATCCGCTCGCCACCTCGGTCAGCGACTACTCGCGCTGAACAGTGGTGCGGCTGCCGAGGGGGACACCGAATCGTTTGACTCGCGAGATCCGACGGGTCGTGCGCGAGGCGCGATCCGGCTCCCGGAGCCGGCCGTAGCGACCGCCCGGCGGATCGGACCTTGAGCCTCAGTCCGAGGCTGCCAGCTCAGCCGGAAGCCCGAAACGCGGGAAGAGGTCGGGCAGCGAGCCAAGCTCGCTCGCCGCGCACATGCGGCCCGTGAACGCCGTGATCTCGCGGACGCGGTCGCCCTCGAGGGCGAGCAGCTCGAGCGAGGCGGGCAGGTAGTGCTCGCTCTCCGGGTCGCGCAGATACCAGCCGATTGCCGGCTGGCCGTTCGCGCGCGTAGGCACGTGGCGCAGGTCCGGCTTCCCGGTCGTTGCCAGGAAGGCGATGACCGCCTCGCGGCCGCGGAACCAGTGCGGGTGCGGCGGCATCGCGAAGGTCGCGTCGGCGACGAGCATCGCCACCATCGCGTCGATGTCGCGGCTCTCCCAGGCGGCGATGTAATCGCGCACCACCCGGCGCAGCCGATCGTCGCCGAGCTCCGCGAGGGTCTCCTGCTGGCTGCGCTCCGGGAGCCGCTCCTCGACCGTGCGCCGCGCGCGCTGCACCGAGCTGTTGACGGAGGCGACCGTCGTCTCCAGCGACTCCGCGACCTCGCGGGCCGAGAAGCCGAGCACGTCACGGAGGATCAGGACCGCCCGCTGGCTCGGCGGAAGGTGCTGAAGCGCGGCGACGAAGGCGAGCTCGACCGCCTCGCGCTGCTCGTAGCGGGCCTCCGGTGAGGCGAGGCCGGAGTCGCTGCCGAGCCGCTCGTCCGGGTACGGCTCGAGCCAGATCAGCTCGACGATCGGCTCGCCCGGGCCCTCGCCCTCTGCGGCCGGCGGGCCGTGGTCGATCGGCAGCACGCGCTTTGCGCGCTTCTTGATCGCGTCGAGGCAGACGTTGGTCGCAATCCGGTACAGCCATGGTCGAAGCGAGCGTCCGCGCTCGAACCCGCCGAGTCCCCGCCAGGCCCGCAGCAGGGTCTCCTGCAGCGCGTCGTCGGCGTCATACGGCGACCCAAGCATGCGATAGCAGTGGGCGTGAAGCTCGGCCCGCCGCGGCTCGACGAGCTCCTCGAACGCCCGCTCGTCGCCGCTGCGAGCCGCCTCGAGCAGGCGCGTGCTGTGTGCCGTCGGGCCCGGGGCGTCGGCGCTCATGCCGACGAGATTAGACGCGGCCGGAAGCGGAGCGATGAGTTTTCGGCTCGGCGGCGGTAGTACCGGTCAGAACCACTCACCAACGACCGAGGAGCAATCCGATGAGCAGGAAATTGATCTCGACCTTCTTCGTCTCGCTCGACGGAGTCGTCGAGGCGCCCCAGGACTGGCACTTCCCGTACTTCAACGACGAGATGACGGCGGCGATCGGCGCGACCATGGCCTCGTCCGACGCGATGCTGTGCGGCCGTGTCACCTACCAGGAGTGGGCCGGGTTCTGGCCCGAGGCCGACAATGAGATGGCCGCCTTTATGAACGAGACGCCGAAGTACGTCGCCTCGACCACGCTCGACGACGTCGACTGGAGCAACTCGCATCTGCTCGAGGGCGACGTGCCCGCGGCCGTCGCGGCACTCAAGGAGCAGCCGGGCAAGGACATCGTCATGTCCGGAAGCGCGACGCTGGCCCGGTCGCTGCTTCGGGAGGGCCTCGTCGACGAGCTGCGGCTCATGATCCACCCCGTGGTGGTCGGCCAGGGTGCGCGGCTGTTCGAGAACGGCGACCAGCAGGCGCTGGCGCTCGCGGACTCGCAGACCTTCGACACCGGCGTCGTGTACGCGACCTACCGGCCGGCCGTCCGTGACGAGGGCGACGATCGATGACCACCGTTCGCTCCAAGGACGGAACGACGATCGCCTTCGAGCGGACGGGCTCAGGGCCGCCGCTGATCCTCGTCGACGGCGCGCTGTGCTGGCGCGAGTCGGGTCCGGCCCGCAAGGTCGCCGCGGCGCTCGCCGACCGCTTCACGGTGATCACCTACGACCGCCGCGGCCGGGGGGAGAGCGGGGACACCCCGCCGTACTCGATCGAGCGGGAGGTAGAGGACATCGAGGCCCTCATCGCCGAAGCCGGCGGACGGGCACATGCCTGCGGCTTCTCCTCGGGCGGGGTACTGGCGATGGAGGCCGCCCGGGCCGGCGCGGCGATCGACCGGCTCGTCGTGTACGAGGCGCCCTTCATCGTCGACGACAGCCGCCCACCCACGCCGTCCAGCTATGTGCCGCAGCTGAACGAGCTGCTGGCAGCGGGGCGAAGGGGGGACGCCGTGAAGCTGTTCATGCGGCTCGTGGGCATGCCAAAGATCCTGCTCGCGGTCTCGCCACTGTTCCCGGGCTGGAGGAAGCTCAAGGGGGTGGCCCACACCTTGCCCTATGACGCGGCCTGCATGGGCGACACCCAGGCGGGGCGGCCACTGGAAGCGGCGCACTGGGGCGCGGTCACCGTTCCGACGCTCGTCATGGTCGGCGGGAAAAGCCCGGCCTGGATGGCGAACGGGATGCGGAGCCTCGCCGAGCTGCTTCCGGACGGGCGGCTCCAGGTGCTCGAGGGACAGACGCACATGGTGAAGGCGAAGGCGCTCGCGCCGGCGGTGAAGCCCTTTCTCGACGTCGGCTGATCGTCGGCCCCGGCGCTACCGTGGCCGCGTGCGACTCGAGTCGTTCGTGCTCCAGCACTTGCCCGTGCCGGAGTCCCGGGTACTGGAGGTCGGCTGCGGGGACGGCCGGCTGGCGCGAGCCCTCGCCGCTGCCGGTCATCGGGTCGTCGCGATCGATCCCGAGGCGCCCGAGGGGCCGATCTTTCGCCGCGTCGCGCTGGAGCGGTTCGCCGACGAGGGCCCTTTCGACGCGATCGTCGCCAACCGCTCGCTGCATCACATTCACGACCTCGCGGGCGGCGTCGACCGGATCGCCGGGCTGCTGCGGCCGTCCGGCACCCTTGTGGTCAACGACCACGCGTATGACCGCGCGGACGAGCGCACCCTTCGCTGGCATGTTCGCCACGACCCGCATCACGTCGCACCCGGTGACGGGGAGGAGCTGCTCGGCTGGTGGCGCGACCAGCACGTCGCCATCCACGGCTACGACTCGATGCGCACCGAGCTCGATCGTCGCTTCGTCGAGCTGTTCTTCGCGTGGGGCCCGCACTTCTACGAGGAGCTCGACGCCGTCGAGCCCGCCGAGGAGCTGCGGCTGATCGAGGCGGGGGAGATCGAGGCGATCGGCTTTCGCTTCGTCGGTCAGTGCCGTCCGGAGCTCGCCGGCTGACGGTTTCTTGATCTCGTGTACTCGGCAGGCAAGCCGGTCGGCGACAATGTCGATGCCACCGTGCCGAAGCCGCGATCCCCCAGCGAATAGGAGGCGCCATGAACGCCATCGCCACCGAGACGAAGCTCGACTCCGCTGCGCTCGACGAGCTGGCTGGGTCCTTCCGCGGACAGCTCGTGGGCCCGGACGATCCCGAGTACACCGAGCAGCGCAAGGTCTGGAACGGCTCGATCGCGCGGTCCCCTGCACTGATCGCCCGCTGCACGGGCGTCGCGGACGTGGTGGCGGCCGTGAGGTTCGCCCGCGAGACCGGGCTTCAGGTCGCCGTCCGAAGCGGAGGCCACAGCTTCCCCGGCCTGTCGGTGTGCGAGGGCGGCCTCGTGATCGACCTGGGCCCGATGAAGGGCATCCGGGTCGACCCGCAGGCGCGCACCGCGCGCGTCCAGGCCGGCGTGCTCTGGGGCGAGCTCGACCGCGAGACGCAGGCGTTCGGCCTCGCGACTACCGGCGGAATCGTGACGCACACGGGCGTCGCGGGCCTGACGCTCGGCGGGGGGATCGGCTGGCTTCAGCGCAAGCACGGGCTGACGATCGACAACCTGCTGTCCGCGGACGTGGTCACCGCCGCCGGCGACTTCGTGACCGCGAGCGAGACCGAGAACCCCGACCTGTTCTGGGGACTGCGCGGCGGCGGCGGCAACTTCGGGATCGTCACCGAGTTCGAGTTTCGCCTTCACCCGGTGGGGCCGATCGTCCTCGCCGGCCCGATCTTCTGGCCGATGGAGCAGGCGCCAGCCGTGCTGCGGTTCTACCGCGAGTGGTGCGCGGAGGCGCCGGAGGAGCTGATGACGATCGTGATCCATCGCAAGGCCCCGCCGCTTGCGTTCGTGCCCACCGAGCTGCACGGCAAGCCGGTCGTGGCGGTCGCCTGCTGCTATGCGGGGCCGGTTGAGGACGGGGAGGCGGTCGTAGCGCCGCTCAAGGCGTTCGGATCCCCGGTGCTCGACCTGTGCGAGCCCAAGCCCTACGTCGAGCACCAGTCGATGTTCGACCCGTCCTTCCCGCACGGCTGGTGGTACTACATGCGCGCCTGCGACGTGAGCGCGCTCAGCGACCCGGTCATCGACATCGCGGTCGATCACGCGGCGCACATCCGCTCGCCCCTGACCGCGTTCCCGATCTGGCAGCTCGGCGGCGCGGTGGCGCGCGAGCCGGAGGCCGGGACGGCTTTCAACGGCCGCGGCGCGGGGCATACGTTCAACATCACCTCGACGACCACGACAGCCGAGGGCTTCGACGCCGAGCGGGAGTGGGTGCGGAGCTTCTGGTCGGCGCTCGAGCCGCACCACACGAGCGTCTACGTCAACTTCCTCATGGAGGAGGGCGAGGACCGCATCCGCGAGGCCTACGGGAGCGAGAAGTACGACCGGCTCAAGGCGCTGAAGCGCAAGTACGACCCCGACAACTTCTTCCGCCTGAACCAGAACATCGCGCCGGACTAGCGGTCGCGACACGAAGCCGTGCTCACGTGGGAGAGGGGCCCCGGCCGCCGGCATGCATGTTTGGACACTGGCGGCGCCAAGCCACGGTGATGGCCATTCATGCGTGACATACACGGCTGAATGGACAACACCTCGCGGCTCGGCCTCCGTTGTCCATTCGTGCATCGCGGGGCCGGCGACCTCGGGGATCAGTCCAGTCGCTCGGGCAGCCCGAAGCGCGCCAGGACGTCGGCCGCGAATCGCGCGCGGGCGGGACCGTCCGTGTACGGGGTGACGAACGAGACCACCTCCGCCGCCCGGTCGCCGTCCATCGTCAGCACGTCGAGCGAGAGGGCCGTGTACGCGCTCTCGTCCGCGTCCCAGGCGTAGCAGCCGAACGCCAGCTGCCCGTTCGCGCGCGCCGGGAGCAGTCGCCAGCGATCCTGGAGCGGGTAGCGCACGAGGAAGGTGCGGATCGCGGCGTGGCCGCGGTACCAGGTGGGCAGGGGCGGCATGGAGAACGTGGCGTCCTCGGCCAGCAGGGCGAGGAGCGCGTCCACGTCGGCTCGCTCCCACGCATCGATGTAGCGCTCGACGACGTCGCGTATACCGTCGTCGCCGAGCGCCCGGAGGGTCGCCTGCTGGCTTTGACTCGGAAGCCGCTCGGACGCGGCCTTGCGCCCGCGCTGGAGGGCGCCGTTCACCGATGCCACGGTCGTGTCAAGCGCCTCGGCGGACTCGCGCGCGGAGAAGCCGAGCACGTCGCGGAGGATGAGCGCGGCGCGCTGGGTGCCGGGGAGGTTCTGGAGCGCGGCGATGAAGGCGAGCTCCACGCTCTCGCGCAGCTCGTAGCGGGCCTCCGGGGCGGCCAGGCCCTCCTCGAGCGCCTGATCGGCGTAGGGCTCCACCCAGATGGTCTCGGTCACGGGCTCGGCCAGATCGCCGCTGCCGTCGTCGGCCGGGCCGTGGTCGATGGGAATGACCCGCTTCGGCCGCCGCGCGATCAGGTCGAGGCTGGCGTTCGTGGCGATCCGGTAGAGCCACGAGCGCAGCGAGCTGCGGCCCTCGAAGCGGCCGAGTCCGCGCCAGGCGCGCAAGAGCGCGTCCTGGAGGGCGTCGTCCGCGTCGTGGACCGAGCCGAGCATCCGGTAGCAATGGGCGTGGAGCTCGCGCCGGTATGGCTCCACGAGCCGGCGGAACGCGTCCTCGTCGCCGCGGCGCGCTCGCTCGAGCAGCCTGGCATCAGCGCTCGTGTTCTCGGTCGCCGCATTCATTCCGTCACCAAACTAGACCGTCGGCACCGCCTGAATCCATCGCGCGCAGAGGCCGCCGTTCAGTTTCCGCATGCACGGAAGTCACTACTGCATGACTCCGATCTCGATCACCAGGGGGCGCCCATGACCACCGCCAAGGCCGGGCGCCGCGAGTGGTTCGGGCTCGCGGTGATCGCCCTTCCGTGCGCGGTCTACGCCATGGACCTCACGGTGCTGAACCTCGCGCTCCCCGCGCTCAGCGAGGACCTCCAGCCGAGCAGCGCTCAACTGCTCTGGATCGTCGACATCTACGGGTTCCTCGTCGCCGGCCTGCTGATCACGATGGGCACCCTGGGTGACCGGATCGGTCGCCGCCGCCTGCTCCTGATCGGCGCGGGCGCGTTCGGCCTCGCCTCGGTGTTCGCGGCGCTCTCGACGAGCGCCGAGATGCTGATCGCCGCTCGGGCGCTGCTCGGGGTCGCCGGGGCGACGCTTGCGCCGTCGACGCTCTCCCTGATCCGGAACATGTTCAACGACCCGACCCAGCGCACCTTCGCGATCGGCGTGTGGATCACGAGCTTCTCCGCCGGAGCCGCTGTCGGCCCGCTGATCGGCGGGCTGCTGCTGGAGCGTTTCTGGTGGGGCTCGGTGTTCCTGCCGGCGCTGCCGGTGATGGGGCTGCTGCTCGTGCTCGGACCGCGGCTTCTGCCCGAGTACCGAGACCCGGCGGCGGGTCGGCTCGACCTCGTAAGCGCTGTCCTTTCGCTCGCCGCGGTGCTGGCGATCATCTACGGCCTCAAGGAGATCGCCCAGGACGGCGTGGGGTCGGTGGCCTTGGCGTCGATTCTCATCGGTCTGGGGCTCGGCGGGGCGTTCGCGTACAGGCAGCAGCGGCTGGCCGACCCGCTGATCGATCTGAGGCTGTTCCGAGCGCCGGCGTTCAACGCGGCGCTCAGCGCGAACACATTCGGCTTCTTCGTCAACTTCGGGATCGCCGTCTTCATCGCCCAGTACCTGCAACTCGTGCTCGGGCTCTCGCCGTTGGAGGCGGGGCTCTGGACGGTGCCCTACGCCGGCGGGTTCATCGTCGGCTCGCTGCTGACCCCGCTCGTCGTCCGGCGCCTCCGGCCGGCCTACGCCATCGCCGGCGGCCTCGTGCTGGCCGGCGCCGGATTCGGCCTCCTCGCGCAGGTCGACGGGAGCACGGGGCTTGCGACTGTCGTGATCGGCACCGTGATCCTCGCGCTCGGCCTCGCGCCCGTGTACACGCTCGCCGCCGATCTGATGGTCGGAGCCGCCTCCGCCGAGCGGGCGGGAGCGGCGGCGGGTGTCTCCGAGACGAGCTCCGAGCTGGGCGGTGCGCTTGGCATCGCGGTCCTCGGCGCGGTGGGCACCGCGGTCTACCGCAGCGAGATCGCGGACATGCTCCCGTCCGGGCTTTCGCCCGCAACGGCCGAGAGCGCACGCGACACGCTCGGCGCGGCGGTCGTGGCGGGTGACGAACTCCCGAGCGGCCCCGGCGCCGACCTCGTGGACGCGGCCCGGGATGCGTTTGCCGACGCGCTGGCGCTCGCCGCCACGCTCAGCGGGGTGATCGTGATCGGCGCCGCGTTGCTGACCGTGGCGCTGCTCCGCCGTCCGCCCGTGCGCCCGGGCTATCAGCCCGATCGGGCGCTGGCGGGCGGCAGGCCGTGTTGACTGCGAGGCCGAGCGCGAACCAGCTTCTGATGCGAGTCGCCGTCTCGGCGTTCGATCCGCCGCGCCGTCGCCCGGATCGCCATGACGAGGACCGCGACGACGCCCAGCGGCACAGCGGCAGCGATGCCGATCAGCAGCAGCGGCGCGGTGAACACGGCGGTCAGCAGCACGAACGGGATCGCGAGCGGAAAGAGCGCAAAGCCCAGCATGCCCAACGCGGCGATTACGCCGGCGGTCCCGGTCGTCCACGGCGTGCGTTCCATTTGAATCGTCCTCCGTCGTTGCGTTTTTCCCGTCACTGCTATGACGCATCCGGGGGACAGGATGTGACAGGCGACGCGGCGTGTCGGGAGACCGAGCGCTCAGGTGGTCTTGACGACCAGCACCGAGCAATGGGCCTTGTGGGTGACCGTGTTCGGCACGCTGCCGAGGACGCGGCGCTTCATGCCGCGGTTGCCGATGACCAGCAGGTCGGCGCTGCACTCGTCGGCGAGCCGCACCAGCACCTCGGCCGGGTCCCCCCTGTCGGCACGCGTCTCGCACTCGAGCCCGGAGCCGCTCAGCTCGGACTCGAGCGCCTCGAGGATCGACGTCACCCGCGCCGCCGGGTTCGAGGCCCACTGCAGCTCGATGTCCTGGTCGGGATCCGTCGTCGGCTTGCGCGAGTCGTCGAATGCGCTCAGCAGGACGAGCTTGGCATCGAAGCGCCGGGCCAGCTCCGCGGCCTCATTCACGGCCTTGTTTGCCGTTGCCGATCCGTCGGTTCCAACGGCCACGGTCGAGATCATCCGCGCGCAGTATCCACCAAATCGGCTCGCGTGCGCAAGAGATTGCGATCGCGGCCCGTGGGTCAGCCGGCGTCCGGCGCCTTGGCTGAGGCCACGAACCCCCGCACATCCGCCGCCGGCTCCGAATAGGCGTCGCCGAGCGCCCGCTCCATGGCCGCCATGTACTCCTCGGCCCACGCGGGGAACTCGTAGTCGATCGCGCGTAGGAACTCGAACGTCGCCGCCAGGCGGATGTCGGCGATCGAGGGCTCGTCGCCGCCGATGAACTGCTTTCCCTCCAGGAAGAACGCGCGGTATGCCTCGAGCGGCGCGGCGAGGGCGGCCGCGGCGTCGTCCTGGGCCTGGGCCTTCATCGCGTCGTCGGCCGCGGACGTCCCGACCTCGCCCGCGTACTGCGGGAAGCCGAGGGTGGGGTAGGTGGCGCGGGCGACCAGCGGATAGACGGTGCCGATCAAGTAGAACATCGCGCTGTCGATCATCGCCCGCTCGCCCGGATCGGTCGGATAGAAGCGGTCGAGGCCGTGCTTGTTGCAGAGGTACTGCATGATCGCGCAGCTCTCCCACAGCGAGCCACGCGGCAGGCCGTCTGCTTCGAGCAGCGGCGTCAGCGCGGCGGGGCACTTGGCCAGGAACTCGGGCTCGTCCTTCTTCCCCCACACGTCCACCTCCTCGTAGTCCAGCCCCGCGGCTCGCACGAAGATCCGCACCGTCAGGTTGTTGACGCTCGGCGTCAGGACGCTCAGCGTGTGGTCCGCCATTCCTGCTCCTTTCTCACGGGCCCCCGACATCTGTCGGCGGCTCGACCAGCTTCGACTTGTAATCGCTGCGCTGCAGTGTCCTCCAGGGCACCAGCTCGACCTGAGTCTGGACCACCAGCGCCTCACGCAGTCTCTCGCGGATCGCAGTGGCGAGGGCGGCGTCCGCGCTCGTGCCCCGGGCGAGCTCGACGCAGACCGGCAGCGGCGGGTCCTGCTTGGGTCCCGGCGCCCGGGGTCTGACCACGACCTGTCCGCTGACCGCCGGCGCGAACGCGCCCACGACCTCGCGGACGGCCGACGGGAAGACGTTGACCCCGCGGACGACGAGCATGTCGTCCGTCCTCCCGATGCACGTCACGCGCGGACCCGTGCGCCCGCACGCGCACGGGCTCGTCTGCACCCGGACGTGATCGCGAGTGCGAAACCGAAGCAGCGGGGCCGCGCGATGGCGGAGGTGGGTGAGTACGAGCTCGCCGGTGGCGCCGTCCTCGAGTTCGAGCGCCGCGCGCGAGTCGGGGTCGATCAGCTCGGCGTGGACGAAGCCGCGCGCGCCCAGGTGCATTCCGTTGCGCTGCTCGCACTCGCCCCAGAGCGAGACGCCGATGTCGCCGATGCCCATCGCCTCGGTGACCTGCGCGCTCCAGCCCGCCTCGAGCCGCGCACGAAAGGCCGGCTCGCCGCCGCCGGGCTCCCCGGCGACGAGCAGACGCTCGACGCTCGAGGCGGAGAGGTCGAAGCCGCGCTCGCCGGTCCACTCGACCAGGTGGGCGGCGTAGGAGGGGGTGAGCGCCGCGGCCTCGGGCTCGAGCAGCTCGATCGCGCGCACGAGCCGCTCGGTGTTCCCGCTGCCGAGCGGGATGTGGGAGAGGCCGATGCGTTCGAACGCGTCGAGCGCCGCGCCCGCCGCGAACGGCCCGGCGCCGTAGGTGGAGACGATGCGCTGGCCGGCGGCGACACCCGAGGCGGCGTAGCTGCGCGCCGACCCGGTCACCCAGTTGTCGAGGTCACCCGCCGTCAGCGGGATGTAGCTGGGCGTGCCGGTGGTCCCGCTCGTCGAGTAGATCCGAACGATCTCCGAGCGTGAGACGCAGAGGTGCGCGCCGATGGGGTTGTCGGGCGTGCAGCTCGCCCTGATCTCCTGCTTCTCGGTCAGCGGCAGCGCGGCGATCTCGGCGAGCCCGCCGGCGGCGTCCGCGGAGGTGAAGCCCGCGGTCGTCAGCTTCTCGCGGTAGAAGCCCGAGCGGCTGAAGAGGTATGCAAGCTGCTCCCGGAAGGCGGCGTCGTCGATCGCGAGTTGCTCTGCCCAGGGCCGGGTCTCGACCTCCGGTGCGAGCATCACCGGGGAGGGTCTTCGCGAGCGCCCCGGTACTCGATCGCCTCCTCGGCGCTCGCTGCCATCAGGAGGCCGAGCGGGCGCTCACGCTCCTCGGCGAGGTGGGCGAGCAGGCCGGCTGTGCGGGCGAGGATCGGGACCGCCTTGACGGCGTCGGGCGAGAAGTCGAGGTCGAGCATCACGGCGGCGATCGGCATCGAGACGTTCAGGGTCAGCGGCCTGCCCCACGCCTCGGCGACGGCGTCTCGAAAGCATCGCGCGAGCAGGACGTGCGGTCCGCTTACGCCGCGGGCGTCGGCGAGCTCCAGGATCCGCTCGGCGCGGGGGTCGAGCGGCTTGTGGACCGGGTGCCCGAAGCCCGGGAGCTTGCCGCCCTCGGCCTTGACCTCCGCTGTCATCTCGGCGGCGGCCGCCGCGGGCTCGGCGCCGGCGTCGACCTTCGTCTGGGCGGCCTCCAGGAGCTGGGCGCATGCCTCGGAGGTGCCGAGGATCACCGGTCCGCAACCGAGGATCCCCGCGGCCACGGCGCCCTGCAGCGAGCCGGGATCGGCCGCGAGAGTCATGCGCGCGGCGACGTTGGTGGGCATCATCCCGTGCTCCGCGATCGCGACCAGGAGCAGATCGAGGAAGTAGCGCTCCTCCTCGGTCGGCTCGCGACCGGTGAGCAGCAGGTGGAAGTACTCGGTGAACGTGAGCCTGCCCATCAGCTCGCCGGTCAGGTCCCGCCCGCGGACTTCGACCCGGTCGGGAAAGGCCTGGCTGATCTCGCTGGAGGGGATCCCCGCCGGACCGGTCTGCGGCATCGATTCGAAGCTATCAGGGCCCGACCCGCGCGTGTCAGGGGGCGTACCGTGATCGTGTGGGGAAGCCCGAGATCGACCCCGATGCCTTCAACGCCTTCGAGGCGGCCGGCTGGGAGGAGAAGGCTCACGGCTATGACCGCTTCCTCGGCCGGATCACCAGCCGGCTGGTCGACCCGCTGCTCGACGCCGCCGGAGTGCAGGCGGGCACCCGGACGCTCGACCTCGCCAGCGGCCCCGGCTATGCGGCGGCGCATGCCGCCGACCGGGGGGCATCGGTGGTCGGCGTCGACGGTGCCGCCGCGATGGTCTCGCTCGCGGGCGGGCTTCATCCGGGGCTCGAGTTTCGCCGAGCGGACGTGCATCGGCTGCCCTTCGACGACGCCTCTTTCGACGCCGTCGTCGGCAACTTCCTGATCCTTCACCTCGGCCGCCCGGAGGAGGCGGTTCGCGAGTTCGTCCGCGTGCTGCGGCCGAACGCCAGGCTTGCGCTCACAGCGTGGGACCTCCCCGAGCACGCCGGCTTTCTCGGCCTCGTCCTCGACGCGGTAGCGGAGGCCGGGGCGAGCCCGCCCGAGGAGATCCCGACCGGTCCGGACTTCTTCCGCTTCTCCGTCGACGCGGAGTTCGACGCCCTGCTTCGCGAGCAGGGCCTCGAGGACCGCACCGTGAGGACGATCGCGTTCACCCATCGCGCCGGGAGCGCCGACGAGGTCTGGGAGGGCATGCTCGACGGGACGGTCCGTACCTCGGCGCTGATCCTCCGACAGCCGCAGGAGACCCAGCGGCGGATCCGGGAGCAGTTCGATCGGCTGATCGACGGCTATCGGCGCCGCGACGCGATCGAGCTTCCGGTGTCGGTGAAGCTCGCCGCCGGCCGCAAGCCTCCCTAGGTCGGTTGACATGTGACCATTTGGTCACCTATACTCCCGGGCATGGACGCGGTCTTCAAAGCGCTCGCCGACCCGACGCGACGCAGCCTGCTCGACGAGCTGTTCGCGCAGGACGGGCAAAGCCTGAGCGCGCTCGGGGAGCGCCTGCCGATGACGCGCTTCGGCGTCATGAAGCATCTGCGGGTGCTGGAGGAAGCGGGACTCGTGACCACCCGGCGACGGGGTCGCGAGAAGCTCCATTTCCTCAACCCGGTCCCGATCCGGCTCATCCACGACCGCTGGGTGAGCAAGTACGCCGAGCCGCTGGCGGCGACGCTCAGCGGGCTCAAGCAGACACTCGAGGAGGAAGCGCATGGATAAGCACGCAGTCGTCGACGGGAGGGGGACGTTGACGGTGTTCGAGATCTACATCAAGACCACGCCCGAGCGGCTCTGGGAGGCGATCACCGACCCCGAGATGCGGGCGAAGTACAGCTTCGGAGTCCAGACGAACTCGGACTGGAAGCCCGGCTCCGGCTACGAGTCCTCGGTCCCCGGGGTGATCGACATCGCCGCAGGGGAGAACCTGGAGGTCGATGCGCCGCACCGGCTGGTCCAGAGCTTCAATGCGCTCTGGAGCGACGAGGTGCGCGCCGCGCCCACCTCGCGGGTCACCTGGGAGATCGAGCCGGTCGGTGACTCCTGCCAGCTGACCGTCACGCATGACCAGCTCCCCGACGGCGCCAACCCCGAGCTCTGGGGCGGCTGGATGATGATCCTCTCCGGCCTGAAGACGCTGCTCGAGACGGGGGAGACGCTGGACACGCCAGGCTCGCTGCGCTATTCCGGCGCGGCGGAGTGGGCCGGCTGAGCCCCGGCCGACCCGAGGCGTCGCCGCAGCCCGGCGGCGCCTCGGGTGCCTGCGTCCGCGCCGGCTACGACAGGAAGGCGACCACCTCGTCGGCGCAGCGCTCCGGCTGCTGGTCGAAGACGAAGTGGCCGGCGCCCTCGAGCACGACCAGCTTCGCGCCCGGGATCTCGCGCTCGAAGCGCCGGGCGCCGCCGAGCGGGGCGAACTCGTCCTCGGCCCCCCAGAGCAGCAGGGTCGGCACGCCGAGCTCCCCGAGCTTGCCCTGGTAGGGCTCGAGCTTGGAGAAGTCCATCGAGCGGTAGAAGTCGAGCGTCGCCTGCCGCCCGCGGCCCTCCTCGAACGGCCGCCAGTAGGCCTCGATGTCATCCTCGTCGAAGGCGTCGCCCGCCATCGAGCGCAGGAGGTTCGCGAACCCCTCGCGGTCGATGGCGGCCACGATCGCCTCACCGTGCTCGCCGCGGATCGCCTGGGCGGCTCCGTGCCAGCGACCGTCGCTGAAGAAGCCGGTGTCGCTGATCACCAGCGCCGCGACCTCGTCCGGGTGATCGCACGCCCACGCGAGCCCGACGAACCCGCCCCAGTCGTGGACGACGAGCACCACACGGCCGAGCCCGAGCCCGCGGTGCAGGTCGGTGAACGCCTCGAGGTTGCGTTCGAACGTCGCCGGGCGGTCGTCGGCCGAGTCGCCGAGCCCGTAGAGGTCGGGAGCGATCGAGCGCCGCCCGGCGGCCGCGAGCGCCTCCATCAGGGACACCCACATCCGCGAGCTTTCCGGATAGCCGTGCAGCAGGACGACCGGCGGCCCGGCTTCCGGGCCCTCGGGCACGCGCTCGCGGTACGCGAGGTCGCCTTCGCGGCGCAACTCGACGCTCGGCATCGACGCACCCTAACGCCCCGCATCGCCCCGCTACGCTTGCCGCCGCGGCGCCTTGGCGGAGTGGTTACGCAGCGGCCTGCAAAGCCGTTTACGCCGGTTCGATTCCGGCAGGCGCCTTCTTCACGAAGCCCCTGCTAACGCCTGGGTTTCGTTGTATCGGGCTCTCGCTCGACGGGTAGCAATCGGGTAACAATCCGTTTCTCCCCGCGCCCATAATTCCTGAAAGAAGTTCCCCCTTTGCGTAGCGCGCTCGCGCGAAGGCAGCCACCGAGGGACGGAGCAGAACCTCAAAGGAGGTGCCCCTCGGTGACAACGGAATCGAAGCCAGGCGAGGAGCGGACGATCGTCGCGAGCTGGGTGCCGCGCACGCTCGCCGACGAGATCAAGCGACAGGCCGCGGCAGAACGGCGGTCGGCCTCGTCGGTGATTCGCAACGCGGTCGCCCACTGAGTCGGGCAGCCGTGAGCGCTCCGATTCCCGCTCCCCGCTGTTCGCCGCCGCTACGGGGAGCTGTGGCGCTCGGACGGCCCTGGTCCTGCTCATGGCCGGCGAGCACGATGCGCGCTGCGAGCCGGCGATGGTTAGGTGGCTTGGGCTGTGGCTCGCACGGCATCCCACGGTCGGGCTCGAGCTCCCGCTGACCTCATGGACGCCCTGGCGGAGTTGACCGGCGCCTCGCCCAACCTGGCGCGTGCGCGCGCAGCCGTCGTGCTGCGGTATGGCGGTGACAGTGGATCGGCGTCGGTATTGGACCGCTGGTAGCGATCGAGGGGCGGCGAGACCGCATTCGTGCCCGGGTCGGCGCCCTAGCGCAGTTCCGGCCGCTTGGACGGCTCAGGCTTCGACCAGGCCCCGCCGGATCGCGTAGCGCGTCAGCTCGACGCGGTCGCGCATGCCGAGCTTGCCAAGAATGTTGGCTCGGTGACGCTCGACGGTCTTCTCGCTGATCACGAGCTCGGCCGCGATCTCGCGATTGGTCTGGCCCTCGGCGATCAACTTGACCACCTCGCTCTCCCTGGGCGTCAGGGGATCCGTGTCCTCGAGCTCGCCCTCCGCCAGTCGCTCGAGATAATCGCGCACGATCGTCCGGACCGCGGGCGGATAGATGAACGGCTCGCCGCGCATCGTTGCTCGACAGGCCTCGACCAGGTCGCGGTCGGCGGCCGACTTGAGTACGTAGCCCGAGGCGCCGACCCGCAGGGCTTCGAAGAAGTACTGCTCGTTGTCGTGCATCGAGAGGATCAGCACCTTGAGCTCCGGTAGCCGCTTGCTGAGCTCGCGCGCCGCCTGCAGTCCGGTCATCCGTGGCATCGTGATGTCGAGGATGGCGAGGTCGAAAGTGTCGTCCAGCGCTTGGCGGACGGCCTCGCGGCCGTCGCCGACCTCGGAGACGACCTCGAGGTCTGGCTGTGCGTCGAGCACGTGCCGGAGGCCGCGGCGGACCACTTTGTGGTCGTCGGCGAGCAGGACGCGAGTCTTCAGCGGAACGGTCATCGGCGACGCTCCGACGGGACCGAGAGCGCCACCTCAACGCCGCGACGGGCACCGGGAACGATGGTCAGCTTGGCCCCGATCAGCATCGCTCGCTCGCGCATCCCCTGGATCCCGCTTCCGGGCGCCGAGCTGTTGAGACCTACACCGTCGTCGGCTACCCGAAGCTCCACCGCGGCGTTCCGGTCGGCGAGCTCGAGCACCACCCTGGAGGCCGAGGCGTGACGCGCGACGTTGGTCAGGCTCTCTTGGGCCACTCGATAAAGGACGAGCTCCGCATCCGGGCTGAGCTCCGGCAAGTCCTTCCCGAGCCGACGCTCGACCGCGATGCCAGTCTGCTCGGCGAAGCGCTCGGTCAGGGCCACCAGGGCGCTGTGGAGCCCGAGATCGTCCAGCGTCTCCGGGCGCAGTCTGCGGACGATCTCGCGCAGCTCGTCGCCGATTCCCCGCGCCGCCTCCTGCGTCTCGCGCAGTTCGGTGTCGATGCCCGATGGCGCCACCTTGGCGACCCGATCGATCTCCAACATCAACCCGGTGACGCTCTGACCGATCTCGTCGTGTAGCTCGCGCGCCAGCCGGACCCGCTCGCGCTCCTGGGCGGAGAGCATGCGCGCGCCGCTGTCGCGACGCTCGGTCTCGAGTCGCTGGAGCATGGCGTTAAAGACTTCTGCGAGCTGACGGGTCTCTGCACTGCCGCCGTCGGTCGGCGCCCGCTCCCCGGGTTCGAGCGGATCGACTCGTGCCATGACCTGGGTCAGGCGTTCGACCGGCGCGACCGCACGACGGATCAGGATCAGGTTGATGAGGACGATGACGACCAGGGCAATGAAGAGCCCGAGTGCTTGGCCTGAGGAGGGGCGGCTGGAAATCGAAGCCGGCGAGAGGGCAAGGACGCCCGCGGCGACGGCGAGCACGAGCACGTTGGGCACAAAGATCTGCCAGAACAGGGGTAGGTTTCTGAGGCGTCGGCCGAGTTCGGTCAAGCCCATCAATGATCCTCGCTAGCTTGGCGCGCCGCGTCCGCCCTGCCCATGGGGTCGAGGCCGCATCCGGGCCAAGTGCTCGCTCGCCGCTAGTCGCTCGGCCTGGCTCGCCGTGCCGCTACGGCACAGACGAGCCGCGCGGGCAGGCGCGGCCGCAGTCACCGACGGGTAGTCGAAATACAGCCTTGACCCCATATCCATGGCACAGGGCCGGAGCTAGGGTCGATGGCCATGAGGCGCGATCTTCTGGCTGAGGCCGTCGAGACGGCCGAATCGCTGCTGAAGGACGGACACCCGCTGGCCCCGTTCCTGATCACCGACCACTGGGGTGACCGCCGGGTCGAGCAGTTCGAGGGTGAGGGCTTACAGGGTGCCAAGACGAGATTTCGGGATTTCCTGCGCACGGCGGCCGGTGACGAGAGTTGCGCGCTCGTCTACACGGGTGCCGTCGCCGACGCTGACGAGGCGATCGTGATCGAGTGCGGCCAGACCGGTCAGCGGGAGGCGGAGGTGTTCGTCCAGCACTATCGCGCCAGGCGTGGCCGGCTGCGCGGGTTCAAGCTGGTCGGCGAGGCGAGACCAGTAGGCATGACGGAGTCCGTGGCCTAAGCAGACAACCGGCGGTCTCCTCTCGGCATCCTCCTTGCCCTCCAGGAGAGCCGCATCCATCGAGAAGATCGGCTTCCACGTCACCGATTCGTCTATGTCAGCGAGGGCGGCGTCGAAGTCCCGCCGGCTGAATGCCTCGTAGGCCCGGCGAACCTTGTCGACGTTCTCCTGCGACATCGCCTACTCCGACAGCCCGGCGGCTTCGAGGGCTTCGGCCCGATGTTCGTACTCATCTATGCGCAGAACCTTGCCGTCGCGCAGCATGTAGACCTCATAGAGGCGGGTGTCGACTTCGACCCCGCTCGCTCGACCACGGCCGTGGAATCGAACCGTCAGGAACACCCGGTCTCCGTGCCCGATCACCTCCTCGAGGGTTGTCTCGGCCCTCTCCCAGGCTTCGTTCCAGCGTTTGTAGTTGGCCAGCACGGCGTCGTTGCCGTACACGACACCGTCCTCCAAGGTGATCACCACTATGTGGGGGTCGTGGAACCCTGCGATCCGATCGTAGTCGCCACGCGAGTAGGCATCCCAGGCCTCGCGCACGATCTCCACGTTCTCCTGCGACATCGCCTACTCCGCCAGCCCGGCGGCTTCGAGTGCCTCGGCCCAGTCCAAGAAGCCTTTGGCGTGGACCATCCTGCGCCCGCGAAGCGTCCACAGAAAGCCGATCTGGGACTCGACCACCGCTCCGCTCTCTCGCCCGCGCACGAGTACGTGGCCAAGCATCAGCACCCGATCGCCGAGATCCCGGAACTCCTTCGGCGTGCTCCGCAGCTCTTCAAAGGCCTCTTCCGACTCCGCCGCCCAGGCGCGGAACCCGTCGTGGCCCCGGTAGGTGTTCCCTTCGGCTCCGCTGACGATCGCGGACTCCATGACTCCCTCCGGATCCACGTACTCCAGCGCCGCCTCAACGCCAGCGGTAGGACCGAGGCGATTGATCAGGTCCAAAGCCCGTTTGCAGACCTCCACGTTCTCCTGCGACATCGCCTACTCCGACAGCCCGGCGGCTTCGAGGGCTTCGGCCCTGGAGGGGTAGTCCCGCATGGTCACGGTCTTGCCATCACGCATCCGATAGAGCGAAGCAAACATCTGATCCATCTCGATCCCGCTGCTCTGGCCCCTGCCCGTATAGCGGACCATCACCAGGACGTATTCCCCGCCGAGGTCTTCGATGGAGAGCGGCTCGGCCCGGAACTGGTCGAACCCCTCGAACAGGTCGCGGGTGAAGAACCTCCTGACACCTTCCCTGCCGCGCACCGTCTCCACACCCAGTATCGGGGCGATCGCCGGGCTCCAGTCCACGTCCGGGTCCAGGCGCTCGAGCACGTAGTCAAGGTCGCCGCGGGCGAAGGCGTCAAAGCCCCCGCGCAGTGTCTCCACGTTCTCCTGCGACATCGCCCGCTCAGTATCTCGCGGCGGCAGGCCTCTGAGTCTCGACGTGAAAACCGCGCCCGCTGCAAGCGGACGCGGCTTCACTCGATACGGCTACGTGTCAGCGACTACGACCCAGGCGGGCCCTCCGGGAAGCAGACCAGCGCCGTTCCCTTGTCCTGGGCGGATGGCTTGATCAGTTGCCCCGGCGGCGTCCCGGCGAGCTTCGCCGAGTCAACGACGAAGTGCGAGACATCCGCGCGTGCGCCCGGGAACGCGAACCCCTCGATCCCCGATCCCGGTGATAGGGCCGACGAGCCCGCGCCGACACAGCTCGCATTCGGATTGTCACCAGTCGAACCGAACGCAGCCGGTGACACCGATACCAACCCTGCGACCGCGATAACCGCGCCCGCAAGGAGCCGTCTGTGTGCCCTCACGATTTACCCCCTTTGGATTTGTTCTGCGTATCCCTACACCGGATCAAGGCCGCGGTCAAGGGGGCGGGGAGGGTTTCGGGCGTGACCACGCTATTTGAGCGACCGCCGCGCAGGTCGGCTCAGAGACCAGCACTCGAAAAGCCCCATGCCGCCTGACGACACCGACGGCCTGATCCGCCGCGAGCTTCGGCGCCTGGCCGAGTTGGAACCCTCTTCGGGGCGCCAGGCTCAGGCGAAGGCGACGGCGCTTCGGGCGTTGCTTCGCCTGGAAGCGCGCGGCGTAAACGACATCTGGCCGGTAGCCACGAAATCCTCGTATGCCGAGGTGACCCTAGCCTCGAGTTCGTCGTGACCGCGAACCTGCCAGGTCGGATTGACCGCCCGCTCATCGGCGGCCTCGTAGACCGCCTGCGTGGGCTGGAGGATATGAATCGCATCCTCGCTCCAGAGATCGGCGATCGCCTTGCGGCGGCGGTCGCCATCCGGCTCCATCCAGACCGCCGTGTAGCGCTTGGCCAGCTCGTGCGGATCATTGACATTCATTCGAACCTCCACTGTGTCGGTCGGTCGTCGGTCTTGCTTCGCCGTCAACGGTCGCGGAGGAACGGCCACGCGTCCATTACCTCTCTTGTAAAGCCGGCCGGTTCCACACGCCGGGCGATGGATCCCGAGCGGACGCCCCGCTAACTTCAACCGGATGGTCGTCCAGGCCGAGCAGGAGCCCCAGACCGCGGGCGAGCTGATCCGCTTCTGGCGCAGGGGACGCGGCCTCAGCCAACTCGAGCTGTCCCTGGACGCGAACGTGTCGACCAAGCACCTGAGCTTCGTCGAGACCGGCCGCTCGCGCCCGAGCCGCCAGCTCCTCATCCATCTCGCCCAGCACCTCGACCTGCCGATCGCCGAGCGCAACCGCCTGCTGCTCTCAGGGGGCTTCGCCCCTCCCTATCTGGAGCAGCCCTACGACGGCGAGGTCATGCAGCCCCTGCGGGACTCGCTGAGCAGGCTGCTGGAGGCGCACGAGCCGAACCCGGCATTGATCGTCGACGGGCTCTGGAACCTGATCGAGGCGAATCGCGCCGCGGCGCTCCTCTGGGACGGGGTCGACCTCGAGCTCCTCGAGCCCCGATCAACATGCTCCGGCTCGGCGTCCACCCCGGCGGCCTGCCGAAGATCTCATCGATGACTGCGGCCTGTAACGCGCCGCTGATTCAGAAGCTGAAGCGAAAGAGCCGCGAGGACGCCGATCCGGCCCTCGGCCGCCTGATCGCGGAGGTCGAGTCCTTTCTCCCGGACGATCCGCCTGCCGGCCACGCGACTCAGCCCGTGGTCTCACTGGACCTGCGTACACCCCTCGGCGAGGTCAGCCTCTTCACCGTCATCGCCACACTCGGGGCACCGCTGGAGGTGACGGCGGCAAGCCTCGCGATCGAAAAGTTCGTGCCGATGGACGAGCGCAGCGCCGCGCGGCTCCGCGAGCTCAGTGACAACGGGGGAGCAGAATGACCATGCCCGCCATCGAGTCCCGGCTGGGCTCCAGAGATTGCCGCTACCCGCTGCCTGAAACGCGACCTCGCCCCAGAAATTGATGCTCGGGCTGGTATTCGCCGCCATCCCCGTGGGGTAGCGCCGGTCCGGCAGCTGCAACGATCATGCGGTGATCGATGTCACGCATTTCACGGACCCCGGGTGTCCGTGGGCGTACTCGGCTTTGCCGGCGCACGCGACCCTGAGATGGCGCTACGGCGAGCGGCTGCGCTGGACGCTTGTGATGATCGGACTCACGGAGGACGCTGGCCAATACGCCGCCCGCGGTTACACGCCGACGCGATCGGCGCTCGGCTACGGCCGATTTCGCCGCTTCGGAATGCCCTTTCAGATCACACCGAAGGCGCGCTTGAGCGCCACTTCTCCGGCCTGTCGCGCGATCGTCGCCACGCGACTGGCGTCGCCGGAGCTGGAGCACGCCGCGCTGCGGGCACTGCAGTTCGCACAGTTCACGACAACCGGGACCCTGGACGATCCCGACACCTTGCGTTCGGCGCTTGCGAGTGTTGACGGCCTGGACGCGAGCGCGGTCGTCGGACGTATCGACGATCCCCAGGTCGTGGCCGTCTATGAGGCCGACCGTGCTCGTGCGCGAGCGGCGGCGGGATCGCCAACTGAGTTCCAGGGCAAGGCGGCGAACACCGACGGTGCGGTGCGTTACACGGCGCCGTCACTGGTCTTCGATGGGCCGGACGGGCAACAGCTCGAAGCTGGTGGCTTTCAGCCGATCGAGGCCTACGACGTGGTCATCGCCAACCTGGACCCCACCCTCGCGCGCCGGCCACCAGCCGCGGATCCGGTCGAAGTGCTGAACGCCTTCCCCTACCCGCTGACGACGGCCGAGGTGGCTGCCGTGATGACCGAGCACCTGGGCGTCCCCGACCTGCCGGGCGTCGAGGCAGCGCTCATCACCGCCACCGGCGAGCGACGTGTGGATCGGCGGTCTCTAGGCGACGGCTCGCTGTGGGGGTCGATCCCAGCTCCTCAGCGCGTCGCATAGGTAGCCCAGCCTCGGCACAACTTGCGGCGATCCGCGCTGCCGCTCCGCGCGATGAACAGCAGCGCCGCGCGCGCCTGAGACCACGCAGGGCGTGGAGATGGGGGAGCGGCCAGATCGAGCGACGGCGACCGACACCGCGTGGCGCTAGTCAGCCCACCAGTCGCGCTGGCCCTCGACGTCTTCGCGCGGAGCCTCGCCGAGATTGGGCGCGCCGATGACGACGATCTCGAGGCCGTCCGGCCCGGCCTCGTAGCCTCGCCACGTACCGGGCGGGACGCGCACCGCGTCCCACTGCTTGAGCTCGACGATCTCGTCGTCGAGCTTCATCCGCCCGCTCCCGCGCAGGACCACGTACACCTCCTCCTGCGTCTTGTGCGTGTGGCCGTACGGAAAGCGATAGCCGGGCGGGACGCGCTGGTAGCCCAGGCCGGACTTCTCGAGCTCGAGCGCCTGGGTCGCCAGGCGGAACTCCAGGTCCGGCGCGCCGTCGAACCTGGACCCGACGTCCTCCAGGTCCTCCTTGAGGTTCCTGAGCGTGAACGGCACGGCCGCAATCCTATGCGTGTCTCCAGGCGCGGCGGGTCAGACGGGGTAGCGAAGAATCGCCGCCACCGGTCCCGGCGACGGCATGTCGTCGCGGCGGATCGCGCGGCGCACCCTGCTCTCGTGCGGTCGGGGGCTCGTCGGCGACGCCGGTGCGACGACTGGTGGAAGCGGATCCGCGACGACGCCGCCCGCGCCGTACTGGGTCAGCGCCGGCGGCCGGTGATCAACCAGGAGCGCGAATCGAAGGTCACGCCTCGGTCGTCGCCGTAGTGGCGCTCGAGGGTCTCGCGTAGCCGGTCCACGGCGCGGGCGGCGTCGTCGCGGCCCATGCGCGCCAGCGCGGCACTCACGTTCTGAAAGCCGCACACGAACTCGAGCGCGACGTCGATGTCGGGCCCGTAGAGGACCGGCTCGTGGACGTCCTCGAACCGCAACGCCTCGAAACCGGTGCGCGCGAGCATCTCCGTCGTGGCCTCGGCGTCGCCGAGCGAGAACGGGTCCGCGGTTGGCGGCGGTGGCTGCGCGGCGTTGCCGAGCGCAGCGTCGATCGCCAACGCCCATTCATTGTGCTCGCGGCGCTGCCAGACGAGCAAGACCAGCCGTCCCTGGGGGCGCAGTGCTGACGCAATGTTGGCGAAGGCAGCGACCGGATCGGCGAAGAACATCGTGCCGAAGCGACTGATCGCGACGTCGAAGCGCTCGGGGCCGAAGCGATACCGCTGGGCATCGCCCAACTCGAAGGTCACGTTCTCGAGCCGCTCGACCGCTGTGAGCTCTCGGGCGCGCTCGAGCATCCGTTCCCAGAGATCGACCCCGACAACGCGTCCGGGCACCGCGGCACGCCCGGCCTCGCGAGTCGTGAGTCCGGTTCCGCAGCCGATGTCCAGAACCTCATCGCCCGCCCGGATCCCGTACGCAGCGCGAAAGTGCTCGTGGTGGGCGCGGAGCTCGGCATCGTAGAAGTCGAGTCCGATCGGCGAGGACATCGACTCCTAGCCGTCCTCCTCGGAGCTCCACGGGGGCTGCGGAGGCGCCGCCGCGAACGCCTTTCGAAGCAGCGTCACAAGCTCGCGGCGCTCGGCGGGGGAGAGGCCTTGGAGGACGTCGCCTTCGACCGCCCGCGCCAGCTCGCGCGCCCGCATCAGGGTCCGCCGCCCCTTTGGCGTGATCAGGACCTCGCGGGCGCGGCGATCCTGCGGGTGCGGTCGCCGCTTGGCCAGCCCGGCGCCCTCGAGCTGGTCGACCAGCGCGACCATCGTGCTCGGGTCGATCCTCATCGCCGAGCCGATCTGCTGCTGGATCGCGCCCTCGTGTGCCTGCAAGTAGTTGAGCACCGCGAAGAGCGGCGGCGTCAGGCCGATCGACTGCAGCGCCGCGGCCGTCTGGGTGTGCGAGGCCCGCCAGAGCCGGAAGAACAGCTGGCCGGCGAACTCGGCGACCTCCGTCTCAGTGGAGAGGTTCGAGGGCATTGTCTTCTGATTCGGGGGCATAGCGTCTTCACATTGTCGCACATTTAATACGCTCGGCCAATCATTTGTGCTACAAATTAATGCCTTGAGTTCGACACGGCCAGAACCCGATACCGACCCCCGTTCCCGCTCCGAGCGCCGTCGCGACACCGAGCACCGGCTCATCCACGACATCGATGTCTGGGTGGCCAGTGCCTCGGCGGATGGTGCGCCGTACCTGGTGCCGCTGTCCTTCGACTGGGACGGCGAGGCGCTGTTGATCGCCACGCCAGCCGACAGCCCGACCGGCAGGAACCTTGCGGCCACCCGATTCGTTCGGCTGGGGCTGGGTCACACCCGCGACGTGTCGATGATCGAGGGCGAGGTCGAGGTCCTCGAGATCGACGCGCTGCCGGAGCAGGCGGGTGACCGGTTCGCGGCGCGCGCCGGCTTCGACCCGAGGGCGGAGGCCGCGCCGTACCGCTGGTTCCGAATCTCCCCGCGCCGCATCCAGGCCTGGCGCGAGGCGAACGAGCTGCGCGACCGCGAGCTGATGCGCGATGGCCGCTGGTTGGCCTGAACCCGACAGATGGAGACGCGATGAGCACTGCAACGAAGAAGTCCAAGCGGTCGCCTCAGACCAAGCGGTCGCCTGCGCGGCACGACGCCGACAGCCACGAGCTGATCCGGGTGCAGGGCGCGCGCGTGAACAACCTCAAGGACGTCAGCATCGAGATCCCGAAGCGCCGGCTGACGGTGTTCACCGGTGTCTCGGGCTCGGGCAAGAGCTCGCTGGTGTTCGGCACGATCGCCGCGGAGTCGCAGCGGCTGATCAACGAGACCTACAGCGCCTTCGTGCAGGGCTTCATGCCGAGCCTGGCGCGGCCGGAGGTCGACGTCCTCGACGGCCTGACGACGGCGATCCTCGTCGACCAGGAGCGCATGGGAACCGATCCCCGCTCCACCGTCGGCACCGCCACGGACGCCAACGCGATGCTGCGCATCCTCTTCAGCCGGCTCGGAAAGCCGCACGTCGGCCCGCCCAGCGCCTTCGCCTTCAACGTCGCCTCGGTCACCGCGAGCGGTGGGATCACGGTCCAGCGCGGCGACAAGACCCAGACCAAGAAGGCGACCTACAGCCGCACCGGCGGCATGTGCGAGCGCTGCGAGGGCCGGGGCTCGCTCAGCGACTTCGACCTCTCCGCGCTCTATGACGACAGCAAGTCGATCAACGAGGGCGCGATCACGATCCCCGGCTACAGCATGGACGGCTGGTACGGCCGCATCTTCAGGGGCTGCGGGTTCTTCGACCCCGACAAGCCGATCCGCAAGTTCAACAAGCGGGAGCGCAACGACCTGCTCTACAAGGAGCCGACCAAGATCAAGGTCGAGGGCATCAACCTCACGTACTCGGGCCTGATCCCCACGATCCAGAAGTCGTTCCTCTCCAAGGACCCCGACGCGATGCAGCCGCACATCCGCGCGTTCGTGGAGCGGGCCGTGACCTTCACCACCTGCCCCGAGTGCGCCGGCACCAGGCTGAACGAGGCCGCGCGATCGTCGAAGATCAAGAAGGTCAGCATCGCCGACGCGTGCGCGATGCAGATCGACGAGCTCGCCGAATGGGTGCGTGGGCTCAACGAGCCGTCCGTCGCGCCGCTGCTCGAGGCGCTGCAGCACACCCTCGACTCGTTCGTCGAGATCGGGCTGGGCTACCTGTCGCTCGACCGGTCGTCCGGGACGCTCTCGGGCGGGGAGGCGCAGCGCACCAAGATGATCCGCCACCTCGGGTCGTCGCTGACCGACGTGACCTACGTGTTCGACGAGCCGACGGTGGGGATGCACCCGCACGACATCCAGCGGATGAACGACCTCCTGCTCCAGCTCCGCGACAAGGGCAACACGGTGCTCGTCGTGGAGCACGAGCCGGAGACCATCGCGATCGCGGACCACGTCGTCGACCTCGGCCCGCGCGCCGGCGCCGAGGGCGGCGAGGTGATGTTCGAGGGCACCGTCAAGGGCCTGCGGTCCAGCGACGACCATCACCGGCCGCCATCTCGACGACCGAGCCGCGCTCAAGGAGACGGTACGAACGCCCACCGACACGCTCGAGATCCGCGGCGCCGACACCCACAATCTGCAGGACGTCGACATCGACATCCCGCTCGGCGTACTCGTCGTAGTGACCGGGGTCGCCGGCTCCGGCAAGAGCTCGCTGATCGACGGCTCGGTGGCCGGGCGCGACGGGGTCGTATCGGTCGACCAGACGGCGATCCGCGGCTCGCGGCGGAGCAACCCGGCGACCTACACGAAGCTCCTCGACCCGATCCGCAAGGCGTTCGCGAACGCCAACGACGTGAAGCCCGGGCTGTTCAGCGCCAACTCCGACGGCGCCTGTCCCGCCTGCAACGGCGCCGGCGTCATCTACACCGACCTGGCGATGATGGCCGACGTCGCCACCCTCTGCGAGGAGTGCGAGGGGAAGCGGTTCGACTCATCGGTCCTGGAGTACAAGTTCGGCGGCAAGGACATCAGCGAGGTGTTGGCGATGCCCGTGGCGGAGGCCCAGCAGTTCTTCGGCGACGGCGAGGCAGAAACGCCCGCCGCTCACAAGATCCTCGGCCGGCTCACCGACGTCGGGCTCGGCTATCTCACCATCGGCCAGCCGCTGACCACCCTGTCCGGCGGCGAGCGGCAGCGGCTGAAGCTGGCCACCCACATGGCCGAGAAGGGCGGCGTCTACGTCCTCGACGAGCCGACCACCGGCCTCCACCTCGCCGATGTCGAGCAGCTTCTCGGCCTGCTCGACCGGCTCGTCGACTCCGGCAAATCGGTCATCGTCATCGAGCACCACCAGGGCGTCATGGCTCACGCCGACTGGATCATCGACCTCGGCCCCGGCGCCGGCAACGACGGCGGCCGGATCGTCTTCGAGGGCACGCCCGCCGACCTCGTCGACGCGCGCTCCACCCTCACCGCAGAGCACCTCGCGGACTACGTCGGCAACTAGGCGACGACCGGCCTTACGACGTGCGACGCCCAGCCGCCGCCAGCGCGGCGTCGCGCTCCTCGAACTCGCGCAGCGATCGCGGCCGGCCGTTGGCGAACGTCCAGAGGTGCGTCTCGCGGCGCTGGACGTTGCCGCCGCCGACTCGCCCGACGTGGCGGACGACCGCGATCACCTGGTCGCCCTCCTCGATCAGCTCCTCGACCTCGGTGCGAAACTCGGCGAAGGCGCCGGTGAAGTCGTCCACCGCCTCCTTGACGTCGTCGGCGGTTCGTCGAGCGGCCTGGCCCGGCGCGAGTTCGTCCGGGTGCCACTCGAAGCCGGGCTCGAAGCCCTTCACCAGCGTCTCGAAGTCGCCGGCGTTGACCAGGTCGTAGGCGCGGCGAACGAACGCGGCATTGGCGGATTCGGCCATCGTCGAGACAGGCTACGACCCGCTGGGCGGTCGCTCGCGCCGTGTTAGCCTGACTGCGTCACGGCGCTGGGAAATCCGGTGAGAGGCCGGAGCTGGCGCGCAGCGGTATGGGTGACGACCGACGCGCGTACCCACTGGGCCGACCGGTCCGGGAAGGGGGGTCGGAAGGCGGATCCTGAGCCCGAATATCCGGCCGTGAGCGCAGACGACGCCTCGCGAAACAGGCGGCCGGCTCATTCGGCTCTTGTGAGTATGCGCCGCCGCCGCGAATCAAGGAGTGGTAATGACTCGCACTGCAGTCCTCGGACTTCCCCGCATCGGGCCGAACCGCGAGCTCAAGTTCGCGCTCGAGCGGTTCTGGCGCGACGAGATCGACGAAGCCGAGCTCCGCGCGACCGCCGCCGACCTGCGCGCCGCCAACTGGCAGCGCGCGGCGGATGCCGGCGTCGACGTGATCCCCTGCGGGGACTTCAGCTACTACGACCAGGTGCTCGACACGGCATGGGCGCTGGGCGCGATCCCGGCGCGCTTCGGGGAGCTCGACCGCGACCGGCTCTCCGACTACTTCACTCTTGCGCGCGGGAGCGGGGACGAGCGCCCGCTCGAGATGACCAAGTGGTTCGACACCAACTACCACTACCTCGTCCCCGAGCTCGAGCCCGGCCAGGCGTGGGAGCTGCGCGCCGACCACTGGACCGAGCCGCTTCGGGCTGCGGCCGAGCTTGGGTCGAGACGCGTCCCGTCGTGATCGGCCCGTACACCTTCCTGAAGCTTTCGAAGGGGCTCGAGCGGCCGCTCGACGAGCTCGACCGCCTCGCGGAGGTCTACGCGGGCTGCTCGCTCGCACTCGCCGAGGCGGGGGCCGGCGAGGTGCAGATCGACGAGCCATGCCTCGTCGTCGATCCGAGCGCCGCGGAGCTCGACGCCTTCGAGCGCGCCTGGCGCGCGCTCGACGCCTCCTCCGATGCAGAGCTGTGCCTGGCTACCTACTTCGCCGGCCTCGCCGAGATCGGCGCGCTCGAGCGGGTGCTGGCGCTTCCGGCGGGCGAGTTCCACCTCGACCTCGTGCGCGCGCCCGGCCAGCTCGACCCGGCGCTGACGGCGCTGGGTGAGCGCTCGGCGCGCCTGTCGCTCGGCGTGATCGACGGGCGCAACGTCTGGATTGCCGATGCCGATCGCGCCCTCGACGCGGTTGACGCGGCGGTCGGCGCGCTCGGCGCCGACCGGGTCACGATCGCCCCCTCGTGCTCCTTGCTCCACGTCCCCTACGAGGCCGCGGGCGAGAGCGGAATCGACGCGGAGGTCCGCGGCTGGCTGAGCTTCTGTGCGGAGAAGCTGGGAGAGCTGAGGCTGCTCGGCGAGGCGGCGACGGCGGAGCCCGGCCGTCGTGACGAGCTGCTCGCCTCGAGCCGTGAGGCGATCTCGGGCCGGCGGACTTCGGGGCATACCAACGACCCGGCAGTGCGCGAGCGCGTGGGCTCGCTCGGGCCCGACGACTACGAGCGGGCCGAACGCTATCCGCGGCGTCGCGAGGTGCAACGAGAGCGCCTCTCGTTGCCCGAGCTGCCCACCACGACGATCGGCTCGTACCCGCAGACCGACGAGATCCGTGCCACGCGGCGCCGGTTTCGTCAGGGCGAGATCGGCCGGGACGAGTACGAGGAGTTCATCGAGGGACAGATCCGCCACGTGGTGGACGTCCAGGAGGGACTCGGACTCGACGTCCTCGTGCACGGCGAGCCGGAGCGAAACGACATGGTCGAGTACTTCGGCGAGCAGCTCGCCGGCTTCGCGTTTTCGGCCAATGGCTGGGTGCAGTCCTACGGCAGCCGTTGCGTGAAGCCGCCGATCCTCTATGGCGACGTCTCGCGCCCCGAGCCGATGACGGTTCGCTGGTGGCGGTACGCGCAGTCGCTCACCGACAAGCCGATGAAGGGGATGCTGACCGGCCCGGTGACGATCCTGCAGTGGTCGTTCGTCCGTGACGACCAACCGCGGCCGGAGACCTGCACGCAGATCGCCCTCGCGATCCAGGACGAGGTGGCCGACCTCGAGGCCGCCGGCGCGCCCGCCATCCAGGTCGACGAGGCGGCGCTCCGGGAAGGATTGCCGCTCCAGCGACACGCCCAGGACGACTACGTGCGCTGGGCGGTGGACTGCTTCCGGCTGGCGGTCGCGATCGCCGCCGAGGGCACCCAGGTGCACACGCACATGTGCTATTCGGAGTTCAACGAGATGATGGAGCACATCATCCGGCTCGACGCCGACGTGCTCTCGATCGAGGCGTCGCGCTCCGATATGGAGGTGCTCGACGTGTTCGCCGGTGAGCTCGACTACCCGAACGAGATCGGCCCGGGCGTTTACGACATCCATTCGCCCAGGGTGCCCTCGGCGGACGAGATCGAGCGCCTCCTCGAGCTCGCCGAGCGGCGGATCGGCCGCGAGCGCCTCTGGGTCAACCCAGATTGCGGGCTGAAGACGCGCCGCTGGGAGGAGGCGTTGCCGGCCCTGGAGAACATGGTCGCGGCGGCGCAGCGGCGCCGGGCCATGGTCCCCGCCTGAGGCGGCGGCGCGCGCGGAGTTCTCGACGAGTTTCTCTCGGATAGCGAGAGCAACTCGTCGCGCGGCTGAGGAGCCTTCCCAGGACGCGCCGGGTGCAGTTGGACTAGCGCACCCTCGACGGGGCCATCGTGGAGACAGGCTGCGCCCCGCCCGGACGCGGCTCAGCCCTTCGGCTGCCAGAGCCCGATCTCGGCGCCCGCGGGCGCCGCGACGACGCTTCGCCAGCCTACGGGCCCCTCGCGGGGCTCGAGCGAGACGTCGGCTCCGAGGCAGCGCGCGCGTTCGGTGGCCTCCGCCACGTCGGCGACCTCGACGTAGGGCAGCCACAGCGCTCGCTCCGTGTCGCACTCGGCGACCCCGCCCTCGATTCGATCACCGAGTCCGAGCGCCAGATAGGTCCGGGACCCGACGTGGACCGTCTCCGCCCGCCAGCCGAACAGCCGCGTGTAGAAGGCGCAGGCGCGCGGGAGGTTGCCGCTTCGCAGCTCCAGGTGGACGACGGGGTTGGGGGAGGCCGGCGTCATGCCCTGCCCTGTATGACCGCCGGGGGAGGCGAAAATGAGCGCCGCAAGCGATGAGTTCGGGGCCCGGCGCCGGTCTAATCTGGTGACATGGGCGTCGCCTCCCAGAGCTTGACGATCGGCGAGGATGAGCTGCTCGCGGCGGCGCGCGGCGGTGACGAGGAGGCGTTTCGCCGCATCGTCGAACCGCACCGCGCCGAGCTTCACGCCCACTGCTACCGGATGCTCGGCTCGCTGCACGACGCCGAGGACGCGCTTCAGAACGTCATGCTCCGCGCCTGGCGCGGGCTGCGGCGGTTCGAGGGCCGCAGCGCCACCCGCGCCTGGCTCTACAAGATCGCGACCAACGTCTGCCTCGACGCGATCGGCAAGCGACCGAAGCGAGTGCTGCCGATCGACTACGCCCCGCCGGTGCGGACCGGCGACGATCCGGGCGAGCCGCTGTCCGAGTCGGTCTGGGTGGAGCCGTACCCCGACGAGCGGCTTGGCCTCGAGGACGGCCATGCGGCGCCGGAGGCCCGCTACGAGCAGCGCGAGGCGGTCGAGCTGGCCTTCATCGCGGCGCTGCAGCACCTGCCGCCGCGCCAGCGCGCGGCCCTGATCCTGCGCGAGGTCCTGGGGTTCTCGGCGCGTGAGGTGGCGGCGGCACTCGACACGACCGTCGCGTCGGTCAACAGCGCCCTTCAGCGCGCCCGCAAGGCCGTCGACGAGCGGCTTCCCGAGCAGAGCCAGCAGGCGACGATGCGGTCGCTCGGCGACGAGCGACTGCGCCGGGTCGTGGAGGACTTCATCGACGCGTTCGAGCGCGGCGACATCGACGCGATCCTCAACCTGCTCGCCGAGGACGCGACCTTCACGATGCCCCCGTATGCGAGCTGGTATCGCGGACGCGAGGCGATCGCGGACTCGTGGCTCATGCCCGGCGGGCCGCCGCCCCGCCTGCGCTACGTGCCGACGCGCGCGAACGGCCAGCTCGCCCTCGCCACGTACCAGCTCGACCGCGACGAAGGCGGCTACGTCCCGATCGCCCTCGACGTCCTCACCCTCGACGGCCCACGGATCGCCGACGTGACCGCCTTCCGGATGCCCGAGGCCTTTCGGTCCTTCGGGCTCCCGGACACGCTTCCCCGCTGAGCGGCCCCGGGCGTCGTGAGGTGCGGCCGGGCATGATCCCGGTGTGATCCTCGCGCTCGCGATCGCTGGGCTGTTCGTGCTTCCGGACCCGTGGCGGTTCGTGGTCGTGGTCGTCGCGTTGTTCATCGAGGTCGGCGAGGTCTTCTTCTGGATCCGTTTCCTGCGCCGCTACAGGGTCACGACCGGGGTGGAGGGGCTGATCGGCGAGCGTGCGCACGTGATCGACGCACTCGATCCGGGCGATCGCATGCGCGTCCGCGTGCGGGGCGAGATCTGGAACGCGCGCGGCACCGCCGCCGTCGATGCCGGCGACCCGGTCCGGATCGCCGGGGTCGACGGCCTGACGCTGATCGTCGAGCCCGACCGGTCACCGAGCTGACACCTGCGCGCGGGGTGGCGCCTTCGCCGCGGGCTCCCGGCGCCGACCCGGCGCGGGCGGCAGAACGGAAAAGGGCCCCTGGTGTGGGGCCCTTGGTTCCGAAAGGACGTACCGCCAGCGATTCCCGCCGCTGGCCCGTCGGTCCTTCAAATCGCGTAAGTCTCGATCGACGCCGCCTGTATCTACCCTAACACCAGTCTTCCCCCTAAGTAGCGTTCTAACCGGCGATTGGATCATTCGTCGGTGCGGGGATTTTCCCACGCGTACAACGGGCGCCCAGCGGGTTGTACGCGCACGCCAACGCAGGCCCCCGATGAGCCCGCGAAGTGCTCGCTCGGCGAGGCAGGCCGAGCGCTAGACTCGCGCTTCCCGGGCGCATAGCTCAGTCGGGAGAGCGCCAGCTCGACAAGCTGGAGGTCGCTGGTTCGAGCCCAGCTGCGCCCATCGGCCGGAAGCCGCTCTACGGAGTGGTTTCTGCGTTTTCGGTGCCGAGGCGCGACGGCCCTGGAGGCGGGGGGTGACAATGAAAGTGACAATGTCATTGGCGGGTGACGGCCTCCGAGCGCGCCTACAGACCGTCCCGCGGAGGCGGGCGACCGTCCCCCGGAGGCGGGCGCGGCGCAGGAGGCCTCCCGCAGATTCACCTGGAAGCGGATCCCGACGCTTCACGCCACAGCGTTCGCCGAGCTCGCGGGCGAGGCTACGGCCGGCCGCTGAGCCTGGCCGCGAGCCGACCGCCCCTCGCCGCGATCAAGCGCAGGGGCGGCGAACCACCGCTGGCTCGCGGGCGAGCGACCAGGCGCCAACCAGCCCGGCGGAGATCAGCCCCGGCATCGCCGGCACGCCGAATCGTCCGTCGTACGTCGCGAGGGCAACCGATGCGACGAGGAGCGTCATCGCCGGACCCGCGAGGATCAGGATCGCCATCCGCACCTGCCGCGGGCCTCGGATCAGGCCGGCGAGCGCGAGTACCACGCCGAGCAGGATCAGCACTCCATGAACGCGAACGATCTGCTGCAGGTCGCCCAGAGTCCGTCCGGTCCCCGAGATGACGTACTCGTAGGGCCCGTAGAAGCTCGCGACCGGGTCGTCGTCGATGACCTCGGAGCTCGTGCCGGCGAAACGGTAGAACGAGAGCGGATGGCCGCTCAGGGTCCGGTCGATCCCTGCGTCCTCATCGACGAATCGCGCCAGGTCGGTAAGCACGAGCTTTGCGTAGTCGAGCGGCTGGTGCGTGACCACCTCGCGGCCGAACCTGGCGAGCAACTCGTCGCCGGCGGGCGGCCCCACGAACAGCTCGCGCGCCGGCGATTCCGGGTCCCAGCCGTAGAAATCCGAGCCGGGGCGTCGGTCGGGCGGTGTTCGCTCGCACAGCCGCTCGGTTCCGGGCGGCGGCTCGAAGCGGGTGCAGTCCGCGATCGGGCCGGTGCGCCCGTAAATGGCCCACCCGTCGCTCGAGGCCAGGCCGAAGTAGCCTCCGTGGGCGCTCATGAGGGCTCCGTAGCCGAGCAGGACGGCCGCGCCGGCTAGAGACGGAGCGGCCGCCACGCCCAGCCGGCCCAGCCGGCGCGCGATGTCACCGCGCACCGCGATCGCCGCGATGACGACGAACGCGGGGACGAGGACCTGTCCCACGGCACGGAAGGTCGCCGCGAGCGCGACCAGCGCCCCCGCGGCGGCGAGCCATGCGATCCAGGTCCGGGGCCGCCGCTCGAGGGCCGATTCCTGCACGCCCCGCGCCGTCGCGTAGCCAGCCGCGGTAACCAGAAACAGGAATGGCGCCTCCGTGAGCAGGGCATGCTCGAAGAAGACGAAGTCGGGGACGAGCGCGACAACCGCGGCGCTTGCGACGGCCGCCCAGCGCGGGCCGCCGAGGCGGAGCACGGTCGCGTAGAGAAGCGCCGCTGTGGCGAGTCCGAGGAGATGCTGCACGACGACGACGGCCGTGACGGTCTGCGAGACGCTCGCCACGCCTGCGAGGAAGATCGCGTAGCCGTACGGACGAAGCGGGGCGTCGATCGCAAACGCCTCGCCGAGATCGGCGGCGTCCAACACGTACGCATGCGTGTCGGAGAACGCCAAGTACGCGGGCTGATAGCCGATCATCGCGACGACGCGCAGCGCAAGCCCGGCGAGCAGCACCAGCGCCAACGGGCTGCGAAGCCACCTCGCGACGCCCACGACTCTACCTACCCACCCGCGCTCCGTGATCGGGTTACGGACGTGTCGTCGACCTTGACAAGCCGGAGGCACCTGGGCAGCCCGGGCTGCCCCATCGCAGGAACTCGGGCGCCTAAAGGGAGGCCAGGGCCCCTAGGAATAGAGCGAACGCCGCCCAGGTCGTCGCGAGTTGGATCCAGTTGATCGTGAAGTAGCGCTGCCGTCCCGCCTCCCAGTCCGCCGGCATCGCCTCGGGGTCCCAGGCCAGCATCACCTTGTAGTGCGGTGTCTTCCACACGTTCGAGACGATGATCACACCGACGAACACGATGCCCAGGCCGATCGCGGTCAGCACGAACGCGGTGGAGCCGGGATCGTCCCAGAGGAGCACGAGCGCGACGATCGGCCCGAGGAACATCCCCAGCGCCCAGGCATAGTTGAACACCCCTCCCCAGGACCTCTCCGCGAATCGAAGGAACGCTTCCATGAAGTTCCGGAAGTCCCGGCCGTCCATCTCCGCGAGCATCGGACGCATGATCGTGCTCAGCATTCCCAGGAGGCCGGACGCCAGCCCCGAGAAGAAAGCAGTCGCTGCGAGTACCCATTCCTCGGCCGCCATGCGAAATCACCTCCCAGTCGGTCGGCGCATCCTACGGACCCGTCCGGCGCCGACGCCGTCGAGCCCGACGTTCGCGTTCCCCCTAGGGGCGCGCCGGAGCCGGGGCGCGTAACGAAACGCGCTACAAGTGCGACCAATTGCTCATGCCGAGCCGAACCGCCATCCGCCGGGCCGAGGTCGCCGACGCCCCGGAGGTCGCGCGCCTGCTGCACGACTTCAACACCGAGTTCGGCGATCCGACCCCTGGCGTCGCGGCGCTCACCGGGCGTGCCGCCCGGCTCCTCGCCGAGGGCGAGATCACGGTGCTGCTGGGTGGCGAAGGACCGGACGGCATCGCGGTGATCCGGCTGCGCCCGGCGCTCTGGAGCGAGGGGCTCGACGCCCACCTGGAGGAGCTGTACGTGGCGCCCGACCTACGGGGCCAGGGGATCGGCCGCGCCCTGCTCGAGGGTGCGATGGATGCGGCGCGCGAGGCGGGCGCGGTGCGGATCGACCTGGGCACGAGCGTGGACGACACCGCGGCCATCGGGCTCTACGAGAGCTCCGGATTCACCAACCGCGAGGGCGAGCCCGACGGCCCGCGGATGCTCTTCTACGAGCGCGATCTCTGAGCGGCCGCGGTCCAGGCGACCGGCGGACGGCCCGGCGCTCGCATGCCGTTTTCGCCCCGTCGGGCCGGGTAGACGTGATGGGTCCAGGGGGTTCCCGAAAGGAGGACGGGATGTACATCGGCATCGGAACGCTTCTGATCATCATTCTGCTGGTCATCCTGCTCGCGTAGCGGGCAGGGGCCGGCGGGGGAAAGCCGTCTCTTGACAACCGCGGATAGTAAGTCTAGACTTACCGTTCGTGGCGACTTACCAAGCTGATGGACTGACCGCACTCGGCGACCCGACGAGGCGGGCGATCTTCGAATCGCTGGCCGAGCGGCCACGGGCGGTGGGCGAGCTTGCAGATGACCTGCCGGTCAGCCGACCGGCCGTCTCGCAGCACCTGAAGGTGCTCAAGGACGCGGGGCTGGTGATCGGGCGGGCCGCGGGCAACCGTCGCATCTACCACGTCGACCCGGACGGGGTCGGCGCGCTGCGCGCCTACCTCGACCGGTTCTGGAATCAATCCCTGGCGGCCTACAAGGCGGCCGTCGAGCGACAGGACGAGGAGGTCTCATGACCACGCAGGCAACGGACACGGCGGTTCGTACCGAGGTCGTCGTCGAGGCGCCGATCGAGCGCGCGTTCTCGGTGTTCACCGAAGGCATCGGCAGCTGGTGGCGCCCCGACCACCACATCCTCGAGGGGGAGCTCGCCGAGATGGTGTTCGAGCCGCGCGTGGGCGGCCACGTCTTCGATCGCGGCGCCGACGGCAGCGAATGCCGCTGGGCGCGGGTGCTCGCCTACGAGCCGCCGCAGCGGGTCGTGATCAGCTGGGACATCAACACGCAGTGGCAGCTCGAGACCGATCACGAGCGGACCAGCGAGGTCGAGGTGCGCTTCGTCCCCGAGGGAGCGGACCGAACCCGCGTCACCCTCGAGCACCGCAACCTCGACCGCCATGGCGAGGGCTGGGAGGGCATGCGCGACGCCGTGGGGTCTCCCGAGGGCTGGTCCGAGGGCCTGCGCGGTTTCGCCGAGCGGCTGCGCGCCTGAGCGGACAGGCCGTCGCGAAGGGCCCGAGGGCGCTCAGCGGTGGCTGCGGAACGAGATCACCTGCTGGATCCCGCTGGGGCGGTTCGTGTAGCGCCGTGTGGCAGGCTCGCCCCGAGCGCAACCACGCTGACGACGCGCCGCATCACCTGGTGTGGACGGCGATGATCGCGCCGAGCGCGGTGACGCAGATCGCGCCGAAGACGATCCACTCGGCCCAGTTATTCAGGTCGAACGCGGCCGCGTAGGCCAGCATCGCGAGCACCGCCAGGAGCACGACGGTGAGCACCTGCAGGTGGCGCTGCTGGCGCCGGACCTTCTCCGCGTGCGGAAGCTCGCGCGTGGGGGTGCGCAGATGATGGTGCTCTCGCTCCTCGGACGCGATCCGAGAACTATATGAGCAGCCGCGGGCCCCGCCAATATGCTCGCCGCCGATGCTCGGGACCTATGCGTCCTTCCTCGTCATCCTCGGTGCCTCCGTGCTCGTCGGGCAGGCGATCCTCGTCGCCTGCGGTCGGCCGGGGTGGTCGTGGCTCGCGCCCGCCACCGGGCTCGCGGCGCTCTGCGCGCTCGCCTGGTGGACCGTCCGCCTCCCCGGCGAGGGCACCGCCGCCCTGATCGCGATCGCCGTCGCCGCGGCCGCGTCCGCGCTCTACCTCCGCGGGCGTGTGGTGACAAGCAACGGAGCGTTTAAGTGGGGGATCTGGGTCGGTCTGGCGGCGCTCGTGCTCGCCTCCCTGCCCTTCGTCGTCGAGGGCCGGTTCGGGATCCTGGGCACCGGGCTCAATCCCGACATGTCCCAGCATCTCTTCGCCGCCGACCGGCTCGCCTCCGGCGGCAGCGAGCGGCTGATCGCCGAGGGCTACCCGCTCGGCCCGCACGCGATCGTGGTCGCGGTCTCGGCGCTCGGGCCGACGACCGTTCAGGCATTCGACGGCCTGACCCTCGCCGGGGCGGTCGCCGCGTGCCTGGCGCCGCTGGCGCTGCTCGACCTCGTCGGCGGCTGGAAGCGCTTTGCGGCGGCGCTCTGGATCGGCTTCGCCTACCTGGTCGCCGCCTACCTGGTTCAGGGCGCCTTCAAGGAGACGATGCAGGCGCTGTTCCTGCTCGCGTTCGCGATCGGCCTGCTGTGCCTCGCCGGGCGCCGGCCCGCGGCCGGGGACCGAGGCACGCCTGACCTGCTCGCCGCGGCGCCGCTGGCGGTGCTCGCGGTGGGCAGCGTCTACACGTACAGCTTTCCGGGGCTCGCCTGGCTCGTCGGCGCCGTCGCGGTCTGGGCGCTGGTCGAGCTCGTCCGCGCGGCGGGCGAGGGGGCGGCGAGCGCTGTCCGGGACCTGCTGCGCCGAGCGGCGCCGCCGGCGCTGGTCGCGATCGCGGTACTGGCGGTGGCGACCCTCCCCGAGGCAAGCCGACTCGTCGACTTCGCCGGCTTCGAGACCTTCGACCCCGACGGCGAGGGCCTCGGCAACCTCTTCGACCGCCTGTCGCCGTTGGAGGCGCTCGGGATCTGGCCCTCGGGGGACTTTCGGCTCGAGCCCGGCGACGGCGCCGTCCCGGCAATCGTCTTCTACCTCGGCGCGGCGCTCGGAGCGGCGGCGCTGGGCTTCGGGCTCCGGTGGTGGTGGCGGCGCGGCGAGCGCGCCGTCCCTGCCGCGCTCGCAGCCGCCGTCGTGCTTTGGCTCTACTCGCTGGTCGCCGGCACGCCGTACCAGGAGGCCAAGGCGCTGGTCCTCGCGGCGCCGCTCGTCGCGCTCGTCTCGGCGCGGGCGCTCGTCGCCGGGGCGCCGGCGTTGATCGCCGCGGCGATCCTGCTCGCCGCCGGCGGGTCGAGCGTGCTCGCGCTGGTCAACGGGCCGGTCGGGCCAAGCGGCTACTCGCCGGCGCTGGCGGAGCTCCGGGAGCGGCTCGGCGACCGCTCGGTGACCGTCGTGGCGCCGGCGGAGCTGCTCGACGAGCAGCACGGGCGTGACTACCTGACCTGGGAGCTGCGCGGCAACCGGATCTGCATCCAGGCCGATGACGACATGGCAGAGCCCGAGGGCTCCACGGTGCTACTGGTCGAACTCGACGACGGCGCGGTCGTGCCGGTGGCGGTCGACCGCAACGCCGGCGCGGCATTGCCCGCCGAGGAGCCCTGCCCGCTGATTCCCGACGGCGCTCGCGCCGACCCGTCCGCGGCCGGCGGCTGAGCGCCTTCGGGCGGACGGCTACTTGACGGGCTCGAGCTGCCCGCGAATCGCGCCGTCCGGGAACTCCTTGGTGTGGATGTTCACGTAGTAGCGATCCGGCTTCTTGCCGATCTTCTTGATCAGCTTCTTCTTCACGCCCTTGGTGCAGCCCTCGTAGCTGCCCGTGCCCGCGAGCCCCGCGGTGTCCTCGAACAGCAGTACGACCACGTCGCCCGCGACGTCCGCGGTGCCCTTGTGGATGTGGCCCGCGACGACCTCGTCGAGCCTGGCGACCTCGAGCTCGAAGCAGACCTTCTTCTTCTTCGCCTTGAGCTCGATGTGGACGTCGCCCTTGCCCTTCTTGCTGCCGGGGCCGGGGACCTCGGTGTTGCCCTTGAGCTTCGCCTGGACCTCGACGGTACCCCTGACGCCCTGCGACAGGGCGGGTACCGCGAGCGCTGCCACCGCGAGCGCCACCAGCACCAGCACCAGCTTCGAATTCCGGAAGATCACTTCCTGCCTCCTTCGGTTTCCCCCGAGCGCGGACCTTGTGGTGCCTCTCACTAGCATGGCCCGCGATGTCGGCCATCACCGTAACGCTTCCGGACGGATCGCCGCTGGAGCTGCCCGAGGGCGCGAGCGGCGCCGACGCCGCGGCCGCGATCGGCCCGCGCCTGGCGAAGGACGCGCTCGGGGTCAAGGTCGACGGCGAGCTGCGCGACCTCGCCGCGCCGCTGCCCGACGGGGCGGCGATCGCGATCGTGACCCCGACCAGCGAGGGCGACGACGCGGACGACGCGCTGTGGCTGATCCGCCACGACGCCGCCCACGTGATGGCGACGGCCGTGGTCGAGCTGTGGCCCGGCACGAAGGTCTCGATCGGGCCGCCGATCGCCGACGGCTTCTACTACGACTTCGACTTCCCCGACGGCGAGCGCCCGTCGGAGGCGGACCTCGAGCGGATCGAGGCCGCGATGCGCGCCCACATCGACGCCGACGAGCCGTTCGAGCGCAGCGAGCTGCCCGTCGCCGAGGCGGTGGAGCGCTTTCGCGACGCGGGCGAGCCGTACAAGGTCGAGCTGATCGAGGATCTGGAGCGCGACCAGGGGGCCGAGACCGTCTCGCTCTACCGGAACGGCCCGTTCACCGACCTGTGCCGCGGCCCGCACTCGCCGTCCACGAGCCGGATCGGCGCCTTCAAGCTCAACTCGATCGCCGGCGCCTACTGGCGCGGCGACGAGAGCCGCCAGATGCTGACCCGCATCTACGGCACCGCGTTTCACCGCCAGGCCGATCTCGACCGCCACCTCGAGCAGCTCGAGCGCGCTCGGGAGAACGATCACCGTCGCCTGGGCCCCGAGCTCGACCTGTTCCGGTTTCGCGAGGAGTCGCCCGGGATGCCGTTCTGGCTCCCGCAGGGAACGGTCCTGCTGGAGCTGATCGAGCGTGAGGTACGCGAGCAGCTCGGCAAACGCGGCTACCGCGAGATCAGGACGCCGGAGGTGCTCGACGAGGAGCTATGGCATCGCTCCGGGCACTGGGACAACTACCGCGAGAACATGTACTTCGTCGAGCCGTCACAGCGCGAGGGCGATCAGCGCCGCTTCGCGCTCAAGCCCATGAACTGTCCCGGAGCCTGCCTCGTGTTCGGCTCCGAGCGCCACTCCTACCGCGACCTCCCGCTGCGGCTGGCGGAGTTCGGGAAGGTGTTCCGCTACGAGCGCGAGGGCGTTCTGCACGGGCTGCTGCGCGTGCGCGCCTTTACCCAGGACGATGCTCACGTGTACTGCACGCTCGAACAGGTTCCCGCCGAGGTCGACTCGATCTGCAGCGCGATCGACGAGCTCTATGCCCGCTTCGGCTTCGACGAGGTCCAGGTGGAGCTCTCGACCCGGCCGGAGAAGTCGGTCGGCACCGACGAGCAGTGGGAGCGCGCCGAACAGGGCCTGCGCGAGGCGCTCGAGCGCCAGGGGCGCGACTACGAGGTGAGCCCGGGGGAGGGGACCTTCTACGGCCCGAAGATCGACTTCCACGTCACCGACGCGCTCCGGCGCTCGTGGCAGCTCGGCACCTGCCAGCTCGACTTCCAGATGCCCGAGCGCTTCGAGCTCGCCTACCAGGGCGAGGACAACGCCGAGCACCGGCCGGTGATGATCCACCGCGCACTCCTCGGCTCGATGGAGCGCTTCGCCGGGATCCTGATCGAGCACCACGGAGGCCGCTTCCCGGCCTGGCTGGCGCCGACGCAGGCGGCGATCCTGCCGGTCTCCGACCCGCACGTCGGCTACGCGCGCGCCGTCGCGGCGAGGCTCGACGCGGCGGGCGTGCGCAACCGGGTCGACGAGCGCGCCGAGTCGGTCGGGCGCAAGATCCGCGATGCCGAGCTCGCGAAGGTCCCGCTGATGCTCGTCCTCGGCGAGCGCGAGGAGGCGGACGGCACGGTCTCGGTTCGTTCCCACGCGGACGGCGACCTCGGCGCGATGGACCCGGATCGGGTCCCGGAGCTGCTCGAGGCGGGGCGCCCGGACTAGCCGAGCCTAGCGGCACCCGATGCCCCAACGGGGGAGCTACAGCCCTGGTCGGGTGTCAACTCTTGACCAAGACCGCGTGCGCTCCCCCTGACGTCCGTGTCCCGCGGATTGGATGCACGGAGGTTCCGCGGAAGGCCACCTATTCTACAGCGCGATTGCTGAAGCTGGCGTGATGCCAGGACCGTTCGGACCCGGATCCGATCGGCGTCTATACTGCCCGCAGATGAAGGGCAGCCACATTTCCGCGCGCCGCTAGCCCCCGTGCCCTTCCCGTTGTCAGCTCGTCCATCTCCCCGTTGCGCCCGCAGGTAGCTTGACGCTCCCGGACCGCGTGATCGCATAGTGCCGGTTCCGCGGCGGTTCGACCGGCAGCCTCCGGAGCGCGACCCGACCCGGATCAACGAGCGGATTCGGGTCGCCGAGGTTCGCCTGATCGACGAGGACGGAAGCCAGATCGGGGTGATCAAGACCGACGACGCGCTGTCGATGGCACGGGACCGCGATCTCGACTTGGTCGAGGTCGCGCCGGATTCGCGGCCACCGGTCGCGCGCCTGCTCGATTACTCGAAGTACAAGTACGAGCAGGAGCAGAAGGCGAAGGCGGCGCGCAAGCACCAGCAACAGGTCAACGTCCGCGAGATCAAGCTGCGGCCGAAGATCGCCGACCACGACTACGGCACCAAGCGCGGCCACGTCGAGCGCTTCCTGCGCAATCAGGACAAGGTCAAGGTGACGATCATGTTCCGCGGCCGCGAGCAGGCTCACCCCGAGCGCGGCCGGGCCCTGCTCGACCGGCTCTACGAGGACGTTGCCGACCTGGCGACGATCGAGCAGCATCCTCAGCAGGAGGGGCGCAACATGCACATGATGCTTGCGCCGTCGCGGGGGAACGTCGCGCGCGCACGCGAGGACCGCAACCGGTCCGACCCTGCAGGGAGCCCCGCCGCCGGCCCGACCGATGGAGCCGAGGCGGCGGCCGCAGAGTCATGACGCAGCTCGACCGTCCGCCAACGTCGCGGGCTTGACGCAAGCCCCAGCCGCTCTGCTTCAATAGTCGGCTCGATGCCGAAGATGAAGACGCACTCGGGCGCCAAGAAGCGCTTTCGCAAGACCGCTACGGGCAAGCTGCGCGGGCGGCGCGCCTACTCGAGCCACCTCCTCGAGAAGAAGTCGCCCAAGCGCAAGCGCCGCATGGCCAAGCCGGTCGAGATCTCGCAGGCGGACGCGAAGCGCGTCCGGAACCTGCTCGGAGGCAAGAAGTGAGCCGGGCGACGAACGCGGTGGCGCGCCGGCGCCGTCGGAAGAAGGTCCTCAACCAGGCCAAGGGCTACTGGGGTCGCAAGCACTCGAGCTACCGGCTCGCCAACGAGCAGGTGATGCGCTCGGGCAACTACGCCTACCGCGACCGCCGCCGCCGCAAGCGCGACATGCGGCGCCTCTGGATCGTGCGAATCAATGCCGCCGCGCGGCGCGAGGGCATGAGCTACTCGCAGCTCATCCACGGCCTGAACGAGGCCGGGGTGGAGGTCAACCGCAAGATGCTCGCCGACATCGCCGTCCACGACCCGGAGGCGTTTCGCCGATTTGCCGAGCAAGCCCGGGAGGCCGCGGCGGCCTGAGCGAGCGAGACCGCCGAGCAGACCTCACCGGGCGTCCGAGAGGGCGCCCTTTTCATTGCCAGCGACGTGATCACCAGTAAGGACAACGAGAAGCTGAAGCTCATCCGCAGGCTCGCGCAGCGCAAGCACCGCGAGCGCGAGGGGCTGTTTGTCGCCGAGGGCGAGGATCTGGTCGACGCGGCTGCGGCCGCGGGCGCGCCGGCGCAGTTCGTCCTGCGCGCCGGCGAGGACGTCGAGCCGGCGCTCCTCGACGCGGTCAGCGCGCTCGGCTCCGGGACCCGCGTCATCGGCGTGTATGGACAGGTGTGGGATGCCGGCGCCGGCGGATTTTGCGTCTACCTGGACCGGGTCGCCGATCCCGCGAACCTGGGGGCGATCATCCGCAGCGCGCACGCCCTGCTCGACGCCCCGGTGGTGGTCGGCCCCGGCAGCGCCGACCCGTTCGGGCCCAAGGCGGTCCGGGCCAGCATGGGTTCGATCTTCGCCCGCCCACCCCGCCGCGGCGGCCTCGACGACCTGGCGCCGCCGGTCGTGGCGCTGGCCGCGCACGGGGGCGCGCCGCCCGACGACGAGCCGGTCGGCGGATTGGCGCTCGGCTCCGAGCGCGAGGGGCTGCCGACGGAGCTGCTCGGGCGGTGCGATCGGGTCTGGACGATCCCGCTTCGCGGCGGCGCCGAGTCGCTCAACGTCGCCGCGACGGCAGCGATCGCGCTCGGGCGGATATCGTCGGCCGCCCGGGTCGACGAGCCGGGGGGACCGAGCTGATGCTGGACCGAATCGAGAGCCTGCGCGCGGAGGCGTCCGCGGCGATCGCCGCGGCGCCCGACGCGGCGGCGCTGGAGGAGCTCCGGGTGCGCCATCTGGGGCGCAAGTCGGAGCTGACCGGAATCCTGCGTGGGATCGCCGAGCTCGAGCCGAGCGAGCGCGGGCCGGTGGGCGCTGCGGCGAATGCGGCCCGGGAGGCGCTCGAGGCCGAGCTGGCGAGCCGCCGCGACCAGCTCGAGGCGGCTGAGATCGAGGCCGCGCTGGCGGGCGAGGCGATCGACGTCACCCTGCCGGGTACGCCGCCCGTCGCGACGGGCCACCTTCACCTGCTGGAGCGCACCAGGCGCGAGATCGAGGACGTCTTCGTCGGGCTCGGCTACCGGGTGATGGAGGGGCCGGAGGTCGAGCACGACTTCTACAACTTCACCGCGCTCAACCACCCGCCGGGCCACCCGGCCCGGATGGTCCAGGACAGCTTCTACGTCGATCCCGCCACCCTCCCCGAGGGGGTCGTCAACGAGCGGGACGAGCGGCCGGGGCCGACCGACGTGCTGCTGCGTACTCACACCTCGCCGATGCAGGTGCGTTCGATGGACGCTCAGGAGCCGCCCCTGTTCATCGTGGTCCCGGGGACGGCGTACCGGCGGGACACGATCGACGCGACCCACCTGCCGATGTTCCATCAGGTCGAGGGGCTCGCCGTCGCCGAGGGGATCTCGCTCGCCGACCTCGCGGGCACCCTCGATCACGCGGCGAAGGCGCTGTTCGGCCCCGAGCGGCGCACGCGGCTGAAGCCCGACTACTTCCCGTTCACCGAGCCGTCGGTGCAGGTCGACGTCTCCTGCTTTGCCTGCGACGGCACCGGGCGGCTCGCCGACGGCCGACGCGATCCGATCTGCAAGGGAACCGGGTGGATCGAGATCCTCGGCGCCGGGATGGTCGATCCGAACGTGTTCGGGTTCATCGAGCGCGGCTACGACCCCGAGACGACGCAGGGCTTCGCCTTCGGGGTCGGGATCGAGCGCGTCGCGATGCTCAAGCACGGCGCGCCCGACCTGCGGCTGTTCGTCGAGAACGACGTGCGATTCGTGGAGCAATTTGCATGAACGTCCCGATGAGCTGGCTGCGGGAGTACTGCGATCCGGATCTCGACCCGGAGGAGGTCGGCGAGCTGCTTTCGATGCGCGCGGTCGAGGTCGAGCGCGTGAGCCGGCTCGGGGTCCCATCGACCGACGGCTTCGTGGTCGGCCGGGTGGTCTCGGCCGAGCAGCACCCGAACGCCGACCGGCTGCGGGTCTGCGAGGTCGAGACCGGGGACGGTGTGCGCACGATCGTCTGCGGCGCGCCCAACGTCGCCGGCGGGCAGGCGGTCGCGGTGGCGCTGCCCGGGGCACGGATGCCCGACGGCAGCGAGCTCGGCCGCGCGAAGCTGCGCGGCATCGAGTCCGACGGCATGATCCTCTCCGAGCGCGAGCTGGAGCTCGGCGAGGACCACGCCGGGATCATGGTCCTTGAGACCGACGCCGCGCCCGGCACGCCGCTGGCCGAAGTGCTGCCGATCGCCGACGCGGTGCTCGAGCTCGACCTCAACCCGAACCGGGTCGACTGCATGGGCGTCTACGGCGTCGCGCGCGAGGTCCACGCGATCACCGGCGCCCCGCTTGCCGCCCCGCCGTGGGACGGCGACGCCGAGCCGACCGGCGCGGGCAGCGTCGAGGACTTCGCATCGGTCACCGTCGAGGTCCCCGACCTCTGTCCGCGGTTCTCGGCCCGCGTCTTCACGGACGTCGAGATCGGCCCGTCGCCCCCGTGGCTGGCCGCCCGCCTGATCGCCGCCGGGATGCGGCCGATCTCCAACGTCGTCGACATCACCAACTACGTGATGCTGATGACCGCGCAGCCCCTGCACGCGTTCGATCTCGACCGCGTCCCCGGTGGCGAGCTGATCATCCGCACCGCGCGCGAGGGCGAGCGGATGACGACCCTCGACGGGGTCGAGCGCACCTTCGACGCCGAGACGGTCCTCGTCTGCGACCGCGACGGGCCGTCGGGCATCGCCGGGATCATGGGCGGCCAGCTGTCCGAGGTCTCCGAGGAGACCACCCGGGTCCTGCTCGAGGTCGCGACCTGGAACGGCCCCAACATCCTGCGGACCTCGAGCATGCTCGGCCTGCGCTCCGACGCCTCGTCTCGCAACGAGAAGCAGCTGCACCCGGAGCTGGCGCTGCGCGCGCAGCGGATCGCGGCGCGGCTGCTCGTCGAGGTCGCCCGGGCGCGGCTCGTCCCGGGGACGATCGACGCCGCGGCCGACGTGCCGGCGCCGCACGTGGTCTCGCTGCATGGTGCGCGCCTCGACTCGCTGCTCGGGGTGCGGATCGAGGCGGGCGAAGCGGCGGAGAGCCTCGAGCGGCTCGGCTTCGACGTCGAGCGCGGCGAGGGCGAGCTGACCGCGGTGGTCCCGGTCCACCGCCACTACGACGTCTCCCGCGAGGTGGACCTGATCGAGGAGGTCGGTCGCCTGCACGGGTTCGACCGGCTGCCGCGCACGCTTCCGGCCAACGCCGAGCGAGTCGGCGGGCTGACCCAGGAGCAGGCGGCGCGCCGTCGAGCGGAGGACGTGCTGCGTGACCTCGGCTTCGACCAGATCGTGGCCTGGGGGTTCGTGTCGGCCGGCCTCGCCGACCGGCTGCGGATGACGGCCGACGACCCCCGCCGCAGAGCGGTCGCGACGCGCAACCCGATCTCCGAGGACCACCGGCTGATGCGGACGACGCTGCTCGGCGGGCTGCTGGACGCGGCGCGGCACAACGTCGCGCGCGGCGCCGAGCGGGTCGCGCTCTTCGAGTCGGGCCGCGTCTATCTGAGCGAGCCGGCCCCCGATGGCGGGGGCGAGCTCGCCGGCGAGTTCGCGGGGCGCATACCGCCGCCGGTGCACGAGCCGCATCGGCTCGCGGGCCTGGTCGTCGGCGACCTCGTGCCGCCGTCGTGGGCGCGCGACGCCGGCGAGCTCGAGGCGAGTGGCTTCTTCGCGCTCAAGGGCGCGGTCGAGATCCTGGTGCGACAGCTCGGCGCCGCGGTGTCGGTCGAGGCGGGGTCCGAGCCGTTCCTGCACCCCGGCCGTGCCGCTGCGCTCACGGTCGACGAAGCCGAGATCGGCTGGCTCGGGGAGCTGCACCCGCTGGTCGCCCGCGAATGGGACCTGCCCGGCGGCACGGCCTTCGAGCTCGACCTCGCGCCGCTGGTCGCCGCGGGCGCCGATCCGGAGCGATACCGCGACCTGATCACGTTCCCGGCCGTGCTCCAGGATCTCGCGGTGGTCGTCGCCGAGGACGTGCCGGCGGAGCGCGTTCTGCCAGGCCGTCCGCACCGGCGGCGGCGAGCTGCTGGTGGCGGCGGACGTGTTCGACCTCTACCACGGCGAGCAGCTCGGCGAGGGCCGCAAGAGCCTCGCGCTGCGGCTCGAGTTCCGGGCTCCCGACCGCACGCTGACCGACGCGGAGGTCGGCGACCTGCGCGAGCGGATCCGGTCCGAGCTCGAGGGGATCGGGGGATCGCTTCGTGAGTGACGCCAGGGTGATCGTCGCCGGGGCTTCCGGCTACGCGGGAGCGCTGGCGGCGCAACTCGTCTACGACCATCCGCGCCTCGATCTCTACGCGGCGACCTCGCGGTCCGAGGCCGGCACCAGGCTCGACCGGCTCCATCCCCGCTACCGGGTCCCGGTCGAGCTCACGGAGCTCGACCTCGACAAGCTCGAGGACGTCGACGCCGCGATTGTCGCGTACCCGTCCGGCGCCTCGGTCTCGGTCGTCGCCGGCATGCGGGGGCTCGGCATCCCGGTCGTCGACCTCTCGGCGGACTTCCGGCTCCAGGACATCCCGATCTACCAGAAGTGGTACGGCGACCACGGCGACCCCGACCTGCTGGTGAGCGCGGTCTACGGGCTCACGGAGCTCGAGCGCGACAACATCCGCGACGCCGACCTGGTCGCCAACCCGGGCTGCTACCCGACCGCCGCGCTACTGGCGCTGGCGCCGCTCGCGGAGCGCGGCGGGATCGAGTCGGTGGTGATCGACGCGAAGTCCGGGGTCTCCGGGGCCGGCCGTGGCGCGGGCGAGCGGGCCTCGTTCGTCAACCTCACGGAGAACATGGCCCCGTACGCCGTCGAGGGCCACCGGCACCAGCCCGAGATCGAGCAGGGCCTGCAACGAATAACACCCGCCGCCTCCTCCCAGGGAGCGTCAGCGACCGGTGATCCGGCCGAAGGCCGGATTCGTCCGGGGGCGGCGGGGTCATGGGCGGGCCGGGTCACGTTCGTCCCCCACCTGCTGCCGCTCGACCAGGGCCTGCTGGCGAGCTGCTACGTCGACCTCGCCGAGCCGCTCGACGCCGCGGCGCTCACTGAGCTCTACGCCGCGCGGTACGCAGATGAGCCCTTCGTCGAGGTGGTCGACACGGCGCCCGGAGTGCGCGAGGTCCGCGACACGAACCTGTGCCGGATCCACGCGACGGCGCTCGGACCGCGCCGGGTGGCGGTCTTCGCCGCGATCGACAATCTCTGGAAGGGCGCCTCGGGCCAGGCGGTGCAGAACCTCAATCTCATGCTGGGGTTCGAGGAGACGGAGGGGCTGCTTTGAGGTCGCAGGTCACAGGTCGCAGGCCGCAGACCGGGTTCTTTCGCTCGCGTTGGGTACGCGTGCCGGACGGGGTCGAGGAGCTCGACCCCGCCGCGCTCGCGCCCGGGTTCAGGGCGGCCGGGGTGGCGTGTGGGCTGAAGGAGGGCGGGGAGCCAGACGTCGGCATCGTGGCATGCGACGCCGCCGACGTGATCTCGGCGCTGCTCCTGACCTCCAACGCGCTCGCCGCAGCGCCGGTTTGCGTCTGCCGGCGGGAATGCGACCTGGGAGCGATCCGGGCGGCGGTGGTCAACTCGGGCAACGCCAACGCGGCGACCGGCGAGCCCGGATATCGCGACGCGCTCGCGATGCGCGACGGTGCCGCCGCGGCGCTCGGGGTCGCGCCGGCCTCTGTGGCGGTCGCCGAGACCGGCATGATCGGCGTGCCGCTGCCGACCGAGCTCGTGCTCCCGGGCATCGACGAGGCCGCCGCCGCGCTCTCGCCCCGGGGAGCGCGCGAGTTCACCAGGGCGATCATGACGACGGACAAGGGCCCGAAGTCGTGCACCGTGAAGGCGGGTGGGGTGACCGTGTCGGCACAGGCGAAGGGCGCGGGCATGATCGAGCCCGGGTTCGCGACGATGCTCTGCTTCGTGCAGACCGACGCGCTGATCGACGACCCCGACGCCGCGCTGCGCGCCGCGGTCGCCGGCTCGTTCGAGCGGATCACCGTCGACGGGCAGATGAGCACCAACGACACGGTGCTGCTGCAGGCGACGGGCGAGGCCGGGGTCGCGCCGCCGCCGGGCCTGCTCGACGCGGTGCTGCTGCAGCTCGCCCTCGAGATGGTGGCCGACGGCGAGGGCGCGACCAGGGTCGGCAGGATCGAGGTGCGCGAGGCGGCCACCGAGGACGAGGCGGAGCGCGTCGCGCGGGCGATCGCGAACTCGCCGCTGGTCAAGACCGCGCTCTACGGACGCGACCCGAACTGGGGTCGCATCGCCCAGGCCGCGGGGATGGCGCTCGCCGGGGAGCGCCTCGACGGGCTCGTCGAGGGCGCGATCGACGCGGCTGAGCTCGCGGGCGAGGAGCCCGACGCGGAGATCGCGATCGCGCTCGGCCGCGGGAAGGCGCAGGCACACGTCTTCTTCTCCGACCTCGGTCACGAGTACATCCGCGTCAACGCCGAGTACCGCACGTGACCGGCACCGCCAACGTCGAGACGCTCCTCGAAGCGCTGCCGTACATCCGGCAGTTCCACGGACGCACCGTGGTCATCAAGTACGGCGGCGCGGCGATGCGGGAGGAGGACCTGCGCGACGAGTTCGCCACCGACGTCGTCCTGCTCAAGTACGTCGGGCTCAACCCCGTCATCGTCCACGGCGGCGGTCCCGACATCACCCGCTACATGGAGCGGCTCGGCCTCGAGGTGCGCTTCGTCGAGGGCATGCGCGTCTCCGACGAAGAGACCGTGGAGATCGCGAAGATGGTCCTGCTCGGCAAGGTCAACGCCGACATCGTCGCCCGGCTCAACCGCCACGGCCAGCCGGCGGTAGGCCTCTCGGGCGAGGACGGGGCGCTGTTCGGCATCGCGCCGCACCCGAAGACCGACGAGGTCGGCTTCGTCGGCGAGATCGAGCAGGTCGACGTCGAAGTGCTCAACCACATCGCCGCCGACTACATCCCGGTGATCGCATCGGCGGGCGTCGATCGGGAGGGCCGCTCCTACAACGTCAACGCCGATACCGCGGCCGGGCGGGTCGCGGCGGCCCTCGCCGCCCACAAGGCGATCTTCCTCACAGACGTGCGCGGCTGGCTCGCCGACCCGGCCGACGAGGAATCGCTGCGCTCTCGCGTGACGGTCAAGGAGATCGATACGGCGCTCGACTCGGTCGCCGGCGGCATGCGTCCGAAGCTCGAGGCGTGCGCGGCGGCGATCCGCGGCGGCGCGGGCTCCGCCCACATCATCGACGGGCGCCGCCCGCACGCGCTGCTCCTGGAGCTATTCACGGATGCGGGCATAGGCACGATGGTGACCCCGTGAATGCGGCCGGTCGGTGTCCCGCGTGAGCGTCGAGGAACTCCAGGAGCTGGAGCGGCGCTACGCGATGCCGACCTATGCGCGGGCGCCGGTCGAGTTCGTGCGTGGCGAGGGCGCGCGGCTCTGGGATGCCGAGGGGCGCGAGTACCTCGACTTCTTCGCCGGGCTCTCGGTCCACAACCTCGGCCACTGCCACCCGCGGATCGTCGCCGCGATCGCCGCGCAGGCCGGAACGCTCGCGGGGACCTCCAACCTTTACTACTCCGAGCCGGCGATGCGGCTCTGCGAGCGGCTCGCGGAGTCGAGCCTCGGCGGCCGCGTCTTTCTCGCGAACACCGGCACCGAGGCGAGTGAGTGCGCGATCAAGCTCGTCCGCAAGCGCGCCCATGAGCGCGGCATCGCCGAGCCCGAGATCGTCAGCCTCGACGGCGCCTTCCACGGCCGTACGCTGGCCGCGCTCGCGGCGACGCCAAAGCTCGCCCGGGAGGATCTGTTCGGCCCGCTGCCCCGCGGCTTCGTCTCGGCACCGCGGGACGATCCCGAGGCGCTGCGGGCGGCGGTGAACGAGCGCACGGCGGCGGTGATGATCGAGCCCGTCCAGGGCGAGGCCGGCGTCTTCCCGATCGCCGACGAGGTGCTCGTCGCCGCGCGCGCGGCCTGCGACGCGACCGGTGCGCTGCTCGTCTTCGACGAGGTCCAGTGCGGGATGGGGCGGACCGGGACCCTGTGGGCCTACGAGCAGCTCCCGACTCGGCCCGACGTCCTGACCGCGGCGAAGGCGCTGGGTGGCGGTCTGCCGGTGGGCGCGGCGATCATCTCGGCGCACCTGGGAGACGGGCTGACGCTCGGCGATCACGGCTCGACCTTCGCGGGCGGCCCCGTTGCCGCCGCGGCCGCGCTCGCCACCCTCGATCTGCTCGACGACCCGCAGCTGCTCGGGCGAGTGAGTGCGCTCGGCGATCGCCTGCGGTCGGGGCTCGCGGAGCTCGGCGCCGTGGCCGAGGTCCGCGGGCGCGGGCTGATGGTGGGCGTGACCCTGGCCGAGGGCGTCGACGCGAGTGAGGTGGCGGCGCGGGCGCTCGAGCAGGGGTTGGTGCTCAACGCGCCCGGCGAGCGCATGCTGCGCTTCCTGCCGCCGCTGGTGATCGGCGAGGCCGAGATCGACGAGGCGCTCGAGCGGCTCGCCGGCGCGCTGGGGTAGCAGTGGCCCTGGACGGGGCGGTGCTCTGAGTCAGTAAGGGGGTGAGTACGTCGCGGGCCCCGCCGCCGCGGCGGCGCCGCTCTGAACTGTGGCCCCCGGCACTTGGCGCTTTAGTCGTCCATGGGGCGACTAACGCGCCATTTCCCAAGAGGGGTGAGGCCGTGCCCGGCGCGCCGCTCTGAACTGTGTCGATCTACGCCCACCTGTCGGGCGCAAAACCACGCAGTTCACGGGCCCACCCCCTTATTGACCCGCTGGGCCACTCCGCCGCACGAAGTGCCCGCCGAACCGTGCCGACCTGACCGATCCGGGCCCTAGACTCGCCGCCGCATGCACGAGGATCCGACCCGCCGCATGGACGTGCCGCCGCCCGGGCAGCCGCCCGGCGGCGTGCCCCCGGGAGCACAGCCTCCCGACGACGGCGGCATGAGCGGCCCGATGAAGGCCCTGATCGCGGTCCTGGTGGCCGCGGTCATCGGTCTCGGCGTCGCGCTTGCCGTGGTCGCCGCGGACAGTGACGGCGACGAGACGACCACGGCGGCCTCCTCGACCACGACCGCGCCGACGACCACGACGGAAGCGCCGACGACGACGACCACCACCTCGGAGCCCACGACCACGACCACCGAGCCGGAGACGTCCACGACCACCGAGCCGGAGACGACCACCACCAGCGAGCCGGAGACCACCGTCACCGATCTCGGCACGGTCACCCAGGACAGCGGCGGCACCCCCGCTCCCTAGCGCCGGCGCACTGCGGGCATCATCCACGATCGGCCGGTGACGCCGCTGCGGGGCGGCGAGCGTGCGAGACTTCCGCGCCGTGAGCGAGCCTCCCAGACCGCCGGTCGCCGGCTATCAGGCCGATCCCGAGCGGGTCGAGCGCGTGCTGCTCCTCTATTCCGGCGGTCTCGACACCTCGGTGATGCTGCACTGGATCCAGGAGCGGTACGGCGCCGAAGTGGTCACGCTGACCGTCGACCTGGGACAGCCCGGCGAGGACTGGGAGGCCGTCGTCGGCAAGGCCCGCGATCTCGGGGCGGTGGACACGATCGTCGAGGACGCGCGCAAGGAGTTCGCTAACGCCTACGTCCTTCCGGCGATCAAGGCGAACGCGCTCTACGGTGGGGGCTATCCACTGTTCACGGCCCTTGCACGACCGCTGATCGCAAAGCTCGCGGTCGAGCACGCGCGCGCGAGCGGCTGCGACACGATCGCCCACGGGTGTACCGGCAAGGGCAATGATCAGGTTCGGATCGAGGGCACGATCGCGACCCTCGACCCCGAGCTGCGGGTGCTGGCCCCGGTGCGTGACTGGCAGCTCGGCCGCGAGGAGGAGCTCGCCTACGCCCGCGAGCACGGGATCCCGCTCAAGGGCGGCGTCTCCGCCGCCCCCTACTCGATCGACGACAACCTCTGGGGGCGCTCATCCGAGGGCCGCTCGATCGAGGATCTCGATCAGCCGACGCCCGATGACGTCTTCAACCTCGTCGTCCGACCGCAGGACGCGCCGGACGAGCCCGAACTGCTGCGCGTCGGCTTCGAGCGGGGGCGCCCCGTGAGCCTCGCCGGCGAGCGGCTCGACCTGGTCGAGCTGATCGGCCGCGCGACCGAGATCGGATCCAGGCACGGGGTCGGGATCGTGGACCACGTTGAAGACCGAATCGTCGGGCTCAAGGTCCGCGACATCTACGAGGTGCCGGCGGCCGCGATCCTGCTCGGTGCCCACCGCGAGCTCGAGAAGCTCGTCTCGACGATCCACCAGAACAACTTCAAGCGCGCGCTCGAGGACAAGTGGGCCTACCTGTGCTACGCGGGCCTCTGGCACGAGCCCCTGCGCAGTGACCTCGACGCCTACATGGAATCGGCGAACGAACACGTCACGGGCGAGCTCACCGTGCGCCTCTACAAGGGCTCGGCCATGGTCGTCGGCCGCTCCTCGCCATATGCGCTCTACGACCGGGCGCTGGCCGGCTTCGGTGAGTCGGGGGGCGAGTTCAGCCAGGACGCGAGCCCCGGCTTCATCGAGCTGTTCACGCTTCAGAGCCGCCTCGCACACAGGGTTCGCGGTCGCGGCGCCGGGTAGGGTGGACCCGATGGCGAAGGTCTACGAAATGATCGGGCGTTTCGTGGTGGGGCTCATCTGGATGCGCTTCAGCCGCGAGCTCAAGGTCGCCGGCATCATCTTCGGCGCGCTGGCCGCCGGCGGGATCTACCTGATCGCAAAGCGCGAGCCGCCCGAGGGCTGACTCAGCCGGCGCACGCCCAGGCCGCGGCGCCGGAGTCGGCCCAGATCTGCGAGGCGATATCGGATTGTGCCGAGGGCGAGGCGTCCTCGGGGTCGCCTTCGCCCCCGTAGAGCCCCCAGGTGGAGGGCATGATCTGGTACGCGCCGCCGGCTCCGGAGCTCGGATTGACGGCGTCCCAGTTGCCGCTCGACTCGCACATCACGATCGACTCCGGGATCGCCCAGTCGCCGAACCAGTCGCCCACCTCCTGCTGGGCCTGGCGAGCGGAGATTCGCTCCAGGCGCTCGACCTCCGAGGTCCAGCCGGCGACCTGCGACTGCAGGCTGTCCACGGCCGCCTGCCTGCGAGCGCGGACCGCCGCCAGCGCCGCCGCTTTCGCTTCGGCGCTCGCCCGCACAGCCGCGATCTGGTCACGGGCGGCCGCGACCCGGTCATTGAAGGCCTCGGCGCGCTGCTCCGCGGCGTCGACCGCGGCGAGTTGCTCGGCAACCGCTTCGCGCAGGGCACGCACCCGCGCCACGAGCGCTGCGTCCGCCTCCTCGACCCGGCGCAGGTACTCGGCCCGCGTCGCGAGGTCGTCGAAGCCGTCCGCCTCGAGCAGCATGGTCGTGGTGTCCGGCATGCCACCGCGGTAGATCGCGACCAGGCGGTCGGCGAGCGTGTCGAGGGAGTGCGCGAGCTGGGCTCGCGCAGCCCGCAGCTCGGCCTCGGCGGCCTCGACCGCCGCCTCGAGGCGGGCCTCACGAGCTTCGCCGCGCGCGAGCACCGCGCTCAGCTGGGCCTCGCGCTGCGCCGCTGCGATCGCCTCCGCCTGAGCCGAGGCGAGCTCGGCCGACGTGGCTTCGATCTCGGCGCCGAGCGCCTGAGCCTGCTCACGCGCTCCGGCGATCTTCGAGTTGAGCTGGTCGATCGACTGCGCGCCCGAGTCGGCCACGCCGAGCACCAACGCCGCACAGGCTGCCAGCGCCGCAACGGCCAGCAACGGGGCCGCGGTTGTGGTCCGGGCCGGGGCGCGGGGGATGTGGGGTGAAGCGTGGCCCATTTTCGGTTGCCTACGGGGTTAGCTGACGGGCTCGCGCCATGGGCTGGCGCTTCGCGAACGGCCGCGATTCGCCCCAGGCGGGGAAGAGCAGGCCGCCTTCGGGTCCCCCGATCCCCGGCTTCTCGCCTTCGAGATAGCGGCGATTTGCAGGGAACTCGGCGAAGGCCGGGAGACTAGCGGACGATTAGGGGCCGGTTAGCAGCGTGCGCGACGGTTCGCTCGCTGCAACGGAACTTGCAGCGTCTGGGAAGGATCTTGCTCGAGCTCTGGCTCAGACGCCGGCGATCCGCCGCAGCGCCTCGGGCTGAAGCAGCGACGCCAGAAACCGTTCGTCGAGCGCTGCGAGACCGCCCTTCCTCATGTCCGCCCGCCCGCCCGTCGTGAGTTGGATCGCGCGCGAGAGGTCGGGCTCGTGACCGACGAGCAGCACGGTACCGCGTCCGGCCGCGAGCCCGGTCGGATCGAAATCGCCACCTCCCAGCGCCTCGCTGACCTCTGGCTCCACTCCCAGTGGCTCGCAGGCGAGCCTCGCGGTCTGTACGGCGCGCAGCTTGGGACTGGTCAGGCAGCGGTCGATCTCGATTCCGAGCTCCTTCAGCGCGGCGCCCGCCGCCCGCGCCTGCCGTTCGCCGTTTGCGGTGAGCGTTCGGGACGCGTCGTCGGGAGCATCGTCCGATGCCTCGCCGTGTCTGAGGAGCCAGATCACGACGCGCGATCCTCGCATGTTGCGAGAACGCGCGCCGGTGCCGTCAGGGCCGCTTGCGATGATCGCCATGTGAGCGCGGAGCCACGAACAAAGAGCGATTGCGTGGGGCGAAGCGCGATCCAAGGGATTCGGTGAGCGGGTCCGCCGTCCATCTGCATGTGCACAGCGAGTACTCGCTGCTCGACGGGGCCTGCAAGATCGATGCGATGGCGGCGCGCGCGGCCGAGCTCGAGATGCCCGCCCTCGGGCTCACCGACCACGGGGTGATGAACGGCGCCGTCGAGCACTACAAGGCGTGCCGCAAGCACGGCGTCAAGCCGATCCTCGGACTCGAGGCTTACCTGGTCGACGACCGCCGCGTCGAGGGCCGCGTCGAGCGCAACCACCTGACCCTGCTCGCCGCCTCGGACGCTGGCTTTCACAACCTCGTCAAGCTGACCTCCGCCGGCTACCTGGAGGGCTTCTCCCGCGGCAAGGCGAACGTCGACACCGAGCTGCTGGCCCGCCACTCCGAGGGCGTGATCGCGCTCACCGGGTGCCTCCAGTCGCGCTTCTGCCGACGCCTGGTCGAGGGACGGCCCGGGGACGCTCGCGCCCACGTGGACGACCTCGCCCAGATCTACGGGCCCGAGAACCTCTACTTCGAGATCCAGGCGAACGAGATCCCGGAGCAGGCGAAGGCGAACGAAGGCATCGTCCGCTACGCCCGCGAGCTCGGCCGTCCGCTGGTCGCCACGGCGGACGTCCACTACCTGCGCCGGGAGGACTACTCGAACCACGCGGCCCTGCTCTGCGTCCAGACCAAGTCCACCCTCGAGCAGCCGAAGCTGACCTTCGACACCAACGAGTTCTTCCTCAAGAGTCCGGCGGAGATGGCATCCGCGTTCGCCGACTGGCCGGAGGCGGTGCCCACGACGCTCGAGATCGCGGGCCGATGCGAGGTCGAGCTCGAACTCGGCGAGTTGCTGCTGCCGCGCTTCCCGACCCCCGAGGGCGAGGAGCCGCGCCAGATGCTCGATCGCCTCGCTCGCGAGGGCCTCGCCCGCCGGTACGGAGACCCGCCGCCCGCGGCCGCAGTCGAGCGCCTCGAGTTCGAGCTCGGGGTGATCCGCGAGATGGGCTTCGAGTCCTACTTCCTGATCGTCTGGGACTTCGTCCGCTACGCGAAGGAGAGCGGGATCGCGGTCGGGCCGGGCCGCGGGTCGGCAGCCGGCTCCATCGTCTCCTACGCGCTCAACATCACCGACCTCGACCCGCTCGCCAACGGGCTGCTGTTCGAGCGGTTCCTCAACCCGGCGCGAAAGTCGATGCCCGACATCGACATCGACTTCTCGGTCCGTGGCCGCGAGCGGGTGATCCGCTACGTGCAGGAGAAATACGGCCGCGAGTCCGTCGCCCAGATCATCACCTTCGGCAAGATGGCGCCGCGCGCGGCGACCCGGGACGCAGCGCGCGTACTCGGCTACGACTACGGCACCGGGGACCGCGCGGCCAAGCTGATCCCCGAGCCGATCATGGGCCGCAGCCCCAGCTTCGAGGCCTGCCTGCGCCAGGGCCAGGACCTGCGCCGGGCCTACGACGGCGACGCGGACGTCCGGCGGATCGTCGACGTCGCCCAGGGCCTCGAGGGAATCGTCCGCAACAACTCGATCCACGCCGCCGCCGTGGTGATCGCCGACCGACCGCTGAACGAGATCGTCCCGCTCCAGCTTGCCGAGGACCGCAGCGGCGCTGGGGCGCCGAACGGCAACGGCGGCGGCAACGGGAAGCCCGAACGCTCCTACAAGATCGTCACCCAGTACTCGATGGGCCCGATCGAGGAAATCGGCCTGCTGAAGATGGACTTCCTCGGCCTTCGCAACCTCGACGTGATCGAGGACGCCGTCGAGATCATCCACCGCTCGCGCGGCGCCGAGCTCGACATGGAGGCGATCCCGATGGACGACGAGCGGACCTACGAGATGCTCGCCGGCGGCGACTCGGTCGGGGTCTTCCAGCTCGAGTCCGACGGGATGCGCGACGCCCTGCGCAAGGTGAGGCCGACCGAGTTCGCCGACATCGTGGCCCTGGTCTCGCTCTACCGCCCGGGCGCCATGCGCTACATCGACGACTACGCGCGCGGCAAGCGCGATCCGCGCTCCGTCACGTACGCCGACGAGCGTCTGCGGGCGATAACCGAGACCACCTACGGCTGCTGCATCTACCAGGAGCAGTTGATGGAGATCGCCAAGCGGATGGCCGGCTTCAGCCCCGCCGAGGCCGACGACCTGCGCAAGGCGGTCGGCAAGAAGAAGCGCGACCTGATGGCGACGATGGAGGACAAGTTCCTCGCCGGCCTGGCCGAGTCGGGGACCGATCGGCGCGTCGCGAGGGACCTCTGGTCGCTGATGACGGCCGCGGCCGACTACAGCTTCAACCGGTCCCACGCCGCGTGCTACGCGCTGATCGCCTACAGGACCGCCTACCTGAAGGCGAACTACCCGGCCGAGTACATGGCCGCGGTGATCTCGTCGGTCATGTCGACCAAGGACAAGGTGCCGTTCTTCGTCAACCGCTGCGAGGCGATGGGGATCGACGTGATGCCGCCGGACGTCAACTCCTCCGATCACGGGTTCATCGTCTCGGGCAACTCGATCCGCTTCGGCCTCGACGCGGTCAAGAACGTCGGGCACGCGGCGGTGGAGACGATCATCGGCGCGCGTGAGTCGGGCGGCGAGTTCGAGTCGATCTGGGATTTCTGCGACCGCGTCGACTCGCGGGCGGTCAACAAGCGGGCGATCGAGTGCCTGGTGAAGTGCGGGGCTCTCGACTCGACCGGGGCGGCGCGGCGGGGGATGCTCGAGGTGCTCGCCCAGGCGCAGTCGGCCGGACAAAAGCACCAGGAGGACTCGCGCCGTGGCCAGGGATCCATCTTCGACCTCGACGGGGGGCTCGGCGCTGACGCCGAGGCGCAGAACCTGGCACCGCCTCGCCATCCTCCGGTCCCGGACGAGGAGTTCGATCAGCGCGAGTTCCTGCGGATGGAGAAGGAGACGCTCGGCACGTTCCTATCGGCGCACCCGCTGAGCGAGGTCCGGGACGCCCTGCGCGCCCGGACCGAGCGCTCGCTGGCGGCGGTGGCCGAGCTCGACGACGGCTCGTGGGTCACCGTCGGCGGGATCGTCAGCGAGGCGAAGAAGGTTCGCACCCGCAGCGGCGGCTACGTCATGTTCGCGACCCTCGACGACCTCGAGGGCCGGGTGGAGCTCTTCGTCCGCGACGCCGCCGGCGAGGTCGCGGAGGTGATCGAGGTCGACCGAGTAATCGTGGTGCGCGGCCGCGTGGACCACAAGGGCCGGGGAGAGATGAGCGTCGTTGTCGCCGAGGCCGAGGTCTTCGAGCCCGGCGAAGACGAGCTGGCCGCCGCCCGGGCCAAGGCGAAGGCGGCCGACGCGCCGCTGGTGCTGCGGATCAACGCCGCCGAGTTCGGCGCCGGGCTGGTCGAGGACCTGAAGTCGGTCTTCGGAAGCTTTCCCGGCGAGTGCGAGGTCGTCCTCGAGATGGGCACCCGCGAGGGGACCCGGCGGCTGCGCTTCGGACCCGAATACAGGGTGAGCGCATCGGCCGCGTTGCGGGCCGAGATCGATCAGCTCCTCGGCCCAGCGGCGATCGCCGCCTGAGCCCGAGCCGTAGACTTTCCGCGTGGCAACGGTTCAGCGAACTGGGACCAGGTCGGGCGAGTGCCGGCGCTGCCGCACCTTCTGCGACAAGCTCATCGAGCCCCGCGGCTGCATCGAGCTCGGCTGTCGCTTCCTCTACAGCTACGAGGACCAGCTCACCGGCGGCCGCTACATGGGCTGCCTACGGAAGGTCTTCCGCGCGGAGATCGACGTGGACATGTTCGAGCTCGCGGAGGCGAGCGGCGGCTTCGGGGGAATCAAGATGACCGGCGAGGCGCTGCCCCAGTGCCAGTTCCGCGTCGAGCCCTCCTACGAGGGCGCCGGGCCGGCCTACGACTGCGTCAACCCGCGCTTCTTCGACTGCACCGACCGGGGCCCCGAGGGCATCCGCGCCTTCGACCTTCGCAACGCCCTGGCATAACCCGACAGCTCAGCCGGCTTCGGGGCTCGCCCGCTTTCGTCGCCGCCCGCCGCGCTTGCGGGCGGCGAGGCCGCGCTTGCGTAGCTTGCGCGCGAGTTCGACATCGGCGCGGCCCGGCGCCCCGTGGGCGCCACCGGTCTCGATCAGTGTCGGCAGCCGATCGAATCGCGGTTCGGATAGAAAGACGCCGAGTCCACGCTCCCCGATCTCGCCCTCACCGAGGTTCGCGTGATGATCACGGTTTCCCCCGAGCGGGGTCTTGGAGTCGTTCAAGTGGAGGCACGCAAGGCGATCGAGGCCCAGCTTGGCGTCGAACTCATCGACCACCTCTCCGAGCGCCGCGGCCGTGCGGATCTCGAACCCGGAGGCGAGCAGGTGGCAGGAGTCGAGACAGATGCCGACCCGCGCGTCACCGTCGAGTCGCTCGACGAGCTCGGCGAGCTCGTCGAAGTTTCTGCCCAGCGGCCCCTGGGTTCCGGCGGTGTTCTCGAGCAGGACCGGGCAGCGGTCGGAATCAGCCAGGGCGGCGCGGATCGCCGCCGCCGCACGCTTCATCGACGGTCCGTGCGGCTCGCCCTTTCGAGCTCCGGCGTGCAGGACGACGCCACGGGCACCGATTCCGTCGCCGACCCGCAGAGCATGCGTGAGGGAGGTGATCGACTTCGTCCGGATCTCGCGCTCCTTGCTCGCACAGTTGATCAGGTAGACGGCGTGGATCGTCGCGGAATCGATCCGCGAGTGATCCAGTGCCTCGCGGAACTCGCCGAAGTCCTCGTCGCTGTAGCGGGTCGGCCGCCACATCCGCGGGCTCTGGTTGAAGATCTGGATCGCGCGCGAGCCGCTCTCGGTGCCGCGCTCGACGGCCTTGGTCAGCCCGCCAGCTGCGGAAACGTGACAGCCGATCAGCATCTGAGGGCGCGTTTTCCGCATGACAAAGCCAAGTGCGCCACTCTAGCGAGCGGCGAGAGGGCGATCGGATCAGGGCCGGACGCGACCACAGAAGTGATGGAGTCCGCACCCTGCCCGGAGGTAGGCTTGACCTGTGGATCTGGAGGACGGAGAAACCCTCGTATGGGAGAAGCGTGCGAATCACACGGCGGGCGTACGAGCGGTTGGCGGCAAGCTGTACCTGACCGACCGCCGACTCGTCTTTGAATCGCGTGGCGATGGCGGCGGCGATCCGCGAGGACAACTGACGAACGCGGCCGTGCGGCGGGTCCGCCCGAGCTGCGCGCGCGGGGCACAATGGGCGCCGATCAGCAAGTGATGAGCCAGTCCCCGAGAGTCCGATTCGCGCCATCGCCGACCGGCGCTCTGCACATTGGCGGAGCGCGCACGGCGCTGTACAACTGGCTCGTCGCGCGCGGCTCTCAGGGGACGCTTGTGCTGCGGATCGAGGACACCGATCGCGAGCGCTCGACCCCCGAGAACGTCGCCCAGATCCTCGACGCGCTGCGCTGGCTCGAGCTCGACTGGGACGAGGGGCCGCTGAGCCAGGCCGAGCGCGCCGAGCGCCACGGCGCGCGGATCACCGAGCTGCTCGATTCCGGCAAGGCCTACCCCGACACTGCGACGGCCGAGGAGGTCCGCGCCTTCAAGCGCGCCCACGGTAACGCCGGGTACCGCGGCGAGCCGCGGACGGGGGAGGGCGCGGCGATCCGGCTCCGCGTCCCCGACGACGGCGAGACGGTGGTCGACGACGTGATTCGCGGCCCGGTGAGGTTCGAGAACCGGCTCACCGACGACCTCGTGATCGCCCGCGGGGACGGGACCCCGCTCTACAACTTCGCCGTCGCTGTGGACGACGCCGAGATGGGGATCACCGACGTGATCCGCGGAGACGACCACCTCTCCAACACCCCGAAGCAACTGCTGGTGCTCGGCGCGCTCGGGTTCGAGCGGCCGCGCTACGCCCATCTGCCGCTCCTTCACGGTCCGGACGGAAAGAAGCTGTCCAAGCGCCATGGCGCCGCCTCGGTCCAGGAGCTGCGCGAGGCGGGTTATCTGCCGGCGGCGATTCGCAACTATCTCGCCCTGCTCGGCTGGGGGGCCGAGGACGATACGACCATCCTGCCCACGTCCGAGCTCGTCGACCGCTTCTCCATCGATCGCGTGGGCAGGGCGTCGGCCATCTTCGACGAGCGCAAGCTGCGCTGGCTCAACGGTCGCTTCATGCGCGACATGCCGCTCGAAGAGTACGTCGACGCTGCCGCCGCGCACCTCGAGCGGGAGGGGCACCCCGAGGCCGCGGCCGACCCCGACCGGCTGCGCGCGGCCTGCGCAATCGCCCAGGAGAAGGCGCAGACCCTGAGCGAGCTCTGGCCGCTGGTGAGGTTTCTGTTCGAGCCGCCGGTCGACGACCCAAAGGCCTGGAGCAAGGTGATGCGCGACGGAGCCGGTCCCAATCTGGAGGCGTCCCTCGGCCCGCTGCGCTCGGTTGAGCCCTTCGACGCACCCAACCTCGAGCGCGAGCTCGGCGTGCTGGTCGAGCGGCTCGGCGTCAAGGCGAGGGACGTATACCAGCCCCTGCGGGTGGCGATCACGGGCACGACCGTTTCGCCGGGGATCTTCGATTCGCTGGCCGCGCTCGGACGTGACCGCGCCGTGGAGCGCGTCGAGGCGGCCCTCCAGCGCCTGCGGGCGGGCGCGGATCGCCCCTGAGCCGCCGATCGGGGCTAAACAAGTCCGGTGCCGCTGCCGATCTATTGAGTGATCCGCGGATCGCGCGGTCCCTGGGTATGAGATCGAAACGATGACCGAGGTGAGCACGCCCGCGGGCGCGCGTGGGGCCGGAGGCGGTGGCCGGCGGCTGGCGGCGGCCTTCGAGTCGGTCTCCAGGTTGCCGGCGCTGGCCGAGGCGCGGCGCCGCCTGCTCAGCCTCTGCGAGCGCGAGGCCGCTACCGCGGGTGAACTCACCGCGGCGGTCGAGGCCGACGCCGGGCTCGCGATCGCGGTCATGCGGGCCGCCAACAACGGCAGCGGCCCCTCGAGGCGCACGGGCGGCGTCCGTGAGGCGATCGAGTCCCTGGACATCGACCGTGTTCGCACGCTCGCCGCCGGACTCGACACCTACGATCTGCTCGACCATCCTGGTTCGCGGGCGGACGGCCACGAGCGTTTTCGCCGCCACGCCGTCGCAGTCCGAAACGCCGCCGAGCGGATCGGGGAGCTCGCGCGGCTGCCCGAGCCCGATGAGCTCGCGATCGCGGCGCTGCTGCACGACGTCGGCAGGCTCGTGCTGGTCGAGCTCTACGGCGAGGAGCTGCTCGGCAACGGTCGCTATGAGAGCCCCGACGAACGGGTGCGGCGCGAGCGCCGCGAGCTCGGGATCGATCATGCGCTCGTGGGCGCGGTGCTGATCCGACGGTGGGGCGTGGGAGGCTCGGTCGCGGCGGCGGTCGAGCGCCATCACGCCGCCGACGCGGCTGGGCATGCGGCCGCCATCCGGCTCGGGGACCTGATCGTCCACCAGGCCGCCGGCGAGCCGGTGGGCGCGGACGCGCTGCGAGGGGCGGCGCAGGCACTCGGCATCGACGGGCGATCCCTGAGCTCGTTGCTGTTCGAGTTTCCCTACGCCGGCGGTCGCCGTCGACGGGCGAGCGAGCCCTGCCCGCTTTCGCTGCGCGAGATGGATGCGCTGCGGGGCCTCGCCGAGGGAAAGGTCTACAAGCAGATCGCGCAGGAGCTTTCGCTTTCGGTGAGCACCGTCCGCACGCACCTGCACAACGTCTATCGGAAGGTCGGCGCGGTCGACCGCGCTCAGGCCGTGCTGATCGCCCGCGACCGCGGCTGGCTCTGAATACCAACCGGCACCTCCTCTCTGCTCCCGCGTCCGGGGTGCCGGCGTCGCTGGTGCCGGGCTGTCGTCGTTATTCGATGAGGGAGTTGCGGAGCCCGATCGCGACCGCGTGCGCACGGTCGCGGGCGCCGAGCCGCGACAGGGCGGCCTTTGTATGCGTGCGGATGGTCTCGGTGCCGAGTCCGAGGCGTTTCGCGACCGTGGTGGTCGATAGCCCGTCCGCGTAGTGCTGCAGGATCTCGCGCTGGCGCCTCGTGATCGCGCCTGCCCCGGTGCGCTTCCTGGCCGCCGGGTCCACGAACTTCTCGGCGTCGGCCGCGGCGTCGACGGCCTCCGAGAGCGCCTCGGTCGGCGAGCTCTTGGCGACGTAGGCGGTTGCGCCCGCGGCGAGTGCACGGGTCGCCGCCTGGCGGTCCGGCCGGCGCCCGTGGGCGACGATCCCGAGTCCCGGTCGCGCCTTGCGCAGCGCGCGGATCGCCGGGATTCCGATCAGCCCCCCGTTCTCGCCGTTCTCAGTCGGCGCCAGCTCGACGATCGCGACGTCGAAATCACCGATTGACGTGATCAGCTCGAGCGCCCCGCGGCCGTCCTCGACCTCGTCGACCTCGTATCGGTCTGAGAGCAGCCCTCGGACCCCCAATCGGATCGTGGGGTGCGCATCGATCACCAGGCAGCGTGGTTCCTCGTTCACTCCATGTGCCCCGACACCGGGACCCGGTGGCCCCGGGAACGCACTTACGGCGGTCCGTACGAACCGGCAGGCGAGCTCGAGCCGACCACCCCGGCGCATCCTAACCGGGTCCCGCGCGAGCGTCCGACCCGGCGGCGGTAGGAGCGAGGTTTTTCCACCGCCATCCGCTACAAACCATCGCGATGATCTCCGTCACGTCGAAATCGCGGTACGCGGTCGTCGCGATGGCGGAGCTCGCCCGTTCGGGTCCTGCTCCGGTGCCGATCGCCCAGATCGCCGAGCGCCGGGCGATGCCCGTGCAGTTCCTCGAGCAGCTGTTCTCGACCCTGCGCCGCGACGGCCTCCTGAACAGCCAGCGCGGCGTCAAGGGCGGCTACAGGCTGGCGCGCCCACCGGAGGACATCACCGTGCTCGAGGTCGTGCAGGCACTGGACGGCAAGGTGGGTCAGGAGGCGGACGAGGCCGGCGGCATCTGGCTCGACGGGGTCCAGGCGCTGCGGGAAGTCTTCAGCTCGACGACGATCGCCGACATCGCCCGCCGCGAGGCCGCCGAGACCGGGGCCGGCATCTACCACATCTGAGGGCCGGACACGGTCCGCCGGCCTTCTCAGAAGGTGACCACGGTTCCGACGGCCGGCTGGACGAATGCGGTCGGCATCGCCCTGGCCAGAAGGTGTACTGCCTTCCAGCCCGTACAGTGAGCCGGGAGCAGGCGAGCGACTCCGGCGGCCGACAATGCCTTGACCGTCGGCTCGATGATCGGCTCGAAGATCCCACCGGTGAGGTGAAAGCCTCCGATCAAGCCCGCCACGCGTCTCTCCCCGGTCAGCCGCTGCGCGTTGCGCAGCACGTTCACCACGCCCGCGTGAGAGCAGCCCGAGACGATCACCAGGCCCTTGTCCTTCACGTTGACGATCACGTTCTGGTCGTCCCAGATCATCGGGTCCGGCTCCCATCCCTCGATCGAGCGGGCATAGTGGATCGGGAACCCCTTCTCGAACTCGGTAAGGCGCTCGACCTGACCGGAGACGAGCATTGTGTTGTCCAGGAGCAGCGTTTGGCCTCGCTCCTCGACCAGCTCCAGACCCTCGGCCTCTAGGTCGGCTCGGCTCGGCGGGGGCAAGCGGAGCTCCGCTCCGGTCGGAAAGATCACCTTGCGCTCCCGCCACGCTTCGGGATGGATCACCAAAGGCAGCCGGGCCCGGCCGTAGCGGGCAAAGAGGCCCTCGAGGCCACCGTGATGATCGGCGTGGCCGTGAGAGATAACGATCGCGCGCAGGTCCTTGACCGGGATGCCGAGCAGGTCGAGGTTTCGGCCGAGACCATCGGGCGTCAACCCCCCGTCGTAGAGGACCGAGCCTCGCTGCCCGTCGGACTCGATGGTGATGAGGGCCGAGAATCCATGCTCGGCGACGAGCTGCTCACGCTGTGAGAGGTCGTAGGCGATGTATCTGTGGACGTCCTCCGAGCCGGCCATCAGGACATCAACGAAGTTGTCCATGACGATCGTGATCTCGGCGCGATCGACCGGCTTAGGCCGGACAAGCCCATCTTCAGAGCCCGTGGAAGCCTCGGGCATGCGCCGAGCCTACTCTCGCGCTCGCATACACGGGGCCGCACGCCTCGAGGAAGCTGCTGCTTCTAATCGGAGAGCTGCTGCTGGATAGCGGCGAAGTCGATCCAGGCGCTCTCGCGGCTGATCAGCCCGTCGCTGAAGTCGAAGATGTGCAGGAACCGCGCTTGCACCTGTCGTCCGCGCCCTTCGAGCCCGAAGACCTGGCCCACCGCCGTCGCGTGCAGGATCGTCTCGTCGACGACATGGTCGTCGCCGTACCAGCGCCGCACGGGCTCGAGGCGTTCGAGTCGAATGTCCGCGAACAGAGATCGATAGAAGCCGGCGATCTGCTCGCCACCGTGGAGCGGGTCACCGGGGCGGCCGACGACGTCGTGCTCGGCGTCGGGGGTGAAGCCCTCGACAATCGCGTCAAGGTCGCCGGCTTCCTCGGCCCGGTAGTGGCCGTCCACGAGCGCGTCCATCTGCGCTCGAGTCATAACTTGCTGATCCGTCATCTCGTGTCCTCCTCCGGGCGCTCGTGCTTGTCCCGTCGCTTGTTTTGACCCGTCACATCCTCCGTCGCGACGTGTCATCCCATATGACGGACCAACTGGAGTCGGTGTGACAGAGCCCAGCGCCATCGCAGTCGCTCAGATGCCGGAAAACGTCGGCCCCGCGGCGCTGCGCGACGTGCGGCAGCGCCGATCGCGCCGCGTGACGATTGGCGCTTATCTCTCCGCAAAGTAGGGGATTTTGGACGGGCCGCGGCTTGCTTCCGACCCAGTGCGCGCCAAGATGCACGTCATCGAGAGCATCGCGTCGAAGTCGACAACGGAGGAGCGGGCGCTGCGGAGCGAGGCGATCGTCTGGATCTGCCCCGAGTGCTTCGAGCCGTACGACGCGCGGCCGCCGGGCGGTCATTGCCTCAACGCGGGGCACGCGCCGGTGAAGGTGTTCCGTGCACGCGTGCACTCGATCCGCGCCCGCCGGGGCGCCCGCGTGGTGCCGCTCAGGCCGAACCGGGCCTGAGGCTCACGCCGGCATCAGCCCATGGCGTGGACGCTGACCACGCACCGGTCGGTCGCCGGGTCGACCGTGACCGCGGCGACGCCGGTTGCCGAGATCTGCCCGTTGTCGAGGATGGCGAACGAACTCTCCTGGCCTGCAACCCCCGTGTCGCTGGACTTGATGACGATGAACTGCACATCGAAGTCGACGAGCTCGACCGCGACGTCGCCCTGCACGAGTACCGCGCCCGGGCCGTCGGCGATCGGTTGGACCCCGCCCCTCAGCGTCCCGTCGTTTTCGTTGGCGCAGAACGAGCCCAGGCCGACACGCCCGATCGTGAACAGCGCCTGACCGACGCCGGCGCCCCCGGGCGGGGTCGTGTCCTGGAGTCGCGCGGTCTCGGTCCGGAAGAACTCAACCCCCTCGAGATCGTCGTCGCGGATCGTGCCGTCGGCGATCTTGCCGGTGATCACGGCGTCGCTGCGGATGTCCGCCGTGGTGAGGTTGGCGTCCCTGATATCGGCGGTGCGGACCTCGCCGTTGACGATGTCGTCGCTGAAGACGGTGTTGGAGCCGTCGAGGGCATACGCCGTCCCGCCGGTCAGCACCAACGCGACCGCGAGCGCCCCCAGCCACTGCTGTCGGAGGTGGGCGAAGAGCTTGCCGATCATCTCGTTCCTTCCGTGGAGCCTGCCGGGCCTTCCATGCAGCCCGCCGGGCCGATGTTACCTTGGGCCTCGCATGGCCACGCGAAACCGCCAGCAGGGCGTCGCCGGTGCCGCGCTCGAGGCGTCGGCGGTGGTCGGCGACACCCCGCTCGTACGCTTGCGCAGGATGGGGGAGGGGCTCGGGGGCGAGGTGGTCGCGAAGCTCGAGTACCTGAACCCGGGCGGCTCGGTGAAGGACCGGATCGGGGTGGCCATGATCGACGCCGCGGAGCGCGACGGCCTCCTCGGGCCGGGTGCGACGATCGTCGAGCCGACCAGTGGCAACACCGGGATCGCCCTGGCGATGGTCTGCGCGGCGCGGGGATACGAGCTGGTCCTGACGCTGCCGGAGGGAATGAGCCGCGAGCGAACCAAGCTGCTGCGCGCCTACGGGGCCGAGGTCCACGAGACGCCGTCGCTGGGCGGGATGGGGGAGGCGATCGAGCTCGCGAACCGGATCGTCGCCGAGCGCGGCGCGTTCATGCCGCAGCAGTTCGCCAACCCCGCCAACCCCGAGATCCATCGGCTCACCACGGCGGAGGAGATCTGGCGCGACCTCGACGGCGAGGTCGATGTGCTCGTCGCCGGGGTCGGTACCGGAGGGACGATCACCGGGGTGGGTCAGGTGTTGAAGGAGCGGCGGCCGGAGTTCTGGGTGGTCGCCGTGGAGCCGGCGACCTCGCCGGTGCTCTCGGGCGGCGTGCCCGGGCCGCACAAGATCCAGGGAATCGGGGCCGGCTTCGTGCCCGAGGTCCTCGACCGCGCCCTGATCGACGAGGTGATCCCCGTCGACGACGAGACCGCGCTGGCGGTCGCCCGGGAAGCCGCGCGAAGCGAGGGCCTGCTGGTCGGGATCTCGGCCGGTGCGGCGCTGCACGCCGCGCTCGAGGTCGCTTCGCGGCCTGAGGCGACGGGCAAGCGGATCGTCGTAATCGTGGCCGACGGCGGCGAGCGCTACATGTCACTGCCATTCTTTCTCTCGGACTGACCGCATCAGACTGAGCATGTTCGGAGCCACAACACTGCGCCGCGTGATCCGCGAGATCGGCTGCGATGTCGCGGCGGCACGAGACCGCGATCCCGCCGCCCGCGGCGTCGGCACGATCGAGATCCTCCTGAGCTGGGCGGGGGTTCAGGCGTTGCTCTCACAACGGGTCGCGCACGCGCTGTACGAGGCCGGCGTGCCGCTCGTGCCCCGCTCGATCGCGTTCGCCAGCCGGGCGGTGACCGGGGTCGAGATCCATCCCGCGGCCCGCATCGGCGCCGATTTCTTCATCGACCACGGGTCCGGGGTGGTGATCGGGGAGACGGCAGAGATCGGTGATCGCGTCACCCTGTACCAGGGCGTCACGCTGGGGGGGACAGGGTTCGCGCGCGGCAAGCGACATCCGACGATCGAGGACGACGTCACGATCGGCTCCGGCGCGAAGCTGCTCGGTCCGGTGACCGTCGGCCACGGGGCGAAGGTGGGCGCGAACACGGTCGTCATCGAGGACGTCCCCCCGAACTCGACCGTCGTCGGCAACCCCGGCCATCCCGTGCGGGTCGAGGGCAGGCGGCCCGAGGGCCCCGACGCCGACTGGATTCACCTGCCCGACCCGATCGCCGACGCGATCAAGGCGCTCTCGGCGCGGCTCGCCGCGATCGAGGAGCGGCTCGCCGAGCTCGATGGACAGGCGCCGCAGGGAGAGGTCAAGGAGCTGCGCCCGAAGCAGGGGCCGTCGCCGACGGGCGGCTGACGGATAGTCTCGCGGCGATGGGCGAGCGAACCCGCCACGCGCCCGGGACCTTCTCCTGGACCGACCTCGGCACCACGGACGCCGCCGGGGCGAAGACGTTCTACGGCGGCGTGTTCGGCTGGGAGCTCGAGGACCTGCCGGTCCCCGATGCCCCCCCGTACACCATGGCCCGCCTCGGCGGCAAGGCCGTCGGCGCACTGTACGAGCGGTCTGCCGATCAGCCCGGACCGCCGGCGTGGCTGTCCTACGTCACGGTCGAGGACGCCGACGCGACCGCGACCCGCGCCGGCGAGCTGGGGGCGACGCTGATCTCGGAGCCGTTCGACGTCATGGAGGCGGGACGAATGGCGGTGCTTCAGGACCCGACCGGGGCGGTGTTCGCGATCTGGCAGCCCGGCCAGAGCATCGGTGCCGAGCTGGTCAACGACCCGGGCGCAATAACGATGAACCAGCTCAACACCGGCGATCCCGAGGCCGCGAGCGGCTTCTACTCGGAGCTCTTCGGCTGGCGATTCGATCAGCTGCCCGAGGCGCAGTCGGCCGACACCGACGTGGCGGGGCAGCAGTACTGGGGGATCTTCAACGGCGAGCGCCTGAACGGCGGCATGATGCCGCTCTCCCAGGCGGGGCCGGGCGCACCGCCCGCGTGGCTCGTCTACTTCACCAGCGCCGACCTCGACGCAAGCGTTGCCCGGATCGAGGAGCTCGGGGGCCAGGTCATGGTTCCGCCCATGCGGATCCAGTCGGGAAGGATCGCTGTCGCCCAGGACCCCCAGGGCGCCGTGTTCGCCCTGTTCGAGGGCGAAGTCGACGACTGAGCGAGCGGCGCCGGCCGCGACCCGGACTATCCTCGATCCGGTGAGCACCGACGCCATACACGGCGCCCCGGTCGCGCCCGGCGCGGACCGGGTCGAGCGGCTGCTCGCCGACCTCAACCCCGACCAGCGCGAGGCCGTCACGCACGGCGATGGGCCCCTGCTGGTCCTGGCCGGGGCGGGTTCGGGCAAGACCCGGGCGCTGACCTATCGCATCGCTTGGCTGCTGGCCACCGGGCGCGCGCAGCCGAGCGAGGTGCTGGCGATCACGTTCACCAACAAGGCCGCGGGGGAGATGCGCGAGCGGGTGGCGGCGCTCGTCGGCGGCGTGTCGCGGGCGATGTGGGTGATGACCTTCCACTCGGCCTGCGCGCGGATCCTGCGCGCCGAGGCGCCGCGGCTGGGCTACAAGCGGGCGTTCACGATCTACGACGAGGCCGACTCGCTGCGGATGGTCAAGCGCTGCATGCAGGAGCTCGAGCTGGATCCGAAGCGCTACCCGCCGCGCGCGATCCGAGCCCAGATCTCGAGCGCCAAGAACCAGCTCACCGATGCCGCCGACTACGGCGAGGCCGCCGGCGGCGGCTTCGAGGAGGCGGTCGCCGACGTCTACAACCTCTACGAGCGCCGCATGGTCGAGGCCAGCGCGATGGACTTCGACGACCTGCTGGTGCGCACGGTGAACCTGCTCGAGCTGTTCGCCGACGTGCGCGACAAGTACCGCCGCATCTTCCGCCGGGTGCTCGTCGACGAGTACCAGGACACGAACCGCGCCCAGTACCGGTTGCTGCAGCTGCTCGCCGAGGAGCACCGAAACCTCACCGTCGTCGGTGACGAGGACCAGAGCATCTACGGGTTTCGCAGTGCCGACATCCGCAACATCCTCGACTTCGACCGCGATTTTCCCGACGCGACCGTGGTCAAGCTCGAGCAGAACTACCGCTCGACCCAGACCGTGCTCGACGCGGCCAACGCGATCATCGCGAACAACACCGAGCGCCGGGAGAAGCACCTCTGGACGGACCTGGGCCGCGGCGAGCCCATCACGCTCGCCGAGCTCGACGACGAGCACGCCGAGGCGCGCTACGTGGCCTCGGAGATCAACCGGCTGGTCGAGGAGGGCACGCCGCGGGACCGGATCGCGGTCTTCTACCGCATGAACGCGCAGAGCCGCGTGCTCGAGGACACGCTCGTCCGCTTCGAGATCCCGTACCAGGTGATCGGCGGGACGAAGTTCTACGAGCGGGCCGAGATCAAGGACGCCGTCGCCTACCTGCAGCTGCTCGCCAACCCGGCCGACGGGGTCTCCTTCGCGCGGATCGTCAACTCGCCGCGCCGGGGGATCGGCCAGCAGACCCAGGCGCGGATCCTGTCGCACGCGAACACGCTCGGCGTCGACGTCTGGGACGTGTTCGCGAACCCGCACGGCATCCCCGGGCTCGGCGCGGCGGCGTTGAAGGCGGTCGTCCGATTCGCCGACGCGATGGCGGGCCTGCGCGAGCGCGCCGAGCGCAACGGACCGGTGGCCGAGCTGCTCGAGGCGGTCCTGCGCGACACGGGGTACGTCGAGGCGCTGGAGGCCGAGCGCACCGTCGAGGCCGAGGGACGGATCGAGAACCTCGAGGAGCTGGTCGGCGTCGCCGGGGAGTTCGACGCCAACCGCGAGCTGGAAGGGGATTCCGCGGACACCCCGCTGGAGGAGTTCCTGGCGCAGATCTCGCTGATCTCCGAACAGGACAGCCTGCGCGAGGAGGAGAGCCTCGCGACGCTGATGTCGCTGCACAACGCCAAGGGGCTCGAGTACGAGGTGGTCTTCGTGATCGGCTGCGAGGAGGGCGTTTTCCCGCACTCGCGCTCGATCGAGGAGGGCAACCTGGAGGAGGAGCGGCGCCTCTGTTACGTCGGCATCACGAGGGCGCGCGAGCGCCTCTGGATGACCTTCGCACGCCGCCGCGCCCTGCACGGGTCCTCGAGCTGGAACCTGCCCTCGCGCTTCCTCGGCGAACTGCCGGAGGAGCTGGTGGATCGTCACGTCGCCACGACGGCCACCGGCTGGTCACTCGGCGGCGGCGATGCCCGCGAACGCGCGACCGGGTTCGGCGAGCGACGCTCCGGCGGCTTTTCGGCGCCGCCGCCGAAGCAGCCGTCGCCGCCGCCGGTGCCCTACGCGGTCGGCGACGACGTCGTCCACGCGAGCTTCGGCGAGGGCGTCGTGACCTCGGTCGAGGCGGGGTCGGTGGTCGTCGTGCGCTTCGCGGGCGACGGCGCGGAGCGCAAGCTGATGGCGGACTACGCGCCGCTCAGAAAGGTGGCGTGAGCGCAAAGAGGATCGACGGCAAGGCGGTCGCCGCCGAGGTGCGCGAGCGGGTCGCCGAGGGGGTGCGGGAGTTCGCCGCCGCTCGCGGTGGCGACGTGCCGGGCCTCGCGACGGTGCTCGTGGGCGACGATCCCGCCTCGCACGTCTACGTCGGCAACAAGCGCAAGCAGACGGAGGAGGTCGGCATGCGCTCGTTCCACCACGGCCTCGGCGCCGCCACGCCGCAGGACGAGCTGCTCGAGCTCGTCGCCGAGCTCAACGAAGACGACACCGTCGACGGCATCCTCGTGCAGCTGCCGCTCCCCGAGCAGATCGACCAGGACGCGGTGATCGCGGCGATCGACCCGGCGAAGGACGTCGACGGCCTGAGCGCCACCAGCGCGGGCCTGCTCGCCCAGGGGCGCCCGCGGCTGGTGCCGTGCACGCCGCGGGGCGTCGTCGAGCTGCTGCGTCACGCCGGGACGGCGATCGAGGGCGCTGAGGCCGTGGTGCTCGGCCGCTCGATCCTGGTCGGCAGGCCGCTCGCGGCGCTGCTCCTCGGGCGAGAACGCCACCGTCACCGTCTGCCACTCGCGCACGCGCGACCTCGCCGCGGTCTGCTCGCGGGCCGACATCCTCGTCGCCGCGGTCGGCTCGCCGCGGCTCGTCGGCGCGGAGATGGTCAAGCCCGGGGCGACGGTGATCGACGTCGGCACCAACCGCACCGAGGAGGGCCTCGTCGGCGACGTCGAATTCGACGCGGTCAGCCAGGTCGCCGGGGCGATCACGCCGGTGCCGGGCGGCGTCGGGCCGATGACGATCGCGATGCTGCTCGCGAACACGCTCCAGGCGGCCTCCGAGCGTCCGCGCTAGCCCTATAGGCTCCGCGCGCCAGCGAGCCGACGGGAGAGATCGATGGACGCGGACAGGCTCAGGACCGGCGAGGCGATCGCCGGCATATCGGCGGTCGTGCTCTTCATCGTCATGTTCCTGCCCTGGTTCGGGTTGGACGCCGAGGTGCCCGCGGGCGCCGAGGAGGCGGCCGAGGCGATCGGCGTCACGATCCCGGACACGAGCTTCAACGCCTGGGAATCGTTCGACTTCATCGATCTCGTCCTCCTGGTGACGATCGTCGTCGCCGTCGGCATGGCGATCGCGACGATGACGGCGCGGACGACGGCCCTCCCGGTCGCCGCGAGCGGGCTCACGGCCGGCCTCGGGATCCTCTCGACGCTTCTGGTGCTGTACCGGGTCATCGACCCGCCCGAGGGCCTGGGCCGGGAGTTCTGGGTCTTCATCGGCTTGATCGCGGCCGGCGGAATCGCGTACGGCGGGTGGTACGCGATGCAGGAGGAGGGCACGTCGTTCGGCGCCGAGGCCGACCGGCTCGGAGACCGAACGGGCGGTGGCGATCCGCCGCCTCCGCCGCCGTCACCACCCTCGTCGCAGGGCCCGGCGGCCTGACCACGTACCCGAGCGGGGAGCTCGGGAGGAGAGGTGAACGCGACGGCCGCCCCCCGGGGCGGCCGTCGGCTTTCGGAACCGGGAGGAGGCAACGATGGGCAGTCAGGCGGCCCGGGCGGCGATCTGCCGCGACACGCGGGCGGCCATGGCGATGATCGTCAGCATCGGGTTGACGCCTAGCGAGCTCGGCAGCAGGCTGCCGTCGGCGACGTAGAGGCCCTCGATTCCGTGGACGGCACCGTCGGGCCCGGCGACGCCGCGCCGCGGATCGGCGTCCATGCGCGCGGTGCCCATCGGGTGGAAGGCCTCGAGGCGTAGCGCGCTGCGCCGCGGCGCGGATGCCTCGAGCTCACCGACCCGCTCGCGCGGCAGCGTCGCGATCCCGGAGATCTGCGGATAGACCTCGCGGGCCCCGGCGGCGTAGTACAGCTCCGCCGCGCGGGCGATGCCGAAGACCAGCCGTCGCGAGTCGTCGCGGGTGAGCCGGTAGCCGATCCGCAGCGAGCCGTCGCGGGCGAGGCCGACGGTGCCGCTCGATCGGTCGGACAGATGGACTCCGGTCGAGGCCAGGTGGCCGAAGGCGAGCAAGCGCTCCTGGTGCTCGGCGCCGCTGCCCGGTAGCCACTGCCCCCCGAAGGCGAGCGGGGTGAAGGTGGCCTCGAGCAGCAGCCCCTGCGGCTCCCACTCCTCGACGGCGTAGCTCTGCATGACGCCCTCCCAGCCGCGCACCTCCTCGTCGAAGCGGGCGCCGACCCAGCACGCCGGGTGGATCCTCAGGTTGCGGCCGAGCTGGCCGCTGGCCGAGCGGACCCCCGAGCGCAGCAGCAGCTCCGGCGTTCCGAAGGCACCCCCGGCGACGATGACCCCGCCGCGTGCGCGGACGGCGAACGGGCGCCGCCGGCCCGACCGCGGGTTGGCGACGCCGGCATGACAGCGGACCCCGACAACGCGCCCTCGTTCGAGGAGCAGCTGGCGCGCCTCGACCCCGGCGCGCACTCGGGCCCCGGCAGCGACGGCGCGGGGGAGGTAGGAGACGTGCATCGCCCGCTTGGCATCGAGCCGGCATCCGTTCGGGCACGAGCTGCACTGCACGCAGGCGCCGGCGTTGCGGCGCAGCGGCGCGTGGCGGACGCCCAGCGCCTCCGCGCCCTCGCGCAGGAGCTGGCCGTTGCGCCCCATCCGCTCGGGATCCACCGGTTGTACGTCCAGCATCTCCTCCGCCTCGGCGAACTCCGCCTCGAGCTCCCGGGCCCATCCGATGCCGTGCTCCGACGCCCAGCGATCGAGCACCGCCGGGGGCGTGCGGTAGCAGGTGCCCGAGTTGATCACGGTGGTGCCGCCCACCGCCCGGCCCACGGGTGTCGGGATCGCCGGCCGCCCCATGGCGACGGTCAGGCCGGCGTCGCGGTAGAGCGACGTCACGGCGGCGATCGGCTCGTCCGGGTAGGTCGCCCGGTCCAGGTACGGGCCCGCCTCGAGCACGACCACCTCGTGCCCGGCCTCGGCGAGCACGGTGGCGGCCACGGCGCCTCCGGCGCCGGATCCGACGATGACGAAGTCGCACTCCTCCTCGCTGCCGGTCGGCTCGAGCTCGCCGGGGTCGAGGCGCGCGGAGCCGGGAGCCGGTCCGGCGGGGGCGCGGGCGTCGACCGCGCACGAGGCCTCGTAGCCGACAGCGGCCTGGACCCGGGGATCGCTGCCGTAGCCGAGCCCGAAGAGCACCTTGAGGAAGAGGACCAGGTCGCGGCTCGTGGCCGCGCCCTCGGTCTCGACCCGGCTCAGGAACTCCTGCCGCGCCCCCGGGCTCGAGCGCGAGAAGCGCCACGGGAACGGCAGCCAGTCGAAGACCCGCAGCCCGAGCCGGATCCGTGTCACCGTGGAGCGGGGCAGCGCGGCGAGCAGCGGCTCCAGCCTCGCGACCGGATCGACCGCCCCCGGCGCGGGCTCAGGCCCTGCCGCCGCCGGCAGGGGGCCGAGCTCCGGCGCCATCGCCTCGCCGAAGGCCCTCAGGATGCGCTGCTCGGCTGCTCCCAGCCCCGGCGCGCGCCTTCAGAACGCCGCCGCCGGGTCACCGACCCGACCGGCCACCGACCACAGCAGCAGCGCGACGCCGACCAGGAAGCCGTCGACGAGGAAGTTGAGCAGGTAGGCGAAGACGTCGCTGTCGAACAAATAGAAGCCGAGCGCCGTCAGTGAGGAGGCGGCCTTGCCCGCGGCGAGCACCAACAGGAGCGGCCGGTAGCGCACGACGTCGGTCGAGACCACGAGACAGATCCCCGTGATCACGGTCATGTACGCGAAACCGAGCGCGAGCCAGAGCTGCTCCGCGGTCTCGGGCGCCGGGTTAGAACCCGCCGAGGGGCAGCCAGTCGCCGAAGTCGTCCAGCACGCTGAGCGTGCCGTCCGGCGCGACGAGGAAGAGCAGGCCGACGACCGCGAAGGTCGCCGCCAGCAGCCTCAGGTTGAAGACGACGAATCGCTCTGCGGCTGCCCCCGTCATCGGCGGGGCATCCTAGTCCGCGCCGGTCCCGCGCGCCGAACTGGCCGCCGAGTCGGCCTAGAATCGACGCCGTGATCGATCGCGAACAGGTTCTGCACGTTGCGCGGCTGGCACGGCTGGAGCTCTCCGACGAGGAGATCGAGCGGATGGCCGGAGAGCTCTCGGGAATCCTCGAGCACGTCGACCGGATCTCCGGACTCGACCTCGACGGGGTCGAGCCCACCGCGCACGTGGTGGCGCTCGAGAACGTGCTCCGCGCCGACGATCCCGAGCCGAGCCTGCCCCGGGATCGCGCGCTCGAGCAGGCGCCCGACGCGGTCGACGGCGCCTTCCGCGTCCCCTCGCCGCAGGCCCAGTGACCAGCGAGGCGCTCGAGCTCACTGCCGCCGAGGCGGTTCGCCGGATCGAGACCGGCGAGCTGTCGGCCGACGAATATTTCGACGCCTGGGCGCAGGCGGCGGCCGGCGACGAGCTCAACGCCTTCCTCTGGCGCGCCGATCCGGAGCAACCGCCGGTCATCGCCTCGGCGGGGCCGGCGGCGGATGCGCAGCTGCGCGGGGTGCCGGTCGCGGTCAAGGATCTCTTCTGCACCGAGGACATCGAGACGACCGCCGGCTCGCGGATCCTCGAGGGCTACCGGCCGCCCTACACCGCGACCGCGGTGCGCAGGCTGGGCGAGGCGGGTGCGCTGTTGCTCGGCAAGACCAACATGGACGAGTTCGCGATGGGGTCCTCGAACGAGAACTCGGGCTACGGCCCGGTGCTCAATCCCTGGGACCGCGGCCGGGTCCCGGGCGGCTCGTCGGGCGGCTCGGCGGCCGCCGTCGCCGGCCGGCTCGCGCCGTGTGCGATCGGCACCGACACCGGCGGATCCATCCGGCAGCCGGCCTCGCTCTGCGGGATCGTCGGGCTGAAACCGACCTACGGGGCGATCTCGCGCTTCGGGATGGTCGCATTCGCGTCGTCGCTCGACCAGTGTGGCCCGCTGACTCGGGACGTGACCGACGCGGCGCTGCTCCTGAGAGCGATGGAGGGACACGATCGGCGCGACTCGACCTCGGTCGGGATCGAGGGCGGGGTGGAGCTGCCGTCGCGCGAGGACCTCGCCGGTCTGCGGATCGGCGTTGCCCGCGACTTCTCCCATCACGCCGAGGGGGTCGAGCCCGGCGTCGCCGAGACGTTCGAACGGTCCCTGCGCACGATCGAGGCCCTCGGCGCGACGATCGAGGAGATCGAGCTGCCGCACGCAGAGCACGGCATCTCGGCGTATTACGTACTCGCCCCAGCCGAGGCGTCGGCGAACCTCGCCCGGTACGACGGCGTGCGCTACGGCCTGCGGGTGAACGGCGACCAGGACCTGATCACGATGTACGAGCGCACGCGGGCACGTGGGTTCGGCCCCGAAGTCAAGCGGCGCATCATGCTCGGCACCTACGCGCTCTCATCCGGCTATTACGAGGCCTACTACGGCAGCGCCCAGAAGGTGCGCACGCTGATCGCCGGCGACTTCGACCGCGCCTTTACGGCCTGCGACCTGATCGTGACCCCGACCTCGCCCTCGGTCGCGTTCGAGCTCGGGGCGAGGACCGCCGACCCGCTCGCGATGTACCTCTCCGACTACTTCACGGTGCCGATGTCGCTCGCCGGTATCCCGGCGATCTCGATCCCGGCCGGCCTCGCCGAGCCGCCGGAGGGCGGTACGCCCCTGCCGGTCGGACTGCAGCTCACAGCACCGGCGTTCGCCGAGTCGAGGCTGCTCGACGCGGCGTACGCGCTGGAGCGTTCGCTCGAACCATTGCCCGCCGCCTCCTCGGCTACGCCTCCGGGGGCGGCGGGGTCAGGTGGCGGGACGTGATGTCCGCCGCGGAGACGCGCGAGGCTGCGGTTGCGGCGCTGGACTCCCTCCCCGGCTGGGTCCGCACGGAGCTCGGCGAGGTCGCCGTGGTCGTCGAGGAGTCGCATCCCGACGGCCTGATGGGGATCTACGACCCGGTCGGCGGTCTGCAGCGGATCGTCGTCTTTCGCGACGCGAACCCGGACGCCGAGGAGGTCCGCAAGACCGTCCTGCACGAGATCGGCCACTACCTCGGGTTGGACGAGGACCAGCTGCACGAACTGGGGTACGGATGACGGGCGGGTGGGCCGAGCGCTACGAGCCGGTGATCGGGCTCGAGATCCACGTCCAGCTCTCCACGCGGACGAAGATGTTCTGCGGCTGCGAGCTGTCGTTCGGCGACGAGCCGAACGTGCACACGTGCCCGATCTGCCTCGCCCATCCGGGCACCCTGCCGGTCACGAACGAGCAGGCGGTGCGCTACGCGCTGCAGATCGCGCTCGCGCTCGGCTGCGAGATCGCCCCGCGGTCGATCTTCCACCGCAAGAACTACTTCTACCCCGACAATCCGAAGGCGTACCAGATCAGCCAGTACGACATCCCGCTGGCGACCGGCGGGCGCCTCGGGGACGTGCGGATCCACCGCGTCCACCTGGAGGAGGACGCGGCGAAGCTCGTCCACGTCTCGCAGTCCGGACGGATCCACGGCTCGGGTGCATCGCTTGTCGACTTCAACCGCGGCGGCACGCCGTTGGTCGAGATCGTCAGCGAGCCGGACCTGCGCGACCCGGCGGCGGCGCGGGAGTGGTCGCAGCTCCTGCGGACGACAATCAAGCAACTCGGCGTCTCGGACGTGAACATGGAGGAGGGCAGTCTGCGCGTCGACGCCAACGTCTCGCTCCGCCCGATCGGATCGGATGAGCTCGGTACCAAGGCGGAGCTCAAGAACATGAACAGCTTCCGCTTTCTCGAGCGCGGCATCGCTGCGGAGCTCGACCGCCAGGCGGCACTGCTCGACGCCGGCGAGCCGGTCGAGCAGGAGACGCTGCACTTCGACCCCCGCACGGGCGAGCTGACACCGCTGCGCTCGAAGGAGTACGCGCACGACTACCGCTACTTCCCCGAGCCCGACCTCGTGCCGCTGGCGCCGACCGAGGCGATGCTCGCCGAGGCGCGCGAGGCGTTGCCGGAGCTGCCCGCGGCGCGGCGTGACCGCTACGTGGACGAGCTCGGGCTCGAGCACAAGCAGGCGACGCAGCTCGCCTTCGACGCCGAGCTCGGCGCCTACTTCGAGGCCGCCGTGGCGGCCGCCGACGACGTCGCGCCCAAAGTCATCGCGAACTGGGTCACCGGCGAGCTCGTCGCGCGCCTGCGCGACGCGGACACCGACGATGCCGGGCCGGCGGAATCCCGGGTCGGCCCGGAGGCGCTCGCCAAGCTCGCGGGCATGGTCGAGGCCAAGCAGGTCTCGACGGGCGCCGGGCGGCGGGTGCTGGCGACGCTGGTTGCCGAGGGCGGGGACCCTGCGGACATCGTGGAGCGCGAGGGGCTGGGCCAGCTCGACGACTCCGGTGAGCTCGAGGCGATCGTTGCGCGAGCGATCGAATCCGACCCCGAGGCTGCCGCCCGCGTGCGCGACGGCAACGCGAAGGCGATCGGGCCGCTGGTCGGCTTCGTCATGCGTGAGACCAAGGGCCGCGCGGACGGCGGCGAGGTGACCCGCCTGATCCGCGAGCAGCTGAAGAGCGGCTCGGCGTAGGCCGGAGCGATCAGGTGTGGTCCGACCACCCTGAGGGTGGCTTGTCGACCCCCCTGGGCGCTCGCAGAATTGGCGTGCAAGCCGAACCGCCGAACAGTGACCGCCAGGCACCCCTGAGGCTGGACCGAACAACACCTCGCCCGGCGTCCAGCGCTCCTACTCGAGGTCCGGGCGTCGCGTCCGTCGCAACCAAGGGTGGCGCCGCGCGACTGCTGAAAAACACCGCTTTCGTCTCGTCCCAGAGCGGCGCGCGCGGTGTTCTCCTCGCATAGCGAGGAAAACGCCGCACCCATCGCCAGAGTAGCCGCGAGAGCGGTGTTTTCATTCGCACGCCGGCCCGCAAGGACCTGCCCCTAGCTGGCAGACCCTCCACTCAACCCCCGCACGCCAAATCACGCCACCCCCGCGATCCGACCGGCGCCACAATGACGGCATCACCGGCGGCGCCTACATCGTGATCGCCCTCACCTTCGCGCTCGCGACGGGGATCATCGGCCGGGCGAAGGGAAGCTCGTTCTTCATCTGGTTCCTCGTCGGCGGCGTCCTGCCCGTGATCGGCCTCATCGCGGTCATCCTCTCGCGGTTCGAGAAGGCGGAGCCCGAGCGCCGCTGCCCGCGCTGTGGCGCGGTCCAGAAGCTCTACGTGCAGGTCTGCCGTCGCTGCGGCGAGGACCTCTACCTGCCCGATCCCGCCGAGGTTCGGCACCCTGACGCGCGGGAGGCGGGCGGGTAAGGGGTCCGCGCGCACGGAGTAAGCGCGCGTAAGGGGTTAAATAGGCGATCGCCCGATGTGCGGGCGGGGGCCTTAGCCGTACTTTCGCTCCATACCGACGAAGGGAGCGAAATGACCGGCTACATCACATACGAGGCCAACCGGGCCCGCCAGGACGATTTCCACCGCCACGCCCGTGCGCACCGCCGGGCCGCCGCCGCCCGAGCGGCGCGCGGCGAGCACCGCCGCGGTCTCGCCCGGATCATCAGTCACCACCGGCGCCGTGGGACGACCCGGACCGCTACCACCACGGCTTGAGCGCGCCCGTCGCCCCGAGCGGGCACGCCAGGTCCCCGGACCTCGCCACGGACCGCGATAATCGGTCCGTGGCGAAACGGGTCTCGAGCCCGGAACTGATCGGACGCACCGAGGAGCTGGCCGCGCTGACCGGCGCTCTCGAGCGAGCCGCGACGGGGGAGTTCGGCGCGATCCTGATCGCCGGCGAGGCCGGGGTCGGCAAGACCCGGCTGGTCGCCGAGCTCGAGCGCCATGCGGCGACCGCCGACGCGCGCGTGCTCGCCGGCGACTGCATCGAGCTGGCCGAGGGCGAGCTGCCCTTCGCCCCGCTCACGGCGGCGCTGCGGCCCCTGGCGCGCGAGCTCGGCCCGGCCGAGCTGGACGCCCTGCCCGGGCGCGAGGAGCTCGCACGGCTGCTGCCGGAGCTCGGCGACACCGGCGAGCGCTGGATCAGCCGCGACTCGGCCCTCGACGAGCCGCTCGCACAGGCGCGCCTGTTCGAGGTCCTGCTCGCGCTGTTCACCCGCCTCGGCGAGGCCGGACCGGTCGTGCTCACGATCGAGGACCTGCACTGGGCCGATCGCTCCACCCGGGACTTTCTCTCCTTCCTGATTCGCAACGCGCACGACGCGCGGCTGCTGCTCGTCTGCACCTACCGCAGCGACGAGCTTCATCGTCGCCACCCCCTGCGGCCGTTCGTGGCGGAGCTCGATCGCCGAGCCGTCGTCGAGCGGGTCGACCTGGCTCCGCTTTCGCGCGGGGAGCTCCGCGGACTCCTGGTCGCGATCCTCGGCGAGGAACCGAGCGAGGCGCTCGTCGGGGACATGTTCGAGCGCACCGACGGCAACCCGTTCTTCGCCGAGGAGCTGATTGCGGCGTCGGCCGAGTGCGCCGAGATCCCCGCGACCCTCCGCGACGCGCTGATGGTCAGAGTCGAGGCGCTGCCGCAGCAGGCGCGCGACATCCTGCGGGTGGCGGCCGCCGCCGGGCGCAACGTCAGCCATCCGCTGCTCGCGGAGGTCTGCGAGCTCGGCGGCTCCGAGCTCGACGAGGCGCTGCGCGAGGCGGTCTCGAGCAACGTCCTGGTGCAGGACGGCGACCACTACAGCTTCCGTCACGCGCTGGTGCGCGAGGCGGTGTCCTCCGACATGCTCCCCGGCGAGCGCACCAAGCTGCACGCCGAGCTCGCCGAGGCGCTGGAGGCGGCCCCGTCGCTGGGCGAGGGTCGGGCCGGCGCAGCGGCGGAGGTAGCCCACCACTGGTGGGAGGCGAAGCGGCTCCCCGAGGCGCTCAGCTCCACTGTCGCCGCGAGCAGGGCCGCGGAGGAGGTCTACGCATTCCCCGAGGCGCACCGCTTTCTCGAGCACGCGCTCGAGATCTGGGATCAGGTCGACGACGCCGAGCAGCGCGCCGGCGCCGACCGCGCCGAGATATTCGCCCGCGCGGCCGAGAACGCGAACCTGATCGGCGAGCTCGGACGCTCGGTCGCGCTGGCACGCAAGGCGATCGAGCTCGTCGACGACGACCCGGTGCGGCTCGCGCTGGAGCATGAGCGGCTCGGCCGCTATCTGTGGGTCACCGGCGACGCCGAGGCGTCGCTCGCGTCCTATCACGAGGCGGTCGACCTGATGCCGCCCGAGCCGCCGAGCGCCGAGCTCGCCCGGGTGCTCGCCGCACACGGCCAGATCCTGATGCTGCGCGGCCGGCCGCGGGAGTCGCGACGGCGTTGCGAGCAGGCGATCGAAGTCGCCCGCAGTGTCGGCGCGCGGGCCGAGGAGGCCCATGCGCTCAACACGCTCGGCGTCGACATCTCCAGCCTCGGCGATCGCAAGACGGGCATCGCCCACCTGCGCGAGGCGAAGCGCATCGTCGAGGAGCTCGGCTGGATCGACGAGATCGGCCGCGTGTACGTCAACCTGAGCGAGGAGATCGATTGGGACGGGCGCACCGCCGACGCGGTCGAGCTGACGCTCGAGGGTGCGGAGGCGATGCAACGGCTCGGCGCGCGGTCATACGTCGTCTTCCTCGAGACCGAGGCCGCGCAGCGCCTCGTCAGGCTCGGCCGCCTCGAGGACGCCGATCGCGCCGTGCGCCGCGTGCTCGAGTCCGGCGCGTCCGGGCTCGGGGCGGCGATCGGCGGTGACGCCGAGGCCGATGTCGCGCTCGCCCGCGGCGACATCGCGGCAGCGCGCGAGGCGCTCGGCCGGGCGCAATCCGGGCTCGGGCGAACGCGAGACTCGATGTACTACGGGCCGACGGCCGCGATCGAGGTCGAGGTCGCACTGGCCGAGTCCCCCGAGGAGGCCGTCCGGGCGTTCGAGGCCGCGCTCGAGCGCCTATGGGGCGAGGAGTACGCCTTCTCCACCGCGCGGCTCTATGCGCGCGGCATCCGCGCCTACGCCGCGCTCGCCGAGCGCGCGAGGGCGCTCGGCGAGGACGCGGCGCTGGCGGCCGCGGAGCGCGCCGCCACGGCCGCGCTCGAGCGGTTCGACTCGGTGCTCGAGCCGCGGCTGTACGAGGAGGGGAGCCCGGCCCCGGCGCCGCTCGCCCACCGCGACGTCGCCGCCGCCGAGCTGACCCGGGTCGCCGGCCGCTCCGACGCGGACGCCTGGGCCGTCGCCGCCGAGCGCTGGGAGGCGCTCGCGATGCCCCTCGAGCGCGCCTACGCAGAGTGGCGCCAGGCCGAGGCGCTGCTGCTCGCGGGCCGGGCGCGATCCGAGGCCGGGGATCTGCTCTCGCGCGCGGCGGCGAGCACTCGCGAGGCCGGCGCCACCGCGCTGCTCGGCGAGATCGAGTCCCTCGCCCGCCGGGCGCGGCTGTCGCTGGACGGCGCGCAGCCGGTGGCCGCCGAGGACGGCGATCGTGACGCGGCCGACCGGCTCGGCCTCACCGCGCGCGAGTCGGAGGTGCTCGAGCTGGTCGCGCAGGGATGCACCAATCGCGAGATCGGCGAGGCGCTGTTCATCTCCGAGAAGACCGCGAGCGTGCACGTGTCGCGGATCCTGGGCAAGCTCGGGGTCCGCGGCAGGGTCGAGGCGGCGACGAAAGCCCAGGCCCTGGGCCTCGTTACCGTAGCCAGGTCCTGACGATCGCGTTCGCGAATCCCACCCCGTAGCGGACCACCGCGGGCTTCTTGGAGTGCCCGGAGAGCCGGTTGACCACCGTCACCGGCACCTCCTTCGCCGGGATGCCGCGCTTGATCGCCTCGATCATGAACTCGGAGGTATGGAACTGCTCCTGGCGCAGGACGAGCGTGGGGAGGACGTCGGCTCGCACCGCGCGATAGCCGTTCGAGCAATCGGTGACGTGCGTGCGGGTGACCAGCGATACCAGCCGGTTGAAGAACACGATCCCGGCCTCGCGCGCCGGATGGTTCGGCTCCGCCTTACCGAGCACCCGGGAGCCGTGCGCGACCGCCACCTCGCCGTCGAGCACCGGCTGCACCAGGCGGGGCATCTCCTCGGGCAGGTGCTGGCCGTCGGCGTCGATCGTGACGACGATCCGGGCGCCCGAGTCGGAGAGCAGGCGGTAGCCGGTGCGAAGCGCGGCGCCACCGCCGCGGTTGACGACGTGACGGGCGACGACGGCGCCGTGCGAGCGCGCGACCCGGTCGGTGCCGTCGCGCGAACCGTCATCGACCACGAGCACGGCGGTCGGCACCCCGCAGACGTCGCTCGGCACCTGCTCGAGCACGCGCCCGAGGTTGTCCGCCTCGTCATAGGCCGGGATCAGGATCGCGATCCGGTCGCGAAAGCGCTCGGGGTTGCCGGCCGCGCGGAACTCCTCCCATGCGAGGCCCTCGAGCGCCCCGCCGAGCTGCCGGGAGACCCGCGAGCTCTGGGCGAGCGCCCGGAGCGTGAGCAGGAAGAGGACGAGGATGGCGAAGACCGCGACCCCGACGATCCGCGTGCCGTTCTCGCGCTCGAACGAGAACGCCTCCAGCAGCGCGTCCGGGATCTCCGTCCCGGCGACGATCGCGAGCCCGAGCGCGACGAGCAGGAGGATCAGGACGTCGGCGTTGCGAAGCTCACGCCGGCGCCAGATCGCATAGCCGGCGACCACCGCGGCCAAAACGAGGCCGACGGCGCGGATCGCGGTCAGCTCCGGAGGCAGGATGTCCGCCGGCGTGGTCATCGCGGGCGCCGAGGATAGGGCGGAACGCCGGGGCGTCCGCGCCCGCTCGCGGCCGGGGAAAGCGAAGTTGTCGGCGGCCCGAGCCGTGGCAATCACAACAAGGGGTCGGGCCTCTCCGCTACCCTCGCGCGATCATGCGGATCCTGATCCTGGGCGGTGACGGATACCTGGGCTGGCCCACGGCGATGCGCTTCTCCGCACGCGGGCACGAGGTCGCCGTCGTCGACAACTTCTCTCGCCGCCGCTGGCACGTCGAGCACTCGACCGACTCGCTGACCCCGATCGGCTCGCTCGCCGATCGGCTCGAGGCCTGGCGTGAGGTCGCGGGCGCCGAGATCCATCCCTACGTCGGCTCGATCGAGGACTTCTCGTTCCTCGACTCGGTGATCGCCGAGACTCTCCCCGAGACGATCGTCCACTACGGCGAGCAGCCGTCGGCGCCGTACTCGATGAAGTCGCGCGAGGCCGCAGTCGAGACCCAGTACACGAACGTGATCGGGACCCTGAACCTGCTGTTCGCGATCCGGGACCGCGTCCCGGACTGCCATCTGGTCAAGCTGGGCACGATGGGCGAATACGGCACGCCCGACATCGACATCGAGGAGGGGTTCATCGAGATCGAGCACAACGGGCGCCGCGACACGCTCCCGTTCCCGAAGCAGCCGGGTTCGCTCTACCACCTCTCCAAGGTCCACGACTCGCACAACATCCACTTCGCCTGCCGCATCTGGGGCCTGCGGTCCACAGACCTCAACCAGGGGGTCGTGTACGGGATCGAGACGGAGGAGTCGGCGCCCGACGACCGCCTGCTCACCCGCTTCGACTACGACGAGTATTTCGGGACCGTCCTCAACCGCTTCTGCGTCCAGGCGGTGATCGGCCATCCGCTCACCGTCTACGGCGAGGGCGGCCAGACCCGAGGATTCCTCAACATCCGGGACACGCTCCAGTGTGTCGAGCTCGCGGTCGACAACCCGGCGGAGCTGGGCGAGTATCGGGTCTTCAACCAGTTCACCGAGCAGTTCTCGGTCGCGGAGCTCGCCGAGCTGGTGCGGCGCGCGGGCGCCGAGCTCGGCCACGGGGTCGAGATCCGAAGCTTCCCCAACCCGCGGATCGAGGCCGAGCAGCACTACTACAACGCCACCAACACCAAGCTTCACGACCTCGGGCTCGAGCCTCACCATCTGGGCGAGGAGCTGGTCCGCTCGATGCTGGCGATCATCGACCGCTACAAGGACCGGGTGATCGAGCGCGCGATCCTGCCGCGCACGCGCTGGAAGCCCGGCGAGCTCGTGGGCGAGGTGGGGTCAGAGACGAGGGCCGGCTCGAGGTGAGCCCGCCGGCGACGCGCGAGACCGGCCGCCGCGTCGGTCCGGGCGCCGGCCGCCACAGGGCGATCCTCGAGGCGACCGTCAGGGTGCTGATCCGCGACGGCCTCGCAGGCGTCACCCACAGGGCGGTGGCGCGCGAGGCCGAGGTGCCCCTGGCGGCCACCACCTACTACTTCAGCTCCAAGGAGGAGCTGCTCGGTGAGGCGCTGACGCTCATGGTGGAGGACGAGATCACCCGGCTCGGCCAGCGCGCGGCCGAGATGGGGGAGGGGCTGAGCTCGCCCGCGGACTCGGCGGCCGCCCTGGCGGAGGTGCTGTTCCCCGACGCCGACGCCGCCCGCGCGCTGCTCGCCAAGTTCGAGGTCTTCCTCGACGCCGCCAGGCGTCCGGCCCTGCGCGAGCCGGCGGTGCACTGGCAGGACGCCTACGCCGATCTGGCGACGATGACCCTGGCCGCGGGGGGCGCTCCCGATCCGGAGCGGCTGGCGCCGGTGATCACGGCCGGGATCGACGGGATCCTCGTCCACGAGCTGTCCCGCGGGATCACAGGCGACGGCGACGTCACCCGGCTGCGCGAGAAGCTCGAGCAGCTGTTCGAGCTGGTGCTGCCGGGCGGCTGAAGTAATCCGCTCATAGCCGGTCTGCCGAGCGGGAGGCGCTGCTCGCGGAATAACTTGCGGCGGGCTTCGCCCGCCTGACCTGCTTCTGCCGAGACACTCTGTGTCTCGGCCCTACAATCCTTGCCCATGCGAGCCGCAGACGCACTTTGTGAGGCACTGAAGGCCGAGGGGGTCGAGCACGTCTTCGGCATCCCCGGCGGGGCCAACCTGCCGACGTACGACGCCCTCTACGACGCCGAGCTGATCCACATCCAGGCCCGCCACGAGCAGTGCGCGGGGCACGCCGCGGAGGGCTACGCGAAGGCGAGCGGCCGCGTGGGGGTTGCGATGGCGACGTCGGGCCCGGGGGCGACGAACCTGGTGACCCCGATCGCCGACGCGATGATGGACTCCGTCCCGACCGTGTTCGTGACCGGGCAGGTGCGGACCGACCTGATCGGCACGGACGGCTTCCAGGAGGCGGACGTCACCGGCATCACCCTGCCGGTGGTCAAGCACTCGCTGCTGGTCACCGACCCGCGCCAGATCCCCGACTACGTCCACGAGGCGTTCCACATCGCGTCCACCGGGCGCCCGGGGCCGGTGCTGATCGACGTGCCCCAGGACCTCTCGCGGGCCGACATCGAGTACACGCCGATCGAGGGCACGCCCGAGCTGCCCGGCTACAAGCCGCCCACCGAGGGCAACATCAAGCAGATCCGGATCGCGGCCAAGGCGCTGGCCAACGCTCGCCGGCCGGTGATCTACGGCGGCGGAGGGATCGTCAACGCCAACGCCTCCGAGGAGTTCCGTGAGTTCTGTGCCTCCGACAAGCTGCCGGTGACGCTCACGGTGATGGGCCTCGGCGCCTTCCCCGCCCCGCACGAGCAGTGGCTCGGGATGCTCGGCATGCACGGGACCCGGACGGCCAACTACGCGATGGACGAAGCCGATCTGATCGTCTGCGTCGGCGCCCGCTTCGACGACCGGATCACGGGCAAGCTGGCCGAGTTCGCGCCGCGCGCCAAGTTCGTCCACATCGACGTGGACCCGGCCGAGATCTCGAAGAACGTTCCCGCCCACATCCCGATCGTCGGCGACGCCAAGGACGTGCTGCCCAAGCTGACGCGCGAATACCGGGCGCTCAAGACCGACTCCGAGCGACTCGACGACTGGTGGAAGCGGATCCGCGAGTGGCAGACGACCTATCCCCTGCGCTACGAGGACTCGCGCGATTCCGAGATCAAGCCGCAGTTCATGATCGAGGCGATGTACGAGGCCACCGGCGGCGACGCGATCATCACCTCCGACGTCGGCCAGCACCAGATGTGGGCCGCGCAGTACTACCACTTCAACCAGCCGCGCCGGTGGCTCAACTCCGGCGGCCTGGGGACCATGGGCTTCGGCCTCCCGGCTGCGATCGGCGCCAAGGTCGCCCGTCCCGACGACACCGTCGTCTGCCTGGCCGGCGACGGCAGCCTGGTGATGGTCTGCCAGGAGTTCGCGACCGCGGCCTTCCACAACATCCCGGTCAAGGTCTTTTTGATGAACAACGGTCACTTCGGCATGGTCCGTCAGTGGCAGGAGCTGTTCTGGGAGGAGCGCTACAAGTCGGTCGAGATGGGCCCGAGCCCGGATTGGCCGCGGCTTGCCGAGGCCTTCGGCTGGACCGGGATGCAGTGCGCGGACAAGTCCGAGCTGCGGGACGCGATGCAGACCGCGCTCGAGACCGACGGCCCGGTGCTCCTCGATGTGCACGTGACGAAGGACGAGAACTGCTACCCGATGATCCCCGCCGGCGCCGCGGCGCGGGACATGGTCGGATGAGGTCGCAGTCCGCATCCGCAGGTCGCAGGGTCGTGAGCATGGGTGAGCCCGGGAACTCAGGATGTCGTTCGGCTCGAGGATCTCGAGGCGTCGAGGCAGCTCACCGGCCGCAAGCACATCCTCTCGCTGATGGTCGAGAACAAGCCCGGCGTGCTGGCCCGCATCGCGGGCCTGTTCAGCCGCCGCGGCTTCAACATCGACACGCTTGCGGTCGGGCCGACCGAGGACCCCGACGTCTCGCGGATCACGCTGACTCTCGACGGCGCGGTGCACCCGATCGATCAGGTGACGAAGCAGCTGCACAAGCTCGTCAACGTGATCAAGATCCGCGACATGGAGCCGGACGGGACGGTCGCCCGCGAGATGGCGCTGTTCCGGGTCAACGCCGCGGTCGAAAGCCGCGCCGAGATCATGCAGTTCGCCGAGATCTACGAGGCGAAGATCGTCGACGTGTCGCGGCGCTCGCTGACGATCGAGGTCACCGGCGCGCAGGAGAAGATCGACTCGTTCGAGCGCATGATCCGGCCGCACGGCCTGATCGAGATGGCGCGTACGGGCGAGGTCGCGATCAGCAAGTCGCGGCCCGAGCACTAGCGACGCGATGCTCGACACCGCCGGCCTGCTCGAGGGACTCGAGGAGGCCCTCGCGCGCCGCCCCGTGGGCCGCAGGGCGCTGGTCAGCGTCACGAGGGCGGTCGAGCTCGCCGACCCGTGCGCCGCGATCTTCGCGTCGCGCATGGCTGGCGACCGCTGGTTCTGCTGGGAGCAACCGGACCGCGACGGCTTCGCGCTCGCTGCGGTCGGCTCCGCGCACGAGGCCGTGTCGCGCGGCTCCCATCGCTTCACCGACCTGGTGCGCGAGTGCTCCGCGATCACCCGTGGTCGCGCGGCGGTGGAGCCCGAGGACCTGCCCGCGGGCGCGGGTCCGGTGTGGACCGGCGGCTTCGCGTTCGCGCCCGACGGTGGGGCGGCGCCGCACTGGTCGTCGTTTCCGCCCGCCCTGCTGGTGCTGCCGGAGCTCTCGCTGTTGCGCAGCGGCGACGGCACGTGGCTCACCCTGAGCGCGGTCGCCGGGGCCGGCGCCGATCCCGACGCGGTCCGGGCGGCGCTCGAGCGCCGGCTCGCCGGCCTGCGCGAGCGGGAGCTGCCGATGCTCGATCCCGAGCCCGCGGGCGCGACGCTGATTCGCAGCGTCAGCGCGCCGAGCGGTTACGAGGAGGCGGTCGCCCGGGCGACCGAGCGGATCGCCTCCGGATCGCTGGAGAAGACCGTGCTCGCCCGCGAAGTCACGGTCGAGGCGCCGCGGGCGCACGACCCCGCGGCGATCTTCGCGGCCCTGCGCGAGCTGTTCCCGTCCTGCTTCTGCTTCTGCGCCGGCTCGGCGGAGGGCGCGTTCCTGGGCGCCAGCCCGGAGCTCCTGGTCCGCCGCCGGGGGGCCGGCGCGGCGACGGTGGCCCTCGCCGGGTCGATCCGGCGAAGCGCCGACCCGGCCGTCGACGACCATCTCGGCGAACAGCTGCTGCACAGCGCCAAGGACCGTTCCGAGCATCGGATCGTCGCCCGGCGGATCGAGCGTGCCCTGGCCAAGCGCTCGGTCTGGGTCGAGGCCGACCCGGATCCCCGCGTGGTCAAGGTGGCGAACATCCAGCACCTGGCGATCCCGATCCACGCCCAGCTCACCGATCCGCTCTCGGCGATCGAGCTCGCCGACCTGCTGCACCCGACGCCGGCGGTGGGCGGCGAGCCGGCTGCCGCCGCGCTCGAGGCGATCGAGGCGCTCGAGGACATGGACCGCGGCTGGTACGCCGGCCCCGTCGGGTGGATGGACGCCGCCGAGGACGGCGAGCTCTGCGTCGCGCTGCGCTCCGCGCTGCTGCGCGATCGAACCGCCCACCTGTTCGCCGGTGCCGGCATCGTCGCCGACTCCGACCCGGCCGCCGAGCTCGCCGAGACCGAGCTCAAGCTCGAGGCGCTGCTCCCGCTGATCGCGGGCTGACGTAGCCCGGCGCCGGATCTACCGCGGCGAAGGGAAGATCGACTCGGTGCGCCCCGTGCGCTCCTCGAGCAGCCGGTCGGCGTAACGGAGCAGGGCAACCAGGGAAAGGAGCGCCGCGACGCCGCCCACGCCCGCGGACACGCCGAGCGAGGTATCGGCGATCCCACCGAGCGCGATTGCGATCGCGCTGCCACCAACCACGCTGTTGATCACGGCGACGACCGTTGCGAACGTGAAGAACTGCTTGCGCCCCTCGGGCGGCACCGCAGCGTTCTCGAATACCCCTCGCCCGTCGTCATGTCCCGAGAGCAGGAACAGCTTCGCTTGGTCGCCGGCGAGCTGCTTGTAGTAATTGCGGATCCGGTTGATCGCGACGCCGTAGCGGAAGTCCTCGGCACCGCACTCGACCACTCGCACGAAGGTGAATACGCCGAGGACGTAGAGCGTGGGCAGGACGGTGAGGGCGAAGACGTCGAAGGTGGCGCCGATCTGCGATGCCTGGCCGATGAACCCCAGCGCGACCAGGGCGCTGGAGACAGAGAGGATGTAGAGCGAGGCGCGCGAGGCGCTCTCACTCGCGGTCTGCGAGCGGGCGCCCTGGAGCGTGAAGTGCTCGGTGGTCAGAGCGGTCAAGAGCTCCTGGCGATCGGGGGCCTCCGCCACGTCACCCAACGTAGCAACGAGGTGCGCTCGCGGATCGTGGCGCCAAGCGTCTCAGTCGAGCGTCGCGGCGACCGCGTCCGCGGCGACCGCGCCGAGCTGCGCGTGCAGAGAGACGTTCGTGGCGCGGTCCACCGGGACCTCGATCAGTGCCGTCTCGGCGGTCAGCTCGCCCAGCCGTGTGAGGTCGGTGACCCGCTCGTGGCGCAGGTCGTACAGCGCGGCCACGCGGTCGGGCCGCAGCCCGACCGGCGTCCCGAGCAGCGCCTCGAACTCGTCGCGGTCCACCTGTCCCGCCTGTGGCAGGAACTCGAAGATGCCGCCGCCGTCGTTGTTGAGGACGACGATTCGCACCGGCGTCTCGGCGTGCCGGAGCGTGGCGAGCGCGTTCATGTCGTGAAAGAGGCCGAGGTCCCCCGTGACTATCCAGGTGGGGCGGGCGGTGGCCGACGCGGCGCCGATCCCGGACGAGACGAGCCCGTCGATGCCGTTCGCGCCGCGGTTGCAGAGAAAGCGCACCGACGCGGGGCCCAGGGGAACAAACGCCTCCTGGTCGCGGATCGGCATGCTCGAGGCGGTGTAGACGAGGTCGCCGTCGGCATAGAGGCGCCCGAGGGCGGCGTGGGCGCCCGGCTCGGTGGGCTCGTCGAGCTGTGCCAGCTCGGCCTCGACGGCGGCGACGGCGGCGGCCTCGGCGGCCAGCCAGGAGGCCGCCCAGGCGCTGTCGGCCCCCTCCGCGACCCACGCCGCCACGTCGGTGGCGAACCCGGGCTCGGGCGCGCGAATGATGGCGGCGGCGATGCGGGTCGGCTCGTGCCAGCCGTAGCGTCCGTCGACCACCCACTGCTCCGCGTCCAGCGCAGCGAGCCACTGGCGGAGCGGCTTGCTGGTCGGCAGGTCGCCGAAGCGGACGACGAGCTCAGGGGTCAGCGCGGCGGGCGCCTGGGCGGCGATCGCGCCGTACTGGGTGATCACCATGCCGCGATCGTGCGGGCCGAGGCGCAGCTGGGAGGTCGGCTCGGCGAGGATCGGATATCCGCTCACGCGCGCCAACGCGGCCAGCGGCTCGGCGAGCGCCGGGTCGGGCTGGCGCCCGGCGACGATGACCCCGCGCCGGTGCGAGCCCATCCGGCTCGCCAACTCGCCGATCGTCTCGGGGGGCGCGGCGGCCCCGCCCCCGACCTTGGTGAGCGGGCGGTCGCCGCGCCCCTCGAGCGCCGGCGGCGAGGTCGCCGTGAGGTCGTCGGGGCGCGGCTCGGGGCCGAGCGGATCGCGCCAGGAGACGTTCAGATGCACCGGCCCGGGGCGGGGATCGCCCGCGGCTGCGGCGAACGCCCGGCAGGCGACCGAGCGGTGATGCAGGAGGCCGGCGTCGTCGGCTTCGTGCGTGCCGACCTCGCAGAACCAGCGCGGCGCCGAGCCGTAGAGGCCGAGCTGGTCGATGGTCTGGCCGGCGCCGATTCCGCGCAGCTCGGGCGGCCGGTCGGCGGTCAGCACGATCAGCGGCACCGCGGCCTCGTCGGCCTCGCAGACCGCCGGATGCAGGTTGGCGGCGGCGGTGCCCGAGGTGCACAGCACGGCCACCGGGACGCCGGTCGCCTGGGCGGCACCGAGCGCGAAGAAGCCGGCGCTGCGCTCGTCGACGATCACGCGCGTGGAGATCGCCGGCTCGCGCCAGAGCGCCAGCGCCAGCGGCGTCGATCGCGATCCGGGCGCCAGGACCGCGTCGCGGACCCCGCAGCGGGCGAGCTCCTCGACCATCGCCGACGCGAGCGCGGTGTTGCGATTCGTCGGGTCCACGGGCGCGGGGAACGCTAGATGCGGCGCTTCTCCAGCGCCTTCTCGTCGACCTCGACCCCGAGACCCGGGCCCGGCGGCGCGCTCAGGAGGTCGCCGTCGAGGGTGGATTCGCGCGACGCGACCGTGGCCGAGAACAGCAGCTGCGTCGCGAGGCCGTGGGCGAGCCCCGCGGCGGCGCCCTCGAACCTCAGCGCCTGCGCCGCGTGGGCCGCGGCGGCGATCCCGAGTGGGCCGTCGAGCGCGCTGGACAGGTAGATCGGCAAGTGCCCGGAGATCCCGTTCGCCTCCCCGATGCCGCCGACCTTGGCGAGCTTCACGGCCGCCAGGTCGCACGCGCCGGTGGCGCGCTGCGCGTCCTTGCCGCGCTCGACGCTCTCGTCGGCGGCGACGGGGATCGATGTCCCGGCGCTGACCTCGGCCAGCTCGCGCAGCTCGGCCACGGGCTGCTCGACCAGCTCCACGTCGAGGGGCTCGACCATTCGCAGGACCCCGAGCGCCTCCGCGACGCTCCAGGCGCCGTTGGCGTCGAGACGAAGCCTTGCCTCGGGCCCGAGCGCCTCGCGGACCGCCCGCACCTGGGCGACGTCGTCGCCGGTGCCGACCTTGAGCTTGAACGTCCCGAAGCCGCGGGCCGCCCAGCGGCGCGCGTCCGCGGCCACCTCGTCCGGCGCTGCGGCGACCAGGGTGGCGTTACAGCGCACCGGAATCGCTTCGCTCGCGCCGAGCAGCGCCCAGACCGGCTTGTCCGACGCCTTGCCGGCGAGGTCGAAGAGCGCCATCTCGAGCGCCGACTTCGCCGGCCCCGGCAGGCGGCGCCCCGCCGCGACGTGGATGAACGTCTCGACGGCTGCGCGCAGCGGCTCGTCGCCTGAGAAGTCCGAGAGGTCCGCGCGACGGAAACGCCGCGAGGCCCGAAGCAGCGCGCGCTCGATCATGCCCAGGTCGGCGCCCCGCCGCAGCGACAGCGGCACCGCCTCCCCGAGCCCCTCGAGCTCGCCGTCGGTCCGCAGGCGCACGAGCAGCATCTCGCGGCGCTCCAGGGTTCCGCGCGCGCTCGCGTACGGGCGCTCGAACGGGAGCGCAAACGGGATCAGCTCGACTTCGGTGACCTTCATCAGGCCGCGAGCAGCAGGCCCGCGGCGAGCAGGACGCTGAAGGCCGCCAGCAGGGCGCCGGTCTGGGCCAGGGCCCGGTTCAGCGACGGGCCGTCGGTGGTCTCGAGCACCGCGCGGGTCGGGGCGATCGCCAGTGGGGCGGAGAGCAGGGCGATGAAGGCAGCCGACGGGCCGTCGGCCGTCACGAGCCCGACCGCGAACACGAGGTAGGCGCCGCCCACCAGCATCAGATAGAGCGTCCGCGTCCGCGCGCGCCCAAGCCGCACCGCGAGCGTCCGCTTGCCGGCCCGGCGGTCGGTCTCGATGTCGCGGACGTTGTTGACGACGAGGATCGCCGCCGCGACCATCCCGATCGGGATCGAGAGCGCGAACGGCAGCCAGTCGAGCTCCTCGAGCTGGACGTAGTAGGAGCCGTTGACCGCGACCAGGCCGAAGAACAGGAACACGAACAGCTCGCCCATGCCCGCGTAGCCGTAGGGCCGGGGCCCGCCGGTGTAGAGCACGCCGGCGGCGATCGAGGCCACGCCCACGACGAGGATCACCGGGCCTGCGACCGTGGCGAGGTAGATCCCGGCGACGACCGCGACTCCGAACGCGAGCCAGGTCGCGTACAGCACCCGCCGCGGGGCGACGAGTCCCGCGGAGGTCACGCGCACCGGGCCGAGCCGGTCGGCGGTGTCGGCCCCGCGCTTGGCGTCGGAGTAGTCGTTGGCGAGGTTGGTGCCGATCTGGATGAAGATCGAGCCGATGAGGGCGGCGATGAACGGCCCGACCCTGATCTCCTCCGACGCCTCGACCGCTGCGGCGGTGCCAACGAGCACCGGCGCGATCGCCGCGGGCAGCGTCCGCGGACGCGCCGCCATCAACCAGATGCGGGGGTTCACACAAGCCGCCTCAACGGCGGCGGGGTTCGGCTACGCCTCACGGGCGCCGGGGGTACTTGGAGAAGTCCGGCCGGCGCCGCTCCTTGTAGGAGTTGCGTCCCTCCTGGCCCTCCTCGGTCATGTAGAAGAGCAGCGTCGCGTCGTGGGACAGCTGCTGCAGGCCGGTGAGCCCGTCCTCGGCGGCGTTGAAGCTCGACTTCAGCAGCCGCAGCGCCAGCGGCGAGAGCGAGGCGATCTCACGGGCCCAGGCGACGTAGGTGCGCTCGAGCTCGGCGAGGGGGACCACGGCGTTGACGAGGCCCATGTCCAGCGCCTCCTCGGCGTCGTAGAGCCGGCACAGGAACCAGATCTCCTTCGCCTTGCGGACGCCCACCGCGCGCGCGAGCAGCCCGGCCCCGAACCCGCCGTCGAAGCTCCCGACCCGCGGCCCGGTCTGGCCGAAGCGCGCGTTGTCGGCCGCGATCGAGAGGTCGCAGACGAGGTGCAGGATCTGCCCACCCCCGACCGCGTAGCCGGCCACCCCCGCAATGACCGGCTTCGGCATCCGCCGGATCTGGACGTGCAGGTCGCCCGCGTCTAGCCGACCGACCCCCTGCCGGGCGACCTCGTCGTCGCCCATGTAGCCGTCGGCGCCCCGGATGCGCTGATCGCCGCCGGAGCAAAAGGCGTCCTCACCGGCGCCCGTCAGGATCACCGCGGCGACGTCGACGTCGTCCCGAGCGCGGCGAAACGCGTCGCGAAGCTCCGCGAGGGTCTGGGGGCGAAACGCGTTGCGGACCTCGGGGCGGTTGATCGTGATCCGGGCGATGGCCTCGCCGCGCTCGTAGAGGATGTCCTCGTACTCGCCCGACTCGCGCCACTCGATCGGGGCGTTGAGCTCGCTGCTGGGCGGGGCGTCCTTGTGCGGGGTCGGCACGGGATCGCAACAATGCCACAGTGGTGACGGCGAGGCCGACGGATGAAGCTCGATAACTGGCTCTCGCAGCGCGCCGCGACCTGTCCCGATCGGTGCGCGCTGATCGCCGACGGCCTGGAGCTCACCTACGCCGAACTCGAGCGCGAGGCCACGGCGACCGCGAGGCGGCTCGCCGCGCGCGGAGCGCGCCGGGGGGCGACCGTCGCGGTCGACCTCGCGCCGGGGATCGAGTACGTCGTGCTCCTGCACGCGCTGATGAAGCTCGGCGCGGTCGTCTATCCCGTCAACGCCCGCCTGAACGAGGCCGAGCGCCGCGCCGAGCTCGAGCGCGCCGCGCCGGCGCTGACGGTGAACGGCAACCCGGACCTGGGGACGACCGAGGCCGACTTGCCGCTGCTCGGCGAGCACGACCTCGACGCGCTGCACTGTCGCATCCTGACCAGCGGCACCTCGGGGGGGCCGCGGCCGGTCGGGCTCACCTACGGGAACCACCTCTGGAGCGCCGTGGGCTCCGCGTTCAACCTCGGCGTCGAGCCCACCGACCGCTGGCTCTGCTGCCTGCCCCTGTTCCACGTCGGTGGGCTCTCGATCGTGATGCGCTCGGTCATCTACGGCACCACCGCGGTCGTGCACCCCGGCTTCGACGTCGACCGGATCGCATCGTCGCTGGAGGGCGACGGGGTCACCCTGCTCTCGCTCGTCTCGACCCAGCTGATCCGCCTGCTCGAGGCCGGCGTCGACCTGCTGCCGCTCCGCGCGGTCCTGGTCGGCGGCGGCCCGGTGCCCGAGGAGGCGCTGGAGGAGGCGATCGGTCGCGGCGCGACGGTGGTCCAGACCTACGGGCTCACCGAGGCGGCATCGCAGGTGAGCACGCTCGAGCCCGGGCAGGCACGGCGCAAGCTCGGGTCAGCCGGGCGGCCCCTGTTCACCACCCATTTGCGGATCCAGGAGGGGGAGATCCTCGTCCAGGGCCCCACCGTGGCCCCGGGCACGGCCGACGAGGACGGCTGGCTGCACACCGGCGACCTCGGGCGCATCGACGAGGAGGGCTTTTTGTACGTCGAGGATCGGCTCGGCGACGTGATCGTCAGCGGCGGCGAGAACGTGCTCCCAACCGAGGTGGAGGAGGTGCTCCTGCGCCACCCCGAGGTGGCCGACGCAGCGGCCGTCGGGCGGGCGGACGCCGAGTGGCAGGAGGCTGTGACCGCGGTTGTCGTCCTTCATCACGGCGCCTCGGTGAGCGCCGACGAGCTCCGCGAGCACTGCGCCGCCGGGCTCGCCGGCTTCAAGGTGCCGAAGCGGGTCGAGTTCGCCGCCGAGCTGCCGCGCACCGCGTCCGGAAAGCTGATCAGAAGGGAGTTGCGATGATCGATCGCGCGGGCGTCGACCGCTGGCTCGACGACTACGTCGCCGCCTGGAAGAGCTATGACCGCGACGCGATCGGCGCCCTCTTCGCCGACGACGTCGAGTACCGCTACCACCCGTACGACGAGCCGGTCCGCGGGCGCGACTCGGTCGTGGCCGCCTGGCGCGAGGAGGCGGAGTTCCCGGGTGCGTCGGGCCGCGACGAGCCCGGGATCTACGACGGGTCCTACCGGGCGGTCGCGATCGACGGCGACGTCGCGGTCGCCGTCGGCCAGAGTACCTACACCGACGGCCCGGACGGGCCGGTGGCCGAGGTGTACGACAACTGCTTCCTGCTGCGCTTCGACGCCGAGGGACGCTGCCGCGAGTTCACGGAGTGGTTCGTAAAGCGCCCGCTGGGCGCGGACGCGTAGCATCCCGCAGCCATGCCCGACGACAAGGTCTTCTACGACGCCGACGCGAACCCCGACGCCCTGCGGGGCAAGACGATCGCGATCCTCGGCTACGGGTCGCAGGGACACGCCCACGCCCTCAACCTGAAGGAATCGGGATACGACGTCGTCGTCGGCCTGCGGCCGGACTCCTCGAGCCGGGGCAAGGCGGAGGCCGCCGGGCTCGAGGTGCTGGACGTCGCCGACGCCGCCAGCCGGGGCGACATCGTGATGGTGCTCCTCCCCGACGAGAAGCAGGGGGAGGTCTGGGCGGCCGAGATCCGCGACGGGATCGCCGAGGGCAACCTGCTGATGTTCGGGCACGGCTTCTCGATCCACTTCGGTGAGATCGAGCCGCCGCCCGGGGTCGACGTCGGCATGGTCGCGCCGAAGGGCCCGGGGCACCTCGTCCGGCGTCAGTTCGAGGAGGGCAAGGGCGTGCCCTGCCTGATGGCGATCGAGCAGGACGCGACAGGGAACGCGCGCGAGCTCGTGCTCGCCTACGCGAGCGGGATCGGCGGCGGTCGCGCCGGGATCATCGAGACCACGTTCAAGGACGAGTGCGAGACGGACCTCTTCGGCGAGCAGTCCGTGCTGTGCGGGGGCGCGACCGAGCTGGTGCGGGCGGGGTTCGAGACCCTCGTCGAGGCCGGGTACGACCCGCGCCTCGCCTACTTCGAGACGCTGCACGAGCTGAAGCTGATCGTGGACCTCATGTACGAGAAGGGCGTCCAGGGGATGCGCTACTCGATCTCGAACACCGCCGAGTACGGCGACATGACCCGCGGCCCGAAGGTCATCGGCCCTGAGGTCCGCGAGGCGATGAAGCAGGTCCTCGCGGACATCCAGTCGGGCGAGTTCGCGAAGGAGTGGATCGCCGAGAACCGCGCGGGAGCCGAGAACTTCAACCGGATGCGCGACGAGGCGGCCGGGCACCAGATCGAGGCGGTGGGGAAGGACCTGCGCTCGATGATGCCCTGGATCGACCAGGAGTTCTAGGCGCTGCAAGAACGCGCTCGCCGCCGCGCCGCCGGGGCTCCGCGGTCCGGTCGGCGTGAGAGGATGCCGCTGCAAACGCGTTGACCCGGGGGGAGACCCATGGAAGCATCCACGCCCACGCCACCGCCGCCCGAGCAGCCGCCGCCCGAGCCACCGCCGGCTCCAGGGGGGCCCGCGCCCGGCGCGTACCCGGTACGGCTCGAGGCGGAGCGCCAGGACGAGTACCACCGCTTCCTGCCCCTGGTCAAATGGCTGCTGGCGTTCCCCCACTACATCGTCCTCATCTTCCTCGCGATCGGCGTGGTCTTCGTCAAGATCGTCGCCTTCTTCGCGGTCCTGTTCACAGGCCGCTATCCCCGCGGGATGTACGACTTCGTCGCCGGCGTCATTCGCTGGAGTTGGCGGGTGACCGCCTACGTGTACCTGCTCAGGGACGAGTACCCGCCCTTCACACTCGATGAGGACCCGTCCTATCCGGCCACGTTCGAGATCGACTATCCCGAGCACATCGACAACTGGCGCCCGCTGGTGCAGTGGCTGCTCGCGATCCCGTACCTGATCGTCGCGGGCGTGCTCGTTACCGTGGCCGGGATCGTCGCCTTCATCGGAATCTTCGTGATCCTGTTCACGAAGGAGCTTCCGAAGGGGATGTTCGACTTCATCCTGATCCCGTTCCGCTGGCAGACGCGCGGCGCGGCCTACGCCTACTTCATGGTCGACCGCTACCCGCCCTTCGTCTGGGAGGAATGAGGCCGCGGGCTACTCGCCCAGCACCTTGATGACCAGCCGCTTGCGGCGGCGGCCGTCGAACTCGACGTAGAAGATCGCCTGCCAGGGACCGAGGTCGAGCCGGCCCTCGGTCACCGGGACGATCACCTGGTGGTGGACGAGCAGGTTCTTCAGGTGCGCGTCCCCGTTGTCCTCGCCGCCGCGGTGGTGCCGGTAGTCGCCCGGGTCGGGCGACAGCGCTCGCGCGACGTCGTTCGACGGCTCGCTCCAGGACGGAGGCGCCAGCTTGTCGAGCCATTCGAGCGCGTCGGCCTGGATCCCGGGTTCATCGTCGTTGATCCAGACCCCGGCCGTGATGTGCATCGCCGAGACCAGGACCATGCCCTCGGCGATCCCGGACTCGTCGACTGCCGCCTGGACCTCGTCGGTGATCCGGACGAACTCGCGCCGCTCGTTGGTCTCGAAGGTCAGGTACGCGGTGTGGGCGGTCACTGAACCAGCGGCCTCAACGGCGGCCGACCTCGGCTTCGTCCTTCGGACTCCGCCTCACTCGATCGGGCGGGCGCGCCCGTCCTCGCCCTCGGGCTGCTTGCCGTCGCGCCCGACGTAGCCGCCCTCCCCGCCGATGACCACGTAGACCGCCTCCTCGGGTCCCCGGTTGCGGACCAGGCGCGGGACGGGCGCGTTCACGCGCGCCAGGCCGCCCGGGCCGAGCTCGTGCACCTCGCCGTCGGTGAACTCGATCTCGACCCGGCCCGAGTGAACGAAGTAGAGCTCCTGCTGGCGGTCGTGCATATGAAAGCCGGTCTCGATCCCGGCGGGGAGCACGATGGCGTTCACTCCGAACTCGGTCACGTCGAGCTCGGGCCTGATCTTGCGGAAGCCGGGCCCTTCGCCGAGGTCGTCGAGGTGGCCGACCGAGTAGCCGTCGCCGTTCGCGATCGCCATCGAGCGCATCGTATGCTTCCGCGCCCTCCGTCCGTATCCTGAGACCCGCGATGGGCGACCCCGCCGACATCTTCGCGAAGCAGTACATGCTGACCGCCGGCCCGACGCCGCTGCCGCCGCGTGTCTCACAGGTGATGGCCGAGCCGATCCTCTACCACCGCGCCCCCGCCTTCGTCGAGGTCTACGCGCGCTGCCTCGAGCGCCTGCCCCGGATCTTCCAGACCCGCAACCCGGTGCTCTGCTTCGCGGCCTCGGGGACCGGGGCGATGGAGGCGGCGGTCGCCAACCTGATCCGGCCCGGAGATACGGCCGTGGCCGCCTCGTGCGGCAAGTTCGGCGAGCGCTGGGCCCAGATGTGCGACGCGTACGGAGCGGCGACCACGCACGTCGAGTTCGAGTACGGCGAGAAGGTCGACCCCCAGCGCCTCGACGCCGCCATCGCCGCGCTCCCCGCGAGCCCGCAGGCTGTGTTCGTCACCCAGTCCGAGACCTCGACCGGGGTGGTCAACGACATCCGCGCCCTCAACGAGGTCGCACGCGCCCACGACGCCGTGCTCTGCGTCGACGCGATCTCGGGCCTCGGTGCCGTCGACCTGCCGCAGGACGAGTGGGGGGTCGACGTGGTCGTGTCGGGCTCGCAGAAGTCGCTCATGTGCCCGCCCGGGCTCGCCTTCGCCTCAGTCTCCGAGCGCGCTATGGCGCTCGCCGCCGAGCGGCCTGCCGGGCGCTTCTACTTCGACTGGGCGAAGACCGCTGCCGGTCAGGCGAAGCAGCCGCCGGCCACCGCGTTCACCCCGGCCGTGACCCTGTTCATGGCCCTCGACGTGGCGCTGGGGATGATCCTGGAAGAGGGACTTGAGACGGTGTTCGAGCGCCACGCCATCCTCGCCCGTGCGGCGCGGGCGGGGATCGAGGCGATCGGCCTCGAGCGCTTCGGCGCCGACGATCCCGACGCGAACGTGGTCACGGCCGTGCGGCTACCGGACGAGATCGACGGCGCCCGGGTGCCGAAGCTGATGCGCGACCGCTACGGGGTCACGGTCGCCGGCGGGCAGGGCCACCTGCAGGGCGGGATCGTCCGCATCGCCCATTGCGGCTACTACGGCGGCTTCGACATCGTGATCGCATTGACCGCGCTCGAGATGGCGCTGCGCGACCTCGGGGCCGACGTCGAGCCGGGAGCGGGCGCGGGGGCGGCGCAGCGCGTGTTCGCGGATGCGGGCGCGGTGCCCGAGCCAGTCGCGAGCTAGCGGTGGCCGCAGAGCGCACGCTCACCGACCCGGTGCCGCGGGTCCTCGTCAAGGAGAAGATCACCGATGCCGGCGTCGACCTGCTCCGCAACGAGTTCGACGTCGAGCTCGGGCTCGAGATGTCGGACGCCGAGCTCGCCGACCGGATCGCCGACTTCGACGCGATCCTGATCCGCTCGGCGACGAAGCTGAACGCCGATCTGATCGAGCGCGCGGAGCGCCTAAAGGTGATCGGCCGCGCGGGCACAGGGGTCGACAACGTCGACATCGAGGCTGCGACGAAGCGCGGCATCATCGTGGCCAACGCGCCCGAGTCGAACTCGATCGCCGCCGCAGAGCACACGCTGGCGCTGGCGCTGGCGCTGTGCCGCAACGTTCCCCAGGCACACGGCTCCCTGGTCGCCGGGGAATGGGCGCGGTCGCGCTATGGCGGCAACGAGCTCTACGGCAAGACGCTGGGCGTGATCGGCTTCGGCCGCATCGGCCAGCTCGTCGCCAAGCGCGCGCAGGCCTTCGACATGGAGGTGATCGCGTTCGACAAGTTCGTCTCCGCCGAGCGCTTTCGCGAGCTCGGCGTCGAGGGAGTGGCGACGAGCGACGAGCTCTACCGGCGCGCCGACGTGATCACGATCCACTTGCCGAAGACACCCGACACGGTCGGGTGGATCGGGTCGGACGCGATCGCCGCCATGCGCCACGGGGTCCGGATCGTCAACTGTGCCCGTGGCGAGCTCGTCGACCTCGGTGCCCTCCAGGCGGGGCTCGAATCCGGGCAGGTCGCCGGAGCGGCGCTCGACGTGTTCCCCGAGGAGCCGTTCACCGACCACCCGCTGTTCGAGCGCGACGACGTCGTCGTCACCCCGCACCTCGGCGCCTCGACCGCCGAGGCCCAGGACCGGGCCGGGATCGTGACCGCCGAGCAGGTCCGGGCGGCGCTCACTGGCGACGTGGTCACGAACGCCGTGAACATCGCGGCGGTTCGGCCCGAGGCCATGGAGGCTCTGGCGCCGTTCGTGCCCCTGTGCGAGAAGCTCGGCCGGCTCGCCCAGGGCGTCGGCAACGGCGCGATCGACCGGGTCGAGGTCGAGTTCCACGGCCGGATCGCCGACCACGACACGCGTCTGCTCGGGATCGCGGTCCTCGTCGGGATCCTCTCCGGCCACACCGAGGAGCCGGTCAACCTGGTCAACGCCCCCGCGATGGCCGAGGAGCGCGGCATCGAGCTGACCGAGCTCTCCGAGCTAGCCTCCGACGACTTCACCGAGCTGATCAAGGTCCGGGTCGGCGACGTCGAGGTTGCCGGCACCGGCTTCGGCGCGCGCAACATCCCCTATCTGGTGGGAGTCTGGGGGCAGAGCTTCTACATGCCGTTCGCCGACCACATCGCGATCTTCCGCTACGTCGACCAGCCGGGCATGATCGGCCGCGTCGGCGGCGCCTTCGGCGAGCACGGCGTGAACATCGTCTCGGCCGCAGTCGGAGCCGAGGCGAGCGGCGACGAGGCCGTGATGGCGCTCACGACGGACGGCCCCGTGCCCGACGCAGTGATCGAGGAGATCGCTTCAGACGAGGGGTTCTACATCGGGCGCGGGGTGGATTTGTAGGCGTGCGGCCGGTGCGTGTGACGGTCAGGTAGGGGTGAGGGATCGGCGGTCCGTGCGGCAACGCCACACCGAGCGGCGGAGGATCGCTTCGTGTGGCGTTAGCGTCGATATGCGTCGCGAACTCAACACGGACCGGCAGCTGAGCCCTTCGTGTGGTGTTGCTGCGCCAACGTGACAACGAACGAGGCGGCTCGCGGCGATGCCCCCCGACCCCTACCTGACTCGCCCGGTTCACGCGTCGAGGGGGTTTGGTGTAGCCGCTCCGGCAGGCGCGCCCGCCGGATAGGCTCGCCCCGTGAAGACAGTCGTGATCACCCGCCACGGCGGACCGGAGGTGCTGCGGGTCGAGGACCGCCCGGAGCCGGCAGTCCGGCCCGGGGAGGTCCGAATCACCGTGCGGGCCGCGGGGATCAACTTCGCCGACCTGATGGCGCGCTCGGGGATCTACCCGGACGCTCCCTCGCCGCCCTGCGTGGTCGGCTACGAGGTCGCCGGCGAGGTCGAGAGCGTGGGGGAGGGGACCGACTCGTACTCGGTCGGCGACCGGGTGCTCGCCGGCACCCGCTTCGGCGGGTACGCGGAGCTGGTCAGCGTCCCCGCGGACCAGGTGCTCCCGCTTCCGGATGCGCTCGGCTTCGAGCAGGGGGCCGCGTTTCCGGTCAACTACGCGACTGCATACGCGGCGCTCGTGATCATGGGCGGGCTCAAGTCGGGCGAGCGGCTGCTGATCCACGCTGCCGCCGGCGGGGTCGGGATCGCCGCGACGCAGGTCGCGAAGGGGATCGGGGCCGAGATCTTCGGCACCGCGTCGGCGTCGAAGCACGACGCGATCCGCGCGCAGGGCGTCGCGCACCCGATCGACTACCGGAACCTGGACTTCGCCGAGGAGGCGATGCGGATCACGGGCGGCGTCGGCCTCGACCTCATCATCGACGCGGTCGGGCCGTCGAGCTTTCGCAAGGACTACGCGATCCTCCGCCCGGGCGGCCGACTGGTGATGTACGGGCTCTCCGAGGCGCAGACCGGCGACCGCCGCGACGTGGCGGCGGTGCTGCGCAGCCTCGCGCGGATGCCGCTCGCGACGATGCCCTGGTGGAAGAGCCTCCAGGTCATGAACGAGAACAAGGGCGTCTTCGGGCTCAACATGCTCAAGTGGTGGGACGCCGAGGGCCTCGACCGGGTGCTCGAACCGCTCAGCGGCGGGCTCGCCGCCGGCGAGTTCGATCCGGTCGTCGCGGAGAGCTTCCCATTCGAGCGGGCGGCCGAAGCCCACCGGTTCATCGCCGACCGGCGCAACATCGGCAAGGTCGTGCTGGTCCCCGGCTGACGCGTACGCCCCCCGCCGACCGGCGCCGGCGCTAGGTTGCGGAAATGCTCTCGACGCTCGCCACCGTCGGCAGCGAGTTCCATCACGAGATCGTCCACAGCGGGCGCCTCGCGGCGTTCCTCTTCTTCGTCGCCATGGTGGGCACCTTCGGGTTCATCCGCTTCAGCACGCACATGATCCGCGCGCAGGTGAGCTGGTGGCCGGGCAACGTCGATGTGGGCGGGACCCACGTCCACCATCTCGTGTGGGGGATCTTCGCGATGATGATCTTCGGGTACATCGGCGTGGTCCATTCCCCGGCGTCGCCGTGGCGGGAGATCCTCGCAGTGTTCTTCGGCATCGGCGTCGGCCTCACCCTGGACGAGTTCGCGCTCTGGCTCGAGCTGAAGGACGTCTACTGGGAGAAGGACGGGCGCAAGTCGGTGGACGCGATGATCATCGCCGCCGGGCTCGCGGGGGTGGCGCTGGTGAGCTTCAGCGTCTGGGTCCGGCTCGCCGACGACGTCAAGGACGGCGTCTTCACGGCCGTCGGCGCCATCGGCCTCCTCGGGATCCTGCTCGCCTTCGTGAACGCGGCCAAGGCGAAGCTCGGCTGGGCGCTGGCCAGCATCGTCGTGCCGGTGACGGGCGTCATCCCGGCGTTCCGGCTGGCGAAACCGCAGTCGCTCTGGGCGCGGCTCTTCTACCGGCGGCGGAGGCTGATTCCGCACGGGGACCGCAGGCTCGAGCGCTCACGCGCCCGCTACGCGGCCGGCGAGGGGGCCGGCTCGGGGGAGTCGTCTCCGCCTTCATCCTCCGAGCCCTCGACGTCGTCGACGTCGGGGTCGGCGACCGCGGGCCAGAGCTCGTCGTAGATCACCCCCAGCGCGGCGGCGACCGGGATCGCCAGCAGGGCACCGAGGATGCCGGCCAGCTGGGCTCCGGCGAGCACCGCGGCGATGGCGACCACCGGGTGAATCCGGACGGCGTTCTTGTAGAAGATCGGCTGGATCACGCGGTCCTGGACCTGCTGGTAGATCAGGAACGCCACGCCCCACACGATGAGCGCGACGGGGAAGTCGTGGATGGCGGCGACGATCGCGACCAGCAGACCGCCGATCGTAAAGCCGATCAGCGGCACGAGGTCGAGGATCGCCACCAGGACTGCGAGCGGGACCGCCAGGTCGACACCGAGCAGCTCCAGCACCAGCCAGGTGAACACGCCGGCGAGCACAGCGAGGGTGAGGTTGACCGTCACGTAGGAGCGGACGATCTTCGCGATCCGCTCGCCGGCGCGGCGGACCCGCTCGCGATGCGACTCGCGCAGGCGCCCGGTCGCGCGCTCCCACTGCCTGCCGCCGTCGAGGAGCAGGAAATAGGAGAGTGTGATCACGATGATCGCCCCGACGAGGTTGTTGAGCAGGCCGACCGAGATGTCCTTGAGGCCGTCGGCGGCGTCGCCGAGCTTCGATGGGAGCTGCGATACCTCCTGGCTGAGCAGGTGGGTGATGTTGAACTTGTCGTTGAGCTCGCGGAACTCGTCGTTGTTTTCTGCCCACTGCTCGAAGTCCTTGACGTACGTGGGGAGCTGCGAGCCGAGCTTCTCGATCTCGCGGATGATCGGCGGGATCACCACGACGACCAGGAAGGCGAGCAGCGCGAAGAACGCGACATAGGCGACCAGGATCGCGAGCCAGCGGGGCAGCGACCGCCCGCGGATCTTCGGTCGCATGACGAGCTCGACCGCCGGACTCAAGGCGAGCGCGAGGAAGATCGAGGCGAAGATCCACCGGATCGTCTCCCGCACTTCCACGACCACATGCTCGAGCAGCAGCGCGACGCCGATCGCGAGCAGCAGGATCGCTGCGACCTTGAACACGGCGCGGGCCTCTATGCGCGACGCGGTCATCGGAAGCTCCGGGCACCGTTTCGCCGCGATCGTGCGCTACCCTGCGTCGTCAACGGATGACCCAGCGGCTCCAAAGCCTGGCCCTTCTCCTTCTCCTCCCCCTGCGGGGGGAGTAATCGCCGGGCGGCGCGACAGCCGCGAGACAGCAGCAGTCACTCGTTTTACCTAGGAGGAGGCCAGGATGGCCGAACAGGTCCACATCTTCGACACCACGCTGCGCGACGGCGAGCAGTCGCCCGGGATCTCGCTCAACACGCAGGAGAAGGTCGAGATCGCTCAGCAGCTCGCCAGGCTCGGCGTCGACGTGATCGAGGCCGGCTTCCCGATCACCTCACCCGGTGATTTCGAGGCGGTGCAGGCGATCTCGCGCGACGTCCAGGGGCCGGTGATCTGCGGGCTCGCGCGCACGCACAAGGCCGACATCGACGCCGCCTGGGGCGCCATCAAAGAAGCCGAGCGGCCGCGCATCCACACGTTCATCTCGACCTCGGACATCCACATCGAGCATCAGCTCCGGACGACTCGCGAGGACGTCAAGGGCCAGGCCAAGGCGGCGGTGGCGCTGGCGAAGTCGTACACCGAGGACGTCGAGTTCTCGCCGATGGACGCGACCCGGGCCGAGGTGGAGTTCACGGCCGAGGTCTGCGCGATCGCCGTCGCCGAGGGCGCGACCGTGATCAACATTCCCGACACGGTCGGCTACACGACGCCGGAGGAGTACGCCCGGTACTTCGCCCGCCTCTACGAGCTCGCGCCCGAGCTGCGCACGGTCGAGCTCTCGGTGCACTGCCACGACGACCTGGGCCTCGCGGTGGCGAACTCGTACGCCGGGCTGCGCGCCGGGGCGCGCCAGGTCGAGTGCGCGGTCAACGGGATCGGCGAGCGAGCCGGCAACTGCTCGCTGGAGGAGATCGTGATGCTGCTCCGCACGCGCGGCGACGAGCACGGGCTCGACACGGCACTCGACACCCGCGAGCTCGCGCGGACGAGCCGCATGGTCTCGCGGTTCACCGGCTACGCGGTGCAGCCCAACAAGGCAGTGGTCGGCCGCAACGCGTTCGCCCACGAGTCCGGAATCCACCAGGACGGCGTGCTCAAGGAGCGCAGCACCTACGAGATCATGGATGCACGCGACATCGGCCTCGACTCGAACTCGATCGTGCTCGGCAAGCACTCGGGTCGCCATGCCCTCCGCGACGCGCTCGAGCAACTCGGCTTCAAGGTCGAGGGCAGCGCCCTCAACCAGGCGTTCAAGCAGTTCAAGGAGATCGCCGATCGCAAGAAGCAGGTGACGGGCCTGGACCTCGAGGCGATCGTCTCCGATCAGGTCCGCGAGGGCTCCGCCCGTTACGAGCTCGCCTGGTTCGACGTGGAGGCCTCGACCCGCCGCGAGCCCCGTGCCAAGGTCGCGATCACGATGCCGGACGACTCGGAGAAGGTGGGCGAGTCCGCCGGCGACGGTCCCGTGGACGCGATCTTCGGCGCGATCCGCGCCGCGACCGGCGTCGAGTCCGAGTTGCGCCAGTACACGGTTTCCGCGGTGACCGAGGGCGAGGACGCGCTCGGCGAGGTGACGGTGATGCTGCGCGCCCACGGGCGACTCGCAAGCGGCCAGGGCGTGGCCACCGACATCCTCGAGGCCTCGGCGCGGGCGTACGTGCGCGCGCTGTCGAACGCCCTCGAGGGCGCGGCGATCCGCGAGGCCGAGGGCGTCACCGCCGACGCGGCGAGCGAGCCGGCGACGCCGGGGCCGTAGCCCGGGCCCCGGCGAGGGACGCCGATAGAGTGCGTCGCATGGGCGCGCTCGACGGACGCAAGGCCCTGATCACCGGAGCGTCGTCGGGGATCGGCGAGGCGACGGCGGCGGCGATGGCGGCCGAGGGAGCCGCGGTGGCGCTCGCGGCGCGCCGCAAGGACCGGCTCGACGCGCTCGTCGAGCGGATCGACGACGCGGGTGGCCGCGCGGTCGCGGTCGAGGCGGACGTCGCCGACGAGGCGCAGGCCCGGTCGCTGGTCGCCGACGCGACCGACGCGCTCGGCGGCCTCGACTGCCTGGTCAACAACGCCGGCGTGATGCTGCTCGGACTCGTCCAGGGGGCCGAGACGGACGAATGGCGGCGTATGGTCGAGGTGAACCTGCTCGGGCTGCTCTACTGCACCCACGCCGCGGTGCCCGTGATGCGCGACGGCGGTGGGGGCGACATCGTCAACGTCGCCTCGGTCGCCGGGAGAACCGCGAGGATGGGGCTCGCCGCCTACAACATGACCAAGTGGGGCGTGGTCGGGTTCTCGGAGGCGCTGCGACAGGAGGGTCAGCACATCGGCGTCCGCGTCAGCTGCATCGAGCCGGGCTACGTCGACACCGAGCTCCAGGGACACAACCGCAACCCGATGATCGTCGAGCGCCTGGAGCAGGCGCGGGAGCGGATCGGCAAGGTCCTCGAGGCCGACGACATCGCGCGTGCGGTGGTCTACGTCGTCTCCCAGCCGCGGCACGTCTCGGTCAACGAGATGATGGTCCGCCCGGTCGGCGAGTAGCGAGGATTACGAAACGTTCGTACGTGATAGCGTACAGCCGGTGAACGCGGTCGCGACCCAGGATGGGACCGTCGGGGTGCGGATCCGCGCGCTGCGCGAGGCCATGGACCTCTCCCTGCGCGACCTGGCCGCGCGGAGCGGCGTCTCGGCGCCGATGCTGTCGCAGGTCGAGCGCGGCGAGACCAGCCCGACCCTCGCCGTCGCCGAGCGGATCGCCGCCGGGCTCGAGTTGACGCTCTCGCAGCTCCTGCGCCTCGACGAGGACGGCCACGTCGTCGTCGCCCGCGCCGGCGAGCGCCGCTCGCGCGAGCGCCGCGGCCACCGGACCGAGGAGCTGACCCCTCCGCTGCCCGGCCAGCGAGCAGACGTCTCGGTGCACACGCTGGCGCCCGGCGCGGCCACGGCCCGCCCCGGCGACCCGCCGCTGCACGAGCCCGGGTCGCGCGAGACCGCTTTCGTGCTCCGGGGATCGGTGACCCTGCTCATCGACGGCGAGCGCCACGCCCTCGCCGCAGGCGACAGCGTCACCTTCGACGCCGACCTCGAGCACCAGTTCGAAAATCACGGTGACGCCGCCGCCGAATTCCTCGCCGTCGTCGCGGCCGGCCTGCGCAGGGGGTAACAGTGAGGCGGAGCGAAGCGAAGCCGAGCCGCGCCGCCGTTGAGGCGCCTGATGTGAGGCGGAGCGAAGCGAAGCCGAGCCGCGCCGCCGTTGAGGCGCCTGATGTGAGGCGGAGCGAAGCGAAGCCGAGCCGCGCCGCCGTTGAGGCGCCTGATGTGAGGCGGAGCGAAGCGAAGCCGAGCCGCGCCGCTGTTGAGGCGCCTGATGTGGCACGCACGATGTTCGACAAGATCTGGGACGCCCACGAGGTCGCGGACGGGCTGATCTACATCGACCTGCACCTCGTCCACGAGGTAACGTCGCCGCAGGCGTTCGACGGGCTGCGGCTCGAGGGCCGCCGCGTGCGTCGCCCGGGCCGGACCATCGCGACCGCCGACCACAACGTGCCCACCGACGGCACGCCGACGGCGCGCCTGATCGCGGACGAGCTCTCGCGGGTTCAGGTCGAGACCCTGGAGCGAAATTGCGCCGAGTTCGGCGTGCCGATCCACTCGCTCGGTTCCGAGAACCAGGGCATCGTCCACGTGATCGGGCCCGAGCTGGGACTCACGCAGCCGGGTCTGACGATCGTCTGCGGGGACAGCCACACCTCCACGCACGGCGCCTTCGGAGCCCTCGCGTTCGGGATCGGGACCTCAGAGGTCGAGCACGTGCTCGCGACCCAGTGCCTGGTGCAGGCGCGACCGCGGACGATGCGGATCTGCTACTCGGGCGCCGCGGGCCCGGGTGTCACCGCGAAGGATCTGATCCTGGCGACGATCGGGCAGCTCGGAACCAGCGGCATGGCCGGGCACGCGGTCGAGTACGCAGGGGAGGCGATCCAGGGCCTCTCGATGGAGAACCGGATGACGATCTGCAACATGACGATCGAGGGCGGAGGTCGTGCCGGGATGATCGCCCCCGACGAGACCACCTTCACCTGGGTCGAGGGTCGCCGCGCCTCGCCCGCGGACCTCGACGCGGCCATCGCCGGCTGGCGTGAGCTGCCGACCGACGACGGTGCCGCCTTCGACACGGAGGTCGACATCGACGCCGCCTCGATCTCGCCGATGGTCACCTGGGGGACGAATCCCGGGCAGGTGGTCGAGGTCACCGGCGTCGTCCCCGAGCCCTCGACGGAGACCGAGGAGCGCGCGCTGCGCTACATGGACCTCGAGCCGGGCCGCGCGATCCGCGAGATCCCGCTCGACCGCGTGTTCATCGGGTCGTGCACCAACTCGCGTATCGGTGACCTGCGCGAGGCGGCATCGATGGTCGCGGGGCGGCGCGTCGCCGACACGCTCAGCGCCATGGTCGTTCCGGGCTCGACCCGGGTCAAGGCGCAGGCCGAGTCCGAGGGTCTCGACGAGGTTTTCCGCGCGGCGGGCTTCGACTGGCGCAGCGCCGGCTGTTCGATGTGCCTGGGCATGAACCCGGACATCCTGAGCCCGGGGGAGCGCTGTGCATCGACCTCGAACCGCAACTTCGAGGGCCGCCAGGGCAAGGGGGGCCGGACGCACCTCGTCTCGCCGAAGATGGCCGCGGCGGCCGCCATCGAGGGTACGTTCGTCGACATCCGGGAGTGGGGATGAACCCCGTGGACGTGATCGAGGGCGGGGTCTCGGTGCTCGAGCGCGCCGACGTGGACACCGACCAGATCATCCCGAAGCAGTTCCTAAAGAGGGTCGAGCGAACCGGGTTCGGAGAGTTCCTGTTCTACGACTGGATCCGCGACGGCGAGATCGAGCTCGAGCCCAACCCGATTCTCGTGACCGGGCCCAACTTCGGCTGCGGGTCCTCGCGCGAGCACGCCCCGTGGGCGCTTCAGGACTTCGGCTTCGAGGCCGTGATCGCGCCCTCGTTCGCCGACATCTTCTACGGCAACTGCATGAAGATCGGGCTGCTGCCGGTGATCCTCGACGAGGCCGAGTGCCGTGGGATCGCCGAGGCCGGCGCCGCCCGGATCGACCTCGACGACCAGACCGTCGACTATCGCGGCGGGGTCGTGCGCTTCGAGATCGACGAGGAGGCCAAGCACCGGCTGCGAAACGGGCTCGACGACATCGGGATCACGCTGCAGTCGGCCGCCGCCATCGACGCGTTCGAGGCCGCGGCACCGCCCCGGGGCGCAGACACCAGGAGCCTTTGACCGTGACCGACTGGGACGCTGTTACGTACGATCGCGTCGCCGAGGTGCAGGAGGAGTGGGGGCGCGAGGTGCTCGCCCGACTCGACCTTCGCGGCGACGAGACCGTGCTCGACGCGGGCTGCGGCAGCGGCCGGGTGACGAAGCTGCTGCTCGAGCGGCTTCCCGAGGGCCGGGTGATCGGCGTGGACGCGGCGCCGTCGATGATCGCCAAGGCTCGCGAGGCGATCGGCCGCGATGAGCGGGTCGAGCTCGAGGTCCGCGACCTGCTCGACCTCGACCTCGACCGCGACGTCGACGCGATCTTCTCCAACGCCACCTTCCACTGGATCCTCGACCACGACCGTCTCTTCGCCCGCCTGTTCGCGGCCCTGCGGCCCGGCGGGGCCGTCGAGGCGCAGTGCGGCGGCCAGGACAACGTGGCCGAGTTCGTCCGCGCGATCGAGTCGGCCGAGGGCGACGAGCGCTTCTCGCAGTATCTGCGTGGGATCCCGGCGACCTACAACTTCGCGTCGGTGGGCGACACCCAGGCGCGGCTCGCCCGGGCCGGGTTCGACGCGAAGCCGGTGTGGCTCGACAACCGCTCCTACGCGCCGTCGGAGCCGGCGCCGTTCGTGCGCGCGTCCGGCCTCGCTCGGCAGCTCGAGCGGCTGCCCGAGCATCTCCACGACGAGTTCGTCGACGCGGTGCTGGGCTCGATGCCGCGGCCACTCGTGCTCGATTACGTCCGGCTCAACATCTCCGCCCGAAGGCCCGAGTAGTTGGCGCGCCGCATCGTCACGCTTCCCGGCGACGGGATCGGCCCGGAGATCGTCGCCGCGGCCCGTCGCGTGCTCGACGTGCTGGGCGACTTCGAAATCGACGAGCGGCTCGTCGGCGGCGCCTCGATCGATGCCCACGGGATCGCCCTCGCCGACGAGGTGCTCGAGGCCTGTCGGGAGGCCGACGCGGTGCTGCTCGGGGCCGTCGGAGGCCCCAAGTGGGACACCACCGACCCCGACGCGCCGCGCCCCGAGCAGGGCCTGCTGGCTTTGCGCAAGGGCCTCGGCCTTTACGCGAATCTGCGACCGGTGAAGCCGAGCGCGGCGCTCGTGCTCGCGAGCCCGCTGCGCGAGGAGCGGATCCGCGGCACCGACCTGCTCGTAGTCCGCGAGCTCACCGGGGGCATCTACTTCGGCGAATCGGGCCGCGACGGCGGGCGCGCCTTCGACACCTGCGAGTACTCGGTCGCCGAGATCGAGCGCATCGCGCGCGTCGGCTTCGACGCCGCGCGCGAGCGCGAGGGGAGGGTGACCTCGGTCGACAAGGCGAACGTGCTGGAGACCTCGCGCCTGTGGCGGGAGACCGTTGAGCGCGTCGCGACCGATTACTCCGACGTGGAGCTCGACCACCTGCTGGTCGACAACGCCGCGATGCAGCTCGTCGCCGAGCCGGCGCGCTTCGACGTGATCCTGACCGAGAACATGTTCGGCGACATCCTCAGCGACGAGTCCGCGATGCTCACCGGCTCCCTCGGGATGTTGCCGTCGGCGAGCCTCGGCGAGGGGGGCCCGGGGTTGTTCGAGCCGGTGCACGGCTCGGCGCCCGACATCGCCGGCAAGGGGATCGCCAACCCGCTCGCCACCTTCCTGTCGGCCGCCCTGATGCTGCGGCACGGTCTCGGCATGCCCGACGACGCGGCGGCGGTGGACGCGGCGGTCGAGGCGGCGCTGGCGAAGGGCCTGCGGACGCCGGATCTCGCCTGGGTCGGCTCCGACACGCCGCCGATGTCCGACCTGCCGGCCGAGGTCGAGGTCGGAACCGCGGAGATGACCGACGCCGTGCTTGCGGAGCTGAGCAGGTAGGTGGTGAGCCGCTTTAGCGGCGGAAGCAGCAGGTGCGATGATTTCGGGCAATACTGGACTGGGACAGCAACCGACGACAGGGAGAGCCAAGGTGGAGAAGTCCGAGTGGATCTGGATGAACGGCGATTTCGTCGCGTGGGACGATGCCCAGGTCCACGTTCTCAGCCACGGGCTTCACTACGGGACCGGCGTCTTCGAGGGCATCCGCTGCTACGCGACCGAGGGCGGGCCCGCGATCTTTCGCCATCGTGAGCACCTGGACCGCCTCGCCGCGTCGGCCGAGCTGTACCACCTGCCGCTCGGGTATGAGCGCGAGCAGCTCCGAAGCGCGACCCACGAGCTGATCCGCCGCAACGGGCTCGAGAGCTGCTACATCCGCCCGCTCGCTTTCCGCGGCTACGGGGAGATGGGGCTGTACGCGCCGAACGCCCCGGTCGACGTCATGATCGCCGTCTGGCCCTGGGGCGCCTACCTCGGGGAGGAGGGCAAGCGGCGCGGCGTCCGGGCCAAGGTCTCGTCCTGGCGGCGGATCTCGCCCGCGGGACTTATCCCGCACGCGAAGGCCACGGGGCAGTATCTGAACTCGATCCTGGCGAAGACGGAGGCCGCGCAGTCGGGATTCGACGAGGCGATCCTGCTCGACGAGAACGGGCTCGTCTGCGAGGGCTCGGGCGAGAACCTGTTCATCGTCCGCGAGGGCCAGCTGGTGACCCCCGGGCACACGTCGTCCATCCTCGACGGGATCAGCCGCAAGTCGGTCATCCAGATTGCCGCAGACCTCGGCTACAAGGTCGTTGAGCGCGACGTCGCCCGCTCGGAGCTCTACCTCGCCGATGAGGCCTTCCTCTGCGGCACCGCCGCAGAGCTGGTGCCGGTACGCGAGATCGACGGTCACGAGCTGGGCGACCCGGGCGAGGCGACGCTGCAGATCCAGGCGAAGTTCGAGGACGCCCTGCACGGGCGCGCCCCCGAGTACGCGGAATGGCTGGACTTGGTCGAACCTGTGAGGCGGAGTTCCGAAGGAACGAAGCCGAGCCGCGCCGCTGTTGAGGCGCCGATAGGCGGTAAGGTCACCGGCTGACGATGCCGCAGATCGGGACCATCGAGCGAATTAGCGCCGCCGCGACCGCCTAGCGGCCCGCGGCCAGCGCGGCAGGCCCCGCGCACATCGCTCGCTCGTAACCCGGACTCAGAGAGGCATCAAATGACCGACGTACAGCTCTATGACACCACCCTCCGCGACGGCATGCAGGGAGGGGGGATGTCGCTCTCGGCCGCGGAGAAGGTCCGCGTCGTGAAGGCACTGGACCGGCTCGGGATCGGCTTCGTCGAGGCCGGCTTTCCGAGCTCGAACCCGAAGGAGGCCGAGGTCTTCCGGCTGCTCGCCGAGGTCGAGCTGGAGCGCACGCTCGTCTGCGCGTTCGGTATGACTCGCCGCCGCGGGCTCGCCGCCGAGGACGACCCGGCGTTGCGCGATCTGGTCTCGTGCGCGGCCCCGGTCGTGACCCTGGTGGGAAAGACGTGGGCGCTTCACCTCGACAAGGTGACCAGGACCTCGCCCGAGGAGAACCTGGCGATGATCGTCGACTCGGTCAACTTCGCCCGCGCCGAGGGCAAGCGGGTGGTCTACGACGCCGAGCACTTCTTCGACGCCTGGCGCGAGGATCGCGGCTACGCCCTCGAGTGCCTGCGGGCGGCGGTCGCGGCCGGGGCCGAGAACGTGACGCTCTGCGACACCAACGGCTCGACCCTGCCCACGCAGGTCGCCGAGGCGACCGCCGCGGTGGTCGCCGAGCTGGGTGAGCGGGCGGAGGTCGGGATCCACACGCACAACGACGCGGAGTGCGGGGTCGCGAACTCGCTGGCTGCGGTCGAGGCCGGCGCGCGAATGGTCCAGGGAACGATCAACGGCTACGGCGAGCGTTGCGGGAACGCGAACCTGGTCTCGATCCTGCCCGCGTTACAGCTGAAGCTCGGCTACGACTGCGTGCCGGCCGACCGGTTGCGGCTGCTGACCGAGACCGCGCACTTCGTCGACGAGCTCACCAACACCGTCCCCGACCCCGATCAGCCGTACGTCGGACGCAACGCCTTCGCGCACAAGGGCGGCATGCACGTGGCCGGCGTGCAGGCGGACGCGCGAACGTTCGAGCACCTCGACCCCAAGCTCGTCGGCAACAGTCGCGACGTGCTGATCTCCGAGCTTTCAGGGCGGGGCTCGGTGCTCTCGCGCGCGCAGGGCGCCGGGATCGACCTGGATGCCGACGCGGCCAAGCGCGCGGTCGAGCGCATCAAGGAGCGCGAGCACCGCGGCTATCACTACGAGGCGGCGGACGCCTCGTTCGAGTTGTTGCTGCGCCGTGAGGCGGGTGAGTACCAGTCCCTGTTCCGGCTCGAGAGCTTCCGAGTGATCACCGAGAAGCGTGCCGACGGGCACGTCGAGACGGAGGCGACGATCAAGATCTGGGTCGAGGGGCGCCGCTACGTCCGCACCGCGGAGGGTAATGGGCCGGTGAACGCCCTCGACCGGGCGCTACGCGACGCGATCGGCGAGCTGCACCCGCACCTGGCCGACATCGAGCTCGTCGACTACAAGGTCCGGATCCTCGACTCCGACCAAGGCACCGGGGCGGTGACCAGGGTGCTGCTCGACTCCTCCGACGGCCACGAGTCGTGGGGCTCCATCGGGGTCTCCGAGAACATCATCGAGGCCTCGTGGGAGGCCCTGGTCGACTCGCTCGAGTACGCGTTCCAGCCCAGCCGACGGCCCGCGGCCCCGCCGCGAGACGAGCCGCCGACCCAGGGCCCCGGCCCCGCTGCGGCCACCCGGGGCGCCGCCGGGTCCGTGGCGGATCGCGCTTGAACGCTCCCGACCCGATCCCGCTCGCGCGACCCCAGCTCGGCGAGCGGGAGTCCGAGCTCGTGCTCGAGGTACTGCGATCCGGGCGCCTGTCGCTCGGGCCGATGCTCGAGCGCTTCGAGCGGCTGTTCGCGGAGCGGATCGGCGTCGCGCACGCCGTCGGCGTCTCGTCGGGCACCGCCGCGCTTCACCTCGGGGTTCGAGCGGTGGGCTGGGGCTCCGGCGACGAGGTCGTCACCTCGCCGTTCAGCTTCGTCGCCTCCGCGAACTGCCTGCTCTACGAGGACGTCGAGCCGGTCTTCTGCGACGTCGATCCGGTGACCCTGAACCTCGTCCCCGGCGACGCCTGGGAGGCGATCTCCGAGCGGACCGCCGGCATCCTCCCGGTGGACATCCTGGGCTACCCGGCCGCGCTCCCGGCGATCGAGAAGATCGCCGCCGAGGGTGATCTCGGGCTGCTCGAGGACGCGTGCGAGGCACTCGGCGCCACCGACGCGGACGGCGTCGAGGTCGGCGCCCGGGGGCACCCGGCGACCTTCGCCTTCTATGCGAACAAGCAGCTGACGACGGGCGAGGGCGGGATGCTGACAACCGCCGACCCCGACGTGGCGAAGCGGGTGCGCAGCGAGCGCAACCAGGGGCGCGCCCCGAACATGAGCTGGGTCGACCACGAGCGGATCGGCTTCAACTACCGGCTGACCGAGGTCCAGGCCGCGCTCGGAATTGCGCAGCTCGAGCGCCTCGACGAGATGCTCGCCGCACGAGGCCGGGCGGCGCAGCTCTACCGCGAGCGCCTCACGGCGCTCGACTACGGGGCGCCGGCAGGTGAGGGCGATCCGGCGGGACTGCTGCTGCCGTGCGCGGATCGCGACGCCGAACGGCGGAGCTGGTTCGTCTACGCCGTCCGTCTGCCCGCCGGAGCGGATCGCGACGCCGTCGTCGCCGACCTCGCCCAGCGCGGGGTGGAGGCCAAGGCCTATATGCCATCGATCCACCTGATGCCGCACATTCGCGAGCGGTTCGGTTATCGCGAGGGCCAGTTCCCGGTCGCCGAGGACGCGTCTTCCCGGTTGCTGGCGCTCCCGTTCTTTCCCGCGATCACGGAGTCGCAGATCGACCGCGTCTGCGAGGCGATCGCCGAGGCGCTACGCGGCAACTGGACCTGAGCGGGCCGACGGTCACGGCCCGCCGAGCTGTTCCGCGAGTCGATCGACCGCGTCCTCCCGCGACCAGTGCACGTCCAGGAGCTCGTCGGCGCCGGTGAGCGACAGCACACGGCGGATCTGCGGGTTGGAGGTCGCGACGGCCAGCGACCGATCCCGCTCGTGCATCCCCTTCGCGGCCCGCACGACCGCCGCGACGCCGAGCGAGTCGATGAACGTGCAGTCGCACAGGTCGATCAGCAGGGCCCCGCGCGGCATCTCGACCACCTCGCCGAGCCGCGCCCGGAGGTCCGGCGCCGACGCGGCGTCGAGCTCCCCGTGGAAGGCGACCAGCTCGATGTCGAGCTCGGGGCGAAGAGAGGTGCGCAGGATCATGCGTCCCCCGTCCCAGTACCCGCTCCGCGGCGCCGACCTCCGGTTCGATGAGCTGCCAGCGAAGCGGCCCGCGGTCGGCTCGCCTCAGATCCGGCCGGTCTCGCGCATCCACTCGACCGTGCGCCGCACCGCGGCGGGCCAGGGAGTGAAGTCGATCCCGAGCTCCTCGCGAGCCTTCGAGCTGTCCGCTCGCGCCTCCCAGCGCAGGAAGTGAAGCTGGCCGACCGCGAGCAGGGGCGGGCGCCGGATCACCCGGGCGATCGCCTCACCGGCCCGGGCGAGTCCCGAGGCCAGGGCAGCGGGCATCGTCGGGGGTACCCAGCCCCGGCCCGCGGCGTCGACCGCCTCAGCCGCGATCTCTCGCGGTCGCGCGAACCCATCCGCGAGGATGTAACGCTCTCCGACCGCGCCGCGCTCGAACGCCGCCAGGTGCCCGGCGGCGACGTCCTCGGTGAACACGAGCGTCATCCCGCCCGGGGGAAGGGCCGGGAGGCGCCGGCGGACCGCGTCGCGCAGGAAGCCGTCGACCCCGGTCGCCGCCCACGGGCCCGGGCCGAGGACGCCGGACGGGTTGCAGATCACGACCTCGATCCCGCGATCCGCCTCCGCGAGCACGAGCTCCTCGGCGCGCTGTTTCGAGCGCTCGTAGGGGGTGCCCTTCGGACCGTGGGCAATGCGGTCCTCGCGCACCGTGCCGCCGTGCTCCGCCTCGAAGACGTCGAAGGTCGACGTGTGCACCACCCGCCGAGCGCCGGCCTCGCGTGCAGCCACAACCACGTTGCGGGCGCCCTCGGCGTTGACGCGCTCGAAGATGCCCGGGTCGGGCATCCATTGCTCGAAGATTCCCATGCAGTTGAAGGCCCCGTCGATACCGTGCGCGGCGCGGGCGAGGGACCGTGGGTCCGTGACGTCGCCGACGGCCAGCTCGATCCCGGGTGGCAGCAGCTCGCGTGCACTGGCCGCGTCGCGGACGAGGGCGACCACATCGTCGCCGCGTTCGGCCAGCTTTCGCGCCACCGCGTTGCCGACCTTTCCGGTTGCGCCGGTGACCAAGAACCGCATGAGCGCTCTGGCGCTGACCCTATAGTCAGCCCGCAATGGGACGCTTCGAGCGACCGCCCGATCCGCTGTTTACGCGCCTGAACGCGTCGCTCGCCTACGACCGCAGGCTCTGGCCCGAGGACGTGGCGGGCTCCCGCGCGCACGTAGCCGGGCTGCACCGCGCCGGTGTCATCGACGACGCGGAGCGCTCGGCCCTGCTCGACGGCCTCCACGCGGTCGCGGCCGAGCTCGAGGCGGGCGACTTCGAGTTCCGCGCCGACGACGAGGACATCCACATGGCGGTCGAGCGCCGGCTGACCGAGATCGTCGGCACGGTTGGCGGCAAGCTGCATACGGGCCGCTCCCGCAACGATCAGGTCGCCACCGACCTCGCCCTGTTCGTCCAGGGGCGCTGCGAGCGCGCGCGGTCGCTGACGCGGGCGCTCATGGCGCGCGTGCTCGCGCTCGCGGAGGCACACGCCGACTGGCCGATGCCCGGCTACACGCATCTGCAGCGCGCCCAGCCGGTCTACCTCGGTCACCACCTGCTCGCCTACTTCTGGATGCTCTCCCGGGACGCGCTGCGATTCTCGATCGCCCGCGCCGGGGCCGGCGAGATGCCGCTCGGCTCGGGCGCCCTCGCGGGCGTCAACTGGGAGCTCGACCGCGAGGCGACCGCCCGCGAGCTCGGGTTCGCGTCGCCGACGCCGAACTCGATCGACGCGGTCTCGAACCGCGACTTCGTCCTCGACTACCTCTACGCGGCCGCCGCGTGCGCGACCCACCTGTCAAGGCTCGGGGCCGAGGTCGTGATCTGGTCGAGCCAGGAGTTCGGGTTCTGCGAGCCGGCCGACGACTTCGCCTCGGGCTCGAGCATCATGCCGCAGAAGAAGAACCCGGACGCCGCGGAGCTGCTGCGCGCCAAGGCACCGCGGGTGACCGCGGCGCTGACCAGGCTTCTGGGCGTCATGCACGCCCTCCCGCTCGCCTATTCCAAGGACCTTCAGGAGGACAAGGAGGCACTGTTCGACGCGGTCGACACGATCGAGCTCTGCCTCGAGGCGACGGATCGGATGCTGGCCGGCCTGCGCTTCGACCGCGAGCGGCTCGCGGCGGCCGCGGCCGACGAGATGGTCGCCGCCACGGACGTGGCGGACCTGCTGGTGCGCCGGGGGATGCCGTTTCGCGAGGCGCACGCGGTCGTCGGAGGCCTGGTCCGCGCGGCGCTCGAACGCGGTGTGCCGCTGTCCGCCCTCGAGCCCGCGGAGCTTGCCCGCCACTCCGAGCTGCTCGACGACGAGTACTACGCGGTGCTGCGCGACGGCGCCTGGCTGGACTCGAAGCGATCCGCGGGCGGCACCGGCTCGGGCCCGCTCGCGGCGCAGCTCGCCGCGGCGCGGACGACACTCGACTCCCTCGGCGACGCGGGCCCGTGAGCGTCCTCGGCGAGTCCTTCTTCGAGCGCTCGGTGCAGGAGGTGGCGCCGGCGCTGATCGGCTGCGAGCTTCGCTTCCGCGGTGCCGGCGGCGTCATCGTCGAGACCGAGAGCTACGAGCGCGACGACCCGGCGTGTCACGCCTACGTCGGGCTCACCCCTCGCACCTCGACCCTGTTCGGCCCCCCGGGACGGGCGTATGTGTACCTGTCCTACGGGATCCACAGCCTGCTCAACTTCGTCTGCGAGCCGGCCGGCAGCGCGGCGGCGGTGCTGATCCGCGCGCTCGAGCCGACGGGCGGGGTCGAGGCGATGGCGCGCCGGCGCGGGCGCGCCGACCGGTGCGAGCTCTGCTCGGGCCCGGGCAAGCTCACCGAGGCACTCGGGATCGGGCTGGGGCACAACGGCGCCTCGATCACGGCGCCGCCATTCGAGCTGCGGCCGCCCGCGGGCTCCTGGCGGTCGGTCGAGGTGTCGCGCGGCCCGAGGATCGGGATCAGCCGCGCGAGAGAGCTGCCCTGGCGCTTCTGCGCGGCGGGCAGCGCGTATCTCTCGCGGCCCGAGGTCCTCGCGGCCTAGGGCGGGTGCGCCGGCGTCAGCCGGGCGCGATGCCGCCGCCGGTGGGTGCGGGCGCGCCGCCCGTCGCGCCTCCGCCGGCGTCGCCGGCGGGTTCGGCGGGTTCGGCGGGCGCCTCGGGTGCGGCGGGCGCCTCGGGGGCGGCGGGCGCCTCGGGTGCGGCCGCCTCCTCTGCCGGCGCGGCCTCGACTGTCCCGGCCTCGGCGGCCTCGACCGGGGGCGCCGCGGTCTCGGCCGGCGCGGCGGCAACGTCGGCCTCGGTCGCGTCCGGCTCCTCGTCCTCGTCCTGCTCCTCGTCGCCGCGCGCGGCCTCGAGGCTCTGGTAGGCGTTGACGACGTCGGCAAAGATCAGCGCGGGGAAGGTGCCGCCGTCGACGGGGGCCCCGGCGAACTCGGTCTCCATCGGCGTCACCGTGTCGGCGTGGCCGACCCAGACGCAGGCGGTGATCTCCTCGGTTGCCCCGCAGAACCAGGCGTCGCCGTTGTCGTCGGTGGTTCCCGTCTTGCCCCAGGTCGGCTCACCGGTGGCCGCGTTCTCGCCGGTGCCGGACTCGACCACGGTCGACAGCACGTCCTTGGCCGTCCCGGCGACCGCCGGGTCGACCACCTGCTTGGCGACGACCTCGTTCTCGCCGCTGGCGCCGGTGTTGTCCTCGACCAGCTCCCGATCGCTGCACTCGGTGATCGGCCCGGTGAAGTCCTCGTCCTCACACTTTTCGACCTTGACGATCCCCAGCGGCCCGCCGGAGTTCGCGGCCATCGTGCCGGAGAGCCGCATGCCGTCGGCCGCCAGGGTGTTGTACGCGTGCGCCATCTCGAGGGGCGTGACGCCCACCTCGAGCCCGCCGAGGATCAATGCGGGGTTGTAGGGCTCGAAGTCGCGTTCGGCGATCGAGTATTCGGTGTCGGTCGAGAGGTCGGTCTCGATCCCCATCTTCTCGGCGGTCGCGGCGACGTTGTCGGGCCCTACGGCGGTACCCAGCTGCGCGTAGATGGAGTTGTCGGAGTAGGTCGTCGCGGTTGCGAGGTCGGCCGAGCCGAGGTAGGAGTCCTCGTAGTTGTTCACCTCGAACAGCTCGTTTGCCATTTCCGTCTTGCCCTTCTTGTTCTCGAATCGCGCCCGGAACGGGATCTCCTGCGGGGCCGAGGCGTAGACCTCCGCGGTCGAGTGGCCCTGTTCGAGGGCGGTGATCAGCGTGAACGGCTTGAACGCCGAGCCGGGCTGGCGGTGGCCGTTGGTGGCGAGGTTGAAGGGTGCCTCCTGGAAGTTCGGCCCGCCGACCATCGCGCGCACCGCGGCGGTGTCGTTGTCGAGCACAACGACGGACGCCGTCGGCTCGATGCCGGCGAGCCGGCCCGCGACGATCGACTGGACCTCGTTCTGGAGCTCGAGGTCGAGGGTCGACGTGATCTCGAGGCCGCCGCCGAAGGCCTCGCCGGCGCCGTAGCGATCGACGAGCTGCTGTCGCAGCCACGAGGTGAAGTACGGCGCGAGCGAGTTCTCCTGCGGCGGCGCGATGTCGTCCTCGCCGGGAAGCTCGAGCGCCGCGTACTTCTCGTACTCCTCGTCGGTCAGATAGCCCTCCTCGGTCATCCGCTGGAGCACGAGGTTGCGCCGCTCCAGAGCCGCCCCGGGGTTGGCTCGCGGGGAGTAGGCGCTCGGCGAGGAGATCATCCCGGCCAGGAGCGCGGCCTCCCACGGCAGGAGCTGCGAGGCACAGGGCTCGGCGTCGCCCTGGCCGCAGCCGGGATGCGCCGAGCCGAAGTAGGTGCGCGCTGCCGCCTCGATCCCGGTCGCGCCCTCGCCGAAATAGATCTCGTTGAGGTACTCGGTGAGGATCTTGTCCTTCGACCACTGCCGCTCGAGGTGGTATGCGATCGCCGCCTCGCGGAACTTCTGCAGGATCGTGCGGCTGTCCTGCGCCGCGAGTGCGTTCTTGACGAACTGCTGCGTGATGGTCGAGGCGCCCTGCTGGGTCGACCCGGAGAGGATGTCTTGATAGAGCGCCCGGCCGATCCCCTCGAAATCGACGCCGCGATGGTCGTAGAAGCGCTGGTCCTCGATCGCGACCACAGCCTCCTTGATGGCCGGCGAAATCTCCTCCGAGGTGAGCAGGATGCGGCCCTGGTTGTTGGTCAGAGTGGCGAGGCGCTGGCCGCGGACGTCATAGACCACCGAGTTCTCGGCCCGCTTGTACTGCTCGCGGCTCTCGAGCGAGGGCAGGTCCTGGGCGACGGCCATCATGATCCCGAAGATCCAGGAGACGAACGCGAGCCCGGCGAGGCCCAGCAGGACGACGGCGAAGCGGAGCTTTCGCATCCGGGGCTTCTCGCGGCGCTCGGGT
>CAVSMU010000010.1:0-207500 GCA_963729075.1 uncultured Solirubrobacterales bacterium | reverse complement strand
GAGAATCCCCTCCACCGATTGTCCAAGGTTTCCTGAGTAAAGTTCGTCTGCTCAGGGTTAGTCGGGACCTAAGGCGAGGCCGAAAGGCGTAGCCGATGGCCAACGGGTTGATATTCCCGTACCACGTCGCGTCCGCTATGACCGATGGGGTGACGAGGAAGGGAAAGGGAACCCAGGCGATGGTCGTCCTGGGGCAAGCGCGTAGCCAGTCGTGATTGGTAAATCCGTCACGGCGCTTTGAAGCGAGGCGCGATGCCAGCTGGCTTGACCGCCGGCCAGTCCCCGTACCCATGCCTCCGAGAAAAACCTCTAGGCAGGACGTTCGTGCCCGTACCGAGAACCAACACAGGTGGACAAGTAGAAAATACTAAGGTGAGCGAGCTAACCCTCGTTAAGGAACTCGGCAAAATCGTCCCGTAACTTCGGGAGAAGGGACGCCCCGGTAGGGTGAAGCCACTTGCTGGCGGAGCCCGAGGGGGCCGCAGTGACTTGGTCCAACCGACTGTTTACCAAAAACACAGGCCTCTGCTAAGTCGAAAGACGACGTATAGGGGCTGACGCCTGCCCGGTGCCGGAAGGTTACGCGGAGTTGTTAGCGCTTCGGCGCGAAGCAGTGAAGCTAAGCCCCGGTAAACGGCGGCCGTAACTATCAGTTGACCGCGGTAGTTGTAAAACTCGGCTATATGCTGGAACATCCGAGTATCCGGCGCTACTCGCCAAAGCGAGTGACAATGCGTCCGGTGCGGACAATCAGCAGGAAAGGCTCCGTGGCAGACGAGATGTCTGAATCTCGTCACGGAGAATCCTCAGAGACTATACGCCGAGCTCTCGATCAGACACGCGAGAGATGAGATAGTCCGATCTCACGGGCGACCGTGAGAGCCAGCCAGAGATGAGCTGGCCGCTCCGCAAGCGCGGAGAGGTAACAGAATGAACGGTCCTAAGGTAGCGAAATTCCTTGTCGGGTAAGGAGACCTTGCCCCGTCGTTCCGCGAGGAGCGACAGTAGTACCGGCTCATATCGGGGAAGCCTGCCCGTCGCGTCAGCGGCGAATGGTAATCCCGAGGGAAGTCCTAGTGACCCCGTAACGACTGATCCGAAAGGAGAGGCTCATCGCGTCCGCGCGATGGGCAATACGCCGGCCCTCGTCAAGGAACGAGACACCTATGGAGCAGTCGCGCTTGATCCATGGTTCGTGACCGGCCTGACCGACGGCGAAGGATGCTTCTGCGTCTCATTCGCTCGCCGGTCGAAGATGCGGATGGGAATCGAGGTTCGACCCTCCTTCGCGTTATCGCTCAATGAGCGAGACCGGTCGCTGCTCCAGGATCTGCAGGCATTCTTCGGATGTGGCGCGATTCGATACTCGAGGTCCGATCGGACCTACAAGTTCGAATCGCGTTCCGTCGGCGAGCTCGTCGAGCTCGTCGTGCCACATTTCGAGCGCTATCCCTTGCGGGGTAGCAAAGCGCGGTCCTTTGAGGGATTCGCGCGTGTCTGCCGGATGGTCGAACAAGGCGACCATCTCGAGCGCGACCGTCTGCGCGAGATCATTGTGATCGCTTGCGAGATGAACCTCGGCAAGCGGCGCTACTCGCGGGAGGAGCTCCTACGGGTGCTCGGCGAGGTGAAGGGATAGTCTGCGCCCTCGGAAACGAGGGATGAACGCGAAGTTCCGACCTGCACGAATGGCGTAACGAGTTGGACGCTGTCTCAACGAGGGGCTCGGTGAAATTAAAGTCTCGGTGAAGATGCCGAGTACCCGCAGCAAGACGGAAAGACCCCGTGAACCTTTACTGCAACTTGATATTGGAGTTCGGTATATCTCGCTCAGGATAGGTGGGAGGCTGCGAACCGACGGTTTCGGCTGTCGGGGAGCCACCCTTGAGATACCACCCTTGATGTGCTGGGCTTCTAACACAGCGCCGTCAACCGGGCTGTGAACAGTGTCAGGTGGGCAGTTTGACTGGGGCGGTCGCCTCCTAAAGAGTAACGGAGGCGCCCAAAGGTTCCCTCAGCACGGTTGGAAATCGTGCGCAGAGTGTAAAGGCACTAAGGGAGCTTGACTGTGAGACCGACGGGTCGAGCAGGAACGAAAGTTGGGCTTAGTGACCCGGCGGTTGCAAGTGGAAGCGCCGTCGTTCAACGGATAAAAGGTACTCCGGGGATAACAGGCTTATCGCTTCCAAGAGTCCATATCGACGAAGCGGTTTGGCACCTCGATGTCGGCTCGTCGCATCCTGGGGCTGGAGTAGGTCCCAAGGGTTGGGCTGTTCGCCCATTAAAGCGGCACGCGAGCTGGGTTCAGAACGTCGTGAGACAGTTCGGTCCCTATCTGCTGCGGGCGTTGGAGAGTTGAGAGGAGTCATCCTTAGTACGAGAGGACCGGGATGAACGCACCTCTGGTGTATCTGTTGTCCTGCCAAGGGCACTGCAGGTTAGCTACGTGCGGATTGGATAACCGCTGAAAGCATCTAAGCGGGAAGCCGACCTCGAGATGAGCTCTCCCATCCCCTTGAGGGAGTAAGACCCCTGGTAGACCACCAGGTCGATAGGCCGGCTGTGTAAGCGCGGTGACGCGCTCAGCAGACCGGTACTAATGGGTCGAGGTCTTGACGTTGTTTTTGAATACCTCTTGGCCGAGGTGCAGTTTTCAAGCCCCGTCGGGGCCCGGCGGCTCCCTGCGGAGCGCCGGTCTCGCCCGATTTCGGTGGCCATAGCGAGGGGGAAACACCTCTTCCCATTCCGAACAGAGTCGTTAAGCCCCTCAGCGCCGATGGTACTTGGTGGGAAACCGCCTGGGAGAGTAGGTCGCCGCCGTTTCTTTGAGAGAGCCGCCCGCGGGCGGCTCTCGCTCGTTTGGGGCTGCAATCCGATCGGCGCGGCTAGGATCGCGCGCGCTGATCGACCGCGGCCGGGCCGACTAGCAGGCGCGGGCGCGCGCCAGCTCGCGCCTGGTCGCCGGGCGCGCGATTGCCCCGCGTGCGGCGCACCCGCCGCGGCGGGCGGTCGCGAGCGCCTCCCATGCGGTCTTGCGACCGCGCCGCTCACGACCATGCCCGTCGGCGGGCAACGGCACGAGGCCGTACTCGCCCAGGGTGGCGAAGTCGATCGCGAGATCGACGGCGCCGAGCACCCGCTGGGCGAAGCTGTTGCAGTTCTCGCTCTTCGTCATCACGCGCGGGGAGGCTAGGAACGCGCTCGGACAGAACATATGTTCTGCAAGGGATCTTGCATCGGCTACCCGCGCCTGCCGAAGCTGTGCGCGCGCGGCGCGACCGCGGCCAGCTCCGCATCCTGGACGCGCGAGGCGCGTGCGGCTGCGTAGGCGTCGCCCGTGTCCCGGCCGAGCTCGCGATCGGCGGGCGGCTCGATGTGACGGACCTCGGCGTCGGTGCCCGACGGTGTCTGGAGGCGGTCGACGGCGGTTGCGACGAGGTTGAACACGCCCTCCCTGCGCTCGAGCTGGCCCTCGACCAGCGCGAAGGCAGCGGTGCGCACCGCCAGCCTGCAGTGCTCGTAGACCGGCGGGGGGACGATCACGTTGACGACCCCGCCCTCGTCCTCGAGCAGCATGAAGACGACGCCGCTCGCCGTCGCCGGGCGCTGGCGGGCAACGACCAGGCCGGCCACCGCGATCCGGCTGCCGTCCGGTGTCGCCGCGAGCTCCTTCGCCAGCACCAGGCGCCGGTCGATCCGGGGCCGGATCAGCTCAACCGGATGCTCTCCCAGGGTGATCCCGGTCGAGGCGTAGTCGGCGACGATCCGCTCCCAGGAGTCGAGCGGTCGCAGGCTCGGCGGCGCGGGCAGCGCGAGCGGCAGCGCGAGCTGGGCGTGGTCGGCCCCGCGCATGCGCTGGCCGCCGCGCGCGACCCCGAGCCGCCAGAGCTCATCCCGCCGGGGCGCCTTGCCGCCCTCGATCCCGAGCGACTCGCAGGCCCCGGCCCAGGCGAGCCGCTGGAGGCCGTCGCTGCCCATTCCCGAGCGCGAGGCGAGGTCGGCAAGGTCGCGGTACTCGCCGCCTCGCCGGCGCTCGGCGACCAGCGCACTCGCCTCCTCCTCGGCGACACCCTTTATGTAACCCAGACCGAGCCGCACGGCGGGAGAGGTCGCAGGTGGCAGGTCGCGGGTCGCAGGACCTGCCATCTGCGACCTGCGGCCTGTGACCTCGACGGTGCACTCGACCTCGCTGCGATTCACGTCCACGGCGTGTACCTCGATCCCCCGCCGCTGCGCCTCGTGGGTGAGCGAGTCGGGCGGATAGAAGCCCATCGGCTGCTCATTGAAGAGAGCGCAGAGGAGCTCGGGGCCGTAATGAACCCGCAGCCAGGTGGACTGGTAGGCGAGCAGCCCGAACGCAGCGGCGTGTGACTTGGGAAAGCCGAATCCCGAGAAGCCGCGCACCTGCTCGAATACCCGCTCGGCAAGCCCCCGGTCGATTCCGCGGGCGACGGCGCCGGCCACGAAGCGCTCGCCGTAGGCATTGAGCGCTGCCTCCGATCGCTTGCGGCTCATCGCCCGCCGAAGACCCTCCGCCTCCCCGGCAGTGAAGCCCGCGAGCGCCATCGCAACCTGGATCACCTGGTCCTGGAAAACGATCGCTCCGAGCGTGTCGGAGAGGATCGGCTCGAGGCTCGGGTGCTCGTAGGGGACCTCGTAGTCGGGGTTCTCCCGCAGCAGCCGTCTGCGCTCCAGGTAGGGGTGCACGGCGCCGCCCTGGATCGGTCCCGGGCGCACCAGCGCCACCTGGACGATCACGTCGTCGATCGTCTCCGGCCGGCTGCGCGGCAACATCTGCATCTGCGCCCGGCTCTCGATCTGGAACACCCCGGTGGTCTCCGCCGCCCGAATCGCCTCGAAGGTCTCGGGATCGTCGAGGGGGATCCGCGAGAGGTCGATGCGCTCGCCGCGCGCCTCCGCGATCGACTCGACGCATCGTTCGACCGCCGACAGCATTCCGAGCCCGAGCAGGTCGATCTTCAGAAAACCGGCGTCGGCGCACGAGTCCTTGTCCCACTGGACGATCTTGCGCCCCTCCATCGCCGCCGGCTGAATCGGGCAGAGGTCGATCAGCGGCCGAGTAGAGAGCACCATGCCGCCGGGGTGCTGGGAGATGTGGCGCGGCAGCCCCCAGGCCTCACGCGCCAGCCGGGCAGCCCAGCGCCATCGCGACGATGCGGCGCGCCCGGCACCGATCGCCTCGGCGATGTCACGCTCGAGCTCGTCGCCGCGCGAGTAAACGTCGGCAATCCCGGCGACCCGCTCGATCTCACCCGGCGGCAGCCCCAGCGCCTTGCCGATGTCGCGGATCGCGCCTCGCGACCGGTAACCGGCGAAGGCGCTGACGAGCGCCGCCCGCTCGCGGCCGTAGCGCTCGTGGACGCGGGGGATCAGCCGCTCGCGGATGTCGCGCGGGAAGTCGAGGTCGATGTCGGGCATCTCCGAGATCTCCTCGTTGAGGAAACGCCCGATGAAGAGGCCGGCACGAACCGGGTCGACGTGCGAGAGGCCGGTCAGATAGCAGACGACCGAGCTGACGCTCGAGCCGCGCCCACGCCCCGGGGGCAGCAGGTGGCGGGCCGAATCGGGGCCGCGGACCTCGGCCGCCACCTCGCGCGCGAGCTCGAGCAGATCGAAATGGAGCAAAAAGAAGCCCGAGAGCCCGAGGCCGCGGATCACCCGCAGCTCCTCCTCGAGCCGGCGCTCGGCCTCGGGTCGCTCTCGCATGCCGGCGTAGCGAAGCTCGAGCCGGCCACGGCAGATCTCGGCCAGGGCCAGGTCGGCCTCGGGGTCCTCCGAGCCGGGATAGCGGTAACCGAGCTCGTGACGGACGTCGAAGCGCAACCGCTCGGCCAGCCGCGCGGTCTGGGCGACCGCCTCGGGATGGTCGGCGAAGCGGGCGGCCATCTCCGCCGGCGAGGCGAGCACCGAGCTCGAGTTCCCCCGCCGCTCGGGCTCGCTCTCCTCGAGCACGGTATGGGCCCGCACGGCGACGAATGCGTCCTGGAGCTCCGCCCGGCGGCGGTCGTGAGCATGGACGTTGCCGGTGGCGACGGTGGCGACCCCGATCAGGTCGGCGAGCTCGGCGAGCCGGCGGTTTCGCGCCCGGTCGCGACGCCAGAGCGGCCGCTGGAGCTCGATCAGGAAGCGCTCGCGACCGAAGCCCGTTCGCAGCCGCCGGGCGAGAGCCTCCGCCCGCCGCGCCTCACCGCGGTCGAGGTTCCCGGCGGCGGCGCCATCGCGCGCGCAGCCGGAGAGGCAGATCAGCCCCGCGCTGCGCTCGAGCAGCGACTCGAGCGCCAGCGAGGGGGGGAGGGGGTCGCGATCGGGCCGGGGTCGCGTCTCGGCGTGGGCCTCGGTCAGCAGGCGGCAGAGGTTGTGCCAGCCGATCGCGTCCTCGACCAGGAGCGTGAGGTGGAAGGGCGAGCGATTCGCATCGCCGCCACCATCGACGACCGTGAGCTCGGCTCCGGCGATCGGCCGCGTGCCGAGTCCGTCGCATGCCTGGGCGAACTCCATCGCCCCGCAGACGTTGTCGTGGTCGGTGAGCGCGAACGCCTCGTAGCCGTACTCTGAGGCGGCGACGGCCATCTCCTCGGGCAGCGAGGCGCCGTCGAGGAACGAGTAGGCGGAATGGGCGTGCAGCTCGACGTACATGGTTCAGTCCGCAGTCCGCAGTCCGAAGTGCCCCACTGCCGACTGCTGACTGCGGACTGCGGACTTCATGCCCGCTGCTCGAACCAGGACCCGCTCTCGGCCGGCTCACGGAAGACGACCATGTCGCGGCCGTCGGCAAGCACCAGCTCGAAATAGCGTCTTTGCAGGGGTTTCGGCGTCCACCAGCGGTCCTCCACCAGCCAGTCCTCGCGCACCGCCTCGACCGCCACGCCGGCGACCGTCAGGGGCACGCCGTCCTCGCCGGCGTCGACCCGCACCGGCCGTGGCCAATAGACCTGTGGCCTAGCCATCCGCGCCGTCGGGGAACGGTGTCAGGATCGCCCGCCGCTCGGGTACGCGCGAGCGCGGATCGACCTCGATCACCTGCAGGATCGCGTCACGGCCCGCCGCCGCGCGCGCCTGGCGCACCGCCTCGCCGAGCCGGCCACGGCGTTCCTCGGAGGGTGAGCGCCGCAGCGGCGCCTGATCGCCGGCCTCGGGGCCGAGCTCGAGCGCGCGCAGGGCGAGGGACGTGGCGGGGCCGGGAAGCTCGCCGAGCCTCGGCGTGATGGCCAGCCGCAGCCGCTCGGGGCTCGCGAGCGCGGCGCGCAGCACGACCTCCGAGCGCCAGCCGCCCCCCGCCGCGAGCCGGGCCTCCAGCCGCAGCCTGCGAATCGTCCTGCCCGCCCGCGCGGGGTGCGCGAGCAGGCGTTCGATCAGGAGCCCGAGAGCGCGCTCGAGCTGCTGTCCCGAGGCCGCCTCGGGCAGCCCGAGCCGCTCGACCAGCTCCTCGTTCGGGCGCCGGGGCCGAAGCGGCTCATCGACGCCGCGCGCCAGGCGCAGCGCTCGCAGCCCCGGCTCGCCGAAGCGATCGGCGACCGCTTCGGCTGGGAGTGCCGCGAGCTCGCCCAGCGTCCGCACGCCCAGCCGCTCCAGGGAGTCGATGAATGCAGCCTCCTCCCAGCCTCGTCTCCGCTCGTCGCCCAGCCGGTCGCGCAGCGCCGCCACCGGCAACCCGGCGAGCAGCCGCCGCGCAGCCGGCTCGGTGACGATCACCGCCGGGCGCCGGGCGCGCATTCGCGTCGCCGCGGCATGAGCGCAGAGCCGGTTCGGTCCGGCGCCGAGCCGCGCCGGCGGCCCCAGCGCCCGACGCGCGCGGGCGAGCACCGCGGCGATGCTTCCGTAGAGCCCGCAGAGCGGCTCGAGGGCGAAGAACGCCTCGCCCGGGCGGGCCGGCTCGACCGCCGCCCCGAGCCCCTCCATCCGGCGCAGCGAGCGCTCCCAGACCGCCTCGGCGCGAACGGGGTCGGCCGCGACCAGCGCGAGGGCCGGGCAGCGCGACAGCGCCTCCGCGAGCCGCATCCCCGCCCGCACGCCGAACGCCTCCGCCGCTCCGGAGGCCTCGCCGACGATCTGGGGGCCGCCCGGCTCGGGCGCCACCGCGACCGGCCGCCCGAGCATCTCGCGCCGTTCTCCCAGCGCGCTCGTCAGCGAGAGGCGGGGGATGAGGGCGCAGGCGGTCGTCACGGGCAATCGAACACATGTTCGTATAGGGCGCCGAGGATGTCAAGCCCGCGACGGGCGTCGCGGCCATACTCATCTCATGGCTCGCTCGCTGCTCGCCGGCCTGCTCTGCGTCTTGGCGCTCGGCGCCTGCGGGGGCGGCGACGGACCCGGGTCCGCGCACGACATTCCCGGCGGCGCCGAACCCGACGACGTGCGGGTGATCGACGATTGGGCGCGGACGTTGAGGGAGGGCGACATCGACGGAGCCGCGCGCTACTTCGCGATCCCGAGCGTGGCCGAGAACGGGCCGACCCTGATCGAGATCCGCGATCGCGAGGACGCCCGCCTGTTCAACGCCTCGCTTCCATGCGGGGCAGAGCTCGTCCGCGCCGTGCCCGAGGGCGAGTTCGTCGTCGCCACCTTCGAGCTGACGGAGCGTCCCGGACCCGGAAGCTGCGGCTCCGGAACCGGGGCAGCCGCTCAGACGGCGTTCGTGATCGAGGACGGCCGGATCGTCGAGTGGCGGCGCGTCGGCGCCGGGGGCGAGGAGGCGCCCAGCAGCTCGGTCTAGCTGAGCCGCCCCGAAGCGCGCGCCCGCGGCCCTGCCGTTAATGTTCCGTCTCGCCGCCGATCCTGATAGGAATGGCCTTGGCGGCGGCCAAAGACGGCCTCCGTACGTCTTGGTTTCCGAGAGAGGAGTGCTACATGAGAAGGATCAGGCTGGTCCTGTTGCCCCTTGTGGTGGCCGGCTTGTCATTCGGCGTCGCCGCCTGCGGTGACGATGACGACGACAGTGGGGACGGTGGGGGCGAGACCTCGCTCGACCTTGTGATCGGCGACTCGGTCCCGCTCAGCGGCGACCTGGCCGACTTCGGCCCCCCGGGTGAGAAGGCCGCCGACCTCGCGACCGACGAGATCAATTCCGCGATCGAGGAGTCGGGCGTCGACCACACGGTCGAGATCGTCCACGAGGACAACTGCGGTGGCGCCGATCAGCAGTGTGCCGTGCAGGCGGCGCGCAAGATGGTGGAGTCGGACGGGGCGAGCTGCATCACGGGGGCATGGGCCTCGGCGGACACGATCCCGACCGCGGAGTCGGTGACGATCCCGGAGGAGGTCATGCTGATCTCCCCGGCGTCGACGAGCGACGAGATCACCGGTCTCGCGGACGACGGCCTCGTCAACCGGACCGCACCCCCCGACTCGTTCCAGGGTCCGACGCTGGCCCAGTACCTCGTCGGTCCGGGTCTCGGTGGCGCCCAGGGCGCGACGGTGAACGTCGGAGCCCGCAACGACGCCTACGGCACGGGCCTGGACGACACGTTCAGCGCGGCCTGGGAGGAACAAGGAGGCACGATCGGAGAGGACGTCGTCTACGACGTCGATCTGCCGAACTACGACTCCGAAGCCGAGCAGATCACGTCCGGCAACCCGGACGGGATCGTGATCGTCGACTTCCCGGAGACCTATAACAAGGTCGGTCCCGCACTCGTGCGGACCGGGAACTTCGACACGTCAAAGGCGTTTGTCACCGACGGGCTGATCTCGGGCGACCTGGCGGAGGGCGCCGGGGAGGACGCGGTCAACGGCCTCCGCGGGACGGCTCCGGGGGTCCCGGACGACGACGCGTCGTCGCAGGCGTTCGACAAGCTCTACACGAGCTCTGAGCCGGCGGACGTCGAGAGGCAGACGTTCGATGCTCAGAACTTCGACGCCGTGGTCCTCTGCTATCTGGCGGCTGTCGCCGCCGGGTCGACGGAGGGTGCGGACATGGCGGCGGAGGTTCAGGCTATCAGCGCGCCCCCCGGTGAGGCGTTCACCTGGGAGCAGCTCCCCGATGCGATCGAGGCGCTGCAGAACGGTGACGACATCGATTACCAGGGCGCATCCGGCCCGATCGACCTGGACGAGAACGGCGATGCGACCGCAGGTGTCTATGACATCTACGAGTTCAAGAACGGTGTTCCCGAGCCGACCGATGAGATCGAGGTGGCTGCGCCGGAGGGCGGCTAGCCAAGAGCGCAACGCGGCGCTAACGCCGCATCCGTGAGTAGCGGCCGGGGCCTCGGGCTCCGGCCGCTTTCTTTACTCCGGGGCGGCTTCCGGCCGGTCCATCCGCGCCGTGCCGCCGAGGTAGAGCTCGGCCACCTTCGGGTCCTCGAGCAGGTCCTTGCCGGGCCCCTCGAAGCGATCCTTGCCCAGGTCGAGCACGTAGCCGCGGTCGGACATCGCCAGCGCTCGTCGGGCGTTCTGCTCGACCATCACGATCGTCACGCCCTCCTGGTTGACCTCCTGGGTCTTCTCGAAGATCGCGTCGACGAACGCCGGCGCCAGGCCCGCGGAGGGCTCGTCGAGCAGCAGCACCTGCGGGTCGGGCATCAGCGCCTTCGCCATCGCCACCATCTGCCGCTCGCCGCCGCTCATCGTCCCGGCCGCTTGGCTGCGCCGCTCCCCCAGCCGCGGAAACAGCTCGTACATGCGGTCCTTCTGGTCCTTGGTCCGGGAGCGATCCAACGAGCCCATCTCGAGGTTCTCCTCGACCGTCAGGCTCGGGAACACGTTGTCGAGCTGGGGCACGTAGCTGAGCCCGAGGCGGGTGATGTCGTGCGGCCTTCGACCGCCGATGTCCTGCTCGCGGAAGACGATCCGCCCCTCGCGTGGTCGCAGGAGGCCGAAGATCGTCTTGATCAGGGTCGACTTGCCGGCGCCGTTGGGGCCGACGATGGTGACGATCTCACCCTCCTTGACGTTGACCGAGACGCCGCCGAGGATGTCGACCTCCGGCACGTAGCCGGCGACCACGCCTTCGGTCTCGAGCACCTTCGCCCGCGGCGTGCCCTCGTTCATCCGCCGCCCCCGTTGCTCGCCCCGCCGAGATAGGCGTCGATCACCGCTCGGTCGGAGCGCACCTCGTGCGGCTCGCCGTCCGCGATCACGCGGCCCTCGGCCATCACGATCACGCGGTCGGAGTGGTTCATCACCACCTCCATGTCGTGCTCGATGAACAGGAAGGTGACCCCTTCCTCGGCGCGCAGTCGCTGCATGTGGTCGAGCAGCCGCCTGCCCAGGGTCGGGTTGATCCCCGCCATCGGCTCGTCGAGGAGCAGGAAGCGAGGCCTTGCCATCAGCGCCCGGGCGAGCTCGAGCAGCTTGCGCTGGCCGCCCGAGAGGGTGCCGGCGTAGTGGTCGGCCAGTCTGGTGAGGTTGAACACGTCGAGCAGCTCCATCGCCTGCTCGTGGACCTCCTCCTCGCGCCGGCGCCATGCGACCGGGCGGAAGATGACGTTGCGCAGGCTCTCGCCGGGCTGGTCGGGGGCGGCGAGCATCATGTTGTCGATCACCGGCATCGCCGCGAGCGCCTTGGTGATCTGGAACGTCCGCACCATCCCGAGGCGGGCGATCACGTACGGCGGTCGCCCCTGGACCTCGCGGCCGTCGAACGCCGCGCGACCCCGATCGGGCCGGTAGAAGCCGGTGATCAGGTTGAAGAAGGTCGTCTTGCCGGCGCCGTTGGGCCCGATCAGGGCGGTGATCGAGCCCTGGTTGACGTCCATCGTCGCCCCGTCGACGGCCTGGATGCCGCCGAAGCTCTTCTCGATCCCCTCGGCCTCGAAGATCGGCGTCTCAGTCACCGAGGACCATCTCCTCGCGCTTGCCGAAGACGCCCTGCGGCCGGAAGGCCATCAATCCGATCAGGAGGAGGCCGACGAGGATGAACCGCAGGGCTGCGATCTTGGTCTCCGAGATCGGCAACTCGAGGAAGCGCAGCCCCTCGAGCACCGTCCAGAGAATGATCGCGCCGACGGCGACGCCCCAGTAGTTGGCGAGCCCGCCGAGCACGAGCACGACGTAGCCGATGAAGGTGACGACCGGCTGGAACTCGTCCGGGACCACGAAGGCGAGCTGGAGCGCGAGCAGCCACCCCGCGACCGCGCCGATCGTGGCCGCGATCGCCAGCGACTGCAGCTTGTAGGAGAACGCGTTCTTGCCGAGCGCCCTGGCGGCGTCCTCGTCCTCGCGGATCGCGCGCAGGACCCGGCCCCAGGGCGTGCCCTGCACCCGGGTGAGGGTGAACATGAGTAACACCGCGATCCCCCAGGTGACGAGGAAGAGCGGGAACAGGCTGGGGACGTCGGTCCAGCCGAGATCGACGATGAACTCCTCGATCGACTCGGAGATCGAGTCCCAGCTGTCACCGAAGCCGAAGATCCCCTGCGCGCCGTTGGTGAGGTCGCGGGCGTTGAGCGCGATCAGCCGGATCGCCTCGGCGAACGCGATCGTCGCGATCGCGAAGTAGTCGGCGCGCAGGCGCAGCGACGGCAGGCCGACGAGGAGCCCGAACGCGATCGTGACCAGGACCGAGATCGGGAGGGTGAGCCAGAAGTTCATCCCCTCCTCGGCCGTCAGGATCGCCATCGTGTAGGCGCCGATCGCCATGAAGCCGGCCTGGCCGAAGTTCTGGATCCCGGTGAAGCCGACGTTGAGCTGCAGCCCGAGCGCGAAGATCGTGTAGATGCCGGCGAAGATGCCGACGCTCGTCCAGAAGTCGATGTCGGTGAACGCCTCGAGGGTCACCCCGAGCGGGATCGTGAGCGGCTCGATCACACGGTCCTCGCGCGGCCGAAGATGCCCTCGGGCCTGATGATCAGGACGATGATCAGGATGATGAAGCCGACGGCGAGCTTGAGGCCCGAGGCGATGAACAGGGTCGACCACTCGATCACGACGCCGAGCACGATCCCGGCGGTGAGCGCGCCGAAGGCGTTACCGATTCCGCCGAGCACGACGGCGGCGAAGATGGGAAGCAGCAGCTCGAAGCCGAGCTCGGGCTGGAGCTGGGTGATCGCTCCGGCGAAGACACCGGCGAGCCCGGCGAGCCCGGCGGCGAACAGCCAGGTGTAGAGGATCACGCGCGAGGTGTTGATGCCGGACGTCTCGGCGAGGTCGAGGTTGTCCGAGAGCGCGCGCATCTGCTTGCCGAGCAGGGTCAGGCGCAGCCCCAGCCCGGTAGCGATGAGGGTCACGAAGCCCACGATGATCACGATCAGCTGCGTCCGGCCGATCCGGAGGTCGAGGAAGCTGACCGTGGCGGTCCGGTTGACGTCGAGCTGGCGCAGCTCGGTGCCCCAGATGAACTGGATGCCGTAGCGGATGACGAAGGCGAGCCCGATCGAGATCAGCAGCAGCTGCAACATCCCGGCGCCGCGACGTCGCATCGGCGCCCACATCACCTTCTCCAACGAGACCCCGAGCAGGGCCGTGGTGAGGATCGCGAACACGATCCCGAAGATCAGCGGCAGCTCCCAGGTGACGTTGACCAGATACGCCATGTAGGCGCCGAAGGTGAGGAAGTCGCCGTGGGCGAAGTTGACCAGCTTCAGGATGCCGTAGACGAGCGTCAGCCCGACGGCGCCCGAGCGCGTAGATCGCCCCCAGCGAGAGCCCGTTGACGCCGCGCTGTGCGACCTCGTGGAGGCCGTGGTAGAGGATCAGCACCGCGACGACGTTGCCGAGCACCACCGCCGCGATCGCGGCCGGCCGGCCCTCGAACGGGACCATCGCGGCGACCGTGACCGCGAAGATCGCCAGCAGCAGGATCCACTCCCCGAACGAGTCCGGCCACCGGTCGGCGACCACCAGGACCAGGTCGAGCAGGAACACCCCGAGGCCCGCCTTGACCAGGTAGGGCGCCTCGTTGAACCGGTTGACCGCGTTGCTGAAGCGCTCGCCCAACGTGGGCTTATGCTCGGCGGCTAGCGTTCCAGCCTCCATCCCGCCGTGATCCTATCCGCGTTCGGCGTTTGCGAAACCGGGCGGCGGCGGCGTCGGGCGCGAACGTCCGGGTTGTGGCCGCCGCCGGTCGAGTAGGAGTGGCTGCGCCGATACTCCGCAGGCAGCGCCGCAAGCACCGCTATCGCCGACTCGACCGCCAGGATTGCGGGATTGACCGTGCATATGACTGTCAATCCCGCGATCTCGAGGCCGCCTGCCGCAATCGCGGAGTTCGCGGCAGCCGGGGCGCGTGTGGGCTCGCGCGAGTCCGGTTGGGCGGCCGTCGTAGCGGCGCGCGGTTTGGCACTGCGACACGGCGAACTCGCGCCCGTTGGCGCCGGGGACCGGCCGTCAGCTTCGCGTGCCGAGACTCGCCCACACGTCGAGCTTGCGCTGCACCGACGCGATCACCGCGTCGGCGAACTCGGTGGTGCCCGCATGGCCCCCGAGATCGGGCGTGCGAGTGCCCGCGGCGACCGTCTCGAGCACCGCCTCGTAGATCGCCCGCGACGCGGTCTCGGCGGCCTGATCGAGCCTTGGCGTCGTCTCGCCGGCGCCCGCCGTGACATCACCCGCGTAGTGCAGCAGCGCCGCGACCGCGAGGATCATCGCCATCGGATTCGCCAGGTCCTTGCCCTCGAGCGCCGGGGCCGTTCCGTGCGGCGCCTCGGCCATCGCGACGGTGGGCACGAGGTCGGCGTCCAGCGCGAGCAGGACCGACTCGGCCCCGGCGATCGAGCCGAACAGCGGCAGGACGAGGTCGGAGAGGAGGTCGCCGTCCCGGTTGAGACAGGGGATTGCCAGCGACTCGGTGGCCGCGCCACCGACGAGGCCGGCCAGTGTCGCGTCGATCAGCACCGGCTCGTAGGCGACTTCGGGGTGCCGTTCGGCGGCGGCGTCCATCTCCTCCTTCAGCATCCCCTCGTAGACCGGGCTCACGGTCCACTTCGGCCCGCCGTAGACCTTGCCCCCGAGCCGGTCCGCCTCGCGGAACGCGTACTCGGCGACCGCGCGGCAGTCGGAGCGCCGGATCGTCTCGGTCCTGTGGGCGAGCTCGTCGTCGCCCTCGCGCTCGCGACGCTCCTCGGCCCCGTACGCATCGCCGACCGCCATCCGGCAGACCGAGATCGGGTGGTGGACGCCGGCGACGGGGGTCACGCCCGGGATCCGGCGACCGGTGCGCAGGATCACCTTGCCGTCGATCGCCTCGCGCAGCAGGCGGTTGGGGCTGCCGACGTCGTCGGCCCCCTCCGGGGTGATCGTGGCCGCCTTGAGCCCGAGGCCGCTTTCCCTCATCGCCTCCGCGGCCTCGGCGCACACGCCGTTCCGGGTCGCGCGCCGGTTCGCGAGCGAAAGGTCGAAGCGGGTCACCTCGAGCTCGATGCCGAGGACGTCCGGGTCGAGCAACCGCAGCGCCTGCTCGAGCAGCTCCTGCCCCGTCTGATCGCCCTCCAGCGCGACTATGCTCAGGCCAGCCATGGGTGCAGAATCTATCCGCGCTCGCCCGAGCGAGCCTCGCTAGTGGCCGAGCGTTGCTCCTGGTGCGGCGACGCGCTCGACGCCGACGACGGCTTTCGCGTCTACGAGCCGGCGGGGGAGAGGCGGGCGGCGTTCTGCCGCCTCGAGCACGTCGTCCCGTGGACGATCCAGGGCGCCCACTGGGAGGCCGGGACGGTCGCCGAGCCGCCCGACATCGACGCCGGGCCGTTGCATTGCTCTCAGTGCGACGCCGCGCTCGGGGAGGTCCATGTCCTGCTCGTGCGGCATCGCGGGGAGCACCGGGTGGCCGACGACTTCTGCTCGGTCGACCACATGAGCGACTGGGCGAAGTCCGGGGGTCGCTGGCAGTAGATGCTCCGGCTGATCCTCAACGTCCTCTGGCTGCTGCTCGGCGGCCTCGTGCTCGCGCTCGGCTGGTTGCTCGCGGCGGTGGTGATGTTCATCCTCATCATCACGATCCCGTTCGGGCTGCAGGCGCTCAAGATCGCCGGCTTCACCCTGTGGCCGTTCGGGCGCACCCTGGTCAAGCGTCCCGACGCGGGGGCCGCCTCCGCCATCGGCAACGTGATCTGGTTCATCCTCGCCGGCTGGTGGCTGGCGATCGGGCACCTGGTCGCCGCGGTGGCGCTGGCGATCACGATCGTCGGGATTCCGCTCGCCGCGGCCCACATCAAGCTGATCCCGATCTCGCTCGTCCCCTTCGGCCGCGAGGTCGTCCCGATCGACGAGGTCGAGGCCGGCGCGGGCGTCGCCGTGGCGCGCTAGTCGTTGCCGCCCTGCTCGGAACCGCCGCGTCTCCCGTCGCCGCCCCGCTGTCCGCGCCCTTCCGGCGGCGATAGTGCCTCGTCGCCGGCGTCGATCGCGAACTCCTCGATCAGCGCTGCGGTCTCCTGCGGCTTCTCGACGTTGGGCGAGTGGCCGGCGCCCTCGATCTCCGTCACCTGAGCGCCCGGGACGGACTGGTAAGCGGCCTGTGCCTCCTGCGGATCGCAGATCTGGTCCTCGGTGCCGAAGATGCTCAGCAGGGGCACCGCCGTCTGGCTCAGGCGGTCGTCGAGCGACACGGCCTTGACGTAGTCGCTGGCTGCGTCGGAGGACTCGCCGAACGACGTGTAGGTCATCGCCCGGAAGTCATCGACGACCTGGTCGGCGTTGGGGAAGCCGTCGGCGAGGTCGTAGCCGGGGGCGAAGGCGTTCTCGTAGCTGTCCTTGACCGCGAAGTCCGGCGTGAGGCGCCACAACGCCTGGCCGATGACGGGTACGTAGCCGACCTTGGCGAGGAACGGTACGGAGCAGCTGTCCTCGGTCGGGCCCGCGTCGATGTTCACGAGCCGATCGACGAGCTGGCTCGCCTGCGTCGCGAGCGCCGTTGCGACCGAGAAGCCCATCGAGTGCCCGACCACCACCGCGCCCTCGACCCCGAGCTCGTCGAGCGCTCCGGCCACCAGCGCCGCCTGCTCATCGATCTCGTATCCGCTCCCCGGCTTCTGCGAGCCGCCGTGCCCGAGCAGATCGATCCGGATCACGCGGTGACGTCGCGCGAGCAGCGGCGCGAGCTCGTCGAACCAATGGAGCGAGCACCCGTAGCAGTGCAGGAGCACGATCGGCGCGCCCGGCCGCGACCGCAGCTCCGGCCCCTGCTCGAACACCTGGACGTCGCCCCCGGGCAGCGAGAGAATCCTGCCGCCCTCGATCGTCACCTCCGCCTCCTTGGTCTGGTTGTCGACGATCACCGTGTTGATCGCGAGCAGCGCGGCCAGCACGACCAGCACGCCGATGAGGATCTTCCAGGCCCGCCTCACCCGCCGCGTGGCTCCTCACGCGGAGCGAGCCCGAGCGCCTCCGACTCGCCCTCCATCGCGGCGATCACGAAGGCGACGTGCTCGTCGAAGTCGACCCCGAGCTCCTCGGCGCCCTGCCGGACCTCGTCGCGGTTGACGCCCGCGGCGAACGACGGCTGCTTGAGCTTCTTCTTGACGGACTTCGGCGTCATCCCGTGGATGCCCGTCGGGCGGACCAGCGCGCAGGCGGCGATGAAGCCCGACAACTCGTCGACCGCGAAGAGCGTCTTCGCCATCTGCGTCTCCCGCGGCACGTCGAGGAACGTGGCGTGACCGGCGACCGCGTCGATGACGTCCTGGGGCCAGTCGAGCTCCTCCAGGAGGCGCAGGGCGGTGCGCGGGTGCCCGTTCTCGGTGTCGTCGAGGTCGGGGTAGCGCTCGTAGTCGAGATCGTGGACGAGGCCGGTCACCGCCCAGCGCTCCTCGTCCTCGTCGTAGCGGCGGGCGTAGGCGCGCATCGCCGCCTCGACCCCGAGCAGGTGCTTGCGCAACGAGTCGGACTCGATCCACTCGCAGACCAGATCCCAGGCTTCCTCACGCGTCGGCTCGGCCATAAGGGGTCGTTTACCCTAGCCACGTATTCGGATAAGGGGCTTTAGCCCCGAAAGCAGCATGTAAGGGCGGCGTAGCCGCCCGCAAGGTACTCATGGAGAAATTCGTCATCCAGGGAGGCCCGCCGCTCTCCGGCGAGATCGTCGCCGCGGGCAACAAGAACGCCGCGCTGCCGATCCTGGCGGCCTGCCTGCTCACCGACGAGGAGGTCGTGCTCACCAACGTGCCGCGGATACGCGACACCGAGACCCAGATCGCCGTGCTCGAGGCCATCGGCGTGCGGGCGGAATGGGCGGCCGAGAACGAGCTCCGGCTGCGCGCGGACTCGGTCACGTCGACCACGCCCGACGAGGCGCTCTCGGCGCGGATCCGGGCCTCGTTCCTGCTCGCCGGCCCGCTGCTGGCGCGCTTCGGCGAGGCGCGGATGCCGCCACCGGGCGGCGATTTCATCGGCCGCCGTCGCCTCGACCCACACCTGGACGCATTCCGCGACATGGGCGCGCGGGTGGAGGGCGACCGCGAGGTCCTGATCGCGAAGCCGGCCGACGGGCTCCAGCCGTGCAGGATCTTCATGGACGAGCCATCCGTGATGGCGACGGAGAACGCGCTCATGGCGGCGGCGCTGACGCCGGGCCCGACGACGATCTCGAACGCCGCCTGCGAGCCCCACGTCCAGGACCTGGCACGCCTGCTGGTCAAGATGGGCGCCCAGATCGACGGGATCGGGGCGAACGTGATCACCGTTCACGGCCGCGATCGGCTCGGCGGGGCGGAGCACCGCGTCTGCGCCGACCACATCGAGGTGGCGAGCTTCATGGCGCTGGCGGCGGCGACCCGGGGCGAGCTGCGCATCCGCGATGCGCAGCCCGACGACCTGATCACGATCCGACGCCACTTCCGCCGCCTCGGGCTCGAATCGACGGTCGAGGGCGAAGACGTGCTCGTGCCTCCCGACCAGATGCTCGAGGTCAAGGACGACCTGGGCGACGCGATCCCGAAGATCGACGATGGCCCGTGGCCGGCGTTCCCCGCCGATCTCACCTCGATCGCCCTCGCACTCGCCACGCAGGCGCGGGGTACCATCCTGATCTTCGAGAAGATGTTCGAGAACCGCCTCTTCTTCGTCGACAAGCTCGTCGCCATGGGCGCTCGGATCACGCTGTGCGATCCCCACCGGGCAATCGTCAGCGGTCCGAGCCGGCTTCACGGCGAGCGCGTCGAGAGCCCCGACATCCGCGCCGGAATGGCGATGCTCATCGCCGCCCTGTGCGCGGACGGCACCTCCGAGATCGGCAACGTCGTCCAGATCGACCGCGGCTACGAGCGCATCGACGAACGCCTTCGCGCCCTCGGTGCGAGGATCGAACGAGTCGCAGTCGAGCCCGTACCGGCTTAGTACTGCGGAACGACTGGCCTGGGCTAGCGACGAAGTCGCGATCACAGCGCCTACAACCTGCCTCCCGGCAACGCGTCGCCGCCCGCCGACACCGGACGCGAAAGCGGAGGATGTCGGCGGAGTTATTCAAAAACCATGACGCACCTGAGACACCCCACGCATCCCATACCTCCCGGAACCCGCGACATCCTCCCCGACGAGATGCGCGAGCTGCGGCGGCTGTCGCTGGCGTTGATCGACACCTTCGAGCGCTTCGGCTACGGCGAAGTCGCGACGCCGACGATCGAGTACGAGGACGTGCTCGCGCGCGGCGACGAGCGGGGCGCCCCGGTCGCCTATCGCTTCTTCGACGAGTCGGGGGAGCTGCTGGCCATGCGCTCGGACATGACGATCCCGATCGCCCGCCTGGTCGCCAACCGCTATGCGGGCGCGGAGCCGCCGTACCGGCTCTGCTACCTCGCCCGGGCCTATCGCGCGGTGCGTCCCCAGCGTGGCCAGATGCGCGAGTTCACGCAGGCCGGCGTCGAGCTCGTCGGTGCGCCGGCGCCGGAGGGTACCGTCGAGGTGGTCGAGGTCCTCGCCGCGGCCCTCGATGCCGCCGGGCTGACGCGGGCGGTGATCGGCCTCGGGGACGCGGACCTCTACCGCCAGCTGCTCGACGAGGTCGGTGTGACGGGCGAGGCTCGCGACCGGCTGCTCGACTGTCTCGCCACCCACGACCACGTCGGGCTGGAGGCCGAGGTCGGGCGGCTGGATCTGGACGAGCAGCACCGCGACACGCTCCTGCGCGCGCCGACGCTGCGCGGCGGTCCCGAGGTCCTCGAGGAGGCGCGCCGCCTCGGCGGGCCGGCGACCGACCGCGCGACGAGTCGCCTCGCCGAGACGTTCGAGGCGCTGCGCGCCCGAGGGGTCGCGGATCGGATCAGCCTGGACCTCGGGCTTCTGCGCGACCTCGGCTACTACACGGGGGCGATCCTCGAGGTCTACGACCCCGCGCTCGGGCACATCCTCGGCGGCGGCGGCCGCTACGACGAGCTCATGGGGCGCTTCGGGCGCCCGCTGCCGGCCGCCGGCTTCGCGCTGCACCTCGAGCGCCTGCACGTCGCGCAGGCGGAGGAGGAGAGGGAGTCCGCAGTCCGCAGTCCGCAGTCCGCAGGGGGGCCGGCGTGAGCGGGGTTCCGCGGCCGATCCGCACGGCGGGGGACGGTCCCCTGAGCCTCGCTGTGCCGCGCGGGGCGCTGTTCGCCGGGGCGCTCGATCTGCTCGACGCGATCGGCATCGGCACGAGCGACCTCCGCGGTGACTCGCGCGCGCTCGTCTTCGACGCGGGCGAGGTCATCCTCGTGACGATGCGCCCGTCCGACGTGCCGACCTACGTCGAGGCCGGGGCCGCCGACCTCGGGATCACCGGCAAGGACGTGCTCGCCGAGCAGCGCGATCGCGCGGTCTACGAGCTCCTCGACCTCGGCTTCGGCGCGTGCCGCATGGTCCTCGCCGGGCGCCGCGGCGACCGCAGCCTCGGCGAGTCCGAGCGGCGTCTCGGAGCGATGCGGATCGCGACCAAGTACCCGCGCACGGCGGAGCGCTGGCTCGAGGAGACGGGCCGCCAGGCGGAGGTGATCGAGGTCAAGGGATCGGTCGAGCTGGCGCCGCTTGCGGGCCTGGCCGATGGCATCGTCGATCTGGTCGACAGCGGGCGGACGCTCGCAGAGAACGACCTCGAGGTGCGCGAGGAGATCGCCCTGAGCACGGCTCGCCTGGTGGCCAACCGGGTCGCGCACAAGCTCCGCGCGGCCGAGATCGACGCGCTCGCCGCGCGCATGCGTGAGGCCAGTAGACCGTGAGCGCGGAGCAACGAAAAGGGAGTGGAGGTTCGGTGCGAAGCGCGAGGCAACGTTTGTGAGCCCGCGGATCGAGCGGATCGACTGGGACGGCGCCGATGCGCCGGCGCTCGCGGCCCGCGTGCGCGCGCTGGCGCCAGGCCTCGAGGACGTGAGCGAGCAGGTCCGCGACATCCTCGCGCGCGTCCGGCGCCAGGGCGATGCGGCGGTGCGCGAGCTGACCACCAGGTTCGGCGAGCTCGCGCCCGAGCGCCTGCGCGTCGATCCACAGACCCTTGCCGCGGCGTCGGGCCTGCTCGAGCCGCCGGTCCGCGAGGCCCTCCGCGTGGCGACCCGCAGCATCGCGGCGGTGGCCAGGGCGGAGGTCGAGGCCGGTGCGCGTCCCGCGGTCGCCACCGGAGAGCAGGGCCAGGCAGTCGAGGTCCGGCGCGAGCCGGTGGGAGCGGCGGGGATCTACGCGCCCGGCGGCACCGCCGCCCTGGCCTCAACGGTGCTGATGTGCTGCGTCCCCGCGCGGCTCGCGGGAGTCGGCCGGATCGTCGTCGTCACGCCGCCGGGGGCGACCGGGCGGCCCGCCCCCGCCGTGCTGGCCGCGTGCGCCGCGGTCGGGGTTGAGGAGGTGTACGCGATCGGCGGCGCGCAGGCGATCGGGGCGCTCGCCTACGGGACCGAGAGCGTGCCGGCGGTCGACGTCATCGCCGGCCCCGGGAACCGTTACGTCACCGAGGCGAAGCGCCAGGTCTACGGCCACGTCGGCCTGGACGGGGTCATCGCGGGTCCGAGCGAGCTCATGCTGATCGGCGACGGGACGACGAACCCCGACCTGGCGGCGCTCGACCTCTGTGCGCAGGCGGAACACGGCGAGGGGACGCTGCTCGTCGCGGCCTCGCCCGACGCGGCGCTGTTGGACGCGATCGCCGAGCAGGCCGAGGCGCTCGCCGCGCACCGCCCAACCGTCGCGAACGCGCCGCTCGCGCTGGTCCAGACCCCCGGGCTCGAGCTGGCGCTCGACCTCTCCGACGCGCTCGCCCCGGAGCATCTCGAGCTGGCGTTCGCGTCGGCTGACGAGGCGGCCGCCCGCAGCCGGCTGGCCGGCTGCGTGTTCGTGGGGTCGGCCGGAGCGACAGCGTTCGGCGACTACGCGGCCGGCTCCAACCACGTGCTCCCGACCGGCGGCGCGGCACGCTTCGGCGGCCCGCTCGGGCCCGGGGCGTTCATGCGGCGCACCTCCGTAGTCTCCATCCCGAGCGCCGCGGCGCGGGCGCTGGCACCGCACGTCGCGGCGCTGGCCGATGCCGAGGGGCTCCCAGTCCACGGGGAATCGGCGGAGGCGAGAATTCAACGATGAGCGGCGCGAGCAGGACGGCGACGATCGAGCGCGAGACGCGCGAGACGAGGGTCCGGCTCGACCTCTCGCTCGAGGGCGGCGAGGTCGCGCTATCGACCGGGGTCGGGTTCCTCGACCACATGCTCGAGCTGCTCGCCCGCCACGGCCGGCTAGGGCTCGAGGTCGAGGCCAGCGGCGACCTGGAGACGGGCGCCCACCACACGGTCGAGGACGTGGGGATCGCGCTCGGCCAGGCTCTCGACCAGGCGCTCGGCGACCGTCGAGGCATCGGTCGGTACGGGCATGCCGTCGTGCCCATGGACGAGGCGCTGGGCGAGTGCGCGATCGACATCTCGGGGCGGCCCTACTGCCGTTTCGATGCCGACCTGCCGCCAGTTTCGATCGCGGGCTTCGATGCCGAGCTGACCGAGGAGTTCTTTCGCGCCGTGTCGTCGAACGCGAGGCTGACCATGCACGTCGAAGCGCGCCACGGGACGAACGCCCATCACCTGATCGAGGCCTGCTTCAAGGCGTTCGCGCGGGCCCTGCGCGATGCGGTCGCGCTGGACCCCGGCGAGGATGGAGTGCCGAGCACGAAGGGGACGCTCAGCGGATGAGTCCGCAGTCCGCGGTTGGCAGGCCGCAGGTCGCAGGTCGCAGGTCGCAGGTCGCGGTGCTCGACTATGGGATGGGGAACTTGCGCTCGGTCGAGAAGGCGATCGAGCGCTCCGGCGCCGAGGCCGTGATAACCGGCGATGCCGAGCTCGCCGCGGGCGCGGACGGGCTGGTCCTGCCGGGGGTGGGCGCGTTCCCGAAAGCGATGGCGCGGATCCGCGAGCTCGGCCTCGATCGGCTGATCGCCGATCGGCTCGCGGCCGGAACGCCGGTGCTGGGCATCTGCCTCGGGTTCCAGCTCGTGTTCGAGCGCTCGAGCGAGCTCGAGGGCGCGGAAGGCCTGGGCCTCGTGGCCGGCGAGGTGGACGGTCTCCGCGCTCCGGGCCTCAAGGTGCCGCACATCGGCTGGGAGCCGGTGCGCTGGGAGCGCGAGTGCGAGCTCACCGCGGGGATCGGCGACGCGACGCCGTTCTACTTCGTGCATTCCTTCGCGCCCCGCCCGGCCGACTCGGCGGACGTCCTCGGCACGGCCGAGCACGGCGAGCGGTTCACCTGCGCGCTCGCCCGGCCGCCGCTCTACGGGGTCCAGTTTCACCCCGAGAAGTCGAGCGGCGCCGGACTGCGCCTGCTGCGGAACTTCGCCGCGATCTGCGCGCGCGCCGCCGCTTCCCAACCAGCGTGAGGCCGGCGTGATCCTCTACCCGGCGATCGACATCCGCGACGGGCGGGCCGTGCGGCTCATCCAGGGCGACTACGACCGCGAGACCGCCTTCGACGCCGACCCGCTCGACGCGGCCCGGCGCTGGGTCGACCAGGGCGCCGAGGCGCTGCACGTCGTCGACCTGGACGGTGCGCGCGAGGGCGCGCCCGTCAACATCGAGCAGGTGCTCCGGATCTGCGCGGTCGTCTCGGTGCCGGTCCAGCTCGGCGGCGGGCTGCGGGAGGCGGGTGACGTGTCGGCCGCGTTCGAGGCCGGTGCGGAGAGGGTCGTCCTGGGCACCGCGGCCCTTTCCGACCCGGCGCTGCTCGAGGCGCTCGTGAAGGAGCATGGCGAGCGGATCGCGGTCGCGGCCGACGTCCGCGGCGACCGCGTCGCGATCGAGGGCTGGGAACGCGAGTCCACGATCGGGGCGGCGGCGCTCATCGGCGATCTGGTCGAGCGCGGGGTGCGGCGTTTCGTCTACACCCCCGTCGACGTCGACGGCACGCTCGCGGGGCCGGACACCGAGGGCGTGCGGGCGGTCGCCGCAGCGGCGGCGGATCACGGTGCCGAGCTGATCTATTCCGGTGGAATCGGCGATCTCGAGCACCTGCGCGCGCTGGCCGACGCGCAGCTGCCTGCGCTGAGCGGGGTAATCGTCGGACGGGCGCTCTACGAGCGCCGGTTCACCGTCGCCGAGGGCCGCGCGGCGCTCAGCGTCGCCGGACCGTTGCGGTAGTCCCGTGTGCGCCCGATGAACCGGGCGACGCACGGGCTGCTGATGGTCGGCATCGCCGCCGCGCTGGCGCTCGCCCTGGCCACGTCGCTATGGCCCGAGGGCCGTGTACCGGAGCCGGCACAGCCCCAGGCCGAGCCCCATCCCGCGCTCCCGTACTTCGGCTTCAACGAGGCGGCCTGGGGTACCGCGTGGCAGGGGCAGGCGCTCAACGACGCGATCGCGGCCGCGGCGGAAGCCGGCGCGAACACCAACAGGCTCACGGTCCGCTGGTTCGACGTGGTCGGCCCCTCCGGGGCCTGGGACGAGGACGGCTGGGCCCGTTACCGGACCGCGTACCAGACCATGCTCCTCGCCGGCATCCAGCCGATCGTGATGCTGGTGGCTGCACCCCGGGGCACCGACCAGCTCGGCGATCCGGATTGGGCGGTGCCGGGATGTCTCGCGGGCGGCGCCTCCCCGCCGGCGCCCGAGTACGACCAGCGGTGGACGGAGTTCGTCGCGAGGGCGGGCCTCGAGTTTGGAGGCGCGCTCGCGTTCCAGATCTGGAACGAGCCGAACTCCGAGGAGTACTGGGGCGGTTGCGACGTCGATCCCGCCCGCTACGTGCAGCTCGTCGACCTCGCCCGCCAGGCGCTCGGGCCGTCCGAGAGGATGCCGATCGTCTCCGCCGGTCTCAACTCCGCGGTCGACGAGCCCGCCGGAATGCCCTGGACGGACTACCTGCAGCGGGCGCTCTACGCGGGACTGCTGACCGACGACAGAGCGCAGTTCGTGGGCGTGCACCCGTACCCGCGCCCGGACACCTGTGGTGCGACCCCGGCGGAGACGGCCCGCGCGCTGGTGGACGGGATGAGCCGGCAGCTCGACGAGGCCGAGCGCCTGAGTCCGGCGGAGATCTGGGTGACGGAGTTCGGCGCGACTTCGGCGGCCGCCCTGCCCGCCGAGTGCCGCGCCCTCGGGCCGGAGCTCCAAGCGCAGGTGCTCACGGCGATGTACGACCTCCTCGCGCGGGACGACAGGGTGCAGGTCGGAATCGTTCATCAGCTGGTCGACCAGGCGGTTGCGAACCCGGATCCCAGCGTGGTCGCCTACTGGAGCAACTTCGGCGTGACGACGAACGCGACGTCCGCGAGCGCGTTCCTGGACCGTAAGGACGCCTACTGGTGCCTCGCCGGGCGCCAGGGTCGGCCCAACCACTCGACCGTTTCGTGCACCCTCGGCGAGAGCCCCGGATAGGGCTTCGCTAGCCTGGCGGCAGATGTTCTGGCTTCGCGTGCTAGCGATCGCTCAGCTGGCGCTGCTTGTCCGTCATCACCTGGCGCTGCTCAACGGCGACGAGCGCTCTCGGCTCGCCGTACTGGTCGCGCGATCGCACGGCAGGCCGCGCAGGAACCTGTCCGCCGACGAGCGCGCAGAGATGCTGGGCCTGGTCCAGAAGCTGGAGCCCGGGGCCTTCGCACGCGGCGCCTGGGGGGCGACTCGCGGACGGGTCCGCGGGAAGCCATAGCGTGGCACTTCGGCGCGTAATCCCGTGTCTGGACGTCGATCGTGGGCGGGTGGTCAAGGGAACCAACTTCGTCGGCCTGCGCGACGCGGGCGACCCGGTCGAGCTCGCCGAGCGCTACGACGCCGAGGGCGCAGACGAGCTCGTCTTCCTCGACATCACCGCCTCGCACGAGCGGCGCGACACGATCGTTGCGCTCGCCCGGCGCACCGCCGACAACGTCTTCATCCCGTTCACGATCGGCGGCGGCATCCGGTCGGTGGCCGACGCCCAGGCCGTCCTCGACGCCGGAGCCGACAAGGTCTCGGTCAACTCTTCGGCGCTCGCGCGCCCGGAGCTGATCGGCGAGCTCGCCGGGGTCTTCGGCTCCCAGTGCGTAGTGATCGCGATCGATGCGAAGCGCCGCCATCCGGGGTCCGCGAGCGCGTCACCCCCCTGCGACGCTCCTTCTGGGCACTTCGGGGAGGACGCCGAGTTCGACGTGTACGTGAACGGCGGACGCACGGCGGTGAACGGGCGCGAGGCCGTCGCCTGGGCCCGCGAGGCGGTCGAGCGCGGCGCCGGGGAGGTGCTGCTGACGAGCATGGACCGCGACGGCACCACCGACGGCTACGAGCTCGAGCTCACCCGCGCCGTCGCGGACGTGGTTGGCGTCCCGGTGATCGCCTCGGGCGGGGCGGGCGAGCTCTCGCACCTCGTGGAGGCGGTCCTGGACGGCGGGGCCGACGCGGTGCTCGCCGCATCGATCTTCCACTACCGGACGTTCTCGGTGGCTGAAGCAAAACGGGCAATGAGGAAGGCGGGACTAGCCGTTCGCGACGCCGGCGCAACTCGCTAGGCACCGGAGCCGCCCCTGTTATTGCCCCGTTGTCGAGCCTCCCGCTCGCGCTGGCGCTTCGCTGCCTTGGCCTCGCGCTGGCGCTGCTGCTTCGCCCGATTGGCCTCGCGCTGGCGTTGGTGCTTGGCGCGCTTCGCCTGCCGCTGCCGCCGCTGCCGCTCGGCCTTCTCCTTGCGCTCCCGCTGACGTCGATGCGCCTCGCTTCGGCGCTCGGCCGCGGTCTCGTGCTCGAAGGCGCGGATGTTCGAGCTCCCCGTGAGGTACATGCGACGGCCGTCGGAGATCACCGGGTTGTACTCGCCGAGCTCGTACTCGAACACCTTCTTACCGGTCTTGACGTCGAACCCGAACGTGCCGATGTTGGGCCCGAGCCCGGCGACGTAGACGACCTCGCCGAGGACGCTGGCGGCGCCGAGCACGACCCCACCGATGTCCTTCTGCCAGCGCACTTCGCCCGTCTCGGCGTCGAGCGCGTAGAAGCTCTGGTCCTTTGACCCGATGTAGACGGTCGGATCGGAGCGCTTCGTGTCGGCGACCGCAGGCCCGGGATAGACCCAGTCCCCGGTCGAGTGGCTCCACAGCAGCTCGCCGTTGTCGGCGTCGAAGCTGTACACGCGACCGTCGATGCTGCCGAGATAGACGCGGCCGAAGGCGACCGCCGGCGTCGAGTAGACCGGTCCTCCGCGCCCGAACGAGAGCCCCTGGGTGCTCGACTGCCAGACGGAGGACCCGTTCGACGCGCGTAGCGCGAACACCTGACCCGCGTAGTTGGCGCCGTAGAGGATCCCGTCGTCGAGCGCCAGCCCGCCCTTGACGTTGCCGTCAGTGGAGACCTGCCAGCGGACCTTGCCGTCGTCCTGGTCGAGCGCGAACACATCACCAGACTCGCTGCCGACGATCACGCTCTTCCCGTAGACCAGGGGCGACGTCTCGCTGCGGCCCGGGAGCGGACGCTGCCAGAGCACCTTTCCGTCGCGGGCCCGCATGGCGACCGCGGTCCCGGGCTCGAGCGAGACCACGAACACCCGGCCGTCGGCGTAGGCGGGCGAGGAGGCGGCGAGATCGCCGATCTCGTTGCGCCATTCGACCTTGCCCTTGGCCGCGTCGAGGGCGTACACCCGGGCGTCCTTGTCGACGAAGTAGAGGGTTCCGTCGGCCACGATCGGCGAGAACTCGAGGAGCTTGCCGGCCTGAAAGCTCCACTCCGAGGCGTCGTAGGGCGGCCTGACCCGCTTCGTCGGCAGGTAGCGCGTGCGCTGGTCGTCGTACCCGTATACCGGCCAGTTGACCGTCTTGATGATCTCCTTCGGCTTCGGCGGCTCCTCGACCTCGAGCTTGCACGGGGGCGGGCACTCGACGTCGGAATCCCGCTTGAGAATCGCGTATGCGGCCACGGCGCCGCCCGCGGTCAGCGCGACGACACCAGCGACGAGCAGGACCCGCGTGCGAACGCTCCAGGAGCGCCAGATGCCGGCTAAGCGCTTCATCCGCGAGGGCCGTCATGGTAGGGAAGGCCGCCTCAGGCAAAGCTAAGTGCCCGGATGACCCCCGAGCTCGAGATCGACCGCGACGGCCTCGCAGGCCGGATCGCCGGCCTGCCCGGCTTCGAGGCCGTGCGTGAGGCCGCGCGGAGCGCCGACGCCTACCTCGTCGGGGGCGCCGTGCGCGACGCCCTGCTCGGGCACGAGCGGGCCGACCTCGACCTGGTCGTCGTCGGCGACCACCTGGCGCTCGCCCGGGCGCTCGGCGGCGAGCTTCGCGAGCACGACCGGTTCGGCACCGCGACGGTCACGGTCGAGGGACGCACCGTGGACGTCGCCCGCGCTCGCGCCGAGTCATATCCGTATCCGGGCGCGCTGCCCGAGGTCCGGCCGGCTGGGATCGACGCGGACCTCTCGCGTCGCGACTTCAGCGTCAACGCGATGGCCGTGGCGCTGAGCGCCCCCGGGGAGCTGATCGACCCTCGGGGCGGGGAGGAGGACCTGCGACGAGGGCTGCTGCGCGTCCTGCACGAGCGCTCGCTCGCCGATGACCCGACGCGCGCGCTGCGGGCGGCCCGCTACGCCGCGCGGCTGGGCCTCGAGCCCGAGGCGGGAACGCTCGATCAGATCCGCGCGGCCGACCTGAACGCCGTGTCGGCGGACCGGATCGAGGCAGAGCGCCGCAAGCTGGCGGTGGAGCCGGAGCCGGGACGCGGCTTCGAACTGCTCGACCGCTGGGGCCTGATCCCGCTGGCGCCGGCGGCACCGCGGCTCATCGAGGCGATCGTCGAGCTCGCGCAACGGGAGCCCTGGCGAGACGAGGTCCGGGACCGCGACGGCGCGATCCTCGCCGCGGCGGCCGGAGACGTCGAGCGGCCGAGCGCGGTCGCCGCGCTCCGTCCCGCGAAGCCCTCGGAGGCCGCTGCGGCGGCGCAGGCGCTGTCGGAGGCGGAGCTGCTCGTCGCGCGCGCCATGGGCGCGGACTGGCTCGACGCCTACGTCGCCGTGGATCGCCACCGGCGCCTCGAGATCTCGGGGCAGGACCTCGTCGACGCCGGCATCGAGCCCGGGCCGGCGATCGGCAGGGGACTCGACGAGGCCGTTCGGGCCATGCTCGACGGCGAGGCGGCGAGCCGCGAAGATCAACTCGAGACCGCGCTGCGAGCGGCTCGCCAAACTGCCCACTGATGGAGTGGCGAGAGCAAGACGGCGTGCGCTGGCTGCATGCAAGTCTGCCGCGCGCGCTGGCGGCGTTCTCGACCAGGCTCGGCGGCCGCAGCGCCGGGCCGTTCGAGAGCCTCAACCTCGGCCTGCGCACCGGCGACGAGCGCGCGGCGGTGCTGACGAACCGCGCCCGGCTCGCCGCCGCCATCGATCGCGATCCGGACGGAATGCTGCTCGGCCGCCAGGTGCACGAGGCCGAAGTCCTCGTGCGCGAGCGGGCGCCCGAGCCGAATCCCTATGTGGGCGGGCAACCCGCGCCGGCGGCAGACGGGCAGGCGACCGCCAACCCGCGGCTGACGCCGCTGGTCCAGGTCGCCGACTGCCTGCCGGTGGCGCTGGCCGGAGAGCCTGGCGTCGCGATGCTGCACTGCGGCTGGCGCGGGCTCGCGGCAGGGATCGTCGCCCGTGGCGTCGAGGCGGTCGGCGCCACCGCGGCGGCGATCGGCCCGGGGATCGGCCGCTGCTGCTACGAGGTCGACGAGCCGGTCCTCAGCCGATTCGCCGACCTCGGCGACGGGATCGCCACGGGGAGAATGCTCGACCTCGAGGCCGTCGCCACGCGCCTGCTCGAGCGCGCCGGCGTGGTCGAGATCGAGGCGGCCGGGCTGTGCACGAGCTGCGAGCCGGAGCTGTTCTTCTCCCACCGCCGCGACCGCGGGCGCACCGGACGCCAGGGCGGCTTCGTCTGGATCGCCGATGCCTGAGCCGTTTCGTGACATCGACCCGGCGCGCCTGCGCGCCAACCTCGAGCGGGTGCGCGAGCGCTGCGGCCCCGGGGTCGAGATCCTGGCGGCGACGAAGTACGTCGATGCGGGCGAGATGGGGAGGCTCGCCGAGGCAGGCGTCGAGCTGGTGGGCGAGAACCGCCTCCAGGACCTCGAGGCGAAGCAGGAGGGCCACGCCAACGCATTCACCTGGGACTTCATCGGCAACCTCCAGAGCCGCAAGGTGAAGCGGATCCTGCCGCTGGTGCGCTTGATCCATTCGGTCGCCACCGGCTCGGTGCTCGAGCAGCTCGGCCGCCACGGCGGCCCCGAGACGGAGGTCCTGGTCGAGGTCAACCTCGCCGGCGAGCAGGCGAAGGGCGGAGTGGCGCCGGCCGAGCTCGGCGAGTTCATCGCCCACTGCCCCGTCCGGGTGGTCGGCCTGATGACGATGCCGCCCTTCACCGAGGATCCCGAGGCCTCGCGGCCGCACTTCGCGCGGCTCGCCGAGCTCGCGGGTGAGCACGGGCTCGCCCGGCTCTCGATGGGCACGAGCCAGGACTGGGAGGTCGCGGTGCAGGAGGGCGCGACGATCATCCGGCTCGGCAGCAGCCTCTATTGCTAGCCGCAGGGCCGCTCCCAGGGCATAATTGGGGTAAAGGAATACCGGGAGAGGAAGCGAACACCGCAGCGGTATGGCCCTACGCGACACATGGCAGCGCGCGCTCGTGTACTTCGGGCTCGCCGAGGACCCCGACTACCGCGAGCACGACATCTACGAGCCGGACACGGTTTCGCACGGCCAGGAGACCTCGGCTCCGCGCGGGTCTGCCACGGTCAGCCGGATCTCTGAGCGTCGCCGCGCCCGCGACGAGATCGACGACATCTTCGCCGAGGACGAGCCGGCCCCGAGCCGCGGCCGCGTGCTGCAGCCGGTCGGCAACGGCGCCGACGTCCAGGTCCACCTGGTGACGCCGCACAGCTTCAACGACGCCCAGGAGGTAGCCGACCGCTTCAAGCGCTCGGTCCCGGTGATCCTCAACCTGCAGGCCACCGAGGGCGAGCTGGCGAAGCGGCTGATCGACTTCGCCTCCGGCCTCACGTACGCGCTCGACGGCGGAATGCAGAAGATCGCCGAGAAGACCTTCCTGCTGACTCCGCGCAACGTCGAGGTGTCGGCCGAGGAGAAGGCCCGCCTCGTCGAAAAGGGCTTCTTCAACCAGTCCTGAACCACCTAACGGCCCGGCGGTTGCTCCGCTCCCGCTCGAACACCTTGCCCGCGACTATGTCGCGGGCTTTCTTCTTCTGCTCCCGCGTCCGCACCGCCGGGGTCTGGCGCGGTCCCACTAGGCTGCCCAGGGTGAGAATCGGTTTCGCAGGCGCGGGGAACATGGCCACGGCGATCGCGCGCGGCTGGGCGAGCTCGGAGGGCGGGCCGGAGGCGATGCTCTTCTCCGACGCGGGCTCCGGGCGTGCCGCGCGGCTCGCGGCCGAGACCGGGGGGGAGGCGGTCGATTCGCTGCGCGACCTCGCCCGCGGCTCCGACGCCGTGGTCCTGGCCATGAAGCCCGGCGCGCTGGAGACCGCCGCCGAGATGCTCGAGGGCGAGGCCAAGGCGATCGTGTCGGTGCTCGGAGCGACGTCGGTGGCACGGCTGCGTGAGCTGTTTCCCGACGTGCCCGTCGTGAGAACGATGCCGATGGTCGCGGTCGAGATCCAGAGCGGCGTGGTCTGCCACGCCCCGATCGACGCCGAGCTCGACGGCACGGCCGGAGCCCGGCTACTGGACCTCTTCGACGAGATCGGCCACCTCGTCGAGGTCCGCGACGAGGTCATGGACGTGGCCACCGCGCTCATGGCCTGCACGCCCGCCTATCTGGCTGTCGTCGTTCAGAACCTCGCCGAGGCCGGCGCGGAGGAGGGAATCGACGAGGAGCAGGCCTACGACCTCGTGCTGGACTCGTTCGCCGGCACGATCGACGTCCTGCGCCGCTACGACCCGATCGAGGTGCGCCGCACGGTGGCGTCTCCCGGCGGCAGCACCGAGGCGGGCCTGGAGGCGCTCGCCGACGCGGGCGCGACGGACGCGTTCCGCGAGGCGGTGGCCGCCTCGCTGAGGCGCATGCGCGGATGAGCGTGGCACTGAGCCGGGGGAACGTCGCGGACTACGCCGAGGCGATCATCTTCGTCTACCTGATCCTGATCATCGCCAACGTGCTGCTCTCCTGGGTGCAGCAGTTCCGACCGCTGCCATACAACATGCCGCTTCGCGCTGTGACCGGGTTCATCGAGGAGAGCACCAACCCGTACCTGAACATCTTCCGCAGCTTCATCCCGAGGATCGGCCCGCTCGACGTCAGCCCGATCGTCGCCATCCTCGTGCTCTCGATCGTCGGGGGGTTGGTGGTCAACCTGGTCCGCGGGTGAGCTCGACGCGCGGACGCGCCTGGGCGCGAATGCTGATCGTCTGCGGCCTCGTGGTCGTCGTCGATCAGGCGACGAAGGGCGCGATCATCGAGACGATGGTCCCCGGCGAGCGCACCGACCTCGCGCTCGGGGTCGACCTCGCCAGGGTCACCAACAGCGGCATCGCATTCGGCCTGCTCGACGAGGGAAGCGACGGGCTGGTGCTCGCGGTTACGATCGTCTCGCTGTCGCTCGTGGTCGGCTGGTTCGCGTTCGACACGACCAGGCCGTGGTTTTGGCTCGGCGTCGGGTTGCTCACCGGCGGCGCGCTCGGGAACCTCGCCGACCGGATTCGCGCGGGAGGGGTGACCGACTTCCTCGACGCGCCACTGTGGCCGGCGTTCAACCTGGCCGACGTCGCGATCACTGCCGGAGTGATCGTGATCGCCCTGGCCGCGCTCGCTCAACCGGAGCCGGCGCGGGCCGCCGAGACGTGACCGCCGCGCCGCGGATCGTGCATCGCGACGATCGCCTCGCGGTGATCGACAAACCCGCGGGGCTCGTCGTCCACCCGGCTCCCGGCCATCGCGGCCCGACGCTCGTCGACGTCCTCGGCGACCTCCTCGGAGGCGGCGAGCCCGAGCGACCCGGAATCGTGCATCGGCTCGATCGGGACACCTCGGGGCTCATGCTGATCGCGCGCGACGATGAGGCCCACCGCAGACTCGCCGCGATGATCAAGGGGCGGGAGGTTGCGCGCGAGTACCTCGCCCTGGTCGAGGGCCGGCCGCGGTCGCGCGCGGGGACGATCGACGCGCCGCTCGGGCGCAACCACCGCGCCCCCGAGCGGCGGGCGGTTCGGGGCCGCGGGGCGCGAGATGCGCGCACCCACTTCACCGTGCTCGAGGTCCTTCCGGCCGACGCGCTGGTCGAGGCCCGGCTCGAGACCGGCCGCACGCACCAGGTCCGCGCCCACTTCGCGGCGATCGGCCATCCCATCGCCGGCGACCAGCGCTACGGCCACGCCGGCCGCCACAACCTCGAGCGCCAGTTCCTGCACAGCGCCCGGCTGCGCTTCGAGCACCCGTTCACGGGCGAGGCTCTGGCGTTCGACTCCGAGCTGCCGGAGGACCTGGCGGCGGCGCTGGAGCGCGCGCGGATGGCGCCTTAGTCGTCCCAGGGACGAACAAAGCGCCAATTCGAGGCACCGGCGCGCACTGCGGCCGTACCTGCCGGCCACAGCCCCTACAATCACGCCCGTCCAGTAACCGACCCCTCGACGGTCGGACGGGGCCCTGCCCGGCACGGATCGATGCCGGGTCCCCGCGAGGCGCGAGGGAGCACAAGACGAACAAGGGAGCATTCGATGTCCGAGCCCGGGCTCAAGGACCTATTGCAGGCGGGCGTCCATTTCGGCCACCAGACGCGCCGCTGGAATCCGCGCATGCGTCGCTACATCCACGGCGAGCGCGACGGGATCCACATCATCGACCTGTTGCAGACCGAGCAGCTGCTGGCGGAGGCGCGGCGCTTCGCCGCGGAGATCGCCGCCAAGGGCGGCTCGATTCTCTTCGTCGGCACGAAGAAGCAGGCGCGCGACTCGATCAAGTCGTGGGCCGAGCGCTGCGGCATGCCGTACGTCAATCAGCGCTGGCTCGGCGGGCTGCTCACCAACTTCCACACGATCTCCGCTCGGATCGACCGCCTGCACGAGCTCAACGCGCTCAAGGACGGTGGCCAGCTCGACCTGCTGCCGACCAAGGAGCGCATGTCGATGGAGGCGGAGCTCGAGAAGCTCGAGTACAACCTCGGCGGGGTGCGGGACATGAAGCGGCTGCCGCAGGCGGCGCTGATCATCGACCTGAAGAGCGAAGCGATCGCGGTCCGCGAGTGCGAGCGGCTACAGATCCCGATCCTGGGTTTGGTCGACTCGAACGTCGACCCGGTCTCGGTCACCTTCCCGATCCCCGGCAACGACGACTCGATGCGCTCCTGCGAGCTCGTCATCTCGACCATCGGCGAGGGCGTCGAGGACGCCGCGAACGCCTATCGCGAGGCGGAGGCCAAGCGCCGCGCGGAGGAGGAGGAGCGGCGTCGCGTCGAGGCCGAGGAGAAGGCGCGGCGCGAGGCCGAGGAGAAGGCGCGCAAGGAGGCCGAGGCGCAGGCCGCGGCCGGCGCCGCGGCGCCGCAGCCCGCTCAGACCCAGGGCCAGCCCCAGCAACCGGCCGCGCCCACGGAGGCGGGCTGATGGCCGCGTCGATCACCGCCACCGACGTGAAGGGGCTGCGCGATCGCACTGGCGCCGCCATGATGGACTGCAAGGCCGCGCTCGAGGAGGCCGGCGGCGACGTCGAGAAGGCGATCGAGATCCTGCGCGTCAAGGGCCAGGCGTCGGCCGCCAAGCGCTCCGGCCGCGAGACCGGTGAGGGCGTCGTCTCGTCCTACATCCACGCGGGCGGCAAGGTGGGCGCGATGGTCGAGGTCCAGTGCGAGACCGACTTCGTCGCGCGCAACGACGAGTTCAGGGAGTTCGCTCGCGAGGTGGCCATCCACGTCGCCGGTTCGCCGACCCCGCCGCGCTACGTCTCGGCCGAGGAGATCCCGGAGTCCGAGCGCGATGCCGAGCGCCGCGTGCACGAGGCGAAGGCCAAGGAGGAGGGCAAGCCGGACAACGTCGTCGACCGGATCGTCGAGGGCCAGCTCGCCAAGTGGGCGAAGCAGGTCGCCCTCCTCGACCAGGAGCACATTCGCTCGGATCGCTACGAGGGCAAGACGATCGAGGAGATCCGCGCCGAGATCGCCGCCAACACCGGCGAGAACATTCGCATCGCGCGCTTCGCGCGCTTCGCGGTCGGCGAGGAGTAGCGCGCGGCGCCCCGAGCGGGCGCAACCGGGACGCGGCTAATGTGTTCAGGACTCAGTGCGCCGGAGCCCATGGATTGGAGGCGCGGTCGCCGTCGCCGCCGTGACGTTCACGGTCGCCGCGGCAGCGTCAGGGGAGCGCGCCGCCGAGCCGGCGGCGGGTGCGGCCGTTGCCGCGAAGGACGACCTGGTGGTCGGGGTGATCCCGCAGCGGCCACTGGAGGCGGGGGAGGGGTTCGCGATGCGCAGGGCCGGCATCGATTCGACCCGGGTCTTGATCAGCTGGGCCGAGGTCGAGGCCAACCGTGGCGAGTACGACTGGTCGCGACCTGACGCCCTGATCCAGGACGTAAGCGCGGAAGGGCTCGAGGTGCTACCGCTCCTGTTCGGCTCCCCCGCCTGGGCGGCACAGGCCGACGGCCACGTGTGCTTCGGCGCCGGCTGCATCGCGTTCGCACCCGCCTCCACGGAGACGCGCACCGAGTTCGCCGACTTCGCGGCCGCGGTGGTCCAGCGGTACGGGCCCGATGGAGCCTTCTGGTCGCAGCACCCTTCGATCCCGGCGCGGCCGATGCGCGTCTGGCAGGTCTGGAGCGAGCAGAACTTGGACGCGTTCTTCCGGCCGCAAGCCGATCCGGACGCCTACGCTGAGCTGCTCGCTCCCGCCGCCGAGAAGATCCGCAACGAGGACCCGGATGCCGAGATCCTCATCGGCGGAATGTTCGGGCCCAGAGATCGGCCGACGCTGATCAAGGCGACGCGGTACCTGCGCGCGCTCTATCACGACGACCGGGTCGCCGGCTCGTTCGACGGCGTCGCCGTCCACCCCTACAGCGGCAGCGCGCTCGGGTCGCTCGCCCAGGTTCGCGCCGTGCTGCGGACGATCCGTCGCCGCGGCTCGGGCGAGGAGCTCTGGGTGACCGAGATCGGCTGGGCGTCCGGGGGCCGGCCGGGCCAGCCGCTGGTCAAGGACAAGCGCAAGCAGGCGCGGCTGCTGCGGCGGACGTTCAGCCGGTTCGCGGCCAAGGACGGGAGGTGGAACCTGGGCGGCGCCTTCTGGTACGCGTGGCGCGACAGCGTGCGCGGGGAGCCGGTCTGCGCGTGGTGTCCGCGCGCTGGCCTGATCTCCCGGTCCGGTCATAAGAAGCCCGCCTACCGGGCCCTGCGTCGCGTGCTCGCCGACGCGCGGTAGCACTGGCGGACCGGCTTCAGTGACGCCAGATAGGGTGTCGCCGCGATGGCCGGCGCCGACCCCGTCTTTAGGCGTGTGCTGCTGAAGATCTCCGGCGAGGCCCTGATGGGCCCGCTGGAGTACGGGACCGATCCTGAGCGAGTGCAGCAGATCGCCGCGCAGGTGCACGAGGTCAACGGTCGGGGGGTCGAGATCGCGATGGTGATCGGGGCCGGGAACATCTATCGCGGGCTCGAGGGCGCGGCGCAGGGGATGGACCGCGCGACCGCCGACTACATGGGCATGCTCGCGACGGTCCTCAACGCGCTCACCGTCCAGGACGCGCTCGAGAGCCTCGGCACCCACACGCGGGTACAGTCGGCGATCGCCGTCACCGAGGTCGCGGAGCCCTACATCCGCCGCAGGGCGATTCGGCACCTCGAGAAGGGGCGCGTGGTGATCTTTGCCGCCGGGACCGGCAACCCGTTCTTCACGACCGACACGGCGGCGGCGCTGCGGGCGCTCGAGATCCACGCCGAGGCGATCCTGATGGCCAAGCACGGCGTCGAGGGCGTCTATGACGCCGACCCCTCGGAGGTGCCGGACGCCAAGTTCCTGCCCGAGATCACCCACATGGAGGCGATCGAGCGCGGCCTCCGCGTCATGGATTCGACCGCGCTCTCCCTGTGCATGGACAACGCCCTGCCGATCCACGTGTTCAACATGGCGGACGAGCGCAACATAGATAGGATCGTCGGCGGTGAGCGGGTAGGGACGATCGTCGACTCCCGAAAATGAGAGACCTCGAACTGCCGAAGACCCTGGCGCCCGGACGTGAGGCGGAGAAGGCGACAGGCCGTTGTCTGAGCTGACCGACGAGTTCCTCGCCGACGGCAAGGAGCGGATGGGCAAGTCGGTGGAGGCCTGCCGCCACGAGCTGGCCACCGTTCGCACGGGCCGGGCCTCCCCGCACCTGCTCGATCGCCTGATTGTCGACTACTACGGTGCCGAGACGCCGATCAAGCAGCTTGCACAGGTCGCCGCGACCGACGCGCGCCTGCTGACGCTCACCCCCTTCGACAAGAACTCGATCGGGACGATCGAGAAGGCGATCATGGAGTCCGACCTCGGGCTCACCCCGAACAACGACGGCAACGTGATCCGGCTCCAGATCCCCGAGCTCAACGAGGAGCGCCGGCGTGAGCTGGTCAAGGTCGTGCACGGCGTCGCCGAGGACGGCAAGGTCGCCGTGCGCAATATCCGCCGCGATGTGATGCACGACCTGCGCGAGCTCAAGAAGGAGGGCGAGGTCGGCGAGGACGACGAGCGCCGAGCCGAGACCGAGCTGCAGAAGCGCACCGACGAGGCGACCAAGGAGATCGACGGCCTGCTCAAGGCCAAGGAAGACGAGATCCTGGAAGTGTGAAGTCCCTTCCGGGGGCTGCTCCGCTCCCGCCCAAATCTCTTGCCCGCGGCTCCGCCGCGGGCTTTTTACGCTGCTCCCGCGTCCGCTGCCTCCGGGTTAGGGTCCTCACGGCGTGACGACTTCGGCTCCGCGCTACGTCGCGATCATCACCGATGGCAACGGTCGTTGGGCGGCCGAGCGCGGGTTGTCGGCGATCGAGGGCCATCAGGCCGGCGCCGACGTGGTCAAGGAGCGGCTCCGCGACGCCGCCGAGCTGGGGATCCGGGAGCTGACCGTGTTCTCGTTCTCGACCGAGAACTGGCAGCGCCCGCAGGAGGAGGTGGACGGCCTGATGGCCATGTTCGGCGAGCGAATCGACCGCGAGACGCCGGAGCTGGACGCCGAAGGGGTGCGGATGCGCTTCATCGGACGCCGCGACGGCGTGCCTGCTGACCTGGTCGAGCGCATGGAGTGGGCGGAGGAGCGCACCGCCGCGAACGAACGGATCACGCTCTTCGTGGCGTTCAACTACGGCGGCCGGGCGGAGATCGTCGACGCGGCGCGATCGTTCGGGGCAGACTCCGAGGACGAGTTCCGCGACCACCTGTACGCGCCCGAGATGCACGACCCCGACCTGCTGATCCGCACGAGCGGCGAGCAGCGAATCTCCAACTTCCTGCTCTGGCAGTGCGCCTACTCCGAGCTCGTGTTTCGCGACGAGCTCTGGCCCGACTTCACGCGGGCGGCCTTCGAGGCGGCGCTGGAGGAGTTCGAGACCCGTGCGCGGCGGTTCGGAGGGCGCTGAGCGTGGAGGGCCGACCGCCGGACACCGACACGCAGCCGTTCGACGCCGAGCTCGACTTCGAGCGTCCGCGGCGGCGCCGGCCGCCCGCCCCGCCGCCGCTGCAGTCGGAACCCCGCCCGGCGCGCGAGCCGCGGGACACCAAACGGCGTCGCTCGGAGACCTTCGCCAGGATCGCGTGGGCGCTGCCCTGGATCGCGATCGTGGTCACGATCGTGATCGTCGGCGGGGAGCTGTTCGCCGCGGCGATGATCGGCTTCGCATGCGTCGGGATCGCGGAGCTCTTCAAGATGGTCCGCTCGGCACGCCCGTTCGCGCTCGTCGCCTACGCGGCGGCCGCGGCGCTCGTGGCCGCGGCGCTGTACGGGGGCCAGTTCCAGATGGTGATCGTGCTCGCCGCGACGATCCCGGCCGCATTTGCGGCCGCGCTTCTCCGGCCCGACCGAGACGGGGTCACCGTCTCGATCGCGCTGACGATCCTCGGGGTCATCTGGATCGCGATCCCGTTCGCGCACGCGGTGCTGCTGCGCGAGCTGCCCGACCACGGCGCGGCCCTGCTCGTCGACGTGCTCGTCGCGACCTTCGTCGCCGACACAGCCGCGTACGCCGGCGGCCGGCTGTTCGGCCGCCACCGTCTGGCGCCCGCGCTGTCGCCGAACAAGACGCTCGAGGGGCTGGCCTTCGGCTTCGTCGGCGGCACGCTGGGGTTCTGGTTCGCCGGCCTGTACCAGGACTGGCTCCTCGGGATCGACGCGCTGTTGATGGGCATGTGCGTGGCCGCGCTCGCCCCGGTGGGCGACCTGTTCGAGTCGATGATCAAGCGCGACCTGCGCATCAAGGACTCGGGCACCATCTTCGGTCCCCACGGCGGCCTGCTCGATCGCCTCGACGCGGCGTTGTTCACGATCGTCGCCGGCTACTACCTGGCGATCGCGTTGGTGTACTGAGCGAGCCGCGAGCGTGCCTTGCTCGCTCCTTTGCTAACCGGCGAAGGGGTCCGCCTTCAACGCCGCCTTCAGAATCGAGTCGGCTGCCCTGTCGATGTCCTCGCCGGTCGTGTTCCAGCCGACAATCGAGACTCGCATGACCGCCCTGCCCTTGACGCTGCTGCCGGCGAGCCAACAGGTCCCGTCGGCCTGCACGCGCTCGATCACTGCGTCCGTCATCTCGTCGCTGTCGTCGAAGCGGAGTAGGACCTGGTTGAGCACGACGTCGTTGAGGATCTCGATCCCGTCTGCTCCTCGCAGCCGATCGGCGAGGCGCTTGGCGTGATCACAACAGCGATCGACGATCTCGGCCACCCCCGCCCGGCCCAGGGAACGCAGGGCGGCGTACACCGGTATCCCGCGTGCCCGGCGGGAGAACTCCGGCGTCCAGTCGAACCCCCACGGACTGCTGGCGTCGTGGTCGGGGATGTAGGCCGACGTGGACGCCATCGCCGCGCGCTGTGCGCTCGCGTCCGCGACGGCGGCGATCCCGCAGTCGTACGGGACGTTGAGCCACTTGTGCCCGTCCGTGGCCCACGAGTCGGCGCCCACGTAGCCGTCGAGGAGTGCCCGCCGGGCCGGGCTGGCCGCGACCCAGAGGCCGAAGGCGCCGTCGATGTGACACCAGGCGCCGTGCGAGCGGCAGCTGGCGACGATCTCCGAGATCGGGTCGAAGGCGCCGGTGTTGATGTCGCCCGCCTGGGCGCACACGATCGTCGGCACCTCCTCCTGCGCCAGCGTGCTCTCGAGCGCGGCCGCACGCATCCGGCCCTGCTCGTCGGTGGCCACCGACTGCACCCGGTCCTGGCCGAGACCGAGCATGCGACAGGCGACGCCGACGGTCACGTGCGCCTGGTCGGAGGCGATCACCCGCACCGGCGGAGCGCCGTGAAGGCCATCCGCCTCGACATCCCAGCCCGAGTCCCTGAGCACGGCGTGGCGAGCGGCCGCGAGGCAGGTGAAGTGCGCCATCTGACAGCCGGTGACGAACCCGATCCCGCACTCAGGCGGCAGGCCGAGGATCTCACGGACCCAGCGGCCGGCCACCTCCTCGGCCACCGAGAGCGCCGGTGCCGGCGTGTAGCCGCCGGTGTTCTGGTCCCAGGCCGAGACGAGCCAGTCGGCGGCAACGGCAACCGGCAGTGCCCCGCCGATCACGAAGCCGAAATACCGTGGTCCGGCTGACGCCACGAGGCCGGGTTCGACGTCGCGGACGAGCTCTTCGAGCACTACGCGTGAATCCTCGCCGGCGTCGCTCAGCGTCCGTTCGAGCCGGGATCGGAGCTCGGCGAGGTCGGCCCGAGCTCCGACCGGACGTGAGTCCAATCCTTCGATGAACTCGTGTGCGTGGCGGCTGGCATCCTCGAGGATCTGATAGCTGGAGTTCATCGACCGACCCTAACGGTCGAGGCCTCCATCGCGGAAGGGTTCATGGGGAGACGACCTACCTGACCCAGAGCTGGATCGCGATCCCGTTCGCGCACGCGGTGCTGCTGCGCGAGCTGCCCGACCACGGCGCGGCCCTGCTCGTCGACGTGCTCGTCGCGACCTTCGTCGCCGACACAGCCGCGTACGCCGGCGGCCGGCTGTTCGGCCGCCACCGTCTGGCGCCCGCGCTGTCGCCGAACAAGACGCTCGAGGGGCTGGCCTTCGGCTTCGTCGGCGGCACGCTGGGGTTCTGGTTCGCCGGCCTGTACCAGGACTGGCTCCTCGGGATCGACGCGCTGTTGATGGGCATGTGCGTGGCCGCGCTCGCCCCGGTGGGCGACCTGTTCGAGTCGATGATCAAGCGCGACCTGCGCATCAAGGACTCGGGCACCATCTTCGGTCCCCACGGCGGCCTGCTCGATCGCCTCGACGCGGCGTTGTTCACGATCGTCGCCGGCTACTACCTGGCGATCGCGTTGGTGTACTAGGGGCGCTACTGGACCCAGAGCTGGTCGAGCAGCACGCCCCAGTAGGGGTGTAGCTGCACGTTCTGGACGCGTTCGGAGACGACCGTGACGCTGCGGCGGTCGAACATTGGGACCACCGGCGCGGCGTCGACCAGCCTGCGGTCGACCGCGGCCCAGGTCGCGTTGGCGCTCGCCGGGTCGGCATCGCTCGGCGCCAGGGCGGCGTCTATCTCGGCGTCGATCCGCGGGTCGCAGAACCCGCCGGGGTTGTTGTTCGCGCCCGGGGCAGCCGGCACGAACGCCTCGCAGGTGAGGGTGGGCTGGACGAAGTTCGCCGGCGTGAGATAGTCGAGGCCCCAGCCGAGCTGGCCGATCTGGGCCCCGGTGCGCGAGTCGGCGATGGCGGGGTAGTAGCGGTCCTCGAAGTTGCCGGGGAGCTGGCGCAGCGAGGCCCGGTAGCCGAGCTGGTCGAGCACCGAGACGAAGTAGCGAGCCACCGGCACGCGCTCGCCCTCGGTGGCGGTCCACACCGTGACGTTGGTCCCGCGGGTCCCGGACTCCGCGACCAGCCGCTGCGCTTTGGCGATGTCGGGAGCGGTCCAGATGCCGGCGGCGGTCGGATCGAGCGTGTACGGGCAATAGGGCTCGTAGCCCGGCAGGCCGGGGGTGAGGATCTGACACTTCGGCTGCGCCAGCTCCGAGCCGCCGGCGATCTCGACGATCCGGCGCCGGTCGACCGCGTAGTTGAGCGCCCGGCGCACGCGCACGTCGTCGAACGGCGGGCGGCGGACGTTGAGGAACATCCACTCGGCCTGCTGCAGGGCGGTCGTATGCAGCAGATCGGCATGGCGGACGCCGAGCCGGGCGATGCGCTCGGGGGGCAGCGGGCCGCCGAAGATGCCCGAGGCGACCATCAGGTCCATCTCGCCGTCGAGCACCCTCGCGAGCTGGGCCTCGGCGTCGGAGCCGACCCTGAACTCGATCTCGTCGGCGAACCCGTCCGGTCTTGCGTCCGCGGACCAGACGGCGAACTCCTCGTTTCGGACCAGCTCGATCCGCCCACTGTCGCGATCGAAGCTCGCGACCCGGTACGGCCCCGTACCTGGCAGCGTCGCCTGCTTGTCGAAGCGCATGGGGCTCTCCGACGGCAGGACGCTGGCCACGGTGAGCGCCAGACGCTGTGGGAAGTCGGCATCCGGCTCGGTCAGGTGGATCGTGATCGTGCGCTCCTCGGGGTCGATCTCGATCCCGTCGGAGAGATCGCAGGCGCGCGACGGGTCGCTGCAGGCGCGGGCGCCGACTATGCCCTGGAAGAGGTAGGAGGCGCCGAACGACATCCGCGCGTTCAACCGCAGCATCCGCTCGATCGAGCTGCGGAAGTCCTCGGGGTCGACCTCGGTGCCGTCCGAGAACCGGAGGTCGGGCCGCAGCTCGAAGACGTAGGTGAGCCCGTCGTCCTCCGGTTCCGGGATCTCGGTGGCGAGGTTGGCGACCAGCGTCGAGCCCGCCGTGCCCCCCACGCGTCTGTACGCGGTCAGCCCGTCGTATGCGAGCGAGGCCACCGTGGTGTTGCCGATGTCATAGGAGGCCGGATCGACGCAGTCGCAGAACAGGTCTCCGGCCGACATCGCGGCAACCAGCGCGCCACCGCGGTGGCTCTCGGTCGAGGCGAGGACGGACGCCCAGACCGCGCCGCTCGCGACCGTGAGGCCGCTGGGGCTGCCGCCCACGTCGATCGTCTCCTCGACGTCCGCCGTATCCGGCGCGAGTCGCAACACCATGCCGTCGCCGGCATTCGCCACCCAGATCCCACCCTCTCCGACCTTGACCGCGCTCGGGGCCGCACCGACCTCGACCGTGCTGGTGACCGCGTTGGTTTCGGGATCGATTCGGGAAACCGTGCCGTCGATGCGGTTGGCGACCCATACTGCCCCTTCGCCGAAGGCGACGCTGCCGGGGCCGTTGCCGACGCCGATCGCCTCCGACACCCTGCCCGAGTCCGGCTCCACGCGGACCACGGTCCCGGCCGCTTCATCGGTGACCCATAGCGAGCCGGCGCCGGCGGCGATCGCGGTCGGCCTCGAGCCGACGGGAATCCGCTCGGTCGCCTCACCGTTGGCGAGGTCGACTCGCACGACCTCGCCGTCTACCGCCGCCAGCACCCAGACCGCCCCGAACGCCACCGCCACGCCGCGCGGACCGTTGCCGACCTCGAGCGAGCCGACGATCCGGTTCGCCCCTGGATCGAGCTGATCGACGGTGCCCTCCGTGGCGTCCGCGACCCAGGCGAAACCAGCTCCGGTCGCGATGCCGGCGGGCTCGCCGCCGACGTCGATCGTCGCCACCTGACCCGACTCGACGTCGATCCGCGACACCGTGTCGTCGAGCGTGTTGGCCACCCAGACCGACTCGGCGTCTGCGGCCGCCGGTCCGGGCCCGCCGCCGACCGGGATCTCGGATCGCAGCTCGCCGCTTTCGGGGTCCAGCACGCCGACCGCGTTCTCGGCGATCGTCGCGTCGGCCTCGTCGCCCCCGGAGAGGACGCCGACCGCGACGAGGGCGGCAGCCACCGCGATCCCGGCGAGCACGAGCAGCGCCGGGACGGTCCTCCGGCGCTCGGCGGCCGGCGGAGGCTCCGGGCCTGGCGGCTCCACGGCCGCGGGCGGCGTCGCCGGCGGCTCCGCGGCCGCCACCGGCGCTTCGAGCGCCGGGTCCTGGCGCAGGATCGCATCGTGGAGCTCGCGCAGCTCGGTCCCGGGCTCGACCCCGATTTCGTCGACAAGCGTCCGCCTGGCGCTACGGTAGGCCTCAAGCGCCTCCGCCTGGCGCCCGGAGCGGTAGAGCGCCAGCATCTGCAGGCGGCGCAGGCGCTCGCGCAGCGGATGGGCCGCGATCAGCGGCTCGAGCTCCGAGGCGACGGCCGCGTGACGGCCGAGCGCGAGGTCCGCCTCGATCCGGTCCTCGAAGGCCGCCACCCGGAGCTCGTCGAGACGTCCGGCCTCGGCCTGCGCAAAGGGCTCGAAGGCCAGGTCGGCGAGCGCCGGACCACGCCAGAGCGCCAAGGCCTCACTCAGGAGCTCCGCCGCGCGCTCGGGGCGCTCCTCCGCGAGCGCACGCTGGCCCTCGGCGAACAGGCCCTCGAACCGAGACAGGTCGAGGTTGCCGTCCCCGACCCTGAGCTCGTATCCGCCGCTGGTGGTCACGAGAACCGAGGGGGGATCGCCCTCGGCGCGACCGTTTTCGAGCACCTTGCGGAGCCGGGAGATGTGCACACGAACGCTCTGCACGGCTCCGTTGGGCGCGCTCTCGCCCCAGAGTGCATCGATCAGGCTGTCGACCGAGACGGTCTCGTTCACGTGCAGCAGGAGTACCGCGAGAACGGCGCGCGGCTTGGCTCCCCCGAGGGCGAGCGGGCGTCCGTTTGCGAGGACCTCGAGTGGCCCGAGGATGCGGAAATCCATCACAGCGTCCTTGCTATAGCGAGCGTAGCACCGGGCCCTGCGGCTCGAACAAGCGGATTTCGACGCACTGCAAGCGGCTGTTAGCGGCTTGCAACCGGCCGGTTACCGCCTCCACCGACGATCGGGCCGTCAACCGTCCAAAGGAGAAGCGATGTTCCCACTTACAACCAAGACCAACCGACGCAGGCAGGGCGTGCGCTGCGGTCTGTTCGCACTCACCCTCGGCGTCTGCGCACTGGCCATTCCGGCGAGCGCGGGTGCGTACTACTACGGATCCGGCCAGGAGAGCTCCACGGCGGCGCCCGTGAAGGAATCGAGCGACTCGGGCCTCGTAATCCCGGATCACACGGCCCTGAACGACTCCCTGGCGCCGGTCAGCGGATCGCAGAACCCGGGAGGCACGGGCAATACTCCGACGACGATCGTCCACGACTCGCCGTCGGCCGGCGACGGCTTCGACTGGGCCGATGCCGCGCTGGGTGCCGGGCTGACGATGGCGCTGATCACGATCGGCGGCGCCGCGCTGATCACCGTCCGCAGGCGCACCGGCGCCTCCCCGGCCGCCTCGACGAGCTGAGGCGGAATCATCCCGAATCCGCCTCGACGAGCTGAGGCGGATTCGGGAGGGGCCTGAAAGCGGGCGTCGGCCGGGTACGCTCGGGACGTATGGCGAGTGCCGAGACGTTCCGAGCCCCGGCCGACGCGTATGACCGTCACGTCGGCCGCTACGGCCCGCAACTCGCGTCCGCGTTGATCGCGTTCGCCGGCGTCGAGCCCCCGATGCGGGCGCTGGACGTCGGCTGCGGGCCGGGCGCGCTCACGGCGGCGCTGGCCGAACGCCTCGGGCCCGCGAATGTGTGCGGCGCGGACCCGTCGGAGCCGTTCGTGGATGCGTGCCGTTCCCGGCTGCCCGGCGTGGAGGTGGTGGTGGCGCCGGCCGAGTCCCTGCCGTTCGCCGATCGCGACTTCGATGTCGCGCTGTCGCAGCTGGTCGTCAACTTCATGCGCGATCCGGAAGCGGGAGTGGGCGAGATGGCCCGCGTGACTCGGCCGGGCGGGGTGGTGGCCTCGTGCGTCTGGGACTACGCGGGGGAGATGACGCTGCTGCGGGCCTTCTGGGACGCGGCGCGCGAGATCGAGCCCGAGCGCGCCGCGGCGGCCGATGAGGGGGTGGTGATGCGCTGGTGCGCCGAGGGCGAGCTGGGCGAGCTCTGGCGCGCTGCCGGGCTCGATGACGTGCGCCTCGACGCACTGGTGGTGCGCGCGAGCTACGCGAGCTTCGAGGACCTGTGGTCGCCGCTGCCGACCGGGGTCGCACCCTCCGGGGCGTTCTGCAAGTCGCTGGACACCGAGCGCCGTGCCGCGCTGCGCGACGCCTACCGGCGTCGCCTCGGGGTCGGCGAGGGTTCGTTCGAGCTCGCCGCCCGTGCCTGGGCCGTGGCGGGCACCGTGCCGTAATCCGCGCCCAGCACCGTCACCCCTTCAGGGCATCGCGGACGAATTCGAGGTCGGCCTGCAGCACGTCGCGCGGACCGGGCGTCTCGACCACGATCGGTGCCTTGACCTTCGCTCCCGCGCGGATCATCGTGCGCAGGGCATCCGTGTCCATCTTCCCCGTGCCCAGGCTCGTGTGGCGGTCGGCGCCCGTTCCAGGGGGGTCGCGCGAGTCGTTGGCGTGCAGCAGGTCGAGCCGACCGGTGATCGCCAGCGCCCGCTCGACGGCGTCCGAGAGCTCCTCGCCCGCCGCGTGGGCGTGGCAGGTGTCGAAGCAGAAGCCGATCGGGATCGGCCCCTCGTAGCCGGAGACGGCCTCCCAGAGGCGCGCCAGCGCGTCGAAGCGGCGGGCGACCGCGTGCTCGCCCCCCGCGGTGTTCTCCAGGAGCACCGGCACCTCGGACTCGAGCATCTCGAGGGTTCGCGGCCAGCGCCCGATCCCGGCCTCGATCCCGTCCTCGGCGTGGCCGGGGTGCACGACGACGGCCGCGGCGCCGATCGCGCCCGCCGCATCACAGGTTTGCTGGAGGATCTTTCGGGAGCCGTAGCGGACGTTGTTGCGCGGTGAGCAGACGTTGATCAGGTAGGGGGCGTGCACGTAGATGTCGATGTCGCTCTCGCGCAGCTCCTGCGCATCACCGCGCTCGGGGGGCTTCTTCCACGACTGCGGCGCGGACAGGAAGATCTGCACGCAGTCGGCATCGAGCTCCGCGGCAGCCGCGAGCGGGTCGCTGCGCCGGACGTGGGCGCCGAGGGGTGGAATCCGCATCACGCCAGCCTACGACCCCACCCGTCGCGGCGAACGTCCCGCAGTGCACGTCATGGGGGGTGGTCCGGGACGTTCGGCGGTGGGTGGCGTGTTCATGGCGCGCTTAACGCCGCCGCTACCCTGCCTCGGGCATGGCCAGGCGCGTACTGATCCTGGGCTCCACCGGGTCGATCGGCGAGCAGGCGCTCGACGTCCTCGCGCGCTCGGATGAGCTCGAGGCGGTCGGGCTCTCGGCCGCTCGCAACGCCGAGCGCCTGGTCGCTCAGGCGCGCGCGGCGAATGTCCGTGCCGTCGCCCTCTCCGACCCCCAGGCGGCCGCGGCGGCCGCGGGTGAGCTCCCCGGCCTGCGCGTTCTCGCCGGCGAGGAGGGGATCCGCGAGCTGATCGCCGTCACCGAGCCCGACATGGTGCTGAACGCGATCGTCGGCACCGCCGGGCTCGGACCGACGATCGTCGCGCTGACCGCCGGCATCGACCTCGCGCTCGCGAACAAGGAGAGCCTGGTCGTGGGAGGCGAGCTGGTGACCGCGCTCGCCGAGGCGACCCAGGCGCGGATCCTGCCGGTCGACTCCGAGCACTCGGCGCTCTTCCAGCTGCTGCGCGGCGAGGGGCCCGGAACCGCGCAACGCCTGATCCTGACCGCTTCCGGCGGGCCGTTGCGCGGGCGCACCGACCTCGAGGGCGTCACCCGCGAGGAGGCGCTCGCCCACCCGACCTGGGACATGGGCGGGCGGATCACGATCGACTCGGCGACGCTGATGAACAAGGGGCTGGAGGTGATCGAGGCCCATCACCTGTTCGGCCTTCCCTACGAACGGATCGACGTGGTCGTGCACCCGCAGTCGATCGTCCACTCGCTGGTCGAGCTCAACGACGGCGCCCAGCTGGCGCACCTCGGCCTGCCCGACATGCGGGTCCCGATCTCCTACGCGCTGCACTTCCCCGAGCGCGCCGACGTCGCCGTGCCGACGCTCGACCTCGCGGCGGTGGGCGAGCTCACCTTCGAGCCGCCCGACCTCGACACCTTCCCGTGCCTGCGCCTCGCCCGCGCGGCCGGCGCGGAGGGGGGCACGGCGCCATGCGTGCTCAACGCCGCCGATGAGGTCGCCGTCACCGCGTTCCTCGACGGGAGGCTTCCGTTCGCGGGGATCGGCGAGGTGATCGAGGGAGCGCTCGAGGCGATCGAGCCACAGCCCGTCGGCCATTTCGAGCAGCTGTTCGACTGCGATGCCGCGGCCCGCCACACCGCCGCGCGGCTCGTGGAGAGAACCGGGGCAAGACTGTGAGGCGGAGTCCGCGAGGACGAAGCCGAACCGCGCCGCTGTTGAGGCGCCTGCCATGAGCTGGCTGCTCGCGTTCGCCGGCTTCGCGGCGCTGATCATCCTCCACGAGGCCGGACACATGGTCGCCGCGAAGGCGGTGGGGATGCGGGTCGAGCGCTTCTTCCTGTTCTTCCCGCCGAAGATCTGGAGCGTCCGGCGCGGCGAGACCGAGTACGGAATCGGCGCGATCCCGCTCGGAGGCTTCGTGAAGATCACCGGCATGAACCCCGACGAGGAGCTGCCGCCGGATGTCGCTCCCCGCGGCTACTACCACCAGCCGGTGTGGAAGCGGATCGTGGTCATCGCCGCGGGCCCGGCGGTCAACCTGGCGATCGCGTTCGTGATCCTCTTCTTCCTCGCCTTCGACGTCGCCGAGCCGACGAACACGGTCGAGAGCGTGCGGCCGAACTCGCCGGCCGCGTCGATCCTTCGGCCCGGGGACGAGCTCGTCGCCGTCGACGGACGGCGCGGCGAGCTCACCGAGCTTCGGGACCAGATCGCGACGCACGAATGCCCCGGCGAGCAGACGCAGGGGTGCCGCGCCGAGACGCCAGCCGAGCTGACGGTGATCCGCGACGGACGCGAGGTAACGCTCCGGCCTGTCAAACCCGAGTACGACACCGAGACGGACCGGCCGCTGCTCGGGTTCGCATACGGGACGCAGCCGCTCAACCCGGGGGTCGCCGGCGCCGCGGAATGGTCGGCGGATCGGATGTGGGACGTGACGTCCCAGACGGTCTCGATCATCGCCCGGATCTTCGATCCCGAGCAGCGGGAGCAGATCTCGGGCGTCGTCGGCAGCTACGAGGTCACCCGACAGTCGATCGAGTTCGACACCCGCCAGGCCCTGTTCGTGCTCGCGATCATCAGCCTCTCGCTCGCGGTGATCAACCTCTTCCCGTTCCTGCCGCTCGACGGCGGCCACATCTTCTGGAGCCTGGTCGAGAAGGTGCGCGGCAAGCCGGTCCCGTTCCGGGTCATGGAGCGCGCCTCCGTGATCGGGTTCGCCCTCGTGCTGGTGCTGTTCGTGATCGGCCTGTCGAACGACATCGACCGCTTATCGGGCGAGGGCTTCGACGTCCGCTGACCCGGCGAATCGGGCCGAATCGCCGCTCAGGCAGTAGGTTTCCGGTACCCGGCCCCCGAGTCAGAGGAGGAGAGCGATGGAGGCCACGGCGGCCGAGCGCCATGTGAGCGGCGGACCCGGTGGCGAGCTGTATGCGCAGAACCTGGCCGTCGCCTTCCACCAGACCGTCGAGCGGCTGGGCGACGATCCGGCGATCGTCGCGGGCGAGGGTGACGACGCCGTGCGGATCAGCTGGAACGAGCTCCGCGACCAGGTCGGGAGGATCGCCGGCGGGCTCGCGAGCCTCGGCGTCGGCAAGGGCGACACGGTCGCCCTGATGCTCAACAACCGTCCCGAGTTCATCCCGATCGACATGGGCGCGGTCGCGCTCGGCGCGGTCCCGTTCTCGATCTACCAAACCTCGTCGCCCGAGCAGATCCAGTACGTGTGCTCGGACGCGGGAGCGAAGGTGGCGGTGGTCGAGTCTGCGTTCCTCGCGACCTTCGAGAAGGCGCGCGCGGAGCTGCCCGAGATCGAGACTTTGATCGTGGTCGACGGCGACGGCGGCGACCATACGCTCGCCTCGCTCGAGGCGATCGACCCCGACTTCGACGTCACCGACACGGTCGCGGCCGTCGGCCCCGACGACCTGCTGACCCTGATCTACACGTCCGGCACCACGGGACCGCCCAAGGGCGTGCAGCTCAGCCACCGCAACCTGATGAGCCTCACCGCAGGCGTCGACGGAATGGTCGACCTTCCCGATCGCGGCGCCAAGGTGATCTCGTGGCTGCCGGCGGCGCACATCGCCGAGCGCGGCGCGCACTACTACCTCCCGGTGATCCGCGGCTGCACGGTCAGCGTCTGTCCCGACCCGCGCAAGATCGTCGAGTTCCTGCCCCAGGTCCACCCGACCTGGTTCTTCGCCGTGCCCCGGATCTGGGAGAAGCTCAAGGCCGGGCTGGAGGCGAAGCTCGCCGCGATCCCGGGCGAGGAGGGCGAGAAAGCGCGACAGGGGCTCGAGGCGGCGATCCAGAAGGTGCGGCTCGAGCAGGCCGGGCAGGAGGTGCCCGAGGCCCTCGCCGCGAGCGTCGCTGCGGCCGACGAGGCAATGTTCAGCACGCTGCGCGAGGCGCTCGGGCTCGACGAGGTGGTCGCGGTCAACGTCGGCGCCGCCCCGACCCCGCTCGAGGTGCTCGAGTTCTTCCACGCGATCGGGATCGAGATCGGCGAGCTCTGGGGGATGTCGGAGACCTGTGGCGTCGCCACCATCAACCCGCCGAACCGGGTGAAGCTGGGCACGGTCGGCCCGCCGGTGCCTGGGATGGAGCTTCGGCTCGGCGAGGACGGCGAGGTATTCGTCCGCGGCGACTCGAACATGGTCGGCTACCGAAACATGCCCGAAAAGACCGCGGAGACCATCGACGACGAGGGGTGGCTCGCGACCGGTGACATCGGCGAGATCGACGAGGACGGCTACCTGAAGATCGTCGATCGCAAGAAGGAGCTGATCATCAACGCCGCCGGCAAGAACATGTCGCCGGCGAACATCGAGTCGCACCTGAAGGCGGCGAGCCCGCTGATCGGCCAGGCGATCGCGATCGGCGACCAGCGCCCCTACAACGTCGCGCTGATCGTCCTCGATCCGGACTTCGGCCCCGTGTGGGCCACCCAGAACGGGCTCGAGGGCAAGGGGCCTGAGGAGCTCGCGACCGAGGAGGCGCTCATCGCCGCCATCCAGGCGGGCGTCGACGAGGCAAACGCGAAGATGTCGCGCGTCGAGCAGATCAAGAAGTTCAAGGTCCTGCCGACCGAGTGGGCCCCGGGGGGCGACGAGCTCACGCCGACGATGAAGCTCAAGCGCAGGCCGATCGCCGAGAAGTACGAGGGCGAGATCGAGGAGCTCTACTCGGGCTGAGCGGCACCGAGCCGCTTCACGCCACCGAGAAGCGCAGCTTGGCGCGCTCGAAGCGCTCCAGGTGCGCGGTGCCGAGCGCGGTTGCGGGGGTGAGGCAGCCCGCACGCCGGGGCACGACCTCGTCGTCGGCGAGCATCAGGCCGGCCTCGCCGAGCATCCTCGCCGTCGTCAGGTAGCCGGGATGGCCGTCCGCCTCGATTCGCACCCGAAGCTCGTGTGAGCCGGTCGTGCGCGCGTCGACGTCCATCCTCCACTTCCATGCCTCCAGCCGGTCGGCCTGGGGGCCGAATCCTGACGAGGGCAAGGCCTTCCGCATGCCGGTGGCGATGCGCTCGCGCACCACGGAAAGCTAGTCGACGCAGGTCGGTCGAGACCAGATTCTGTGGGCGTTCTTCGGTCGCGGCGATGTGCGCGGAGCGACCGGCTCACCGGCAACTACCTAGAAACGTTCGACCGGGCGCTGGATTGGGCGACGCGGGCCGCGAGGACGCAGGCAGTCGGGCGCAATCCCCGCTGTCACAATGTCGCCATGGCGTCGAAGCGTCAGATATTCGTCGGCGGCGTGCCGATCGGCGGCGGCGCGCCGGTCGCCGTGCAGACGATGACCAAGACCGAGACCGCGAACCTCGACGCGACGATGGAGCAGATCGGCAGGGTCGCGGAGGCCGGGGCGGACCTGGTCCGGGTCGCCGTGCCGCGCGACGAGGACGCGGTGGCGCTGCGGACGATCGTCGAACGCTCACCGATCCCGGTGATCGCCGACATCCACTTCAACTACACGCTGGCGCTCAAGGCGATCGACGCCGGCGCGCACTGCATCCGCCTCAACCCGGGCAACATCGGCGGCCGCGAGAAGGTCGCGGAGGTCGCCGAGCGGGCGACGCAGGCGGGCGTGCCGATGCGGATCGGCGTGAACTCCGGCTCGCTGCCCAAGCACCTGCACGCGCTCGAGCGCGACAACCCGGTCGAGGCACTGGTGACGGCCGCGACCGAGTTCGTCGAGATGATGGAGTCGCTTCGCTTCGAGGACTTCAAGGTGTCGATCAAGTCGACCAACGTCCCCAACACGATCGCCGCCAACCGCCTCCTCGCCGAGCGGATCCCGTATCCGATCCACCTCGGGATCACCGAGGCGGGGACGAAGTGGTCGGGGTCGCTCAAGTCCGCGGTCGGCCTCGGAACGCTGCTCGCCGACGGGGTTGGGGACACGATCCGCATCAGCCTCTCGACCTTCCACGCCGAGGAGGAGGTGAAGGTCGCCTGGGAGATCCTCAAGGCGCTGCAGATTCGCGAGCGCGGCCCGGTGCTGATCGCCTGCCCGACCTGCGGCCGCCTGCAGTTCGACATGGACTCCGTCGTCGCCGAGATCGAGTCGCGGCTCGAGGCATACACGGAGCCGATCGAGGTCGCGGTGCTCGGCTGCGCGGTGAACGGGATCGGCGAGGCGTCGCACGCCGACTTCGGGATCACCGGCGCCAAGAACGAGGGCCTGATCTTCGCCGAGGGCAAGCCGCTGCGCAAGGTCCCCCAGGCCGAGCTCGTTGACGCGCTGTTTGCCGAGATCGACCGCTCGCTCGACCGCGGGACGATCGAGGTCGACGACGGCGAGGCCGCCGAGGGCGCCGAGTGGCTGGCGAAGATCGAGGAGGAGAACGCCGACGAGCTGACTCCCGAGCGGATCGCGCAGATGGAGGCGGAGAAGGCACGCGAGGAGGGCAACGACGTCACCGCGGAGCCCTTCCTGAAGCCGGTCGGGCGCGGCGCAGACCCGGCCGCGGCAGACTCGAAGCGGAGCAAGCGGCCGGCCCTTGATGAAGAAGCCTCGCCGACGGCCGGCCGCCGCTTCACCCGCGCCTGAGGCGTGGTCCATCCGGCGGCAAGCGCCGGCTTCGAGCGCTCGGCCGATGCCTACGATCGCGCCCGGCCCGACTACCCGAACGCGGGCGTCGACTGGCTCTGGGGATCGCTCAGCCTGATCGCCGGCGATCGGGTCGTCGACGTCGGCGCCGGGACCGGCAGGCTCACGGGGCCGCTGGCGGCGCGCGGAGCGGATGTGGTCGCCGTGGAGCCGGTGGCGGCGATGCGCGACCGGCTCGTGGCCGCGGTCCCGGCGGCGAGGGCGGTCGAGGCCACGGCGGAGGCCCTGCCCGTCGCGGAGGGCTCGGCCGCCGCCGTCGTCGCGGGCCAGGCGTTTCATTGGTTCGCCAACGACGCCGCGCTCGCCGAGTTCCATCGCGTCTTGCGACCCGTTGGGCGCCTCGGCCTGATCTGGAACCGCAGGCGGCTCGACGACCCGCTCCAGGCTGCGATCTCCGAGCTGATCGATCCGCTGCGCGCCGACACGCCGCATTACGCCTCCGACGCCTGGCGCGCGGTCTTCGAGCACACCGAGCTGTTCTCGAACGAAGCCGAGCACGAGCTTGGGTTCGTCCAGGAGCTCGACCGCGCCGGGCTCGTCGACCGGGTCGGCTCGACGAGCTTCGTCGCCGCCCTCGACGGCGAGCCGCGCGAGGCGCTCTTGGCGCGCGTCGCGGCGCTCGTCGACGCGGGCGGAGTCGCGCGACTGCCCTACGTGTGCGAGGCGTTCGTCTACGTCCGCCGTGACTAAGATCGGCCCGTGCCCGGCGTCGACCACCTCGACCTCGTCGTCACCGACCTGGAGCGCAGCCTCGCCTTCTACACCGAGCTGCTCGGCCCGCTCGGCTTCACGGAGACGAGCGAGATCGTCGGCGAGCGCGGGGAGCGCGTGATCTACATCAGCGGCGCCGGCGACCCGGAGGTGAGCCTGCGCGAGCGCAAGTCCGACGCCCACGCGGTCCCGTACGACCGCTACGCGGTCGGCATCCACCACGTCGCCTTCGTCGCCGACGAGCGCGGGCAGGTCGACGAGCGTGCCGCCTGGCTGCGCGAGCAGGGCGCCGAGATCGAGAGCGGCCCGGAGGAGTACGACTATGCGCCCGGCTACTACGCGGTCTTCTTCTACGACCCGGACGGGCTCAAGCTCGAGATCGTCCATCGTCCGTAGCCGAGACCTCCCGCGTGGGGGCGAAGGGCACCGGTAGTCTGGCCGCTCGATGACGCGGCTGTCCACCTACTTCTTGCCCACGCTGCGCGAGGACCCGGCCGACGCCGAGTCGGTCTCGCACCGGCTGATGATCAGGGCGGGTCTGATTCGTCAGCTCGGGGCCGGCCTCTACACCTGGCTGCCCGCGGGCTATCGGGTGATCAAGCGGGTCGAGGCGATCGTGCGCGAGGAGATCGACGCGATCGGCGGGCAGGAGATGCTGATGCCGGTCCTGCAGCCGGCCGAGATCTGGCGCACGTCCGGCCGCTATGTCATCGAGGAGCTGTTCAAGCTCGAGGACCGCAAGGGGTCGGACCACGTCCTGGCGATGACCAACGAGGAGGCGCTCACCTACCACGTCGCGCGCGAGATCCGCTCCTACCGCGAGCTGCCGAAGATCCTCTACCACGTTCAGGTCAAGGAGCGCGACGAGCCGCGGCCGCGGGCCGGCGTGCTGCGCACGCGGGAGTTCACGATGAAGGACTCCTACTCCTTCGACCGCGACGACGACGGCCTCGATGCCAGCTACGAGCTGCACCAGCGCGCGTACGCGCGGATCCTCGATCGCGCCGGCCTGCGCTGGTACGAGGTCGAGGCCGACGTCGGGATGATGGGCGGCACCGGCGCGCACGAGTACATGGCGCCGTGCGCGGCGGGCGAGAACGAGGTCGCGATCGCGCCCGGTTACGCCGCCAACGTCGAGGTCGCCTCGGCCCAGCCGCAGGCCGTCGAGTTGCCGCCCGCGCTCGACGAGCCGCGCGAGGTGCCGACCCCGGGCCTGACCACGGTCGACGAGGTCTCGGAGGCGCTCGGCGTGGCCCGCGGAGCGGCCCTGAAGGCGCTGCCGGTGATCGTCGAAGGGCGCGGGATGGTGGTGGCGCTGGTCCGCGGCGATCACCGCCTGAACGAGATCAAGCTCCGCAACGCGCTCGGTGCCGACTTCCGCCAGGCGCAGGCAGACGAGATCGAGGCCGAGCTCGGCCCGCCAGGGTTCATCGGCCCGGTCGGCGCGTCGATTCCGGTGATCAAGGACGTTGCGATCCAGGGCGCGGGCTACTTCGCCGGGGCGAACCGGCCCGACGCGCACCTGATCGGCGTCGAGCCGGGGCGCGACTTCTCGTTCGAGGAGCTCGACATCCGCTCAGTCGAGGCCGGCGACATCGCTCCCGGCGGCGACCCGATCGAGATCGAGGCCGCGATCGAGGTCGGCAACATCTTCAAGCTGGGCACCCGCTACTCCGAGCCGCTGGGCGCCAACTACCTCGACCCCGACGGCAAGGAGCGGCCGATCGTCATGGGCTGCTACGGGATCGGTCCGGCGCGGATCCTCGCCGCGGCGATCGAGCAGGGCGCCGATGAGAAGGGGATCGTCTGGCCGCGCGCGCTCGCGCCCTGGGAAGTGCACCTGGTGGCGCTCGGAAGGGCGGGCGAGGAGACGGTCGAGACGGCCGAGCGGCTGTACGAGGAGCTCGCCGAGGTCGGGCTGAAGACGCTCTTCGACGACCGCGAGGCGGGCCCGGGGGAGAAGCTGACCGACGCCGAGCTGCTCGGCTGTCCGCTGCGGATCGTGGTCGGCCGCAGGGCGCTCGCCGAGGGCGAGGTCGAGGCACAGGAGCGCCGCGGAGGTCGCGAGCACCGCCTGGCCACCGGCGACGCCGCACGACGTGCGGCTGAGCTCGTCGCCGGGCTCGCCTGAGGCGCGATGGGATCGCGGCGAAGGCTCTTCGGCATCGACCGCTCGGGTCCGTCGCCGCGGGAGACGCGCCGCGGCGCGCCGCTTCATCCGTGGACGATCCCGAACCTCGTCGGCTATGTGCGCCTGGCGGCGATCCCGGTCTTCCTCGTGCTGGCCTTCGAGTCCGGCGACGGGCGCGCCACGGCGCCGGCGCTCATCTTTCTCGCGATTGCCGCCGGCGACTACGTCGACGGGTTCCTCGCCCGTGCGACCGGCCAGTACTCCCGAATGGGGGCGCTGCTCGACCCGGTTGTCGACCGGCTCACCGTGCTCTCGGGCGCGGTCGTCTGCTGGCACTTCGAGCTGCTGCCGCGCTGGGCGCTGGCGGTGCTTGCCGCGCGAGAGGTCGTCACCTTGGTGCTTGCGCAGATGGCCCTGCGACGGGAGGTCGACCTCGAGATCAACTGGATCGGGCGGATCGGGGTGTTCCTCGTCTTCAGCGGAATCTTCTGGAGCATGGTGGTCGACTGGTGGATCATCCGAGCCGGCTTCGTCGTCGGGGTTGCGATCTCGGTGCTGGCCACGATCGTCTATATCCGTGCCGCGTCGGCCCGGCGCCCGGCCGCGCCCGCGCAAGCCTGATCGCAAACGCTCAAGCTCAACTTGATGTTCGTGGCGCGGGCTTATACTCCAGACGAGCCGGCCCTTTAGGCCGGGAACCGGCCACCGGGGGCGAGATGACGGAGTTCGAAGACACCTTTCCCGATATCGGCTCGATGCACGACGAGGAGCTGAAGGTGCTCCTGCTCGGCAAGGTCCCCGCGGTGCCGGAGGAGGAGATTTCCTGACGATGGCGCTCCACTGCCCCGAGTGCGGGTTCGTCAATCCGGAGGGCGCCAACTACTGCCAGAAGTGCGGCGCGTTCCTGGGCCGCCCCGAGGGCGCGGACGAGCCGACCACGATGACCTACAAGGTCGACGAGACGGGCGAGTACACGCCGATCGACATCGACGAGGAGGTCGACAAGTCCGGGGCGGCCCTGGTGATCCGCTCCGGCGGCGGCAGGGCGGGGGAGAGCTTCACGGTCGACCAGGACCGGATGAGCATCGGGCGGACACCGGACGCGGCGGTGTTCCTCGACGACGTCACGGTCTCGCGCAACCACGCGCTGCTCGTCCATCGCCAAGACGGCTACTACATCGACGATCTCGGCTCGCTCAACGGCACCTATGTCAACCGCCGCAGGATCGAGTCGCACCTGCTCAACGACGGCGACGAGATCCAGATCGGCAAGTACAAGCTCAGCTACCTGGAGAAGTGATGGCGGTCGTTGCGGGAAAGACCACGACCGGCGCGAACGGCGCCGAGGAGGCCGCAGGGACGCGGGCGAAGGGCGATTCGCGCCCGCGCCGGGCGCTGACGATCGGCGCCGTCGCCAAGATCCTGAGCCAGGAGTTCGACGACATCTCGATCTCCAAAATCCGTTACCTCGAGGACCAGAAGCTGCTCGCGCCCCGGCGCACCGCCGGCGGCTATCGCCTCTACAGCCAGGCCGACGTCGAGCGCCTGCGGGCGATCCTCCGGATGCAGCGCGACGAGTTCCTGCCACTCCGGGTGATCCGTCAGGAGCTGGCGACCGGCGACTTCACCGGCCGCCGCCCGAGCGGCGAGAGCCAGAAGCGGCGGGCCGCCTCGGTCGGCGAGCCCGTCACCACGTTCACCCAGGAGGAGCTGCTCGACCAGGCGGGCGTGCGCGAGTCGTTCCTGCGCGAGCTCCAGGAGTTCGGGATCGTCACCCCGGCCCGCCACGACGGGCGCCCGGCCTACGACGAAACCGACCTCGAGATCGTTCGCGCCGCCGCCGAGCTGTCGAGGTTCGGCGTCGCCGGGCGCAACCTGCGCGTCTTCCGCACGTCGGCGGACCGCGAGGCGGCGCTGCTCGAGCAGCTGCTCGGCGCCCAGCTTCGCTCGCGCAGCCAGGCGCGGCGCAAGGAGGCCGTCGAGAACCTCGAGAGTCTCGCCGCGGTCTGCGGTCATCTCAAGCACCTGCTGTTGGTGCGCGACCTCCGACGCCTCAAGTCGACCGCCGAATAGCGTCGTGACGCGATGCCTCGCGTCTCGCGAAGCCGGACGATCGCCGCCGAGCCGGGACAGGTGTGGGATTTGGTCTCCGATCCGCACAATCTGCCCCGCTGGTGGCCCCGGACACAGCGCGTCGAGGACGTGCGCGACCCTGGAGGGCGACACGCGCACTGGACCGCCGTGCTCGGAACCCAGCGCGGCGCCGGCGTGCGAGCCGACTTCCGCTGCACCGGCTCCTCCCAAGGGATCCGCTACGCGTGGGAGCAGGAGGTCGCGGGGACGCCGTTCGAGCGCATCCTCAAGGCGTCGAGGCTCGAGATCGGGCTCGATCCCGACGCGGACGCCACCCGGGTGACGCTCACCAGCGAGGAGCGCCTTCGCGGGCTCTCGCGGCTGGGCTCGACGATGATGCGGGGCGCCGCTCGGCGACGCCTCGACGAGGCGCTCGAGGGCATCGAGCGGGCGCTGGTCGGTGGCCTGGATGCTTGAGCCCACGCAGCGGACCGCGCGGCCGCCGAAGTGGGCGGGATGGGGCGACCCCGAGAAGCGGATGGCGCTGCCGACGGCGGCGCTGGAGATGCTGCGCTCGGAGCTCGGCGAGACGGAGCCGATGCGATCGGTCGAGCTCGACGAGGTCGCGCTCCCCGCACCGCGCCCGCTGCCCGGCTCAATCGTCGACGCGGTGAACCAGGCGAGCGTCCTGGTCGCCCACGAGCAGCGCGTGCGGCGATCGGCTGGACGCAGCTACCCCGACCTCGTCCGTCTGCGGGGCGGGCGCCTGGCCGCGGCGCCCGACGCGGTGGTCATGCCCGGCAACCCCGCCCAGCTCGCCGACGTGCTCGAGATCTGCGCGCGCGAGGGGATCGCCGTGGTCCCGTTCGGCGGCGGAACCAGCGTGGTCGGCGGCGTCGACGCGGTCGCCGGCCCACACGAGCGCGTGATCTCGCTGGATCTGCGCCGAATACGCAGGGTCGAGATCGACCGCGTCTCGCTCGTCGCCACCCTCGGACCGGGTCTGCGCGGCCCCGAGGCCGAGGACGCGGTGCGCGCGCACGGGCTCACGATCGGCCATTTTCCACAGTCGTTCGAGTACGCGACCGTCGGCGGCTTCGCGGCGACGCGGTCCGCCGGCCAGGCGTCGAGCGGCTACGGGCGCTTCGACGACCTCGTAACCGCCCTCGCGATGGTCACCCCGGCGGGTGAGCTGCGCACGCTCGCCACCCCGCACACGGCGGCGGGGCCGTCGCTGCGCGAGCTCGTGCTCGGCTCCGAGGGCGTCCTGGGGGCGATCACCGAGGTGAGCGTGCGCGTCCGCCCGGCGCCGGAGGCGCGCCGCTACGAGGGCTGGATGGCATCCGACTTCGCCTCGGGGTGCGACGCGGTCCGCTTGCTGGCGCAGGGCGAGGCGCTGCCCGACGTGGTCCGGCTCTCCGACGAGACGGAGACGAGGGTCTCGTTCGGGCTCTCGGGCACGAGCGGCCTGCGGCGCTTGCTCCTGGGGACGTATCTCGGCGTACGCAGGCGCCGCCGAGGCTGCCTCGTGATCTGTGGCTGGGAGGGGGGCCGCGAGTCGGTGGAACGTCGGCGCGCGCTCTCCGCGCGCCTGTTGCGACGTGGCGGCGCCGCGGCCCTGGGCGAGGCCCCCGGTCGGGCTTGGGAGCGCGGCCGGTTCGACGGCCCGTACCTTCGCGACACGCTGATGGACCTCGGCTACATGGCCGAGACGCTCGAGACCGCGCACTCCTGGTCGCGCCTGGACGATCTCTACCGTGCAGTCCGCGCGGCGCTCGGCTCGGCGCTCGCGGCCCAGGGGACTCCGGGGATCGTCATGTGCCACCTCTCGCACACCTACCGCGACGGCGCCTCGCTCTACTTCACGTTCATCGCTCGCAGCCGTCCCGGCGCGGAGATCGAGCAATGGCACGCGGTGAAGACTGCGGCCTGCGAGGCGATCGTCGCCGCCGGCGGCACGATCACCCACCACCACGCGGTCGGGCGCGACCACGCGCCCTACATGCCGGCCGAGGTGGGCCAGACCGGACTGGAGGCCCTGCGGGCGCTCAAGCAGCGCCTCGATCCGGCCGGGATCATGAACCCCGGCAAGCTCCTGCCCTGATCGTCGTGCAGCCGGCGCTCTACTGATCGCCCGCGCGCGGGATGGTGCCGCGCAGGACGGACCGGCCCGGCTTGTCGAGTACCAGGCTGCTGTCCTCGAGGGCGCCGCGGACGACTTGGCGGATCTCCTTCGCGGGCGCGATCGAGACATCGACGAAGCGCACCCGGGCGACGACCGGTAGCACGGCGGACGGGATCGGGAAGCGGTTCGAGTAGGACCCCTGTTGGTCGACGTCGATCGGGGAGAGCGGGTAGCCCTGCGTCCGAGTCAGCATCAGCCAGATCACGTACTGCTCTCCTTGGGGCGCGGGATCGAGGCCGTCGATCGCGACCTCGACGAACGGCTGGTCGCCAGTGGCGAGCCCGAAGAGCGCCTCGCCGCTCGCATTGCCTCCCGAGGTCGGCCGCAGGGCGACGCGCTCGATCGCTTGCTCGTCGGCTGGCGCGGCGGCCGCCGTCGTCGTCTCCTCGCCGGCTGCCGAGGACTCGTCATCATCGCCGCCGCCGAACGCGCCGGTGACGGCGAGGACGACGGCGATCAGCAGCACCGCCGCGCTGCCGAGGACGACGACCAGCCGCGTCTGCGACGGCGTGAGGCCGGCCGGGCCCCGCTCTGGACCCCTGGGCTCTCCGCCCTCAGCCGCCTTCGCTCGTGGCCGGCGGCGCTGGCGGGGCTCACCGGGCAGGCGGGGTAGCTCCGCGTCGGGAAACGTCTCGCGGAGGCGCTCGGAGAGGGCGGTGGCCAGCGCGTGGTCGCCAGGATCGTCGCGCAGGTGCCGCGACGCGTCCGCCCGGCCGATCGGGTCGGCCTGACCGAGCAGATAGTCGGTGAGTCCCACGTTTCGGTCGGGATCGGCACCGCCGAGCTCGGTCAGCGCCGCCCGGGCACGGTCGCGAACCTCGGCCTCGTCGACGGCGAGCAGGGTCGCCAGATCCGAGTACGTCTGGCCGCGCTCGAGCAGGAGCTGGAGCGTGGCGCGCTGGTCGGGCGTCATCGCCATCTGGAACGCGGAAGCCTACGGACTGTCACTAAACCGGACGCTGATCGGGCTGTGGGCGGTGGCCAACTGCCGGATAGGCTCCGCCGATGACCGATCCGTCGCCCGGCCCTGACGGGCTCAGCGAGCTGATCGGGGTCGAGTACCTCGAGCTGGGGCCCGAGCGGGCCCGCGGCAGGTTCGCGGTCACCGACGGGGTTCGCCAGCCGCACGGCATCGTTCACGGCGGGGCTATCGCCGCGCTCGCCGAGTCGATCTGCTCGCGGGCGACCTACGACGCGGTCAGCGCCGACGGCATGGTCGCCATGGGGCAGGCCAACCAGGCCACCTTCATCCGCCCGATCGCCGACGGACACGTGAACGCGACCGCGACGAGCCGCCATCGCGGCCGCACCACGTGGATCTGGGACTGCGAGCTCAGCGACGACGACGGGCGCCTCTGCGCCCTTGTCCGGATGACGATCGCGGTGAGACCGCGGCCGGGGTAGGTGCGGAAGGGGTTGCCGACCGATCGTGACCATCCGACCGTGATCAAGGCCGTCGAATGGACACGGTGCGCGTCGCCGGCGGGCATTGGCCAAGCGACGGGGCTTCCAGGCCCAGGAGGCGCCAGTCACCGCCACCAGGGCCGGGGCGCCGCACCGCCCACCCCTTATTGACCATGTGCGGCGGAGCTCGCCCGCGCTAGCCCGAGAACCGGTTGGTGATGGGCAGCCGGCGGTCGCGCCCGAAGGCCTTCGAGGTGATGCGGATGCCCGGCGGCGCCTGGCGGCGCTTGTATTCGGCCCGGTCGACGAGCGCGATCACCTCGTCGACGGTCTCCCCGGGCAGCCCCTCGCCGACGAGTTGCTCGCGTGAGAGGTCGCGCTCGATGTAACCCTCGAGCACGCGGTCGAGGAGCTCGTAGGGCGGCAGCGAGTCCTCGTCGAGCTGGTCGGCACGCAGTTCGGCCGAGGGCGCGCGATCGATGACCGACCGGGGGACGAGGTCCTGCCCGCTGCGCGCGTTGCGGTGGCGGACGAGCTCGTAGACGAGCTGCTTGGGGACGTCCTTGAGCACGGCGAGGCCGCCCGCCATGTCGCCGTAAAGGGTCGCGTAGCCGACCGACATCTCGCTCTTGTTGCCGGTGGTGAGCACGAGGGCTCCGCGGTCGTTGGAGAGCGCCATCAGCAGATTGCCCCGGATCCGTGCCTGGATGTTCTCCGCGGCCAGCCCCGCGCCGCTCCAGGCATCGCCGAGGGTCTCGCCGTAGGCCCGCATCGCGGCCTCGATCGGCAGCTCGATCAGCTCGGCCCCGAGGTTGCGCGCGATCATGCGGGCGTCCTTTTGGGTGGCGTCGCTGGAGTGGGGGGAGGGCATCACGACGCAGGTGAGGCGGTCGGCCCCGAGCGCGTCGGCGGCGATCAGCGCGACCAGGGCCGAGTCGATTCCGCCCGAGAGCCCGACCAACGCCCGCTCGAAGCCGTTCTTGCGGACGTAGTCGCGGACCCCGAGCGTCAGGGCCGCGTAGACCTCCTCGAGATCGCCGAGCGGCTGCTCGAGGCGGCCTGCGTCGCCGCCGAGCTCGTAGACGAGTAGATCCTCCTCGAACTGCTTCGCGCGCGCGATCACCTCGCCCGTTGCGTCGACGACGAAGCTGTGGCCGTCGAAGACGAGCTCGTCCTGGCCCCCGACGAGGTTGCAGAACGCGATCGGGACGCCGTAGGCGCGAGCCCGGGCGGCGAACATCTGCTCGCGATCGGTGCCCTTGCCGCGCAGGTACGGCGATCCCGAGGCGTTGACGATCAGGCGCGCGCCCGCATCGGCCTCGAGCGATCCCGGCGGCCCTTCCTCCCAGAGGTCCTCGCAGATCGTGAGGCCGACCCGGACGCCGTCGATCTCGCGGACGAGCGGCTCGGAACCGGGCTCGAAGTAGCGCACCTCGTCGAAGACCCCGTAGTTGGGGAGCCGGTTCTTGCGATAGACGGCCGTCACCTCGCCCCCGTCCAGCAGCGCGAGGGAGTTGTGGACCGGTCGCGGCGCCGGCCGGTCGCGGCGGCGGTCGCCGCGGACGGCGGCGGGCTCGGCGAATCCCACCAGTGCGGCGATCCCCTCGGTTTGCTTCGCGAGCGCGGAGAGCGCGACCACGTTGGCGCGGGCGAAGTGCGGCTTCAGGTAGAGGTCCTCCGCCGGGTAGCCGGGCAGGCAGAGCTCGCCGAAGACGACCAGATCCGCATCTGCGTCTCGGGCGCGCTCGGCCCACCGGGCGACCAGCTCGGCGTTGCCGTCGATGTCGCCGACGGTCGGATTGATCTGGGCGAGCGCAACGCGCGGCCCCCCGGCGGGTTGATTCATCGGCTGAAAGTATGCTCAGGAAGGGAATCCGAACCTTGTTGTCGCGTCCAATCAGGCAGGGGATGATGTCGGCGGCCGCAGCGCTCGCGGCTAGCCTGGCCGTGGCCGCGCCGGTGTCCGCTCAGCAGGTGCCGCCGCCTGGCCCGCAGGCGGCCAGCGACGCCGTGGCGACCGCCGCAGCGGCGCTCGAGCCGAGCGGGGAGTCCGCACCGGCTCCCGACGCGACGGTGGCCATGAACGTGCTCGCGGCCGCGCTGCCCGAGCTCGAGGGCGCCGAGCGAAGGCGCGCGCGCAGCCTCCTGGCGCGCCCGACCGACGGAGCCGCCGATCAGTTTCGGGACGGCTATCCGCCGAACGCGCCGGTTGCCGCCGCCGAGAGCCCTCACTTCTGCGTTTACTGGGTCAACGACCCCGCCTACCCGGACGCCCCCGATCTCACGGACGGCAACGGGAACGGCACCCCCGACTACGTCGAGGCGATCCTGGAGATCGCGGAGTTCTCCTACTCGGTCGAGGTCGCTCCCGGGCACCTCGGATGGGCCCCGCCGAAGCCCGACACCGAGGGCTGCGGAGCGGACCCCTCCGCGCACGCCGACGTCTATCTGAAGCAGCTCGGGACCAAGGGCCTGTTCGGCTACGAGTCGCCCGACCCGGGCCAGGGCCGGGCGCGAAGCCAGTACGGCTACATGGTGATCGACGACGACTATGCGACCGACGAGTACGGCTATTCCGACCCACTCGAGCCGGCGAGGGTGACCTTCGCGCACGAGTTCAACCACCTCCTCCAGCAGAACTACGACAGCTTCCAGGACGTCTGGCTGTTCGAGGCGACCGCCACGTGGTCCGAGGACTTCGTCTACCCCGACGTCAACGACTACGTCGGTTACGTCCACGCCTTCGCCTCGAGCCCGGGCACACCGATCACCGATCGCACCGCCGTCCGGGGGCTGAAGATCTACGGCACGGCCGTCTGGAACCACTGGCTGAGCGGCACCGGAGGCGGCTATGGCGTCAGCGCCGTGCGCCGTGCCTGGGAGGTCTCCGACATCACCGATCCGGCCGACTTCGCGATCGCCGCCTACGACAAGGCGATCGGCAAGTCGAAGGGCCGCAGCTTCAGCCGCGAGTTCGCCGCCTTCAGCGCGGCGACCGCCGAGTGGCGCACGGGCGCCGGAGGCTTCCCGGATCGAGCCCTGTACCCGGACATGGCGCGCAAGGGCGGCCTGCGCGAGGGTCAGAAAAAGAAGTTCCGCCTCGACCACACCGCGATCCGGCTGCTCGACGTCCGGGCTGCGGGCAACGGCCCGATCGAGCTCGGCGTCCTAGCCGACGACGGCGTCCGGGCGGGGCTCGCTCTCGTCGCACGCGACGGGGAGCCGTTGAGCGGCGCCGTGACGGTCGAGAAGAGGTTTCTGAGCCAGGGCGGCAAGGGCACAGTGACGCTCGACTCTCCGGCGCGGTACGAGCGGATCACGGCGGTCGTCACCAACGCCGACGGCCGCGTCGACGGCTTCGGCCGCGCCGACTGGGACTACCGCAAGGACGACCAGGACTTCCGCGTTCGCCTCACCGGCTGACGCCCGTCGCGTGGTCAGCCGGCCAGGCGTGCCCGCAGCGCGGTCGTCCGCGCGCACGAGGCGATCAAGGCACGGCGCTCGAGCCGGCCGTCGCGCAACCCCCGCACGAGCGCCGCGCGCGCGTCCGCGCCGCTCGACAGCGCGAACAGCAGGAGGTCGGCTCCCGCCCGGGCCGCCCCGACCGCCGCCTCGCCCTCGTCGATGCCGGCGTCGACCAGCGCTCCGGCCCCGAGGTCGTCGGTGATCACCACCCCGTCGAAGCCGAGCCGCCGCCGCAGGAGCCCGTCGATCACCCTCGGTGACTGCGACGCGATCCGCTCGCCGTCGTAGGCGGGATAGGTGGCGTTGGCGACCATGACGAGACCGAAGCCCGCCGCGACCGCGGCGCGGAAGGGCTCGATTCCGGGTTCGAGCTGCCTCCGCGTGGCGTCGATCGAACTCGGCGCGAGGTCGGTGTTGACCGTCGCGAGGCCCAGGCCCGGAAAATGCTTCGCGGTCGCAGCGACGCCGGCGGCGGCCAATCCGTCGCCGAAGGCCGCCCCGGTTCGCGCAACCACCGCGGGGTCGTCGCCGAAGGCGCGCGAGGCGATGAACGCATCCGGCGTCGCCGGCACGTCGAGCACCGGGGCGAGGTCGACGTCGATGCCGAGCGCGGTCAACGCGACGCCGGTCGCCCGGCCCTCGTCGAACGCGAACGCCTCGCCGGCGGCGGCGATCCGCGGCGGCGGGCGGTCCGGTGGCAGCGCCGGCAGCCGCTTCACCTCGCCGCCCTCCTGATCGACCATCACCAGCGGCGCCGGGGCGCCGAGCCGGGTCGCCGCGTCGCGAAGTGCCTGGATCTCGCGTCGCAGCTCGCCCTGTCCCGTGCCGGCGGGCGGGAAGAGCACCACGCCGCCGATCTCACCCCGGCGCAGGGCGCGGCGCATGCCGTCGGTGGCGGTCGCCTCCATACGCACGATCAGCATCTGACCGACCAGCCGTCGCGGGTTGGCGGCGACCTCCGCCGGGCACTCGAACCCGGTTTCCGCGCTCGGCCCGGAACCGGGCCCCGGCTCGTCCCCGTCGTCGCCACCGGCGCCGACGATCGCTCCGGCAACGGCGGCAAGCGCCGCGACCGCGGCCAGCGCGACCAGGCGGCGCCGCGCGATCGCGGCGCGCCGGTTGCGACGCTCCGAGTGCCGGCGCTCGGCGCGCGCGCCCCCCTCGGTCGGGCTCGCCACGGCGATCAGGCGGCCGCTTCGCCGAGCAGCAGCTCTGCCACGAGGACATCCCGCCATTCGCCTTCGAGCCGGCCGTGACGGACATGGACTCCCACGTCACGCCAGCCGCAGCGTCGCAGGAGCCCGATGCTGGCCTGGTTCGTGGTGAAGAGCTTGCCGATTAGCTTGTGGTAGCCGTCGCGCTCGGCCGCCTCGGCCAGCGCGACGAGCAGCGCCCGCCCGACGCCGGCCCGGCGGGCGCGGCGCGCCACATACAGGGTGGCCTCGCCGATCGTTGCGTAGTAATCGTGGGAGTCGGAGTAGGCGGCGACCTTCGCCCAGCCGAGCAGCTCCCGATCACGCTCGGCGACGAGCACCGGGCGGTGCGAGCCTACGATCACCGCCATCTCCGAGGCGGTCGGGGGCTCGGTCTCGAAGGTGGCGACGCGGTCCTCGATGCCCTCGCGAAAGATCGCTGCCATTGCCGTGGCGTCGCCGGCATCCGCCGGCCGGATCACCAGCTCGCTCACTCGTCCGGTCGGGGTGGGCGGGCCATCTTGGAGACGATCAGCGCGACCACGGTTACCAGGTAGATCTGCCCGACCAGCACCTCGGTCACCGCCAGCGACCTACCCAGGTGGTTGACGGCGGTGAGGTCGCCGAAGCCCGTCGTGGTCAGGCTCGCGAAGCTGAAGTACAGGAAGTCGGCGTGGTCGCCGCCCTTCATCTGGGCGAAGAACTGGCCGTCCTGGGCGGCCGAGACGAGCCCGTAGGCAAAGGCGAAGCCGACGCCGATCAGCAGGTAGACGCAGAGGACGCCGAACATCGTCCGCACCGTCATCACTCCCGAGATCCGGGCTTGGCGGACGATGCCGTGGATGATCGCGGCGGGGGCGAGCAGCACCAGCATCAGCCCGACCGCGCGCGCTGCGACCTTGCCGACCTCGCCGGCGCTGATGAACACCCCGGCGCTGCCGACGATTGCGACGACGACCGCGATCGAGGCCGCGCGCACGATGTACGGATGGGCGCCGGACACGCGCAGCGCGGCGAGTACGGTTGCGCTCTGCAGGACGAGTGTCACGACCCGCGCCCACGGCGTCCTCGGGCGCCCCGAGGCCGAACCCGAGCCCGACCAGGATCAGGACCAGCAGCCAGCCGTAGCCATAGCCGTCGGGATCCAGGTGGCGGCGCCACAGCGGCATGTCGTCGGGCAGGGCGTAACCCTCCACGACGCCCTCTATACGCGCACGGCCGGACGGGATCGAGGCCCGTGCTCGCGCTCAATGGACGTCGGCGACCGGCAGGCCCCGCATCACCCGCACCAGGCTCCAGAGCGAGACCGCGGCCCAGACGGCCTCGAGCAGCAGAAAGCCCAGCTGGTCCTCGTGCCAGGCGAGGTAGGCGAGCACGAGCGAGCCGAACAGGTTGAGCAGGAGGTACGGCCGGGAGTCCACCCGCAACCAGCCGAATTGCGCGGCGGCGAAGCCCCCGAGGACGAGCAGCGCTCCGACGACCTGGATCAACTGGTCCACGTGGTCATCCAGGGTAGTCACGGCGGCTGGTAGCGTCCCCGGCGCGATGGCCGACGAGTTCCGGCTCGAGATCGATCTCCACGAGGCCCTGCACGGCCTGGGCGACCGGCTGCGCGCGCTCGACCTCGACGACGACGTCCAGGAGCGCCTCGGCGACCGTGTGATCGTCACCCGTGACGGCGAGCGGATGTACGTCTACACGCAGAGCCGCGAGGCGCTGGACGAGGCCGAGCGCGTGGTCAGCGAGGTCCTCGCCGAGGACGGGCTGAGCGCCGAGATGCGCCGTCGCCGCTGGAACCCGAGCGAGCGGTTCTGGCAGGACGCCGACGAGCCGCTGAGCAGCGCCGACGACGCGCGACCGCCGGACTACGCCCGCCAGGCGGAGGAGGAGGGGGTCCCGAACCCGCTCTTCGTCTACATCGAGGGGCACGAGCCGGAGTTCATGCGCGACCTCGGCAGCTAGCTGCTGACCGCGTCTAGGCCGGATCGGCCACCGGCACCTCCGCCTCGATCCCGGCCTCGGGCGAGACCAGGATCGCGCCCTCGCCGGTGACGTAGGCCTCCTCGCCGTGCTGGACGACGTCCATGCCGATGGACTCCTCGTGCTCCGTTGCCCGCAGCGGCATCAGGCTCCCGAGTACGCGCAGGAGGACGTAGGTCACCACGAAGGCGTAGATCGGCGCCACGAGCGCCGCTAGCGCCTGGTCACCGAGCAGCTCGCCGCTGCCGTAGAAGAGGCCGTCTGCGACGCCGTTCCAGGCGGCCTGGGCCACGAAGCCGATGAAGAGGATGCCGGTCATTCCGGCGATCCCGTGCGCCGCGAGCACGTCGAGCGTCTCGTCCACCCGCGTCCGCGGCCGCCAGACGATCACCGCGTAGCTGGGCACGGCGACGATGACCCCCAGCACCATCGCCCAGCCCGGACTGATGAAGCCGCCGGCGGGAGTGATCCCGACGCACCCGACGATGATCGCCGTTCCCGCACCGACCGCGGTCACGTGGCGGCCGCGGATCAGGTCGAGCACGAACCAGGTCACGAGGCACACCGCGGGCGTGAGCAGGGTGTTCACGAACGCGAGCACGCTGGAGTTCCCGGTCGACACGCCGCTGCCGCCGTTGAAGCCGAACCAGCCGAACCAGAGGATCCCGGCTCCCAGGAGCACCAGCAGGGTGTTGTGCGGAAGCAGCGCGAGGCGCCCGTAGTCCTTGCGCGCGCCGACCACCAGTGCCGCGGCGAGCGCCGAGAAGCCCGACCCCATCTCCACGGGCACCCCGCCGGCGAAGTCGAGCGTCCCGCCCTCCTGCAGGAAGCCGCCGCCGAAGACCCAGTGCGCCATCACCGGATAGACGAGCACCGACCACAGGACCGAGAAGACGAGGAAGGTCCCGAAGCTCATCCGCTCCACGACCGCGCCCGAGACGAGCGCCAGCGTGATGATGCAGAAGCTGCCCTGAAAGGCGAAGAAGACGAGGTGGGGGATGGTCTGGCCCTCGAGCGGCTCGAAGCCGACGCCGGACAAGAACGCGTAGTCGAAGTTGCCGATGAAGCCGCCGCCGTCGCCGAACGCGAGCGAGTAGCCGACGAGCGCCCACGAGATCCCGGCGACGCCGAGCGCCGCGACGCACATCATGAACGTGTTGAGGGTGTTCTTCGAGCGCACGAGCCCGGCGTAGAAGACGCCGAGCCCGATCGTCATCAGTATCACCAGGGCGGTCGCCATCAGCATCCAGGCGGTGTCGCCGGTGTTCACCTGGGCGATGAGGGGCAGGCTGGGCACGTCGCTCACCCACCCACGGGCGTCACCGCGCCGTGGTCGGTCTCACCCGTCCGGATGCGCACCGCCCGCTCGAGCGGGAGCACGAAGATCTTGCCGTCGCCGACCTCGCCGGTGCGCGCCCCCGCGCACAGCGCCTCGATGGTCGGCTCCACGAACGAGTCGGAGACGGCGATCTCGAACCGCACCTTGTCGGCGAGGCCCATCTTCACCGTCGTGCCACGGTAGGTCTCGACCCTGTCGAGCTCCCCGCCGTGTCCCTGCACGCGGCTGATCGAGAGCCCACGGACCTCGGCGCGGTAAAGCGCTTCGAGCACGTCGTTCGCCTTCTCCGGGCGAACGATGCCGATCACGAGCTTCACGGTCCTCCCTCTCCCACGCGTCTGGACACGGCCTGGCGCGAGCGACCCGACGCGCCGAGGCGATTCTGCGAGCGCTCGCTCCGGCGGGCACTATCCGCGCGTACAGGATTCGGCCGTCAGCTTTGTCCGGCTGGAGGGATCAGGCCTTGGTGGCCTGTCTGCCGTCCGCCGAGGGTTCCTGCGCCGGCTCGTCAGCCTCCGGCACCGTGGCGGCGAGCTCGGCGAGCGAGGCCTCGAGGTCGCGCGCGAGCGCCTCGAGGTCGCTCATCGCGTCGTAGTCGCCGATCAGGCCGAAGTTGACCTGGCCGTTGTAGCTCATGATCCCGAAGCACACGGTCTGGCGCTTGGCCAGCGGCACCATCGGGAACACGCCCAGCAGCTCGCGCCCCATCAGATAGAGCGGGAACTGGGGGCCCGGGATGTTCGTGACGACGAGGTTGAAGAAGCGCTGCCGAGACTGCAGCCGCGCGGCCTGGCCGGCGATGGTCGGCGGGGCGAAGTCGGTCAGCTCCGTCATCAGCGTCGCGCCGACCGCCTGCTTGGACTCCTTGAGGTCGCCCATCGTCGCGCTCACCGCGCGCAGGCGGTCGAGCGAGTCGTCGATCCCGATCGGCAGCGGCGCCATGTAGGCGGCGACGCGGTTGCCGAGCGCGCCGCGCTCATCGGCGGTGCGGATGCTGATCGGCACCATCGCGCGCAGCGTCAGCTCGTGGGTCGAGTAGCCGTGCCCGCGCAGGTAGCGGCCGAGCGCTCCGGCCACGGCGGCGAGGACGACGTCGTTGACGGTGCCGCCGGTCGCGTTCTTGATCCGCTTCAGGTCGGCGAGCGGAGCCTGGACCATCTCGAAGCGCCGGTAGGGGCCGATCCCGACGTTGAACGGCGAGGACGGGGCGCCGAACCCGGTGCGGGCGAACGTCCCGGCGGCCTCGAGTGCATCCACGGCCGCAGCGGCGGCATGGCGCGGCGCCCGGAAGACGGCGCGCGCGCCGCGGACGATCTCGGCCGGACTCGTCACCCGCTCGAGCCACGCCTCGCCCAGGACCTGGGCATCGCTGGGCTCCGGGCGCGGGACCCAGGGCTCGTCTGCGGGCAGCGGCTCGGGATCGGGGGCCGCGTCGAAGAGCACGTTGGTGATGTCCATGCCGGATACGCCGTCGACCAGCGCGTGATGCGCCTTGCTGACGATCGCGAACCGCCCGCCGTCGACTCCGTCGACCAGCCACATCTCCCAGAGCGGCTTCGAGCGGTCGAGCCGCTGGGAGAAGATCCTCGCCGCGAGCGTGCGCAGCTGGTCCTCCGAGCCCGGCGAGGGCAACGCGGTGTGGCGGATGTGGTAGGCGAGGTTGAGGTGCGGGTCGTCGACCCATCGCGGGCGTCCTTGGCCCAGGGGCACGAAGCGCAGCTTCTGCCGGAAGCGGGGTACCAGGTGCAGGCGCGACTCGATGTGGTCGCGAAACTCGTCGTATTCGGGCGTCGGGCCCTCGAACAGGGTTGTCGAGGCGACGTGCATGTGCGCCGGGCCGCTCTCGAGGTGCAGGAACGAGGAGTCGAGGCCCGTGAGTCGATCCGAGTTCACGCAGGGATCTTCTCAAACCGTGAGTTGTGTGATCGCGATCACACATGGAACCCCTGGTCGCTGTAGCTTGGCGCCCGGAACTGGGACCCGAAAGCGACTTTGCCGAGTCGCTCCGACGAGGTCGGGGCGAGCGGGGGACCCAGGGGCCGCTTAGCGCGGCCGCCGGACCGCCAACGCGGTCCGGCTTGGGGCGAATCGGGCGGTGATCCGCCCGTAGCGCGCGCCCACAGGCGCCCGCGAGCCCGACAGCTAACCCCGTAGGCACCAGAAAGGACAACCCGATGCGACGTTTCCGCCTGCGGCGGAGGCGCATGGCAGCCGCCGCGCTGGCCCCGATCGCCGCGATCTTCACGACCACCGCGTTCGCCGAGCAAGCGCCGCCGACGGGCGAGAGCGCGGGGATCGACGCCTCGAGCCGAAGCGTGCCCTTCGGCGAGCCGGTGAGCCTGCACGGCGCCTTCCCGGGCGCCGGCCGCGCCCCGATCCAGATCCTCCACCGGGCCACCGGAGCCGGGGCCTGGCGCACCGTCGAGCGCGCCCGCACCGACGCCGACGGAGGCTACGCCGTGCGCGTGAAGCCGCGCCGGAACGGCCACTGGCGCGCCGAGCTGGCCGCGGCGACCGCTCCCGAGCAGGGCGTCCCCGCCGGCGAGCCGGTCCCGCCTTCGTCGGCAGTCGACACCGGCACCGGCTCCGAACGGATCGACGTCCGCTCGCGAACGACGGCGACGGTCTCGGATCGCCACACGCTGGCCGGTCGCACCGTGAAGGTGCGGGGCCGGGTCAGCCCCGCGGGCGCCGAGCGCCGTGTCGTGGTCGACATCGGGAGCGATAGACAGGTCATACGGGCGGGCCGCGACGGCCGATTCGAGGTCCGCTGGAAGGTGCCCGACACCGGCAGCTACGGAATCGACGTCGAGGCGCGCTCGAATCGGCTCGCCACCGCCAGCCGCTACGCCGCGGGCAAGCTGACTGCCTACCGGCCGGCTGCTGCGTCCTGGTACGGGCCGGGGCTGTACGGCAACCCGCTGGCCTGTGGCGGGACTCTGACCCCATCGACAATGGGCGTCGCCCACCGCACGATGCCCTGCGGGGCGAAACTGCAGCTGCGGCACGGGGGGAATACGGTCGCCGTTCGGGTCGTCGACCGCGGTCCGTTCGCGGGCAACCGCGAGTTCGACCTGACCGCGGCGACCAAGGAGGCTCTCGGGTTCGGCGACGTCGGCACCGTGCTGACATCGAAGTAGCGGGTAGGGTTGCCGCCATGAGCGAACCGGACAGGCACGAGGAGGAGAGGCGACCGGTCGAGGAGGCCGGGGGCGGCGAGGCCGAGGGCTTCGAGCAGGCCGAGGAGGAGCTGATCGAGCACGCGTCCCACGGCGACCCGGCCCCGGACCCGAGCGAGCTCGCCGGCGAGGCCGAGGACCCCGAGAGCTCCGAAGCGGCCTACGGCGAGGCCGACCACGAGCATTCGACCGAGACGCCGGACGCGGACGAGTAGCATCGCCCGTGTGAGCGCCGAGGCCACAAACCTCGAGGCGATCTCGAAGGGGATCGAGCAGCACAACTCGAACTGCCCCTGGCCCGCCTCCGAGGTGCGGATGAACCCGTTCGAGGTCGAGCGCCTCGGCTGGGAGGAGATCCGCGGCCTCCCGATCGTGCCTGACCCCGCGATCGGCACGGGCCGCTTCCGGATCGTGTGCTCGCGCGAGGGCGGCGGCGTCGAAAGCGAGGAGACCGAGGCAGTCGGACAGCCGCTCGAGGTCGGCGTCGGGGCGGACGACGCACCGGCGCGCCCGCCGGTCTAGGGCCGTCCCCCGCCGCGAACGTCCCGGAGCACCCCCTACAGCGAGCATTCCGGGACGTTCAGCTCGCGGGCTCGGCGAGCCCTACAGGTTCAGTCCCAGGTCGCGGGTGGCATCGGCGGCCCAGCGGTTGAGCTCGGTGAAGGTGCCGGTGAGGATCAAGACGCCCATCGCGATGAGTATCCCGCCGCCCGTGATCACGATCGCCTTGTAGTGGCGCCTGACCGCGGCGAACGCGGCTGTCGCCCGTGAGAACGCCAGCGCGGTGACCAGGAACGGGATCGCGAGCCCGAGTGAATAGACGGCGAGGAGAAACGCGCCGTGGGCGAGCTCGCCGTCGATCCCCGCGAGGGTGAGGATCCCGCCGAGGGCCGGGCCGACGCACGGCGTCCACGCGATCGAGAACGCGGCGCCGGCGATCACCGGCCCGCCCTTGCCCGCCCGCGAGAGCAGCGCCTCGACGTGCCACTCGCGGTTGAGTCGATCGATGTACATCGCGGCGATGAACAGCACGCCCATCACGATCAGCAGCACCGCGCCGATGTCGGTGAGCAGGTCCTGGTTGTCGCGAAGCGTCTGGCCCAGCGCGGTCGCGGCCAGCCCTAGGAGGATGAAGACGGTCGAGAACGAGGCGATGAACAGCAGGCTCGGCACCAGGACCCGGCGCCAGTCCGCGGTCTCGATCTCGGTCACGCTGACGCCCGTGACCGCGGCCAGGTAACCGGGCACGAGCGGCAGGACGCACGGGGAGAGGAACGAGACGAGGCCGGCAGCGAACGCGACCGGCACGTCGGCGCCTGAGATCGGGTCCATGCCGGGGCCTCGGGGCCGGCGCCCCCCTGGTCAGTGAAGCGCCGCGGCGAGCCGGCGACGGTGCTCGCGCGCGAGCGCGTCGTCGGCGCCGAGCTCGGTGAAGATCCCGACCATGGCGCGGCGGATCAGGTCGCGCTGTTGCTCGTCATCCGCTGCCGCGAACCCCTCCTGCAGCGCCTCGAGCGCGGTCTCGTACTCGCCGGCGTCCCAGGCCTCGAAGGCGCGCTCGAGCAGCTCCGAGCCGGGCTCGGTGCTGTCTCCGTTCCTGGAGCCCAGGCGGGCGCGGGCGGCCAGGCCCTCGGCGAGGAAGTCGCCGGCCAGCGGCTCGAGCAGCTCCAGCGCCTCCTCGCTGTCGCCGCGGCTCAGGAGGATGCGGCCCAGCTTCGCGGATGCCTCGGGATGACGCGGGTCGAGTGCCAATGCCTCGCGCAGCGACTCCTCGTCCCCGGCGGCGACGAGCTCGTCGGCGGGGGAGGGGGCGAGCCCGTCGAGAAAGGCCTCGATCCTTGCCGGCGGGATCGCGCCCGTGAACTCCGCGGCCACCTGGCCGTCGCGAAACGCCTTCACCGCCGGGATCCCCTGGATGCCGAAGCTCGCCGCCAGCGACTGGTTCGCGTCCACGTCGACCTTCGCCAGGTCGATCTGGTCGCCACGCTTGGACACCGCGGCCTCGAGGGCGGGGCCCAGCTGGCGGCACGGCCCGCACCACTCGGCCCAGAAGTCGACCACCACCGGCACCTCGCGCGAGCGCTCGACCACACGGGTCGCGAATTCGGACTCGCTTACGTCGAAGATCATCGTGTCGAGGTTAGCGAGCGGTCACAATCAGCCCTGATGGAGGACTCCCTGCGCGGAAAGCTGCTGATCGCTTCGCCGGCACTCGTCGACCCGAACTTCGCCCGGACCGTCGTCCTGATCACCGAGCACAACGACGAGGGCGCGATGGGGGTGGTCCTCAACCGGCCCTCCGAGACGGCGGTCGAGGACGTGGCCTCGGAGCTGTCGGAGCTCGTCGTAGACGAGCCGGTGTTCATCGGGGGGCCGGTGCAGCCCCAGGCGCTGGTCGTGCTGGCCGAGTTCAACGACCCGGAGGCGGCCGCCTGGATCGTGGCCGCCGACGTCGGCTTCGTCTCCGCCGAATCCGAGTACGACGACCTCGCGCGGGCGATCCGGCGGGGGCGGGTTTACGCCGGTTATTCGGGCTGGGGCGCCGGACAGCTCGAAGGCGAGCTCGCCGAGGACGCCTGGATCGTGGAGGCGCCCATGCCGGCGGAGCTGTTCCCCGACGATCCGCTGACGCTGTGGCAGGACGTGCTGGCCCGCAAGGGCGGGCAGTTCGCGCTGATCGCGCGGATGCCCGACGATCCGTCGCTGAACTGATCCACCGGGGGCGAGAAGCGGTTTGAGCGAGCGGGTCTGCGTGATCGGGGCGGGGTCGTCCGGCATCGCCAGCTGCCAGGTGCTGGGCGCGCGCGGAATCGACTTCGACTGCTTCGAGGTCGGCTCGGAGGTCGGCGGCAACTGGCGCTACATGAACGACAACGAGATGTCTGCTCAGCGAGGCGGCGCCCGGGGGGTGCCGCGCGTGCTGCCGATCGCGAGTGCCGACCAGCAGCGTCTGGTGATCAGGAAGTAGCCCGCTAGACCGGCGCGGCGGAGAGCGTGAAGCGAAACGCGCTGCCGCCGCCGGCGGCCGCCTCGACCCAGATCCGCCCGCCGTGTGCCTCGACGATCCGGCGGCAGACCGCGAGCCCGACGCCGATGCCGTCCGACGTGCGGTCGACGCGCGAGAACATGTCGAAGATCCGGCTCGCGTGCTCGGGGTCGACGCCGATGCCGTTGTCGCGAACGGTCACGACCCACTCCTGGCGGTCGCGCAGCGCCGAGAGCTCGATCCGCGGCGGTTCCTCGCCCCGGAACCGCAGGGCGTTGCCGATCAGGTTCAGGAACACGCGGCGCAGCTGGCTGGCGTCGCCGTCGACCTCCGGCAGCTCGCCGACGGCGAGGGTGGCGGCGGCCTCCTCGAGCCCGGGGCGCAGGTCCTCGCTGACGTCGCTCACCACGCCCTGCAGGGCCACGCGCTCGACGCGCAGCTCGCCCGACCGCGCGTAGCCGAGTACCGCGCTGATCAGTTCACGCGCGCGCGTCGTGCTCGCGCGCAGTTGCTGGAGCACGTCCGGCGCCGGGGGCTCGCCCGGATTCTGCTCGAGCACGGTCACGAGCAGGGCGATGCCCGCCAAGGGCTCGCTCAGGTCGTGCGCGACGACGTCGGCGTAGCCGGCCAGATCGGCCTCCATGCGGCGCCGCTCGCTGATGTCGTGAAGGAAGACGACGAGTCCGTCGCCGAGTTTGGCGGCCCGGTGCATGAACGTGCCGAGCATGTAGCCGTCGCCGAGCGGCGTGTCGTAGGTGACCTCCTTGATCCACGGCCGGCCCGTCTCGCAGACCTCGATGTAGGCGTCGAAGGCGCGACTGCCGCGCATCCGCGGCAGCGCCTGAAGCAGCGTGTAGCGATCGCGGGTTTCGGCGGGAAGCCGGAAGCCCTGGAGCATCGTCGGGTTGCCGTAGCCGAACTCGAAGTCGACGATCCGCCCGTCGTCGTCACGAACGGCCCAGAGGACCCCGACCGCCTCCGGAAAGCCGTCGAGCAGGGCGCGAAACCCCTCGGCGCCGCGGTCGCCCAGCAGCGCGACGAGCTTCGGGTCCTCGCCCCAGGGCTCCGGCTCGAAGTCCCGGGGAGCGAGGTCGGGGGGCGGGTTGCTCACGCCCGCCAGGATAGGCGCCGATTCAACGCGCGATAACCGGGCTTATGTCCCCTCGGCCTCGTCGTACGCGCGCAGCACCCGTTTCGGCGCCCGCTGGCGCCAGGACTCGATCAGCAGCTCCCGCAGCTCCTCCGCGTCGACGTGCTCGAGCGCGATCAGCACCAGCGGATAGTCCTCGTAGTGCGGCGTGATGAAGAAAGTCTCCGGGTCGCCCTGGGTCAGCGCCTCGCGCTCCAGGAAGTCCGTCCAGACGACCAGGGTCTCGCCGTCCTCGCGCAGGCGCGCGAACATCTTGTCGCGGACCTTGAGCGCCGGCGTCCCGTACGACGTGCCCTCGACGGTGTCCGGAAGCTCGAGGCCGAGCGCCTTCGCCGTCTCCCAGTCGGGCATCGAGCCAGCTTAGAACTCCCTGTCCTCGGCAACCCCGGGTTTACTGCGGTTATTCGGAGTTTGGTCGTCGGGTCGTCGGGTACCACCGAGATACGCCCTCGGTGCATCACACCAGGGTGTTGACGATGGCCCGGGGTACCCCCCACCCGGGCCTTCGTCCTGTTTGGACACGGTCGACGCATGCCCTATCTTGCGCCACGCCGGATGTCTGTCGATCCGACCCAGCGCAAGCGCGCGGAGAACCTGCCGCCGCCGCGCGGTCCCGAGGAGGGGCTCGCGGCGGAGGACGAGTTGCTGCGCAACTACGCCCAGACCCGCGACGAAGCGGCCCGCGAGGAGCTCGTCAACCGCTTCCTGCCGTTCGCCCGCAGCCTGGCGATGCGCTACAGCGGCGGGGTCGAGCCCAGCGAGGACCTGGTCCAGGTCGCGAGCCTGGGTCTGGTCTCGGCGCTGGAGCGGTTCGACCCCGAGCGCGGTGTGCCGTTCGCCGCGTTTGCGGGACCGACGATCCTCGGGGAGCTACGGCGCCATTTCCGCGATCGGGTCTGGACCCTTCGCGTGCCCCGGGGTCTCCAGGAGCGGATCCGCGACGTCGACGGTGCGATCGCGAAGCTCAGCCACGAGCTCGAGCGATCGCCCACGGTCGCCGAGCTGGCGGAGCTGCTCGAGATCAACGAGGCCGACGTGCTCGAGGCGTTTGAAGCCACCGTCGCCCGGCGCACCGTCTCGCTCGACGCGCCGTCGGCGGGCGCCGAGCCGGGCGAGGAGGCGCCGATGACGGAGCGGATCGGCAGCGAGGACCCCGGCTTCGAGCTGGTCGAGGATCGCGAGGCGATCGACGCGAGCGCCGACGTGCTGGACGACACCGAGCGCGAGGTGCTGCGCCTGCGCTTCGCGGAGGACCTGACCCAGTCGACGATCGCCGAGCGGGTCGGCTACTCGCAGATGCACGTCTCGAGGATCCTGCGGCGCGCCCTCGGCAAGCTGCGCGAGGCCGCCGGCGAGCGCCAGGCCTAGTCGGCGGACGCTTCGGCGCGCCCGATCCGCAGGACCAGCAGCTCGCCGTCCTCGCCGGACTCGATCCTGACTTCGTCGGCGAGGGTCTCCAGCGTGGCGTCGAGCATCGGGATTCGCAGTCCGTCGAGCAGCCGCTGGGCCCCACCCGCACCGAGCGGGCCGACCCGGATGTCAAACGCTCCAGCGTCCTCCTTGACGCCGATTCTGGCGGTGCCGTTCGGGAACTCGTCCGAGCTCCGGGCGGAGAGCGCGTCGCTGATCAGCACCGCGTCGGAGAGCTCGTCAACCGAGAGGTCGGCCCTGGCCGCGAACATCGAGATCACCCGCGACAGCACCGGCGCCACCAGCTCTCCGGCGGGCAGGTTGATCCGGGTCTCGTCGACCGGCTCGGGGGCCTCGGCCCGCGGCGGCTCGGCGCCGTTCGGCGAGAGGGGTACGCGCATCCGCACCTGGGTCCCGCGCCCGGGGCCGCCGCTGATCTCGAAGCTCTCCGTGAGCGCCGCGATCAGCGGCAGGCCGAGGCGCAGGCTCCGCTGCTCGACGTCGGCGAGCGGCCGGATGCCGTCGCCGAAGTCGCGCACGTTGACCACCAGGCAGTTCTCGTCCGGCCACGCGGCGACCTCGAGCGGCCCTTCCCCGTCCTCACCGCGGTAGGCGTGGATGATCACGTTGGTGCAGGCCTCGGTGACGACCGTCTTCAGATCCGCCACCTCCGACGGGCTCATGTCCAGCGCCTCCGCCAGCCCGGCCAGCGCGTGACGGACCAGGGGGACGCTTTCGGCTCGGGCCGGGAGCGAGAACTCAACTCTTGCTTCGGCCTCCATCGCCGGTCGAGTACCCCCCCTCTGTCGAGCCTAATCTCGCTTCCAGGAGCGCCCGAAGAGGCGCGACAGCCGGCCGCCGCCGACGTTGGCTCGGAACGTCCCCGGGCCCGATTCCGGTGGTGGCAGGCCCTCGATCGACTCCGGCCCGATCGCCAGCGTCACGCCGCGCTCCGCGGTTCGGCCCACCTCCGGTGCGTCGACGAAGCGCAGATCCCCGGCGGTCGTCCGGAGCACGATCCCGTCGAGGATGTGCTCGCGATAGTTGTCGACCACCTGCTCGACGGTGCCGACCTCGGTCCCGTCCGCCGCGTACACGGGGGTACCGGGCGATACCGCGCTGTAATGGATCGCGTTGCCGTCGTCGACCACACGCAAAGCATAGGGTGAGCGGGTGGCGGGGTACTCGGTTCGCACCGTTCGTGCGACCTACTCCTCGAAGCGGCTCGTGGCGTCACGATCGCGGTCGTATCGTCTCGTGAGCGGAAACGGCGGCAGCCAGGACTCGCGACGGACGATCCAGCTTTCGTAGGTTGGCATCAGTTGGTCAGGGGCGTCCAGGGTTCCCAGGTTCACTTCGATTTCGTCTGCAGTGCGCGCGAAAACGGACGAGCCGCAGCGGGGACAGAAAAACCGCCCGGCGTAGTCGCGTGTTTCGCCATCGATCGTCACCGCATCCTCGGGGAACACCGCGGAGGCGTGAAAAAGGGCCCCATGATGCTTGCGGCAGTCGAGACAGTGACAAAGGCCGACCCGGTATGGGGGTCCCGACGCCATGATTCGGACGTTGCCGCACAGGCAACCGCCCGTGAATCGGTCCATGCTGCGTCTCCTCTAGGCGGTGTGGACGGATTTGACCAAGATGAAGCCTGCTTTGAGTGCGACAAGCGTATGTCGCCGGGCTACCGGCAGTCGCCGGAGATCTCGCCGCGCACCCCTGCCGTAGCGTGTCCTCGTTGAGCAACGTCGCAAAGCGCCGAACAACTGCGTACGGCAGCCCGCTGGCGCGCAAGCTCGGGATCAAGCCGAGCAGCACGCTCGCGCTGCGCGGCGCGCCCGGCGGCTTCGACGACGTGCTCGGAGAGCTGCCGGATGGAGTTGTCATAAAACGGCGGGCGGTCGCACCACTTGACGTGATCGTGGCCTTCTTCGTTCGCCGCGGCGAGCTCGAACGGCGCTTCGAGCGGCTCGCCGCGGCGGTGTTCCCGGACGGCGGGCTCTGGATCGCCTGGCCGAAGCGCGCCTCCGGAGTGTCCACCGACCTCACGGAGGACGTCGCGCGTGCGGTCGGCCTGGCCCACGGCCTCGTCGACAACAAGGTCTGCGCGATCGACGAGACCTGGTCGGGCCTGCGGCTGGTGCACCGGCTCGAGAACCGCCGCTAGGGCGCGAGCCGCGCGGCGACCTCGGGGCGCTCGCAGAAGGCGGCGATCTCGCGCGAGAGCCGCCCGCCCTGCCAGGCGAGCGGCGATGCGTCCGGCTCCTCGCTGACGAGACTCGCGTTCGGCAGCCGCTCGGACCATGCCTCGGCCACGGCGTACGGGTGTCCCGGATCGGCCTCGTCACGGCTCGCCACCACCAGCGCCGGCACGTCCAGGAACTCGAGCTCGGCGAGGTCCTCGAACGGTTCCGAGCGCGGGACCTCGCGCAGCGCCTGGGCCACGGCCTCGGGGTGGCGATGGACCGTCAACCGGTCCCGGGTGATGCGCAGCAGGGTCTCCCGCCAGCGCGGGTCGAGGTCGTGGTCATACGCGGCGACGAAGCCCTCCACCCCGCCGCGCTCGAGCCCGTCCGCGAGCCGGTCCCAGTAGGCGAGCGTCTCGTCGCTCGCCGCGGCGCCGAGGAACGTGGGCCCGATGACGACCAGGCCCGCGACGCGGTCCGGCGCGCCGAGCGCGAAGGCGGTGAGCGTGTGGGCACCCATCGAGTGGCCGGCGAGGACGCAGCGCCGCCCGTCGAGCAGCCGGTCGGCGACCACGCCGACATCGGCGGCGAGCTCAGCGTAGGAATACCCGCGTCCCGCCGGAGCGGGGTCCGAGTCGCCGTGGCCCCGGGCGTCGTAGGAGACGGTCCGAAAGCCGCTCCGGGGCAGAAGCCGCGACCCGTGCACGACGTAGCGGCGCGACGCGGTCAGCCCGTGCAGGAGGACGATGGGCGCCCCCTCCCCCGTCGACTCGCCGGCGAGCTCGGCGCCCTCACGCTCGAGCGCGAACGGTTGCGGCTCGGGCGCGGCCGACGTCACGAGGGGAGCAGCGCCGGAACGTCGGCGATCGTGTCAACCGTCGCCGTCGGCTCGATCTCCGACCCGGCGACGAAGTCCTCCCGGTACTTCCCGGTGCGTACGAGGATCGCCCGCAGTCCAGCCCCAAGGGCGCCGCCGATGTCGGACTCGACGTCGTCGCCCACCATCGCCGCGTCGTGGGCCGCGACACCCAGGTCGCCCAGAACCAGGTCGAAGAACGACGCCGACGGCTTGCCGACCACGATCGCCTCCTTGCCGGTCGCGTACTCGATCGCGGCCACGAACGGTCCCGCGTCGAGCGAGAGCCCCTCGCCGGTGAGCCAGAAGCGGTTCTTCTGCAGGGCGATCAGCTCCCCGCCGTCCATGACCATGCGAAAGGCACGGTTGAGGATCGCGAACCCGAACGCCTCGCCGAGATCGCCCATGATCACGGCGTCCGGACCCTCATCGGTCTCCTCGAATCCCTCGAAGTCCGCCTTCACCTCCTCGTTCATGATCAGGGCCACCCGCCGGTGGCCCGCCTGCGCGCAGTGCCGGCGCGCGAGCGCGGCCGGGGTCACGAGCTCGGCCTCGGCGACGTCGAAGCCGAGCCTGTTGAGCTTCGCCAGCGTCCGCGGGCGCGACCGCGCGGTGGTATTGGTGACGAACCGTAGCCCGAGGCCGGCCTCGCGCAGCTCGCCGACTGCCTCCCGCGCCCCCGCGATCGCCTCGTCCCCGACGTAGAGGACGCCGTCGAGGTCGATCAGCAGCGCCCGGACGCCGGCCAGGGCGTCGCTCACGTCAGCTCGCGCGCTCGCGCAAGCGCCTCGGCGAGCTGGTCCGCGTCCCGGTAGCGCAGTCCGAGCATGGATACGTCCCGGTGGCGGACGATCCCGTCGGGGTCGACGATGAAGATCGATCGGCGCACGAGGCCGCCGGGCGCCAGCACCCCGTAGGCCCTCGCCGCGGCGCGATCCGGGTCGGCCAGCAGCGGGACGCTGAGCCGGTGCTCGGCCGTGAACCGGTCGTGGGACTCGACCGACTGCGGGGAGATGCCCAGCACGTCCGCGTCGAGCTGCGCGAGGCGCTCGTCGTCGTCGCGGTAGGAGCAGAACTGCCGGGTGCAGACGAGCGTGAAGTCGCCGGGGTAGAAGGCCAGAATCGTCCACCGGCCCCGCTGGTCGGCGAGGCGATACCGCTTGCCGCCGGTCCCGGCGAGGTCGAAGTCGGGAGCCGGATCGCCGATCTCGATCTTGGCCATGCCGGGCGAGCGTATCGACCCCGCCGCCGCCCTCGCCCGCGTTACCCCTCGGAGATCGCGATGCTGTCGATCGTCACGGTCTGCAGCGGCTTCTCCGTGGCCGGGTCGCCCAGCCGGCTGATCGCCTCGACCACGTCCATGCCCTCGGTGACCTGGCCGAGGACGGCGTAGTCGGGCGGCAGCCCGGCGTCCGCCGGCGCGGTCACGACGAAGAACTGGCTGCCGGAGGTTCCGGGGGGGTCGACCGCCGTCTTCGCCATCGCCACCAGGCCCCTGGCGTAGGTCGTGTCCTCCGGCGGCGGCTCCGTGACCGAGTAGCCGGGTCCGCCCGTGCCCGTGCCCTGCGGGTCGCCCCCCTGGATCACGAACCCCGGGGCGATGCGATGGAAGATGGTGCCGTCGTAGAAGCCCTCCTCGGCGAGAAACGCGAACGAGTTGGCGGTCTTCGGCGACCCCTTCGTGTCGAGCTCGATCACGAAGCTCCCGCAACTCGTCTCGACGGTCGCGATCGCGGGCTCACCGCGCTTCAGCACGGGCTCCGGATGACGGAACTTCTCGTCCTTGGGCGCCGGGGCCTCCACCTCGGCGCACTCGCCGGCACTGGCCGATGTCGTGGTCGAGTCCTCGTCGTCGTCACCGCAGGCGGCGAGTAGCGCCGTGCAGAGCGCGAGCAGGGCCAGGAGCCGGGGACGGGCGGCGCGCATCGGAGCGGAACGCTAGCGCCTTGGGATGATGGCCCCATGGAAGGTTCCAACCGTCCGACCCCGGCGCGGATCCGGATTCTGGGGCGGGCCGTCAACGCGACGATCTCCCGGGCGCCCTGGCTCTGGCCGGTCCTGCGGCCGGCGGTGCACGGGTTCTTCGAGCGTTCCGCGGCCGGCTGGGACACGCGCACAGGTGCCGGGTCCGTGCCCCACCTGGCCGCCTTTGCGGCCGCCTGCGCGCAGGTACGGCCGCCGCCGGAACGAATCCTCGAGCTCGGCACCGGAACGGGCGAGGCGGCCCTTTTCCTCGCCCGCGAGTTCCCGGGTGCGAGCGTCCGGGGGGTCGACCTCTCCGAGGAGATGATCCACGCTGCGCAGGCGAAGGTGGGCCTCGACCCCACGGGCCGAATCGCGTTCCGAGTCGCCGACGCGGCCGACCTGCCCTATGGCGACGAGTCCTTCGACCTGGTCGCGCTGCTGAACATGCCGCCGTTCTTCGCCGAGATCGGGCGGGTCCTGCGGCCCGAAGGAAGCGTCATCGTCGCCGCGAGCTGGGGCGCTGCGACGCCGTTCTACACCCCGCCCGCCGTGCTCGAGCGGGGGCTTCGTCGGCACGGGATCACCTCGGTCGCCGACGGCGAGACTGGCGGCGGCTCGTGGTTCGTCGGCCGCAAGCGCTCCGACTACATCTAGGCTGGGACGCTCGATGGCGGCCGGCGATCGACATCTGCTGCTCGTCAACCCCTCGGCCGGCGGCGGGCGTGTCCGCGAGCTGCTCCCCGCAGCGGAGCGCGCGCTGCGCGCTCGCGGGATCGAGTTTCGCCGCGTGTTCACCGAGGGCATCGAGCACGGCTGCCGTGAGGCGCGAGCGGCCGGGGAGGCGGGTGAGGTGACGATCGTGATGAGCGGCGACGGCCTCATCGGGCAGGTCGGCGGCGTGCTCGCCGGGACGGGGGCGCGCCTCGGCGTGATTCCGGGCGGGCGCGGGAACGACCTGGCCCGGGTGCTCGGCATCCCGGACGACGTCGACGGCGCCGTGGAGGTGCTCGGCGCCGGAAGGCTGCGCGAGATCGACGTCGGCGAGGTCGACGGCAAGCGCTTTTTGGGCGTCGCGAGCTGCGGCTTCGACTCGGACGCCAACCGGATCGCCAACGAGGCGAAGTGGGTCAAGGGCCGCCTCGTGTACGCCTACGCCGCGCTGCGCGCGCTCGTCGGCTGGCGGCAGGCCGCGTTCACGCTCACGCTCGACGGCGAGCGCCGCGAGTTCCGCGGCTACGGGGTCGCGGTTGCCAACAACCGCGCCTACGGCGGGGGCATGCTCGTCGCTCCCGACGCCGAGCTGGACGACGCCGTCCTCGACGTCGTCACGCTGGGTGAGATCGGCAAGCTGCGCTTCCTCACCGCCATCCTGCCGAAGGTGTTCGACGGCCGCCACACAGAACAACCCGAGATCGGCGTCGACCGCGCCGCCGAGGTGCACATCGAGGCCGATCGGCCGTTCGCGGTCTATGCCGACGGCGACCCGATCGCCGACCTGCCCGCGACCGTCCGGGTGTTGCCCCGGGCGCTGTGGATGATCGTGCCGGCATGAGCGCCTCGAGCGCAGCCGGGCCGGCGTTTCGCACGAAGTTGGCGCTCGCGCGCGCCACCGGCTCGCTCAGCCGCCGCAGCGGCCGCGGTGGCGGCACCACGCTGCCGGGGCGCGTGCTGCTGCGCCTCGCGCCGGACGCGGTCTCGCGGCTCGGCAGCGAGCTCACAGACGGGACCACGATCGTCAGCGCGACGAACGGCAAGACGACCACCGCCGGGATGATCGCGTCCGCGCTGCGGGCCGCGGGGCGGGACCCGGTGCATAACCGGGCCGGATCCAACATGAGCTGGGGCGTGGCGACGGCCCTGCTCGAGCAGCGCGGCACGGAGGGCCTGTTCGAGGTCGACGAGGCGTGGCTGCCCCGGATGGTCGCTGAGCTCGACCCCGCCCTGGTCGTGCTCGGAAACCTCTTCCGGGACCAGCTCGACCGCTACGGCGAGCTCGAGCGGCTGGCCGACGACTGGGCGGCGATGGTCGCCGTGCGCGCCGGTCGCACGGGCTTCATCCTCAACGCCGACGACCCGCTGGTCGCCGACCTCGGCCGCGACCGCGAGCTGCGGCGTCGCGACGGCGTGAGCTATTTCGGCATCGAGGACCCGTCGCAGGCGCTGCCCGAGCTGCAACACGCACACGACGCCAAGCACTGCCGGCGCTGCGGCGCGCCCTACGCCTACGAGCGGGCCTTCGTGGGCCACCTCGGCCACTACGACTGCCCGAACTGCGAGGCCGACCGCCCGGTGCCGGACGTCGCCGCGACCGCAATCGAACTCCTCGGCATGAGCGGCTCGAGGTCGCGCGTGCGGACCCCGGACGGCGAGGCCGACCTCGAGCTGCCCCTGCCTGGCCTCTACAACGTCTACAACGCGCTCGCCGCGCTCGCGACGGCGCTCCGCCTCGGCGTCGGGCTTGAGGCCGCGACCGGTGGCCTCGCCGCGGTAGAGGCCGCCTTCGGGCGCGTGGAGACGATCACGGTCGACGGGGTCCCCGTCTCGATCCTGCTGATCAAGAACCCGGCGGGCGCGAACGAGGTCCTCCGCACGCTTCGGCTCGAGGCCGCGCGCGCCTCGAACGGGACCCCCGCGCCGGTCGACCTCTGGATTGCGCTCAACGACGGAATTGCCGACGGGCGCGACGTATCGTGGATCTGGGACGCCGATTTCGAGCTGCTCGCCGGCTGGGTCCGGCGCGTCGTCTGCGCGGGGACACGCGCGCCCGAGATGGCGGTGCGGCTCAAGTACGCGGGGCTCGCGCCCGGGCTGATCGAGGTCGATCCGGCGATCGAGCGCTCGCTCGACCGGGCCGTCGCCGCGGCGGAGGGACCGCTCTTCGCGCTGCCGACCTACACCGCGCTGCTCGAGCTCCGCACGCTGCTCGCTGAGCGTGGCCTCGCCCAGGAGTTCTGGCGCTGACCGCCGCCAGCGACCGCGAGGCGATCTGGCAGCAGGTCGAGTGCGGCTCCTACGCCGCCGACCTGGCCCTGTGGGACGAGTTGGCCGGCGAGGCCGCGGGGCCGGTGCTCGAGCTGGGCTGCGGGAGCGGTCGCGTCGCGCTCCGCCTCGCGGTCGCCGGGCACACCGTCGCCGCGCTCGACCGCTCGCCTGCGCTGATCACCGAGCTGCAGCGCCTGGCGGACCTCGCCGAGGTGGCGATCGACGCTCGGATCGCCGACGCGCGTGACTTCGACGTCGGGCGCCGCTTCGCCGCGATCCTCGCCCCGATGCAGCTCGTGCACCTGCTCGGCGGGCCCGCGGGTCGCGCCGCGATGCTCGCCCGGGTGCGCGACCACCTCGAGCCCGGCGGCGTGTTCGCGGCGGCGCTCCTCGCAACGACCGCCGATGCCGCGGAGCACTCCAATCCGCCACTGCCCGACGTGCTCGAACGAGACGGATGGATCTTCTCGTCGCTGCCGATCGAGGTGCGCGGGCTCGACGGCGGGCTCGAGCTGCGGCGGTTGCGCCAGGTGGTCTCGCCCGAGGGCGCCCTCACCGAGGAGACACAGGCGATCCGGCTCGACGAGCTCGACCCGTCCCGCTTCGAGGCGGAGGCGGCCGCGGCCGGGCTCGAGGCACGCGAGCGGTTCCAGATCCCGCCCACCGCCGACCACGTCGGCTCGATCGCCTGCGTGCTGGAGATACCGCGATGAAGCTGCGCGTGCTCGCCCTCTACCCGGAGCAGATGAACATCTACGCCGACCGCGGCAACATCCTGTTCCTCCAGCGCCGGTGTGAGTGGCGGGGAATCCGCTTCGAGCACGCGAGCGCCGGCCCGGGCGAGGGCTTCGACCTTGCCGCGCACGACCTGGTCTACATCGGAGGCGGGCAGGACCGCGACCAGCGGCTGGTCGCCGAGGACATGCTGCGCACGAAGCGCGACGCGCTCGCGGGCGCGGTCGAGGACGGCGCCGTGGTGCTCGCCGTGTGCGGCGGCTACCAGCTGCTCGGCCACAGCTACCAGCTCGGCGACGAGCGGATTCCGGGCCTTGCGCTGGTCGATTTCGAGACCGTGCGCGAGCCGGGCCCGCGCCTGATCGGAAACGTTGCGATCGAGGCCGAGCTCGGCGACGGCACCTTGGAGGTCGCCGGATTCGAGAACCACGGCGGGCGAACGTACCTGGGCCCGGCCGCCAAGCCGCTCGGCCGCGTGATCCGCGGTCACGGCAACAACGGCCGCGACGGGTTCGAGGGGGTTCGCGACCGCAACGTGATCGGCACCTACCTGCACGGCCCGCTGCTGCCGAAGAACGCCCGCCTCGCGGATCGCCTGATCGCGCTGGCGCTCGCACGTGGCTCGGGCGCGGTGCCCGACCTGGAGCCGCTCGACGACCGGCTCGAGGACGGCGCGCACGAGAGCGCTCGGACGGCGGCGCTGCGGCGGGGCTAGGGCCGCACGGCAAGAATCCTCAGTCCCCTACGCTGCGTGGCATGACGATCCACCGGATGGATCACGTCGGCTTTGTGGTCGAGGATCTCGCGGCTGCTATCGCGTTCTTCGTCGAACTGGGCCTGGAACGGGAGGGCGAAACAGCAGTCGAGGGTGAATGGGTGGACCAGCTCGTCGGGCTGGACGGCGTCCGAGCGGACATAGCCGTCGTGCGGACCCCGGACGGCCACGGCCGGGTCGAGCTGTCGACGTTCCACACGCCGGTGGCCACCAGCACGGCGCCGAGTGCGCCGGTGAACACCCCGGGCATCCCTCGCCTCACGTTCGCCGTCGACGACGTCGACGACGTCCTCGACCGCCTGCGCGCCCACGGCGCCGAACTCGTGGGCGAGGTGGCGCAGTACGAGGACATCTACCGGTACTGCTACGTCCGCGGCCCGGCCGGCGTCATCATCGGGCTGGCCGAGGAGCTCCGCTGAACGACACTCCGAGCATCGGCATCACCGCGTGACGGCCCCCGCTCGGTAGGCGGCGACGCCGGCCGCGATGGCGTGCGCACACCACGGACAAGCCTCACCCGCAATCAGCCTCCCTTCACCCGCGACCGTAGCCCGGCGTTTGGACTGGCACAAGGGGACCGGCGTTTCCTGAATCGCTCCGAGCTCGCTGCTCCGCGTCCCGAAGGGGCTGGAGACCGTGCCTAAGCCGGCTCAGTTATCTCCTGTGGCTAGGACCTGATGTCCACCGGCGCATGGCGAGCACGCCGCCGGGACGCTCGCGGTCTGTGAGGTACAGGTATTCGGAGTGTGCGCGAAACGGGTAGGTGCGGTCGCCTCGGCCCGGCACCGCAATCTCGTCGCCGGCGACCGGCTCAGGCGCCCGACGAGCCGAACCCGCCCTCGCCGCGTGCCGTTTCGGAGAGCTCGCCGACCTCCAGCGGCTCGGCCTCGATGAACGGGACCAGGAGCAGCTGGGCGATGCGATCCCCGGGCCGGACCTCGAAGGGCTCGTGCGGGTCGTTGTTTGCCAGCAGCACGCGGATCTCGCCGCGATAGCCCGGGTCGATCAGCCCGGGCGCGTTCGCGAGCCCGATCCCGTGCCGCGCCGCTAGCCCCGAGCGCGGCAGCACGAGGGCCCCGTGCCCGGGCGGGATCTCGACCGCGAGCCCGGTGCCGACGGCCGCCCGCCCGCCCGCCGGCTGAAGCGTCGCCGGCTCGGCGGCGTGCAGGTCGAGCCCCGCGTCGCCGGGGTTCGCGCGCGCGGGCATCCGAGCACCCTCCCCCAGCCGCTTGAAGCGCAGCTCCACTGGTGCTTACCGCGAAGCGCGTGCCCCGTTGACCGAGAACTGCTCGAAGCGGTGGGTCAGCGCGACCGGAATCCTCGCCTTGACGAGCACCCCGTCCGGGCGCTCGGTGCGCTCGAGCTCGCCCGCGAGCTCGTGGATCTCCGACAGGCGGGCACCCTCCGAGTACGGAACGAGCAGCTCCACCTCGCGCAGCGTCGCGACGAACGCCGACTCGATCCGGTCGCGGAGCTCGTCGAGACCCTGACCGGTCGCCGCCGAGACGCCGACCGCGTCCGCGTCTCCGACGAGCAGATCGCTGCGCGCGTCGGCGTCGAGCAGGTCGAGCTTGTTGAAGACGAGCAGCCGCGGCCGATCGCCGGCTCCGATGTCCTCGAGCACCGCGTCCACCGCGGCGATCGCCTCGCCCCGGATCGCCTCGGGCTCGGAGCCATCGACCACGTGAACGATCATGTCGGCGAGCCTCGTCTCCTCGAGCGTCGCCTTGAACGCCTCGACCAGCTGGTGCGGAAGCTTGCGAATGAAGCCGACCGTGTCCGTGACGAGGAACCGGCGACCGTGGTGTTCGTACGCGCGCGTCGTTGGGTCGAGCGTCTGGAACAGCCTCTCCCCCACGCCGACGCCGGCTCCGGTGAGCGTGTTTAGCAGGGTCGACTTGCCCGCGTTCGTGTAGCCGGCGAGCGCGACCGTCGGCGTGGTCGAGGCCTCGCGGCGGGCGCGCTGCACGCCGCGGTTGCGCTCGACGCGCACAAGCCGCCGCCGCAGCGTGGTGATCCGGTCGCGGGCGAGCCGGCGGTCCGTCTCGATCTGAGACTCGCCGGGGCCGCGGGTGCCGATGCCGCCGTCGATGCGCCCCGCCCCGAGCCGTTCGAGGTGGGTCCACAGGCCCCGCATGCGGGCGAGGTTGTACTCCAGCTGCGCGAGCTCGACCTGGAGCTTGCCCTCGGCCGAGTGTGCGTGGTCGGCGAAGATGTCGAGGATGATCGCGGTGCGATCGATGACCGGGACGTCGAGCGCCGCCTCGAGGTTGCGCTCCTGGCGCGGAACGAGCTCGTCGTCGCAGGCGACCAGGTTGGCGCCGTCACGCTTGATCTGCGCGCGCAGCTCGGCGAGCTTGCCGCGCCCGAGGTAGCGGTCCGGGTCGGGCTCGGCACGCACCTGCACGAGCTCCCCGGCCGTTGCTACACCGGCGGTCCGCAGCAGCTCCTTGAGCTCGGCCAGGGGGTCGCCGTCACCGTCCGCGCTGGGGGCGACACCGATCGCGAGCGCCCGCTGGCGCGCCCTCGGGTTGCGAACTCCGGCGCCGTTCTCCACGGGACCAGTGTAGGCCGGTGGGCGCCTCGGCCGGATCAAACGGCCGAGGCAGATCAGGGGATAGTCTGCGCAGCGATGAGGGTTTTCCTCACCGGGGGCACCGGTTTCATCGGGGGCCACGTGGCCCGTCGGCTCCGCGATCGCGCGGACGACGTCCGCGTGCTCGTGCGCGACCTCGAGAAGGGCAGGGCGCTCGAGGCGCTCGGCTGCGAGCTGGTCGTCGGCGACCTCGGCGACGAGGCCGCGATCGCCGCGGGGCTCGAGGGGTGCGATGCGCTGATCCACAACGCGGCGATCTACGAGGTTGGCATCCCCGCCTCCGAGCACCGCGCGATGTACGAGGCCAACGTGCTTGGCACCGAGCGCGTCCTGCGCGCGGCGCTCGCCGCCCAAACGCCGAAGGTCCTATACGTCTCGACCGTGGGCGCGTTCGGCAACACGCACGGTGAGGTCGTCGACGAGAGCTACGAGCACCCCGGCAAGGAGTTCACCTCGTACTACGAGCAGACCAAGTACGAGGCCCATCAGATCGCCGAGCGGCTGATCGCCGAGGAAGGGCTGCCGTGCGTAATCGTGCAGCCGGGCGGCGTCTACGGGCCCGACGACCACTCCGCCATCGGCCAGCAGATCAACCAGTTCCTGGCCGGCCGGATGCCGATGATCGCGTTCCCGGAGCTCGGCATGAACATGGTCCACGTCGAGGACGTCGCCGCCGGCATCCTGCTCGCGCTCGACAAGGGGGTTCCCGGCGAGGCCTACGTGCTCGGCGGCGAGATCACCACCATGCGCGAGCTGATCGCGACGGTCGGCCGGGTCGCGGGGAAGGAGCCGCCCAAGCGCGCCATCCCCACGCCGATGCTGAGGGCGATGACCCCGGTGGGCGGCCTGGTCGGAAAGATCATGGGCCAGCCGCCGAACCTTCGCGAGCTGATCTCATCCGCTGACGGCGTCACCTTCTGGGCGAAGCACGACAAGGCGATCGCCGAGCTCGGCTACTCCCCGCGCGGCCTGGAGGCCGGCCTGCGCGACACCCTCGCGGCCGAGGGCAAGCTGGCGAGCTGAGGGGCCGGCCGGGCGCCGGCCCCTCGCAGCTGCGCGCCTAGAGCCGAGCGCACTGGTCCTCCTTGTTGCCCTGCACGACGTTCCCGCCGCCGGTGGGCGGAGGCCGGTTCGCCTTGCACTGCAGGTTGCCATCGATGCGGTTGCCGTCGATCCGCACGCCGCCGCTGTTCTGAAACGCCTGGACGTTCCCGCCGACGACGTTGTCGCTCGCGCGCAGGACGCCGCTGTTTCCGTCGTAGAGGATGTCCGCGTTGACGACGGTGGTGCTCACCGCTGCCGTCCGTCCCTGTACGACCTGGATGCTGCCGCCGACGCGCGAACCGCGCACGGCGACGTCGCGGGCGTTCTCGCCCTGCACGTTGCCGATCACGCGAATCCCGCGGGCGCTGAGCGTCGCCGCGCGCTCGACCTTCACCGTCCCCTGCACGCGGGTACCGGTGAGCGAGCAGCTCGACCCCTGCGGCACACGCAGGTTGTCGACCGTGATCGCGCCGAGCGCCCCCCGGCAAACGCGCTCCTCTGCGCTCGCCGTGGCGGGAACCAGCAGGCAGACGAGCACGACCAGCGTTGCACCGGCCGCACATGCGATCGCCCATGCGGTGGATGCCTGTCTGCTGACCGTCGTTTCCATCTCGAACCTCCTCGAGCTCGTGGGTGGGTTGCCCGGGCAGGTTCGAAGCCGGCGCTGAGAGGCCGATTGGAATCCGCTGAGATTCCTCTCAGCGATCGCCGGCGGCGGGCGGGCGGCGGATCAGGCGGGCGTCGGCCCGCCGCTTCGCGGCGCCGGCAGCAGCGCAGCGGCGGCGATCACAGCGGCGAACGCGAGGCCGCGAGCCAGTCCCTCGACGACGCCGGAGCCGATCGGATCGCCGAAGACCACGACGCCGCCGAGAATGGCCGAGCAGTTCGAGGCGACTGACGCGGTTGCGATGACCGGGATCGCCTCGCCGAGCTGCATCCCGCGGGCGAGCGCGAAGAACGCGCCGAGCCCGCCGATGACCGCCACGATCGTCCACGGGGACAGCAGCATCGCAGCGCCCGCCCCCATGCCCTCGGTGAGCGCCTTGATGGCGACGTTGGAGACGCCGATCAACAGACCCGATGACAGCCCGAGCACGACGCCCTGGCAGATCGAGCCGCGACGCAGCACCCCGGAGGCAAAGAACGCGGAGCCGGCGCCGATGAGCGCCGTCTCGAACGCGATCATCGTCGCGACCGAGTAGCCCTCGCTCTCGTGCGCGTGCGGCACCGTGACGGCGAGAAAGGCGAGGCCGGCCGCGGCGAGGCCGAGGCCGAGCCACTCGCGGCGGTTGAGGGTGTGGCCGAAGTACCGCGTCGCCGGGTAGGCGAGCAGGACGAGGCCGCCGGCGATCACCGCCTGCACGAGCGACAAAGGCGCGACCGCCATCGCGGCGACGTGCAGGACCCAGGCGGCGGCGGCGACCGCGAAGCCGATCGTCCACCATCTCGACTGGAAGAGGGCTGCCGCGCTGCGCAACGGGGCGCGGAGCCTGATCTCGGGCGACTCGCACGCCCCTCGGTGCTTGCAGAGCATGCCCAGGTTGGCCATCGCGGCGCAGGCGAGTGCGAGTGCTATGCCGAGAGTCGTCATCCTTGTCTGAGATCAGTAAGTGTTAGCGGCGCCTTGAATCTCCCCCCACGGCTGCTGCCGCGGAGCCCCCGAACGCTGTGTGAGCACTTGTTAACACATATGCGCGGCGGAGGTTTCACTCCCACCCCCCGGCTCGTTGCATCCGCGACTCAGTCGAGCTGCGCCTCGGCCTCGATCTCGACCACCCAGCGGGGGTCGAGCAGCGCGGCGACGACGACCATCGTCGCCGCGGGTGCGGCCGGGCCGAAGAACTCCCGATGGACCTCGCCGACCGCGTCCGAGTGCGCCGCGTCGGTGACGAACATGCGCGTGCGGACCACGTCCGCGGCACCGGCCCCGACCTCGGCGAGCGCGGCGACGATGATCTCGCAGCAGCGCCGTGCCTGAGCGCGGGGATCCGGGTCGCACGACCCGTCGGGCCAGATCGGGGCGCTGCCCGAGACCACGACCCGCTCCCCGACGCGGACCGCGCGACTGAACCCGTAGCGCCGCTCGAAGGGCGAGTCCGAGCCGGCGCGCCTGCGGGGTGTGCTCATCGCCCGCTTCCGCTCAGACGAGATGCTCTCGCATCCGCTCGAGAGCCTCGGCGAGCCGGTCGTCGGGTGTCGTGAGGGAGATCCGAAAGAAGCCCTCGCCGCTCGGCCCGTACATCGAGCCGGGCGAGACCACGACCGCCGCCTGCTCGAGCACGAGCTCGGCGAACGACGTCGAGGTGTGGCCCTCGGGCACCGGCGCCCAGACGTAGATCGTTCCCCGGGGCGGGGTCACGTCGACCCCGATCTCACCGAGGGTCCCGACCACCAGGTTGCGACGGCGCTCGTAGATCGCGTTCATCTCCTCGATGGCGGCCCGCGGCCCGTCGAGGGCCGCGACGCCGGCGAGCTGGATCGCCTCGAACAGCCCTGAGTCCACGTTCGTCTTCAGCCGCCAGTACGCCGAGACGGCGTCGGGATTGCCGAGGATCGCCGCGCAGCGCCAGCCCGTCATGTTGAACCCCTTCGAGAGCGAGAAGACCTCGACCCCGACCTCCTTCGCGCCCGGGGTGGCGAGGAAGCTCGGGGCGACGTAGCCGTCGAAGGTCGTCTCCGAGTAGGCGTTGTCGTGGACGATCAGGAACTCGTGCTCGCGCGCCAGCTCGATCGCGCGCTCGAACAGGCCCTCGGGCAGAACCGCGCCGGTGGGGTTGTTGGGGTAGTTGAGGAACATCAGCCGTGCCCGCTCGAGCACGTGAGCCCCGACCGCGTCGAGATCCGGGGCGAAGCGGCGCTCGGGGAGGAGCGGCATCAGCACCGCCTCGGCCCCCGCGAGGAGCGGTCCGCCCGTGTACACCGGGTAGCCGGGATCGGCGGCCAGCGCCACGTCGGCCGGGTCCAGGAACGCGAAGCAGAGGTTGTAGATGCACTCCTTGGCGCCGATCGCCGGTATCACCTCGGTCTCGGGGTCGATCTCGACCCCGAAGCGGCCCGCGTAGAAGCGCGAGAACGCGTCGCGGAACTCGGCGCGGCCGTGGTTGGACGGGTACTGATGCGTGCCCGGGTCGGCGACCGCCGCCTGCACGGCCTCGACGACGTGTGGATAGGTTGGCATGTCGGGATCGCCGATCCCGAGGCTGATCACGTCGATCCCCGCCTCGCGCTTGGCCGCGACCCTGCGCTGGAGCTCGGCGAACATGTACGGCGGGATCGCCTCGAGTCGCTTGGAGGGGTCGGTGAGCGCCATCCGAGGCCGGGAGGCTACCGGGGCGGCGGCGCAGCCCCGCCCGCGATACTGCCCCCGCCTGCCGTGCGACTGACCCCGAGAGAGCTCTGCGTCCTGTTCGCGATCGGTGCGGTCGGGGGGCTCGTCGGCGACGCCGGTCACGTTCAGGCCGGCACGACGACCTATCTCGACGACGCGACCCCGTTCGTCTGGGAGAGCGCGCTCTGGTTTCCAATCCTCGTCGGCCTCGCGACTGCCTCCGTCGGTGAGCTGCGCCTTCGCCTCGGTCCTCCGCGCCCGGGGTTCGATCTCCGAACGGGCCTCGCCGCGATCGCCGCCGTACTCGCCATCTATGCGGTCACCGCGCTCGTCTACGACGAGCCCGAGGGGCCCGCGACCGTGCTCGTGGTAATGCTGGCGGTCCTGGTTGCGTGCTGGCTCGGCGGCGGCATGCCCGCGCTCGTGTGCGGGGTCGCGGCGGCGATCGTCGGGCCGCTGGCCGAGATCCTCATCGTGGAGCTCGACCTCGCGGAGTACTCGCGCCACGCCGACTCGCTCGGCGGTGTCGCCATCTGGCTGCCCGCGCTCTACTTCGCGTTCGGCTTCGTCGCCGCGCGCCTCGCGGAGCTGCTCGTCGCCCGGCGGGCGGGCTAGTCGCCGTCGCCGACCAGCGGGGTCCAGTACTCGACCCCGTGATGCAGGCGACCGTCGCGGGCCCTCCAGAACGCCGCCAGGCGCCAATCGCACCCCTGCCCTCCGGTGACGGCGATCTCGGCCGCCGCCTCGTTGCCCTCGGCGACCACCCGCAGCACCGCCAGCTCACCCCAGGGCTCCGGGTAGGCGCGCTGGTAGTCCAGGATCGCGGCGCCTCCGTCGACGTGCTCGTCGGTGCGCGGCAGGTCGTAGGTGGCGTCCGGGTGGATCAGCGGCACGCACGCATCCCAGTCGCGCCGCTGGTAGGCCTCATACAGGCTGCGCACGAGCATGCCGGCGTCGGCCATCGAGCGATTGTGACAGCGTCGATCAGGTGCGATCGTGGGCGTCCAGGCTCACTCAGTCCGGCGGCCGACCAGCCGCGCGTAGGCGTCGGGGTCGGTGACGGCCTCGGTGAGCAGGACGAGCACGGAGCTGGTCGGGCCCGCGCCCAGGGCCTCGCGAGCGCGGGGCTCGGCGAACAGGCGCACGGCCGCGCCGACGGCGCCGCCCGAGCACTCCCCCGCCTCGAGTCCGAGGGCGGCGAGGCGCCGCATCCCCTCGACCGCCACCTGGTCCTCGATCGCGCAGAACAGGTCGAACCCGGCGCTCACCAGCGGCCAGGCGACGAGCGAGGGCAGCCCGGCGTTCAGCCCGGCCATGATCGAGGGGTGCGGTCCCGGGACCTCCGTGATCTCACCCGCGCGCACCGACTCCAGCGTGCATGCGGCGCTCGCCGGCTCGACACCGGCCAGCCGCGCGCAGCCGGCCAGGTGGCGAACGGCGGCCGCCGCCAGCGCGCCGACGCCGATCGGGACCACGACGGCGTCGGCGGCCGCGCCGCCCATCTGCTCGTCGACCTCTCGGAAGATCGTCGCGTAGCCCTCGATCACCCAGCGCGGGACCTCCTCGTATCCCGGCCAGGACGTGTCCGAGAGCAGCAGCCGGCGCGGGCCGGCGAGCGCCTCGCTGCGGCGGACCGCGTCGTCGTAGGAGCCGTCGACCACCTCGACCTCGGCGCCCTCGTCCGCGATCGCGTCGATCCGCGCCGTTGCCGTGCCGGCCGGCACCAGGATCAGGGCGCCCAGTCCGGCCAGGCGTGCCACGCGCGCTACGGCCCGGCCGTGGTTTCCGTCCGTGGCGGCGATCAGTTCGAGCTCCGGGTCGTGCGGCGGTTCGCCGAGCAGTCGCCGAGCGGCCCAGGAGGCGCCGAGGAACTTGAACGACGGCAGCCCGAAGCGCTCGCGCTCGAACTTCAGCCGGACCTGGCCGACACCCCATTCGGCCGCCAGCTCCGGGGCGTCGATGAGGGCGGAGGGCGCGTAGCCCGTCAGGGCGCGGTGGAAGCGAAGGGGCGCGTCGTCGTCGCTGGCCTCGAGCTCGGGATCGCGCAGCGGGTTGGCGAGCCACTCGATCACGCGTCGGCCAGCGCCGCGACGAAGGCGGCGTCGAGCTCGCCGGCGTAGACGCGGCCGGCCGTCCCGGTCAGCGTCACCTCGAGCGCGTCGGTGACCTCGACCGTTAGCTCGCCGCCGTCGAGCGCGACGGTGACCGGGCTCGCCGCCCCCGCGACGACGGCCGCGACCGCGGCGCCGCTGGCGCCGGTGCCCGAGGCGAGGGTCTCCCCCACCCCGCGCTCGAAGATCCGGGCCCGCACGCGGGAGCCGTCGACGCGGATGAAGGAAACGTTGGTGCGGTTCGGAAACAGCGGGTTCCGCTCGATCTCGTGCCCGAACGAGCCGATCGCCAGGCCCTCGATCTCGTCGCCGACGTCGATCACGCACTGCGGGTTGCCGACGTTGACGTGCCGGAAGCTCCACTCGCGGCCTCCGGCGCTGAGCGTGCCGGTACCGTCGTCGCCGCCCGCCGGGTAGTCGTCCGAGGCCAGCGAGGCGCGCCCGATCGCCATCGAGACCTCGGCCGGCCCGGTGATCGTGGGCGTCACGTCCCCCGCCTTGGTGAGGATCGTGAACGTGTCCTCGTCGGTCCAGCCGGCGGCGCGCAGGTAGAGCACGGCCTCGCGCGCGCCGTTTCCCGAGAGCTCGGCCTCCGAGCCGTCGGGGTTGAAGATCCGCATTTCCGCCACGTGGCGCTCGTCCTGCGGTCGCGCCAGCAACAGGATCCCGTCCGAACCGACGCCGAAGTGCGGCTCGCAGATGCGCCGGATCCGCTGCTCGGTGAGCTCCCAGGGCAGCGCGTCGCGCTCGACGATCACGTAGTCGTTGCCCAGCGCCTGCCACTTCTCGAAGCGCACCGGTCGGAGGCTATTCGTTGCCCGGGCTCAGGTCGGCCAGCGCCTGGTCGCGGCGCTCGTAGATGTGGATCTCGTGCGCGCGACCGTCCCGGACGACCCACCGCTGGAACTGCGGGAGCTCCACCGGCAGGCCGCTGCCCCGGCCCCGCCCGCGGTGGACCACCGCGACGAGGACGTTCGCGCCCACCTGCTCGTAGCCCGAGTGTTCGAGCTCGTACTCGTCGAACGCCGCCAGCCACTGGCGCCATAGCTTCAGGTACGCGTCGAGGCCGATATAGCGGCGCCCCTCCGGCAGCGCCGTGGCGCCGTGGAACTCGACGACGACCCGATCGGCGATCGATTCGCGGACCAGGGCATCGGCTTCGGCGAGGCCGGAGCTGATCGCGTCCGCCTCGGAGGACTCCAGCGCGTCGCGCAGGGAGGTGAAGTCGTGGCGCTCGAAGAGCGAGTTCAGCGCTCGAACCTGATCGATCGCGCTCATCGCTCGGCGGCGTCCAGCAGGGAGACGATCTCGACGGCGACGTCGGCGTCTTCGCGCCCCGTGCGGTCGATCTGCGCCACGTCCTCCATCCGTCGCATCCAGGTGAGCTGGCGGCGCGCGAAGCGCCACTGGGCGCTCTTCATCGCCTCCGCGTCGTCGCGCAGGAGCTCGTCGAAGCCGATCGCCGCGCGCGCGGTCCGGCGGGCCCCGGCCTGATCCGCGCTGCGCACCTCCTCCACCGCGCCCAGCCTGACCATCTCGTCGCCGCGTGCCTCGATCCGGGCTCGGAGCTCGTCGCGGTCGGCCGTCAGCCCAACCAGCAGCGTCGGCACGCGCATGCCCTGGCTCCAAAGCTTCGAGCCCGGGTGCGCGGCGATGCCGAGACGCGAGAGCTCGGTCAGGCGGACGATCCGCTTGCGATCGTTCGGGTGCACGCCCGAGCGCAGCTCGTCGGGGAGTTCGGCATAAAGCGCCTGGGGCCCTCGGTCCGCGACCTCCGCCTCGACCGCGGCCCGGACCGCCGAGGCGACCGGTGGGCGCAGCTCGAGCTGGGCAAGCGCCGCGCGCATGTAGAGACCCGTCCCACCGACCACGATCGGCCGCCGGTCCCTCGCGAGCAGTTCGTCGATCTCGGCATGGGCGAGCTCGGCGAAGCGTCCCGCCGAGAACTCCTCGTCGAGCTCTGCGATCCCGAGCAGGCGGTGCTCGAGCCGCGCGCGCTCGTCGGCGCTCGCCGCCCCGGAGAGGATCTCGAAGCCGCGGTAGACCTGCATCGCGTCGCAGGAGACGGCGACCGGGTCCTCGCCGCGCTCGCGCAGCCGCTCGGCCACGTTGATCGCTACCTGAGTCTTGCCCACCGCGGTCGGGCCGAAGATCGCCAGGACTCGCACGGCGAGCGGCTAGGGCACGCGGCTGAGCAGGCGCTCGTGTCCGGTCAAGGTCTGGGAGGTGGCCGACTCGATTTCGACCTCGACCAGCTCGCCCACTGGCGCCGTGCCCTCGAAGTTGACCGCCTTGTTGTGGCGGGTGCGGCCGCGCAGCTGACCCGGGTCGCGGCGCGTGGAGCCCTCGACCAGCACCTCCATCGTCCGGCCGACGAAGCGCTGGGCCCGCTGGCGCGCGCGGCGCTGGACCAGCTCGACGAGCCGCTCCATGCGCTCGCGCTTCACCGCGTGCGGCACCTGGTCGTCCAGCTCGGCGGCCTCAGTGCCGCGCCGCGGCGAGAAGAGGAATGTGAAGGCACCGTCGTAGCCCACGTGGTCGACGAGCTCGAGGGTCTCCGCGAAATCCGTCTCGGTCTCGCCCGGAAAGCCGACGATGATGTCGGTGGTCAGCGCGCAGTCCGGCACGTGCTCGCGGATCATCGCCACGCGATCGAGGTACCGCTCGCGGTTGTACGTGCGGCGCATGGCCTTCAGCACCCGGCTGGAGCCCGACTGGAGCGGCAGGTGGATGTGCTCGCAGACCGCCGCGAGCTCGGCGTGGGCTCGGATCACGTCCTCGCGCATGTCCTTCGGGTGCGGGCTCGTGTAGCGGATGCGCTCGATGCCGTCGACCGCGTCGATCAGCGCCAGCAGCTCGGCGAACGTCGTCCGGCGCGCCCCGAGGTCGCGGCCATAGCTGTTCACGTTCTGGCCGAGCAGCGTGACCTCGCGGACGCCGTCGCGGGCCAGCCCATCGACCTCCGCGACCAGCTCGGTCGGGTCGCGGCTCTGCTCGCGCCCACGGGTCGACGGCACGATGCAATACGAGCAGCGGCAGTTGCACCCCTGCGAGATCTGCAGCCAGGCCTGGTACTCGCGCTCGCGCTTCATCGGCAGATGGCCGGAGAAGTCCTCGAACTGAAAATAGCCCTTGCCAGGGCGGGCACATTCAGTTTCGCGACTTGCGTCGCTCATCACATACCTGCCCTGAGCCGACAGCGAGTCGGAGGTGAGGAATTCCGCAAGCCGGGCGATCTGGCCGGGGCCGAAGGCGACGTCGACGAACGGAAACCGCTCGAAGACCTCGTCCTTGACCGACTGCGCCCAGCAGCCCCCGACCCCCACCACGCGCTCCGGATCCTCGGACTTCAGGCGCTTGGCCTCGCCGAGATGGGCGACGAACCGGTTGTCGGCGGCCTCGCGGATCGAGCAGGTGTTGAACAGGATCAGGTCGGCCTCGGCACGCTCGTCGGCCTCCGTGTAGCCGAGCGACTCGAGCATCCCCTTCATCCGCTCGGAGTCGTGCACGTTCATCTGACACCCGAAGGTGGTGACGTGGTACCGCTTCAGCTCCACCAGCGCCATCTTAGGAGGACGAATGGAGTACCGGACCCTCGAGTACGAGCTCGCCGATCACGTCGCCGTGCTGACCTACGACCGGCCGGAGCAGCGGAACGCGGTCTCCCGCGAGATGAACGTTGAGCTCCACCACGCGTGGCGCCGCTTTCGCGACGACCCCGACGCGTTCGTGCTCGTCATCACCGGCGCCGGCGACGCCTTCTGTGCCGGCTGGGACCTCCAGGACGCGGCCGACTGGCCGCGCCCCGATTGGGACGAGTTCCGCACCCACCTCTACGACGAGGACGGAGTCTGCGGCTATACGCGGCGCGCCGACGTGTTCAAGCCGGTAATCGCCGCGGTCAACGGCTGGGCGGTCGCGGCCGGGCTCGAGAACGCCCTGCTTGCCGACATCCGGATCGCCGCCGAGGACGCCGTCTTCGGCGCGCTCGAGCGCCGCTGGAACATCGTCGCGGGCGACGGGATGACGGTGCGGCTGCCACTGGTCGTCGGCTGGGCGAAGGCGATGGAGCTGATCATCACGGGGCGGCCGGTGGGCGCGGAGGAGGCGCTGCGGATCGGCCTCGCGAACGAGGTCGTCCCCGAGGGGCGGGCGCTGGAGCGGGCACTCGAGCTCGCCCGCGAGATCGCCGCCCTGCCCCAGGGCGCGATCCGAACCGACAAGGAGACGATGATCCGCAACGTCGGGCGGACCTTCGAGGAGCGCCTGCGACAGGAGGCCGAGGCGGCGCTGTCGATGTTCTGGCGCCGGGACTCCCACGCGATCGGCGCCAGCGCGTTCAAGCAGGGGCGTGTGCCGGAGTGGCCGCACCACGGCCTCTAGCCCAGCGTGCCGGGACGCCGCGGGCACCGCCCCCGCGCGCCGGCCCGGGCCTAGCTCTGGCCGCTGGTGGACTCGATGAGGTACTGGACGAGCGCATCGAGCTCCTCCGGGCTGAGGCTGTTCCCGAACGTCTGCGGCATCACGTCCGGCGGATACCCCTTCGCGACCTCGGCGTTCGGATCGACGATCGACTCGTCGATGAAGGCCTCGTCCTTGCCCTTTAGCGCGCCGTCGAGGTCAGGCCCCGTCGTCCCGGTCGAGCCCGCCGCGGCCAGCGTGTGACAGCCGCCGCAACCGTTGGCCTCGAAGAGCTTTGCGCCCTCGGCGGAGGCGGTCTCGGACGGAGCCTCGGCCACGTCCGGGCCGACCTCCTCGGCCGCCTGGCCCTCCTCGTCCGAGGCCGCGGTCTCCTCGGCCGCCGCCGCGAGCTCGGCCTCGTGATGCTCCTGCTCGTCCTCGGCGTTCAGCCAGGCGAAGGCCCCCGTGGCCACCACGAGCGCCGCGAACGCGGCCGTGCCCAGCACCAGCACCCCCTTGGAAGCCGGGAACCTGTCGAACCGCAGGCCGATCGCGGCGACGAGCACCGCGACCACGACGAGCCCGATCCCGAGGACGTAGAAGAGCGTCTCGTTCATGCGGCGCGGATCCTATTCGCTCAGCTGGCGTAGGACGTGGAGCGGCTCTCGCGGATCACGGTGATCTTGATCCGCCCCGGATAGTCCATTTCCTTCTCCACCGTAGCGGCGATCTCGTGCGCGATCAGCGCCGCCCGGTCATCGTCCACCTCACCCGGATCGACGACGACGCGGATCTCGCGCCCGGCTCGCATCGCGAACACGCGCTCGACGCCCTGGTGGCGCGAGGCGATCTCCTCGAGGTCGCGAAGCCTGCTCACGTACTGCTCGAGCGCATCGCCGCGGGCGCCGGGCCTGGCGCCCGAGACCGCGTCCGCCGCTTGCACGATCACGGCCTCGACCGTCCGCGGCTCGACCTCGCCGTGATGGGCCTCCATCGCGTGCGCGACCGCCTCCGACTCGCCACGCCGGCGGGCGATCCGGCCGCCGACGGGCGCGTGCGGACCCTCGACCTCGTGCGTCACGGCCTTGCCGATGTCGTGGAGCAGCGCTGCTCGCCTGGCGGTCTCGACCGAGGCGCCGAGCTCCTCGGCCATCAGCGCGGCTAGGTGCGAGCACTCGACCAGGTGGTCGAGGACGTTCTGTCCGTAGCTGGTCCGGTAGCGGAGCTGTCCGAGCAGGCGCAGGAGCTCGGGATCGAGCCCGTTGACGCGCGCCTCGAGCGCCGCCTTCTCGCCCTCTTCGGCGATCGTCGCCTCGATCTCCTCGCGGGCGTGCTCGTGAGTCTCCTCGATCATCGCGGGGTGGATGCGCCCGTCGGCGATGAGGCGCTCGAGCGTGATCCGGGCGATCTCGCGGCGCACGCCGTCGAAGCTCGACAGCAGGACCGCCGACGGGGTCTCGTCGATGATCACGTCGACGCCGGTGAGCTTCTCGAACGCGCGGATGTTGCGGCCGTCCCTGCCGATGATCCGGCCCTTCATCTCGTCGTTGGGCAGCTCGACCAGGCGCGTGGTGCTGTCGGTGGAGGCCTTGCCCGCGAGCCGCTGCATCGCGACGGCGAGGATGTTGCGCGCCCGCCGCTCGGCCTCGGCGTGCGTCTCCTCCTCGATCTGCTGCAGCCGCAGGCCGGCCTGGTGCTTGGCCTCCTGCTCGACCTCGGCAATCAGCAGCTGCTTCGCCTGCGCGGCCGACAGCCCCGAGAGCCGCTCGAGCTCGCGGCGCTGGACGCGCTTGGCCTGCTTCAGCTCCTCGGTCGAGTGATCGAGGTTGCGCTCGCGGTCGTCGAGCGCCTGCACTCGCCGCTCGAGGTCGGTGCGCTGGACGGCCAGCGACTCGGTCTCGCGGAGCGCTCGCTCCTCCATCCGGGCGATCTCCTCACGGCGTGCCCGAAGCTCGTCGCCGGTCACGGCGTGCCCCTGACCGTCGCCGTCGCTGGACGTCGTGGCCTCGGGCTGTGCTGCGGCGCGATCGCGCCGCCACGGTAGCCATAGCGCGCGTTGACCCATCGCTTCCTCTCCCCGGCACAGGCCGGTGTCGCGGTTCCGCTATCCGGCGATCCTCACGGTCGCCGCGGCTCGGCCGCGAAGCGCGTATGGCTGGCTGGATCCAGGCGCGCGACTGCCGCGCGCGAGTGTGTTGCCGGCTCAGCGTCGCCGGGTGAGGCGCCTCTCCTGGTCGGATCTCACGAGAAAATCTTGTTTCAGCTCGCCAATCGCGTCTTCGGGCGGCCGATGGCCGCAGCCGGGATCGTAGGTGGAGACCCGTCGAGGGTCAAGCCGCGCGGCGTTCTGCAGCGCGTACGGCATCGTGGGCGAGCTCGGAGTCGTAGCCGCGGCGGGCGAGGAAGGCGAGCGCCCGGCCCCTCGCGGCCTCGTCCAGTGGGGCCTCGCCGCGGCGCTCGAGCAGCTCGAGCGCCCGCTCGAGTTGCGCGCCGCGCCCGTCGCCGGCGAGCGCGGCCTCGATCAGGTCGCGGTCGACGCCGCGCGCCGCGAGCGCCTCCCGGATCCGCTCCGGGCCCCAGCCGCGCAGCTCTCGCTTGTCGGAGGCGAACTGACGCGCGAACCGCTCGTCGTCGAGGCCGCCCGTTTCGACGAGCAGCTCGACCGCCGGCTCGATCTCCGCCGGCTCGAAGCCCCGCCCCGCCAGCCAGGCGCCGAGCTCCGCCGCGGTGCGCTCCTTGTGCGAAAGGACCTCGACCGCCCGCTCGAAGGCCTCCCGCGACCGCGGCGGCTCCGGGCCGGAGGTATCGGACATGCGCGCGCCCCGCTCAGGCTGCCTTGCGCTCCGGCTCGGCGGCGGCCTCCTCGGCCTCGGTCTCCGGCTCGGTCTCCGGGACCGCCCGCGGCGATGCCGGCGCCCGCTCGACCCCGAGCTCGGCGAACAGCTTCGTCTCGATCTCTTGCGCCAGCTCCGGGTTCTCGGCCAGGTACTGCTTGGTGTTGTTGCGCCCCTGGCCGAGGCGAAGCTCGCCATAGGAGAAGAACGAGCCCGACTTCTGCACCAGATCGTGCTCCAGCGCGAGGTCGAGCAGGCCACCCTCGTGCGAGATGCCGGTGCCGTACTCGATGTCGAACTCGGCCTGGCGGAACGGCGCCGCGACCTTGTTCTTGACCACCTTCACCCTGACCCGGTTGCCGACCGCCTCGGTGCCCTCCTTGAGCGTCTCGATCCGGCGCATGTCGAGCCGCTGCGAGCAATAGAACTTCAGCGCGCGACCGCCCGGCTGGGTCTCCGGGCTCCCGAACATGACGCCGATCTTCTCCCGGATCTGGTTGGTGAACAGGCAGACGGTCTTTGCCCGGTTGAGGTTGCCGGCGAGCTTGCGCAGGGCCTGCGACATCAGCCGCGCCTGGAGGCCGACCGTCTGCTCCCCCATCTGGCCCTCGAGCTCGACCCGCGGGGTAAGTGCTGCGACCGAGTCGACGGCGACCACGTCGACCGCCCCGGAGCGCACCAGGACGTCGACGATCTCCAGCGCCTGCTCGCCGTAGTCGGGTTGGGAGACGAGCAGCTCGTCGGTGTCAACGCCGATCCGCTTCGCATAGATCGGGTCGATCGCGTGCTCGGCGTCGACGAAGGCGCAAACGCCGCCGCGGGCCTGGGCCTCGGCGATGATGTGGTAAACGAGCGTCGTCTTCCCCGACGACTCGGGGCCGAAGATCTCCACGATCCGCCCGCGTGGCACGCCGCCGACGCCGAGCGCGAGGTCGAGTCCCAGCGATCCCGTCGGGATCGCCTCGACCTCGATCGCGCTCTTGTCGCCGAGCTTCATCACCGACCCCTGTCCGAAGTCCTTCTCGATCTGCTTCACCGCGGCCTGCAGGGCCGCGTCCTTGGCCCGCGCCTCCTTGTCGGCCGCCCTCAGGTCCGCCTTCTTTGCATCCGCCATCTTCTTCACTTCACCTCTTCTGTGCCTCGGGGGACGGCAAGTCGACGCCCGCCAGGGACTCGTACTCCGCCCCCTGGGGCTTGAGATTCGAACGGTAGAGAGCCATTCGGACGGCTCCGAACGGCTCGGTGAGTACCTCCGGCAGCGGTGCCGGCGGCTCGGCGACCCGCTTCGGCCGCCCCCTCCCCCGCCGCTCGCCGCGCCCGGGCGGCTGACGCTCCGAGCGCACCCTGGCGACCGTCACGTGGGGCCAGAACGCGCGCTTCTCCGGCTCGTAGAAGCGCTCGGCCTCGAGCGCCGCGGAGAGCTCCGCCTGCAGGGCGACGGCGCCGTCGCTCTGGGCGCCGACGGCATACAGGCGCGGCCTGCCCTTCGGCCGCGGCGCGGGCTCGGACTCGAAGCGCAGCCCCACCGGCCGCGGCGGGACGGAGGCGATCGTCTCGGCGATTCGCGGGATCAGCTTCTCGGGGTGGTAGGCGAGGAAGCACAGCGTCACGTGCAGCGCCTCCGGCCGCATCGGCCGCAGCGCCGGGTCCGAGAGCGCGCGCCGCTGCCAGTCCGCGAGCCCGTCGCGCACCGCATCAGGCAGGTCGAGAGCGACGAACAGGCGCGCTCTGGGGCTCTTCAGCCGCTCCTTCGCCATGCCCCCAAGCTACGCCGCCACGCGGCGCGAGGGTGCCGCACGGTGCGCCGAGAGCGTCACGCGCGCGTGGCGAGCTGCGCAAGCGAGCTCCGGTCGATGGTCATGTAGGGGTGGGTCGGCATTCCCCGATGCGGAGCGGCCCCGCCCAGGGTTCGGGCAGTGATTTGGCGCGTTGTTGCCGGATAGCGGCAGGAAAGCGCCAATTCGGCGCTCGCCGGGCGTGGCGGGTGGCCCGTTGGCGCCTTAGTCGTCTCAGGGACGACCAAAGCGCCAATGGCATCCCGGCTCCCCCCTACCCGCAAGCCACCCGGCTCCGCACCCCGCCGCCGCCCGTCGGCAGCCGACCCCTCGCCCGCCCTCTATGCCAACGCGACGTGACGGAAGCTCACTCGGCCGCGCTCGACGCGCGCCAGGCCCATCGAGCGGGTGGGCGCGCGGCGGCGCTCGGTCGGGCTGCCGGGGTTGAAGATCTGAAAGCCGCCGTCGCGCTCGTGGAGCGGCATGTGCGAGTGGCCGAAGACCACCGCGTCTGCGTCTCCGAATGCGCGCCGCAGACGCGGGAGGCGGCCACGCGCCGGGCCGGCGTCGTGGACGAGCCCGATGCGCGCGCCGTCGAGCTCGACGACGGTCCGCTCGGGCAGGCGCGCCCGCAGGGCCGCGTCGTCGACGTTGCCGTGCACGCCTACGAGCTCCGGGCCGATCGCCGCCAGCTCCGCGTATGCCGCCGCGGCGGAGAAGTCGCCTGCGTGGATCAGCAGGTCGGCATCGCGGATACGCCGGACGCAGCCCTCGGGCAGCCGCCGGCTCCCGCGGGGCAGATGCGTGTCCGCGATCAGCGCGACGATCACCCGGGTCAGAGCTCGGCCAGGAACGCGAGCAGGTCGTCGCCCAGCAGCTCCGGCTCCTCGAAGGCGGCGAAGTGCCCGCCGCGATCGAACTCGGTCCAGCGGCGCAGGTCGCCGAGCACGCGCGCCGTCCACTCCCGGGGCGGGCGGATGATCTCCGCCGGAAAGTCCGCCGCGGCGGCGGGCACCGCGACCCGCTCGCCGGGCGCCAGCCGCCAGCGGTCGCGGGCCTCGGCGCCGTAGATCCGCAGCGAGGAGGCGACCGTGTCGGTGGCCCAGTAGAGGGTGAGGAAGTCGCAGAGGTCGTCCTTCGAGAACCGGCGCTCGACGTCGCCGTCGCAGTCCGACCAGCGGCGGTACTTCTCCACCAGCCAGGCCGCGAGCCCGCCGGGCGAGTCGGCAAGGCCGACGGCGAGCGCGTCCGGCGCGGCGGCCTGCACCAGCAGGTGAAAGCCGCCGCGCAGTCGCCAGCGTTGCGCGTCAGCAATCCACTCCTGCTCGGCCTCCGATAGCGGATCGGCGAGCTCTCCGGGGGCCGGCAGCACCCCCGGCGCGTTGACGTGCAGCGCCGCAACCGCCTCTGGGTCCTCGAACGCCATGCGCGCGCCGATGATCGCGCCCCAATCCCCGCCCTGGACGGCGTAGCGCTCGTACCCGAGTCCGTCGCCCATCAGCGCCCGCAGCGTCTCGCTCATCCCCGCGACGTTGAGCGGCCGCTCCGGGGCGTCGGAAAACGCGAACCCGGGCAGCGACGGGACGATGACGTCGTGGCCCGCCGCGACGAGGGGGTCGATGAGCCCGCGGAACTCGATCGGGCCTCCCGGCCAGCCGTGGATCAAGAGCACGGGCAGGCGGTCGGCTCCGTCGGCCGCCCGTTCCCAGACCGTGTGGATTCCCCGCCAGCGCCAGTTCGCATGCCGGTTCAAGTCCCGCTCCAGCCGTCCCCCGTCGTACTCGCGCTCCCAGTGCGCGCAGAGCGCGCGCAGATAGGCGTAATCAGCGCCCAGATCCCAGCCGAGGCCCTCGGGCTGTCGCTGCCACCGCGTCCGCGCGAGCCGTGCTCGCAGGTCGTCGAGGACCTCGGCGTCGAGGGCGACCTCGAAGGGCTCCGGCCCGGTCAAAGGGGGAAGTCCTCGCCTCGCAGCAGGCGCCGGATGAGGTGCAGGGCGAGCGTGCACGAGCGATCCTTGATCTCCACGCGGTCCCCCGGGATCACCGGATCGCGGGCGATCAGCGGGCCGTCGGGGACCTTGGCGCAGATGCAGACGTAGCCGACCGGCTTTTCCTCCGTTCCCCCGCCGGGGCCGGCGATGCCGGTGACCCCGACGCCGAGGTCGGCCCCGAAGCGCGCGATCGCGCCGTCGGCCATCGCAGCGGCGACCTCCGGCGAAACCGCGCCGTGGTCGGAGATCAACTCGGCGGGCACCCCGAGGATGTCGGTCTTGGCCTCGTCGGAATAGGCGACGACGCCCCCGGCGAGATAGGACGAGGCTCCGGGCGGCTCCGCGAGCCGCGCCGCGAGCTGGCCGGCGGTGCACGACTCCGCGAGCGCGATCCGGCGCCGGTCGCGGAGCAAGTCGGCCACCTGCTCGTCGATCGTGGAGCCGTCGCTGCTGAAGACGAAGCGGTCGTGGCGCTCCAGGATCGCGGCGACCAGTGCCTCGCGGGCGACGTCGCCCCCGGCGCGGTGGCGCACGTCGACCTCCAGCTCCCCACGGCGCAGGCAGGTCGTGATCTCGAGCGGCGAAAGGTCGACGTCGGCGCCGATCTCGCGCAGCGACTGGGCGATCTCCGATTCCGGCATCCCGAAGAGGCGCACCGTCTGCGTCCGGTAGGGCTCGGCGCGCGCCAGCACCGCCTGCACCGCGGCCGTGGCGAGCGCCGGCTCCCACATCGCGTGCAGCTCGCGCGGCGGGCCCGGGAGCACGATCACGGTCGGCCCGCCGTCGACCGCCACCACGAGCCCGGGCGCGGTCCCGGCCGGATCGATGGTCTCGGCGCCCACCGGAACCATCGCCTGCTTGCGGTTTGCGACCCGCAGCGCGTCGGGGTCGAAGCGGAACCTGCGGGCGAAGTCGGCGAGGATCGCGGCGATCTTGTCCTCCATGCTCTCGTCGAGGACCATCTCCACCCCCGCGAAGCGGGCGACGATCTCGGCGGTCAGGTCGTCGGCGGTCGGCCCCAGCCCGCCGCTGGTGACGATCAGGTCGCAGCCCTCGCCCGCCATGAACCGGAGCCCGCCCTCGAGGTCCTCGGGCCGGTCGCCGACCGTGAGGATGTGCGCGACCTCGACCCCGAGCTCACCGAGCCGCTGAGAGATCCATGGGCCGTTGCGATCCGTGATCCGCGCGGTGATCACCTCGGTGCCCGTGACGAGGATGCCGGCGCGCACGCTCACGGCAGCGGCCTCAACAGCGGCCGGGCTCGGCTTCGTCCTGCCGGACTCCGCCTCACGGCAGCGGCCTCAACAGCGGCCGGGCTCGGCTTCGTCCTGCCGGACTCCGCCTCACGGCAGCGGCCTCAACAGCGGCCGGGCTCGGCTTCGTCCTGCCGGACTCCGCCTCACGGGCACTCCTCCCCGGCGGCGGCGCCGGGCGCACCCGCTGCGGAGCGACGATCCGGTAGGCGGCCGGCCCGTCGGCCTTCGGCAGCAGCCGCTTCTTGCCGGCGACCTCGAGCCGGAACTGTTCGCCGTCGAAGCCCTTCGGGAACCGCAGCTCGAACTTGCGCCGCTCGTATGACTCCTCGGCCCCCGCGGCGAGCACCTGGCCGTCGATCAGCGCCTGGCCGCCCCCGCCCAGCAGGCAGACCTCCACCGGCTCGTGGATCGAGAGCGCGAGGGTCACGGTGCCCTTCGAGCCCCCGGATTTCGAGTCGCCCTTGCCGCGGTCGCGCTGCTTGCCCGCCTTGCTGCGCTGGCGCTCGGGGCGCTCGTCGTCCGACCCCGTGAGGCCGATCACGAGCAGCGCCGCGACCACCGCGACCACGGCCGCCGCGATCAGCAGCCAGACGCGAGAGCGGGTGGAACGGGCGCCGGGGCGCCGCCGCGACTCGAGCACCTGGTCGCCCAGCGGGTAGATCGAGGTGCCGCGACCCGGCTCGACCTGGCGCCGGAACTCGTCTACGAGGGCCTCGGCGTCGAGCCCGAGCAGCTGCGCATACGTGCGCAGGAACCCCTTCGCGTACGCGGCGCTCGGAAGCGCCTCCCAGTCCTCACCCTCGAGCGCGCGCAGGTACTTGATCCGGATCTTCGTCTGCTCCTCAACCGTGCGCATGTCCAGGCCGGCGCGCCGCCGCGCGTCCTGAAGCACGTTGCCGATCCGCATCTCGCCCGGTAGCTCGCCAGACATCGCGGCCGTATTGTCGCGGGGCTAGCCTTCGACCGGTTCGAGCTCGGTCCCGGTGCCGGTCTCGCCGCCGGCATCGGCATCGGCGAAACCATCGGCGGGCTGGCCCAGCAGTCGCGGAAGCTCGGCCTGCGAGACGAGGACCTGGCGTGGCTTGGAGCCCTCGTATCCGGAGATGATGCCGCGCCGCTCGAGCATGTCGATCAACCTGCCCGCGCGGGTGTAGCCGACGCGCAGGCGGCGCTGGATCATCGAGACCGAGGCGCTCTCGGACTCCACGACGATTCGGGCCGCGTCGGCGAGCAGGTCGTCCTGGTCGGGCGAGAACTCGCCCTCGGCGACCTCGCCGACTTCGGGCTCCTTGGCCTCGAGCAGCTCCTCGTCGAACTCGGGCTCTCCCTGTTTCGCCCAGTGGCCGCACACGCGGGCGATCTCGTCCTCGGTCACGAACGCGCCCTGGATCCGGCTCAGCTTGGACGTCCCGACCGGGCGGAAGAGCATGTCCCCCTGGCCGAGCAGGGTCTCCGCGCCGCCCTGGTCGAGGATCACGCGCGAATCGACCTGCGAGGCGACGGCGAACGCGATCCGCGACGGGATGTTGACCTTGATCGTGCCCGTGATCACGTCGGTGGACGGGCGCTGGGTCGCCAGCACGAGGTGGATGCCGATCGCGCGCGCCTTTTGGGCCAGCCGGATGATCGAGTCCTCGACCTCGGCCGGCGCGACCATCATCAGGTCGGCGAGCTCGTCGATGACGCACAGGATGTGGGGCAGCGGCGGCTCCCCGGCACGGTTGCGCGCCCGGTTCAGCTCGACCAGGTTGCGGGCCCGGGCCTCGCTCATCACCGAGTAGCGGCTTTCCATCTCCCCGATCAGGTTGGCGAGCACGTTCGCCGCCAGCCGCGGATTGGTCACCACCGGCGTCAGGAGGTGGGGCAGGCGCTCGTAGTGGTTCAGCTCGACCCGCTTGGGGTCGACGAGCACCATCCGCACCTCGTTCGGCGACGAGTGCATGAGGATCGACGTCAGGATCGCGTTGATGCAGCCCGACTTCCCCGAGCCCGTGGTGCCGGCGACCAGCACGTGCGGCATCAGGGCCAGGTCGGCCGAGACCGCCTGGCCTGAGACGTCCTTACCGAGCCAGCTCAAGAGCGGTGACGTCCCCCGCGGCCGGCCCCCGTAGATGTCGCCGAGGCGCACAAGGCGCCGGCGCTGGTTCGGGACCTCCACGCCGACCGCCTTCTTGCCGGGGATCGGCGCGAGGATGCGGATGTCCGTCGAGGCGAGCGCGTAGGCCAGGTCGTCGCGCAGCTGCGCGACCTTCGAGACCTTGGTGCCCGGGGCGAGCTGGAGCTCGTAGCGGCTCACGTGCGGGCCGCTGACCGTTCCCAGCAGGCGGGCCTCGACGCCGAAGTGGCGCAGCGATTCCAGCAGCGCCTTCGCGGTCGCCTCGCGGTCGCGCGTGTCCGGCCCCGGGTCGGCCTTGCCGCGCTCGAGGGCCCTCCCGGGCGGCGGCCGGTAGGCGATCTCGTCGGAGGCCGTGATGCCGCCCTTGTGGCGGCGGTTGCCCATCGGCGTGGTGCCCCCGGAATCAAGGCCCGCCGCCTCCTCCGCTTCGCGTCCGGGGGCGGCGGGGTCCGTGGCGGGCTGATCGTCCCGCTCCTCGATGGCGATCGCTTCGTCCCCGGTCGCCTCGTGCCACTCGTCCGCGTCCCGCTCCTCGACGGCGATCGTTTCGGCCTCGCCGCCGAGCTCGGGGGTGATCGGCTCGGTCGGGTCGGCGCGCGTGATCGCGATCTCCTCGCCGGGCGCCGAGCCCCAGGGCTCGGCCGCCGTCCGGCGCTGGGTGCGAACCGTGCGGGCGACGTCGCGGGTGCCCGTCCCGGCTCTGCGCATCGCCCTCCCGGTTGCCCCCACAACGCCGGCAACGGTCGTCCCGGTGAGCAGCAGGGCGCCCGAGACCAGCATGAGCAGCGCCAGGATGTGGGCGCCGAGGCGCTGAAAGAGCGTCGTCGAGGCCCAGTAGAGGGCCTCCCCCACCGCGCCTCCGTGCTCGACCATGAACCGCTGCTCGAAGAAGTCGTGGCGGTTGGGACGCTCCGGCCCGAGCCCCGCCGTCTCGGCCGCGAAGGCGAGCAGCAGCGCCGCCAGCACCAGTATCCCGCCGGCGTTGAGCGCCGTGGGCGCACGCAGGAGGGGGCGGGCGATCAACGCCCCGCCGCACGCGCCGAGCGCGACCGGGACCACGTAGGCGACCCTGCCCGCGGCGTTCTCGAGCGCCGTGGCGAGCCAGGCCCCGACGCGCCCGCCGTCCCAGCCCATATAGAGGACGAAGGCGAGATAGACCGCGGCGGCGATCAGCGCCAGCCCGATCACGTCGTAGTGGCGCTGCTCGAGCCCGTCGGCGAGCTCGCGCAGCTCGCGCCGTGGGTCCCGGCGTCGTGCCGGCGCCGTGCGACGCGATCGCGACGTCGTTCGCCGCCTCGAATTCGTCCAGGGGAAGTCCAAGCTCACCGTCTGGGTTCGACGCCTGCGAACCGACCCCTGCGCACGCCTAAACAGGCGCTAAATATCCAGCGTGCCGGGGTCTTCGCGCTCTACCCTTGAGGCAATGCTCGCAAGCGACTCGACCAGCCCGGGGCGCGTGCTCGTCGTCGAGGACGACGAGTCGATCGCCGACGTCCTGCGCCGCACGCTGCGACAAGAGGGCCACGAGGTCCGTTCGTCGGTGGACGGCGTCGAGGCGCTCCGGGCGGCCGAGGAGTTCGTCCCCGACCTCGTGATCCTCGACCTCGGCCTTCCCGGGCTCGACGGGGTCGAGGTCTGCCGCCGCCTGCGCGTCGACTCCGACGTGCCGATCTTGATCCTCACCGCGCGCTCCGAGCTCGGTGACCGGGTCGAGGGGCTCGACTCCGGCGCCGACGACTACCTGGTGAAGCCGTTCGAGCGCCAGGAGCTGCTCGCACGCATGCGGGCGCTGATGCGGCGGCGGCCGCCGCGCGGCAGCGCCGCCCTGGTCGTCGGCGACCTGCGGCTCAACCCGGACACCCGCGAGGTCAACCGCGGCGATCGCCAGATCGAACTCACCAACCGCGAATTCGAGCTGCTCGAGTACCTGATGCGCAACGAGCGCCTGGTCGTCTCCCGCGAGCGCCTCCTGGAGGAGGTCTGGGGCTACGACCCGATGGCGATGACGAACACGATCGACGTCTTCATCTCGAACCTGCGCCGCAAGCTCGAGGAGGGCGACGAGGATCGCCTCCTGCACACCAAGCGCGGCGCCGGGTACGTGCTACGCGCGGCACGTTGAGATCGCTGTTTCGCCACTGGCCGGTGCGCTGGCGAATCGCCGGGATCTCGGCCGGCCTGACCCTGCTGATCCTGCTCTGCTTCGCCTTGCTGGTCGGGCGCCTGGCCACGAACCGGCTGAAGAGCGACTTTCGCGAGGAGCTCCAGGGGACCGCGAACCAGCTCGCGATCGAGGGTCAGCTCGGCGATCCGCGCAACTTCTTCCAGGACACGCTCATGTCCGGCGACGGCAGTCGTGCGGGTGGTCGACGCGGCCGGCCAGCCCTATCCGAGCACGCCCGGCCTCTCCTTCGTTCGGTCCGCCCGCACCCGACGTGACCCAGATCGGCGACTACGAGGTCGCGTCGGCCCAGGTGTCTCACGCAACGAGTTCGGAGGTGTCCCGGTACTACGTCCAGTACGCCGAGACCCACGACTCGCTCGACGCGACGATCGAGCGCCTCTGGCTGCTGCTCGGCGCCGGGGTGCTCGGCGGGGCGCTCCTCGCGCTCCTCGCCGGGCTCGCGGTTGCCGGCCGGGCGATGCAACCGATCTCGTCGCTGACGGCGGCGGCGCGCGAGATCGCCGCGACCCGCGATCCGTCCCTGCGACTGCCGGCCACCGAGACCGAGGACGAGGTGGCCGAGCTCGCGCGGACGCTCGACCAGATGCTGCGCGAGCTCGACGCCGCCCGCTCGGAGACCCAGCAGATGATCCAGTCACAGCGTGATTTCGTCGCCGACGCGTCTCACGAGCTGCGCACGCCGCTGACGAGCATCCTCGCCAACCTCGAGCTGCTCGAGGCGAGCCTCGCCGAGCGCGGCGCGGATCCCGAAGAGGAGGAGATCGTCGCCGGCGCGCTCGGCTCCTCGCGGCGCATGCGCCGGCTGGTCTCCGACCTGCTGCTCCTCGCTCGCGCCGACGCCGGTCGCGCCGGCCCGCGCCGCGACTGCGATCTGGTCGAGATCGCGACCACAGCGCTGGCCGAGGTGCGGCCGGTCGCCGGCGACCACGAGCTGGCGCTCGAGGCCGATCGCAGGGTGCCCGTCGAGGGCAACCCGGACGACCTCCACCGGCTCGCCGTCAACCTGCTCGAGAACGGAGTCCGCCACACCCCGCCGGGAAGCCGGGTCGTGATCTCGGTCCGGCGCGAGGGCGAGAGCGCGGTGCTCGAGGTCTCCGACGACGGCCCCGGGATCCCGCCGGAGATCGGCGACCAGATCTTCGCCCGCTTCGTCCGCGGCGACGGCCCCGGGGATCTGAGCGCCGACTCGGGCACCGGGCTCGGGCTGGCGATCGTGAAGGCCGTCGCGACGTCCCACGGCGGCACGGTCGAGGCGGCGCGCTCGCCCTCCGGCGGGGCGCGATTCAGCGTGCGCGTCCCCCTCGGTGAGGGAACGCTCACACCCGCTCCCGCGCCTGCGACGAAGCTTTAGCGGCCCTTTACATCGCCGACTACTCTTGGTTCTCGGACGAGACACAGCCCGTCGAGGCAACCCCCGACACGAGCCCGACGGGCAGCGCAATTGGCCAGCCCTCTGAGTCTGAGCCAATCGGCCCGCTGAGCCCTCCCCCTCCCTGAGGCTCAGCGGGCCACTCTTTTGACAGCGGCCGGCGGCGAGTCAGCAGCCGGACCGCTTGCAGAATTGACGCTCGATCAGCTCCGCCTCGATCGCCGGGACGTGAGCGCCGGCGTACAGCAGCTCGTCCGCGGCGATCAGGGCCCGTGCGCCGTCGCGGAAGCTCGAGCGCTTGCCGAGCATGAAGTGCGACTCGAGCACGACCCTGTCCATCACCGACTGGCCCAGGGTGTCGGCCCCGAGCGCCGCGCGGAGCTCGTACAGAAGCCCCGACCAGGCCTCGCCGACGCAGTGGATCTCGAGCAGGCACCGGCGCTCGGCCCGCTTCAGGGTCAGGGCCCTGTCGGCCCGGCGCCCGCAGCCGGTGGGGCTGTAGGAGATGGAGTCCCAGTCGAAGATGCATGCGTCGAAGCCGGGGTTGCCGCCGGTCACGAGCGCCGACATCGCGGCGGCGAGATAGTCGCCGAACCCCTCGCCCATGCTGCCGGTGGCGATGGTGCGCCCGAACGCGCCCTTGACCGCCTGGTCCTGGAGCGAATGCCCGTACTCGTGCACGATGACGTCGGCGTCCTCGCCGTCGTCGACCCCGCCGCTGCCGAGCGTCATCGACTGGGTCATCGATGAGTAGAAGGAGTTGTCGGCCGGGATCGCGTTCGCGCGCACCCTCTGCGGCCTGGCGCGCAGCGACTCCGAGAGCCCGAGCGAGTCGACGTAGGCGCGGGTGCGGTCGATGTGGAAGTACGCCATCAGCGCCTCGAAGCGATCGTCGGACCGGGTGACGCCGGTGAAGTCGAGGCTCGGACGGCACACCGGCTTCGCGCGCTTGCCGAGCCGCGCATCCGCGTAGACGCCGACCAGACAGCCCTCCGGGCTGGTGATCCGCGGCAGTGAGACGGGGACGCGCAGACTCGTGAGCAGCGTCGAGTCCCGATCCTTGGCATCGAGCAGGTCCGAGTAGGAGCCCTGGGAGACGACCGGGTTCGGGTCGAAGAGCGTGGCGCTGAGATCGGCCCGCCAGAGCACGTCGCGGGTGCTGATCTTCTCGCCGCTACGCGCGTCGACCAGGACCACGAAATCGGCGAGCGGCCGCGCGGAGGGCAGCGAGACCTCCCAGGCGAGGGAGCCGGTGCGCGGGTCGAAGCCCAGCCGGGCGCGTGGGGCGGCTCGCAGGCGGGCGGCGTCGGCCGCCAGCCTCGCCGCGGCGATCGCGCGCCCACGCGGGATCGCGCTGTCGGCGGGGGCCGGCTCGATCCGCGCCGCGGTGGTGTCGGTGACCAGCACGGGCGCGGAGTCCGGCGGATCGGCGACCACGGCCTCGGCGCCGAACACGGGCAATCCCCCGGCCCGCTGGCGGTAGCGGTGGATCAGGCCGCCGCCGGGCACCGGGACGCGCTCGCCGACGGTGAGCTGCGCCGAGGGCGCGGTTGCCGCGCGTGTGCTGACCCCCTCCGAGCCCACCGCGGCGCTCGCGCACACGGCAAGCGCCGATCCGGCGAGAGCGAACGCCGTGGCGGCGCGCGCGGTGACCCTGCTCATACCTCCACCACGACCGGAAGGATCATAGGGCGTCGCCGCAGCCGCTCATAAACGAACGCCGCGATGTCGTCGTGAAGGTCCTGCTGCAGCAGCACCGGCTCGCTCACCCCCTCCCGCGCGGCATCGGCCAGCGAGCTCTCGACTACGACGCGCAGCTCGCCGATCAGCCCGTCCGTGTCGGCCTCCTCGAGAAACGGCACGCCGCGGAAGATGATCTCCGGCGGAGCGACCGAGCTGCCGTCCTCCGAGTCGACGGTGGCGACGACGATGAAGACCCCGTCCGCGGAGAGCATCCGCCGGTCGCGCAGCGCGACGTCGTCGGGGTCGCCGATGTCGACGCCGTCGACGAAGATCATGCCCGCGTGGACCTCCTCGACCAGGCGGGCCCCGTCGCGCTTGATCTCCAGCGCCACCCCGTTGCGGCCGCGGAAGATGCGATCGTCGTCGATGCCGAGCGAGCGCGCGAGCTCGCCGTGGAGTCGCAGGCGCCGGTGATCCCCGTGCGCCGGCAAGACGTAGCGCGGCTTCGTCAGGTTGAGCATGAGCTTCAGTTCCTCCTGCCAGCCGTGACCGGAAGCGTGGATCGGCGCGTCCGCCGCGGTCACCACCTGCGCGCCGATCTCGAAGATGCGGTCGACGGTCTCGTTCACCGAGCGCTCGTTGCCCGGAATCGGAGTGGCCGAGAACATCACCGTGTCGCCCGAGTGCAGCTCGACGTCGCGGTGATCGTTGAACGCCATGCGGCGCAGTGCCGAGAGCGGCTCCCCCTGGCTGCCCGTGGAGATCGCGATCACCTTGTGGTCGGGAAAGTCCTCGATCTCCTTCGGCGGGATCAGCAGGCCCTCGGGGGCGTGCGCAATCCCGAGGTTGGAGGCGATGTTGAAGTTCTTGCGCATCGAGCGCCCGACGAGGGCGACCCGGCGATCGAGCTCGGCGGCGGCGTCGATGACCTGCTGGACCCGGTGCACGTTGGACGCGAAGCAGGTGACGATGATCCGTCCCTCGCAGCGCGCGAACTCCTCGAGGAGCGCCGGGCCGACCGCAGACTCCGAGGGGGCCACGCCGGGGCGGTCGGCGTTGGTCGAGTCGCCGAACAGGCAGAGCAGGGGCTCGCGGCCGAGCTCGGCGAGCCGGGATACGTCCGCCGGCACCCCGTCGACCGGGGTCTGGTCGAACTTGTAGTCGCCGGTGGCGAGCACCGTGCCGAGCGCGGTCTCGATCGCGATCGCGCGCGAGTCGGGGATCGAGTGCGACATGTGGACCATCTCGAGCCCGAACGGCCCCCGTGTTACCTGCTCCCCGGGCTCGAGCACCTCCAGCGGCACGTCGCGGAGCTTGTGCTCCTCGAGCTTCGAGCGCACCAGCCCCACGGTCAGCGGCCCGCCGTAGATCACCGGCGGCATGCCGAGCTCGCGCAGCACGTAGGGCAGGGCGCCGACGTGGTCCTCGTGCCCATGGGTGAGCACGATCGCCTCGATGTCGTCCGCGCGCTCGCGCAGGTAGGAGAAGTCCGGCAGCACGAGGTCGATGCCGAGCATCTCGGCGGTCGGGAACATGAGGCCGGTGTCGACGACGACGATCCTGTCGTCATGCTCGACCACGGTCATGTTCTTGCCGATCTCTCCGAGCCCCCCGAGCGGGAGGATGCGTACGGAATCGCTCAAGCCCCCGCCCTCCGCCCCCGCTTGGCGCTCAGCGCGCTCCGCCCGCGACGGGCATTCCGTGCTCTGAGAGCGCGGCCCGCACCGCCTCGCGCTCGCTCTCGGACGCCGCGACCATCGGTAGGCGCATGCGCGCGTCGATCACGCCCAGGAGCTCCAGGGCGGTCTTTACCGGGATCGGGTTGCTGGTCACCGTCATCGCCTCGTAGATCGGTCGCAGGCGCGAGTCGATCTCTGCGGCCCGCTCGGCTTCGCCGGCGGTGGAGGCGTCGTAGATGTCGCGCATTGCCGGGCCCACGACGTGCGAGGCGACCAGAATGCCGCCGCTGCCGCCCAAGGCAAGCGTGCGTGCGAACACCTCGTCGTTGCCGGCGAGGATCTCGAGCCCCTCGATCGGCCCGAGGTCGTCGTTGTTGGCCTGCTTCACGGCGACCACGTTCTCGTGCTCGGCGGCGAGCTCGGCGAGCAGGTCGGGCGGCAGGTTGATCACCGTGCGGGACGGGATGTTGTAGATGACGACGGGGAGCTGGCCGGCGGCCTCCGACACCTCCGCGAAGTGCGCGCGCAGGCCGGCCCGGTTGGGCTTGTTGTAGTACGGCGTCACCACGAGCACCCCGTGCACGCCCACCGCGCATGCCTTGCCGGTGAGCCCGGCGGCGTGGCGGGTGTCGTTGGAGCCCGTGCCGGCGATCACCGTGGCCTCGTCGCCGACCTCGTCGAGGACGATGTCGAACAGGCGCAGCTTCTCGTCGTCGGAGAGGGTCGGCGCCTCACCCGTCGTCCCCGCCACGACGAGGCCGTGCGAGCCGTTGTCGATCAGGTACCGGGCAAGTCGGCGCGTGGCGTCCACGTCGACCGCGCCGTCGGCGGCGAACGGGGTAACCATCGCCGTGATCACTCCGCGGAGCTCAGCCATGTGCTCTAAGTATCGCGCGAGTGGGGTGTCTTGGGTGCAACGTTGCGGGAGGCCCCACTACCCAGCGAAGACGGGAGGCCGGCGCTCCGCCCACGGGCGCGCACGCTCGAGCTGGGCAGCGACTCGGATCAGCAGGTCCTCGCGGCCGAGCGGGGCCGAGAGCTGGACCCCGACCGGGAGTCCCGCCTCGGTCCAATGCAGCGGCAGCGAGGCTGCCGGCTGGCCGGTGGCGTTGAAGATCGCGGTGAAGGCCCCGGCGGGGACCGCACGGCGAAATGCCGCCATCGGATCAGGGCCGGAATCGTCGTAGCTCCCGAGCGGCACCGGTGGCTCGCTCATGGTCGGCGTCAGCAGCAGGTCGAAGCCGCTTTCGTGCCAGGCCGCGATCGCGCGACCCACGGTCTGGTGGATCGCGACGTCGCGGAGGTAGCGCCCGCTGGAGCGCTCGCGCCCGATCTCGGCGAGCGCCCAGGTGAGCGGCTCGACCTCTTGCGCCTCGATCTCGCGCCCGAGCAGGATCGAGAACTGCTCCAGGCTGGCGGCCTGGCCCGCGGCCCAGCGGGTGAGGAACGTGTCCTCCAGGTCGAGCGACTCGGCGAGACCGGCGTCGATCGGCGCCGAGTCCTCGACCCGGTGCCCGGCCGCCTCGAGCAGGTCCACGGTCTCGCGTACCGCCGCCACGCACTCCGGGTCGGACTCGAGGCCCGGGACCGGCGGGTGCTCCAGGAAGCCGACGCGCAGCGGTTCCTCGTCGGCCTCGAGCTCGTCGACGTAGGGCCGCGTCGGCGCCGGCGCGACGTAGGGGTCGCCGGGCGCGGAGCCCGCGACCGCGTCCAGCAGCCGCGCCGCGTCGCGCACCGAGCGGGTCACCGCGAGCTCGACGGTGAGGCCCGAGATCACGTCGCCCACCAGGGGCCCCTCCGAGATCCGCTGGCGGGTGGGCTTGAGCCCGAACAGCCCGCAGCAGCTCGCCGGGATCCGGATCGAGCCGCCGCCGTCGTTGGCGTGGGCGATCGGGACCATGCCGGAGCTGACCGCCGCCGCCGAGCCGCCGCTCGAGCCGCCCGTGGTCCGCTCTGTGTCCCAGGGGTTGCGGCTCGGGCCGTACGCGCGCGGCTCGGTAGTCGGCAGGATGCCGAGCTCGGGCGTGTTGGTTTTGCCGATGGTCACGAAGCCCGCGGCGCGGAACCGCTGGCCGAGGAAGGTGTCCACCGGGGATCGGAACTCGAGCTTCTTGAGCAGCTCCATACCGACGTGCAGCGGCTGCCCGGCGAGCGCCGCGCCAAGGTCCTTGAAGAGGAAGGGCACGCCGCGGAACGGGCCGTCCGGAAGGTCGCCCGCGGCCAGCTCGCGAGCCTCGTCGAAGAGCTCGTGGATGACGGCGTTGAGCTGCGGGTTGAGCGCCTCGGTGCGGGCGATCGCGGCGTCGACGAGCTCCAGCGGCGAGACCTCGCCCGACCGCACCAGCTCGGCCTGCGCGCTCGCGTCCATGCTCGTCATTGCCGTGGGCACGCTAGAGGATCGCCTCGAGCCCGACCGTGAACGGCTGCTCGAGCTCGCCGACGCGGCGGGCTGCGAGCAGCACTCCCGGCATGAACGACGTCCGGTCGAGCGAGTCGTGGCGGATCGAGAGCGTCTGGGCCTGCCCGCCGAGCAGCACCTCCTGATGCGCGACCAGTCCGGGGAGGCGAACCGAGTGGATCGGGTCGTGGACGTTCCCGCCCGCTTCGCGGACGAGGTCCGCGGTGCGCTTGGCGGTCCCCGACGGCGCGTCGAGCTTGCGGTCGTGGTGTAGCTCGATGATCTCGCACTCGGGCATGTGCTGCGCGGCCTCGGCGGCGAAGCGCATCATCAGCACCGCCCCGATGGCGAAGTTCGGCGCCACGAGGACGTTGGCGGTCCCGCCGTCGCGCCGGGCATCCTCGGCCGCGGCGCGCAGGTCGTCGAGGTCGAAGCCCGTGGTCCCGACGACCGCGTGGGTGCCGGCGTCGAGGCAGGCCCGGACGTTCGCCGGGGCGGCCTCCGGGGTGGTGAAGTCGACGACGACGTCGGCTCCGTCGAGCAGGTCGGAGAGCGGGGCGTCGAGCGCCGGGTCGGCCCGCCCGGCGAGCTCGAGGTCGTCGGCATCGTCGACGGCCTCGCAGACGGTCTCCCCCATCCTGCCCGCCGCGCCCGAGACGACTACGCGGATCATCTCGCGCGGGAGCTAGGCGCCGACCGCGAGCCGCTCGCTGACGTGGCCCGCCGCGGCGCGAAAGCAGTCCTCGTCCGCGCCGACGCAGGCCGCCGCGAGGCGCGCCGGATCGTAGAGCTCGTGCGCCAGCTCGGCGAGCTCGTCGGCTTGCACGGCGTCGACGCGCTCGAGCATCTCATCCAGCGAATACAACGGCACGTCGAACATGATCCCCCGCGCGATGCGCGCCATCCGCGCGGCGGTCGCCTCCAGCCCAAGCACCATTCGGCCCTTCACGTGCTCCTTGGCGCGGCTGATCTCGTCCTCGGTGACGCCCTCGTCGTGCAGGCGTACGAGCTCACGGCCGATGATCTCGCATGCCTCGGCGACGTTCTCGGCTCGCGTGCCGACGTACATGGCGATCGTGCCGCGGTCGACGTACTGCTCGGTGTAGGAGCCGACCGAGTAGGCGAGCCCGCGCTTCTCGCGCACCTCGCGGAAGAGGCGCGAGGAGACCGAACCGCCGAAGATCGCGTCGAGGATGCCGAGCGCATAGCGGCGCTCGTCGCTACGCGCGATGCCCGGGCCGCCGAAGCAGATGTGGTACTGCTCGGTGTCCTTCTCGTAGAAGCGGAACCGCTGCGCCTCGACGTCGTCACCGGCGGGGCGCCCGCCGCCGCCGTTCGCCGCGGGGGGCGTGAGCAGCCGTTCCGCCAGCTCGACCATCCGCGCGTGCTCGAGGTGGCCGGCCGCCGCGACGACGATGTTGGGCGCCGTGTAGCGCGCGTGGTGATAGCCGGCGATCTTCGGCACCGGAATCGAGCCGATCACCTCGGCGCGACCCAGCACCCGGCGGCCGAGAGGGTGATCGCCGTAGATCGCCTCCGCGAGCACGTCGTGGACGCGGTCCTGCGGCTCGTCCTCGTACATCGCGATCTCCTCGAGCACCACCTCGCGCTCGGAGTCGATCTCGTCAGGCGGCAGCGCCGGCGCGAGCAGCATCTCGGCCATGAGGTCGAAGGCGGCCTCGGTGTGCTCGTCGAGAAAGCGGGTGTGCAGGTGGGTCGTCTCCTTGCCGGTCGCCGCGTTGGCCGCCGCGCCCATCCCGTCGAAGAGCTCGGAGATCTCGATCGCGGAGTGGCGCTCGGTGCCCTTGAACAGCAGGTGCTCGAGGAAGTGCGAGACGCCGGCCTGGGCGGGCGCCTCGTCACGCGATCCCGTGCGCACCCACATCCCGAGGGCAACCGAGCGCACCGAGGGCACCACCTCGGTGACCACCCGCACGCCGGAGTCGAGCTCGGTGAGCTCCACCCCCTCGGGCAGCGGTGTCGCCGTCAACGGCGGTCGCGCCCGCCGCGGCGGTCACGCTCGCGGCCGCCGCCGTCGAGGCGCTCGCGGTCGCGACCGTCGCGACCGCCGCGACCGCCCCGCCCGTCTCGGCCGCGGCCTCCACGACCGCCTCCGCCGCCCATCGTCGGGTCGCCGGTGCCGAGCTTCTGGAGCTCCTCGGGGCTCTTGTCCGCGATCGCGGGGTCGTCGGAGAGGCGCAGGCCGATCCGCCCGCGCTCCTTGTCGACCTCGGCGACCGTGACGTCGATCTCGTCGCCCGCGGAGAGCACGCTCTCGACCGTGTCGACGCGCTCACCGGGCTTGATGTTCGAGATGTGAAGCAATCCGTCGGTGCCCTTGACCAACTCGACGAAGGCGCCGAACGTGGTCGTCTTGACCACCTTGCCCTTGAACTGGTCGCCGACCTCGGCCTCGCGGGTCATCGCCTCGATCCGCTTGATCACACCCTCGACCAGCGCCCCGTTCGGCGCGTAGACGCGAACGGTGCCGTCGTCGTCGATGTCGATCTCCGCCTCGAACTCCTCCTGCATGCCGCGGATCGTCTCGCCGCCCTTGCCGATGACGGCCCCGATCTTCTCGGGATCGATCTTGATCGTCTCGATCGCGGGCGCGTACACGGAGAGCTTCTCGCGCGGCCCGTCGATCGTCCCGTTCATGTTGTCGAGGATGAACAGACGGCCCTTGCGCGCCTGCTCGAGCGCATCGCCGAGGATCTCGAACGTGACCCCGGTGATCTTGATGTCCATCTGCAGGGCGGTGATCCCGTCCTCGGACCCGGCGACCTTGAAGTCCATGTCGCCGAGGTGGTCCTCGACGCCGGCGATGTCCGTGAGCACGATGTAGTCGTCGCCCTCCTTGATCAGCCCCATGGCGACGCCGGCCACCGCGGTCGAAACCGGGACGCCGGCGGCCTGCAGGGCCATCGAGGACGCGCAGACCGAACCCATCGACGAGGAGCCGTTGGACTCCAGCGTGTCGGAGACGACACGGAGCACGTACGGGAACTCCTCCTCGTCGGGAATCGTCGGCGCGAGCGCCCGCTCGGCGAGCGCGCCGTGACCGATGTCGCGCCGCTTCGGGCCGCGCATGAAGCCCGCCTCCCCGACCGAGAACGGCGGGAAGTTGTAGTGGTGCCAGAAGCGCTTGGACTCCTGGAGGCCCAGGTTGTCGACCTTCATGTCCATGCGCGTGGTGCCGAGCGCCACCGAGGAGAGGATCTGCGTCTCGCCGCGCGTGAACAGCGCCGAGCCGTGGACCCGCGGCAGCAGGTCGACCTCACACTCGATCGGCCGGATCTCGTCCTGGGCGCGCCCGTCAGGGCGCTTCTTGTCGATGGCGATCCGACGCCTGATGATGTCCTTCTCGAGCTTCGCGAACGCGCGGGTGACCTCCGGGGCCTTCTCGGGGTCGACCTCGACGTCGCCCTCGCCGGCGGCGAGCTCGGCGAGTGCCTCACGCTCGACCTCGTCGATCGCATCCTGGCGGGCGAGCTTCTCGGGGATCTGCGTCGCCTCGTCGAGCCGCGAACCGTACTTGGAGCTGATCTGCTCAAGCAGGCCCTCGTCGATCGTGGGCTCGGCGACCTCGACCTTCTCCTTGCCGGCGGTCTCGCGCAGCTCCTCCATCCCCCCGATGAGGGTCTTGATCTCGCCATGGGCGATGTCGAGCGCATCGAGCACCTCGGCCTCGGTGACGCCGTCGGCGCCGCACTCGACCATCAGGATCGCCTCGTCCGAGCCGGAGACGATCAGGTCCATCTCGAGCTCGTCGAGCGTCTCCTCCTCGGGGTTGACGACGAAGTCGCCGTCGAGCTTGCCGATCCGCACCGCGCCGACGTACTTGGCGACGGGGATCGGGGAGATCGCGAGGGCCGCGGAGGCGCCGTTCATCGCCAGGATGTCGTAGGGGTGCACGTGGTCGACCGACATCGGCTGGGCGACCAGCTGGGTCTCGTAGTGCCAGCCCTTCGGGAACAGCGGCCGCAGCGGACGGTCGATCATTCGCGCCGTCAGAGTCGCCTTCTCGCCGGCGCGCGCCTCACGGCGGAAGAACGAGCCGGGGATCTTGCCGGCCGCATAGTGCTTCTCCTCGACGTCGACCGTCAGCGGGAGAAAGTCGACATCGCGCAGGTTGCCCATGGTGGCCGTGCACAGCACCATCGTCTCGCCCGCGCGCACGACGACCGCTCCACCCGCCTGGCGGGCGAGCTTGCCGGTCTCGAAGGAGATCTCGTTGCCACCGATCTGGGTCGAGACGCGGCGAACGTCAAACATACTCATGTATTTGCTTTTCCTTTCGAACCGCCCGGATGGCGGTCACTTTTCACAGAACTCTCGTTCTCTAACGCGGGCGATGTTACACATGCCGCAATCTGCCGAGTGGCTGAACCACGTCGCCCGAGATCCGCTCGCCGTTCGCGAACGCGAACGGGGTCGCGGTCACTCCGGCTCGGATCCCGCTCTCGAAATCGGCCCGAACGCGCTCGGCCACCGCGCCGCTTCGCCGGTCGTCGTCAAAGCGCGTGAGGTCGAGGTCGAGCAGCCTGGCCCGCTCCCAAAGGTGCGGGTCGTCGAGGTGGCCGTGATCGGCGTAGATCGAGTCCCACATGCCCCAGAACGCCTCGCCGCGCTGCATCCCGGCCGCCTCGGCCGCTGCGTGCAGGGCCGGCGCGCGCGGGCGCTTGGCGGCGAGCGGGAAGTGGCGCACGCAGAGCCGCAGCCCGAGTTCGAGCAGCCGTGGCCACGCGGCAGCGCAATGCGGGCAGGCGAGGTCCAGGTAAACGATCGCCTCGGGTCCCTCGCCGCGCACGTGATCGTCGCCTCCCACCGGCGGGACCGGGGCGCTGGTCAGATCGGCCCGCTCGCTCACGCACACCAAGCTAGTCGTGGGTGGCGATGTTCGCGCTGCTGATGATCTACATCGTCACCGAGCAGCCCGCCGGCACCTGGATCGCGCTCGTCGGAACGCTCGCGCTCAGCTTTCTGCTCGAGTGGCTGTACCGCCGCCGGACCGGACGCAGGCTCGTGGCGCTGATTCATCCACGCTGAGCCTCGAGCGCGTCGAAGATCAGGTTCGCGCCGGGGATCTCGAGCGGCGTCGGCGACTCGTGTACCCAGCGGACGACGCCCTCGGGGTCGATCAGGACCAGGGAGCGGTTCGGGGTGCCGTAGTCCTCCAGATAGGCCCCGTAGGCGCGCGTGACCTCGCCCTTGGGGTGAAAGTCCGAGAGCAGCGGGATGTCGAGCCCGAGCTGCTTGCGAAACGCGTTATGGATCCAGGTGCCGTCGGCCGAGATCCCGACGAGCTCGGCGCCCTGCTCCCGCATCTCGCCCAGCACCTCCTGATAGATCGAGAGCTGGTCCGAGCACACCGGGCTGAAGTCGCTCGGATAGAAGCAGAGCACCAGCCAGCTGCCGCGGAAGTCGGCCAGGGAGACGTGCTCCCCGCGATGATTGGGGAGCGTGAAGTCCGGCGCCGGCGTGCCCGCGTCGATCATGGCGGGAGCGGCCCTAGCGGCGCAGGCCGAGCTCGCTCACGAGGGCCCGGTAGCGCTCGACGTCGGAGCGCTCCAGGTAACGCAGCAGGCGGCGCCGCTTGCCGACCAGCATCAGCAGGCCGCGGCGCGAATGGTGGTCCTTGCGGTGGGTGCGCAGGTGCTCGGTGAGCTCGTTGATGCGCTCGGTGAGCAGCGCCACCTGGACCTCGGCCGAGCCGGTGTCACCGTCGGAGCGGCCGTACTTGCCGATCAGCTCCTGCTTCTGTTCCTTGGTCAAGCTCATGGGTCCGCGGGTTCCGTGCGGCCCGACAGGTTAGCGGGGCGGCTCGAAGGCGGCGCAAAGCTCGCGGGCCATCTCGACGTCGCGCTCCATCTGCGCGGTCAGCTCCTCGACGCTCTCGAAGCGCTTCTCGCCCCGCAGCCTCGCGATGAAGGCGATGCGCAGCTGCCTGCCGTACATATCGGCCTCGTGGTCGATCAGGTACGACTCGACGAGCACCCCGCGTCCGGTCTCGAACGTCGGCCGGACGCCGACGTTGACCGCGGCAGGGACGCCGTTCGCGAACGCGGCATAGACCCCGTGCCCCGGGCAGACGAGCTCGTCGTCGGGCACGACGTTGGCGGTCGGGAACCCGAGCGTGCGCCCGCGCTTGTCTCCCTCCACCACCGTGCCCTCGAGCAGGAACGGGGCGCCGAGGCAGCGCATCGCGCCCTCGACGTCGCCCGCGGCCACCTGCGCCCGGATCCTGGTCGACGAGACGGTCTCCCCGTCGACCTCGATCAACGGCACCACACGGGTCTCGAACTCGCTGCAGGAGCTGAGCAGCTCGGGATCGCCCTTGGCCCGCTTGCCGAAGCGGAAGTTCTCCCCGACGGCGACCCGCCGGGCCCCCAGCTCCTCGACCAGGATCCGCGAGCAGAACTCCTGCGGCTCGATCTCCGAGAATCCGCGGTCGAAGGGGATCACCACCAGCTCCGAGACGCCCAGGCCCTCGATCACGTCGCGCTTGATCTCGAACGGCATGATCAGCTTCGGCGCGGCCTCCGGGTGGATCACCCGGAGCGGATGCGGCTCGAACGTGAGCACGGTGTCGGCGCCCTCGATCACCTGGCGGTGACCGACGTGGACCCCGTCGAAGGTGCCGATCGCGATCTCGCGTGGCCGCGGGCTCGCCTCGGGAAGGGCCGTGACCTTGATGCTCATCGCGCGGAAACTTAGTGCTACCGGAGCCGCCCAAGGGCGTCGGCGAGCTCCAGCGGACGGTCCTCGTCGGCCTCCTCGATGGCGAACGGGCCGATCCGGACCCGCCGCAGGCGCTCGCAATAGGCGTCGCCGAGCTCCGCGATGAGGCTCCTGACGTAGGTCCCCGACGAGCACTCGATCTCGAACTCAGCCCGCTCGCCCGCCCGCTCGAGCTGCTCGAAGCGGTGGACCGTCACGAGCCGCTCGGGCAGCTCCACCTCCTCGCCGCGACGCGCCCGCCGGTAGGCGCGCACGCCTCCCACCTTGACGGCGGAGTACGCCGGCGGACGGTGACGAACCTCTCCGAGCGGCAAGTCGAGCTCCGCGCCGGGGAGGACGCCGGTCTCGGTGATCTCGCCGTCGGGATCGCCCGTGGTCGAGACCGCGCCGAAGCGCGCTGTCGCACGGTAGGTCTTGCGAAGGGCCATGAAGCGCTGCTGCTCGCGGGTCGCCGCGCGCCCGAGCAGCACGATCAGCAGTCCGGTCGCGAACGGGTCGAGGGTGCCCGCGTGGCCGGCCTTGGCGTCGTAGCGGCGGCGCTGACGGGCGACGACGTCGTGCGAGGTCATCCCCGCCGGCTTGTCGACCAGGAGGACGGCGCCGGTCTCAGCGAATCTGGGCCGAGACCTCGGCACGCAGGAAATCGACCAGCTCTGCGTAGCTCAGGTTGGACCCGAACCCGGCCGCGCGCCGGTGGCCGCCGCCGCCGTGGATGCGGGCGATCGCGGACACGTCGACCGTGCCGTCGGTCGAGCGCAGGCTGACCTTGCGCGCCGAGCGCCCGCCGTCGGTCTTGTCGCGGATGACGGCGGCGACCGCGGTGCCCTCGAGCGCCCGCACGAAGTCGATGATCCCCTCGGTCAGCACCTCGCCGGCGCCGGTCGCCTCGTAGTCGTCGGCCGAGATGTACGTGACCGCGAACCGCCCCTCGTCGTGGCGCTCGATCTTCTCCAGCGCCCGGGCGATCAGGCGCAGCTTCTCGATCGGGACACGCTCGTAGAGACGGCGATAGGTGTCGTCGACGTCGACCCCGGCCTCGATCAGCTCGGCCGCCATCCGGTGCGCGGCGGGGCCGGTGTTCTCGTACATGAACTTGCCCGTGTCCGTCACCAGGCCGACGTAGAGCGCCGAGGCGATCTCCGGCGTGATGTCGGCGCCGAGGCGCTTCGCCACGTCCAGGACGATCTCCGCCGTGCACGAGGCTTCCGTATCGACGAGGTTGACCGATCCGAACCGGGTGTTGTCGTGGTGGTGATCGATGTTCACGACGCGAGCCCCGTCACGCCGCAGGAACTCGACCGGCATCCGGTCGATGTTGCCGCAGTCCAGGAACACGAGGGTCCGATCGACGACGTCCGCGGGCGGTTCGTGGAAGACCTCCTCGAGCGGCAGGAAGCGGTACTCGACGGGAAGGGGGAACTCCTTCGCGTGGAGGAACATGACCGAGTCCTTGCCCAGCTGGCGCAGCACGTGGTGCATCGCGAGCAGCGAGCCGAGCGCGTCGCCGTCGGGGCCCTCATGGGCGGTCAGCAGGAAGCGCTCGCCCGACCGCAACGCGTCGACGACGCGATCGAGGTCGGTGGCCACGGCCGTCGGGCCGGTCATTCGGAGTCCAGCAGCTTCCCGAGCCGCACCCCGCGCTCGGGGCCCTCGTCGTAGTGGAAGGTCAGCTTCGGCGTGTACTTCATCCGCGCGCCCCGCGCGATCGCGCCCTGGAGCACGCCGTGCGACGAGCGCAGCGCGGCAAGCGTCGCCTCGCGCTCGTCGTCGTCGCCGAGCACGCTGACGTAGACGCGCGCGGAGCGCAGGTCTGGGCTTGTCTGCACGGAGGTCACGGTCACGAATCCGATCCTCGGGTCCTCGAGCTCACTGGCGATCGCGGAGCCGATGACCTCGCGCATGACCTCGTCGATTCGCCGCATGCGATCGCCGGCCATACCCGGGCGAAGATAACAGGGGCGTGATCGGGCGTGACAGGGCCGCTCAGCCGCGGACGTCGGCGACCGAGCGCAGATCGCGATCGATGCGGCAGCCGTCTGGGCAGCGTGCCTCGACGAAGCGCTCGAGCTCGTCCGCGCGGACGCCGACCTCGCGACCGCCCACGAGCGCGACCAGCAGCGTCGCGCGACGGCGGTCGTCGTGATCGGCGGTCTCGGCAACGGCGGCCACGAACCGCTGGCGCAGCTGTGCCTTCAGCGAGGCGACGACCTTGCGCTTCTCCTTCAGGTTCTGCGAGTGGCGCAGGTCGAGCTGGATCTCGAGCAGGCAGATGTAGGCGGGCATCGAGGACTCAGCGTAGGTGGCGGCGCGAGCGGAGTTTCGCTGGGTGGGGCGGGCCACTTGGCGATTGGCGCTTTATTGCCGGATAGCGGCAAGAACGCGACCGCCAGGTGCCTAGGCGCCGAGGTCCTTGTTCTCAGGTCAGGTCCTGTCCGCTTCTGGCGCTTTCATCGTCGCTGAGGCGACTAACGCGCCAATCGGCCGAGGCCCTACTCCAGCGTCTTCTCGATCTGTCTGGTCTCGAAGACCTCGAGGACGTCGCCGACCTTGACGTCCTGGAAGCCCTCCAGCACGATCCCGCACTCGAGCCCGGTCTCGACCTCGCTGACGTCGTCCTTGAACCGCCGCAGGGACCCGATGCGGCCCGTCCACACGACCGTGCCGTCGCGGACCAGGCGTACCTCGGCGCCACGGACGATCTTGCCGTCGGTGACGCTGCAGCCGGCGATGGTGCCGACCCGCGAGGCCTTGAATAGCTCCAGCACCTCGGCCTGGCCGAGCGTCTGCTCGACCTCCTCGGGCTGCAGCATGCCCTCCATCGCGGCGCGCAGGTCCTCGGTCACCTTGTAGATCACCGAATAGCTGCGGATCTCGACCCCCTCCTGCTCGGCGGCGCGCCGGGCGTCGGCGAGCGGCCGGACGTTGAAGCCGATGATCACTGCATCGGAGGCAGCGGCGAGCATCACGTCGGACTCGTTGATCCCGCCGGGCGCGGCGTGGATGACGTTGACGACGATCTCGCCCTGGGGCAGCTTCGCGATCTCGTCCTGAAGCGCTTCGAGCGAGCCCGAGACATCGGCCTTGAGCACGATGTCGAGCTCGTTGATCTCGCCCTCCCTGGCCTTGGCGAAGACCTCGTCGAGGCTCATGCGGCGGGCCTGGCGACGGGCGAGCTGCTCGGACTTGAGGCGCTGCGCACGTTCCTGGGCGAGCTGGCGGGCGCGGCGGTCGTTCTCGACCACCTCGACGCGCTCGCCGGCCTCGCAGACCCCCTCGAACCCCAGCACCTCGACCGGGTCGCCGGGCTTGGCTTCCTCGAGCCGGGCCCCGGTGTGGTCCTGCATCGCGCGCACCCTGCCCCACTGTGCACCGGCGACCAGCGAGTCCCCGACATGCATCGTTCCCCGTTGGACCAGGACCGTCGCCACTGGGCCGCGGCCGGGGTCGAGATGCGACTCGATCACGGCGCCAGAGGCGGGCGCATCGGGGTTCGCCTTCAGCTCCTCGACCTCGGCCAACAGGGCGATCATCTCGAGCAGGCTGTCGAGGTTCTCCTTCGTCTTCGCCGAGACGTTGACGAAGACGGTGTCGCCGCCCCAGTCCTCCGGGTTGAGCCCTTGGTTGGCGAGCTCCCCCTTGACCTTGTCCGCGTTCGAGTTCGGGAGGTCGATCTTGTTGATCGCGACGAGCATCGGAACGTCCGCCGCCCTCGCGTGGTCGATCGCCTCGACCGTCTGCGGCATTACGCCGTCGTCGGCAGCGACGACGATGACGACGATGTCGGTGACATCGGCGCCCCGGGCGCGCATGGCGGTGAACGCGGCGTGGCCCGGCGTGTCGATGAAGCTGATCGTCTTGTCGTTCTGGTGCACCTGATAAGCGCCGATGTGCTGGGTGATCCCGCCGGCCTCGCCGGCGACGACCTCGGTCTCGCGGATCGCGTCGAGCAGCGAGGTCTTCCCGTGGTCGACGTGGCCCATGATCGTCACCACGGGTGGGCGCTCGATGAGTTCGTCGGGCGCGTCCTCGTAGACCGGTGCCTCGACCGCCTCCTCCGCGGCGCTCACGATCTCCACCTTGCGGTCGAGCGCGTCGGCGAGCACCTCGATCGTCTCGTCGGACAGCGTCTGGGTCAGGGTCGCCATCTCGCCGAGGGTCATCAGCTGCTTGATCACGTCGGCGCTGCCGACGCCGAAGATCTCCGCCACCTCGCGGACCGTGGCGCCCGAGGGCACCGTGAGCGCCTGTTCCTCCTGCTCGACCACCGGCGCGGTGGGCGGCTCCTCGAGCAGCGGCCGGCGCCTGCGGCCGCCGCGGCGGCGCGGCGGGCGGCGCGGGGGCGCCTGCGGCTGCTCGCGCCGCGAGGCCTGCGAGTCGATCACGACGCGCCGACGCTTCTTCTGCCCCGGCTTCGCCCCGGGCGATCCGCCGTCGCCCGCGGGCCGCACGGGCCGCACGGTCTTCTCGCCCTTGGCGGGCGCGGGCTTGGCCTCCGCTGCCGGCTCGGCCTTCACGGGCGGCGGCGCGGCGGCCGTCGGCTGGGCAGGGGCGGCCTGCGCGGGCTCGGGCACCGGCGCTGCGCCGTCGCCTCCGTTCGCGGCCGCGAGCGCCTTCAGCGCGACGTCCTCCTCGACGCTCGACGCCGCGGCCTTGGCCTCGACGCCGGCCGCGTGCAGCGCAGCGAGGACCTCCTTGCTGGTCAGGCCCTGGGCCTTGGCGATCTCGTGGACGCGCTTACGGGCCAACTAAGACTGCGCCTCCGCGGGCTCCTCGGCGACCGCCTCGGCCTCGGGCTCATCCGAAGCCGCCTCGTCGGGCTGCTCGGCAGGTTGCTCGGCGACCTCCTCCGCCTCCTCCTGTGCCTCCTCACCGACGTCCGTCTCCGCCCCGTCCTCGCCTGGCGCCTCGGCCTCGGCGCCTCGCCTCTTCGACCTCGGCGGCCTCTTCGACCTCGGCCTCGTCGGCCGGCTCGGAGAACTCGGACTCCGCGCGCTCGACCAGCGCCGAGACGTCGCCCTCGTCCGCGTCGGGGTCGGCGAGGAGCGCCACCTCCTCGTCGGCGAGCGGGGCCAGGACCGTTACCCGGTTGGTGGCGAAGCGCGCCAGTGCCTGGTGTTGGGGCAGGCCGCAGTAGCGCGAGCCCTCGAGCGCGGCGTTCGGACACCTGCGCCCGGCTGAGAGAACGGCGGCACAGCGGCCATCGCCCTCCTCGCTCTCGCTCTCGTACTCGATCTCGTCGGACTCCGAGAACTCGGTCTGCGACTTGATGTCGACCTTCCAGCCCGTGAGCTTGGCCGCGAGGCGGGCGTTCTGGCCCTCGCGCCCGATCGCGAGCGAGAGCTGGTCGTCGGGGACGATGACGGTCGCTTCCTTGGTGTCGTCGTCGACCAGGACCTCGCGCACGCGGGCCGGCGAGAGCGCCTTGGCGACGAAGCGGGCGGGCTCCTCGTTGTACGGGATGATGTCGATCTTCTCGCCTCGCAGCTCGGAGACGACCATGCGCACGCGGGACCCCCGCGGGCCGACGCAGGCGCCAACCGGGTCGACGCCGTCGGCGTGCGAGATCACGGCGATCTTCGAGCGATAGCCCGGCTCGCGCGCGACGCCGACGATCTCGACCAGGCCATCGGCGATCTCGGGCACCTCGAGCTCGAACAGCTCCTTGATCAGCTCCGGGCTGCGCCGTGAGACCACGATGCTCGGGCCCTTGCCCTCGGCCGAGACGTCGGTGATCACCGCCTTGACCCGCATCCCGTGGTCGTAGCGCTCGTTCCAAACCTGCTCGGAGCGCGGCAGCAGGGCCTCGACGCGCTCGCGCAGCTGGACCAGCGTGTAGCGGTTGTCGGACTGCTGGATGATCCCGGTGATCAGCTCGCCCACCCGGTCCTGATACTCGTCGTACATCATCTGGCGCTCGGCCTCGCGGATCCGCTGCAGGATCACCTGCTTGGCGGTCTGCGCCGCGATCCGCCCGAAGTCGTCGGGGGTGACGTCGCGCGACTGGATCTGATCCTCGTAGGGGCGCAGCATCTCGGGGTCGAGCTCGGGGTCCTCCGGCTCGCGGAGCTCACCGGTCTCGGGATCGATCTCCTCCTCCTGCGCCTCGACGGCCTGCGCGAGCAGCTGCTCCTCGAGCTCCGGCGGCAGGATCAGCTCGTAGACACGGAAGTCGGCGGTGTTGCGGTCCAGGTCCACGCGCGCGTACTTGGCCGCGCCCGGGCTCTTCTTGTAGGCCGAGAGCAGCGCGTCCTCGAGCGCGGCCATCAGCGTCTCGGCGTCGATCCCCTTTTCCTGCTCGAGGCCACGAAGGGCCTCGACGATCTCGCGACTCAAGCGCTACCTCCAAACTCGAATTCGGGAATCAGGTTCGACCGGCGGATCCGCGCCAGCGGGATGCGCACAGCGTTGCCGTCGGCATCAACGCAGACGCTCTCCTCGTCCGCTTCGGTGAGCGTGCCGGTGAAGTTGTGGCGCCCGGCGATCGCGTCCTTCGTCCGCACCTTGACCCGGCGGCCGAGAAAGCGGCGAAAGTGCTCGGGCTTGGTCAGCGGCCGGTCCGCCCCGGGCGATGAGACTTCCAGCGACCAGGACTCGAGCAGATCGCGCAGCTCGTTCGTGACCCGCTCGCAGAGCTGCAGGTCGACGCCGTCCGGATGGTCGATATAGAGCCGCAGCGTCTCGGCAGCGGGGCGCTCGAGCGCGATCAGCTCGAGTTGCGGATCGAGATCGTCGATCCGTCGCTCAATCGTGTCTTGGAGCTCTGTGACTTCGCTCATTCGTCGTCGGGCTGGTGTTCCTCTCCCCTTCCCGCGCCGCCGAAACTGCGAAAAAAAAGGTGGGCCCGGGCCCACCATTCACAGGGTTCGGGTGCTGAGAAGGTGCGCTGAGTATAGCCGCAGGCGCGCCGCATTCCGGCGGGATCCGGCCCGCGCCCCGGGCCCGGCACAGCCTTCCGTCCGCGTTTCTCAGGGAACCCTGGCCGTCCGTGCCCCTCGCTCGCCGTCAGATCTCGAGCAGGACCGTAACCGGGCCGTCGTTCGTGAGCTCAACCTCCATCCGGGCGCCGAACACGCCCCGCGCGGCGTCGAGCCGGTCGCAGAAGCGTTCGTAGAGCGGCTCGGCGGCCTCCGGGCGCGCGGCCTCGACGTAGCTGGGGCGATTGCCCTTGCGAGCGTCCCCGTACAGGGTGAACTGGCTCACGCAGAGCACCTCGCGCTCGCCCAGCGGCTCGTTCATGCGGCCGCCGGCATCGTCGAATATGCGCAGCGCCCGGACCTTGTCGGCCAGCCGGTCGGCCTGCTGCGGGCCGTCGCCCGTATGAATTCCGAGCAGGACGAGCAGGCCCGGCCCGATCGACGCCACCCGATCGTCGCCGACCCGCACCGCGGCCCTCGTTACTCGCTGGACGACCGCCCTCATCGGGCGGCGATGCTACGCGGCTCGGCGCAGGCGGTCGCGGTAGATGCGGTAGTCCCGGCGCTCCGGGCGCAGGTTCGAGGCGAGCGCGAGATGATGGCGCGCCCGCTCGGACTCGCCGGTGAGGCTGAGCGCCCTGCCGAGGCAGAAATGGGCGTAGTCGTCGACCGGATGGCTCTCGACCACCGCCTCGAACTCCGCCGCGGCCTCCGCGAACTGGCGGTTGCGGAAATAGGCTCGCCCGAGCGCCTCCCGAACCGAGCTCTTCTCCGGCGCCCGGCGCGCGACCTCGGCCAGCGGCACGGTCGCCTCGCCGAAGCTGCCGTCCTCGAGCAGCTCGACGCCCCTGCGGTAGAGGGTGTAGGTGTCGTCGGTGCGGTCCATCCCCTCCTCAGTGTAGGCGGGCGTCAAGGCGTCTCCGCGAGCTCGGCCCGTAGAGCCTCGACCCGGTCAAGGATCGCCTCGGCCACGTCGTCCTTGGACGCCCTGGGCACGTGATGCTCGCTCGATCGCTCGACGATCGTCACCTCGTTGCTGGTCGAGTCGAAGCCGATGTCCGAGCGCGAGACGTCGTTGAGGACGATCGCGTCGACACCCTTGCGCTCCAGCTTGTGACGGGCGCGCTCGACGGAGCCACCGGTCTCGGCGGCGAAGCCGACGAGCGTCTGGCCCTCGCGGCGCTGCCTCGCGACCCCGGCCAGGATGTCCTCGGTCGGCTCGAGCGCGAGCCGCATCCCCGAGCCACCCTCGCGCGAGATCTTCTCGGCCTCGGGATCCGCGGCGCGAAAGTCTGCCGGCGCCGCGGCCATCAGCAGCACGTTGGCGGCCGCGAACTCGGCGGCGACCGCCGCCGCGAGCTCGCCCGTCGTCTCCACCGCGACCGTCCGCACGCCCGGCGGCGGTGGCAGCGAGACGTTGGCCGCGACGAGGGTGACGTCGGCGCCGCGCCGCGCCGCCGCGGCCGCCAGCGCGAAGCCCATGCGGCCGCTCGAACGGTTGCTGATGAAGCGCACCGGGTCGATCGGCTCCCGCGTGCCGCCGGCGGTCACGAGGACGCGCAGGCCGTCCCACCCTCCCCGCGCGGCGGGCAGCATCGCCTCGACCTCGCCCAGAAGCCGCTCGGGACTCGGCAGGCGACCGGTCCCGTGCTCCCCCCGCGAGGCGAGCGCGCCGGTGTCGGGCTCGATCACGCGCACGCGGCGCTCGCGCAGCGTCGCGAGATTCGCCTGCGTCGCCGCGTCCGCGTACATGCGGTCGTTCATCGCAGGCGCGACTGCGCGCGGAGCGGCACAGGCCAGGAACGCGGTCGTGAGCATCGAGTCGCAGATCCCCGCCGCCAGCTTCGCGAGCGTGTTCGCCGACGCGGGCGCCACGAGGAAGGCGTCGGCGCCCTGGACGACGGCGAGATGGCCGATCGGGTCGTGGGCGGGCGGCTCGTCGCCGGGAAACGCGCCCCGCAGCGGATCACGCTCGAATTCGTCGATGAGCACCGGCGCCCCGACGATGCCCTCGAACGAGGCCGCCCCCACGAACCGCTGCGCCGCCGGGGTCATCAACACGCGGAGGCCGTGGCCGGCCTTGGTCGCGAGCCGGGCGAGCTCGAGCGCCTTGTAGGCGGCGATCCCGCCGCTCACCCCGAGGAGGATGCGGGCCATCGCCGTGGTCCCGCTCTCGCGACGCCGCTACGCCCGGTAGCGGTAGTCGATCTTCCCCGCCGCGAGCTCCTCGAGCGCGATGGTCAGGTAGTTGCCGGTCTGGGCCTCGACCATCGGCGGCGTGTATTCCTCGTAGCTGCCCTCACCGAGGGCGCGGTAGTAGCTGTTGAGCTGCCGGGCGCGCTTCGCCGCCACCAGAACCGCCGCGTAATGGGAGTCGGTGCGCGCGAGCAGCTCGTCGATGCGTGGCTTGATCATCGCGGCGTGATTGTAGGGGACGCCGCGAGGGATCTTGCGCGGTGGCGTGCAGCTCGGGCAGGGGGCTGGGTACGGGCGTGGGCTGAGTCAGTAAGGGGAGGGCGACGGCCCAGCCGCGTGGCGGTCGCCCCATTTGCCGTCGATTGTCGCGTTATGCACCGTATGGGTGCTTAACACGACAAACGACGGGACTCGCCCCCTTATTGACCTCTCTACCGCCCGCGCCCCGCCCGCGCCCGAACCGGACGCCACCACCCCTACCCCTCCAGCTCCCTTCGCACGATCCGCTCCAGCTCATCCGTCGCCGGCTCGAGCTCGTGGTTGACGATCACGTGCTGAAACTCCTGCTGGGCGTCCAGCTCGATCTCGGCGGTCCGCAGGCGCTCGGAGATCGCCGCGGCGTCGTCGGTGCCTCGTTCCTCGAGGCGCTCGCGCAGCGCGGCGGGGTTCGGCGGGGCGATGAACACCAGCAGCGCCTCGGGCATCGCCGCGCGAACCTGGCGTGCTCCCTGGATCTCGATCTCGAGCACCACCGACTCGCCGTTCGCCAGCCGTCGGTCGACCTCCGAGCGCAGGGTGCCGTAACGGTTGCCGCTGTAGGCGGCGTGCTCGAGGAACTCGTTCGCGTCTGCGCGGCGAGCGAACTCGTCGCGGCTCAGGAAGTGATAGTCGCGGCCGTCCACCTCGCCCGCGCGAGGCGGGCGGGTGGTCGCGGAGGTCGAGAGCGCCAGCCCTGGCACGCGCTCGCGCAGTCGACGGATGAGCGTCCCCTTGCCGACGCCCGAGGGGCCGGTGATGACGAAGACCTTGGCCACGCCGCAATCCTGACGCTGGAGGCGGCGGGACCGGTACCCGACGGATAGGCGATCGGGCTCAGTCGGTGCCCACGCCCTCGAGCGGGCTCGCGTGGGTCGGCTGATACAGGCCGATCTCGCCGTGGCCGGGCACCTTCAGCATCGTCACCAGCCCCCACTCCTCCCGGGTGATCTCGTCGGTGAACTCGACGCCCCTCTCCCTGAGCTCCGCGACCGTGCTCTCGATGTCGTCGCACACCAGGAACAGCCGATGCGCGCCCTCGCGCTCGCCCCATCCGCTGCCCGGGTGGACCGCGAGCTCGGTCGGGGGCATCGCGAAGATGAGCCAGCCGTCGCCGCCATCGACCGAGGGCAGCTCGAGGACGTCGGAGAAGAACCGGCGCGCGGCGTCGGCGTCGTCCGCGAAGGCGATCAGGTGGGCTGCGATCAGCATCGCCGCGGGCGCCTGCGCGGGGCGCTCAGCGGCGCAGGAACTGGACGAGCTCGGCGCGCTGGCGCTCGGAGAGCCCACCGATCGTCTTCGACGGGGAGATCCGGCACTGGGTGAGGATCTTGTTCGCCTTCACCCGGCCGTACTTCGGCACCGCGAGAATCATGTCGAAGGCCTTCGCCGACAGCACGTAGTCGGGCGGGTCGAGTAGCAGCCTCTCGATCTGCGCCTTGCCCGCCTTGAGATCGCGCTTCAGCTTCGCCCGCGCGGAGCGGATCTCGTTGGCCCGGCGGAGGGCCCGCATCCGCTGCTCGTGGGTTCTGGCTGGGACGGCAGCGGAGGCGGTGTCGACGGAGGCGGGGGCCATCGGCGGCGGCGAGTATATCCCCGTTCGAGGTAGGTGCAAGGCGATTCGCTGCGTTTTCGGCGAAATTCGGGTCGACCTCAAGTCGAGGTCGACCCGACCTCCACCGCAGGGAGCCGATCGAGGCCGCGCTCGGCGAGCTCCGCGGCGAGCTCCGCGCGGATCCGCTCGGCCGCGGCGGGGTCGCGAAAGCTCGCCGTTCCGACGGCCACGGCGCTCGCGCCGCGGGCCAGGAAGCCGAGCGCATCGGCGCCGGTCTCGATCCCGCCCATGCCGATCACCGGGATCGAGACCTCCGCCGTCACTCGGCGGACCTGATCGAGCGCGATCGACCGGATCGCCGGCCCCGACAAACCACCGCTGGTCGCGCCGAGCCAGGGATCGAGGGTCGTGGGATCGAGCCCGGTGGCACGGAGGGTGTTGATCAGCGAGACGGCATCCGCTCCCCCATCCGCGGCGGCCCGCGCGACCGCCGCCGGGTCGGAGCAGTTCGGAGTCAGCTTGACGATGAGCGGCTTCTCGGTCAGCGGCCGGATCACCTCGAGCAGCGCCAAGGTCTCGCCCGGCTGCTCGCCCACGATGAGCCCCGACTTCACGTTCGGGCAGGAGACGTTCACCTCGATCGCCGCGACCTCGTCGCGCGCCCCAACCCGCTCGATCAGAGCCGCGAAGCCCGGACGGCTCGGCGCCATCACCGATACGCACAACGGCACCGGCAGGCGCGCGAGCTCGGGCAGATCCTCGCTCAGGAAGCCCTCGAGCCCCTTGTTGGGCAGCCCGATCGAGTTGATCATGCCCGCCGGCGTCTCGTACAGGCGCGGCGGCGGGTTACCGGCCCGAGGCTCGGGTGTGATCGTCTTCGAGACGTATGCGCTGAAGGGAAGGCGCTCGTCGACCGCGTCACCGAAGGCGCGGCGCGCCGCGATGGCGTCGAACGTGCCCGACCCGTTGAGGATCGGGTGCTCGAGGCGGATGCCGCAGAGCTCGAGCGAGAGGTCGGCGCTCATCAGTGCCCCGATCCGGCCACCATCGCGGTCTCGATCTCCTCCGCGCGCACGACCGGGCCATCCACGCACAGCCTCATGTAGCCGCCGTCACGGAGCGGCACGGCGCAGCCGAGGCAGGACCCGAAGCCGCAGGCCATCGGCGTCTCGAGCGCGAGCTCCGCGGGCACTGCCCGGGCCGCGCAGAGGTCGCGAACGGCCTCGAGCATCGCCGGAGGCCCGCAGGCGTAGACGACCGCCGAGCCGGCGTCATCCCCCTCCAGCAGGACTGCGAGCAGGTCGGTGACGTAGCCCTGGTGACCTGTGTGGCCGTCCTCGGACGCCGTCCGCACCTCCGAGCAGCGAAAGAGATCCAGCCCGCCCGCGTGGGCACGATCGCGAAAGCCGAGCAGGACCCGCTGTGGGACCGCCCGCTCGGAGAGCTCTCGCTGCAGAAGCGCCAGCGTTGCGACCCCGATCCCGCCGCCGACCAGGATCGCGCCCGCGGCCGCCGGCGAGAGGGCCCCCGGAGGGGAGAACGGCCGCCCGAGCGGACCGGTGACGTGCAGGCCGGCGCCGAGCGGCAACGCCTCGATGCGCTCCGTGCCCGGGCCGACTGCGTCGAGCAGGAAGTCGAGCCGCACACCCGTGGGACCCGCCTCCGCCTCGGCGACGGCGAACGCGCGCGGGAGGTAGGGCCGCCCGTTCGGGCCACCCCAGCCATCCGCGGTCAGCATGTAGAACTGCCCCGCGCGCGGTGGCGGCCCGCTCGTGTCCATTGCGGAGACGACCCGGTACCCCCCGCTCGCCTCGTTGGCGACCACCTCGCAGCGCCGCCGCCCGAACGGCGCCAGGACCCTTTCGTCCGCCGCCCTCAACGCTCGGCCCGGGTGGTCGGCGAGCGACGCTCCGCGATCCGTGAGCGGTCGATTCCATGGAGCTCCTGGAGGGACAGCGGCTCCGCTCCACGCTCGCGCACTGCGAAGATCGCGCGCGCGGCCGCGGAGGCGCCGGTCATCGTCGTGAGGCAGGGAATCCCGTTGCGCACCGCAGCGTTGCGGATCTCGTAGCCGTCCGACCGGGCGCCGCTGCCGGTGGGCGTGTTGATCACGAGATCGACCTCGCGGTTGCGGATGAAGTCGACCACGTGCGGCGAGCCGTCGACGATCTTGTTGATCGCGCGCACCGGGATGCCCATTCGCGAGATCGCCTGTGCGGTGCCCTTGGTGGCGATGATCTCGAAGCCGAGATCGTGAAAGCGCGTCGCGAGCTGGGTCGCAGCGGCCTTGTCGCTGTCGGTCACCGTGATGAACACCGTGCCCTCGGTGGGCAGCGTGACCCCGGCGGCGGCCTGCGCCTTGCCGAACGCCGTCGGGAAGTCGCCGGCGATCCCCATCACCTCGCCGGTCGACTTCATCTCGGGCCCGAGCACCGAGTCGGCGCCGGCGAAGCGGGCGAACGGCAGGACCGCCTCCTTGACCGAGACGTGGCCGTTGTGCATCGTGGGCAGCTCGATGTCGGCGAGCGGCTCGCCGAGCATCAGCCGGCAGGCCAGCTTTGCCAGGGGCGCTCCGATCGCCTTCGAGACGAACGGCACCGTGCGCGAGGCGCGCGGGTTCGCCTCGATGACGTACAGCTGTCCGCCCGCGACCGCGTACTGGATGTTGATCAGCCCCACGACGCCGAGCTCGAGCGCAAGGCGGCGGGTCGTCTCGCGGATCTCGGAGAGCATCTCCTCGCCGAGGCTCATCGGCGGAATCACGCATGCCGAGTCTCCGGAGTGAACACCCGCCTCCTCGACGTGCTGCATGATCGCCGCGACCGCGCAGTCCGAGCCGTCGGCGAGCGCGTCCACGTCGACCTCGATCGCATCCTCGAGGAAGCGGTCGAGCAGCAGCGGGTGCTCCTGGTCGGCCTTGACGTGGCGCCGCAGGTAGGCGTCGAGCTGCTCCGGCGAATAGCAGATCTCCATCGCCCGGCCGCCCAGCACGTAGGACGGCCGCACCAGCAGCGGGAACCCAACGTCCTCGGCGATCACCGCCGCCTCCTCAGCGGAGTGCGCGGTGCCGTACGGCGGGTGCGCGACCTCGAGCCGGCGCAGCAGGGCGCCGAACCGCCCCCGGTCCTCGGCGAGGTCGATGGCATCGACCGGCGTCCCGAGCAGCTCGACGCCCGCCTCCTGCAGCGCCTTGGCGAGCCGCAGCGGCGTCTGGCCGCCGAACTGGACGATCACGCCCTCCGGGCGCTCGACCTCGATCACCGCGAGCACGTCCGAGACCGTCAGGGGCTCGAAGTAGAGGCGGTCGGAGGTGTCGTAGTCGGTGGAGACCGTCTCGGGGTTGCAGTTGATCATCACCGCGTCGCGACCCGACTCGCGCACCGTCATCGCGGCGTGCACGCAGCAGTAGTCGAACTCGATCCCCTGGCCGATCCGGTTCGGTCCCGAGCCGAGGATTACGACCGAGTCGCGGTCCCCGCGCCGCACTTCGCCCTGAAGCGGGGCCTTGCGCTCGTGAGCCGAGTAGTAGTACGGCGTTCGGGCCTCGAACTCGGCCGCGCAGGTGTCGACGGAGCGGTACGTGCGCTCCAGACCGTCCGTGCCGTCGCCGTCGACGGCCAGGGCGTGCAGCTCGCGCAGGAACCACGGATCGATCGAGGTCCGGCGTCCCGCCTCAGCGATCTCTGCGCCGCGGCGAAAGACTTCGAGCAGCACGTCGAATCGATCGGGCGCGGGCGTCTCGAGCCGGGCCAGCAGCTCCTCCGTCTCGCCGGTGAGGTCCGGCTCCGCGTCGAGCTCTCGCGAGCGCATCGCCTTCGCGAACGACTCTCGGAACGTGCGGCCGATCGCCATCGCCTCGCCGACCGACTTCATGTGGGTGGTCAGCGCCCCCTCGGCTCCCGGGAACTTCTCGAACGCGAACCGCGGGACCTTGGTGACCACATAGTCGATCGTGGGCTCGAAGGAGGCCGGCGTGACCCCGGTGATGTCGTTGTCGATCTCCTCGAGGGCATAGCCCGCGGCGAGCTTCGCTGCGATCTTCGCGATCGGGAAGCCGGTCGCCTTCGAGGCGAGCGCCGAGGAGCGCGACACCCGCGGGTTCATCTCGATGACGACGATCTCCCCGGTGGCGGGGTTGACTGCGAACTGGATGTTCGAGCCGCCCGTCTCGACCCCCACGGCGCGGATCACGCGCAGCGCCTGATCGCGAAGCTCCTGGTACAGGCGGTCCGTGAGCGTCTGGGCGGGCGCGATCGTCACCGAGTCGCCGGTGTGCACGCCCATCGGGTCGACGTTCTCGATCGAGCAGATGACGACGACGTTGTCGTTTCGGTCGCGCATCACCTCGAGCTCGAACTCGCCCCAGCCGAGCACCGACTCCTCGACCAGCACCTGGTTTATCGGGCTCGCCGCGAGGCCCTCCGAGACGACCCCGAGGAGCTCGGTCTCGGTGCGCCCCACCCCGCCACCCTGGCCGCCGAGCGTGAACGCCGGGCGGACGATCGCCGGCAGCTTGATCTCGCCTGCCGCCAGGCCGCGCTCGACCTCCGCCACCGACTCGACGATCACTGACCACGGCACACGGAGGCCCGCATCCTCCATCGTCCGGCGGAACGCTTCGCGGTCCTCGGCCCGGTGGATCGCCTCGTAGTCGGCGCCGATCAGCTCGACGCCGAAGCGCTCCAGCGTGCCGTCGTCGTGAAGCGCCTTCGCCAGGTTGAGCGCAGTCTGGCCACCGAGCGTCGGCAGCAGCGCGTCCGGGCGCTCCTTCTCGACGATTCGCGCCACCGACTCCGGACGCAGCGGCTCGACGTACGTGCGATCGGCGAATTCGGGATCGGTCATGATCGTCGCCGGGTTGGAGTTCACGAGCACGACCTCATAGCCGTCCTCGAGCAGCACCTTGCACGCCTGGACCCCCGAGTAGTCGAACTCGGCGGCCTGCCCGATCACGATCGGCCCCGAGCCGATCAGCAGGATCTTGTGGATGTCGTCGCGTCTAGGCATCAGATCGTCACCCGCACTCCGCAGTCGCGACGGCCTCGGACCTGCGCTCGCCAACCCGTCGAGGTCGAACGAGCCCCAGGCCCAGGGCGATCCGCCCTCCCGCATGCGCTGCGACGGCTGATCATCGGCGCGTCGATGACTCGCTCCCGCTCTCGACCCTCTGCCGGTGGATGCAGACCTTGCAGCGGACCGCGTCGGAGCGTCAGCTCGGCGATGCTCGGCAGGCTCGGCACGGATCTCGCCGAAGGCCGTCGATCAGCTCCGCGACGTGGCGCTCGAAGGCCTCGACGCCCCAGCAGCCGGGCCCCGGAGACCTCCGCGATCGGCGATCGCCACTCGAGGTCGTCGGTGAAGAATTCGCCGAGCGCTCTGATCAGCTCGGGCAGCGCCCTCGTCGGACCACAGGCCCCAGAACCGGCGCGCCAGCTCGACGTTGCTCACCGCGCACCATCCGCGAGCTCGAGGAACCGATCGAACAGGTGCCGCGCGTCGTGCGGGCCTGGGCCGGCCTCGGGGTGGTACTGGACCGTGCAGCCGCGGACCTCCTTGAGCTCGAGCCCCTCGACGGTGCGGTCGTAGAGGTTCAGGTGGGAGAGCTCCGCCGCCCCGAAGTCGGTCTCCCAGCGGACTGGCTTGTCGCCCTCGATCCGCTCGCCGCCGTCCGGCGGGCGAACGGCGAAGCCGTGGTTCTGCGCGGTGATCTCGATCCTTCCGCTGGAGAGCTCCTTGACCGGGTGGTTGGCGCCGCGGTGGCCGAAGGGCAGCTTGAAGGTCTCGAGCCCGACCGCGCGGCAGAGCAGTTGGTGGCCGAGGCAGATCCCGACGACGGGCTTGCGGCCGATCACTCCGCGGACGCCGTCGACCACGTAGTCGAGCGCCGCCGGGTCCCCGGGCCCGTTGGCGAGGAACACCAGATCGGGGTCGCGCGCGAGGACCTCGTCCGCGCTCGCCGTGCACGGCAGCAGGGTCAGCCGGCAGCCACGCTCGCGGAATTGCCGAATGATGGACAGCTTGATCCCTGTGTCGATGCCGACGACGTGCGGCCCGTCGCCGCTCAGCTCGACGGGCTCGCCCGGGCTCACCGTGCGCGCCAGGTCGGCGCCGTCCATCGGCGGCTCTTCGCGCACCCGGGCGTGCGCGTCGGCCTCGTCGACCCCGGCGGCGAAGATCCCGCCGCGCATCGCGCCGCGGTCGCGGATGTGGCGAACCAGAGCTCGTGTGTCGACGCCGCCGATCGCCGGGATCCCGCAGGCATCGAGCCAGTCCAGCCAGCCGCCCTCGGCGTCGGCGGCGTCCTCGCCGTTCTTGGCCTCGCGCATCACCACCCCGCGCGCATGGACGCGATCGGACTCCATCGCGTCCGCCGCGACTCCGTAGTTGCCGACCAGCGGGTACGTGAAGGTGATGATCTGGCCGGCGTAGCTCGGGTCGGTCACGGCCTCCTGATAGCCGGTGATCGAGGTGTTGAAGACCAGCTCACCGGTGACCTCTCCCCCACTGCCGACCAGCTCGCCGTCGAAGCGCGTCCCGTCCTCGAGCAGGATGAAGCCGGGCTGTGAGGCGGAGTCCGTCAGGACGGAGCCGAGCCGCGCCGCTGTTGAGGCGCCTTTTTTCATGCGTTCGGCGCCAGCTCCAGCACCAACTTCTGAACCTGCTTGAACTCGTCGGTGCCGGCGCGGCCGACGAGCTCGAAGAGCGCCGTCTCGACGCTGGTCAACACCGCCCCCGCCCGCTCCGCCTTGAGCAGTCCGATCCTCCTGTTCTCCTCGGTTCGCGAGCCGACGGCATCGGCGACCAGCTGCACCTCGTACCCCTGGTCGAGCAGGTCGAGCACCGTCTGGTTGACGCAGACGTGAGTCTCGATCCCGCAGACGACCGCCTGCTCGCGCTCGCCGAGGTCGAACCCGTCGGCCTCGGTGGCCGAGAAGCACACCTTCTCGACCGGCTTCACTCCAACCGGTAGGCGCTCCGCCACCTCGTCCACCGTGCGGCCCAGTCCCTGCGGGTACTGCTCGGTGACCACGATCGGCACCCCGGTCGCCTCCGCTCCCCGAACGAGGGCGGCGACGGCACGGGCGACCTCGTCGAACTTCGGCAGCGCCTTGCGAAAGGCCTCCTGAACGTCGATCACAACCAGCGTGGCCTGCCGTGCGTCGAGCTTGCTCATATCAGCGGCCTCAACAGCGGCCGGGCTCGGCTCCGTCCTGTCGGACTCCGCCTCACGCCACCCCCATCGCGAAGCTCCGTTGCCGGTACGCGACCCGCCCGGCCGCGACCGTCATCAGCACCCGGCCGCGCAGACGTCGGCCGTCGAAGCAGGAGTTCGCCGACCGGCTCTCCCAGCCCTCGATCCCGGCCTCCCATTCGGCCTCGGTGTCGACCAGGACCAGGTTGGCCTCCGCGCTCGGGGCGATCCGCGGCGGTTCGAACCCGAACGGCGCGGCGCCGGCCGTGAGTCGCTCGAGCACCGTCTCCAGTTCGAGCACGCCGGGCAGGACGAGCTCGGTGAACACCGCAGGAAATGCCGTCTCGAGGCCGATCACGCCCCACGCCGCCTGCTCGAACGGGACCTCCTTCTCGTGGGTCGCGTGCGGGGCGTGATCGGTGGCGATGCAATCGATGACGCCGCGGCGAAGACCGTCGATCAGGGCCTCGCGATCGGCCTGCGCGCGGAGCGGTGGGTTCATCTTGAAGCGAGCGTCGAGGCTGCGAACCTCCTCGTCGGTCAGCGTCAGATGGTGAGGGCTCGCCTCGCACGTGATCTGTAGGCCGTTCGACTTCGCAAGCTCGACCGCAGCGACCGACTCCGCCGCAGAGAGATGCTGGACGTGGATTGCCGCACCCTCGAACGTGGCGATCGCGGCGTCCCGGGCGATCATCGTCGACTCCGAGATCGACGGCACGCCGGCGATCCCGAGGGCCGCCGAGACCGCACCCTCGTGCATCGAGCCGCCGGCCGATAGCTCGGGATCCTCCTCGTGAAGCGCGATGGGTAGGCCGACGAGACGCTGATACTGGAGCGCTCGCCGGAGCACGCGCCCGCTCGTGATCGGCATCCCGTCGTCGGAGAACCCGACGGCGCCCGCGTCGGCGAGCTCGGCCATCTCCGTCAGCTCCGCGCCCAGCATCCCGCGGGTGACGCAGGCGAGGAACCCCGTCGGCACGGCGGCCTGCTCCCGGGCTCGGTCGCGAAGCGCGGCGACGTGGCCCGCATCGTCGGCGGGCGGATCGGTGTTTGCCATCGCCAGGATCCCGCAGAAGCCGCCCGCCGCTGCCGCGCGCGATCCGGTCTCGATGTCCTCCTTGTGCTCGTGTCCCGGCGTGCGCAGGTGGACGTGGGGATCGAAGAACGCGGGGAACACGGACAGGCCCTCGCCGTCGACGATCTCAGCGCCCTCCGGGCCGTCGGCGCCGGCCGCGGCCAGCTCGGCGATCTCGCCGTCGCGAACCACGACGTCGTGAGTTGCGTCGATGCCCTCGCGCGGATCCAGCACCCGCACGCCGCGCAGGACCAGGTCGCGCTCGGGCTCCCCCTGGCTCCCCCGCCAGTCGAGCGAGGAGACAGGGCGCATGTGCGCCATCAGGCCGGCTCCCCGATCGGCGTCGGGGCCGGCAGCTCGACGTCGTCGCGGCGACCGCTCCCGCCACGCGGCTCGCCGCTAGTCAGGATCTCGTAGAGGATCGCCATCCGCACCACGAGGCCGCTCTCGACCTGGGCGGTGATCAGCGACGCGGGGCCGTCGATCACCTCCGGCGAGAGCTCGACGCCGCGGTTCACCGGGCCCGGGTGCATGAGCAGCTGGCGTGGCGCGAGCCGGCGGGAGTCGATCTGGTAGTGGGTGGCGTACTCGCGGATCGAGGGAACGAAAGACTCGTTCATTCGCTCTTTCTGCATGCGAAGCGCGTAGACGATGTCGGCCTCGCCGAGCCGGCCGAGGTCGTGGGCAACATCGGTCCCGAGCGCTTCGGTAACGCCGCGCGGAATCAGGGTCGGCGGGCCACAGAGGGTCACCTCGGCGCCCATCGTTCGGAAGCACATCGCACAGGAGCGCGCGACGCGGCTGTGGAGCACGTCGCCGACGATCCAGATGCGCTTGCCCTCCAGCGAGCCGATCCGATCGAGCAACGTGTACGTATCGAGCAGGGCCTGGCTCGGATGCTCATGCTTGCCGTCCCCGGCGTTCACGACGGCGGCGGAGGTCCAACCGGTGACGAGCTTCGCCGCGCCGGCATACGGATGGCGGATCACGATCGCCTCGGGCGCGTAGGCCGAGAGGGTCGCGATCGTGTCCTTGAGCGACTCGCCCTTGTCGACCGCGGAGCCGGCCGCCTTGATCGAGACGACGTCTGCGGAGAGCCGCTTGGCGGCGAGCTCGAACGAGGAGCTGGTCCGCGTGCTCGACTCGTAGAACAGGCTGACGATCGTCCGCCCGCGCAGAGCCGGGACCTTCTTGATGTCGCGCCGCCCCACCTCGGCGAAGCTCGACGCCCGGGACATGATCCGCTCGATGTCGTCGCGGTCGAGGTCCTCGATCGCCAGCAGATGCCTCATGTTCCATCCTCTCCTGTGATTGCAGCCTCGGCGCCCGCACGGTCGATGGTCACCTCGTCGACCTCGTCAACCTCCTCGAGCCGGACGTTGACCCGCTCGTCGCGCGCCGTCGGCAGGTTCTTGCCCACGTAGTCCGGCCGGATCGGCAGCTCGCGGTGGCCGCGGTCGGCGAGCACGGCGAGCTGGACCCGCTGCGGGCGCCCGTAGTCGAACAGGGCGTCGATCGCCGCACGCGCAGTGCGCCCCGTGAACAGCACGTCGTCGATGAGCACCACCGTGCGCCCGTCGAGCTCGAAGTCGAGATGGGACGAGTGGACGACGGGCTGGGCGTCCGGCTCGCGGTTGGGCAGGTCGTCGCGGTAGAAGGAGATGTCGAGGTCGCCCAGCGGCACGGGGGCGCCGGTCAGCTCGCCGACCAGCGCGTGCAGGCGCCGGGCGAGCACCGCCCCGCGCGTATGGATGCCCACGAGCGCCACCGGCTGCGATCCGGGGTTCTTCTCCACGATCTCGTGTGCGATCCGCAGGAGGGTGCGGCGCAGCTCGTCGCGGTCGAGTACGACCCTGTCCGGGTCAGCCATTTACACGTGCCCCTTCCTGGCCTCGCTGGACCGGGTTAAAGGAACCGACGGGGCGAGAGTACCAGCCGCGCCCTCGGAACCCGCTCGGGGAGCGGAATCCCGCATGAACAAAGGCCGCAACGTGGGCGAGGCTCCGCGGGCGACGAAACCCCCTCGACCCCCTTAGACCCCCTGAAATCGTGTCTCTGTGTGGCGCACGTGTGGCGCACCCCTGGAAGGTTTTGCTTTTCGTGGCAGTCCAAAGCGCTACTTCTGAGGCGCTACCAAAACTCGTGCTCGTCGTCGTCCCTGCGGTCCTCGGCGAATTCCCACGGCGAGAGCAAGGCGCCGCGGGCTGAGCCGAGCGGTCGCGGTCCGACCCCACTCGCCCGATGAGTGGCCTCGCTCGGCTATTGTCGCCAGGTGGGGCTGTTTTTCGACGATCCTCTCTTCGAGGAATTCACGTTGTGGCTGGCGCTCGGGCTGGCTCCCTACGGGGGCGGTGTGCTGGGCGAGGTCCAGGCAACCTGCGAGCTGATCGAGGACGGGAACGACGACTCCTGGTTTCGCGCCTGGCGCGATCTGGCCGACCGACGAGAGCAGGATGGTGATGACTCCGCGGAGGCCGGTCACCGAGTCAGCGCGCGCGAGGCGTACCTCCGTGCCTGCATCTACAACTCGCTCTCGTATCACCCGCTCTTCGGAGCGCCGGTCGATCCGCGCCTGGCCGAGGGATTCGGCGCCCAGCGCGGCGCCTTCGACAAGGCGGCCGCACTGCTCGACCCCGCGGGTGAGGCGATCGAGATCCTGCTCGACGAAGCTCGGATGCCCGGGTATCTGTTTCGGACCGCGACGGATGGCCCCCGGCCGCTCCTGATCGTGCTCAGTGGCTATGACTCAACGCTTTACGAGTCGTTCTACGCCCAAGCGGTGCCGGCGCTGAGCCGCGGTTACCACTGCCTCGTCTTCGACGCCCCCGGCCAGGGCGCCGTCCTGATCGAGCAGGGGCTCCCGATCCGCTCCGGACTGGGAGACGGTGATCCGCCCGGTCGTCGACGCCGCCCTCGAGTTTGACGACGTCGATCCGGATCGCGTCGCACTCACCGGTTGGAGCCTAGCCGGGCACCTCGCACTTCGAGCGGCGTCCGGTGAGCCCCGGATCGCGGCCTGCATCGCCGACCCCGCCCTCCACAGCATCGGGGCGGGCATGATCGGTCGCCTGCGCGCGGCCAAGGTCCCGGAAGCTGTGATTGAGCGCTATCCGGACATCGACGACACCGCCTTGGAGCCGCTCGCCGAAGCGATACACAAGGACCGGGCCCAGCGTTGGGCGGTCGAGCAGCGAGCCTTCTGGGTGCACGGGGTCGATGCGCTGGGCGAGTACTTCCGCGCCACTGTTCCATTCACTATGGACGGGCGGCTCGAATCCATCCGCTGCCCCACACTGCTCACCCACGCGGAGAACGATCCGCTCGCCCGCAGCGCCGACCAGGTCTACGAGGCGCTGACGTGTCCGAAGACTCTGCTGCGCTTCACGGCTGCCGAGGGCGCCGGCGATCACTGCGAGATGGGCAACCGGCCGCTGTACGACCAGCGCGCCTTCGACTGGCTCGACGAGACGCTCGCCGCGTAGGCCAGTCACCGCGTCAGCTTCGCAGTCGAGGCGCGTTGAGCCGATCGTCCCCTCCACGGACGTCCGCTCGACCGCGACGTCGTTCTCCTCGCGCTCCCGACGATGATGAGCCCGCCTCGTCCGTTTGCCATCGCCGCCAGATCGCCAGCCAGCTCTCGCCGGTCCTGCTCGCTGTTCCCGTAGTGCTCCTGCTTAAAGTCGAGGTCCGCGTCCTCCCGCACACCCCCCTTCTACGAGACTCTCCAGGTTCTCTTCGCGGATTTTCGTCGAGGCGGCCGCCCAGCAGACGGTCAGCCGAAGCGACCAGCCAGGCGGGAGCGTAGGCACGGCTAGCGAACCGATCCGGTCAGCGAGTCAAGCGGACTCGCCTCTGGGCGGCCGACCCGATCACGTGGTTGGTCGAACCTCACGATCGTCGAATATTGCCCAAGACCCCGGTCGGCGCGCGCCACTGGACTCGTGGATGCCTTTGGCGCCCGGCGTGGCGTTTTGTGTGGCGCACCGTGGCTCGGGAGCCCGAATCCCCCATCCCCATGCGGGTTTCGCCCCCCGTGGACGCAGTTAAAGGAACCGACAGGCGGAATGTACCAACCGCTCACCCGGAACCCCGATTGGCAAGCTGAATTCCGCTCAACCGAGCGCTTCGCGCTCCGCCGCATCCGTGCGTGGCAAGCGCGAGCGTTTGAAGGGCAGACGAACTAGCGCGTGACATAACCGCGGGTGAGAGCGTTTGAAAAGGCAGATGAGCTAGCGGGTTACATAGAAGGGAATCTGTGTATCTAAGGGGGAAACTGTGGCGGCAAATGGCTCTCGGGCCGACGATGCCGACGACAAGCGTCCGGTCCTGACCGAACGTGAGCGCCAAGTCTTGAGCATGCTCGCCGAGGGGCGGAGCGGGGCGCAGATCGCCGCCGAGCTCGTTCTGTCCCCTGAGACAGTGCGCACGCACGTTCGCAACGCGATGTCGAAGCTGGGTGCCACGACGCGCTCGCACGCCGTGGCGCTGGCGCTTCAGCGCGGCGAGATCGGGATGGACACCGTGGCCGCACCTGCGGAGAGACGTTTGCCACCGCGCAATCTCAGCGCCAAAACCTCGGCGGCGCTCCAGCGGATGCTCGGCGGGCTCGTGACGCTTTACGACGTCGACGGGGGCGGGGTCTACCTGTCCGAGGAGGATGGCCTCTCAGTGCGCCGCGTCGCGGTGAGGGAGACGCACGGCCTCGAGCTGCCCGAGCTCGTCGCGCTCGGCGACGGCCCGCTGGGCAGAGCGGCGCTGGAGCGACGGTCCCAGTTCTGCCAGGAAGGTGTTGGCTCCTCGCACAGCACGTTGATCGCGGTGCCGATGATGGGCGGCGGCCGGCTGCTCGGGGTAATCGCGCTCGGCGCGCGGGTCAGCCGGCCGATCGGTCGGAATGAGCTACTGCTCCTGCAGGCGTTCTCGAACCGTGTCGGCGAGGTGCTCGCCTCGGGCGGCGACGTCAGCGGCCCGCTCGCGGGGGCGATGGAGCACTTTCGAGCATCCTGGTCGGCCGGCCGGCCCCGCTGAAGTCGACCGTGAGCTCTCTCACCGGTGGCCCTGCGGCGCCTGGGGCGGCGGCGCCCTCACCGCCCGGCGCATGCGCACCACGGTGCCGGTCGCGGCGCGGTCGAGCTCGAGCTCGTCCGCGAGTTGTGAGATCAGCCTCAGCCCGCCGCCCTCCGAACCCACGCGCGTCCGCCAGCGTCCGAAGTCCCGGACCTCGATCTCGACCACGCCGTCGCGCTGGCGCGCCTCAACCACGTAGGAGGAGGTATCCCCGGCGGGGTAGGCGTGAGTGACCGCGTTCGCGCATGCCTCTCCGCAGGCGACGAGGATCTCGTATGTCTCGGCGTCGTCCGCGCCCGCCACCCGCAGCCATCGCCCCAGGACCCGGCGCATGTACGCCAGCGATTCCGGCTCGGCCTCAAGCGTGAGCTCGATCGGCTCTGGCTCGACCGACTCGAGACGAACGGCGAGCAAGGTGACGTCGTCTGCCTGAGACGCCTCGTGACAGGAGGCGCGCAGGAGCATGGAGCAGAGATCGTCGAGGTCACTGGAGCTGCTGACGAGGCCGCGGAGCCAATCGAGACCCTCGTCCAAGGAAACGCCCGGACGCTCGATCAAGCCGTCGGTGTAGAGGAGGACGGTCGCGCCGGGCTCCAGGGAGATCGTGGTTTCCTCGTAGACCGGGTAACGGGCCACGCCGAGCGGGGTGCCGGCGGGGCCGTCGGCAAACCAGGCGTCTCCGTGCGGGCCGATGATCAGCGGCGGTGGATGGCCCGCGCTCGCCAGGTCCATCCGGCCATTCTCGGGATCGATGATGCTGTACAACACCGTCGCCGCCGGCCCGCCGGCCGCCTCGCGCGCGAAGCTGTTCATCCGCTCAAGAGCCACCGAGGGGCGCAGGCCGTCGACTGCGTAGACGCGCAGCGCGTTCTGCAGCCTCGCCATCTTTGCCGCCGCCTCGAGACCGCTGCCGACGACGTCGCCGATCGCGATCCCCGCCAGGCCGTCGCGGAGCGCGATCAGGTCGTACCAGTCTCCGCCCACCTGGGCGTCGGTCGGGCTCGCCATGTAGCGGGCCGACGACGCCAGCCCGGCGACCTCCGGAAGGCGTTCCGGCAGCAGGCTCCGCTGAAAGGCCTCGGCGATCGTCGCCACGTGGCCGACCTCAGCCGCGCCCGGATCCAGACCCTGCAGCGTTGCGCCGATCAGCGCCTCGCCGCCACGCCCCCCTTCAGGAGACTCCGCTCCCGGTGTGCTCGATTCGACCGTCAAGGGCCAGTCTAACCCGCCGGGTTCCGGTTCCGGCGGATTTCAATGCGATCGGGAGCCGCAATAATCGGCTGCCGGCGGGATCGGCAACGGCGGCCAATGGATCGCGCTGGGAGACCGCGGTCCAGGAGATCACGCGCGCCACTACCAGGCCCGGGTCCTGGCCTGCTCGAGGCGCTCGCCAGCGCGGGCTTCCTGCTCGGGGCCGCGATCACGGCGCTCTTCGAGCCTCCGCGCCAGCGACGCGGCGCCGGAGTTGGCGGTGGTCGCGGCTGCGGCCGCCGCACTGCGGCGCGTGTGGTGGGCACCCGAGTCGAGCAGGGCGCCCCCAGCCATGGCATGGAGGGGCTCGCAGCCGCTCGACGCTCTCTCGCGATATCGACCGCTCCGTATCGCGCCTGCCGACGCTTCGCTAATGATCCTCCCGTGAACGCCGAGGTCGCCCAGGTGATCGATATCCACAGCGCCGCCGGGCGCCGGTTCGAGGCGGGCGGCGTGCGGAGCTTCGTACGCGAGCAGGGCTCGGGCCCGGACGTCGTGCTCCTACACGGGGTCCCGGCGAGCTCGTTCACCTACCGCAAGGTGCTCGGACCGCTCGCGGATCAGGGCCTGCGTGCGACCGCGTTCGACTTTCCCGGCCTCGGGCTCGCCGACCGCCCCCAGCGTTTCGACTATTCGTGGTCGGGGCTCGCGGAGTGGCTTGGCCAGGCCATCGATGCGCTCGAGATCGATCGCTGTCACCTGGTCGTTCACGACATCGGCGGGCCGATCGGCTGCGAGTGGGCGATCCGCAACCCGGACAGGGTCCTGAGCCTGACCGCGCTCAACACGATGCTCAACCCGGCGACCTTCCGGCGCCCGTGGACGATGCAGCCGTTCGCGGTCCGCGGCCTCGGCGAGCTCTGGCTCCACGCGACGCCGCGGCCGCTCTTCGCCGCCCTCTTTCGCGCCCAGGGCCTGGCCGATCGCAGGGCGATGTCGACGGCCGAGATCTATGCCTACGACGCTCTGCTCACCAGGCTCGATCGCGGCCGCGCCTTCCTCCGGATCATGCGGAGCTTCGATCTCACCGAGGAAAAGCAGCGGTTCCTCTGGGAGGGGCTCGCCGACCGCCCGTGGCCGGCGCGCATCGTCTGGGGCGAACGCGACCCAGCGCTCGGAATCGACCTGCTGCGCGTCGCCCAGCGAGTGCTCGGCGTCGACGACCCGGTGCTGCTCCCCGCCAAGCACTTCCTCCAGGAGGACCAGGCGCCGGCGCTCGCCTACACGATCGCCGATCAGGTGGCGCCGCTCGGCTAACTCTCCCGCTCGACCCGATCGATCGCGCTGCTGATCGCGCGGTCGAGGGCCGGCGAGTCGAGCACGACCCCGGGCGGCAGCTCCACGTGCAGGCCGCCGGCGACATCGATCTGCGCCACGCCACGCCGGATCGTGCACCCGAGCACGTGGCCGCCGCGGTCGCGCTCGGCGGAGATGAAGTGCAGGTGGTAGCCGCCGACCTCGATCCCCTCCGCGTAGTCGGGAAACCGAAACCCGACCAGCGTCCCGCGTAGGTCGCGCAGCTCGTACACGTGCTGGTCGGCTACCACCTCGACCAGTGGCCGGTAGGGCGGGCTCTGGCGCGGGACCGAGCGTGCGCGCACGAGCTCGAACTCCCCGTCGATCCGAAGCGCGCAGGTGGCCTCGGCATCGGCCGCCGCACGGTCGAGCTCGCCGAGCAGCTCTTCGTAGTCGAGCGGTCGCTCGAACTGCCGCTCGACGGTCGGCTCGAACCAGGCAAGGGCGGCGAAGGGGCTCCGTGCGGACGGGGGGACCTCGCCGATCGCGCCGCCGACGTCGGCGCGGTAGAAGCGGCCGTCGAGCGCGATCATCTCGCCGTCGAGCGCGTTCAGCGTCCCCAGGCCGAGGTCACCGTGCTCGGCCAGCTCGGCGAAGCTGACGTCGCCGTCGTAGGCGCCGTCGAGCAGGGCGCCGATCGTCGACGCCTGGAAGAGAACGTGCGCCTCGTGCTCGGCGTGCAGGTCACGATGCCGAAGGGACTCGAGGTGCAGGTGGCGGGCGAGGCGCTCGTCGAGCATCACGACGCGGTCTGCGGCTCGGCTGGTGCGGAGGGATCCGCGCGACGTTGCTTCGCCCCGCCCTCGATCAGGCGCGGGCGGCCGCGCTCAGGGAACGGAATCTCGACGAGATCGAAGTCGCGTGGGGCGATCGCCCGATCGAACGTCTCGACGGCCTCGGCGAGCACCGCGCCGACGTCGTAGCGCGAGGAGACGTGCACCAGCGCCAGCATGTCGACGCCGGCGTCGGCGGCGAGCTGGGCGGCCTGGCTGGCGGTCGAGTGACCGGTCTCCCCCGCCCGCTCGGCCTCCTCGTCGGCGAAGCTCGCGTCGTGGACCAGCAGCTGCGCGTCGTGCGCGGCGAGCGCGGTCATCTCGCACGGGGCTGTGTCACCGGCGACGACGAGCTTGCGGCCGCGCCGCGGCGAGCCCATCACGTCGCCTGGTCTCACCGGGCCGGAGCTGCCCTCCACCGCGTTTCCGTCCTGCAGGCGCTTGAAGTCGGGGCCGGGAGCGACCCCGAGCCGCTGCGCGGCCTCCGGATCGAAGCGGCCCGGGCGCTCGTCCTCGACCAGCGCGTAGCCGTAGGCGGTCATCTGGTGCTCGACCGCGAACGACCGCACCTCGTAGCCGTCGTAGCTCACCGCCTCCCCCGCGCCGAGCTCGATCAGCTCCACCTCGTACGCGAGTCTGCCGAAGATGCGTCGCAGGGACTTGAACAGGTCGATCAGGCCGGGCGGCCCGATCACGCGCAGCCCTCGCTCACGGCCGCCCAGGTCGTACGTCTTGAGCAGCCCCGGGATGCCCAGGTAGTGGTCGGCGTGCAGGTGCGTGACGTAGATGTCGTCCACTTGCACGAGGCCGGTCGAGCGCTGCATCTGGCGCTGTGAGCCCTCCCCGCAGTCGAACAACAGGCGATCGCCCCCGGCGCGGACGAGCAAGCACGCGGTCGAGCGGCGCGCGGTCGGCACCGAGCCGCCGGTTCCGAGGAAGACCAGGTCCATGTCCACGCCGCGGAGCGTAGCCGCGCCCGGTCTAGGCCCGGGCGACACCGAGGATCCGCGGCAGCACCGGGTAGAGGCGGGCGTGCGCGGGAAAGCCGAAGCCGCGACAGCGCTCGAGGCGGAAGCCGGCCGCCACGATCGCGGCGCCGGTGTCCCGATTCGGATGGCAGCCGCCCATCAGCAACGGCCAGACGAGATCGACGCGATCCTGAAATTGCGCGAACGCGGCGCGCCGCGAGCGCACGTGCTCGTAGAAGCGAAGCTCGCCCCCTGGGCGAAGGACGCGGCGAAACTCGGCGAGCGCCGCGCCCTGATCCGGGACGGAGCAGAGGACGCCGGCGACCACCACGGCGTCGAGCGAGCCGTCATCGAGCGGCAGCTCCGCAGCCATGCCGTCGACGACCTCCGTCCGCACCGGTGCCCCCGGAGCCGCCTCGGCCGCGGCGCGGCGCAGGCGTGGCTCGGGTTCGATGGCGATCAGTTCGTCGACCGGGGATGGATAGTGCTCGAAGTTGATCCCGTTGCCCGCACCGACCTCGGCCACGCGGCCGGCGAGCCCAGCAACCAGCTCTCGCCGCAACTCGGCCTCGCCGCGATCCTTGTCCCGGCCGACGAAGCGATCGAAGAAGCGGGCGAAGATCGGGTGGCTGACCTGCTGCTCGGGCACCCTTCAAAGCTAGCCCGCGGCTTCGCTCGGCGCCCCCCGCCCGCGACTAGACTGGGCCGCCCGGCGCCCGTAGCTCAGTGGATAGAGCGCCCGCCTCCGGAGCGGGAGGCCGCAGGTTCGAATCCTGCCGGGCGCGTGCCTCGTTCATCGCTTGCTGATGCCGTTTCTGCCCATTCGCTGAGGGCGGCATCGTCAGTGTGCTCAAGCCGGCGCGTGGCGCGACGGAATCGCCTGGCCGCTTCCCGCGCTCGACCAGCGGGTAGGCTCTTCTTTGAAGGTCTCGCTTCGGCTGGCCTTACCCGTGCAACAGAGGTCACTTTTCCCGCGCCCCGGCGCCCGAACAGCGGCACAGGCGCCGGGGCTAGCCAGTCGAAGGCGGGGTCTTTTCCTCTGCGACGCTGACGAGGTCGGTCGGCGCTAGCACGTAGACGTGCACGAGCAGATCGGGGTCCTGCTGGCTGCTGGTCATGAAGCCGATCACCTTGCGACCCGTGGTGCGCTCGACCACCTCGATGAAGCGTGTCCGGGCACGCTCTGAGACATCGACTCGGCCTTGGGCCACCGTCCGCCCCTCGCCCGCTTGGAGCAGGCTGTCTTCGCCCGTCGTGTGACCCTCGTACATCAAGAGCAGCACCGAATCCTCGTGCATGTAGAGCTTGCTTCTCACGGGCCCCCGCCCGAACAACTCCTTGTGTAGCCCGATGACCCCCCGCTGGATTGCCAGGCGGGGGTCTTTCTGCTCGTCGGGCTGCCGCTCCGGGCCTCCGCGCTCCACGGCGCCAATCTAACACCGGGCGGACTCCTGCCTTACAGGCTTTGTCTGCGCCCGGAGAGCGGCTCCAACGCGAGCGGCGTGTGAGGTCAAGGGGTCCGGCTGAGATGGTCGCCTCATCCGTCAGTCCGCCCCACACGCGACGGCGCCGCCGAGAGTGGGCGGCGCCGGTCGCTCGATAACCGGGATGCGGCCCCGCCCCACCACACCGTTCCGGTCAGACTCTCCGCCTTCCCGGCTATGACGACGGTTAACGCATCTCCAGGACTCGGCCGAGGTACAGCAGGCGATCGGCCGACGGGTGCGCGCCTTTCACAGCCAGATCGATCCGGAATCGAACACCGCCGCCGAGGTCTCTCTGCTCGCGCCCGAGACCGAGCCGCTGAGACCGGCGCCGATCGAGACTTGATGAGCCCCGACTAGGACCCGCCTCACGCCCTGCCGGCGCGAGATACTGGGCGGGCGATGTCGGAGGAGAACGTCGAAAGGCTCCGGGCGGTGTACTCCGCTATCGCCACCGGGGACCTCGCGATGCTTTTCGAGTTGTGCGATCCCAATATTGAGGTCACCGAACCTCCAGAGATTCCCGACTCCACGACCTATCACGGCCATGACGGCATCCGTGCCGTGTTCGGGAAGTTGCAGGAGGTCTTTCCAGATATGGAATTCGCGGCGGCTGAGTTCATCGCTAACGGCGACCGGGTGCTCGCCTCGATGCAATGGCTGGGAACAGGCGCTGGGAGCGGAGCCAGCGCTCGGGTCCCGCTCTTTCACGTTTGGAGCTTCGAGGATGGCCGCGTCACTCGAATACGGGCATTTCTTGATCGTCGGCAAGCCCTCGAAGCCGCCGGGCTGTCGGGGTAGGCGATGTCGCAGGAGAACGTCGAGCTCGTGCGCGAGGGCTTCGACGCCTTCCAAGAGGGAGATTTGAGCCGGATGCTCGACTTGATGGCCGAGGACCTGGTCACCTATCGAGCCGACCCGGATGGGACGACCTACCACGGCAAGGAGGGCTTTCTCAGCGCCACCGCTGACTGGACGGAAGATTTCAGCGAGTGGTCGGTGACCCCGGAGGAGTTCATCGATGCCGGTGAGCGGGTCTTGGTGCGCGTTCGTCAGACGGCGCGCGGGCAAGCCAGCGGCGCTCCGGTCGAGGGGGATTTCTGGTTCCTCTTTGTGATGCGCGGAGGCAGGGTGGCGAAGGTGAGTTTCTACATCAGACGGGACGACGCCCTCGGAGCCGCCGGCCTGACGGACTAGGCACCAGCGCCTCCCAAGCGCCTCGTTTGCTTCGGCACGCCCGATGCGAGAGGCTCGGCTGGTCGCTACAGCTTCCAGAAGGGGTTTCCATGCGCCCGCGCATCACCTACGCCAACGTCGTCTCGACGCTTGCCCTGCTCCTGGTTGGGAGGCTTCACGCTGTGCGGCTCAATCAGCCGTTTGCGTTCGTGATCCCGTAGAGGCTCCAGACAGCGCACGCGGGATACTGAGCGGGCGATGTCGCAGGAGAACATCGAGCTCATTCGCCAGGTCTATGCGGCCGTCGCCCGCAACGACCTCGAGGCCGCGTCTGACGGCCTCCACCCCGAGATCGAGTTCCACACCTACGCGAACGCGCCCGCGGCAGGCGTCTATCGCGGCAGGGATGCCGTCCGGAGCTACAACGAGGACCTGTTCGCGCAGTTCGAGAGCGTTCGACTGGAGGTCGACGAGGTAGTGGACGCCGGACAGCGGGTTGTCGTCATGAGCACCCAGCACGCCGTGCCGAAGGGCGGGCGCCAGGAGATCAGCGTCCAGCTGGCCGAGGTCTGGACCATCCGGGACGGTCGGCTCGCTGAGCGACGTTCCTACTCCACGCGAGCGGAGGCCCTGGAAGCCGCCGGGCGGTCGGACTAGCGCGCCGCCGCCGCGAGCTAGGTGCCCTTGTCGATCTCCCGCTGGATCTCGGCTTCGGTGATCGGGCCGCGGTGCGGACCGTAGGCCTGCAGGCCGCTGAAGAAGAGGGCGATCCCGAGGCCGAGAATGACCCAGATCGGCCAGAAGTAGTCGCTGTCGCTGAGCGCCCAGACCACGATGACGACGACGATCACGATCGCCGCCGTGCCGAGGAAGGACTTGAAGTCGCGCTTGGCCTTCAGCCGCCTGATCGCCTGCTTGCGGGCGTCGTCCTGGACGTCGGTCGGGGCGTCGTTCATGCCGGCAGACTAGCCACCGACATACGCGACGTGCCACCACTCCGACGGGATCGTCGCCGCCCAGCCATAGACGCCCCCGATCTGGTCGACCACGGTGCGCATCGCCGGGTCCGCCAGGTCGACCGCGGCGCCGTACTCGTGCGAGGAGGTGCCCGGCGGGTTCGCCGGGGCCCCCTGGCCGGAGAGATAGAGGTCGTAGAGGTAGGCCTGCTGCTCGTAGGTGCGATATCCGGAGAGCAGGCCGGCCGGGTAGAGGTCGATCCCGAACTGGCTCAGCGCCGCCTGGCGCATCTGCTCGAATGATGCGGCCGCGGCGGGGTCGAGGGGGACGCTGCCCTCGGGCGACCACAGGTAGGCGAGGCCGGTGCTCGGGTCGACCGTCGTTCCCGCCGAAGTGCCACTCGACACCCCGGGCACCTGGATCGTCTCACCGGCGATCAGCAGCGCATCCTCGGCCAGGCCATTGAACGAGGCGACCTCCTGCACGGTGAGGCCGTTCGCCGACGCGATCGACCACAGGCTCTCGCCCGGCTGAACCAGGTGGTCGGTGCCGGCACCGGATACTGCGGTGGAGGCCGTGCCGGCGCTCGCGAGCGCCGCCGCCCCCTCGTCGACGGTGGGGACCTCGATCGACTCGCCGGCGATCAGCAGCGCGTCCTCGGGCAGCCCGTTGAAGACGGCCACGGTTCGGGTCGTAAGGTTGTTGGCCACCGCGATCCCCCAGAGGCTCTCGCCGGGCTGGACCACGTGGGTCACGGCCGCGCGAGGCGTCTGCGGCCACGCGGCCAGGGCCAGGATCGTGCCGAGCAGCGCGATCGGCGCGGCCCGGACCAGGTTTCCCCCCGTGCGGTGCTCGTCGCGCATCGCGCCGGTCCTCTCTGTCGGTCCGAGAGCGCATTACGCGGGAACGGCGCCCGATCCTCTCGGCGCTACGGCCCTTATCGGGGCTGCACGGAGCCGTTCAGCCGGCGGGGCGCACGCCGGGGTGCTCCCGGTACCAGTCGATCGTGCGCTCGAGGCCGGCCTCGAGCGTCACGGACGGCTCCCATCCGCAGCGGGTGCGCAGCTTGCTCGGGTCGACGAACTGGCGGTCGATCTCCCCCGCGGGGTTTCCCTCCCCCCGGATTTCGGGCTCGACGCCCGTGCCCGAGAGGCGGGCGATCGTCTCGACCACCTCGCCGACCCGGTACGGTCGCCCCTCGCCGGCGTTGAACGCCTCGCCGCGCACTTCGTCGCGGTCGAGCTCATCTGCGATCGCCAGGTACGCAGCTGCCGCGTCCTCGACGTACAGGAAGTCGCGCTCCGGCGAGCCGTCGGAGCGCAGCACCGGTGGGCGACCGTCCAGCGCCGCGCACACCGCCTCGGGGACCAGGCGTGAGAAGTTCAGGTCGCCGCCTCCGTAGATATTGGCGAAGCGCGTGACTGCAACCGGCAGCCCGTAGCTGTGCCAGTAGCTGCGTGCGATCACGTCCGCCGCCGCCTTGGACGCCTCGTAGGGCGCGGTCGCGTTGAGAGCGAAGTCCTCGCGGTAGGGCAGCGTCTCGTGGGCGCCGTAGGCCTTGTCCGAGGACGCGACCACGACGCGCTCGGCCGCCCTCGGCCAGACAGGCGTCGAGCAACGTCCAGGTGCCGCGGACGTTGGTCTCGAAGCCGCGCAACGGCGAGGCGGCGAACCGCGCCGACGATCGGCTCCGCCGCCAGGTGGTAGACATCGGTCACCCGGTTCTCGCTCAACACCGAGCGCACGAGATCGCCGTCGCAGAGGTCGCCGACGACGTCGATCACGTCGGCTTCGATCCCGAGCAGCGACAGGGTCGACGCGGGGCGCTCCGGGCGGCCCTTGTCGAGCGAGACGACCCGATCGCCGCGCTCGAGCAGGGCTCGGGCGAGCCAGGCGCCGGCGAAGCCGCGCGCGCCGGTGACCAGCGCGACGCTCAACCGGCCTCGACCCCGGCCCGCTCCCAGACCCGCCACGGCGCGCGCCCGGACTGCCATAGATCGTTGAGCGTGACCGCGTCCTTGTAGGTGTCCATGCAGTCCCAGAAGCCCTCGTGGCGGTAGGCCGCGAGCCTCCCCGACGCCGCCGCGAGCTCGAGCGGCTCGCGCTCGAGCACCGAGTCGGGGCCCACGTGATCGAGGAACGCCGGCTCGCAGACGAAGAAGCCCCCGTTGATCCAGTAGTCGAGCCTGGGCTTCTCGCGAAAGCCGGTGATCCGCTCCTGCTCGTCGATCAGCGCGATCCCCCACTGGCTGTAGGGCCGGACCACGGTCATCGTCACGAGGGCCTCCTGGCGCCGGTGGAACGCGGCTTGCGAGGCGAGGTCGATGTCGGCGACGCCGTCGGCATAGGTGAGGCAGAAGGTGCCCGCGCGCAGGCGGTCGGCCGCCCTGGCCACGCGCCCGCCGGTGTTGGTGTCGAGCCCGGTGTCGAGGCACTCGACCGCGATCGGCTCCTCCCACTGCGCCCTCGCGACGAACGCCTCGACCTGCTCGCGCAGGTATCCGGTCAACAGCAGGAAGCGACGGTGTCCCTGCGCGGCGTAGATCCGGATCACGTGCCAGAGGATCGGCTTTCCGCCGATCTCGACCAGTGCCTTGGGGATCGAGTGCGTCTTCTCCTGCAGCCTCGTACCGCGCCCGCCGCAGAGGATTGCGACCGGGACGTCGGCCGCGTCGTTAGCGCCGTCCACCGGCGACGGCGGGCAGGATCGTGACCTCGTCCCCGTCGGCGAGCTCGGTCTCGAGGCCGTCCTTGAAGCGGATGTCCTCGCCCGAGACGTAGACGTTTACGAACCGCCGCAGCGTGCCGTCCTCGGTGATCCGCTCGCGCAGGTCCTGGTGCGAGTCGAAGACCGCGTCGAGCGCCTCGCCGACCGTCTCGCCCTCGACCTCGATCTCCCCCTCGCCCTCGGTGACCGCGCGCAGCTGTGCCGGGATCTTGACCGTTATCGCCATGCGGCCGGAAATGTAACCCGACGCGGCCTAGCTTGCGGCGGCGCCGACCGGTGCGGTCGTTGCGACCTCCGCCTCGAACGACTCCAGGGTCGGCTCGATCTGCTCGATCCGGAAGCCGTCGCGCACGGCGTCCAGGGTCTTCAGGCCCTCGCCGGTGATGATCGCGACCACGCGCTCATCGCGGCCGATCGCGCCGGCGTCGGCGAGCTTCGCCAGCACCGCCGTTGTCACGCCCCCGGCGGTCTCGGTGAAGATGCCCGTGGTCTCGGCGAGCAGACGGATGCCGGCGCGGATCTCGGCATCGCTCACCGACTCGATCGCGCCGCCGGTCCGGCGCGCCAGGTCGAGCGCGTAGATCCCGTCCGCCGGGTTGCCGATCGCGAGGCTCTTCGCGATCGTCTCCGGGCGCTGCGGCCTGCAGACGTCCCAGCCGTTCGCGTAGGCCTCGGCGACCGGGCTGCAGCCATCCGGCTGGGCCCCGTTGAAGGCCGGCAGCTCGCCTGAGACGAGGCCGAGCTCGAGCCACTCCTGCAACCCCTTGCCGATCCGCGTGAACAGCGAGCCGGAGGCGATCGGGCACACGATCCGGTCGGGCAGCGACCAGCCGAGTTGCTCGACGGTCTCGTAGGCGACGGTCTTCGAGCCCTCGGAGTAGTACGGACGCAGGTTGACGTTCACGAACGCCCACGGCCGCGTCTCGCAGAGCTCCGTGCAGAGGCGGTTGACGTCGTCGTAGTTGCCCCGTACCCCGACCAGCGTGGTCCCGTAGACGCCGGTCGCGAGCAGCTTCTGCTCCTCGAGGTCGGCGGGCACGAAGACGTAGGAATCGAGGCCGGCGGCCGCGGCGTGTGCCGCGACGGCGTTGGCGAGGTTTCCGGTCGACGCGCAGGCGACGGTTTCGAACCCGAGCTCTCGCGCCTTGGCCAGGGCGACAGCGACGACGCGGTCCTTGAACGAGTGCGTCGGGTTCGCGGCGTCGTTCTTGATCCAGACCTCGGTCAGGCCGAGGCGCTCCGCGAGCCGGTCGGCGCGAACCAGCGGCGTCAGCCCTGGCTGGAGCGGATCGCGGGGTCGCTCGGCAAAGGGCAGGAAGTCCGCGTAGCGCCAGATCCCGGCTGGTCCCGCCTGGATCTTGCGCTTCGCCTCCGCCGGGTCGAGCGCCGAGTGGTCGTAGGCGACCTCGAGCGGTCCGAAGCACTGCTCGCAGACGTAGAGGGCCTCGAGCGGGTAGTCCGCCCCACACTCCTTGCAACTGAGCGACTTCGGTGCCATCTGAAGCTCCTTCCGGCTTTCGTTCGACTACGAAAAAGACCTCTGCGTGTTGCGAGCAGAGGTCCGGACCGGACTTCCACTCACATCTCCCAGGCTTCGTCACCTGCTGGAATTGGCACCTTTCTCGGGTCGTGCGACCCTCGATGGTTGCCGGGGCTTCATCGGGCCAGTCCCTCCACCCCTCTGGATGCAGTGGTTATGTGGCGCGGGAATATAGCAGTGGTGCGACGTGGATTGCGCGGCTCGGCCGGGCGTCGCGTACCCTGTTCTGCGCACCCCGATGAGCGAGCTGATGAGCGAGACGAGCACCGATGCCGAGCCTTCCGAAGCCGAGGCTACGCCGCCACCGCGGCGACCAGCTCGTCACGCCGCCTGAGCCCGGCGAGCGCAAGCCGCGCGTCGAGACGGTCCAGGGTTCCGGCCTGCGCTGGGTCCATATCGAGCGCCCGACCCCGATCGAGTGCGCCTGGCTCGAGGAGCATTTCGACTTCCACCCGCTCGACCTCGAGGACGTGCTGTCGCGCAACCAGCGCCCCAAGATCGACGAGTACCCGAGCTACCTCTTCATCGTCCTGCACTTCCCGGTCTTCGACCCGCAGGTGAAGCGCCTCAACGCGGGTGAGCTCGACATCTTCGTCGGCCCGGACTATCTGGTCACGATCCCGAACACGCCGTTGCAGCCGATCGATTACCTGTTCGAGCGCTGCCGCCAGAAGGAGGAGCTGCGCGAGCAGCTCTTCTCCCGCGGATCGGGCTATCTGCTCTACCGGGTCGTGGACGACCTCTTCGACTACTGCTTTCCGATGCTGCGCAAGATCGGGAACAAGCTCGACGCGCTCGAAACGGAGATCTTCGAGGAGAGCCGGTCGGAGGACATCGTTCGCGACATCTCCAACGCCAAGCAGGAGATCATCAACTTCCGCAAGGTGATCCGGCCGCAGCGCACCGTGCTCCGCGACCTCGAGAACCTCGAGCAGCCGTTCCTGGCATCCCGCGAGGGCGAGTTGGATGTCTACTTCGACGACATCGGCGACAGCCACGAGCGGATCTGGGACATGCTCGAGAACTACAAGGAGGTCGTCGAGGCCCTCGACGAGACGAACGAGTCCTACATCTCGCACCGCGTGAACGACATCCTCCGGGTGCTGACGGCGTTCAGCGTCGTGATCCTGCCGCTGACCCTCATCGCGAGCCTGTGGGGGATGAACGTCGCCGTGCCAGGCGAGGGCGATCCCGGCGACTTCTGGTTGATCGTCGGCGGGATGGTCCTGCTCCTGGTCGGGATGCTGGCCTACTTCCGCCACCGCCGCTGGCTGTAGCGGCGCCGTCGGCGCTCGTACCGTGCAGATCCGGGAGGCGACTGCCGCCGACTGGCCGGCGATCTGGCCGTTCTTCCGCCGGATCGTCGAGGCCGGCGAGACGTACGCCTACGAGCCGGATATGGACGAGGCCGAGGCGGGCGCGCTGTGGATGGTCGGCCCGCCGGGCCGGACGGTCGTCGCCGTGGACGACGACGGCACCGTCATCGGCAGCGCCAACATGTACCCGAACCGGCCTGGGCGCGGCTCCCACATCGCCTCGGCGAGCTTCATGGTCGACCCGCAGCACAGCGGCCGCGGCGTCGGGCGCGCGCTCGGCGAGCACGTGCTGGACTGGGCCCGCGCCGAGGGCTACCGCGGGATGCAGTTCAACGCGGTGGTCGAGACGAACGCCGCGGCAGTCGCGCTCTGGCGCTCTCTCGGCTTCGAGGTGATCGGCACCGTCCCCGAGACGTTCGCCCACCCCACGGAGGGCTACGTCGGCCTCCACGTGATGTACCGGCGGCTCTAGGCGGCGCGGCACGCTTCCGGCGCAGCCCCGGCGCCCTCTTGGTGCGAAGCCGGGTTGATCAGTAAGGGGGAAGGCCCCAGGGTGGGGCGCATGGCCGAAGTGTGTGGATCTGCGCCCACCCCTCGGGCGCGGATCCACTCAGTTCAGGTCGCGCGCTTGGCGGAGCGTCAAAGTGGGGTCGCCAGCCGCCAGCAGCTGTTGCGGTGCGGGGTCAGCGGGACGGTCCTCTCGAGGTGGGTCGCGGAAGGGCGGCTGCATCGCGTTCACCCCGGCGTGTATGCCGTCGGCCATCCGGTGCTGGGCATCCGGGCTCGCCTGGTGGCTGCACTGCTCTACGCCCGCCCCGGCTCCGTGTTGAGCCACCAGACGGCGGCTTGGCATTGGCGCCTGATCGACGTCGAGCCGCGCCGGATCCACGTCAGCACCGCCAACCACACTCGCTCCCTCACTGAAATCCGGGTCCACCGACCCCGCAGCATCGACTCAGCGACCCACGACGGCCTGGCGGTAACGACGGTCCCACGAACACTGCTCGACCTCGCCGCCTGCCTCCCCTACCCCACGCTTCGCCGAGCTCTCGCCGAGGCCGATCACCTCAACCTGCTCGACCCGGCCGGCGTCCGCGCCCAGCTCGGCCGGGGCCGAGCTGGAGCGTCCGCGCTTCGCCATGCGCTCCCCCTTCACTGCCCGGAGCTGGCGCAGACACGGAGCGTGCTGGAGGAGCGTTTCCTCGCGCTCGTACAGGAGGCGGGACTTCGCACTCCCGAAGTCAATCCACGGCTCCAAGGCTTCCTCGTCGACGCGCTCTGGCGCGCCGAGCGCGTGGTGGTCGAGCTCGACGGCCACGAGAGCCACGCGAAGCCGGCGGCCCTCGAGCGTGACCGTCAACGCGACCTCGAGCTGAGGAGCGGCGGGTTCGACGTCCGCCGGTACACCTGGCAGCAGGTGACCCGGGATCCCGACGCCGTGGTCGCCGATCTCCGAGCGGCGCTCGAACGAGGGCGGTCCGACGAGGTCGCTGATCCCTAGGATCAGCGTGTGACCAACGAGCGGATCTGGGCGCCCTGGCGCCTCGAATACGTCAAGGACGCGGCGAAGGACTCCGAGACGGACTGCATCTTCTGCGCCAAGCCGAATGCCGGCGACGACGAGGCGGCCCTGATCGTCCACCGCGGCGAGCTGTGCTTCGTGATCCTGAACCTGTTCCCGTACACGAACGGGCACCTCATGGTCGCGCCGTACGAGCATGTCGCCACGCTTCCCGACCTCAATCGGGACACGGTCACCGAGATGATGGCGCTGTCTCAGCGGGCGATGACCGCGCTCGAGGAGACGTATGCGCCGCACGGCTACAACGTCGGATGCAACCAGGGCCGGGTCGCCGGGGCGGGTGTCGAGCACCACATCCACATGCATGTCGTCCCCCGCTGGGGTGGCGACACCAACTTCATGCCCGTGCTCGCCGACACGCGGGTGATGCCGCAGTCGCTCGAGGACAGCTATCGGGCGTTGAGGGGAAGCTTTGGCTGACGGTCAACTCGTCGCCCCCGAGGAGATCTTCAAGGCGTACGACATCCGCGGCCTCTACGGGTCGCAGATGGACGAGTCCACCGCCTACGCGGTCGGCCGCGCGTTTGCCCGGGTGTTGGGCGGGCTGCGCGACAAGCCGACGAACGAGCTGCGGATCGGGCTCGGCCGCGACATGCGGCTGCAGGCGCCGGGAATGGCCGGGCGGCTGCGCGACGGGCTCGTGGACGAGGGCGCGACCGTGCTCGATGCGGGGATGGTCGGCACCGAGCTGCTCTACTTCCTCGTCGGCTCGCGGGAGCTGGACGGCGGCGCGATGGTCACCGCGTCGCACAACCCCAAGGCCTACACCGGGATCAAGCTCGTGCGCGAGGGGGCGCTGGCCCTCTCGGGCGACGCGGGGATCGACGAGATCAAGCGGCTGGTGGCCGACGGACTCGGCGAGGCTCCGGGCGGTGGCGCGGCGGAGGCGGTCGACGTCTACGACGCTTTCCAGGAGCACGCGCTCTCGGTGATCGATCCCGGAGCCGTGCGCCCGCTCAAGGTCGTGGTCGACGGCGGCAACGGCATGGCCGGCCCGATGGTCGGGCCGCTGCTCGAACGGCTCGGGCTCGACCTGGTCGAGACCTACTGGGCGCCCGACGGCGAGTTCCCTGACCACGAGCCGAACCCCCTGCTGCCCGAGAATCGTCAGTTCGTGATCGACCGGGTGCTCGACGAGGGCGCCGACCTCGGCATCGCCTGGGACGGCGACGCCGACCGCTGCTTCTTCATCGACGACACAGGCGTCTTCGTCGACGGGGACTTCCTCACCGCGCTGCTCGCCGGACAGCTGCTCGACAAGCGGCACGGCGCACGGATCCTCTACGACGTCCGCGCCAGCCGGGCGGTTCCCAACACGGTGCGCGAGCGCGGCGGCGAGGCGTACCGGAACCGGGTCGGCCACGCCTTCTTCAAGATCGCCATGCGCGAGCGCGACGCCGAGTTCGGCGGCGAGGTCTCCGGCCACTACTACTTCCGCGACTTCTGGTGCGCCGACTCCGGCACGCTCCCGGCGCTGCTGGTGCTGGAGCTGATCTCGGTCTCCGGGCGATCGCTGTCGGACCTGGTCGGCGCCTTCCGCGAGCACTACTTCATCTCCGGCGAGATCAACTCCGAGGTCTACGATCAGGACGCGAAGATGCGGGCGCTGGCCGAGCGCCACCCGGACGCGGAGATCGACTGGCTCGACGGTGTCTCGGTCGACTACGAGGACTGGCACTTCAACGTCCGCCCCTCGAACACCGAGCCGCTCCTGCGGCTCAACCTCGAGTCGCTCGTCTCCCGCGAGGACATGGAGACGAAGCGCGACGAAGTCCTGAACTTCATCAGGGCATGAACCCGGAGGAGGCCCTCGCCCGCGCCGAGGCGATGGGCATCCACAGGCTTCGGATCCCCACGCCGTTCGCCGTCGGCAGGGTCAACTGTTACCTGCTCGAGGATCGGCCGCTGACCCTGGTCGACACCGGGCCGAACTCCGGCAAGTCGCTCGACGAGCTCCAGCACCAGCTCGAGGGCCTCGGCCACGCGATCGAGGACCTCGAGCTGATCGTGATCACCCATCAGCACATCGACCACCTCGGCCTGGTCGACATCCTCGCGTCGCGCTCCGGCGCCGAGGTCGCGGCGATCGACGTCGTCGTGCCCTTCGTCGAGAGCTACGGGGCCGACACCGAGCGCGACGACTCCTTCGCCGCCGGGCTGATGCTGCGCTACGGCATCCCCGAGGACCTGGTCGCCGCGCTGCGCAGTGTCTCGGCCAGCTTTCGCGGCTGGGGGGCGGCGGCGAAGGTCACCCGGCCGCTCGCGGACGGCGAGGCTCTGGAGCTTCGCGACCGCACCCTCGAGGTCCAGCTGCGCCCCGGCCACAGCCCCTCCGACACGCTGTTCTGGGACGCCGAGCGCCGAGTTCTGCTCTGTGCGGACCACCTGATCGCCCACATCTCCTCCAACCCATTGCTGTCGCGGCCACTCGACGGGTCCGACCAGCGGCCGAAGGCGCTGGTCACCTACCTGCGCTCGCTCGCGCGGACCCGCGAGCTCCCGGCCCAGATCCTCCTCCCCGGCCACGGCGAGCCGATCACCGACCACGTGACGCTGATCGACGAGCGCTTCGCGCTGCATCGCCGTCGCGCAGCGAAGCTGCGCCGGCTGATCGCGGAGCGGCCGCGAACCGCATATGAGCTCGCCCAGGAGCTGTGGGGCAACATCGCCGTCACCCAGGCGTTCCTCACCCTCTCGGAGGTCGTCGGTCACGTCGATCTGCTGATCGACGCGGGCGTCGTTCGCGAGGTCTCCGACGAAGGAGTCGTTCGCTTCGAGGCGACCGGACGCCTCAACAAAGTTACGATCCCGGGGTGAGGCCGCCGACGATCGAAGCCCCGAGCGCACCCCGGGCGCGGGCATTGTCCGACGGAGCTGCCGAGTCGCTTCGCAGGCGCAAGAAGCGGATGCTGATCGTCGTCAACCCGTACGCGACGACGGTCTCGGACCGGCTCAAGAACCTCGTCGTGTACGCGCTTCAGGGACGGTTCGAGGTCGAGGCCGTCATGACGGAGGCACAGAACCACGCCACTGAGATCGGTCGCGAGGCACGCGACGGCGACTACGACATCGTGGTCGCGTTCGGTGGCGACGGGACGCTCAACGAGATCGCCAACGGGCTTGCCGGCACCGACATTCCGGTGACAGTGCTCCCCGGCGGCTCGACCAACGTCGTCGCCCGCACGCTCGGGATCCCGAACGACGTGGTCGACGCCACCGAGCACCTGCTCGGGATCGCCGACCGTTTCGAGCCGCGCAAGATCGACCTCGGCGTCGCCAACGGGCGCAGGTTCGTCTTCTCCTGCGGGTCCGGCCTCGACGCGACGGCGGCGATGCGGGTCGACATGCGGCCGAAGCTCAAAGCCCGCGGCGGGCCCTACTTCTACACCTGGGTCGCGGTCGCGGCCTTCTACCGCGAGTACCTGCGAAATCCGATCAGAATGCGGCTCGAGGTCGGTGAGCAATCCGAGGAGGGCGTCACCGTCCTGGCCCAGAACTCCGACCCCTTCACCTACTTTGGCCGCCGGCCGGTGCGCGTGTGCGAGGGCATCGAGATCGACGACGGAACGCTCTCGGTCGCGATCCTGCGCCGCGCAGCGCAGCGCGACATGGGGCCGATCATCAGCCGTGTGCTGGCTGAGCGGCTGCAGGCCTCCGGCCACCGCCAGATCGAGCACTTCGACGACGTCACCGCGGCACGGGTCGAGTCGATCTCTCGCGACCTGGACGGTGTGGCGCGCGCGTTCCCGGTGCAGGTCGACGGCGACTTCATCGGCACCCACACCGAACTGGAGCTGCGAATCGACCCCGGCGCATTGACGGTCGTTGCCTGAGGACTGCCTCTTCTGCGCGATCGCGGCGGGCGAGGCGGAGGCCGAGGTCGTCTACGAGGACGAGCACGCGCTCGCCTTCCTCGACCACCGCCCGCTGTTCCCCGGACACTCGCTGCTGATCCCGCGTAAGCACTACGAGACGCTCGGCGACCTGCCCGACGAGCTGATCGAGCCCTACTTCCGCGCCGCCCGACTGCTCTCGGTCGCGATCCGCGACGCGATGGGCGCCCAGGGATCGTTCGTCGCGCTCAACAACGTGGTCTCCCAGAGCGTTCCCCATCTGCATACGCACATCGTCCCCCGAGTGCGCAAGGACGGGCTGCGCGGATTCTTCTGGCCGCGCACGAAGTACGAGGGCGACGATCACGCGACCGAGACCGCGGCCAAGATCAGGGCCGCGGTCGCCGCCCTGAGCTAGCGGTCCCGACCGGATCCCCGCTCGTCGCCGCGGTCAAGGGGCACCTGATCGAGCGGGTGCATGTCGGGAACGCTGCCCGACCACACCTGCTCGGGGGCGGGCGGTGGGTAGGTGCGAACCTTGTCGCGATCGTCGGCCCCCGTCCGCCGCATGTGCCGGTACCAGCGGTGATACAGCGGCGCGGCGAGCACGGCCAGGCCGGTCAGCACCGCGAACCCGACAAGCATCCACATGTGCTGCACCAGCGGCTCGGAGTCGCCGTCGGCCCAGGCGGCGAGCGCGGCGAACGCGATCGACACCACGACGCTGACGTAGTAGTCGAGCGGAAAGCGCCAGATCCAGGGCACCTCGAACCACCACACGTTGCCGCGCTTGAACCGGCGCACGGTGTATGCGGGGCTGAGGATGAACCAGTGGTAATCCCAGACCGATGCGAACACGAAGTACGTCCCGAGCACCACCAGCTCCGCGGACAGGCTCCAGTCCACCCCGACCGTGAACGGCAGATGCAGGAGCAGGAGGGGGATCGTGAACGCGTACACGTGATAGCCCGTCAGCGGTCGGTGGCCCATGAAGACGTCGAAGACGCGGCCGATGATCCCCCGCCGCAGCCACCAGGTCGGCAGTCGCTCGGCCCAGCCGTAGCCGCCCTCGATCTCGAGCTCGACCGCCCCGAGGGCGAACGCGTAGACATAGAGGAGGATCGTCCGATCGACGTCGAAGTCGCCCATGTTCGTCCGGCGAAACTAGGCGGGCGGGCGGACGGAAGGCCGAGGCGTCAGTCGGCGATCTCGTTCGCGCTGCGGTAGCCGACGTTGTGAGCGACGAGGCCGAGCGCGTCGACGAGCCGGAAGGCGGCCTCGTCGCGTTCACCCATGACGGCATGGCGCGCGGCGTCGAAGCCGGAGCGAACGAGCTCATACGGCGACAGCGGCCAGCGTGGCGAGGAGCCCGGATACCGGCGATTGAGCCAGCTCGCGCCCGCGCCGTAGCGAACGAGCATGCCGAGGAACGAGGGGAGGTCCTCGCGGTGGCGATGCGCCACCACCGCGTCCGGGCGCCGCGTCAGCGCCCATCCGTCCGCCTGGATCCGCCAGCAGAGGTCGACGTCGCCGGCCGAACGAATCCCTTCGGCGAAGCCACCGACGGCCTCGAAGGCTCTCCGGCGGACCATCAGGTTTCCGGTCGGCGCATAGGCTGCGTCGCTGGCCTGGAGCCCGCGCTCGCCGCGGTAGAAGTTGCGTGAGCGCGTGTAGCGGGCCAGCAGCGAGTCATGCTCCGGGTGATCCGCGATCGCGCCCGCGAGCAGCCCGTCGCTCTCGTCCGGCGGCGGGTCGAAGTAGCGCGCGAGCAGGCCCGGGACCGGCGCGCAGTCGGCGTCCACGAACAGCAGCCAGTCGTTGAGCGCAACGCGGGCGCCCGCGTTGCGCGCGTGATACGAGGAGCGCTCGCCGCTCGCCCGAACGACGCGCGCCGCGTCGCCGAGCGCCGGAGCGGCGACCCCCTCCTCCGTGTTGTCAGCGACGATGAGCTCGTCGCCGGCGGTCGTCTCGAGCGCCCCCAGGTGCGCGAGAAGCCGCAAGGCCCCGTGCTCGTCGCCGAGGAACGGCACGACGACCGAGACCTCCGGCCGGCCGGCGCCCTGCGGACCTGCGGACCTGCGGACTGCGGACTAATCGGTCGGCGTCACGCGATAGGCGTCGAACACCGCATCGAGGCTGCGCAGGCGGCTCACGCACTGCTTGAGCTGCTGCGAGTCCCCGACCTCGACCACGAACCGGTTGCGGACCATCGGGTGCTTGGTCGTGCAGTTGGCCTCGAGGATGTTGACCCCGGCCTCGGCGAAGGTCCGCGAGAGGTCCTCGAGCAGCCGGGTCCGATCCCAGGCGTCGACTTGGAGCTCGACCCGATAGGAAGTCGCGTTGTCGCCGGCCCAGGAGACGTCGGTGAACCGCTCCGGCGACTTCATGAGCGCCTCGACATTGCGGCAGTCCTCGCGATGGATCGTGATCCCGCGTCCCAGTGAGACGTAGCCGACGATCTCGTCGCCTGGGACCGGGCGGCAGCACTTTGCGAGCCGCACGACGACGTCGTCGACGCCCTCGACCTTGATCCCGTAGTCGGAGGCGTCCTGGGTGCGGCGCTGGCGCTCGTCGCGGCCCTCGAGCACCCCCGCGAGCCGGGCCTCGGTCTCGTCGCCGGCGACGGCCTCGCCCGACTTCAAGCGCTGCATCACCTTGTTCGTGACCGTCTTCGCCGAGATCTTGCCCTGGCCGAGCGCGATGTAGAAGTCGTCGGCCTTGCGGAACCCCATCTCGCGCGTCACGTCCGCGAGCAGGGGCGAGCCGGCGAGCCGCTGCGGCGGCAGGCCTGCCTTGCGCAGCGCGGTGTGCAGCTCCTCGCGCCCGCGATGCTCGGCGTCCTCGCGCCGCTCGCGCTTGAGGAACGCGCGGATCTTGTTGCGGGCGCGGCTGGTGCGCACCAGGGCGAGCCAGTCGCGCGACGGGCCGCGCTCCTGCTTGGAGGTCAGGATCTCGACGATGTCGCCCGAGCTCAGCTGGTAGTGCAGCGGCACGATCTTGCCGTTGACCTTCGAGCCGACGCAGCGGTGCCCGACGTCGGTGTGCACCGCGTAGGCGAAGTCGAGCGGGGTCGAGCCGGCCGAGAGGTTCTTCACCTCGCCCTTCGGGGTGAAGACGAAGACCTCGTCCTCGAACAGGTCGACCTTGAGGGCCTCGACGAACTCGGTTGGGTCGCCCTCGGCCTCGGCCTCGAGCAGCTGGCGCAGCCAGGTCATCTTCTGGCGCTGGGGATCGCCCTTGCCGGACGTGCCCTCCTTGTAGATCACGTGCGCAGCGATCCCGTACTCGGCCGTCTCGTGCATCTCGGGGGTTCGGATCTGGATCTCCAGTGGCCGGCCCTCGGGCCCGATCACGGTCGTGTGGAGCGCCTGGTAGAGGTTGAGCTTCGGCGTCGCAATGAAGTCCTTGAACCGGCCGGGCAGCGGCTTCCAGAGCGAGTGGATGATCCCGATCGCGCCGTAGCAGTCCTTGACCGACGCGACGATCACCCGCATCGCGGTCAGGTCGTAGATCTCGTTGAACTCCCGCCCCTTCTTGGTCATCTTCGCGTAGATCGAGTAGAAGTGCTTGGCGCGGCCCGAGATCTGCGCCTCGATCCCGACCTCCGCCAGCTCGCCGCGCAGGAACGCTCCCGCGCTCTCGACGTAGGCCTCGCGCTCGTTGCGCTGCTGGGAGACGAGCTTCTTGATCTCGTCGTACTTGCGGGGATGCAGGCGCTGGAACGAGAGGTCCTCGAGCTCCCACTTGATCGCGTGGATACCGAGCCGGTGCGCGAGCGGTGCGTAGATCTCGAGCGTCTCGCGCGCTTTCTCGATCTGCTTCTGCTTCGCCAGTGCCTCGAGCGTGCGCATGTTGTGGAGCCGGTCGGCGAGCTTGATCAGGATGACCCGGACGTCCGTGGCCATCGCGACCATCATCTTGCGGTAGTTCTCGGCCTGGTGCTCGTCGCGGCTCTGGAAAGTGATCCCGGTCAGCTTGGTGACGCCGTCGACGAGCCCGGCCACCGTGTCGGCGAACAGCTCTCGGACCTCCTCGAGGCTGGCGGAGGTGTCCTCGACCGTGTCGTGCAGCAGCGCGGCGCACAGCGTCTCGGTGTCGAGTCGCAGCCCGGCGCAGATCTTTGCCACCTCGACCGGGTGGGTGATGAAGTCCTCGCCCGACTTGCGCTGCTGGTCGGCGTGACGCTGGCAGGAGAAGCTGAACGCGTGCTCGATCGCGCTGCGGTCGAGCCCGCCGTCGCCGCCGTTTGCGCTGTGCTCGCCGATGACCGCGAACAGGTCGCCGAGCAGGGCGCGCTCATTCGCGGTCAGGCTGCGCGTGACCTCGTTGACCGGCGCCGCCGGCCCGTGGCCGCCGTCGCCCACCCGGGTGTGCCCGCGCCGGTCGGCGGGCCCCGAGGCGCCGCCGTTGGGGTCCAGATGCTCTAGCCCGGTGTCTGTCTTCGCTTGCTCAGGTATCGCCTGCCCTCCTCGTAACGGTCGCGGTAGGCGACGAAGGCCGCGGATCGCTCCAGATCCGTCCCCTCCGAGGATACGACCCTGAGCGCGCGAGCAGCGTCGGCCGGCTCCCAGCGCACGAGACCGAGCTCGGCGAGGACGCGCGCCGAGCGGGCCGCGGGCTCGGGTGCGAGCGGATGGCTGCGGCCCTCGCCGCACAGGACCGCCCGCGCGAGGTCGCCGGCGAGAGTGCTCGCGGGCCCGCCCCGTTCGCGCAGGGTCCGGTACAGGGCGGCGAGCGAGGCGCGCGAGGGCCAGTCGTCGCAGTGCACGCGAAGCGCGAACTCCGCCTCGCGGGGGCCGTCGACCCGGTGCAGGTAGCCGGCACCGCCGCCGCAGAGCTCCTCGAGGTACACGAACGGCGCCGGATCGACGATCACCAGATGCTGGAAGCGAGCCGCGAGTGCCGGGTCGCGGGCGAGCGCGCCCCAGTCCGCCAGCACGACCCCCGCGCCGGCCTCCTCGACCCGCTGCACAGCGGCGGCGCCGTGGGCCTCGGCCAGGCGCGCGGAGACGATCGCGACCTCCCCGCCCCCGAAGCGAGCCGGGCGGGCGGCGCGCTCGACCAGCGCCCGGCGGCGGATCGCGTCCGCGCACACTGCCAGCACCGCCTTGCCGCTCGAGGCGAGCGCCGCGATGGCCGCCACGCCGGAGTCGCCGCGGCGATCGACCTCCTCTCGGCACGTGTGCACGGGCGCTGCACCCGGCGGCGGCCAAGCCAGCTCGCGGTACAGCTCGGCATCGAGGCGCCGCCAGAACTCGGCCTCGCCGATCGCCTCGTGTTCGAGCTCGGCGTCGCCGGCTGCCGGCTCGTTGCCGGGATAGAGCTCGCCGAGGACCACGCGGGGCTCGACGGCCCCGTTCCACTCGTTGAGCTCGAGCTTCACCGAGACGTCGAGGGGGCCCGACCGCACCACCTCATCGAGGCGTCCGTTCACCCCGAAGGCGACCCCGAGAGCTCGCCTGCTGCCGCTTCGAAGGCTGAATCGAGCGTGGCTCTCGCCCTCCCCCATCGGGCGCACGTCGCCGAGGCTCGCCCCGCAGACCAACAGCCTGACACCCGGGTTGCCGTTGCCGAACGGCGCCAGCCGCGCCAGCTGAGCGGCCACGTCGTGGCCGAGGCTCTCTCCCCCGACGACCGCATCGACCTGCTCGGTCCGCACCCGGGCCGCCTCCGGCAGCGACTCCGCGACACGGCGGGCGAAGGCTCTCCGGAAGGCCTCGATCCTGCCGGCTTCGATCTCGAGCCCTGCAGCCGCGCGGTGGCCGCCGTGGCGCAGCAGATGCTCTGCGCAGTCGTCGAGCGCGGCCAGCAGATCGAACCCAGGGACGCTGCGCGCAGAGCCTCGGCCCCGGCCCTGGCCGTCGAGTCCGATCAGAACGACGGGCCGGAAGTGGCGCTCGACGAGCCGCGAGGCGACGATGCCCACCACCCCCGCATGCCAGTCCTCGCCGGCGAGCACCAGCCCGGGGGCATCCGCGAGCTCTTCGGGAAGCTCGGCGCGTGCGCGTTCCGCGCGGGCGAGCACCTCGAGCTCGACCTCGCGCCGCTCGCGGTTCGCCCGCTCGAGCTCGGCCGCGATCTCGGCCGCCCGGCCGTCGTCCGCGGTGAGCATCAACTCGACCCCGGCGTCGGCGCGATACAGGCGCCCGGCGGCGTTGAGCCGCGGTGCGAGCCTGAACGCGACATCGCCCTCGTCGAGCCGCTCGCAGACCACCGAAGCGGAGGCCATCAACGCACGCAGGCCGGGCCGGGCCGCTCGCCGCGCCTCGGCGAGTCCGCGACGGACCAGGGCCCGGTTCTCCCCGCGCAGGGGGACGAGGTCGGCGACGGTCGCCAGCGCCACGAGATCGAGCTCGGCCGCCGTGGCCTCTGGGCCTCGCAACGCGGTCGCCAGCTTGTAGGCGACGCCGGTGGCGCAGAGGTCGGCGAACGGGTAGCCCGACACCTGCGGGTGCAGGATCGGGCACGGGGGCAGGCGCTCGCCCGGCTGGTGGTGGTCGGTGACGATCACCTCGAGGCCAGCCGCGAGGGCCGCCTCCACCTCGGCCACCGACCCGATGCCGCAGTCGGTCGTGATGAGTAGCGAGGTCCCCCGCGCGGCCAGCTTCTCGACCGTAGCCTGCGTGAGGCCGTAGCCGTCCTCGAGCCTGCCCGGGATCAGCCAGTCACACTCGGCACCGTGCTCCCTCAGGGCGCGGACGAGGATGGCTGTGGAGCAGACGCCATCGACGTCGTAGTCACCATGGACCGTGATCCGGCGCCCGGCGGCGATCGTCGAGCGAATTCGCTCGGTGATCTCCGCCATCGCGTCGAACAGGAACGGATCGTGGTCGTCGGCGGCCTCGAGGAACGCCCGCGCCTGCTCCGCGGTGCGATAGCCGCGGCGGACCAGCGTGACCGCGACCGGCTCGGCGAGCTCGAGGGACTCCATGAGCGCCCGCGCCTCGCCGTAGTCGTACGGCTCGAGCGTGAACGCGGTGGCGGCGCTTTGCGGCACGGTCCGAGGCTAAGAAGCGCGATGGACGGAATCCGCCCCACCCCATTTCCGCCGAACGTCCGGCGCTGCACGCTATGGCGTGCACTCCGGGACGTTCGATGTGTGGTCGGCGCTTTCGATGTGTGGTCGGCGCTCAGGCCTCGGCTGGGACCTGTTGTTCCTGGCGGGCGCCGATCGCGTAGACGATCGCGAGCCCGAGCAGCGTGCCCGGAATGGCGAACAGCACGGTCTCGATCCCGGTTTCGCCGATCCCGGCGCCGGTTGCGATCTGCCCCAGGGCGCCGGTGACCATCGCCCCGGCCGCCGCGCCGAGGAGCGCGCCGACGATCCCGGCCCAGAAGCGGTCCGGGATGAACACCGTGAAGTGCCAGATCGCGACTCCGGTCGTGAACCAGACGAGCGCTGCCATCTAGCGGCGCCTCCCGTGCTTGCGACGGCGCCGCGACTGCTTCTTTCGTGACGGCTGCTGCGGGGTGCGCTCGGCGCTCGTCTCGGGGCGCCCGGCGACGGTTGCCGGTTCCTCCTCCTCGGGCGTCGGCTCGGGCTCCGCGGCGCGCTCGACCGGCGGGTCGGCGACCGCGACCGGCGCCTCGCTCGGCTCGGGTGGCGCCTGTGGCCGCGGCGGCTCCGCGACGCCGTCACCCGCGGCCGCGCTGGGCACGTGGCGCTCGGCCTCGTCGATGCGCGCGACGACGTTCTGCTCGGGGAACGTCGGCACGTAGCCCATCGCCTCCTCGATCCGGGCACGGCGCGACCGGTAGGCGGGCTCGCGCTCCTTCCACTCGGTGAGCACCGGGGAGGCGATGAAGATCGACGAGTACGTACCCGAGAGGATCCCGATCATCATCGCGAGCGCAAAGTCGCCCAAAGTCTCGCCGCCGAAGACGAGCAGCATCCCGACGAGGAACACGGTCGAGAGGCCCGTGATCAGCGAGCGCGTCAAGACCTCGGCCATCGAGCGGTTGACGATCTGCGAGAAGGCCGCGCGCGGCATCCGCGGCACGTTCTCGCGGATGCGGTCGAAGACGATGATCGTGTCGTACATCGAGTAACCGAGGATGGTTAAGAAGGCGGCGACGGTCGCGCTCGAGACCTCGGCGCCGATCAGCGCATAGACGCCACCCGTGATCAGGATGTCGTGAACGAGTGCGATCAGCACCGGGACGGCGTACTTGGCCTCGAACCGAATCGCCACGTAGGCGGAGATCACCAGCAGGCTGAAGATGATCGCGATCACGGCCGAGCGGGCGATCTGCTCGCCGAAGGTCGGTCCGATCGAGGTCGAGTCGATGGGCTCCTCGAGCCCGAAGGCATTCTCGAGCACCGGCTGGACGTCGGCGGTCTGCTCCGGCGGGATCTTGGCCTGGATCTGGACCACGTTCTCGCCGAAGTCGGGATTCTCGGTCTCCTGGATCTTGGCCGAGTCGGCGCCCTCGATGCCGCCGTCGGCAAGTGCCTCGCGAATGTCCTCGACGCTTGCCGGCTCGCTCAGCGCAGCCTGGATGCGGGTCCCGGACTCGAAGTCGATCCCGAGGTTGAGCTGCTTGGTCGCGAACGCGATCGCGCCGATCGCGAGGATCACGCCGGAGAAGGAGAAGAACCACCTCGAGGCTCCGGTGAAGTCGAAGTTCCACTGGCGCCCCTCGCCGCTGGCACCGAGGAAGCTCGGCGAGCGCAGCATCCGCGAGCGCCCGAGCACCCCGAGCACCGCCTGCGTGAACAGCACCGCGGTGAACAGGGAGACGATCGTGCCGATGCCGAGGGTGAAGGCGAACCCCTTCACCCCCGCGCTTGCCATCACGAAGAGGATGAACGCGGTGATCAGGGTGATCACGTTCGCGTCGATGATCGTCGCGATCCCCTTCTTGTAGCCCTCCGCGATCGCCGAGAGCATCGATCTGCCGGCCCTGACCTCCTCCTTTATTCGTTCGAAGATGACGATGTTGGAGTCGGCTGCAACGCCGATCGTGAGGATGAGGCCGGCGATCCCCGGCAGCGTCAGGGTGATCGGGATCAGCTTGATCAGGGCGAGGAAGAAGACCGCGTATACGAGCAGCCCGAGCCCGGCGACGAGCCCGAGGAAGCGGTAGTACGCAAGGAGGAAGAGCAGCACCACGGCGAGCCCGGCGAGCCCCGCCTTCAGCCCCTCGTCCAGGGCCTGCTCGCCGAGCGTCGCTGAGACCTGGCTCTGGCTGATCAGGGCCAGCTTGATCGGCAGGGCGCCGATCCTCAGCACTTCAGCGAGGTCCTGCGCCTCGGTGGTGGTGAAGTTGCCCGAGATCTGGGCCCCGGTGCGGCCGTCGATCCCGTCCGGGTTCTCCTTGAAGTTGATGATCGGCCGCGACTGCAGCTCGCCGTCGAGCACGATCGCGAAGCTGTCGCTGAACTCTGCGGCCGTGGCGTCGTCCGCGGTCGATGCCGGCTGACCGGTGGCCGCGAAGTAGGCGTCCTGGCCTCGCAGCGAGATGTCGCGGGTCACCTGCTGGAACGCCTGCTGGCCCTCGTCGGTGAAGTCGAAGGTGACGTTGGGCTGGTTGGTGACGGGGTCGAGGTTCTGCTCGGGGCTCTCGATCTCGTCTCCGGAGAGCGACGGGCGGTCCTTGAGCACGAAGAACTGCGAGTCGCCGAGCGTGGACTCGTCGACGTCCTGCGTCGAGGCGTCGTCGGTGGGCGGCTCCTCGAGGACGACCGTGCCCTGCGGAACGTCGATCACCCGCGAGTTCGGCGGCTTCTCACCGCCGAACGGGAGGTAGAGATCCTTGAGGTTCTCGGACGGCTCGCCGAGCGGCTCGAGCGTGTCCTTGTCGAAGAGGTAGTGCGTCGGGCCGTTGGTGGTGCAGGTGTTCTTGAAGCACTCGGGCTTGCGCTTGGACGCCGCCTCGACCGCGTCGATCAGCCGGTTGTACGGCCGCTCCTCGGGATCGGAGATGTCCGGGTTCGGCGGGATGACGTTGGGCTCGAAGTCATAGAAGTACAGCTGGGCGGTGGTCCCGATTCGGTCGATCGCCCGATCGGAGTCCTGGACGTCCGGCAGGCCGACCTCGATCTGGTCGGCGCCGATGCGGGTGATCTCGGGCTCGGCGACGCCCAGCGTGTCGACCCGCTCGCGGATGATCTCGATCGCGCGATCGATGTCCTCCGGGGTGACCTCGGGGACCTGAGGGGTCGCGCGGCCCTGGTAGACGAGCTCGGTGCCCCCGCGCAGGTCGAGGCCGAGGACGGTCCGCTTGTCGCTGATCACCCACGACGAGGCCGCCAACATGGCGAGCACGAGCACCAGGATGAAAAGGTTGCGACGGCGATTCGCCATTGCGTTACTGCGGGGTCAGCACGAGCAGCATCCCCCCGTCGTCGTCGTACGCGGGGAAGACGTCGGCGACAGCCTCCGCCGGCAGATCTCCCTCGGCGTTGACGGCGACCCGCTTGCCCAGGGAGCGGACCCCCCACTCGAGCGTCGTTTCGATCGGATCGGTGGTGCCATCGTCGTTGGTATCGGCCGTCTCACCGCCGTCGCCGGGATCGATCCACTCGAGCCCGAGCACCTCGCGCACGGGACGGCCGATCACCTGCTCGTCCTTGAGGCCGGTCAGCTCGAAGCCGTTGCGCCCCACATCGAGCAACCTGCCCTCCTGGTCGCAGACGAAGAACGCCGCGTCGGGCGCCGGGTAGTAGTCATCGAGCAGCTCGAACAGGAACGGCGCACCGCAGTTCGAGCACGATTTCGGCCGGGAGATCAGCCCGCCGCGCTCCCCGGACAACTCGCGGTTGCCGCAGTTCGGGCAGATGAAAAAGGGCACGGGGCAGAAGCCTAGCGATGGCCTGGCCGCCGCTCCTTAAAAGAGCGTCGCCGCGCCCTCGGGCACGGGGAGCCCGAGGTGATCGAAGCCGCGCGCAGTGATCACGCGGCCCCGGGGGGTGCGCTTGAGCAGGCCCTGCTGGAGCAGGTACGGCTCGTAGACGTCCTCGATCGTCTCCTGCTCCTCGTCGACCGCCGCGGCCAGGGTCGACAGCCCCACCGGGCCGCCCGAGAACTTGACCGCGATCGTCTCGAGGATCGTGCGATCGTGGCGGTCGAGGCCCGCCTCGTCGACCTCGAGCAGCCCCAGCGCCTCGGAGGCGACCGCCTGCGTGATCACGCCCGCGCCGCGAACCTGGGCGAAGTCGCGAACCCGCTTCAGCAGCCGGTTGGCGACACGCGGCGTTCCCCGCGAGCGCTCCGCGATCACGTGCTCGCCCGCCGGTTCGATCTCGACCTCGAGAATGCCCGCCGAGCGGCGCACGATCTTTGCCAGATCGGCGGGCTCGTAGTGCTCGAGCCGCTGGCTGACGCCGAACCGGTCGCGAAGCGGCGTCGTCAGCAGCCCCGCGCGCGTGGTCGCCCCGACGAGCGTGAACGGCGGCAGGTCGAGGGTCACGGTGCGCGCGCCGGCACCCTGGCCGAGCACGATGGGCAGCTGGCGGTCCTCCATCGCCGGGTAGAGCGTCTCCTCGATGGCCCGGTTCAGGCGGTGGATCTCGTCGATGAAGAAGACCGATCCGGGCTCGAGCGCGGTGAGGAACGAGGCGATGTCCGCCTTGCGCTCCAGCGCGGGGCCGGCGGTCTGCACGATCGCCGACCCGAGCTCGGCGGCGATGATGTGAGCCAGCGAGGTCTTGCCGAGCCCCGGCGGGCCGGCGAGCAGCACGTGGTCGAGCGATTCCTCCCGCCGCCGCGCAGCCTCGATGAAGACCTCGAGCTGCATCGTCACCTGTTCCTGGTTGACGAAGTCCGCGAGCCGGCGCGGGCGCAGCGAGCGGTCGAGGTCCTCGTCGGCGCCGGCGAGGCGAACCTCGGCCATCGGCTCGGAGATCGGCGCGTCGCGGCCGCCGATGCTCGGGTCCCTCGAGACGCTCACAGACTCTTGGCTCGCGCTTCGCGCCGAAGCACCGCGCCTTTTCGCTCGCTCCGCGCTCACGCCGCCTCCCTGGTCCCGGCGCTGCGCAGCGCCGATCCGATCAGGTCCTCTGGCGTCTCGCCCTCGGCGCCGTCGAGCAGCTTCTCGGCCTCGGTGAGCGTGTAGCCGAGATGCATGAGCCCATCGCGGGCGAGCGCGCGCGGGTCGCCCGCGTCGGCGTCGGCGAGCGCGGGCACCCCCTCCTCCAGCTGGCCGGCGACCTTCTCGCGCAGCTCGACGATCACGCGCTCGGAGGTCCGCTTGCCGATCCCGGGCACCGCCTGGAAGCGCTTCGCGTCACCGGCGGCGATCGCGCGCAGAAGCTCGCGGGGCGTTCCGCCGGAGAGGATCGCGATCGCGACCTTGGGGCCGACACCGGAAACGGACGTCAGATGCAGGAAGAGGTCGCGCTCCTCCTCGCTGGCGAAGCCGTACAGGGCCAGCGAGTCGTCGCGGGAGACGAGGTGGGCGTGCAGGCCGGTCTCCTTACCGCGCGCAGGGACCGCCTTCAGGGTCTCGGCCGAGACCGTGAGCCGGTAGCCGACCCCGCCCGACTCGATCACGACGTGATCAGGACGGCGCACGAGCACCTCGCCACGGACCCAGGCGATCACTGCAGCGACCCCGCGGCCTGCTCGGCCTCACGCCCTGGCGCGGCCGCCGCGGGCACTTCCGCGCGAGGGTTGGTCAGGGCCCGGGAGTGCGACGCATGACAGATCGCGACGGCGAGCGCGTCCGCGGCGTGATCGGACTCGGGCGTGCACGGAAGGCCGAGGAGCGCCCCGACCATCTGCTGCACCTGGTCCTTGGCCGCCGAGCCGGTGCCGCACACGGACATCTTCACCGCCTGCGGCGTGTAGTCGAAGCAGGGGATCTCGCGTTGGCCCGCGGCGAGCATCGCCACCCCGCGCGCCTGCCCCACCGCCGAGGCGGTTCGCACATTGCGCCCGTAGTACAGGTCCTCGAGTGCCACCGCAGCCGGCTCATGCCAGGCGATCAGCTTCTCGAGCTCAGCGTGGATGCGCGCGAGCCGGGCCTCCAGCGGCTGGTCGGACGGGACCTCGATGACCCCGCCGTCGACGGCGCTCAACTGCCCGCCGGCGGCCCGCACGACGCCGAAACCCGTGTTCGCGACGCCCGGGTCTATGCCCATGACGACGATCACGGGTATTCATTCTGCGTCGCCGCCCGGACGCCTCCCGGGCCTACGCCGCGGCCTGCTCCAGCAACTGCTCCGGGATGTCGAAGTTGGCGTGGACCGACTCGACGTCGTCGTGGTCGTCGAGCGCCTCGATCAAGCGGATCAGCGCGCGCGCCTCGCGCTCGACGTCGACCTCGACCACCGCGCTGGGCTCCATCGCCAGCTCGGCCGACTGCACCTCGACGCCTTCCCGCTCCAGCGCCGCCCGAACGGCGGTCAGGGCCGCCGGCTCGGTGGTGACCTTCAGCAGGTCCCCGTCATCTGCCACGTCGTCGGCGCCCGCGTCGATCGCCGCGATGAGATCCTCCTCCCCGTACCGCCCGGCGTCGACCAGGACGACCCCCTTCTTCGCGAACTGCCAGGCGACAGATCCGGGCTCGCCGAGGCTGCCGCCGTGCTTGTCGAAGGCGTGGCGGACCTCCGACCCCGTGCGGTTTCTGTTGTCGGTGAGCGCCTCGACCATGATCGCCGCCCCACCGGGGCCGTAGCCCTCATAGACGACGCGCTCGATCTGCTCGTCGCCGCCGCCGGCGCCCGTGCCACGATCGATCGCGCGCTGGATGTTGTCCTTCGGCATCGAGTAGCTCTTCGCCTTCTCGATTGCCGCGGCCAGGGTGAAGTTCGCGTCCGGGTCCCCGCCGCCCTCGCGCGCGGCGACGCTGATCGCACGCGCGAGCTTGGTGAACAGCTGCCCCCGCTTGGCGTCGGTGGCTGCCTTCTTGTGCTTGATCGAGGCCCATTTCGAATGACCGGACATGAGGTGATCTTAGAAGTGGTTCGAATTGGGAAAGGTGCCGGGAGGCCCGAGCAGGTCGATGCCGGCACGCGCAGCCGCGGCGGCAAGATCCTGCTGAGCCGGGATGACCTCTGCGGGCGCGTACCCGTCGTCTTCAGCGGGAACCGCCACCTCGGCGACGAATTCCGCAAACGCGCCGGAGGTCGTGGCCACGAGCCAGCGGGCACCCTCCTCGGACTCGACGCGATAGGTGTGAGGGACACCCCGCGGCGCGAAGGCCGCCTGTCCGGATCCGAGGTCGATGCGTGAGCCGGGCAGGTGGATGCTCACGTGGCCGCTCATCACGTAGAAGACCTCGTCGTGACCGTGATGGACGTGCAGCGGCGGCATGTCGCCCTGCCGGGCTTCCTCCTCGATGAGGGAGTAGGTGCTCTCGCGGACGAGGATCCGGGCGCGCGTGGTGGTGAACCAGACGGCCTCGGCTTCGGTTGCGACAGCTTGCATGGCTTCCTCCTGAATAAGCTCCGCTTCGGAGTTTCGCATAAGCTCTGAATCGGAGCTATGCAAGCGACCACCTCACGTTGATCTCCCACACCGTGCTCGCGCTGATCGGGCGTCACGGCGCGAGCCCCCACGACCTGGTCCGGATGATGCGCCGCGGGCGCATCTACCACGCCGCGGCGCCGAGTCAGTACTACGCCGAGCCCAAGCGCCTGGAGCGCCTTGGCCTGCTCACCTCCTCCAAGGAGCCCGGGCGCACCCGTGAACGCACCGTCTACCGGCTGACCGACGCGGGAGTCGCAGCGCTCGAGGAGTGGGTCGGCCACCCGTCGCCGTTCCCCCGGCTGGCCGGAGAGCCACCGGTCCGCATCATCTCCGCCGAGGTCACGGGCGAAGGTGCGGTCAGGGACAGCCTGCTGGCGATGCGTGCCGAGATGGCCGAGCTTCGCGCCAACGCCGAAGAGCTGGAACAGCAGGCGAGCACGATGCCCCACCGCGAGAAGTACCTGTTGCTCAACGCCCGGCTGGCCAAGCAGGTCCTCAACGCCTACGAGCGCTGGCTCGACGAAGTCGACCAGGAGCTCGCGCCCGAGCGCGAGTCGGCTGCTCGGCGGTCCGCCTGAAACGCCGGCCGCGACCGGGCCCCCGGCCCGGCCGCGGCTCATGCGTCGGCATCCCATCGATGGCGCCGCTTGCGATACCCCCTCGCGCCCTGGCACAAGGCTCAGGAGCGACGCGCCCCCCTACAACAGGCGCGATCGCTCGAAGTTGCGCACCCGCTTCCGTCCGCCGACCTGTGCTCTCGGATCCACTCCCTTCGCGCGCCTCGATCGAACCGACGCGCCAGGATATGGACACCCTCAGATGGCGAACTTTCCGTCCTGCTGGAGCAGCTCGCCGTCGACCTCCAGCCGCCCGCCCTGGCGCAGGTCGCAAACCATGTCCGTGTGGACGGCGCTTTCGTTGGTCCCGCCGGATTCCGGGTAGCTGGCGCCCAGCGCGAGGTGGACCGTGCCCCCGATCTTCTCGTCGAGGAGGACGTCGCGGGTGCCACGGTCGATTCCGTAGTTGGTCCCGATGCCCAGCTCCCCGAGCCGCCTGGCGCCCTCGTCGGTGTCCAGCAGCTGCATGAGGAACTCCTCGCCACGCTCGGCGCCCGCATCGACGACCTTGCCGCCCTCGAACCGCAGGCGCACTCCGGCGATCTCCCGGCCCCCGATCACCGCGGGCAGGTGAAACGAGACCTCGCCCTCCACCGAGTCCTCGACAGGCCCGGTGAAGAACTCGCCGTCCGGCATGTTGTGCTCGCCGTCGCAGGGGATCACCCGGCGCCCCGCGATTCCGAGCCGCAGGTCGGTTCCAGGCGCCGTGATCCGGACCTCCTCGTGGCCCTCGACCCACGCCGCGAGCCGGTGGCACTCGTCCGAGACCCGCTTCCAGGCCCCCAGGGGGTCGCCGTCGTCGGCGAGGCAGGCGCGGAAGTAGAAGTCCTCGAACTCCCGCAGGCTCATCTCCGCGTCCGAGGCGTAGGCGTTGGTGGGATAGAGCGTGTACACCCAGCGGTGGGAGCCCTCGGCGGCCCGCTCCATCGTCCGCTGCATCAGATGCCGGGTCGCGGCCTGGCGCCGGGTTTGGCGCTCTGGCGGCACGCCGGAGAGCTGACGCGTGTTGGTGTCGGCACCGATCGCGATCCGGCAATCGGCGTGTTCGGCCGCCCATTCCGAAAGCGGCGAGACCCACTCGAGCTGCGCATCGGAGGCCTCGCGATAGTAGGTCGCCGACTGGCCCTCGAGCGACATCGAGACGATCGGGTGCGCTCCAGCCCGCAAAATCTCCTCGTAGACCGCGCCGACCAGCGGCTCGGCGGCGGTCGAGCCCTCGATGATGCAAGTCTCGCCCTCGCTCGCCCGGGTCGAGTAGCGCACGAGGATGCGCGCGAGGTTGGCGACTCTAGGGTCGATCATTCCCCTGTACTTCGCCCCTCGGCGGCGCTCGGTTCAACGGCGTGCCGCTCGTCGCGCGCGGCGGTGGCCATCGCCATCAGCAGCGCGTGCACGCGGAGGTCGTCCGTGAGCTCGGGGTGAAACGAACAGGCGAGGACGCGGCCGTCGCGGATCGCCACCGGATGGCCGTCGACGGTCGCGAGGACCTCGACTCCGTCGCCGTGCGACTCGATCCAGGGCGCCCGGATGAAGACCGCCCGCAGCGCGTCCGGCCCGATCCCGGCCAGCTCCAGATCGGTCTCGAAGCTGGCGATCTGGCGCCCGAACGCGTTCCGGCGCACGGTCGCGTCGATGAGCCCGAGGTGGTCTCGGTCGCAGACGATCATGCCCGCGCAGGTGCCGAGGATGGGACGGTCGTCGTCGGCATGGGAGCGGATCGCCGGCTCGAGCCCGTCGCGGTCGATCGCCTTCGTGATCGTCGTCGACTCTCCCCCCGGGATCACCAGGGCGTCGAGGTCGGCGAGCTGCTCGGCGGTGCGGACCGCGACGGCGTCGGCGCTGAGCTCGCGCAGCATCCGCTCGTGCGCCATGAAGTCGCCCTGGCTGGCCAGCACGCCGACGCGCAGGCGGTCGGTTCCCCGCCCCGGGACGCCCCCTGCCTCGGGCGACCCCACGCTAGGTACCGCGCTGCTGCAGGAGCTCCCCCTGGGCGGCAAGCTCGGCGATGTCGTCGCCGCGCATCGGCTCCCCGAGCTCGCTCGAGGCGGCCGCGACCCGCTCCGGGTCGTTGAAGTGCGTCGTCGCCTCGACGATGGCGCGGGCGCGGCGCTCGGGGTCCTCGGACTTGAAGATGCCCGAGCCGACGAAGTTGCCCTCGGCGCCCAGCTGCATCGTCAGCGCCGCGTCGGCTGGGGTGGCGATTCCGCCGGCACAGAAGAGCGGCACGGGCAGCCAGCCGCTGCGGGCCACCTCCTCGACCACGTCGATCGGCGCCCGCAGCTCCTTCGCCGCGCCCGGAATCTCCTCGGGGCGCAGGGTGCCGAGCCGCTTGATGCCGCCGACGATCTGGCGCAGGTGCCGTACCGCCTCGACGATGTTCCCGGTCCCGGCCTCGCCCTTGGAGCGGATCATCGCAGCGCCCTCGCCGATGCGCCGCAGCGCCTCTCCGAGGTCGGTCGCGCCGCAGACGAACGGGATCTCGAACTCGTGCTTGTCGATGTGGTTGGCCTCGTCGGCCGGCGTCAGGACCTCGGACTCGTCGATGTAATCGACCTCGAGGGCCTGCAGTACCTGCGCCTCGGCGAAGTGGCCGATCCGGGCCTTCGCCATCACCGGGATGGTGACCGTGTCCTGGATCTCCTTGATCACCCGAGGGCTGGCCATCCTCGCCACGCCGCCGTCCGCGCGGATGTCCGCGGGCACGCGCTCGAGGGCCATCACCGCGACGGCGCCGGTCTGCTCCGCGATCCGCGCCGCCTCGGCGGTGGTCACGTCCATGATCACCCCGCCCTTGAGCATCTCGGCGAGGCCGCGCTTGACCCGAAATGTCCCGGTCTCGGCCATCGCGCCCAAGGATACGAGACCGCCGCCCACCCTCGGCCCGAGGAACCGACGAAATCCCGCTGCGCGCTTGTACGCGGCGGCCAGCTTGTACTACCTGGAGCTCAGGACCAGAACTCGTCGCTGAATGCCGGCCTGGCGTCGACCATCCAGAGGTCGGCGATCCGACCGCCCGTGATCCGGGCGAGAAAGGCGGCGAAGTTGTGCAGTTCCCGACCCTCGCGCTTGGCGCGGATCTCGACCATGCTCAGGACGAGCTCCTCGTCGATCTCCAGCACCTGCGTGACCTCGATGGCGCCGTCGGCCGATTGCAGGTCGGGCACGCGCGCCATGTAGTCGTCGCGGCCGGAGACGACGTCGGCCTCGCCGCTCGCGTTGGTGACGTAGGCGGTCAGGTCGTCCGCCAGGAGGGCTGCGGCCGCCTCACGGTCGCCGCGCGCGTAGGCGTCGAAGAAGGATCGAGCGAGCTCCGCGGGCGCGGGCACTACTTGAGCTTGAACGCCCGGATACGGTCCTTGTACGCGCCCTTGTCGCGGGCGTAGACACCGTGGGCGAGCGCCTGGACGATCGCCAGCAGGGAGGTGTTCGAGCGGGTGAACGACGGGCCGTTGGACGAGTAATAGAGGGTCAGGTCGGAGTGCTCGCCGATGTCGGACAGGGTCGCGTCGGTGATTGCCATCGTCGATGCGCCACGGTGCTTGGCGAGCTTCATCGCCCGGACCACGATCGGGTGCGCGCGGCCGGCGGAGAAGGCGATCACGAGTGAGTCCTCGTCGACCCGCGAGAGCCGGGTGATGGAGTCCTGGCGCGGGCTGGCCACGACCTCGGCCCGGATGTCCAGCAGCGCCAGCAGGTGGCGCATGTAGCTGGCGAAGAAGGCGAGCTGGTCGAGGCCCACGATCATCACCCGGTTCGCTCTCGCCAGCGCGGTGACGCAGGCCTCGACCTGCTCGCGGGTGAGGTTGCGGACCGTCTCCTCGACGTTGGCGTGGTCCGCTGCCAGCGAGGCCTCGAACTCGGAGTGGTCGAAGTCGAACAGCGGGGCGGTGGAGTCCTCGCCCGGCGTCCGGCTGCGGTACTCCTCGATCGCCGCCTGCTGAAGCTCGGGGTACCCCTCGAAGCCGAGTGCCTGGGAGAAGCGCACGACCGTCGAGGAGGAGGTGCTCGCGCGGCGCGCGAGCTCCTCCGCGGTCTGGAACGCCGCCTCGTCGAGGTGGTCGACGATGTAGCGGGCAACGTCCTTCTGGGAGCGCGAGAATTCATCGAAGCGCTCCGTGATGTACGTCGAGAGGGCCTTGCCGTTGGGGCGGGCTGGGGCGCGGCGGCCGCTGCCGTTGGCGGCGCTTCGGGTGCGGGTGGCGGGGCGGGTCTTCGTCGCGGTCTTGGTCACGGCCGGTTGTTTCGCCCTGGTCACTGGTTTCCCTTCCGTGGGCCGCGCGGCTGCAAGCGGGATCGTCGATGTGGTTGGATCAGCGACCGTCGCCGGAACGTGCCAACCCCGGGGGTACCGGCAGTCGCCATGGAGATGTGCAGATGGATGTCGAGGATGCGCTGCGGCTAACGAACCGCGGCCTGATCGGTTTCGACCTCGCGCTCGGCACCGGGACGTTGCTCGCCCCCGACGCGACCCTGCGCGCCCTCGGCCACGACGAGCCCTCCCCGGATGCCCGCCACCTGTTCCGGCGCTGCGGTCCGATCTGGCTCACGTTCGCGGCGGCGCACGCGGTCGCCGCGCGGCGCAACCGACCCGAGGACTGGTGGGCGCTCGCCTGGCTTCGCGGGACGGAGCTGGCGACCGACATCGTCTGGTCGCGCTCGGATTCCTTCCGCCGGCCGGGGGCGCGGAGCGGGCTGCGCTTGGCCGGCGCGTTCAACCTCGCGATGGCGGTCGGCTTCGGATGGCTGGCGCGTGAGCGCTCGCGCCGCCGCTCGCTCCTCGGACGACGTCGATAGGTAGGGCGTGACCGCTACTGGTAGAGCAGGAAGTCGGGCTCGGGTTCGAGCGCGAGCACGCTCGAGGCCGTCATCAGCGGCGTGTCGCGCCGGTAGAAGAGCGAGAAGCCGTCGAAGAGGCTGGGCACCGAGAGGTCGGCATAGCCGCGCCGCTTGGCGGCGGGTGAGCCGATGCCGTCGAAGTTGAGGAGCGTTTGCACGTCGGCCCGCTGCCTGATCCTGGTTCGACCGTTGACGCTGCCCTTCCGGAACTGATGGACGAGCAGGAGCTTTGGCGGCAGACCGTTCGCACGCACGATCCTCGCGATGCTCTGGGCGACCCGATTGACCTTGCCGGCGCTGATCTTGCCCGGGGTCCGGCCGGGAATCCCGCGGCGGCCGACGTTCCACTCCGGGTCGATCGCGATGTCGACGTCTGGCTGAACGACCCATTCGCGAAGCTCGCGCAACTCGTCGAGAACCGAGGCGCGGCCCGGCTGGATGTCGAGGATCACGCGCGCCCCGACGGCGCGGGCCTGATCGAGGTAGATCTGGATCACGTCGTCGTCCTGACGAGTCCGATACAGGCCATCGGGTCCGCCGCCGGCGGTCGCGAACACCGCCACCAGGTCGAAGGCGCCGGTCACCGGGCGGACGCCGAGCTCGACGTACGGGGCCGACTCGGATTCGAGCCTCTTCGCCGCTCCCTCGGGCGAGCGCATCCCGACGATCGTCTGGCCCATCTGCGGGGCTCCGTACAGGGCGACCACGCGGTTGGACGGCAGCAGGGGCGTGGCCGCCGGCCCGCGGTAGACCCGGGCCGCGGGCGGGGAGGGCGCCGCGGCGTGGCGGTCGAGGAAACGAGCGGTCGCACGCTCGATCTGGCCCGCGCCGGGAAGCTCGTTGCCCCGCGCGGCGCCGGCTGCCGCCGGCAGGGCGAGGAGCACGGCGGCGCTCACCGCGAGCCCGTACCGCGTGCCTCTGGCGACGCGCCTCACTGCTGATCGAACACGCTAACGGCGTGCTCGGAGCGCTCCGCTACCTGAATCAACACTCGGCGGGCTTGCTTTCCTGCGGTTCCGCGTGAGAGGGTCCACACGAGGTGAGCCTGGCCCGGTGACCAGTTCTGGAGAATCCAGCGGGCAGAAGGGTCTGCGAATCGATGCGGCCCGGGAGAAGGACACCTGGACGATCCGGCTCAGCGGCGAGCTCGACCTCGGCAACTCCGAGCAACTCGACGCGGCGCTGCTGGAGGCGGAGGCGAGCGACGCCACCCGAATCCTGCTCGACGTCGACGAGCTTCGCTTCATCGACTCGACCGGTCTCCGGGTGATCCTCCGAGCGACCCGGCGGGCGGAGCGAACCGGAGACCGGCTTCGCGTCACCCGCGGCAAGGGCTACGTCGCCGACATGTTCAGGCTCACCGCGCTCGACCGGACGATCCCCTTCGCCTAGCCGTCGTGGCTTTCTGAGGCCGGGCGTTCGCGCTCGGGAGCTACCCAGCGCGCCCGGACGGTTCCGCACCAGGCTCGGCTCCGGCGCCGGCCGGTTCGCCCTCCGCCGGCTCCTCGTGGTGGAGGTGCTGCCGGAGCGCGACCACGAGCGGGATCACGACCAGCGGGATCACGACCGGCAGGAAGAGCAGCTCCAGCCAGTCGAACAGCGTGTTGCCCTCGAATCCCGTCCAGTCCCAGCCCTGCGTGTAGCCGCCGATGGCGAGGACGGCGATCGAGACTACGAACGCGCTGATGAAAAACAGGTGATGTCCCCTCACCGCGCGGACGTCGAACTGGAACCCGGCCAGGATCGAGAGCGTCAGGGGCAGCAGGACCAGCTCGAGCCAGTCCCACACGGTGTTGCCGACGAAGCCGGTCCAGTCCCACGGGACCGTATAGCCGGCGATGACCACTGCGATGAACAGGCCGAGGCACGCCCCGCCGATGACGGCGCGCCACGCGCCCAGCTCCTTGGCGCGGATCAGAATCGCCACCGCCCCGAAGGCGATCGGCAACAGCAGCACGTGCAGCCAGTCCCAGAGTTGGGCATGCTCGAACCCGGTCCACGCCCAATCGTCCGGGCCGTAGCCGCCGTAGAGAGCAACCCCGAGCGCGATGACCAAACAGACACCGACGACCGCCAGCCCCATGCGCACGGGGCGCCTGCTGTCGCGCTCCGTGTCCGCGCGCGGAGCTGCATGCGCCATGCGGCTGACCTTACCGCGCCAGCGTCGCGTTGGGCATGGATCGCTCCGCCCTCCACGGCCTCCGGCGCTCACGGAGGTCATCACCCCAACGCGCCGAATCTGACCGAGAGCTGAGCTACGGCTCGGCTGGTATCGCGATCACAGAGGGCGGGCCTGCGAAGGGGCAATGGCCGACCCACCCGAGCGACAGAGCTACTTCAAAGAAAGGGTCTGCAGCGAGGCGGCGCACTCGGGCACCGAGCTGCGCACGATCCCGACGCCGAGCCGCCGCCCGGATGACGAGATGGACCACCGCCGCCTCGAGGTCGAGACGTGGATCTCAGGCGCCGCTCTGATCCTCACGCTCCTGGCGTTCGGCGGCTTCCTCGTCACCTTCGGAGCGACGCTGGAGGACCGCTGGCGAACCCCGCTCGGCTTGGTTGCCGCGGTCGTCTTCCTGCTGATCGTGAGCTTCCTGGTCTACGGCGGGTTCGTTTACATCCTGTCCCGGCTCGGCTACATGCGGCGCCGGGCCCGGTACCCGCATGCCGGCGCCGACGAGCTGAGGAGATTCGCCGCGCAGAGCGATGCAACCGTGACCGTGCTGGTGCCGTCCTACAAGGAGGAGCCGGAGGTCGTGCGGCAGACGCTTCTCTCGGCGGCGCTGCAGGAATACCCACACCGTCGCGTCGTGCTGTTGATCGACGACCCTCCCAATCCCTCGAGCGCGGAGGACAGGCGCTTGCTGGCGGCCGCGAGGGAGTTGCCCGCGGCGATCAACGCGCAGCTTGCTTGGGCCCGAGAGCCGTTCGCGCGGGCAGCTCGCCGAGCTGAACGGCGAGCAACTGAGGGTCGGCTCGACCGTCGAGACGCTACCGCGGAGCTCGCCTATCTCTATATGCGTGCCTCCATGTGGTTCGGAGGCCAGGCGGACTCGGCCCACGGCGCGGACCACGCGCGCGCCCTGTTTGAGGAGATGAACCTACGCGAGCCCGCCAAGCGCCATGCGCAAATGGCGGCGTCGCTTCGCGACAGGGTGAGAGCTGAGGCCGATTATCCGGCCGAGGAGGCGATCCTCCGGAGCTATCGCGAGCTGGCTCGGCTGTTCACGGCCGAGGTGACGAGCTTCGAGCGCAAGCGTTACGCAAACCTCTCCCACGCCCCGAACAAGGCGATGAACCTGAACAGCTATATCGCCCTCATGGGGCGCCGGTTGGTGGAGAAGCCCACGCGGCGCGGTCTGGTCCTCCGGGCCGCGCCGGGGACGGCCGCCGGATTCGACGTCCCCGACACCGACTACGTGCTCACGCTCGATGCGGACAGCCTGCTCGAGCCACGCTACATGGTGCGGCTCGTTCATTTCCTGGAGCGCGAGGAGAACTCGCGGATCGCCGTCGCCCAGACTCCATACAGCGCCATCCCGGACGCGCCACGCAGCATCGAGCGGGTTGCGGGTGCGACCACGGATATCCAGTATGTGATTCACCAAGGCTTCACAGCCCATGGGGCGACATTTTGGGTGGGGGCCAATGCGCTTCTGCGGAAGCGAGCCCTTGAGGACATTGCGACAGCTGTCCGTGAGAAGCAAACCGGCATCCACGTCCCGCGATACATCCAGGACCGCACCGTGATCGAGGACACCGAGTCGAGTGTCGATCTCGTGCACCGAGGCTGGGGTCTGTTCAACTATCCGGCCCGCCTCTCATACAGCGCCACGCCGGCTGACTTCGGATCCCTGGTGGTGCAGCGGCGCCGGTGGGCCAACGGCGGGCTTTTGATCGTGCCCAGGCTGATGCGCATCATCATGCGCCGCTCCGAACGGCCCCGGGCCATTCACGCGTTGATGCGCTTCCACTACCTCGTATCGATCAGCGCAGTGAACATCGGCCTGGTCGTGCTGTTCTTCGTTCCGTTCGCGGACTGGTACGCCAACGTGTGGCTGCCCTTGACGGCGGCGCCGTACTTCGGCCTCTACACCCATGACCTCAGGCTGGCGGGTTACCGGGCTTGGGACGTTGTGAGGGTCTACGCACTGAACCTGATGCTCGTCCCCGTGAACCTGGGCGGCGTGGCCCGGTCGATCTGGCAGGCGATCACGGGCCGCGCTACACCGTTTCTCCGCACGCCGAAGGTGTCCGGCCGCACGACGGCCCCAGCGCTGTACGTTGCGCTGCCCTATCTACTGAGCTTCATGCTGCTCCTCGGCGGCACCTTCAGCGTGATCGACGGGCACGAGCTCACCGGTGTGGTGTCCGGGGTCAACGCCCTACTCCTCATCTACGCAGTCGGAGCCTTCATCGGCTGGCGGCACTCGGCGGCGGATCTCGCGACGCAATTCAGACGGGCGAGGGTTCGAGGCACGACGTCCAGATCGGAACTTGGACGACGAGGGGTACCGCGGCGCGCATAGGCGGACGACCACCTACCTGCCGACCAGGACCCGGGGCTCGACCGGGTCCTGTAGCTCGCCGTGGGCGGTGATCGTGTAGGGCCCGGGCTCGGCGACCTCGACCGTCCCGATCCGCGCGCGGCTCCAATTGCTGCCAGTGTCGAGGGTGGCACCCATGCCCCCGAACCCGGGTCCCTTGATCTCAAGTTCCTCGCCCGAGGGCGACGTCACGGTCACCTCGAGCGCGCTGGGGACGCCGAAGTCGATGTGGTCCTCGCCTCCGGATGCCTTGTAGGACTCCTGGTAGCTGAGCTTTACCTTCCCGGCCGAGAGTGTCACCGTCGCCTCCCCGGGCACGGGCAGCGAGCCCAGCTCGTCGGCGCTCGCGCGGCCCCGGAACACGCGGAGGAGGATGTAGGCGTCGACGAGCAGGAAGGCTAGGACACCGATCACGATCAGCACCGTGACCACACGCCCAGAATACGGCAGGCGTGGTTTGAGTGATGGTGTGAGCTGGAGATAGTTGCGTCCCGAATTGCGGAGCTCGGGCCGCCGCTCGGTAAACGCTCAGCTCCGACCCGGGCTCGCGTCAGGGAAATCGCACGACACTGCGATCAAGCGGCATCTGGTTGCGGCGTGTCCCCGGATTACTGGCCGGGGCAAAGGGCAGCTGTCCGTCGGGCCGCAGGCCGAGGATCTCGTCCGAGAGGTCCGGGCTCGTGATCTGGCCCAGGAAGCGGAAGCGCTCGAAGACGAACGGCAGGCCGTCGCTGGCGAAACTGGGCCTGACCTGGACCTGGAGGTGGAGGTGTGGTGTGGCCGAGTTGCCGCTGTTACCGAGCTTGCCCAACAGCTGACCGCGGCGAACGCGCTCTCCGACGCGGACTCGGACGGAGCCCGGCTTCATGTGTGCGTAGAGCAGGTATGTCCCCGGCCCGACGCGCAGCACGACGCGATTGCCGGGGAGGTCGGCGAACGGTGGCGGCGTCGGATTGTCCGGCGGCGGTTGATTCGGAAAGCCGTCGCGGGCGATCACAACCTTCCCGGCAGCGGCGGCGATCAGGGGCTGTCCGTAGCTGAGGTAGCTGGACAACTGGTGGGGGTCCCCGATCCATGCCCGATGCTGCTCGTCGAGCCTCATCCAATCGATGGCGAAGCGTTGCGGGACGACCTCGTCGCCGTTGACGACGAGCAGCCCCCGACGGTGATGTGTGTCGTTGTCGCAGCATCCCTCGCCCGCCCCCCAGATGCCGCTGCGTACGGGCGGCCCGAGCCTCAATGGCGGTCCGGCGGCGAGCGGGACGCGAGCGACCAGGCTCGTGAACTGGATCGGTTCCTCGCCCGCCGGGGGGCGGATCGAGCTCAAGATGCGATGCTCCAGGACGTTGGGCAGGTCCGCCTTCCGTCGCACCACTACGTCGAGCCAGACGACCGCCGAACCCGAGGGGGCGAGCTGGGTCGTGGGGCTTGGCGGCACTCCCACCGTGCCTCATCCTCGAGGACAGTGCATCTCCGGCAAGCGAGAGCAGCACTCGGTCGGTCTTGGCATCGAGAACCTCGACTTGCTCGACCTCGGCTACGAAATCCGTCGCGTTCGTGAGCACGAGCTCATAGGCGATATGGAGGCTGCCATCGGTGCCCCGCACGGCGCTCGGGCGCGTGAGCACCGACGCCGCGAGCCCGGTGAGCTCTGGAGCGGGAGCGGTCGCCGCAACACCAGCGCCGGGGTCAGCCGCGGTCCTCGCCTGCGCCGGGTCCGATATCCCCGCCGACAGCGATCAGCGCTGCGACGACAACCGCGAGCCGCAACGTGCCACGGGCCGACATGCGGATGACCGGCGCGCTCCCCGTATGCCGCCGTTCCCCCATTGGAAGTACACACGATACGGATCCAGGAACCCCGTCCTGAGCAGGGCTTCTATGTGGGCCGGGGTGGATTCGAACCACCGCCCTACGGATTATGAGTCCGCTGCTCTACCCACTGAGCTACCGGCCCGGGTCCCTCCGATTATGGCTCTGGGGTGCAGATTCCTGCTCGTGGCCGTCTGGTCCGCGGAGGTCTGTGGATCGTTTAGGTTCGTACAAACGCTCTGCTCGGGAGGTGTCATGACATGCGACCACTGACCGCAATCCGCACCGGCCAGGGACGGCGTTGGAAACTCCCGCTCGCGCTTCTGGCCGCGGCAGTCGTATTCACGAGCGGTGTTGGCTCGGCGAGCGCCACCGACGGTGCTTCGAGAAGAAGCTCCAGAAGGGCATGGACCTGTGCTTCTCCCAGGGCGGGGGGCTCGACATGGATCCTCCATTTACCTTGGACTGCGGGTTTGCGAACCCCATCGCCCCAGACGATGCGGCGGAGGCCGACCGGTTCTGCCACGGCCAGCTTCACGGCGAGCTGAGCGTGAGCACGGGCGAGCTCTTCCCGCATGCGTGGCACTGCGCATATCGCCCCCCGAAGTCGGCGTTCCCATAGATCGGAAGGGCGCTGACGCGGGCCCCGCGCCTTAGCCGCCGGTCGCCTACCCGGCCGTCCGCAGCGGCTCGCGGCCCCGGATCAGGTCGCTCGCCTTCTCGGCGACCATGATCGTCGGGGCGTTGGTGTTGCCGCCGGGGATCACGGGGAAGACCGAGGCGTCGACGACCCGCAGGCCCTCGACGCCGTGGACCCGCAGCTCCGAGTCGACCACGGCGTCCTCGCCGTCGTCGCTCATCCGGCAGGTCCCGGCCGGGTGGTAGATCAGCATCAGCCGGCGGCGCAGGTCCGCCTCGAGCGCGTCGCGGTCGGCGGCGGCCGGGCCCGGCTTCAGCTCGCGCGTTACGACCTCGCTCAGCGGCGGTTGGGAGGCGATCTCGCGTGCGAGCTCCATCCCGGCGACGAGCGAGGCGACGTCGTTCGGGCTCGAGAGCGAGTTGGTGAGGATCCTCGGCTTCGCCAGCGGGTCGGCGGAGCGCAGCCAGAGCCGGCCCCGGGCCTCGGGGCTGATCAGGACGGGGCCGATGGTCATCGCATCGCCGTCGAACTCCTCGCTGCCGTGGTCCTCGAAGTAGACGGCGCCCATGTGGAACTGGATGTCGGCGGCGGGTAGGCCGGCGCGGGTGCGGACGAAGGCGACCACCTCGGCGACGGTCGAGGTGAGCGGCCCCGAGCGGCGGAGCAGCCATTCCGCGAAGTTCTTCGGCCTGTCGGCGCCGTAGAGGGTGGGGCCCTCCGAGAGCTCCCAGAGCATGGTCACGAACGGGTGGTCCTGCAGGTTGCGCCCGACGCCGGGCAGCTCGTGGCGGACGGCGATTCCCACCTCGCGCAGGTCCTCCGGCGGGCCGATGCCCGACAGCAGCAGGAGCTGGGGCGAGCCGATCGCCCCGGCGGCGAGGATCACCTCCCGATCCGCCCGTGCCAGCCGGTCCCCTCCCCTCCTGCGGCGGTAGCGCACGCCGAGGGCGCGGCCGCGCTCGAGCTCGAGCCCGGTGACGGTCGCGCCGGTCACCAGCTCGAGGTTCGGGCGGTCGAGCGCCGACCGCAGGAACGCGTCGGCGGCGCTCCAGCGGCGCCCGTTGCGCTGCGTGACTTGGAACATCGCCGCGCCGTCCTGCTCGGGCCCGTTGTAGTCGGCGATCACGGGGATGCCGGCCGCGGCGCTGGCGTCGAGCAGGCGCCGGTCGAGCGGCCGTGGCGACCGCTGCTCGGTGACCCGCAGCTCACCGCCCGCCCGGTGGAACTCGGAGTCGCCGCGGGAGTTGTCCTCCGAGCGCAGGAAGTAGGGAAGAACGTCGTCCCAGCCCCACCCGGCCGCGCCCTGCTTCACCCATAGGTCGTAGTCGAGCGGCCGGCCGCGCACGTAGAGCATCGCGTTCATCGAGCTCGAGCCGCCGAGGGCCTTGCCGCGCGGGATGTAGAGCGAGCGGCCGTCCACGTGCGGCTCCGGCTCCGTGGCGTAGTCCCAGTCGAGCTTGGTGTGAAACTGGTTCGCGAACGCGGCCGGGATGCTGATGTTCGGGTGGCGGTCCCTGCCGCCGGCCTCGATCAGCTTGACCCGGGTGTCGGGGTCCTCGCTGAGCCGGTTGGCGAGCACGCACCCGGCCGAGCCCGCCCCCACGATCACGTAGTCGGCCTCAGCCACGAGGCGATCCTACGCCGCTGGACTCAGCAGCTGTCCTGGATCCGATCGATCGCCTGGTTGAGCTCGGCGGCGCTGAAGGCGCCCTCGATCCGGCTGTCGACCTTGCCGTCGCAGTCGATGGCGAACAGCCACGGCTCGGTCGGCAGGTTGTACGCCTCGACCTGGGGGCGCAGGCCCTTGTTGGCGAGGTTGTCGTTGTAGATCTCCATGTGGATGTAGGCGGCGTCGTCGGGGCGGTCGCGCTTGACCTGCTCGGCGATGTCGACGACGGGACCGCAGACCCGGCTCTGGCAGAGGGCCGGGGTGGCGAACAGGAGGATCACCGGCTCCTTGCCGAGGACGGAGGCGAGGTCGTCCTCGTGCATCGTCCCGGGCGGGATGCGAGTGTCGATGTCCTGGATGTTCGCGACGTCGTCGGCGGTGGGCGTGTGCACCACCGGAGCGCGATCGCCGGGGTCCGGCACCGGGTCGTTCCGCACCACCACCGCGCTCGGCATTTGCACGGCGGCGAACTCGCCGTCCCGCTCCACGAGCGCGATCATGCGCCACTCGCCGGGCTCGTCGAGCGGCATCTCGGAGACGTAGACGGCCTTCGCCGCGTCGGGGTCGTTGGCGGTGTTCTCGGCGGTGAAGGCCGGCTCGGTCTCGAGGCTCTCGACACGGGCCGGGAACGGGCCCTGCGCTTCGCCATCGGGCCCGGGGGCGGCGTAGATCGCGACCTCGGCGTCGGTGAGCTGGTCGCGGGCGACGGTGAAGACGCCGAACCCGAGCCGATTGCGTCCCTCGGTGAAGACCTGGCCCGCCGGCGAGACGACGAGGTCGTCGGCCGGCGCGGAGTCGGCGACGATCTGCTCGAGCGAGCGGCCGTCGACTGCCGGAAACGCCGACGCCTCGGGCGCCGGGCTGCCCGCGTCGTCGGCGCTGTCGTCGTCGCCGCCGCAGCCGGCGGCGAGGAGGGCGAGCGCGCTCGCGGCGAGCGCGAGCGCGGGCAGGCGTGCGGTGCGGACTCCTGATACGCGCACCGGCGGCAGGCTAGCGAGAGCGGCTAATGGCCGACTAAGCGGGCGTTGAGAGGTAGGGTCCGCGCGCGAAGCGAGCGAAGGAGGACGAGGTGGCGGAACGTGCGGCGCTGATCACGGGCGGTTCGAGCGGGATCGGGCTGGCGATCGCGCGGGCGCTGGGCGAGGACGGCTACGGGGTGACGGTCTCGGCCCGCCGACCGGACAAGCTCGAGGCGGCCGCGGGCGAGCTGGCCGGCGGCGGGCTCGACGTCCACCACGTCGCAACGCAGATGACCAACGAGGAGGAGATCGCGGCGCTGTTCGCCTCGCACCGCGAGCGCTTCGGTCGGCTCGACGTGCTCGTCAACAGTGCGGGGGTCGGGATCGGCGAGGCGATGGAGTCGATCACGGCGAAGCGGCTCGACATCCAGCTCGGGGCCAACCTGCGGGGGCTGATCCTGGCCACTCGCGAGGCGCTGCCGGCGCTTCGCGAGGCGGGCGCCGAGCACGGCAAGGCGCTGATCGTCAACCTGGCCTCGATCGCGGGCAAGAAGGGCCAGGGGTGGCTGTCGGTGTATTCCGCGACGAAGGCGGGAGTCGTCGGCTTCAGCCAGGCGACGCAGAAGGAGTGCGACGGCCAGGGGATCCAGGTGACGGCCCTGTGTCCCGGGTTCGTCGACACGCCGATGACCGAGTTCATCCGCGAGCACGTCGCGCAGCAGGACATGATCCGGCCCGAGGACATCGCCGAGTCGGTGCGCTTCCTGCTGCGAACGTCGCCGGCCTGTCTGGTGCCGGAGGTCGTGTTCACCCGCCCGGGCGAGGGCCTTTGAGCGCCGCCGTCTAGGCGGGGGGTGCGGGCTCCGCCGGCTCGCTGCGCTCGGCGGGCGGGTTCGGCCCGGGGCGATTGGCGAGCTCGCGTTCGGTTGCGCTGAGCAGGTCGCTGGCGGGGATCCGGCGGCGGACGCGGATGGTGGCGTCCTCGGGCTCCGGGACGGTGACCGGCGGCTCGGCCGGCGCGGACGGAGGCGCGGTGGGCCGCGCGAGGCGGGCCAGCTCGGCGCGCTCGGCGCGGATCTGGGCCGCGAGCTCGGCAATCGAGCCGTGCTCGATCGCGGGATCCAGGCTGAGGCTCGACTCGAGCAGCGTGCGCAGCATGCGGACCTCGCGCCGGGTGGCGCGCCGGCGCCGGCGGGCGCCGGTGTATTCGTCCCATGCGCGGGCGAAGCTGGCGACGTTGGTGCGCCCGCCGTTTCGGTGCGCGGCGAGCATCGGGCAGACGCCGCCGGATTGCGGGTCGACGTAGGCGCCGACGATGATCCGGTTGGTGTCGATGCCCCGCAGCATCGCCTCCTTCGTGTGGCGCGGAAGCCGCTCGACGGCGATGCGCAGGCGGCGCGCGGGGTCGCGGCTGTGACGTCGCATCACGAGAATGGTGCGCGAGGTGGCGCGGTCAGTCAACGGGGCGAACGCCGGCGGAAAGCGATCTTGCAGATTTTTGGTCGCGGCGTTCGGCGATGCCGGCCACGCCTTCCCGGCGATCGGGTTGGCGTGGGCGCTCGCCGCCCGAGGGAACGAGGTGGTGGTCGAAACCTGGGAGCGGTGGCGGGAGCCGGTGGAGGGCGCCGGGCTGGAGTTCACGGCGGCGGAGGAGTACAAGACGTTCCCCCCTCCCCCGCCGGGCTCCGGCGAGGGGCCGTCGGCGGCCGACGCGGCGCTGGCGTTGTTGCCGATGCTCGAGCGCGAGCGGTTCGACGTCGTCGTCAGCGACATCCTGACGGTGGCGCCGGCGCTCGCGGCCGAGCGGGCCGGGCTGCGGCGGGCGACGCTGATCCCGCACGTGTATCCCGTGCACGAGGACGGGATGCCGTTCTTCGCGTTCGGCGCGCAGCCGCCGCGCACGCCGGTCGGGCGGGCGCTGTGGCGCCGGGCGCTGCCGGTGCTCGTCGGCGGGCTGCGCCGAGGGCGGGAGGAGATGAACGCGTCGCGGTCGGCGGTGGGGCTTCCGCCGCTCGATCGGTTTCACGGCGGCATCTCCGACCAGCTGACGCTGGTGGCGACGTTTCCGCACCTCGAATATCCCCGGCGGTGGCCCGCGGAGGTGCGGGTGACGGGGCCGATCGGGTTCGAGCTGCCGCATCCCGATGTCGAAGTGCCGGCGGGCGATGCGCCGCTGGTGCTGGTGGCACCGTCGACTGCGCAGGATCCGGAGTGCCGGCTGGTGCGCACGGCGCTCGAGGCGCTCGCCGACGAGCCGGTGCGCGTGCTGGCGACGACGAATCGGCAGCGGCCGGAGGAGCGGCTGCCGGCGGCGCCGGCGAACGCGGTAGTCGTCGATTGGCTCAGCTACTCCCAGGCGATGCCGCTGGCCGACCTCGTCGTCTGCCACGGCGGGCACGGGACGGTGGCGCGAGCGTTGAGCGCGGGCGCGCCGGTGCTCTGCTGCCCGGCGGTGGGCGACATGGCCGAGAACGCGGCACGGGTCGCGTGGTCGGGGGCCGGGTTGATGCTGCCGTGGCGGTTGATGGCTGAGGCGACGCTGCGGCTGACGGTGAGGCGGATGCTCCGCGATCCGGGCTTCCGGGAGCAGGCGGGCGCGATCGGCGCCTGGGCGCGCGAGCACGACGGGGCGGCGCGCGGCGCGGAGCTCGTCGAGGCGCTGGCCGGGAAACCGTCGGCGCCAGCGCCCGAACGATGAGGAAACTCCCGGGGTCGGACTCGAACCGACAACCTATCGGGTAACAACCGATTGCTCTGCCATTGAGCTACCCGGGACCGCTGTAAGCCGCTCCCGTTACACAGGACAGCTGGCTGTCAGGTCGCTAAGGCTAGCGTCTCCTCCTTCGACTTCGGCATGACAGTTGGAGCACAACAGGACGCACTTGGCGACCTCCTGACGAATGTCGTCGATAGACCTGGTGATGCCCCGCTGGGCGATCCCGAACGCCTTCTGAGCAGGATCCAGGTGGTGAAACTGAAGAGCGCAGAGGCTGCGGTGATAACCGCACAGCACACACTTGCCGCCGGCCTCCTCGACAAGAATCTGCTTGACCTTTCGCCGCCTTCTGGCAACGGCCTCGGCTCGGCACTCCTTACATCGTGGGTACCGTCGATCGCCGACCAAGGCGAACTCGGTCTCGCCATGTCGGCGACAGCGCCGGACAACCGTTCGCCTGCCCTCGCGGATCGCCTGCTCAACGTCTCGGCGCCTTCGATCAGATGGGCGGTTCAGCCCATGACGCGCGATCCAATACCGAGCCGTGGGCTCGCTGCGATCAACCTCAGCGGCGATCTCGGCAAGCGTGAGCCCCCGGTAAACGAGCGGTTCGAGGTCCTCCCGGGTCAGACCGCCGCGCGGTGCGTACTTCTCACGGCCGTTGGCGACCAGCCCGTGCTTGCGTACCCAATAGCCCACGGTCGACGGATCTCGACCCGTGAGCGCTCCGATTTCGGTCAGCGATCGGCCTTGTTCCAGCCAGGCCTCGAGTAGATCGCGATCCATGGCCGGATTCTCCCGGCCGGACCGGATAGAAAAGCGAACGTGTGTTCGCCTCAGGTGTGCGCCCTGGCGATGCGTTCTGTCAGCTCGGCGCGGGCGCGCTGGAGCTCGACCGGGGGATCCGCCCCGTTCGCCTCGGCGGCGGCGATCTGGTCCTCGATCCGGGCCCGGTCCAGCTCGAGGTAGTTGAGGTTCATCGCCTGAGCGCTCGCCGGCTCGCGCTCGGACAGCATCATCACCCGAGTGACGTAGGCGACGAGCTCCTCGTCGTCGCGCTCCAGGCCGTCGGTCGGCGCGTCCAGGTGGCCGGCGAGCCACGCCCGCGCCCGCGCCGCGACCGGAGACGAGAAGTGCTCGTCGGTGAGCCGCTCGACGTACTCCCTTCCCTCGGCGGGCAGCTTCACGCACATCGCCAGCAGCGCCATCTCCCGTCGCTCGCGCGCGCTCAGCTGACGCGGTGCCGGCGCGCGCTCCGGGCCCGGGTCGCCGGCCGCGGACGCCGACACGCTCGCCCGACCGCCTCGTCCCGCGGCCGCGATCCGCCGCGCCACCAGCCCCGGGTCGGCATCCAGGCGGTTGGCGACCTCGCGCATCAGCTCCTCGCGAGTGATCGAATCGGGCATCGCCGCGATCACCTCGACCACCTCGTCGAGCGCCCGGTCGCGCCCCGGTGGCGACGACGTGTCGGCGTCGTCGAGCAGCATCCGCACGTGGAAGACCGGCAGGTCCTCCGCCGCCTCGATCGCCTCGCGAAACGCCGTCGCGCTCGCACCGTCGCGGCCGGCGAGCACGTCCGCCGGATCCTGGCCGGGCTTCATCCTCGCCACCCGCAGGCGCAGGCGCTTGCCGCTCGCCACCTGCTGCGTTCGGAGCATCGCCTCCCGGCCGGCGCGGTCGGCGTCAAGCGCCAGCACCGCCTCCTCGGCGTACGCGGAGAGCAGCTTCACCTGCTCGGGCGTGATCGCAGTGCCCATGACCGCGACCGCGTCACGAATGCCCGCCTGGTGGCAGGCGAGGACGTCCGTGTAGCCCTCGACCACCAGCGCCCTCCCCGCCTTCGCGATCCCCGGGCGCGCGCGCTCGATTCCGTACAGCGTGCGCCGCTTGCGATACAGCTCCGACTCAGGCGAGTTGACGTACTTCGGCCGTGGTCGCGGCAGCAGCGCGCTCGCGCCGAACCCCTGAACGCGGCCGCGCGCGTCGCGGATCGGAAACACGATGCGCGAGCGAAACCGGTCGTAGTGACCGCGCCCCTTCTGGCTCTTCAGGATCAGCCCCGCCGCCTCGATCTCCGCCACGCTGTAGCCGGCCTTCTGGCCGCGCACCAGCACCGTGTCCCACGTACCCGGCGCGCACCCCACCCCGAACTCGGCCAGCACCTCGTCGCCCAGCCCGCGCTCCGCCAGGTAGTCGCGCGCCCGCGCCGCCCGCGGCGCCTCGCGAAGGAAGAGCGGCGTAGAAGCCCGCCGTCCGTTCGAGCAGCTCGCTCAGCCGCGCCCGCTTGCGCCGCTGCTCCTCCGCCCGCGGATCCTCCTGCTCGCGCTCGAGCTCCACCCCGTAGCGATCGGCCAGCGACTCGACCGCGTCCGCGAACGACAGCCCCTCCTTCTCCTCCACGAACCGGATCACGTCGCCGCCCACCCGCACCCGAAGCAGTGGTAGAGCTTCTCCTGGGGGTCGACCGAGAACGACGGCGTACGCTCGTCGTGAAACGGGCAAAGCCCCGTGAACCGCGCCCCGGACCGGCGCAGGTCCGTGTACGCGGAGATCACCTCGACAACGTCGGTCGCCTCCTTGACGCGCTCGACGCTGTCGTGGGTGAACCGGCTCACGATCTACGTGGGCTCACAGCCGCGACTCCTCCGGAAGCGCGAGGCGCCGGAACGAGGCGATCGCCGAACCGGTCCGTCATACCCGCGATGTAGTCGGTGACCCGCTGCAGGTCGTCGGCCGCCGCGGCGCCAGTCGGCGACCAGATCCGGGGTCGTCGAGATAGTGGTCGAACAGGCCGCGCAGCGTCCTGAGCACCCGGTCGTGCTCGCTGCGCGCCTCGGGCCCGAGATACACGCGCTCGAACATGAACTTGCGCAGCCGCAGCATCGCGCCACCGACCTCGTCCGACTGCGCCACGTCCCCCCGCTCGCGCGAAATGGAGACGATGTCGCGCACCAGCGTGTCGATCCGCTCCGCGCCGGTCGGCCCGAGCAGGTCGATCTCGGCCGCCGGCAGGTCGGCCTCGGCGACCCCCCGCGCGCACCGCATCGTCGATGTCGTGGTTGATGTAGGCGACCCGATCGACCAGTCGCACCACGCGCCCCTCGAACGTCGCGGGCTGCTGCGGGCCGGTGTGGTTGAGGATCCCGTCGCGCACCGCCTCGGTCAGGTTCAGCCCCTGCCCGTCACGCTCCAGCACGTCCACCACCCGCAGCGAGTGGCGATTGTGCTTGAACCCCCGCGCCCCCGGCTCGAGCAGCGCTCGGTCGAGCGCCTCCTCCCCGATGTGGCCGAAGGGCGGATGGCCGAGGTCGTGGCCGTGCCCGACCGCCTCGGTCAGGTCCTCGTTCAGGCCCAGCGCCCGCGCCACCGTACGCGCGATCCCGCCGGTCTCGAGTGTGTGGGTCGCGTCCGGTAGTGATCACCCTCGGGGGCGATGAACACCTGCGTCTTGTGCTTGAGCCGGCGGAACGCCTTCGAATGGACGATCCGGTCGCGATCGCGCTGAAACGGCGTCCGCAGCTCGCTGTCCGGCTTGGGCTCGCGCCGGATCGCCGGATAGGAGCGCGTCGCCCGCTCCCAGAGGTACTCGATCTCCGAGCGCTCGATCCGTTCTGCAGGCATGGCTTCCTGTTGGCCGAACTCGCTGCAACTCAATGGAGCATAGGGGCGCCCGACGAATCCCCCCGGAGGCCCGCCTTCGCCCCGCAGGACCAGGTACGAGAGCCAGATCGCGACCGGGAAGATCGGCACGCCCATCGCGGTCTTCGCGATCCCGAGCGCCACCACCGCCCCCGCGAGGTACAGCGGGAGCTGGACCGCGAGGCGAACGCGAACACGCCCACCCAGATCCAGCTCGCCCTCGAGTACACCGGAGACGCGCGGGTCGTTCCGCCAGCTCATGCCCTCGCCCGTGAGCGGTCCCGGATCACCCCTAGCAGCGGCCAGCGGATCGCGATCGAGACGAGGTAGGCGGCGGCGTAGCCCTCGTTAGCGGCAAGCCGAGGAGGAAGAAGTCTTCTGCCCGGCCGGTCCGCTCCGCGATGAACGCCGCCAGCCCCACCCCGACGAGCCCGGCCAGTACGAACTGAAGGGTCTCCCTTCTCAGCAGGCGCACCGCCGCAATCAACGCGCCAACGCCGATCGCGACCCACGCCGCCAGCCCGATCTCGTTGCCGCCGACGGTGTAGGTGATCACGAACGCGAGCGCCGGCAGGCTCGAGTCCGCAATGCCCTGTACCCCCCCGAGGCTGGT
>CAVSMU010000009.1:0-115100 GCA_963729075.1 uncultured Solirubrobacterales bacterium | reverse complement strand
CGGCAGTCCTCCCTGCGCGAGGAGGAGCAGTGACGCCCACGAAGCGCCACCTCCAGCCGGCCGGGTCAACAGAAAGCACTGAACGAGCTTCGTGAAGAAGAGTCAGCGTCCGGGTCAACGCCTGGCCCCTGGACTCGCTATCGCCGGTCGTCCAGAGCGCTACTCCTGAAGCCCAGCGGCTTCGAGCGCTTCGGCTCGATCCAGGTAGACGCGGATGCCGGTCGCGCGCCCATTGTCGAACACCCAGAGGTGAGCGACGTCGCGCTCCAAATGGATGCCGCTGGAGCCCCCCTCGGCAACGAGCCGCGCAAGCACCACCACGGTGGACCCCGCCTCCAGATAGCGCTCGGGCTCAAATCGCCACTCGGCCCAGGCCTCATCGATCATCGCGATCCAGTCCTCTACTCCTTCGAGACCACGGAAGACCTCCGGAGCGTCCGGATAGAGAGGGGGCACTCGAAGCTCGAAGTCCGGGTGGGCGTAGTCGGGGAACGCGGCCGCTATGTCGCGTCGGGCGAAGAGCTCGTAGAGCTTCCGGGCAACCTCGACATTCTCGGCCGACACGGCCCGTTCAGTATCCCGCGCTCCAGGGGGGAGCTCCTGCTCTCCACGCCTGCGGGTGCGGCTCCTCCTCGTCGTCCAGAGCGGGAGCCGGCCAGGAGCCGCCCCGCACCCGCAGCCGTCCGTTGCGGGCACGTGCGCTGCGCCGCCACGCGTGCTCGCTCGGGGCGACCGAGCGTGACGCCAACAGCCGAGTGGCCGGCGCAAGCCATACCGGCCGTCATGCGAGACCAATCCGACGTTGAGCTGATTCGCGAGGCATTTCAACGCTGGAACGAGCGAGACATCGAGTATTGGATCCGCCACGCCCATCCGGATGTAGAGATCTGGTCGAAGTACGCGTCGCTCGACGAGGGCGGAGGCCCCTACCGCGGGCATGCGGGCTTGCGCGAGTGGCGGGCCGAGATCGATCGGAGGACTCAGGGCTCACCAGAGGCTCAACCATCGCACTCCGCTGGGTATATGCTGGCTGTTCGACAGGCACCTCGGGGGGACCAGGAGGACCTATGTCACACCATTACTCGGGCGCTGATTTCGGCTTCCCGCGAGGCGATGCCCGACTCGACTTCTGCGACCTGTACGCGTTCCCCAAGCCGGAGGACACGAACAGATCGATCCTCATCATGGACGTGCATCCGTCCAAGGCTCTCCCGGAGGGGGCCACCACTACAGAGCCATTCGCACCGGAGGCGATCTACGAGCTCAGGATCGACACCGACGGCGATCTGGTCGCGGACATCACCTATCGGTTCCGATTCTCGCCGTCAGAGAACGGGGCGCAGAGTGCGACCGTGCGCCGCGTCGAGGGCGCAGACGGCGTGGGGCGACGGCGGGGAAGCGATCATCGAGGGTGCCCCGGTGTCGAGGGGCCCCGAAGCTCCGTGACGCAGGCGGGCGAGTACCGCTTCTTCGCTGGCTGGCGTAGTGACCCCTTCTTTTACGACGCGGGCGGTGCCCTGAACGAGTTCCAGTTCACGGGAGACGACTTCTTCGCCGACGGCGACGTGTGCAGCATGGTGCTCGAGCTTCCCAATGGCGAGTTGGGAGACGGCGAGGTGGGTCTCTGGCACCGAACGCTGGTCCCGGCAGATGACGCGGACTGGATGCAGGTCGAGCGGGGGGCTCGAACCCAGGTGGTCCCCTTCCTCGTCCCGAACGAGGAGAAGGACGCATACGTCGGCAGCGAGCCGGCGGATGACGCTCGCTTCGTGGATGTGATGGCCCACTCGCTGGAGCACACAGGTGGGTACTCACCGGAGGAGGCCAAGCGGGTGGCGGGGACCTTGCTGCCGGACATCATGCGATACGACCCCGAGCGCCCGGTTGCTTACCCGGACAACGGCCGCCTGCTCACCGACGATGTGGGCGATTCCAATCATGGCCATCTTCACGAACGGGAAGGTGACGGAGGACGGGGTGGGCCCACACGACGACCTGCTCCCTGAGTTCCCATACGTCGGGCCTCCACACGAGAACCGGACGGAGCCGTAACGACCGCAGCACGGCGACTTAGTACAGGTCTGGACGGACGAGGCGGTCCGCGGAATAGCGAGGGCCCAGCTCGGCGCGCAGGTTGTCGCGCGGCGGTCTCCTCTGCGCGAGGAGCAGTGATCACACGAACCACCACCTCCCGCCCGCCGGGTCAACACCGGGTCAACAGGAAGTACGGAAACCGCCGCAATCCCAAAGCGTGTCGTAACCCTAAAACCGCTGATTAGCGGGGGAAACACTAGCGTCCGCAACATCCGCGACGCGTGGCGCGAACAAGGAGTTCACCCTGCTTCACTTGACTACAGCTTGTACCGCGCGAGGTCCGCGTCCAGGCGCTTCGACTCCTCCGGATCAAGGCCGGGTTCGGGTGGCTCCGCGGAACCGCCGTCGCGACCGCCGCCCTCGCGCCGCCAGCGCCGCAGCCCGATGAAGATCGCGACGCCGGCCACGACGATCACCGCGCCGGGCACGAGCCATGCGGCCAGATCGAAGCCCTCGGCCTCGGGCACCGCCAGCACCTCGGGCCCGAACTCCGCCACGAGGGCGTCCTTGATCTGTTCCTTGGTCATCCCCTCGGCGATCCGCTCGCGGATGAAATCGCGCTCCTGGATCGCCTGGGGGGCCTCGGTGGCGAGCTCGAGCGTCACGCCGCAGATCGGGCACATGACCTCGTCCTCGATGTCGGGCAGCGAGGTCTGCGGCTTCTGCGCTGCGGCCGCCGCGGGAAGCGCGAGGGCGAGCGCCGCGAGGGCGGCGGCCAGCCGCACGCTCAGCTCCCCTCGATCCTGGGCGCCACCTGGGTGTCGAGGAAGTCCTCGGTCACCGGCCCCGCTTGCACGAGCGCCACGTCGCCCTCGGGGTCGATGAGGAAGTTCTCGGGCACGCCCTTGGTCTTGAGCTCATCCGCGTACTCGCCGGCACCGTCGTGGAGCTGCGGATAGGTGAGCCCGAACTCCTCGACGAAACCGCGGCCGGCCTCGGCGGTCTCCTGGGTGTCGATGCCGACGATCTCGAAGTCGTCGCCGGCCTGGCGTTCGTAGAAGCGCTGCAGCGCCGGGGCCTCGTCGCGACACGGCCCACACCACGAGGCCCACACGTTCACGAGCACCCACTTGCCGCCGTGATCGGCCACCGAACCGGTCCCCTCGTCCTCGAGCGCGGTGAGCTCGGTGGTCGGCACGGGGTCGCCGACCGCCAGCGACCCCTCGCCCTTCGAGATCAGGCCGAAGCCGAGCAGGCCGACCAGGGCGAGGACGCCCATGAAGACGAGGAACGTGCGCGCGCTCACTCCGCAAAGCGTAGACATGCGCCCACCGCCGCCCGGCGTGCTCGTCTAGGCTGGCCGCGGAGCGGAACGGAGTCCCGGCCGCCGCACCCGTCCCCACCCCAGATGAGCTGCTCGCAGCGGCCGAGGCGGCCAAGCGTGCGGGCGGCGACCGGTTCGCGGTCGCCGATTCGCTGGTCTTAGACTGAGTTTCTCGCGGACGTAGCTCAGTTGGTAGAGCGTCGGCTTCCCAAGCCGAAGGTCGCGGGTTCGAGACCCGTCGTCCGCTTCCCGAGAAAGCCCGCTCAGGCGGGGTCTTCTTGTGGCGGTCACGGAACTTCGGAGGGCGAATCGAGTCCCGGGTCAACGCCTGGGTCAACGGGCGGCAGGGTCCTTGCAGGTGCGATGCGGATCTGCACGGGACGCGGCAGCCGGGACGTTCGGGCTCCATACCAGGAGGGCGTGGGTTCAAATCCGACCCCCGATATAAACGAGAAGGCCCCGCAAACGCGTGAGGCTCCCGGCTGCTAGACGTTTACGAGCGACCGAGGGACGAGCCGGCTTGCGGTCGTTTGCTGGTGTCGTGTTGTCTAGCCTGCGGCGTGATCTTGGGTTCGAATCCCTCCAGCCGCACTCTCGAGATAGATGCCGACCGGGTGATCGGCCACAACGTGTACCCTGCGCCGGAATTCGAGGACGGACGACGGGTGAAGGAAGGGCAGGAGTCGAAGAGCCGGCTGACGGGTGCAATCCGGGCGGCACCAGGGATGGAGTCGTACTCGAATTGAGGCGAGCGCGTGGGACCGTTGTGCTCGCGGCCGTCCTTGGAACCCTCGCGATCGGTGCGGGCGTGGCCGAGGCCAAGACCGCGTTCGGCGTCATCCCGCAGGGCGGACAGCTGCCGGGCACGCACGACTTCAAGGTGATGTCGAGGGGTGGGATCTCGATGATGCGCCTGACGCTGTACTGGGGCGCGATCGAACAGTCGCCGGACGGCTACGACTGGGGCCACGCCGACACCATGATCCGCAAGGCGACGGAGCACGGCATCGTGCCCCTTCTGGTGCTGTTCGGGACCCCCGTCTGGGCGGCGCAGCACGACGGCATCGCCTGTGGTTTCGACCAATGCGCGACCTACGCGCCATCATCGCCGGAGACGCGCGAGGCGTTCGCGAACTTCGCCGCCGCAGCCGTCAGGCGTTATGGGCCGAACGGCGACTTCTGGCGGTCGCCCGGGGCCCACTGCGACTGCTCGGTCGCGCGCCCGATCACCGCCTGGCAGATCTGGAACGAGCAGAACTCGCCCAAGTACTACGCGCCCCGGGTCGACCCGCAGGGCTACGCCCAGACGGTGATCGCGGCGGGAACGGCGATCAAGGCGGCCGATCCCGGCGTCGACGTCATCCTCGGCGGTATGTGGGGTCCGCGATCCGCCGACGAGGTGACGCCGGTCAGGTCCTACCTGGAGCAGCTTTACGACGTCCCCGACATCGAGTCGAGCTTCGATTCGGTCGCCGTTCACCCCTACTCGCAGCGGGCCGGCCGATCGGTGGCCGCGGTGCAAGCCGCGCGCGGGACGCTCACAAGCGTCGGCGACCCCGAAGCTGGCCTGTGGATTACGGAGATGGGCTGGGCCTCGGATGGACCGAAGGACAATCCCGTGGTCAAGGATGAGCAAGGGCAGGCCCGGTTGCTTCGCCGCACGTTCTCGACCCTGCTGCGCAAGCGGCGGGCCCTTCAGCTCAGGGGGATCTTCTGGTATTCCTGGCGCGACCAGCCGGGAGGGAAATCGACCTGCGTCTGGTGCGGGCACGCCGGCCTACGGAGGAAGGATGGCTCTCCGAAGCCGGCCTGGAAGGCGTTCGCCAAGATCGCCAGGCGTTAGTGGTCTGCCCGACGAGGCCGGGGAAAAGACTCTCACGGACGCGGCTGGCTGCTTCTCTGCGGGTGGAGCGAGATTCGGTCGGTGCGCCGGCCTGTCGCGCCGAGGGGCCTCTATACGCACACGTGCGGAGCTCAGCGACGGCACGGCGCTAGGCACCCGTTGCGCTCCCTGAGGTCACGGCGTTTCGCGACCGGAGCTGGTTCGTCTGTTCGTCCTGCCCGGAGAGCTACCGGTCGAGGACCAGGAGAGCCAGTTCGGTTCGGTGCCCGCGAAGCCCTGGCCCGGTAGTGGCCTCAGCTTCGCCGCCTCCGCCCGATACTCGTCGATCCGGGTCACGTCGACGCAGGAGATGAAGTAGTCGGGGTCGGCGCTCTTGAACACCAGCACCTGGAGGTGTCGTCGGCCTCGGCTCGCTGGATGAGCGAGACCAGATCGCGGACCAGTTCGGGCCCTAGAGGATCCACCGGGGGGGCCGCGATTTCCGCGAACAGAACGGCCCCCTCCGTGCGCACGGTGAGCGTCTCTAAGTCGACGGGGAGAACTCCCTTCTTTGTTGGCCAGAGACCTCTTCGGCTGTCCCTTCCGCCCGCACGCTACGCCCACCACTGCGGTCGGCAGCCTCGATCGCGTTCATCACCGAGAAACAAACGGTGATCGAAACGCGCGACAACGGGGGCAGTTTCGGCGAATGAGAGGCCGGGTCCTGCCCGAAACTGCTGAAACTGCGCTCAAATCACTCAGACTCAATCAAAATAGTTGCCTCAAAATGGTGGATCGCTTAGGGTTCGGATCCGGTGAGCGCGACCGATCCGCCATGTCGCTGATCGCTGAGGAGATCAACGACCAGCCACGAGCCTGGTCCCGGGCCGCGGAGCTGGCACGCGAGAGCGCGGCGCTGCCCGCCGGCGAGCGGATCGCGGTGATCGGCTGCGGCAGCTCCTGGCATGCGGCGAAGACCCTGGCGGCGCTGCGCGAGCTGAGCGGAGGCGGCGAGACGGACGCGTTCGCGGCATCGGAGGCCTTTCTGGATCGCGGCTACGACCGGGTCGTCGCGATCTCCCGCTCGGGGGCGACGACCGAGATCCTCCGCGCACTGGAGCGCGTCAGGGCAGGCACCACCACCGTCGCCCTGGTGGGAGATCCGCTCTCCCCGATCGCCGCGGAGTGCGATCTCGTCGTCGATCTGAGCTTCGCCGACGACCGCTCCGTGGTTCAAACGCGGTTCGTGACCACGGTGGTCTGCTTCGCACGCTGCTCCCTGGCCCTGGAGATCGACGGACTGCTCGCCGACGCGGAGGTCGCCCTTTCGACAGCCCATCCGATCGATGGGGTGTCGCTCGAGCACGCGGTCGTCCTCGGACGGGAATGGCGCGTCGGCCTGGCGGACGCCGGGGCGCTGGCGCTCCGCGAGACGGCGCGGATCTGGGCGGAGTCCTATCCGGCGATGGAGTACAGACACGGCCCGATCGCCACCGCGGGTCAGGGCGCTGCAGTCTGGCTCCTCGATCCACCCCCGCCGAAGCTCGCCGACGAGGTCGCGGCTACCGGGGCGGCCGTGGTCATCGCGAAGCTCGATCCGCTGGCGGAGCTGATCCGCGTCCAGCGGCTCGCCGTGGCGCTCTCGGAGCAGCGTGGCCTGGACCCCGATCGCCCGGCCAACCTCGAGCGCGCCGTGGTCCTCGATCTGGTCGAGTCGGGAGGAGCGGCGTGAGAAGGGCGGAACGGTTCGACGGGATCCTGGACCGGCTCGCTAGCGACGGCTCGGTCTCGGTCCGCGAATTGACCGATGCCCTGGGTGCTTCTCCGGCGACCGTCCGACGCGATCTGAAACTGCTCGAGGAGCAGAAGCTGCTCTCGCGTTCGCACGGCGGAGCGGTCCGCAACGGCCTCCTGTACGAGTTGCCGGTCCGCTACCGGGGTGGCCGGCGCGCCGAGGACAAGGGCCGCATCGCCGATGCGGCCTCCGAGCGCATCGCCGAGGCGCAGACGGTCGGGCTCACCGGGGGAACGACCACAACCGAGGTCGCGCGCAGGCTGCGCGGGCGCACGCTGACCGTCGTCACGAACGCGGTCAACATCGCATCGGAGCTCGTGGTTAGCGAGATGATCCGCCTCGTGGTCACCGGCGGCGTCGCCCGCCCTCAGTCCTATGAGCTGATCGGTCCCCTCGCCGAGCGCGCACTCGACGGCCTCAACGTGGATCTGATGTTTCTCGGCGTCGACGGCATCAACCCTTCCGGTGCTACCACGCACGACGAGATCGAGGCGCACACGAATCGCAAGATGGTCGAGCGCGCCGCCCGCGTCGTCGTCGTCTGCGACTCCTCGAAGATCGGACGCTCCGCGCTCTCGCGGATCTGCACGCTCTCGGAGATCGACGAGCTGATCACCGACGCCGACGCACCCGCCGAGCACCTCGAGGCGCTTCGGGTGGCGGGGGTGGAGGTGGTTCAGGTCTGATGGACGCTGGATCGAAGCCGGGCTTCGCGGCGGTGAGCACGAGTCCCGCGATCGACCGCGTCGCGAGGCTGGAGGGGGAAGCCCGGGGGGTGGTACGCGCGTCGGAGCTGCTCGAGACGCCGGGGGGCAAGGCGATCCACACGGCATGCGTCGCCGCAGAGCTCGGCGCCGACGCGACGGTCATCACGACCGCCGGGGGCGACAGCGGCGAGCTGCTGCTCGCCCTGCTCGCCTCGGAGCCGCTCGAGGTACACGCCGTTCCCGTCGCCGAGCCGACCCGGGGCACGTACACGCTCGTCGGCGCCGCGGGCGGCGACCTCGTCGAGGTCCACGAGCCTGCCGGTGCCCTGACGGCGGCCGAGAGCGAGGGCCTCGTCTCGACTCTCGCCCGGCTCACCCCGAGGCCCGTAGTCGCCGTCTGCGGCAGCCTCCCGCCGGGATCTCCCACCGACCTACACGCGCGTCTGATCGCGACCGCCGCCGAGCGAGGCGCGTTCACGATCCTCGACTGCTCGACGCCCGAGGCACTCGAGACAGCCGTCGCTCGAGGGCCTGACCTGGTCGCACCCAACCTCGGCGAGGCGAGCGCGCTGCTCGGGGCCGAGCTCGACCCGGGCTTGGGCGATTCGGAACTCGCGGCAATCGCGGACGCGATCCGGGACCGCGGCGCGGCCGCGGTCTGGCTCAGCCTCGGGCCCGAAGGGAGCGTGTTCTCCGACGCCGAGGGCAGCCATCGCCTCACCGCCCCGGTGTCCGAGCGGCCCGTGAACGCGGTCGGCTGCGGCGACGCCTTGATCGGCGGGTTCGCGGCCGCGCTGGTCGCCGGGCGCGCCCCGCGGTCGGCGACCGTCCTCGGCGCCGCCGCGGCGACCGAGAAGCTCGCCCACCTGCATCCCGGCCGCGTCGACCGCCCGGCGGTCGAGGCGCTCGTGACGCGCGTCGAGATGACCCCCCTGCGAACCGAGGCGGCCGCCTGATGGCCCGCAAGCGCTTCGACCTGCTGATTGCCGGCGAGCTCAATCCCGATGCGATCGTCCTCGCGAAGGCGATCGAGCCCGAGTATCGACAGGCCGAGCGCCTGGTCGAGCGCGGCGTCCTGACCGTCGGCTCCTCCGGGGCGATCGTCGCCTGCGGTGCGGTTCGTCTCGGCATGCGCACGGCCTATGTCGGCGTCGTCGGCGAGGACGCGGCCGGGCGGTTCGTGCTCGGAGAATTGCGGGGTCGCGGCATCGACGTCGACGCCTGCCGGGTCGATCCCGAGCAGCCGACGGGCCTCAGCGTCGTGCTCAGCAACGGGGAGGATCGGGCGACCCTGACCTCCCTCGGCGCCATGTCCAGCCTCACGGACGCCGACGTGACCGACGAGATGCTCGCCGCCGCCCGCCACCTCCACGTCTCATCTCCGCACCTGCAGACCGGGCTCCGCGCGGGACTCGCCGAGCTCTTCGACCGGGCTCACGAGGCCGGCGCGTCGACCTCGCTGGATCCGGGCTGGGACCCGGCGGGGACCTGGGGGAAGGGGCTGGAGCGCGCCCTCGCCTCGACCGATGTCTTCCTGCCGAACGCGGCCGAGGCCTGCCGGTTCGCCGCCGCCGAGGAGCCCGAGGCGGCGCTCGCGGCGCTCGCGGACCGAATCGAGACGGTCGTCGTCAAGCTCGGCCCCGAGGGCGCGATCGCCCGGCGACGGGACGAGGGCGCGCGGGCGCCCGCGCCCGCGGTCGACGCGGTCGACAGCACCGGGGCGGGCGACAGCTTCGCCGCCGGATTCCTGCGCGGGCTCGCCGACGGCGAATCGCTGGCCCGGTCGCTGCGACTCGGACTCGCATGCGGGTCGCTGTCGACCCGAAGCCTGGGCGGGGTCGACGCGCAGCCGCTGCTCGCCGAGGCGCTCGAGCGCGCCGAGTCCCTGCCCTGCCGCGAGCTCTCGAGGAGCGGCGCGTGAGGGGCCGGCCGGCGGAGGAGTGGCGGCGATGAGCGACCCGAGGATCTGCTTCGTCGGTGCGGGAAGCGTCGAGTTCACCGGGATGCTGATCGCCGACATCCTCGGCTATCCGGAGCTGCGGGGCGTGACGATCTCGCTCCACGACATCGACCCCGAGCGCCTCGAGACCGCCGAGCGCGTGGCGCGCGCGACCGCCGGACAGCTCGGGGCCGCCCCCGCGATCGAGGCACATCTCGAGCGTCGCCCCGCGCTCGAGGGCGCCGACTACGTGATCAACATGATCCAGGTCGGCGGACACGAAGCGACCGTGCTCGACCACGAGATCCCGGCCCGCTACGGCCTGCGACAGACGATCGGCGACACGCTCGGGGTGGGGGGCGTGTTCCGCGCCCTGCGGACGATCCCGGTCATGCGGGGCATCGCCCGCGAGATGTCCGAGCTCTGCCCCGGCGGCTGGTTGCTCAACTACACGAACCCGATGGCGATGCTCTGCTGGGCGACCTACATGAGCACGCCGCCGGCGCGGATCGTCGGTCTCTGCCACTCGGTCCAGAACACCTCCCGCGAGCTCGCCGAGCTCGTCGAGGCTCCCTTCGAGGAGATCACGTTCCTCGGCGCCGGCGTCAACCATCAGGCCTTCATCCTGCGGTTCGAGAGGGGCGGCGAGGATCTCTACCCGCTCCTCGACGAGGCGATCGACCGCGACCCCGAGCTGCTCCGGCGGGTGCGGGTGCAGATGTACAGACGGCTCGGCTATTTCCCGACCGAGTCGAGCGAGCACTCCGCCGAGTACCTGCCCTGGCTCATGCGCGACGACGAGGCGCTCGAGCGCTACCGGCTTTGGGTCGCCGAGTACGTCGCCCGCAGCGAGGAGAACCTCGCCGAGTACGAGCGCACACGCGGGCTTCTGGACGCCTCGCGACCGCTCGAGCTCGAGCCCAGCAACGAGTACGCGCCCCAGATCATCCACTCGATCGAAACCGGGACTCCCCGGGTGATCTACGGCAACGTTCGCAACACCGCGCTGATCGAGAACCTTCCGGTCGACTCATGCGTCGAGGTGCCGTGCCTGGTGGATGGCGGCGGTGTGCACCCTGTTTGGGTCGGCGAGCTGCCGCCGCAGCTGGCGGCGCTGAACCGCACCTACCTGAACGTCGCGGAGCTCACGGTCCGAGCCGCCCTCGAGGGCCGCCCGGAATACGTGAGGCAGGCGGTGATGCTGGATCCCAACGCCGGGGCGAGCCTCTCGCTCGAGGAGATCTGGGAGCTCTGCGACGAGCTCACGGCGGCCCACGGAGATGCCCTGCCCGAGGCCCTGCGAGCCCCGGCCCGAGTGGGAGGGCCAGGATGACCTCGTCGCCGGGATGCGGTCGCACCGATCAATGAACAGGAGGAGAGGATCGTGTCGAAACTGACGAGAGCGCTTGCGGCGCTGGTGGCACTGGCCACCGCAATCTCGCTCGGCGCCTGTGGAGGAGGCGACGACGAGGAGAGCGAGGACTCGACCGCGAGCGGCGGCGAACCGGTCGAGATCGAGTTCTGGCATGGGCAGACCCAGGGGCCGGCGGAGCTGCTCCAAGAGATGATCGACGACTTCAACAAGACTCACCCCGACGTCGTGGTCTCGAAGGACTCGGGCGGAGTCAACTCCGACCGGATGCTGCAGAAGGTGACCGCCGGGTTGCAGGCGGACAACTACCCCGACATCGCCTACATCTACGGCTCCGACCTCGCCAACCTGGCGGGCGGTGAGCAACTGGTCGACCTCTCGGAGGCGATCGACAACGGCGACCTCGACTGGGATCGCTTCGTAGACGCCGGCAAGGAGGCGGTGACGGTGGACGACGCTCCGCGGGCGGTGCCGGCGTTCATCGACAACCTGGCGGTGGTCTACAACAAGAAGATCTTCGATCAGGCCGGCGTCGACTATCCCACCGACGACTGGACCTGGGATGAATTCCTGGCGACCGCCGCCGAGCTCAACGACCCCGACGCCGGGATCGCCGGGTTCGGCTGGCCGGGAACGGGCGACGAGGACACGACCTGGCGGATCTGGCCGCTGATCTGGCAGCAGGGAGGCGAGATCGTCAGCGAGGACGGCACCAGCGTCGGCTTCGACGGCCCGAGCGGCGAGGCGGCGCTCGGCGTCGTCGCCCAGGCGGCCGCCGACGGATCGGTCTACATCGACAGCACCGCAGGCAGCGAGCGCATGCAGCAGCTTTTCGCCAGCGGCAAGATGGCGATGAACGTCGCCGGCCCTTACACGCTGCCCGAGTACGTCGACGCCAAGGTGGACTACGGGCTCGTCTCGATGCCGTCGTTTGGCGACGAGCACACGACGATCGCCGGCCCCGACACGTGGGCGATCTTCGATAACGGCGAGGAGCGCGTCGCGGCGGCGATCGAGTTCATGGACTGGTTCAGCGAGCCCGAGCAACAGCTGCGCTGGATCACCGAGGCGGGCAGCCTGCCGTTGACCAACGACGTCCAGGACGCCCCGGGCTTCGCCGACTATGAGGCGAGCCTGCCGGAACTCGACAAGTTCATCGAGAACACCGATCTGGCGCGGACCCGGGCGACGATCCCCGAGTACCCCCAGATCTCGCAGGCGATCGGCAAGGCGGTCGCCTCGGTGCTCTACGGGGAGGCGGATCCGAATGAGGCGCTCAGCCAGGCGGTCGAGACCTCGAACGCCGAGCTGCAGGTGCCCGGGCCGTGACCGAACGATGAGATGAGCGCGGAGCCGACCGCACCGGAGAGGACGTTCGCTCAGCGGCTACTCGGGGAGAACCCGACCGCCTGGGCGTTCGTCCTCCCGGCGGTCGTGATCATCGTCGGGCTCGCGATCGTGCCGATCGGGTGGTCGCTGCTGCTCTCGTTCAACTCGGCGGACCTGATCGCCCCCGCCCAGTGGGTCGGGCTCTCCAACTACGACGCGCTTCTCGACGACCCCGGGCTTCGGGACGCCGTCGAGCACACGGTCATCTACACGATCCTGTTCGTGCCGATCTCAACCGGGCTCGGGCTCTTTCTGGCGATGGCGCTGAACCGCAGGATCCGGCTGATCGGGATCTACCGGACCGCGTTCCTGGCCCCGTTCATCGCCTCGGTCGCCGCCCAGGGGGTGCTCTTCTCGTTCATCTTCGACGAGCGGTTCGGGGTCGCCAACGCCGTCCTCGACACCGTCGGGCTGCCGCGCCAGGGGTTTCTCGGGGATCCCGACCAGGCGCTGTTCGTGATTGTCCTGATCGGGATCTGGGGCGGGATCGGCTTTCCGCTGGTGATCTACCTGGCCGCGCTCCAGGACGTGCCTCGCGAGCTCGTCGACGCCGCCTCGGTCGACGGCGCCCGCCGCTGGGCGACGCTCCGCCACGTGGTCCTGCCGCAGCTCCTGCCGGTCACCATCTTCCTCGTCGTCTGGCAGACGCTGCTCTCGCTGCAGCTCTTCGACCTCGTCTACGCGACCACCCGCGGCGGGCCGTTGGACGCGACGGTGGTGATCGTCTACTACATCTACAACCAGGCGTTCGTGCTCTTCAATGCCGGCTATGCGGCCGCGGTCGCCTACGTGGTCGCGCTCTTCCTCATCGTCCTGGTGGGCGCTCAGCTGATCTACAACCGGCTGCGGGTGAGGAGCGCATGAGCGCCCAGCCGGAGGGCGCGGCGCTGCGGCCCGAGACGCGCCGGGCGTTGACGGCGGGGCGGGCGCCCGGCGAGGGCGAGGGGCGCCGGCTCCCGTTCAGCCCCTGGCACCTAATCCTGTTCCCGGCCGCGATCCTGTTCGCGCTGCCACTGATCTGGATGATCGTGAGTTCGTTCATGTCGAACGCGCAGATCAACCAGTTCCCGCCGACGATCATCCCCGACTCGCTCCACCTCGACGGCTGGAGGACCGTGATCGGCGATTCCGACTTCCCGCGCTGGTTTGTGAACTCGACGATCGTCGCGCTGGTGACCGTCGTCTCGAACCTCGTCTTCTGCTCGCTCGCCGGCTATGCGTTCGCGCGCCTGCGGTTCCGGGGCTCGACTCTGCTCTTCCTGCTCATCCTCGTCACCCTGATCATTCCCTTCCAGCTGACGATGATCCCGACCTTCATCGTCATGGACAAGCTCGGACTCGTCGACACGCTCGGCGCCCTGATCGTCCCGCAGCTGGTGCTTCCGCTGGGCGTCTTTCTGATGCGCCAGTTCTTCGTCAACCTGCCCCGGGAGGTCGAGGAGGCGGCCAGGATCGACGGCTGCTCGCGACTCGGGGTCCTCGTGCACGTCGCCCTGCCGCTCGCGAAGCCCGCCCTGGCGACCCTCGCGGCGCTCACCTTCCTGCTCATGTGGAACGACCTGCTCTGGCCCCTGATCGCGATCAACTCCGATGAGAACGCGACCCTCCCGCTCGGCCTGACGACCTTCCAGGGCCAGCACACCCAGGATTTCTCGGCCGTGATGGCGGGCAACGTGATCACGGTGCTGCCGGTGCTGCTCGCCTTCCTGCTCGCGCAGCGATCGTTCATCCAGTCGCTCACCTCGAGCGCGGTGAAGGGGTAGGGCCGATGCCCGGGATCCGGCTCGAACGGCTGACCAAGGTCTACGACCGCGATGTGCTCGCGGTCGACGACCTCACGCTCGAGGTCGCCGACGGCGAGTTCATGGTCCTCGTCGGCCCATCGGGGTGTGGCAAGTCGACCCTGCTGCGGATGATCGCCGGGCTCGAGAAGGTGACCCTGGGCAGGGTCTGGATCGGTGACGACGACGTCACCAGGCTCGATCCCCCCGACCGCGACATCGCGATGGTGTTCCAGAGCTACGCGCTCTACCCGCACAAGACCGTCCGCGAGAACCTCGCCTTCGGGCTTCGTCGCCGCAAGGTGCCCAAGGGCGAGATCGCCGAGCGTGTGGACCGGATGGCCGCCATGCTCGGGCTCGACGAGCTCATGGGCCGCAAGCCCTCGGCGCTCTCCGGCGGCCAGCGGCAGCGCGTCGCGATGGGTCGCGCGCTGGTTCGAGAGCCGCGCGCCTTCCTGATGGACGAGCCGCTCTCCAACCTGGACGCGAAGCTGAGAACGAGCATGCGCGGCGAGCTCGCGCGCCTGCACGAGCGTTTGCGGACCACGACCGTCTATGTCACCCACGACCAGGTCGAGGCGATGACGCTCGGCCAGCGGGTCGCGGTCCTCCGCGACGGCGTGATCCAGCAGTGCGACGTGCCGCAGCGACTGTTCGAACAACCCGCGAACGTGTTCGTGGGCGCCTTCATCGGCTCGCCGGCGATGAACCTGGTCGAGGCGCGCCTGGCCGCGAGCGTGGTCAGCTTCGGGAGTACCGAGCTCGACCTCGGCGGCGGGCGCTCTGCCGAAGAGCGGGCCGTCGTCCTCGGGCTGCGGCCGACGAGCTTCGTGGTTGCCGGCCCGGCGTGCGATCCGAGCTGGCCGCGGTTGCGGGTCGACCTCGACGTGATCGAGCAGCTCGGCTCTGAATGCAATCTGCTGTTCACGGTCGACGCCCCGCGGATCGCCACCGATGACGTCAAGGCGGCGATCGGCGGAGAGAGCGGCGCCGATGAGGGACGACTGCTCGCCGACGACCGTCGCGCCCGCTTTACCGCTCGGATCCAGGGGCGCCCGCCCGCCTCGGCCCCGGGGCCTGTCGAGCTCGCGATAGATCCATCCCAGGTGCACCTGTTCGATCGCGAGAGCGGTCTCGCCCTCGAGCTCGAGCGACCGGTCGTCCGAGCTGCATGAGGGTGGGTGTGGGTCTTGAGATGACCCGCGCGGCCAAGCGCCTCCCGATCGCGGCGCTCGGCGCCGTCGCGCTGCTGCTCAGCCTGGTGGCCTGCGGCGAGGGGCCGCCGCGCGCCCCCGCGGCCACGGCGGCCTTCGCCCCACCGCCGCCCAACGCGGGCTTCGACTATCAGATCGGCGGCGACTACCCGCTGCCCGCGGGCGTCTCGGTCGTCTCGCGCGACTGGTTCGCGGGTCGGGCCGCGGACGAGCCCGTCTACTCGATTTGTTACGTGAACGCCTTCCAAACCCAGGCCAACGAGCCGGGCGTCGACCGGCCCGACGAGCGCTCCAACTGGCCGAAGGGACTCGTGCTAAGCGGGCTCGGCGACGATCCGAAGTGGGGGGGCGAGTACCTGGTCGACATCAGGAGCCGGAACAAGCGCCGGCGGGCCGCCCGCTGGCTCGAGCAGATGATCGCCGGCTGCGCACGCGACGGATATGCGGCGGTCGAGTACGACAACCTCGACTCGTGGACGCGCTTCGACGGGACCCCGCTGGAGCGCAAGGTCCCGTTCGGCAAGCCGGAAGCCCTCGCCTTCGCGAGGCTCCTCGCCCGGCGCGCCCACGCCCAGGGTCTCGCGGTCGGTCAGAAGAACACCGCCGACATTACTTCCAAGCAGGCGCGCCGGGTTGGCTTCGACTTCGCGATCGCCGAGGAGTGCTCGCGCTACGACGAGTGCGATCGCTACCAGCGCGTCTATGACGACCGGGTGATCGAGATCGAGTACCGTCGCAAGGACTTCCGCAGGGCGTGCCGGACGGTGGGCGACGAGATCTCGGTCGTGCTGCGGAACCGCAACGTGACCCGGCCCGGGACGTCGCACTACGTATACGACGCCTGTTAAGCCGAGGTGGGTCGGCCGCGCCCGCGAGTTTCGCTCCGAGCAGTGAAGCTCCGCGCACCACCGCGGAGCTCGCCGTCGAGAACTGCGCGCATCCAGTGTCCGAATGGCAACAGCCGTCGCCACGGCCTGCGCAGGTGTCGGCGCGGTGAGGCGGCCGCCAAAACCGTGTCCCGAAATATGTCCCGAACCGAGCAATTCTGAGGTGACCTGAGCCGATCTGAGATGACCTGAGAGCGCCTCAGCGAGCCAAGATGTCCTGCGAGCGGCGAATTCCCAAGCCGAAGGTCGCGGGTTCGAGACCCGTCGTCCGCTTAAGTTGAGCGTCTCGCGCCAGATCGCGTCAGATCGCGACACCGGCGCGCGTTCGTAGTTGCAGAGCCGAATCCGGACTCTAGACCGTTCACCCTCACCCAGCCCGTTGATGGACGATTCGGAGGCAACTGGTAGCGAACTGGTAGCCGGAGCGGTGGTAGCCGGGGCCGGAACTGGTAGCCGGCACGTCAGCGCCAGCTCGTAGTCTCGCGGGCGATTCGCTCCGCCGTGGATCCAGCTGCTTTGCATGAAGCAAGCCTTCTAGATCCCACCAGGTAGCGCATCCGGCTGGGGGCCGGAAGGTCGCTGCAGAGGACGCTGGACTCCGACAGCCCGGCGGCTTCGCGGGCTTCCTTCTAGGAAAGCGCCTTGGCCTTGATCGAGTCGAACTCCGCCTGGGTGATCGCCCCGGAGTCGAGCAGCTCCTTCGCCTTGGCGATCTCGCTCGCCGAGCCGCCGGCGGTCTCGCGCACGTACTCGTCCATGGCCGCCTGTTGGCTCTTGGCCTGCTCCATGCTTCGCTCGCGCATCTCATCGGACTGGGCGATCAAATAGACGAGCACCCCGAGGAACGGGGCGACGATGATGAACACCACCCAGAGCGCCTTGTGCCAGCCGCCGATGTCGTGGCGGCGAAAGATGTCGATAAAGCACACGATCGCGATCCAGATCCACGCGACCCAGGCGAAGAAGACGATCATTGCCCAGAGGAATTCGAGGAACGGGAAGTCGGCTTCCGCTATGAGCATGTGTTGTCTCCCACGTCGTTGCCGCCCGCGATCCTATACCCGCCCCCCGCGACCTCCACGTTCTGCTGCGACATCGCCTACGCAGCATCTCGTTTACCGGACGGCGGCGTTTTGCGCGGCGCAGTTAGACGCTGAACCGCGCCGCCGGCCCGGCTCGACGTGCGGCGCCGCTCGAAGTTCGTTCCTGCGAAGGCGCCCCCAGGCGTCAGCTTCCCAGCACCTTCGCCTTCTCGCTCGCGAACTCCTCATCCGTGAGCACGCCTTGTTCGTGAAGCTGACCGAGCTCCTTCAGTCGCTCCGTGGTGTCGGCAGTGACACCACCCGACGCCGCTGGGGCAGGGTCGGTGGGCTCAGCCTCCGGCGCGCTGTCCTGCTGCTCTGCCGCGAGCTTGTTGTCCCTGTGCTTTTTCGCAGCGACGGCGGCTCCGCCGAGTGCGGCCACACGCCGTCTGCGTTGGCGTCTGTCTCGTCCCATGCTCGTCCGCTCCCTTCGATCGATCATGGTCGAGCATCTCACACGCTTTCCGTTGCTCCAAATCCCCGACACCTCATGGGGAGTGGGCTCAATGCTTCCTGGGCAGCAGCCGACGCGCTGACGCTAGGGCGACACTTCTGCTGGGCGAGCGGGTCGGGCATTACGCGGCCAGGTAACGGCTGCGAGCCAGCCGGATCACGATGCAGCCGACATAGCGATCGACGATCGGGGCCGGCGACCCGACCGCGTGCACGTCGTCGCCAGCGCTTTCCTGGAGGCGACCGGGTATGCGCCCGAGGCGGAGCCGTTCGCGTGGTCATTCGTGTTCGCGGCGGCGGCGATAGTCGATCCGTTCGCGAGCGACCTGCCAGCGCGATCGCGCCTCGCCGACCACGTTGTCCCACTGGCGGCGGACCTCGTGATCAGGCGGTCGCTCGCCGCGACGGATTCGGTCGAGCTCGTCGCCGACCTCGCGTCCAAGCGCCGCCGAACCGACAACGACGAGCATGAGGCAAAACAGCGTCGAGATGATCGCCAAGACCGCGCCGACAACGCCATAGTCGGTGGTGTAGGTGCTGAACAGGTGGGGCACATAGACGGTCGCGCCCACGGAGTAGGCCGCGACCAGAATCGACGCAATCAGGCCGAAGGGCACCAGGTCCCACGGGTCGATCCGCTTCGCACTGAGGACCCAACTCCCCCAGACGACGAAGACCGCGGTTAGAGGCAGCACCAGCAGGGAAGCGCCCAGCTCCAGATTCCCCCGGCCGACGAGAGCATGGATCAAACCGGCGGCCACCAGATACGCCACGACTCCGCCCGCCCACAGCAGGCCATTGAGCGTGTTGCGCACGCTGAGCGCATCCAGCTCCCACGTCTGCTCGACCAACCGCTGCACCGCTCGCGTCAGGCTCAGCATCGCGAGCAGGACGAACAGCGCACTCAACAGATCGACGCTCGTGGTCGTGTCGCCGGCAGGTGAGAGCAGCTGCGTGACCGCGTCGGCCCCTCCCCCGGTGAGCTCGTAGCGGTCGATGATCCGGTCTGCGGTGTCCTCCGCCCCGATCTGCGTCAGAACCTCGCCGCTGATGATCACGAGCGGGATCAGCGCGGTCAGCGCGATGGAGGCCAGCGCCAGCGCGCGATCGAACCCCGCAATCCTTTGGAACCGATGGACGACTCGAAGTAGGAAGGCCGGCCGCAGCCAGAACGTCAGGCTTCGGATCGCCCGCTCGCGGTCGAAACCGCGCCGACCCAGCCTCCTTCGACCTCGCGGAGCTTGCAACGACGCGAGCCTAACGTGGGCGAAGCGAGAGCCGAACGTGACGTTCACGGATCAGGGTTATCCACTCGACCGACTGCTCGGCGAGATCGAGGTCGGGAACGCCATCGGCGATTCGTCGCGCGCGTGATCGGTCACTCATTCCTCCTCCTGCCCCCACCTGCTCCCGGCCTGGGAACGTGGCTCTGCCTTGCTCACGGTCCCGCGCCGGCTCCGCTCGCCTTCGCGCAGGTAGCGTCTGCATCATGGGAAGCCGCAACGATCGGTCGACCATCGGCAGGGACCGCGGATGAAGTGGCCGATCCTGGTTGTCCTGGCGGCCGCCCAGTTCCTGATGGTGCTCGACCAGGCCGTGATGAACGTCGCGATCTCGCAACTGGTCGCGGACTTCGACACGACGGTGACAACGATCCAGACCGTGATCGCGCTGTACGCGCTCGTGATGGCAGCGCTGATGGTCACCGGCGCCAAGCTCGGCGACATCTGGGGCCGCCGAAGAGTCTTCACGATCGGGCTCGTGATCTACGCATCGGGATCGGCGCTCACGGCGGCCTCGTGGAGTGTCCCGACGTTGATGCTCGGTTGGTCAGTGCTCGAGGGGATCGGGGCGGCGATGGTGCTGCCGGCGCTCGTCGCCCTAGTGGCGGCCAATTACGCCGGATCTCAGAGGGCGATCGCCTATGGAGTGCTCGGGGGCGTCGCCGGCGCTGGGATCGCGGTTGGGCCGATTCTCGGCGGGTGGGCGACCACCGAGCTCACATGGCGCGTCGTCTTCGTCGGCGAGGTGGTGGTCGCGGCGCTGATCCTCTTCGGGACCAGGTACCTGCACGAGCCCGAGAGAGAAGGGAGTCCGCCCCGTCTGGACTGGGTCGGCTCGGTCCTCGCTGCTCTCGGGATGGCGACGGTAGTCATCGGCGTCCTGCAGGCGAGCAACTGGGGCTGGCTGCGGCCGCTGAACTCGCCGGTCGAGCCGTTCGGGTTCTCGCTGACGCTCTTCGTGATCGCGGCGGGCCTGCTCATCCTCGCGGGGTTCCGGGCCTGGGAGCGCCGTCGCGAGAAGCAGGGATCCGATCCGCTGGTCCACTTCCGCTTGTTCGGAGTCGGCAGGTTCCGCGGCGCCCTTTCAATGCTGCTGGCTCAGAACCTGATCCTGATGGGGGTCTTCTTCACCGTGCCGCTCTATCTCCAGGTCGTACAGGGGCTCGACGCACTCGAGACCGGCGTTCGAATGCTCCCCGCTTCGGCCGGGCTCTTCATTGCCGCGCTGGGCGGCTCAGCGCTTTCGTCGCGCTTCGCGCCCCGGCCGCTCGTGCGCGCCGGACTCGTTGTCACGTTCCTCTCGACGCTGTTGCTTCTCGGCGTGATCGAGCCCGAGCTCGACGACGCCAGCTTTCTCCTCGCCATGGGCGTGCTGGGGATCGGTATGGGTCTGATCATCTCCCAGCTCGGAAACGTCGCCCAATCGTCGGTGACGGACGGCGATCGAAGCGAGGCGGGCGGCCTCCAGAACACCGCGCAGCAGCTTGGCTCCTCGCTCGGGACGGCGCTGCTTGGCGCCGTCGTCATCACCGGCCTGATCACCGCCTTTACGAATAACGTCGCCTCCGATCCGCGGGTGTCAACCGAGGCCGAGCAGCAGATCGAGATCAGGATCGCCAGCGGCGTCAGCTTCATTTCCGCGGACGAGGTCCGTACGGCGGCAACCGAGGGCGGCGCCGAGCCCGAGGAGGTCGACGCCCTCGTCGAGGGCTACGAGGACGCCCAGCTCAACGCCCTGAAGACGGCCTTCCTGTTCGCGGGGTTCATAGTGCTCGCCTCATTTTGGGCCACGCGCCGCATCCCCGCCGAGCGTCTTGTGGAGTCGCGCGCTGGACCCGACGCGCCTAACGCCCAGGCGGCCTGATCGTGGCGCGAGTTGTGATCGTCGGGGGCGGGTTCGGAGGGCTCGCCGCCGCGAAGGAGTTACGAGGGACCGACGCCGAGGTGACGGTGGTGGATCGCACGAGCCACCACCTGTTCCAGCCGCTCCTCTACCAAGCTGTGGCCGGCAGCCTCTCCGAGGGTCAGATCTCATCGCCGATTCGGGTCCTGCTGAGGCGACAACGAAACGCGCGCGTGTTGATGGCGGAGGCCACGGACCTCGATGTGGACGGTCACAAGCTAAGCCTCGATACGGGCGAAGAGCTCGAGTACGACAGCCTCATCCTCGCCTGTGGAGCCGAGACCTCGTATTTCGGTCACGACGAATGGAGGCGGGTGTCGTTCGGCTTGAAGACGCTTGCGGACGTCGTCCGGCTGCGAGGTCACATCTTCTCGGCATTCGAAGAGGCCGAGCGGGCGACCGACTCAGCCACCCGTGAGGAGTGGCTGACCTTTGTCGTCGTCGGCGGCGGCCCGACGGGCGTGGAGACGAGCGGCGTGCTCGCGATCCTCGCCCGCGCCCTGCGGCGAGACTTCTCAAGGGCCGATACGACGAATGCCCGTGTGATCCTCGTCGATGCCGGCGAGCGCGTCGTCCCAGCGTTCAGCCAGAAGCTGTCGGCCAAAGCCGCAAGGGGACTCGCTTCACTCGGGGTTACGGTGCGCGGAGGCCTACGGGCGACCGCGATCGACGATCGCGGAGTGACGGTAAAGACGGAGAAGGCTGAAGAACGCATCGGCGCGAGGACGGTCATTTGGGCCGCGGGCGTTGGCGCCGCGCGGCTGACAGAGGTCGTGGCGCGCGCGACGCGCGCCAGCACCGACCGGGGAGGACGAATCGAGGTCAACCCCGACTGCACGATCCCAGGTCACCCCGAGATCTCGGCGATCGGAGACATGGCGAGTCACCCCGGCGCCGACGGCACGCCATTGCCAGGTCTGGCGACGGTGGCGATCCAGCAAGCACGCCACGTAGCGAAGGGCATCCGGGCCGGGCAGCCGGGGGCATCGACTCCATTTCGCTACCTCGACAAGGGTGCGCTTGCCGTTATCGGACGCGGCAAGGCCGTCTGCCAGGTGAGGGGGCGCGAAGTCTCAGGCCGCCTCGCCTTCTACATGTATCTCGGCGTTCATCTGTTCTACCTGAGCGGGCCCCTGGGCAACCGACTGGGTGTGATCAGGGCGTGGATCGGCGCACGGTTCGGTGTGCTTGAGAACCGGGTCATCGAGGACCCGCTGCCGCCAGGCGAAGAGGCGGGAGCGACCCCGCGAATCGAAAACCGCGGTCGTGTGTGATGACCGAAAGTGCCTCAGTCATCCAGGGCGGCGGCGACACCGGCGTCCCACGCCATCCCCCGGTCGCCCGAGCTCGAGCGAGAGTCGAGCTGGCGCGCAGCTCTGATCGCTGCGCGTCCGAGCGCGTTGGCGTAGGTGGGAAACGAGAAGGGAACCAGAGCGAGCTGCTCGACCTTCATGCCGGACGCGACCGCGAGCGCCGCCAGTTGGGCGAGTTCGACGGCCCGCTCACCCACGATGTGACAGCCGAGAATCGCGTGGCTCTCGCGGTCGACGACGAGCTTGCAGAACCCCGTGGGACGACCGTCGATGATCGGGCGCGGCATGGAGCCGAAGTCCTCCTTCCCCACGACGACGTCATGGGTCTCGCGAGCGGTCGCCTCGGTGAGCCCGACGGAGGCGTATTCCGGATCGGTGAAGCTGCCCAGAGGGCTGACCTCCGCGGGAAGGACGTCGGTGCTACCGACGGTGGCATTGGTCGCGGCGAGGTAGCCCTCGCGCGCGGCCTCGTGGACGACCATCAGGTGCCCGGTGACGTCTCCGGCGGCGTAGGTGCCGGGCGCGGTCGTGCGGAGCTGGGAGTCCACCTTGATGTAGCCGCGCGGGTCGGTCTCCACCCCGGCGACCGAGAGGTCGAGCGGGTCAGTGTTCGCGACCCAGCCGACCGCGACCACGGCCAGCGTCGCGTCGATTTGTGCCCGTGCAGCGCTCCCGGAATAGACGAGTCGCACTCCCGCGGGAGATGGCTCGAAGCGCTCGATCGTTCCGGCGTGCTCGAGGACGCGCACGCCGGAGCCCTGCAGCGCCGTCCCCATCGCTGCCGCCACCTGCTCGTCCTCGCTCATGAGGATGCGGGGGGCGGCCTCGAACAGGGTGACCTGCGAGCCGAAGGCGTTGAAGATCGAGGCGACCTGGACCCCGGTCGCACCGGCGCCGATCACCAGCAGCGAGTCGGGCGCCGATTCGAGGCCCCAGGCGTCGCTGTGGGTGCAGGTCAGCTCGAAGCCGGGCAAGGGGAGCTGCCGCGACACGCCGCCGGTGCACACGATGACGTTGGCGGCTCGCAGCCGCGGTCCGTTCTCGCTCTCGATCACGTGCGGCGCGACGAAGCGGGCGGCTCCGGCGTGTTCGTAGAGGGTCACGCCGGCTTGCTGGAGCTCGTCGCGCAGGAGCGCGTGTGCGCGCACGTCTTCGGTGACCTCGCGCACGCGCGCGAGCAGACGCCGATAGTCGAGCGTGGGCTCCCCGGCGCTGATCCCGTAATGCCCGAGTTGCCTTGCCTCGCGCATCAAACGCGCCGCGTGGGCCAAGGTCCGTACCGGCACCGGCCCTTCGTTGGCGGCCATTCCCCCGAGCTCGTCGCGCGTGACGAGGGCCGTTCGAGCTCCGAGTCGCGCCGCACGCAACGCAGCGACGACGCCGGCGGGCCCGGCGCCGATGACGATCACATCGAGGTCTTCAGTGGGCACGCTCGTAGCGTGGCATCTCCCGCGTGCGCTGCGAGGCCCGAGCGCCTCGGAGGCACCGGGTAAGGGGGCTCTGCGACATGGGCGACACCCCAGTCGAGGTCGCGTTGAGCGTGCGGGGGGAGCACGCCGAGGGCCCGTTGTGGGACGCCGCGACCGCCCGCCTGTGGTGGGTGGACATCACCGGAGAGCGGGTGCATTGCTTCGATCCGGGGTCGTCTGAGCACAGCTCCTGGAGCACCGCCGGGCAGGCGGGTGGCGTGGTGCTCGGCGCGATGGGCGAGCCGGTGGTGGCAAGCCCGGAGGGTCTGGCCGTGCTCGACCGCAGCACGGGCACGCTTGATCTGCGGGTTCCGATCGAGCAGGACCGGCCGGAGAATCGCGCCAACGACATCAAGGTCGACAGCCGGGGAAGGGTCTGGGTCGGCACGATGGCCTTCGACAAGCGACGGCGAAACGCGGCGCTCTACCGCCTCGACGGCGACCGGGTGACCCGCGTGGTCGACGGCCTGACGATCTCCAACGGGCCCGCGTTCGATGAGGCGGGCGGGCGCCTGTACCTCGCCGACACGGCCCTCTGCCTCGTCGACGTCTTCGACCTGGACCCCGCGACGGGTGCCCTCAGCGGTCGCCGGCGGTTCCTCGATCTCAGCCGCGAGCAGCTCTGGCCGGACGGCATGACCGTCGACCGTGACGGCATGCTGTGGGTGGCCCTGGGACGAGCCGGGGCGGTCCACCGCTACCGAGCCGACGGCACGCTCGACGACCTCGTAGAGCTGCCGACCTCGAATCCTACCTCCGTGGCCTTCGGCGGCGGCGACGGCGGCGACCTCTACATCACGACCTCATGGGTCGACGTCGAGCGGCCTGGCGACGAGCCGCTGGCGGGCTCGATCTTTCGTTGCCGGCCCGGGGTGACGGGCCTACCCTCGCCACGCTTCACAGACCTCCCACGACGAACCGAGAAAGGCATCAAAGAATGATCGAGCGCATGGTTCTGTTCGGAGCTTCCGGTGATCTGACCAGCCGCCTGCTGCTGCCGGCGGTCGCCCAGCTGGCCGAGGACGCGCTGCTACCCGATGGGCTGGCCCTGGTCGGATCCGACATCACCGACTGGTCGACCGACGACTTCCGCGAGCACATCGCCGGCAAGCTGCGGGAGCATGCGGACGTCACGCCGGCCACACGCGATCGCGTCGTGAGCATGCTGAGCTTCCAGTCGGCCGACGTCACCCGGTCGGAGGACGTCAGTCGCGTGATCGGCGACGACCATCCGGACACGCTGGTCTACCTCGCGCTGCCACCGAGCCTCCTGACGAAGGCGCTGCCGGCGCTAGCGGCGACGGGTTTGAGCTCCGCGGACGCGGTGGCGATCGAGAAGCCGTTCGGCACGGACCTGGCCTCGGCGCACCACCTCAACGAGATCCTCCGTGGTCCTCGATCTCATGCTCGGCAACGGCAAGCCGTTCGCGGAGATCCGCGAGCTCCTCCTCGTGGGCCACGGCTTCACGGCGAAGGTGGGCGATCAGCTCCGCTTGGCGATGCTCCTGGTCAGGCATTCATGCTCCGGGCGGCCTGGGCGCCAGGGGTCCCAAATTTTCTGTCCTCGTCTCGGCCTCGTAAGTCATAGCGCTCAGGCCCACTCTCAGCCATCTGCGACGAAGGGTTCAGATCTCGCATCGCGCGCCGACCGGTTCGACCGCGTCACGGACCTTTACGGTGGCCGCCGGGGTCGTCGGGCTCGCCGGCGGAGCGATCGCGCTCTGGCGACTGCCCAAGGACCGTCTGCCGTCGCTGGGTGGAGCGCCTGTTCCTGGGCTTTGTCGCCTTCGCACTCTTAGGCGAGTAGAGCTCAGCTCCGCTTCGCGCTCTTGCTCCGGGCGGACGAGCTCCGGGAGCTGCCGTTCGCGCTCGAGCCGTTGCGGCTGCCGCGGGAACGAGATCCGCTGGAACGACCCTTAGAGCTGCGCTCCGTGCGGCTCTTGACCTCGCCGTCCTCGATCGTTCCCCGCCAGCCGCCCTCGGCTTCCTCGTTGAGCTCGATGTAGGCCTTGAAGCGATGCAGGTCGCCGCGCACGGCGCGCTTTACGAACCGCATCCCGCGACTCGCCTTGTCGACCACGTTGCTCGGCTCGACGTCCATGGTCAGCTCGATCCGGGTCAAGCGATCGGCCAACTCGTGGAAGGTGACGACGCCGGTGTGCGCGAAGCCCTGGGTAACGTTCCATTCGATCCGCTCGTCGGGTCGCTGCTCGATGATCTCGGCCTCAAACCGCTTCGTGATTCCCCAGGCCTTGGCCTGGAAGCTGACCGTCGTATCGTCGGCCTGGTCAACGTTCTCCAGCCGCTGCATGAAGTCGGGCCAGTCCTCGAACTGGGTCCACTGGTTGTAGACCTCCTTGATCGGCACCCCGATGTCGACCGACTGCTCGATCGGCATGCGGCGACCGCTGCCGTGACCCGGCGCTGCACGGCCCTCCCCATCGCCTTCGTCGCCCTCCTTGTCCTTGCCACCGCCCTCTTTGTCCTTGCCACCGCCCTCTTTGTCCTTGCCGCCACCAAACATCCCGCCGAGCAGCCCATCGCCTCCGAACAGCCCCTTCGGCAGGTCGGGCGTGACCTCATCGGCCGTCTCCTTGACCTGCTCCTTCACCTTCTGCTTGGCCTTACCCTTGACGTCCGATGCCTTCTCGGAAACCTTTGGGCCCACGAGCTTGGCGATCCGTTCGGCCGCGAACGGCACGGCGGCCAGGGCCACCCCGGCGACCGCGAGCCCCTTCGGCCCCGATAGCGGACCGCCATCCTTCGCCGGGTTCGCCTTTGAAGCGGTCTTCAGGGCGCTCTTGGTCGTGCTCGCAATGTCTGCCATCAGTTTCTCCTTGTGGTGCTTGGGTTCGACCCGACTTCGCGGGCTAGTGGCGCAGAAGCTTGTAGACGACGAAGCTGGCCGCTGCACCGGCGATCGTTGCCCCGGCCATCGCGCGGAAGGCTCCGGGCTTCTCGCCCTTGATGCGTTGCGTCACCGCCGTCCCCAGCGGGCCGGCCAGCTTTTTGACGTCTGGCATTCCCTACCCTCCGCGGTGCTCCTTATTCGCCGGGTACCCGGGATCATCGCCAAGTAACAACGCGTCCGGCGAGTCCCTACTCCTGGTCGCTCGAGTCGATTGCCCGCCGGACCTTCTGGAAACCCCGGTTCTCGCAATTCCCCCGGGCGCGGGAAGCGACCGCCCTGCTGGACGGGTAGCTCCAACGCGTCTCCGAGAAGGGGAGGTCTCGAAGACGACATGCTTCGCCGGCCTGTCACGTCCGACATCAAACGGGGGAACGACCGCGCCGTCCTCGCGATCCCAGGACGCGCAGCGGCCGGCGAGTCCGTGCCCAGGCGCATCACGGCAGCGATCAGCAATTCCGCCCGTTCGGCGAGTGGGCGATCAGGCCAGCAGGAGAACCAACAGGATGATGATGATGATGAGCTCCGCCGCCGATGTACATGCCTAGAGACATGAGTGCTGCTCCACAACCCCGCGACCCGAGAGGAGGCCGAGGAGGGGCTACTACCCGCTGTTTGACACGGAGCCCGTTTTCATAGAGACGAAGAGCAGGAGCTGGCGCGGCTGAGTCGTCGCTGCGCTCGCTCCAACTGCCGCCCCGGCGCTTTGTTGCCCTCGCCCGCGCCCAAGATCACCACCGCTGGGGTTGACACGCACGCCCACAGTCGTGCCGAGACAGGTTCACGCGACCTGCCCCGCAGCACGTCTGGCCTGCTGGCGCTCGGGGGCGATCCGGACGACGTCCCAGGCCAAATGGCAACGCTCCAGCGCGGTGATGAGCCAGGCGCCGGGATCGAGCTCCCAGCGGCCCAGTCCGTGACGGGCGGAGGTGGGGAAGGCGTGGTGGTTGTTGTGCCAGGCCTCTCCCAATGTGGCCGGCGCCAGCCAGGCGAGGTTGCGTGATTCGTCGCCGGTCGCGAACGGTCGGCCGCCGAAGACGTGACAGAGCGAGTTGATGCTGAAGGTCGCGTGATGCACGAGGAACACGCGCACTGCTCCGCCCCACAACAGTCCGGTGAGCCCGCCTACGACCGAGCCGGTGAGCGCCGCGCCGAGGCCGAAGGGGACGGCCAGCCCGACCACCACCCAGAGCGGGAAGGTGCGGCTGATGAAGCGCAGGTCGCGGTCGGCGAGCAGATCCTTGGCATAGCGGGCGGGGTTGGCCATGTCCTTGCCGCGGAACATCCAGCCGACGTGCGCATGGCCCAGTCCGCGCAGCGCCCCGCGCCATCCGGGCGCCCGGTCGAGGTGGGGGCTGTGGGGGTCGCCAGGATGATCGGAGAAGCGGTGGTGTTTGCGGTGGGTGGCGGCCCATTCGATCACCGGCCCCTCGACCGCCATCGAGCCCAGCACGGCGAACAGCGCTCGCAGCGTGCGCGTGGTCTTGAAGCTGCGGTGGGTGAAGAGCCGGTGATAGCCGACCGTGATGCCCAGGCCGCTGAGCGTGTAGGTGATGGCGAGTACGAGCAGGTCCTGCCAATGCAGGGTTCCTCCCCACGCCAGCCATCCCGCCAACGCGAGCGCGGCCGGCGGCAAGACGACGACCAGCGTCCGCACAACACGCTCGGATGTCTCGTGCTCGATCGGGACCACTTCTGCGGCGCCGCGCACCGGCTGCTCCTGAAACGCCGCGACGCCCGCAGGACTAGCAAGATCAGCGCTCATGGTCTCAATCGGTAAGGGGATGTCCCCCGGAATCGAGGGCATCGCGCCTGAGCGCCGGCGACTCAAGGTGAGCCGCCCGGCGCCCCGCCCGCTCGCCTCCGGGCCCGTGGCCCTTCTGAGGATTAGCGATCAAAGACATCTGAAGTACCTCCCGGTTAGCGCCCTCGTAGGGGACGCCTCCTCTGCCCGTCGCGGCGGGTCACTCCCCGGGTCTACCCTGAGTACGCGGGCGAAAACGATCAGTTCGCCCGCGCCCAGCGTCTTGCCGATCGGCCCGGGGAGACGCTGCCCACGACCCCCCATTAGGAGAGCGACGGCTGAACCTGAGCCCATCGGGCCGGCTGAACGCAAGCGGCGCGCCCGTGCGTCTGGGCGCCCAACGGCCTGCGGTGGGATGCCAGGGGGTCCGAAGCCCCCCGAATCGCGGCCTAGCTGTAGTCCCCAGGGCGCGACCCCGATCTCGCACCGGCGAGCGCCGCCCGCAGGGACGTGTGGCCGATGGGCGATCGTCACACTCGATTCTGAGGTCCCCTCGGGACGATTGGCGCGAGGGAGTCGGGCTACCCAGCCTCGCCCGTCACGATCGCGCCTACGGAACGCCTACGGCAGGGCGGCAAGATTCGTGCACAACAGCGCCAGAACGGCGCTGAGGTGTGGCTAGAGCGCCGAAGGGTCCGCCCGCCGGTGGCTGCCGAAGCCCCGCCAGGGTGCTACGACCCCGCGGGCTTCCAGCGACACACAGAACGGAGACGGCAAGCCTGAGGCTAGGTCGTGGCTACAGATCGATGACGCCGAAGACCACCAGGAGCAGCAGGGTGATTACTGCCGATAGCGCCAGCGAAGGGAGGCAGCCGAGCTGGTTAGAGAAGAAGACGAACACTGGGACGGCTTACCCGATTGGAGTGCGAGTACGCGGCGCGTCAGCGGGCACGAGGGTGGCCTGGCGGTCTCCGTCCAAGGAACGGCTCTATGGATGAGGTCCCAGCGGACCGACAGGCCCCCCCTTCACAAGTGGCAACGCCGTCCGGGTTGGCGCGGCCCCCGTTACCTGACGCACGTCGGTCTGCGGTCTGCATCCCTGCGTATGCCCCCAGCCGCTGCCGCGCCTCTCTGCGCGGCAGCCCTCTCGGCCTTACGAGCTTTCTTAGCGCGCCGCCGATCCCGTCGGCGATTGCGGCATTCACCAAGGGTTGCGGCCGCGGGTCGGACCTCCAGCTTGAGTGTGGGCTCTGACCTGCTCGCAGCCCCTGCGGCGATCGTGACCGGAGCCACCGTCGCAGGCGTCGTGTCCTCTGTCGCCGGCGAGGACGTCGTCGCCGCTGTCGCCGCGCAGGCGGTCGGGGCCGGGCCCGCCCCCTGTCACGGCTTGACCGGTTGTGGCTCGCGGGTGGGTCGGACTTGGACGCCCAGATTTCGCAAGGCTTGGAGATGCCATGCGTACGCGTTGCCCAGTCGGGCAGATAGGAACCCCGGGACACTCGATATCTGGGGGCTCCGTCCGGGCTCTGCGGCCCGGCAGGCGAGTCGCCCCCACTGCCAGAGGAGGCAGAGAATGAAAGCGAAGGACGTAGGGAAAGCCGGTCTCGCCGGATGGCGGGAGACCGTTGCTGACAAGGCCGCACCAACGGTGGCGGCTAGAACCCCGATCGACGAGGACGCGATTCGGGCAGCGATCGGCGCGCTGTTCTTCGTGCTCTCGGTCATCTATGTGGTCGGCACGATCAAGCGCGCGCTCGAGGCGTGAGTCGTGGCGGCGCCGCGTGGTGCGCGCTCAGTGAAAGCGGTAACGCGCGTCACACCAGTCCGCTGAGCCTCAGAGCGCCGCCGATCAACCCGCAGCCGAGGACGACGTAGAGGACTGTCAGCTTGCCGTGCCAGCGGTTCAGGACGAGGAAGCCGCCGATCGCCAGCACCGCCGTAGCGAGGTCGACCACACCGGTATCGATGATGTTGACCGTGACGGCGGCGATTAGCCCGATCACCCCCGCGGCGACGCCGAGCAGGATGGGGTGCAGGCGCTCGTTCTCGGCGACGGTCACGAGTTGGCGATGAAAGAAGATCGGAAACGCGAACGCCGGAATGAAGATGCCGACGGTCATCACCAGTCCGCCAACCAGGCCTCCGGCGATGTAGCCGACGAAGGTCGAGAAGATGATCAGCGGGGCGGGGAGGACGCCACCAATTGCGAGGCCGTCGACGAACTGACTCTCGGTGAGCCACTCCTTCCCCTGCACCGCGACGTCGTGGAGGTAGGGGATCACGGTGAAGGCGCCGCCGAAAGTGACCAGGCCGGCCTTGACGCCGTGGCCGCCCTTTGCCGCGCAGCTCGTCGTCGCCAGCACCGCCCTGTGGACGTCCTCGCCGGTACCGCCCGTGAGGTCGTCGCCTAGCCGCCCGCGCGAGCCCCGCCGGCGGCTTACGCGGTTCGCCGCCTCTCGTTGGCCCGCTCGCGAAGCCTTGTCGCCGCCTCTCGGGCGCGGACCGACAGGCGCTGGGCCTGCACACCCAGCCACTCACCTCGGCTGCCAGCCGATGGAGCCACCCCGAGCTGTCGCAGCAGACCTAGGTTGTCCCACTCGCTCCAGCTCTCAACCACCTTCCCGTTCTCGAAACGAGCGATTGAGATCCCGGTGACCTCGCCACGCTTGTTCGTCGGCAGCAGACCTTGAAACTCGCCAGCCTGGGTGCCCTCGGAGTGCCAGCGCCACACGACCCTATCCTCGTGAGCGAAGATCTCGTCGATACTGAGCCGAAGATCCGGGAACGCGGCTCGGAACATCGAGACTGACTCTCTTGAGCCCTCGCGCCCTTGGGGTAGGTACGCTGGCCTCGCCGGGTCGTGATCGATCGCGTCGGGCGCGACGAGTTCCTCGACCGCTCCGAGGTTGCCCTGGTTCCAGGCCTCCTCGATCAGCCTGCGGATGGCCGTCTCATTATCGGTCGCTTTGGTGTTCTTAGTCGGCATCCGTTTCTCCCTGTAGTCGACTCGGTTTTGGTCAGGTCAGAAAGAAGGCCGCGAACGCGACCCCGACCAAGAGCGCCGCGACCGCCACGACGATCGCCAAGAGGTAGCGCAGGAAGCGCTCGGAGTCGAGGTGCGCCTCCGTTGCCTTCGTCCAGGGAGGTCGGGGGGGAGGAGTCGGAAAGGGCTCGCGAGACAACTTTGTTATTCCTCGAAGGGCAAGAGCTCGTCGATCCCGGTGAGCGCCAAGAGGCGCGTCACCTGGTCGCGGCCGGGGCGAATCCGAAGTCGATCGGGGTCAGGATCGGACCTTCGTCTTGCATTTACCAGGAGTTCCAGACCGCTCGAATCGATGAACTCGACCCCGCTGAGATCGAGCACGATTCGATCGGCGCTCGACTCCTCCGCACGTTGTAGCTCAGCGTCCAGAGCTGCAGTATTCGACATGTCGAGCTCACCTACGAGTGAGATCAGATACAGGTCGCCCTCGGCGTGGACCTGGATCGTTATCCGCCCTTTGTGCACGAGCCTCGCTGGTCCGGTGTCCTCGTTCACCGTCTGCACGTCCGCGCCCTGACCTCCCTGGGCCTTTGAACGACCCCGATGGTTGCTTTGACCACGCGTACCGATGCACTCTCGAGCGCTTACACGCCCGGACTGCGGCGTCGCCTGTCCGGACGGCGACGACTATATCAAAGACAGCGCTGTCTTATTCAGGGATTCGGATAAGGTTCTAGGGAGACTTAAATGGCAACGAATCCTGTCCGGCAAGCTATGCAGCAGCGAGTCGCCACCGCGGTGCTGGAGGGCGCGGCGCGAACCTTGGCCGTCCAGGGGTCGGCCGCGAGTATGAGCGACGTGGCGGCCGCAGCCGGAGTGGCGCGTGCAACGGTATACCGCTACTTCCCGAATCGCCAGGCCCTCCTGGACGAACTGGCTCTTATGGCGCTGCAAGAGGCCGATGACCGGATTAGCTCGGCCAGGATTGACGAGGTCCCGACGGCAGAAGCGATCTCGCGGGTGGTGCGCGCGCTGGTCGACATCGGTGATGCGTTCATCGTCGTTGCACGGGAGCGAGCTCGCCCGGCTGACTTCGACCAGACGCTGGTCGACCCGTTGACGCGGTTTTTCGGGCGCAGCCAGGCAGACGGTGACATCCGCGATGACCTTCCTGCAGCATGGCTCACCGAAGCGCTCCTCGCCCTCACTCTGAGCGTGGCGACCTCACTGCCGTCACGCGGACGAGAGGACACGGTCGCCGCGATCACGAGCCTATTTCTCGACGGCGCCCGGCGGCGTGGCCCTCGCCTTCCATGAGCGGCGGGCGCTGATGTCGCGCGGCTCTCAGCTGTTACAACCGCCCGCGCGCTCTGGCGCGGGCTGCGGTCCGAAGGAGAATCGATGAATCAGAATCAGCCTGCCCCGTCGCTCCAGCAATCTGCGGCCGAGGTGTCGTTGCTCCACGAACTCGTCGAGTACCTTCGGGAAAACCGCGGCGATCTGCGCGAACAGTGGGCGCGCCGTATCACCGACGCCGAGCTGCTCAGCGTGATGACTGGCGACGAGATCTTCTCGGAGGTCACCGCCGTCTATGACAACTACGTCGACGCACTGGAGACAGGCAGTGTCGAAACGCTGCAGGCGTACGCGCGCGACCTGTCCGAGCGGATCATCCGGCGGGGCGTCGAGACGCACGAAGTGCTCGGGATCGTGCTGCTGCTGCGCGACGTGCTCGGCCGCTCGTTACTCGACAACTACGAGGAGGACCGCGACCTCCTTCGCCGGATTCTCGACGCGTACGAGCCGGCCGCCAACCGGATTGCCGTAACGGTCGGCGTGAGCTTCGTCGAGGAGCGCGAGCGCGTGATCCGCGAGCAACAGGAGGCCATTCGAGACCTCTCGACACCAGTCTTGCAGGTGCGCGACCGGCTGCTGATCTCGCCGATCATCGGTGCGGTCGACTCAGATCGCGCCCGCCAGCTCACCGAACAGCTGCTGGGGGCGATCAAGGCCAATCGGGCGCAGGTGGTGGTGCTCGACATCACCGGCGTGGCATCAGTCGACGAGACTGTGGCGAACCACCTCGTGCAGACAGTGGAGGCCGCGCGGCTGATGGGCGCCAGCGCCGTGATCACCGGGGTGTCATCGAAGATCGCTCAGACGATCGTCGACCTTGGAGTCGACTTGGGGATGCTGAAGACGGTCGGAGATCTGCAGGGCGGCTTGGAGGAGGCGGAGCGCATGCTCGGCTATCGAGACGCCGGCTGGGAGGCCACAGAAAGCAGCATCGAGGATTAGCGAGAATCCGGGATGTCGGTCGCGATCCTACGGAAGGGCGAGTATTTCATCGCGTCGATCCAGTCGGACCTGAGCGACCCGGAGGTCCTCGCCCTACGGGACGACTTGATCGAGCGCGTCGGTCGCTTTCGCGCCCGCGGGATCGTCGTCGACGTCTCCGCCTTAGACGTCATCGACTCCTTTGCGGCCCGCGCACTGCGGTCGATTGCCCTGACGGCGAAGCTGCGCGGCGCGCGCACGGTGATCGTCGGCATCCAGCCTGACGTCGCAGTGGCGATAGTTCAGTTCCGCCTCAACCTGGAGCCTTTGCGCACTGCGCTCGACCTCGACGAGGCGCTTGCGCTGCTTGAGCTCCGGCCGGAGCGGAAGCCCGCGGATGGAAGGTGAGATCCGCGTGGGCATAGAGACGGATGCCGACCTCGTGATCGCGCGAGCGGAGGGACGCGCCATGGCGCAGCGCCTGGGGTTCCGCCGTCCCGATCCGACCTTGATCGCGACGGCGATCTCGGAGCTCGCACGCAACCTGGTCATGCACGTCGGGCACGGTGAAATCATCATGCGCCCGATCGTCGAGGATCGCCGGTCCGGCGTGCTCGTCATCGTCCGCGACGAGGGCCCGGGCATAGCTGACGTGGACGCCGCCCTGCGCCTGGGTCACGCCTCCCGGGGCGGACTCGGGCTCGGGCTGCCGGGGGCAAGACGCCTGATGGACGAATTCGATATCGACTCGCAGCCCGGCAAGGGCACCACGGTGACCATGCGCAAATGGCGTCTGCGCGACGATCTCGAGCGCCTACGAGAGAAGCGTCAACAGCATGGCTGACCTCGTATGAACGGCTTCGCCGCCACGTATCTGGATTCCCTTCGTGCCTACATCCGCGAACCGTGCGAACTGACGCTGCAAACCGCCTACGAGCTCGGGCGCGACGCGGTGCAGCGGGAGCTGAGCATGCTCGAGCTTGCGATCGCCCACCACGATGCGCTGGCCTGGATGTTTCGCCGGGGGCTCCAGGGGGCCGATAACGAGCAGCTTGTGCGCGCTGCCGGCCACTTCTTCCTCGAGAGCATCTCGGCTTTCGAGATGGTCCAACGAGGACTGCGGGAAGCACACGACGCTGCCCAGCTTGAACAACGACACGCGGAGATGCTTCGACAGCTCTCGCACTTTCTCGCCGACGCTTCACTCGCGCTCGACACATCGGACTCGCTTGACGAGATGCTGCGCCTCGTCGCTGAGCAGGCGCGCGAGCTCGTCCCAGCCGACTGCTGCCTGGTCGCGACCGAAACCGAGGACAAGCCGCGAGTGCGCGCGTCCTCCTACCCCGAGGACGACCTGCGCTGGGTCACGTTCGTCAGGTGGGTGGACCTCTCTGAGGTCGACGCAGTCATCGGGTTGACAGGTCGATCGATACGGATCCGTGCTGGCGATATCGCCACACACGTTCGAGTCCCCGGTCGCGCGTCGGCCGGCGATCTCGTGCTGGGGGACTGGCTGGGTACCCAGCTGACCGCCCTGGACGGACGGGTTATGGGCTCGCTACATCTGGTCAACGAGAGGGAAGGCGAATTCACCGGTCTCCACGAGGCCGTCGTCGTGCACGTGGCCCAGATGTCGGCCGCCGCAATGGAGCGGGCATTGCTGTATAGCGGCGGGGGCAGTAGTCCGGACTAGCACCGCATGGCGAGAAACGCTCGCCCGGCAGGCCGACTCGCGGGGCGCGCACCGGTCCGCGGATCATGCGGCCGTTACGAGGTTTGGTGCCTAGCCCAGTTTGAGATTTGGACACGAGTCCCAAAGATCGGTGGCGACTGCCTAGGAGTTCGCGGCAGATGCAGTTCGGCGTGGCCGGTTGAATCTGAGCGTCGTGCAAGGGCCACGCGGCCGGGGGAGGGTTCAGGCCGTGGAGCCTGAATGCGCTCCCCACCGCCCGGAGGTCGCGTCGCGAATCATGCGACTTCTGCTTTCGCGTGCCAGCGGGAGTGCCCTGGCACGAAGCTGCGGCCCCGCTCGCTCCCGCAATGGACGACAACGGGTAACCAGCTGTCGCTGATCGCGCAGTGCGGAAGCGGACCGCCGTTTCGATCCTTCCTTCTTGGCGCCCGGAGCCGCCGTGTAACGGGACCGCGGCCGTGGAGACTGACCGGAAAGACACCCGAACGCAAGGACCACGATCCCGATGAGCACGACTGAGCAGGAATCCACCGGCGCGACCCGCCTCGCTTACATCCTCGGGGTGCCGCTTGCCGAGAACGTCGTGCGTCAGTGGCCGCAGATGGGCGAGATCGTGCGCACCAGACAGCTGATCGCCGACATCGAGGGCAACTTCCCAGAACTCACGCTCGAGGTCGGTAGGCGGCTGCAGCTCGATGAGGTTCTGGTGGTCGAATGGACCTGCGATTACGGCGATGGACGCCTGTACCGCAACGTTACGATCGGCGAGTTAGAAGACGGACAGGCGGTCCGAGTCACCGACTACTGGGGCGAACCCACCTCGACGCCGGAATGGCGCCGGTCGCTAACGGAGAGGCTTGAGATGCCGGGCGACGGCCCGTGGCCCGACGCGGACCACCTCGCTCACCACTAGCCGTCACTCGCTCCTCGCGCGAAGGAGGAGCAGCTGGGACCGTGCGCGCCTAGAGCGCGAGCATCGCCGCCGCGACCTCACCGGCGGCCGCATCGGGGATCGCCGTCGCGGCCCGTTCGAGCACGAGCAGCCGAGCACCGGGGATCTCACGCGCGAGCGCTTCGCCGTTGCCGACAGGGAAGAACGGATCGCGGCGACCGTGCACCACCAGCGCCGGGGTCGCGAGCTCGGACAGGCGCTCGCGCCACCGCGGCTTGCAGTTGAGCTTGGAGAACACCATGCCCATCTGGTTGGCCATCTGCACCGCGGGCTCCGTGCCCGGCGTACGGTCCCAGATGCGCTCGGCGGTCGCGCGCGCAGCGGCGGGGTCGTCGCCGAGGATCTCCGCGCCTCCGGCGGCATACTCTGCCACGGCGGCGCGGTCGGACCAGTCGGGCATCGAGCGTGAGAACAGCCGGTCCATCGTCGCCGCGTCATGGTCGGGCAGGTCCTTGTCGACCCGGCCTGGAGCGACGGGACGCGTACCGGCGAGGGTGAGCGCCGAGAACGCGTCCGGGTGGTCCAGCGCGGCGACCTGGGCGACCATCCCGCCCACGCCGATGCCCGCCAGGTGCGCCGGCCGGTCGTCGAGTTCGCGGGCGAGCGCCGCGGCGTCGCCTGCGAGATCGCGCAGTGTGTACGCCGGAGCCTTCGGATCGACGGTGGTCGACGCGCCGGCATCGCGCAGGTCGTACCGGACGGCGTGGCGCCCGCCGCGCGCGAGCGCCTCGCAGAGCGCGTCGGGCCAGGAGAGCATGGTCGTGCCGCCCGCGAGCAAGACGAGCGGCGCCCCCGCGTTGCCGAAGTGCTCGACCCCGAGCATGACGCCGTTCGCCTCGACCTTCGTAATCATCCGTCCGTCGTGGCGGGTGCGTACATGGCAGCGCGATTCAGGTTGGGCTGTCGCTCATCGCTTCGGCACCAGGATCTGCGCGAGGGCTCCGCTCCGGAAGCGTTCCTCTTCGACGACGTCCAGCTTCAGGTGCTCTCCCAGCTCGGCGAATGGGCTGTGCCCCGCGCCGATCGCGATCGGGACCGTCGTCAGCTGGTATTCGTCGACGAGACCCAGGCGGGTCAGAGACTTGGCGAAGTCGGGGCCGCCGTGGACTAGGACCGTCCCTTCGTCGTCCCGAGCCTTCAGGTCCGCGATCTCCGCGCGCAGGTCCCCGCCGAAGATCTCGGCCGGTCCCCATTCCGCCTTCTCCAGGGTGTGGGAGAAGACAGCCTTCGGCTTCTTGTTCATGGCGGTTGCGATTGGCCCTTCGGAAGCGGCCCAGTGCGGGCCCATGATCTCGTAGCTGCGGCGGCCCATCGCGTGGACGCCGGCCTCCTCGAGCGCGCGGCGGTTCCACTCACCCGAGTCGTCGCCGAACCACTCGAACATCCACTCATGGGTCCCGTCGGGGCTGGTGACAAAACCGTCGAGGGACATGACCATCTTGAGAACTACTTTTCTATCGCTCATGTCGGTAGAGACCTACCCCCTCGCGGAAATTCATCGCCGGGCGCGCCGAGTGTCGAGTTAGTTAGCGCCACGCTGACAAAGTCGACGCTCGGGAACATCGAGCGCGCTGCTCCTCTCGCGTGAAAGCAGAAGCGACACAGGGCATCCCTGGAGCGAAACTCAGAGCCGTCACCGTCTCGCCGGGCACGCTCACCTCGATGTGAAGCTCATCGGGGGTCGGGATCGGCCTCGTCTCGTAGGGATCGGCATGGCGGGCCACAGGGGCCAGGCGCTTGCATCGGGTCGAGAGGTGTCACCGCATCGTCCTTTCAAATGCGTCGTTGCGTGGGGTAGGGTCGGGCCGCAAACGCGAGCACGCAGAGCCAAATCCGGCATCGGCCCGTCTCCCGCCGTGACCCGATAGTGGCCCAAACGTCCGCGCAGAACGCAGGAGAGCCCGCCGAAGCGGGCCCTCCTTACGCGGCTCGCTCCGTCTCAGCGGTTCGCTCAGGACGGACGGCTCGCTCTACGACTTAAGGTGTGGGTGCTCAAGGAGCCGGGTAGCCGGTAAACATGGGAGTCGAGATCGGCGTCGGTGCCAGGGCGAAGAAGCTGCGGTTCAGGCGCAAACCGCGGGTCGAGGTGGATGCCGACGTCGAGAGCGATATCAACCCTGAACTCGCCCGCGCGACGGAGAGGATCGAGGGCGAGGCACACTCACACACGGTGCGCGAGAATCTCCCCGACGAGGTCGAGCCCGGCGTCACCTACCGCGACGTCCGCGTCGGCTGGCTCGTCAAACTCAAGCGTGTCCGACCGCGGCGGGCCCCTGACTCGGGCGAGGAACGCTAAGCGACGAATTGGAATCGAGGCCGACGCCGGAGGCTATGCGTTCGGTTCTCAATCCTCGACGGCCACTTGCTCGTGCTCGGCGTCGAACGCGTCCAGGCGCCCCGTGATCGACTCCATCGCGCCGTCGAGCAGTGTCCCGTAGTGGCGCTCGATCATGGCGACGCTCGTGCCCATGATCCGAGCCAGCGCGTGAATCCCGACGCCCGCCGCGAGCGCGTTGCTGGCGAAGGTTGAGCGCAGGTCGTAGATACGCGCCGGGCTTTGCACGCCGGACGCCTCGACTGCCGGTGTCCACTCACGGCGTCGGAGGTTGTCCAGGTTCAGCAGCCGCGCCACCCGGGGCCGGGAACAGACGCGGCGTGTCCAGTCGCGGTGGGAGCGCGTCGAGCGCACGGGAGGAAAGTGGCACCCCCACGATTTGCAGGCGTATTTAGCGGGCGGCGTTGAGGGGCTAAACGCCATCTGTCGGGTGCTCGATCTGATCGCCGAGCCGGTAGCGCGGGGTCGGATCACCACGACCACGTCTTTTTTCGAGCACCGAGAAGAAGTGCTTTTCGGGACCGGCGCAGACGACCTCGACGGGCTTCTTGCGCCCCATCACGCCGATCTCAGCGAAACCCGCGTCGCACACCGGACATCTGTCGACCCACTCATCAGCCATGTCACCGGACCGTATCGAGCGGGCCACTCGGTCCCGTGGCGTGCAGATCCCATCGCAGGCGTTTTGGCGCAGGCCGTTGCGGGGACAACTAGGTCGTGATGGCGCACAGCAAGAAGAAAGAAGATGCGTCGCGAAGAGGTGAAGAGCGGAGGGCAGCACGCAAGAAGCGGAGGGCCGCGCGTAAGGAGCGGATGGCCGCTATCAAAGACCGCGATTCCCCGCTGTTGAGATACATACGCGGGGCGCGGCGCTCGCGGGACCGATGGTGACCGCGATGCTCTCGCCGGCAGCCGCGCCGGTAACCGCCGTGCGGCGCGCTTTTCGCGGGGCAGCGCGAGGGTGAGCCGGCCGATTCCTAGAAAAGCCGCCCCCGGTTAGGCGGCGGGCTGCGGAGGTTCGCCTGGCGACTCTGGAGGTTCGCCCGGCGACTCTGGCTCGCGGTCGGAGGTCGCTGCGGACTCCGGCGTTGCTTCTCTCTCCGCCGCCCGTTGCCTGACGTCACTCGCCATGTCGTCCAAGCGTTGGGCGATGTTCCTCGCGGTCGCCGCCATCTTGTCCAGCGCGTCCGGCGCTTGCCGCTCGACCTGCCCCCGCGCCTCGTCCGCCAAGCCGTCCAGCCGCTGCTTGTATTCCTGAAGCCGGGAAAGGTAATCACCGCTCTGCTCGGCCATGCAGAGAGGCTATACCCGGTACTACCACTGCTATGCCAGCGGGTCGGGCACTGCGCGAGTCAGGTAACGGCTGCCATCGGGCCCGATCCGCGAAGCAGTCGATAAGGCCTCGAATGGGCGGCGCCAGGGGCCCCGCCCCCCTAGCGCGTTCGCGTCAGATGATTGCGCCAGTCGCCGCCGATGCGGTCGAGCATCCTGTCGAATCCGCTTCTGTCCCCACTGCTCAGCGCATAGGTCCGGCCTCCCCGCGCGTCGGTCTTGAACGGAAGGAGGGCGGTTTTCGCCTCTAGCTCGTCGAGCAGCTTGATGCCGCGCTCGTCTAGTGGCGTGAGCTGTACTTGCGCGCTCACCAACGAAGGTCCTCCATCTCTGGCCTAAGCCCGGACAAGTACCTCTGGCCCCAAGCCCCAAACCTGGAATAGCGCAATTTCCGCGATTCGGATGCGCGTTCTCGGGAATTCGGTCTCCCGCATACGCAGAAATCGGGAAACCAAGATTGCGTAAATGTCGGGCTTTCCCGAATGCCCCCTGACGCCCACCGTTGCCTCGCGTTATCGGGGTTCAAGGGGCTCTTGCTCGTGAAGTCCATGGCGCGGAACGGGGAACCGGGCAGGTGGAAAGCCCCGCAAACGGAAGGAGATGCGCGCATAAGCGCTATCTGCTCTTGCTCATCGGGGTGGCGCGGTGGCCGCGTTCGCGTTCCCGGGCGCGGCGTCCGCGCAGAGCGGTCACTTCGTCGGTACGCCGACCTGCACGGACATTGGAACCCAGGTCTCGTGCGACGGCAAAGTCGCCGGTCTCGGCGGCACGACGTTCTCGATCAGGGTCGCGGCGGAGGGCACTGCGACTGTCGAGTGCACCAACCCGGGCGGAAATGTTGCGCCTGGGCAGGACACGGCCGTGAACGTGTCAGGAAGCTCTGGCCCGCTGGCGACGCCGAGGAACGGCCAGTTCCGGTTCAGCCTGACGTCGGTAGACCCCGAGCCGCTGCCTCCAACCCCGACATGTCCCAACAGAAAGTGGACGCCGAACGCCGTCGATGTGACGTTCGGGGACGCAACTCTGACCCTTCGGGAGAACGGGACCGTATCCGACACGATCACGGTGCCCGTCTCGTCGTAACCCAGGGCGAAGGGTTAAGCGGATCGAAAGGGAAAGCCCCGCCACGGCGGGGCTTTCCGTTCCCCAGATACGGGCCCCCGCTCACCGGACCCGGCCGGGCCGACCCTTTCGAGGTAGTACGTGCGGGCTCCTGTCCGAATGTTTGTTTTGAAGGGCAGCGCCTCGGTTCGCCGTTCGAGTTCGTCGAGCAGTTCGACGCCGCGCTCCTAGTAGCCCGAGCGACTTCGGTTTCGCCGGAGGAGGAGCTCGAACTCGAGCGCTGAACAACGCTCATGACGGCCATACGCGGCAGGAGTCCGGGCGTCATGCCCCGAGGCCTGGCCGTCGCAACAGCGAACGCACAGAGCGAGCCCACGCAGGAGCGGGGCGAAAGGAGGCCAGATGCGCCAGACGAGCAACACGACGACCGAACTGACCCGCGAGGACATCGTCATCGAGTGGGAGGACGGCTTCCATGTCGGCCGAGTCCCTCGGGTGGGCGCCGACCCGCAGTCGCCCGGGTGGGAGTTCCGCTTCCGCCGCGAGGAGGACGCGGGCGTCATGCGCGAGTGGGAGGTCCGGTTCGAGGACGACGCCGAGTGGGTGGCCTTCTTCGAGCATCCGACGTGGGTGGCAGTCGACGGCGACTAGGGCTCGCCGGGATTTCTCCTCCGCAACGCAGGAGGTGGCGTGCGGGACGGGCACGCGCTGCTCCGGTACAACGGGATGGGAGGCAAAGGGTGGCGGCGAGAGGCCAAACCCTGGCTCTATCCAGGCCGCCACCTTCATCGGCGGGATCAGCGGCAAGACGATCTCGGGCCCGGCCCAGCCGGTGCTCGTCAACGCCCAGGGTCAGCTCGGGACCAATTCCGGCGCCGCGGCTTCCACCGCATCGCTCGCGGCGACCGTTGAGCGGCTGCAGCGCCAGGTCCGTCGACTGCGCGAGCGGGTGAGGGGAGGCTGATCGAGGCAGCACCGCCGCGCTGGCCCCGTCAACGGCCCCGCCAACGGACGGTCGGGGCCGGCGCGGGATACTGAGCGGGCGATGTCGCAGGAGAACGTCGAGTTGGTGCGGCGCGGGATCGAGAGCGTCGAAGCGTTCTGGGCGCTGCTCGACGAAGACGTAGTCTGGGACCTGGGCAGGGACCCGCCTCCGGACATACACGGCGTCTACGTCGGGCGCGATTCGGTTATCGAAGCTTCTCGTCGCTACTGGGGAACGTGGGATGAATACAGCCTGGATGCCGACGAGTTGATCGACGCGGGATCGAGTGTCGTTGTCGTCGTCCATGAGCGAGGGCGAGGAAGAGGCAGCGGAGCCCCGTTCGACCGACGCTGGGCGCAGGTGTGGACCTTCCGCGAGGGGCGGATCGTTCGATGGGCGCTGTTCGTGGACAAGGCCGAAGCCCTCGAAGCCGCCGGGCTGTCGGAGTAGACCCGCTGCCGCTTGCCTTCGCTGCGAGCGGAGATGATCGGCGCGCACAAAGGCCCAAGCGGCAGGGGGAAGGCGCGCTGAGGGCCGGTGCATCGTCGCGAGATACTTAGCGGGCGATGTCGCAGGAGAACGTGGAGACCGTCCGACGCGCCGCCGAGGCGTGGAACACCGACGATCTGGACGCCTTTCTCGCCGAGCTTGATCCCGAGGTGGAATGGCATCCCTCCATTGAGCCAGCCTTGGAGGGTGGGGAAACCATCTATCGGGGCCATGACGGTGCGCGGAAGGCCTGGGACGACTATCGCGGGGGGGCATGGGAACGTCTCACGGTTCGGATTCAGGAGATCCGCGACCTCGGCGAGTCGGTCCTGGTTCTCGGTCATATCGACCTGACCGCCCAGACGACCGGCATCAGGTTCCACGAGGAAGTCGGGCAGCTCGGCACCTTCCGCGACGGAAAGATCGCCACGGTGCAGGACTATCTCAGCCACCGTGAGGCCCTCGAAGCCGCAGGGCTGTCGGAGTAGGGCGGTTTGCGGATACGAACACATGTTCGATAGGCTGCGCCCATGCGGTGCGACTTCTGCGGGAGCCTGGTGGTCAAGTGGCGCTACCCCGCCGAGCGCGACTGGCTGGCCTGCGAGAGGTGCCATGCCGCGATCCAGGCCGACGACCGCGAGGCGTTGCTTGACCGAGCGTCGTTGATCCCGGTGCCCCGGACGCTGCCCGACCGCTACGCGCCGAAGATTCTGGAGCGAGCCAAGCAGCTCCATCACGAGTTTTGGGAGACGCGCACGGGTCCCCCCGAGCCTGCCTAGGCCACGGGGCGCCGAGCTCCCGACTGATAAGCGACTGATAAGCGCGCCGGTCTAGCTTCATCCACTCACGAAGTGGGCCGCGAGATACTGGGCGGGCGATGTCGCGGGAGAACGTGGAGATCGTGCGTAGCGTGTATGACGCTTGGGCACGCGACCAGCTCCCCGGGCCAGTGCGGCTCTTCGACCCGAAGATCGAATACGTGAACCCGCCCGACGCGGTAGAGCCCGGCACTCGTCATGGGCTCGCCGCCTTCAGCCGGGCGGTTCACGACATGGTCGAGGGGTGGGAGACCTGGCAGATAGAGCCGGAACGGTTCATCCCCGCAGGTGAGCGGGTGGCTGTCGTCGTGCGATACCGAGCCCACTGGCGGACGAGCGGGGTTGATGTGGAGTCGCATGAGTCGGCACTGTGGACCCTCCGCGATGGCAAGGTGGTGCGCTACGAGTGGTTCAACGGCCCGAATGACGCCCTCGAAGCCGCCGGTCTTTCGGAGTAGCGGCGATGTCGCACTACACGTCCGGCCTCTCGCTTCGAGCCAGGAGATAGCGGCTGACAAATCGCCCGGCGCGATCGTTGCAGTAAATACGCGGAGTTCGTCTCCGCGTCAAGCGCCGTCGCCAGCTCTCGACTGAGTCGATGAAAGGGGGGAGCTGGCGGCGGTCGTGTGTTCGTTTCCCTCGCCCCGGTAGCGGGCAGTGGTCGTCGGCGGACGGACCGAGACGGCGGCCGGAGCATCCAGCCCTAGCCGACCGGCGACCAAATCGGCGCGGCCGGGTATCGTCCGTCATGGGGCGGGACGCGTGACCCCCTTCGCGGTCCCGCCCCACCTTTTCCGCATGCACGCGAGAGGGCGGTCCCAGCGGACCGTCCTCGGCCCGAAAACGGCTGGTTAGCGCCGCGGGGCGGGGGTACGTGATGGGGAGTCCATCGAAGTCATCGAGCCTCGGGAGGAAATGAGATGTGGGCCACTGTGCGTCGCTACGAGGGAGTCACGGATCCTGATGAGGCGGCAAAGCGGGTACGTGAGGGCTTCGTTCCCTTGATCAGCGAGCATCGGGGCTTCGTCGCCTATTACTGGGTGGACACGGAGGAGGGCGTCATGTTCTCGACCAGCGTCTTCGAGGATCAAGCCGACGAGGAGGACTCCAACCGCCTGGCCGCGGATTTCGTCAAGGCGAATCTCGCCGAGCTGTTGCCGAACCCGCCGACGATCACGGCGGGCCACGTGGTGGCTCAGCACTAGCTGATCCAGCGTCGACCCCTGCTGCGGAGGATTATGAAGCGCTTGCAGCTCGGACTGTTGGTCATGCTCGGGACCCTTGCCGGAGCGGTCGTGTTCCCAGCCGCCGGTGGGGCGAACGTTGTCAAGGTGACGACGACGATCGAGGCGGCGATCGGTGCAGCCTCGCCGGGGGACACGATCGTCGTTCCGCCCGGGACCTATCACGAGGGCAACTTGGTGGTGACGCAGGACGACCTCACAATCCGCGGCAGCAAAGCCGCCGTCCTGGATGCCTCGGGTCACTCGACCGGCTTCCGGGTCGGCGCCGGGAGCATCACCGGCGATCCGCCGGTGTGTCCCGACCTCTCGGTCCACGACTTCACAATCAAGGGGATGACGATCAGGGATGCGTCCTTCACGGGCATATTCCTGATTGGAGTCGAGGACTTCCGTGTCACCGGCGGGCGCTACCTCGACAATGAGGAGTACGGGGTCTTCCCGCGCTGCTCCCGCGACGGACTCATCGACCACAACTCGGGCAGCGGCGGAGAGGACGCGACGGTCTACGTGGGCGTCGACGACAACATCACCGTCAAGAACAACAAGCTCACCAATGGCGTGATCGGAATCGAGCTGGAGAACACCACGAACTCGTTCGTGAGCGGCAACAAGCTGACCAACAACGTGACCGGGATCCTGGTCGTCGTTCTCCCTGGCCTCCCCACGACGTCCACAGAGCACGCGGTGATCGAGCGAAATGTGATCAGGGCAAACAACCTGCCGAACCCCTTCCCGCCGCCGCCGCCCTTCTTCGACGACCTGCAGCTCCTCCCCTCGGGGAGCGGGGTGCTGAACGTCGGCGGCGACGACATCACGATGCGGGACAACGTGATCACCCACAACGACTCCTTCGGGATCGGCATCGTCGAGAACCCGTTCGGCTTCGGCCCGCCAGACGACAACCGGGTGGTGAGCAACACCGTCCTGAAGAACGCGGGCGATCCGGACGCCCGGGCGTTCCTGAGCGCGGACATCGCCTATGACGGAAGCGGCGTGGGCAACTGCTTTGCCGACAACGTCTTCGAGACCGACGACCCGCCCGGCATCGTCGCGGGCTTCCCCTGCCCCTGATCGCCGGGGACGGCTAGCTCAAGGCCGCGGCAGCCGCGCCTATTCCGACAGCCCGGCGGCTTCGAGGGCATCGCGTTCGTCGTAGAACTCGCGGAAGCGCAGGATCAGGCCGTCCTTGATCGTGAGCAGCTCGTAGTTGAGCGAACGGACCTCGGCCCCGCTCGCCGCCCCCCTGGCGACCTCGCGCCCGACTACCAGCACGTTGTCACCACCGCAATCGACGATCCGTTGAATCTCGTACCTGTAGTCGTCGAAGCTTTCGAGGAAGCGCTCGAGTTCCTCCCTGACCCCCTCACGGCCCCGGTAGGTCACTCCGTCCTCGCGAGCGGTCCACTCGACGTCTGGATGGCAGAGCGCCATCGTCCTCGGCATTCGGCGCAACAGATCCGACTTGCTCGTCGCGGGCTCGTAGAAGCGAGCCGCTACCTCGACGTTCTCCTGCGACATCGCCCGCGCAGTATTTCGCTCCCGAGGTCAGGCGGCGGGCCGGCGGCGGCCCGGCTATAGGGTCGGACGAACGCAACGACTGGAGGAATCGTGCCGGGAAAGTGCATTCACCACGTCGACCTCGCGGTCGCCGACGTCGAGCGATCGCTCGCGTTCTACCGCGCCCTTCTGGGGCCGCTCGGTTGGGCCAGGGAGCTTCGATACCCGACGTACCGAGGAACCGAGGAGGTCGTGTACCTGCAGGACCCGACGACCCGCAGCGGGTTGGGGCTGCGACCGGCCGACGATGGTGAGTACCGCTACCACTCCGTGGGGCTCGAGCACCTCGCGTTCGAGGTCGACGAGCGGGATGAGGTCGACGCCGCGTACTCGCGCTGCCTCGAACAGGACGCCAACATTCACTTCCCTCCCGAGGAAGATCGCGATATCCCGGGCTACTACGCATTCTTCGTCTTCGATCCGGACGGGATTCGAGTCGAGGTCCTCTGGTGGCCGCGCGACGATCCGGGGGGCTAGTCGCCCGCGACCTCGAGCGCCTTCGCGAGATCCTGTCCCCACTCGAACCGGGCGATCCTGCCCTCGCGCAGGGTCCAGGTGTGCGCCTCCTCGTTGACGATCTCCCGCTCGCTTCCCCGGCCGCGCACGTACCAGCTGACGGCCACCACGACGACGTCCCCGAAGTCGTAGACCTGTCGGAGCTCGTGGCGGGATGACTCCCAGACCTCGCCGAAGGCGCGCATGGCCCGCGCGACGGCGGCGAGGCCGCGGCGCACACCCGGCTCGACCGCGTAGGGAGGGTTGACGTACTCGACGTCGGGCGTCGCGAGCTTCATGAGCTCCTGCGGATCTCGATCCATGAGCCCCGCCTCGTAGATGTGGCGCACGATCTCGACGTTCTCCTGCGACATCGCCGGCTCAGTATCCCCGGGCCGGCCCCGCCGTCCGCTCGAGCTCTCTGTCAGCCTGACGGCGTGGCGTACGACGAGGACCTGGCCGACCGCATCCGCAAGCTGGTCTCCGGCGAGCCCGAGGTCACCGAGATGGCGATGTTCGGGGGCCTCGCCTTCCTGGTCAACGGCAACATGTCGGTCGCCGCCAGCGGTCAGGGCGGACTGCTCGTGCGCGTCGATCCCGAGGACACCGAGGCGCTACTCGCCAAGCCGCACGCGCAGCCCTTCGAGATGCGCGGGCGACCGATGGACGGCTGGCTGCGGGTCGACGCGGAGGGCGTGCGGACCAAGCGCCAGCTCGAGCCGTGGGTGAGGCGCGGCGTCGCCTACGCACGCTCGCTCCCGCCCAAGCGCTAGGCCTTCGCCGGGGCCAGCCGGTCCATGGACGTCTATGCGCTCGGCAGTTCCTCGTGGACGGACAGGATGTTGCCCGCCGGGTCGGTGAACCAGGCGATCATGGGTCCCTGGCCCGGCTCCGCCGGCCGCGCGATCCCCTTCTCGTCCTGGTCGAAGCCCTCGTAGCGCTCGAACTCGACGCCGCGCTCCGCAAGTGCGTCGACGGCGGTGTCGACGTCGGAGACCGGGAAGTTGAGGATCGTGTAGTTGGCGGGCTGGTGGTCGTCCTTCTGGTAGACGAGGACCGGGTGCTCCTCGCCGACCTGAATCAGGACGTCGTCCATCAACGTCTTGACGCTCAGCCCCAGCGTCTCGCCGTAAAAGGTCTTCGCCGCCTCGAGGTCGGGCACGGCGAAGCCGCTGTATGCCTTGCTTTCGTCGAGCATCTCTGCTCCTTTCGTTGTGTTCGTGTACTTGCGACTGTCGCGATCGAACGAACTCATCGCCATTGCTAGGCCGCTCGTGGCGCCGGCCTACGCCGGCTCGGCGAGCAGCCGCGCGAGCCGGTCGAAGCTCTCGCCCCAGCCGTCGCGGTGAAGCTCGCGGCGCGCCTCGGTCGTAAATGCACCCTGCTCGAGGGCGACGGCGGTCGATCCGTCCCGATCCCGGAACGACAGGGTGACCAGCGTCTCGACGTCGTCGGGATCGGGCGGCTCCCAGTTGAACGTGAAGGCGAGCCGCTCGGGCGGATCGACCTCGCGGAACTCGCCGGTGAGCCGGAAGGGGTCGCCATCCGGCGGCTGCATCTCGATCCGGTAGCTCTCTCCGACGCGGGGCTCGAACTCCAGGCTCGGAATGGTGAATCCCTCCGGCCCCCACCATTTCGCCAATTCATTCGCATCGGTAAACGCGGCGAAGACGACCGGGGCAGGCGCCGGGAGAACGCGCTCGAGCACAAGCATGAGCTCGTTCGACCGCGCCTCCATTCGTTCGATCGTATCCGGCCCTCCGAGCGCCTTCCACGCGTCGGCTTCCTCGGAGTACTCCTCGAACCGAAATACCATTCCGTCGCGCAGCGTGAACAGCTGGTAGAAGCGCTGCTCGATCTCGATCCCGCTGCCCTTCCCGCGAGCTCGCTGTCGCATGGCGACGAGCACACGATCGCCATCCAGAGTGAAGCTTTCCGGCTCGATCGTGAACTCCTCAAACGCTTCGAACCAGTCTCGAAAGCCTGCGGCCACGCCTTCGTGGCCTCGGAGCGTCTCCCTCGCTTCGACGCCCCGAACCTCGCACCGAGGATGCATCTCATCGAGGGCCGATTCCAGGTCGCGCCGGCCCCAAGCGGCGATCAGTCGGTCGACGATCTCGATGTTCGCGTGGGGCATCCGCGCAGTATCGCGCGCGTGACACCGCGGTCGGAGGGCCGGCGGCGCATCGGCCTACGGCCGCGCCTCCTCGACGACCGGCATCTCGCCCGTGTCCTCGTGCAGGACGGCGCCCCCGGTCGCCGTCGACGGCCACCAGATCTTGTCGCCGATCAGCTCGACGGCCGCCGGGACCATGATCGTCCGGACGATGAACGTGTCGAGCAGGATGCCGAGGGCGACCATGAACCCCAGGTCGAAGGTGTAGGTGACCGGGAGGGTCATCAGGACCGAGAACGTGCCGGCGAGGATGATCCCGGCCGACGTGATCACCGGGCCGGTGGCCGCGAGCGCGCGCAGCATGCCCTCGCGCGTGCCGTGGCGCCGAGACTCCTCGCGCACCCGGGCCATGAGGAAGATCGTGTAGTCGATGCCGAGCGCGACCAGGAAGATGAAGGCGAAGGTCGGGATCGAGGCATCGAAGCCTTCGTCGCCGACGACGAAGCGGATGAAGAGCACGGAGAGACCGAGCGTGCAGAGGAAGGAGAGGATCACGCTCGCGATCAGCACCAGCGGCGCCACCAGCGCCCGCAGCAGGATGGCCAGGATGATCCCGATCACCAGCAGGGCGATCGGCACGATCAGCTTCAGGTCGCTCTCGATCGCCTGATCGAAGTCGTACTGGATCGCCGAGCCACCGCCGACCAGAGCGGTCAGCCCGGGGCCGAGGTCCTCGACGCTCGAGCGAAGCTCGGGCACGACGCCGAACGCCTCCTTCGTGAACGGGTCGCCCTCGAGGACCACGTCGACTGTTGCCATCTGCCCGTTCGTTGAGACCTCGCCGGTCGGCGTCGCGGTGGCGACGCCGTCGACGCCCTCGACGGCCTGCACCGCGGTGGCGACGTCGGCCCTGGTTATCGGGCCGTCGGTGCTCTGGACGAGCACCGTCGTCGGCGCCAGCAGGCCGGCCGGGAACGCCTCCTCGAGCAGCTCGAACCCCTCGACCGACTCGACCGACTTCTTGAAGAACGTGGTGGTCGAGTAGTCGACCTTGTAGGCGAGCAGGCCGAGCGCTCCGGCGACGAACAGCAGCGAGGTGATCGCGAGTGCCGCCGCCGGCCGTTGCAGGACGCGGTCGCCGATCCGCCGCCAGACGCCCTGGCGCCTCTCCGCGGCGTGCGTCGGGTCGCACTCGACCACTGCGGTCCGCGGCCAGAAGCCGCGGCGGCCGAAGATCGTGAGCAGCGCCGGCAGCAGGGTCAGCCCGGCGACCATCCCGCAGGCGACCCCGATCGCGGCCACCGGGCCGAGGGTGGAGGTGAGGCGGGCGTCGGCGAGCGCCAGGGTCAGCATCGCCAGCGACACCGTGAGCCCGCTGGCGAGGATCGTCGGACCCGTGCGCCCCAGCGCGCGGGCCATCGCGTCGTGCTTGTCCTCGATCCGGCGCAGCTCCTCGCGGTAGCGCGAGACCAATAACAGGCAGTAGTCGGTGCCCACCCCGAACATCAGCACGACGAGGATCGTGGTGCCGTTCGAGGACACGGTGGCCCCGGACTCCGCGTACAGGTAAACGAACGCGGTGGCAACCGTGTAGGCGAAGAAGACGACCAGCAGCGGGGTCAGCGCGACGAGCACGGCGCGGTAGATCGCACCCAGCAGGAACAGCACGAGCAGGACGGTGGCCAGGAGCAGCTTCGTGTCGAGCTCGGAGAAGACCTCCTCGGAGTCGACCGAGAAGCCGAGGTCGCCGGTGAGGATGATCCGCATCCCGTCGCTCTCCGAACCGATGAGGTCGCGCACGTTCTCGCCCCAGTCGGCCTGCTCCTCGAAGTTGGTCGGCACCGTGAGCACCGTGTAGGCGAGATCGCCCTGCTGGGAGACAAGGTCTGGCGGCGAGTCGGGCGCGAACGGCACGAGCGGCGGGCGCGTCAGCGGCAGCTCGGACTCCGGGAGGTCCTCGAGCGCCTTCGCGTCCGCGGCAATCTTCTGCTTGTCGGCCGCCGTAAGCCCGCCGTCGCGCTGGTAGACGATCAGCCCCTGGGTCGTCTCGCCGCTGGCGAAGTCCTCGTCGAGGATCTTCACGACGTCGGTCGACTCGGCGCTCGCCGGCAGGAACGAGGTCGTGTCGTCCCGGGTCTCGTCGCCGAGCTTCGCGCCCAGCGGCATGAGCGCCGCGAAGACGACGATCCAGATGCCCAGGACGACCCACTTGCCGCGGCGACTGGAGACGAAAGACGCGAGTGCCCTCACGATCGCCGCACTCTAATCACCCGCGCGGCGCTGGCGGGCTCAGAGCTTGGCCGCGTCCCAGTAGCGCTCGATCCGCTCGACGAACCGCTTTGGCTTCTCGGCGAACAGGCGCTCGCCGTACGCGAACGCCTCGCCCTGTAGCTCCTTGATCCCCTTCTTCGACGACTCCTTCTTCTTCAGCTTGAAGGCGGTCATCGCGGAAGTCCCCTCGCCGCCAGCGTTGCGTTCAGATATCGCTCGTCGCCGGTCACCTCCTCGCCGAGCCATTCGGGCGGCTCGAAGGCGTCGGCGCTCTCCTCGTCGGGGAACTCGACCTCTGCGATCGCCAGGCCGTCGAGCTCGCCCCGGTAGAGGTCGAGCTCGATCTGCCGCTCCCCGTGCGGGATCAGGTGTCGGGTCTTCGCGACCCGCAGGCCCTCGGTGAGCGGCCAAAGCGACTCGAACCGCTCCCGATCGAGCTCGAGCTCCTCCTCGGTCCGCGTCCGCCCGCTCCCGCCCTTGACGGTCAACAGCCGCTGATCGCCCCTGCGTCGCAGCCGGACCTCCGCCCGGCCCTGGCCGTCGCCGAGCGCGAGATAGCCCTGTTCGATCTCGGCCCGATTGGCCGCCTCGATGTCCGGCGCCTCCGCCACCAGGAACTTGCGCTCGATCTCCATCGACATTGGTATTCCCGTGCTCGCGCCAACCAACCCAAACGCGGCCGGCGATCACCGCATCGTCACAACTGACCGACCGGCCGAACCTAACGTTTGCAGGGGTTTCACGCCGATGCTGGTCGCACGTGTGATCGCGAAGCTGGAGCCGGGCGGCGCTCAGCTCGGCGCCATCCGGTTGATGGGGGCACTTCGCGATCAAGGCGTCGCCTCGCGCCTTCTGGTCGGCGAGGCCACGCCGGAAGGCCGGCAACTGCTCCGCGACGCCGAGCTCGAGTTCGAGGTCTGGGGAGGCAGCACCGAGGACCTCCAGTACGCGTGCGACCGGCGCTTCGTGGGCTGGCTTCGCCCGCGGCTGGCCGACGCCGACCTGGTCCACGGGCATATGTTCGGAGCCTGGTGGGCGGCGAGCGAGGCCGCTCGCGGCGACGTTCCGCTGGCCGCCAGCGAGCACAACGCGATCCGCTGGCCCGGGTCGCCGCGGCTGGCCGAGATGCGCCGCGCCCTGGCGCGCGTGGACGCGTGCTTCGCCCACGGCCCGGCCGCCGCGGCGACGGTGCTGGACCTCGGCCTGCCGCCCGCCCGGGTCCATCCGGCCGGCTCGGCGATCGAGCAGACCAGCCCGATGGCGCTCCCGCGGCTGCCGCGACCGCGGCTGATCTTCGCCGGTCGCCTGCACCCGGAGAAGGGCCCGGACCTCCTGCTCGAGGCGCTCGCCCGGCTCCGGGAGCCCGTCCCCGCCTACATGCTCGGCGGCGGGCCGCTGGCGCGGTACCTGCGCCGGCGAATCACCGCGCTCGGACTGCAGCGGCGCGTGGAGCTCGTCGGCTGGCAGCGACGGGTCGGCCCCTGGCTCGCCGGCGCCGGTGTCTGTGTCGTTCCCTCTCGGGCCGAGGCGTGGTCGCAGACGGCGGTCACGGCGATGGCGCACAGGGTCCCCGTTGTCGCGACCGCGGTCGAGGGGCTGCCGCTGACCCTCGCGGAGGGCCGCGGCGTCCTCGTCGCCCCCGACGACCCGGCCCGGCTGGCCTCCGCGATCTCCGCGGTGCTCGCCGGCGATCACGCGATCGATCTCGACGGCGCGCAACGGTATGCGGGGCAGTTCTCGCCGAGCCGGGTGGCCGCCCGCTACGCACAGGTGTACCGCCGGCTGCTCGCCGCGGGCGACCGCCTGCAGCGGTTGACCCGGCCGGAAGCGCGGGTGTACGCTCGCTCCATGGTGGTTCGGCCGTCCATGTGGGTGCGCTGACGGGGGTGCCGAGGAGGCAAGGCTGAGTGTCCACGGACGTCGAGACGGCCACCGCGGGGGTCGGTGAGACGCGGCGGGAGGCTGCCGCTGGCGACCTCGCACTGCTCGAGCGACACAAGCCGCTGCTGCGCTTCGACCGCCAGTACGACTATCGACTGGCGTCGGTGCTCGGCATGGTCGAGAACCCCGGCAACCTGCTGCGGACCGCCGACGGAGAGGTCATCGCGCGCGTCGGCGGCGACCCGCCGCTGACGCTGGAGCTCCTGAGCGCCTACCCGGACGGGCGCGAGCCCAGCTCCGGCGACTGCATCTGCCAGGCGCCCGACGTGCTCGGCGACGCGCGGCGGATGGAGTACCAGGCCCAGTATGGGGGGCGGCTCTACGGCCGGGTGGTGCGCGGCGACGGCGGGCGCGACTGGCTTCAGTACTGGTTCTGGCTCTACTACAACCCGAAGAACCTCTTCGGGTTCGGCAAGCACGAGGGCGACTGGGAGATGATCCAGATCGGTCTCGGCAGCGATGGCGAGCCCGAGCTGCTCGCCTACGCCCAGCACGATTCGGGCGAGGCACGCAAGGCGACCGAGGGCGAGTGGGTGGAGCGCGCCGGCGGCCGGCACCCGGTCGTCTACGTCTCGCCGCTCTCCCACGCGTCCTACTTCGAGGCCCGCACCCATCCCTACCCGGTCGGGATCGACCATCCCTATGGCGACGGGCCTGAGGCGTGGCTGACCGTGGAGCCGTTCGGCGACTGGGTGCGCTGGCCGGGGCGGTGGGGAAACAGCGAGCGGGTGATCGCGCAAAAGATCGGAAACGGGCCGCCGACCCCCTCGCGCCAGGGGTCGAAGTGGACGAGCCCGGCCGCGTTTCAGGCCAAGATGCGCCGGCGCAAGTTCCGCGCCCTGCTCGGCCGGCTGTTCCACCGCCTCGGCGGGCCCTTCTACCCCAACCCGCCTGAGCTGCGAGCCCGGCTCGACGGCCATCGGCTGGTCGTCGACTACCGCACGCACAGCACGTGGTGGCGCCGCTCCCGGCACCTGTACCTGACCGTGCACGAGGGCGAGTGCGTGATCGCAAGCCGCGCGGTCCGCTATGCCGGTGAGTCGGGCACCGAGATCTTCCGGCTCGCCCAGGCTTCGGACTCGGTGGAGGTCTGGGGCAGCACGTTCAACCGCGTGCGCCAGCGCAGCGACCTGGCGGAGGCGATGCAGGGTTGATCGTCGACCTGCACGCCCACTACGGGATGCATCTGCTGCCGCAGGTGGACGGCACGACGATCGACCTGTTCGGCACGGCGAAGGGGCGCCGGCGACTGCGCGACCGCCTCCGCGCCAGGCTGATCGGCCTCGCGAGCCGCTTCGGCAACTACCGCTCGTTCGAGAGCGGCCCTCGGGTGACGCTGCCGACGCTGCGCGAGGGCGAGGTCGGCGTCGCGCTCTCGGTCGTCTACTCGTTCTTCGACGAGCTCGACCTCGACGCTCCCTACGGGGCGCCGCCGGAGCCCCGCTACCTGCCGCGTCTGATGCGCCAGCTCGACACCGTCGAGGCCGACATCTCCGAGCACCACGCCGACCAGGCGGTCGTCGTCCGCGACCGCGCGGAGCTCGACAAAGCGCTGGCCGACGATCGCGTCGCCCTGATCCACAGCGTCGAGGGCGGCTTTCACCTGGGCGACACGCCGGAGGCGGTCGACCGCGCGGTCACCAAGCTCGCGCGACGCGGCGTCGGCTACATCATCCTGCCGCACCTGCTGTGGCGCGGCGTGGCGACCAACTCGCCCGCCGTGCCCTTCCTCCCCGACTGGCTCTACAGGGTGCTGTTCCACCAGCCGAAGGTCGGCCTCTCCGAGCTCGGCACCGCCGCGGTCAGGGCGATGGTCCGCGAGCGGGTGCTGATCGACCTCTCGCACATGAGCACACTGGCCGTCGCCGACACCTTCGAGCTGCTCGACGAGCTCGACCCGGATGGGACCGTTCCCGTGATCGCCTCGCACACCGCGTTTCGCTTCGGAGGCCAGGAGTACGGGGTCGACGAGGAGACGCTGCGGCGGATCGCCGCCCGGGAGGGCGTCGCGGGGCTCATCCTCGCCCAGCACCAGCTCAACGACGGCGTGCGCCGCAGCCACACCAAGAGCTTCGAGGAGTCGATCGAGGTGATCTACAAGCACATCGACCGGATCGCCGAGATCACCGGCTCGCACGCTTACACCGCGATCGGCTCCGACCTCGACGGGTTCATCAAGCCGACGATGGGCGGGCTCGAGTCGATGGCCGACATGGCCCGCCTCCAGCAGGCGCTGCGCGATCGCTACGGCGAGGAGGACGCCGAGCGCATCTGCTCCGGGAACGCGCTGCGGGTCTTGCGCGCGGGGTGGGGATAGAGCCGTTCCCGCGCAGCCCGAGTCGGGGATCCCTTAGCCGGGTAACCCCGACGATCTTCATCGCGGCGGGGCGTGTGGGCGCATCGGTGGCGGCTCGACGCCGAGCTGGCCGACGGCACCGATCCGGCGCGCGATCCTGCGTTCAGCCGGGATCGAATGCAAGTGGCAGCTCGACCGGCCCGGTGTTGCCGGACGGGGGAAGCGAGTGGTGCTCGCCGTCGAGGCGCGGGTTGCGCAGGCGCCCGGCGAGCCGCGGCAGCGCCTCGCTCATGTCCGTGCGGGCGACGTAGTGCCCGATGCAGTGGTGCACGCCGGCGCCGAAGCCGAAGTGACGCGGCCGCTTGACGGTGATGTCGAACGGCGCGTCGCCGAAGCGTCGCGGGTCGGTCCCCGCCGACTCGGTGAGCAGGTGAAGCGTCGTGCCGGCGGCGATCTCTACGCCGCCGAACTCGAAGTCCTCGCATGCCTCCCTGGTGACCCAGGTGATCGTCGGGTTGACCCGCATCACCTCCTCGACGGCCTGGTCGCCGAGCTCGGGGCGAGCCGCGAGCAGCTCCCACTGATCCGGGTGGCGCAGGAACGTCTCGAGCGCGAGCCCGAGCTGGTTGCGGGTCGTGTCCATCCCGCCGAACATCAGCAGCACGAGCGCGACGCGGAGCTCGTCGGCCGAGAGCCGGTCCTCGCCGTGATGCGCCTCGACGAGCGTGCTGACGAAGTCGTCGCGCAGCTCGCGGCCGCGATCGGCGATCAGCTCGTCGGCGTACCCGTAGAGGCCGGCGAGCGCGGCCTCGACCCGGTCGAGCTCGGCCGCGACGTCCACGGTGAGCCCGAGGCCGAGGTCCCGCGACCAGGCCGCGATCGACGTCCACGAGCTCTGGGGCAGGCCGAGGATCGTCGCGATCACGCCTCCGGCGTACGGCTCGGCGAACTCGTGCATGAACTCGCAGCGGCCGCGCTCGGCGAACGCCTCGATCAGCTCGTCGGCGAGGGTCTGGAACCGCGGGACGAGGCGGTCGATCGAGCGGGGATGAAAGGCCGGGTTGAGCAGCCGCCGCAGCCGGCGATGCTCGTCGCCCTCGAGGTTGAGCAGCGCGCGTGACCACCAGTCGACGAACGGCCCGCGGTCGACGCCGTTGTGGGCGGGCCAGGCGGCGCTCCCCTGGCGCAGGCGCCGGTCCTTGAGCAGCTCGTTGACCTCGCCCGGCGCGCAGTACGGCGAGCCCGTAGTTCGTGCGCGCGTACCAATCCCGCTCGCGCGCCTCGTGGATCCGCTCGGAGCGGACCGAGAAGGCCGGATCCGAGATGTCGAAGTACGCGACGGCCACGAACGCACGATAGGAGGTGCCACTGGGGGATTGGCGACTGCCTCCGCGGGTACGCTCCGCGCATGACGATGGGAACCGGTCTCGTCCTGCTCGCGGTGGGAGCGATCCTGCGCTACGCGGTCAAGGACGAGTGGGACGCGGTCAACCTCGAGACGGTCGGCCTGATCCTGATGATCGCGGGCGCGATCGCCTTCATCGTGGGCGCGATCTACGCGTTCGGCAGGCGGCGCGAGGCGGTCGTCGTCGAGCGCGATCCGCGCCAGCCGCCGCGCGACCCGCGTTACTGATCGCCAGCCGCGGAGGCTGAGCTCGTCCGGTGCGGCTATGCAGCGCCGCCCGGCCGGATAGGGTGGCCGGACTCGTTACCGTGCCGAACCGGGAGCGGGTGAGCAAACGGACGACCGGAAGGGGAGAGATGCAGTCGAGTGGGCTTAGACAAGGGCAGGCGGTCGCCGCCGGCGGCGGCCTGCTGCTGATCATCTCGCTGTTCCTGCCCTGGTTCGGGGCGCCCGGCGCCGAGAGCCTGAGCGGCTGGGAGGGACAGACCACCAACGACATCTACCTCCTGATCACGGCGCTCGTCGCGCTGGGAGCGCTCGCGCTCGGTGGCGGCGCGATGCTCCCGGGCCTGACGTGGAGCGGCGCGACCGCGCTGCTCGGGGGCGTGGCCACCATCCTCATGCTCTGGCTCGTGGTGATCGACTTCCCGGACGGCGGCGAGCGCAAGATCGGGCTCTGGCTGGGCCTGGTCGCGGTGCTCATGATCGCCGCCGGCGGCTTCATGGCGACCATGGACGACGCCCCCAGCACCAGATCCGAGCGCTACTAGCGCACCGATGCCGGCGGGTCGGGGGAGCGGGGCGGCGGCTGATGCGGCACCGCGCGGCGCCCGCCCGGTTGACTGCGGCTCGCGGTCGTGGTTGGGTTGTCCCGTCGGAACGGAAACCGATCGCTAGGACGGAGGAATGACGATTACGTTGTCGGGGCGTCGGCGGCGCGGGGTGCTGGCCGCCTTCGTGCTCGTCATCTCGATCGCGGCCGTGATCGCGACCTCGGGCCAGAGCTCGCTTGCATCCTCCGACGAGGGATCCGATGCCGATGGGCCGGCGGCGCTCGAGGGCCGTCATCTGTATCTCGTGCCCGACACTCCGGAGGGGGCCGTCGCGACCGAGGTTGTGAACGCCCGGGTTGTCGCTCGCTACGAATCCTTCTCCCTCGTCTCCGCGGACGGCTCCGCGCATGAGGCGCTGCGCCTGGCCGGCGCCGACCGACGCGATGACATGCGCAGCGTCGGTACCGCCGCCGGCGCGCTCGACCCCCCGAGGCGGCGCAGCCTCGCCGCCGGATCGAGCGAGACGCTCGCCCTGGTCCAGTTCGTCGGGCCGGTCAAGGATGCCTGGCTCGAGCGACTGCGAGGTACGGGGGCAACCATCATCACCTACATGGCCCAAAACGCCTACCTCGCCTACGCCTCGGGCGCGGGCGCGGCCGCCCTCTCCAAGCTCGCTGCGGACGACGCGGTGCGCGCGGTGGTCCCGTTCACCGCTGCGGACAAGGCGGCGCCGGGCATCGCCGAGTCGGGCATCGCCAACGTCGCGGTCGAGACCCTCGCGGGCGCTCCCGGTGCGGCCGCCCGCGAGATCCTCGCCGGGGGCGACGAGCTGCAGCCGCCGGCGGCCTTCGGCGGCACGTCCACCCGGTTCGCGGCCATCGACGCCGACCGCATCGACGAGTTGGCGGCCGATCCGGCGGTGGTCAGCGTCGAGCCGTGGGTGGCGCCGAAGCTCCTCGACGAGCGCGCGGCGGAGATCGTCCGCGGGAGGCTCAACGCGGCGGGGACGGTGCCAGTCGGCCCGGGATACCTGAGCTTCCTGAACAACCAGGGATTTCCCGCGACGACGCTTCCGTTCGCGATCGACGTCACCGACGAGGGAATCGACCGGGGCCTCCTGCCGCCGCCGCCCGGCTCGCACAACGACTTCTTCGTCAACGGCAACGCCGCCGGCGCGACGCGGATCTCTCTACCACCAGGAATTCGGGGCGGATACGGATGCACGCGACTGCGGCGGTCACGGCACCAACGTCGCCTCGATCGCGGCCGGCTTCAACATCCAGACCGGAGCTGCCCGCGAGGACGCCCAGGGATTCAACTACGGGCTCGGCATCGCGCCGCGGGCGCGCCTCGGGAACACGAAGATCTTCCGCTGCGGGGGCGGCTTCGATCCCGGCGTGTCCTTTGCGACCCTGCGCTCGAACGCCTACGGCCAGGGCGCCCGGGTCTCGAACAACTCCTGGGGCGCGAACGTCGGTGGCGCCTACAACTCGGACTCGCGCACTCTCGACTTCCTCGTCCGCGACGCTCAACCGGGGACCGCGGGCAACCAGCAGATGACGAACGTCGTCTCGGCGGGCAACGCTGGCTCCGGCGCCAACACCCTCGGGGCCCCGGGGACGGCGAAGAACGTGATCACCGTCGGCGCGTCCGAGAGCGTTCGCGGCGCCGGTGTTCGACGGCTGCGGTGTTTCCGACGCAGACGCCAACAACGCCAAGGACATCGTCGACTTCTCCAGCCGCGGGCCGACCGACGACGGACGGCTGAAGCCCGACATCGTCGCTCCCGGGACCCACGTCGCCGGGGCACAGCCGCAGGTCGGCGCGGCCTATGACGGCAGCGGGACGTGCAACCCGCAGTTCCCTGCCGGGAGCACGCTGTATTCGCTGGTCTCGGGTACCTCGCAGGCGGCGCCGGCGATCTCGGGCATGGCGGCACTGATCCGCGACTGGTACGCGCGCGAGGAGAGCGGTGGCGCGGCGCCCTCGCCGGCGCTGACAAAGGCGATCATCGTCAACACCGCCACCGATCTGGTCGGGGGCGCGGACGGCGCCGGGGGACGAACGCGAACGTCCCGACCCAGACCCAGGGCTGGGGCCGCGGCAACATGGGCAACGTCCTCGACGGCACCCCGCGCGAGTTCGCGGACCAGGACAATGTCCTCGGCGCGAGCGGGCAGACGAAGCGCCGGGTATATGCGGTGTCCAACGCAGCCAAGCCGCTCGAGGTGACGCTCGCCTTCACCGATGCGCCGGGCCCGACCACGGGCGATGCGTTCGTCAACGACCTCGACCTCGTCGTCCATGCGGGCGGCACCAGCTACAAGGGCAACGTCTTCGCGGGCGGCGTGTCGACGACCGGCGGCTCCGCCGATCCACGCAACAACGTCGAGAACGTGTTCCTGCCGACGGGAACGAGCGGCCGATTCGTGGTCGAGGTCAAATCGACCAACATCGCCGGCGACGGGGTGCCGGGCAACTCCGATCCGACCGACCAGGACTACGCCCTGGTGGTCTCGAACGCCGCGCCGTCGACCGGGCCGGTCCTGCTCCACGACCTGGCCACCGCGACCGAGACCGCCACCGCCGACGGCGACGGGCGCCTCGAGCCGGGCGAGACGTTCAACCTCAACGAGCGGCTGCGCAACCTCGGCACCGCGTCCGCCACCGGCGTTTCGGCCGTGCTCTCGGAGTCGCAGAGCGCCCTCCGAGTGCTCCAGCCGAACTCCGCCTACGCGAACATCGCCGCCGGCGGCACCCGAACCAACGCGACCCCGTTCCAGGCGCGCCTGCAGGCGGACTACACCTGCGGGACGACGGCGCACTTCGCCCTCGACGTGACCACCGGTCAAGGAACATTCGAGATCCCGATCAGCCTCCCGACCGGCGGCCCCAGCGTGCCGGTCAACGTGGACAGCGCGGATGTGCCGAAGGCGATCCCAGACAACGGCACGGTCCAATCGACCCTCACCGTGTCGGGTGCGGGCGTAATCGTGGACCTCGACGTACGCAACGTCGACATCACCCACAGCTTCGACAGCGATCTGGAGATCACGCTGATCGGCCCGGGCGGCTCCCCGACCGCCACCCTGGGGAACAACCGCGGCGGCAGCGGGGACAACTTCGTCAGCACGGGCTTCGACGACGAGGCGGCGACGGCGATCGGCTCCGCGGCGGCCCCGTTCGCCGGCACGTTCAGGCCCGAGACCCCGTTGAGCGTCTTCGACGGGCTCCCCCAGGCGGGGACCTGGACGTTGAGGGTCGCCGACCAGGTCGCGGACGACACCGGAACGCTCACCGCCTGGGGCCTTCGAAAGACCACACCCGGCTGCAACTGAAACCCGGCCGACGACGTCGCCGTCGATCGCCGCGACTACGCTTGCGCGCGTGATCCTCTGCCTCGGCGAAGGGCTGGTCGACCTGATCTGCGAGCGGCCCGTCGAATCGCTGGCCGAGGCCGACTCGTTCGCGCCCCATTTCGGCGGCGCGCTCGCCAACGTCGCCGTGGCCGCGCGCCGGACCGGCGCCGACGCCGGCCTCGCCGGCGCGACGGGAGACGACGAGTGGGGACGCTGGCTGCACGCGCGGCTCGAGCGCGAGGGCGTCGACCTGCGCTTCTTCGAGCTGCTCGCCGGCCAGCAGACGCCGATCGCGTTCGCCACGTTCGACGAGCGCGGCGATCCCAGCTTCCTGATCTACGGCGATGCCGTCGCCGTCGCGCTGCGTTCGGTGGGGCCACGGGTCGACGACGCGATCGGCGCGGCCACCGGCCTGGTATTCAGCTCGACCACGCTCGCCACGCCCGCCGAGCGCGACGTGACGATCAGAGCGCGCGAACTGGCGCTCGAGCGGGGCGTGCGGGTGTGCTTCGACCCGAACATCCGACCGAACCGCTGGGGCGGCGACCCACGGCCCGCGGTCGAGGCCTCGCGCGAACTGGTCCCGGGTTCGTTCCTCGTTCGGGCGAACCGTGACGAGGCGATGGCGATCGCGGGCGTCGACGACCCGCGGCGGGCCGCCGACGAGCTCGCGGCGATGGGCGCCGAGCTGGCGGCCGTCACCCTGGCCGAGGAGGGCGCGGTGATCCGCGGAGCCTGCGAGGCCGAGGCCCCGGCGGCCCAGGTCGAGATCGTCAGCACCCTGGGCGCCGGCGACGCGTTCATGGGCACGCTGGTGGCCGGGCTTGCCCTGCGCGACTGGGACGCCGCGCGCGCCGGCGAAGCGCTCGCGCCGGCGCTCGATGCCGCCGGGCAGGCGTGCACGCGCTGGGGCGCCCTCGACTGATCAGCCCGCGACCGTCGCCGCCAGCGCGTCGGCGAGCCGCTCAGCCTCCTCGGGCGTGTTGTGCAGATGGGGCGAGATGCGCAGCGAGTTGCCTCGAACGGCGGCGAAGCAGCCCGCGTCGGCCAGCGCCGCCGGCGCCGCGGCCCTGACCGCCGCCGGGAGCGCGACGCCCAGCATGTGCGGGGCGCGCCGCTCGGCCGGGAGCGGCTCGAGCCCCATCGCGCCAAGGCGCTCGGCGAGCGCGGCGTTCAGGTCGGCGAGCGTCGCGGCGATCCGCGGCGGCTTCCACTCCAGGAGCTGCTCGAGAGCGGCGATCGCCATCGGCACCAGTTGGAAGCTCGTTCGCTGGCCCATATCGAAGCGCCGCGCCCCGGGCTGATAGTCGTCGCGGTAGTCGACCAGCCGGGCGAAGTCCTCCGAGCCGGCACGCAGGATCCAGTTCTGCTCCAGCGGCCGGCCCTCGCGGTGCTCGGGGGCCACGTACAGATACGAGAGCGCGAACGGTCCGAGCAGCCACTTGTAGCCCACGGCCACCAGGTAGTCGGGGCGCAGGCTCTCGACGTCGAGCGGCATCGCCCCCGCGGACTGGCTCGCGTCGACCGCCAGCTTGCAGCCAAGCGCCCTGGCGCGCTGCGCCACCGCGTCCAGATCGATCAGCGCTCCGTCGGTCCAGTGCACGTTCGGGACGCTCACCAGCGCGACGCGCTCGTCGAGCGCGGCGAGGATCGCCTCGGTCCACGCCTGACCCGGCTCGGGCTCCACGGTCAGGACCTCGGCGCCGGTCTCGTCGGCGAGGGCGCGCCAGGTGTAGATCCCCGAGGGGTACTCGTCGGCGAGCACCAGGATCCGATCGCCTTCCCGGGGCGTCAGGTTGCGTGCCGCCGATGCGAGGCCGTAGCTGGTGGCCGCCACCAGCGCCACGCCCTCGGCGTCGCCACCGATCAGCCGCGCGAACAGCTCGCGCAACCGCTCGACGTCCGTGAACCAGTCCTCGGCGGCGATCGTCCAGGGTCGGCTGCGGCGCTCCAGCGCGCGCTCGCCGGCCTCCCGAACGCGATGGGTGAGCGGCGAGAGGTTGGCGGTGTTGAAGTAGGCGACCCCCGGCGGGACATCGAACTCGTCCCGCCGGGAGCCGAGGGGTGTGGGCTCGCTCACCACCGACCCATGGTCCTACACCGAGCGCTGGTAGGCGCGGAACGCCCGCACCGCGAACAGCAGGGACGCGGCCAGGAACGCGACCAGCAGTCCCGCCCAGCCGGCGATCGCGGCCCAGTCGGGCGATGCCGAGAGCGCCTCACGCCCCGCCTCTACCGCCCAGTTGACCGGGTTGAACGAGGCGGCCGTCTGCATCCAGTCGGGCATCAGGTCCCTCTGCATGAAGGTCACCGACAGGAACGAGAGCGGCAGCATCAGGAACTGCATCAACGCGATCACGGTCTCCTCGCGACGTGCGAGGAGCGCGATCCCGTTCGAGATCGCTCCGAACGCCGCCCCGAGCAGGATCGCGACCGCGGTCAGGACCGCGACGCCGCCGGCGCCGTTGGCGAACTCCGCGCCGGTCGCGAGCGCGAGCCCGATGATGATCAGCGTCTGGATCACGATCTGAAGCGCGGCGTTCGCAAGCCGGCCGGTGATGAGCGACGAGCGCCGCACGGGAGAGACCAGGAAGCGGTCGATGACGCCGCGCTCGAGGTCCTCGATCATCGGCATACCGCTCCACCCCGCGGTGAAGAAGGCGGTCATCACGACGACGCCCGGGGCCAGGAACTGGATGTAGTTGTCCGAGCCGAAGCCCGGGATGTCGGTGACGGTCTCGAACAGCGCCCCGAAGAGCAGCAGCCAGACGACCGGCTGGACGAGGTTCACGAAGATCCACCACGGCTGGCGCAACAGCTCCATCACATGGCGCACGGTCATGTGTCTGGTGTCGGCGATTGCCTTGATCATGCGGGTTCCTCCTGCTTGTCGTGGTGGCTGGTCTCCGCCTCGGCGGCACTGAAAGTGCGCCCGGCATAGCGGAGGTAGACGTCGTCGAGCGACGGACGGGCGACGGTCACGGCGGCGACGTTCACGCCCGCCTCTTCGAGTGCGGCGAGCACGGCGGGCACGGTGCGCGCGCCGTCCGCGGCGCGAGCGTGAAGCGTGCGCCCGTCGAGCTTGATCTCGCCGACGCCGGCAATCCCGCCGTTCAGCGCGGTGCGGATCGACTCCTCGCCGGGGCCGTCGCCGAGCTCGACGTGGATCGCGTCGCCGCGCAGCTCACGCTTGAGCTCGTCGGGCGTGCCCTCGGCGACGACCTTGCCGCGGTCGACGATCGCCAGCCGCGACGCCAGATGGTCGGCCTCCTCGAGGTAGTGCGTGGTCAGGAGCACGGTCAGGCCGGCGCCGGTCAGCCGCGATATCTCGTCCCACATCTCCGCGCGGACCTCGGGATCGAGCCCGGTGGTGGGCTCGTCGAGGAACAGCACGTCCGGCTCGTGGACCAATGCCAAGGCGACGTCGAGCCGCCGCTGCATCCCGCCGGAGAATGTCCTCACCAGCCGATCGGCCGCATCGGCGAGGCCGAATTGCTCGAGCAGCGAGTCGATCCGCGACTCGAGCCCCCGGCCCCCGAGGCCGAACAGCTGGCCCTGAAGCCGCAGGTTCTCGCGTCCGGTCGCCTGGAGGTCGAGCCCGCTGGTCTGGGCGACGACGCCGATCGCCTGGCGCACCGCCGCCGGGTCGGCGAGCACGTCGCTGCCGGCGACGGTCGCGCGCCCCGAGTCCGGATGGGCGAGGGTGGTCAGGATCTTCACGGTCGTCGACTTGCCGGCGCCGTTCGGGCCCAGGAGGCCGAACACGGTGCCGCGCTCGACGGAGAACGAGAGCCCGCCGAGGGCCTGGACGCCGCCCGAATAGGTTTTTGCCAGATCGTTTGCCACTATCGCCTGCATTGCTCCTCGAACCTCCTCGGCGAGTAAACTTCTCAGTGAGCAAACATCTTAGTAGATAAGATATTTAGATGTCAAGAGGATCGAAGAAACAGCAGCTGATCGCCGAGCTCGGGGAGCAGTTCCGGATCAGCGGGATCCAGGACATCGCCTTCGACGACGCAACCGCCGACCGCCTCGGGATCAACCGAACCGACCTCAACTGCATCGACATCATCGAGCGCCATGGCGCGATCACCGCCGGAGCATTGGCCGCCGAGGCCGGGTTGACCACGGGAGCGGTGACTGCGGTGATCGACCGCCTCGAGCGCGCCGGCTACGCGCGCCGAGTCCGCGACGACGAGGATCGACGTCGGATCAAGGTCGAGGTGACCCCGAAGCTCGAGCGACTGGCGGGCGCCGCTCTACGGCCCGATGATGGAGGAATGGGAGGCGATGATGAACCGGGCCACGACCGAGCAGCTCCGGCTGATGGTCGACTTCATGCGCGAGGCCAACGAGGTCAAGCCGCGGCACATCGAGCGGTTGCGGCGGATGGACTAGGTCGCGGCGCTTGGCCGGCGCGAGCGGATCTGCGGGCGGCTCGGAATGGTGGCGCGACGCCGTCGTCTACCAGATCTACCCGCGCTCGTTCCAGGACTCCGACGGCGACGGCATCGGCGATCTGCGCGGAGCGATCGCACGACTCGATCACCTCGAATGGCTCGGCGTCGACGCGATCTGGCTCTCGCCGATCTATCCCTCGCCGCTCGCCGACTCGGGCTACGACGTCGCCGACCACGCCGCGATCGACCCGGTCTACGGGAGCCTCGCCGACTTCGACGAGCTCATCGCTCGGGCCCACGCGCGCGGCCTCCGGGTGCTGCTCGATCTGGTTGCGTCGCACACCTCGATCGAGCACCCCTGGTTCCGCGAGCACCCCGACTGGTACGTGTGGGCCGACGGGGGCCCGCCGAACAACTGGCGCGCTGCCTGGGGAGGGCCGGCCTGGAGCCGCGACGCGCGCAGCGGGCGCTGGTACCTGCACTCGTTCTACCCCGAGCAGCCCGATCTCGACTGGCGCAACCCGGAGGCGCGCGCCGCGATCGGATCGGTGATCCGCGTCTGGCGCGAGCGGGGTGTCGACGGCTTCCGCGTCGACGCCGTCCAGCAGCTGATGAAGGATCGCGAGCTCCGCGACGAGCGGCCGGCGCGCGCGCCCTTCCCGCTGCCGCTGCATCCCGAGCTCGCCGCGCTCGAGGGCGTGCGCTCGCGCACCGACCCCGAGATCACGATCGCCCTCGATGCGCTGCGCGAGGCGGCCGGCGACGCGGTCCTCGTCGGGGAGGTCTATGTGCCGAGCGCCGCGCTGGGTCCCTACCTCGAGCGGCTCGACCTCGCCTTCGCGTTCGAGTTCCTCCACGCACCGTGGGAGGCCGCGGCGATGCGGCGCGCGATCGCCGCCGCGGCCCCGCTCGAGCGCGTCGCCTGGGTGCTCTCGAACCACGACTTCCCGCGGCTCGCCACGCGGCTGGGCGACCGGGCGGCTCGCGCCGCGGCCGTCCTGCTGCTCACGCTGCCCGGCGCCGCGTTCATCTACCAGGGCGACGAGATCGGAATGCCCGACGGGCCCGAGGGCGACCCCCCGGTGGATCGCGCCGGCCGCGACCGCCATCGCAACCCGATGCAGTGGAGCCCTGAGCCGCTCGGCGGCTTCACCACCGCCGAGCCCTGGCTCCCGCCGATCGATCCCGAGCGGCGTAGCGTCGACGAGCAGCGCCGTCGCCCCGACTCGCTCCTGCACCTGTACCGGCGGCTGATCGAGCTGCGGCGCGGCCTCCGGGGGGAGGTCGAGCTGCTGGACTCGCCGCCCGGCCTCCTCGCCTACCGCCGTGGCGAGCACGCGGTGGCCGTCAACCTGGGCGAGCGGGACGCCCGGACCCCGGTCTCGGGTGAGGTCGTGCTGGCCACCGAGCCCACCGACGGCGCCGCGCTCCGGCCGGGCGGCGCGGTCGTCGTTCGCCGGACCGACTCCTGAGCGGGAGGTTTGCGGACCCGCTCGCCTGGGCAATTGAGCGAGCGTCTGGTCCGAAGTGGCCCAGGGGAGAGGAGAACGTTGGCCGCAGGCCGCACCAGCAAGGGATTTCTGGCTCTCGCCGTAGCGGCGGCGACGATCGCGTTCGGCGGTTGTGGCGGCGACGAGGCCGGCGGCTCCAACACGCTGACCTGGTTCATCTTCAACGAGCCGAGCGCCTCGCCGCAGACCGCGGCCGAGAAATGCGCGAAGGAGTCGGGCGGCGAGTATGAGATCGAGTTCGAGTTCCTGCCCGCCGACGCCGACGGCCAGCGCGAGCAGCTCGTCCGCCGGCTCGGCGCCGAGGACGACACGATCGACCTGATCGGCATGGACGTGATCTGGACCGGCGAATTCGCGAGCGCGGGTTGGATCGTGCCGGTGCCCGAGGCCACCGCACAGGTCGTCTCCAAGGACGTCTTCCCGAGCGTGCTCGAGACCGCCAAGTTCGAGGGCACGCTGTACGCGGCGCCGCTGTGGTCGAACACCGAGCTGCTCTGGTATCGCTCCGATCTGGTCAAGCAGCCCCCGAAGACCTGGGACGAGATGATCGACGAGGCCGAGAGTCTCAACCCCGACGAGAACCTGATCCAGGTCCAGGCAAACAAGTACGAGGGACTGGTGGTCTGGTTCAACCAGATGGTCGAGTCAGCCGGCGGCCAGGTGCTCTCCGGCCCCGACGAGCTCTCGCTCGAGGAGGAGCCGACGACGCGGGCGCTCGAGGTGATGGGCCGGCTCTCGACCTCGGAGGCCGCCGACCCGGCGATCACGACCTCTCAGGAGGACCCGAACCGGCTCGCCTTCCAGACCGGCAGCTCCGCGTTCATGATCAATTACCCGTTCGTCTACCCGAGCGCCGAGGCCGAGGCGCCCGGACATCTTCAAGGTGATGAAGGCGGCGAAGTACCCGGCGATCGACCCCGGGACCCCGTCGGCGCCGCCGCTCGGCGGCGTCAACCTCGGCGTCTCGGCCTTCTCCGAGAACCAGGACCTCGCCTGGAAGGCGGTCGAGTGCCTGGTCGGAGCCGAGAACCAGCTCGCGACGGCGGAGGCCGGCGGCCTACCCCCGGTGCGCGAGGACCTCTATGACTCGAAGCAGATCGAGAAGGTCTATCCCGGCTTCTCCCAGATCATCCGTGAGTCGATCGCCGACGCGGCCGCGCGACCGTCGGAGTCGCCCGCCTATCAGGACATCTCGCTCGCGATCCAGAACGCCGTGCACCCGACCACCGAGATCGATCCGGATGACCCGAGCGCGACCTACGACGAGCTGCGCGAGCTGCTCGAACAGGCGATCAACCGCGAGGGTCTGCTGTGACGGGCGCCGCCGAGTCCGTCCCGGCGAAGGCCGCCCCGGAGCAGACGCCGCAAGGTCTCCGACCGGACCAAGTCCGAGCGCAAGCTCGCCTGGCTGCTGTGCGCGCCGGCTGTGATCGCGATGCTACTCGTGACCATCTATCCGATCGGCTACGCGTTCGTCCTCTCGCTGCAGGAGGTCGACCTGCGCTTCCCCGACGAGGGTGGCTTCGTCGGCCTCGACAACTACGCCACGGTGCTCGGCTCGGACCTCTGGTGGCAGGGACTGTTCAACACCGTGTTCATCACCGTGGTCTCGGTCGCGATCGAGCTCGTGCTCGGGATGATCATCGCCCTGGTCATGTACCGGGCGATCTTCGGCCGCGCCCTGGTCCGCACCTCGGTGCTGATCCCGTACGGGATCGTCACCGTGGTCGCGGCGTTCGCCTGGTTCTTCGCCTTCGACCCGACATCGGGCTTCGTCAACCAGCTTCCGTTCGTGGCCGACGACAAGGCCTGGTTCGGCGATCGCTGGAGCGCGATGTCGGTGATCATCGCCGCCGAGGTCTGGAAGACGACGCCGTTCATCGCCCTGCTGTTGCTCGCCGGGCTGACGACGATCGATGAGGGCCTCTACGAGGCGGCCAAGGTCGACGGCGCCAACGCCTGGCAGCGCTTCTGGCGGATCACCCTGCCGCTGATGAAGCCGGCGATCCTGGTCGCGCTGCTGTTCCGGACTCTCGACGCCTTCCGCGTCTTCGACTCGATCTTCGTCATGACCGGCGGCGGCCAGGACACCGAGTCGGTCTCGATCATCGGCTACAACCAGCTGATCTCGCGCGTCAACCTCGGCTTAGGCTCGGCCGTGTCCGTGCTGATCTTCGTGCTCGTGCTGCTGATCGCGTTCATCTACGTACGCGGGTTCGGCACCGCGATCCCGGGTCGCGAGAGGGGAGCGAACTGATGAAGCGCGGCACGCGCGAGTACACGCTCTGGAGCATCGGCCTGTTCGTGATCCTCGCCGCCTCGCTGATCCCGGTGCTGTGGATCGCCTCGCTGTCGTTGAAGGCGCCGGCGACGATCGGCGAGGGCGGGTTCTTTCCGACCGAGTGGACGTTCGACAACTACAAGAGCCTGTTCGAGGGCGGCCTCGACAGCCCGCTGCTGCGGCCGCTGATCAACTCGATCGGGATCGCCCTGATCGCGACCACGATCGCGATCGTCCTCGCCTCGTTCACCGCCTACGCGATCGCGCGCCTGCAGTTCCCCGGCAAGCTGGTGATCCTCGGCGGGGCGCTGGCGATCGCGATGTTCCCGCCGATCTCGACCGTCGGGCCGTTGTTCGACATGTGGCGCAACCTCGGGCTCTACGACACCTGGGCCGGCCTGATCATCCCCTACCTGACCTTCGCCCTGCCGCTGGCGATCTACACCCTGGTCGCCTTCTTCCGCGAGATCCCGTTCGACCTCGAGGAGGCGGCGCAGGTCGACGGGGCGACGCCGTTGCAGGCCTTTCGCAAGGTGATCGTGCCGCTCGCGGCGCCGGGGATGTTCACCGCCGCGATCCTCGTCTTCATCTTCTGCTGGAACGACTTCGTGTTCGCGATCTCGCTCACCTCCTCGGACGCGTCGCGCACGGTGCCCGCGGCGCTCGCCTTCTTCACCGGCGAGTCCCAGTTCACCGCCCCGACCGGCAACATCGCCGCCGCCGCGACGCTGGTCACGATCCCGATCATCATCTTCGTGCTCATCTTCCAGCGGCGGATCGTCGCCGGCCTGACCGCGGGAGCGGTCAAGGGATGACCCCCGACCCAAAGGAGCTGCGCAGCCATGGCTGACATCGTTCTCGAAGGCGTCTCGAAGCGCTTCGACGACGGCTACGAGGCCGTCAAGGACATGGACCTCGAGGTCAAGGACGGCGAGTTCGTGATCCTGGTCGGGCCGTCGGGGTGCGGCAAGTCGACCGCGCTGCGGATGATCGCCGGGCTCGAGGACATCACGGAGGGCGAGCTGCGGATCGGCGGCGACGTCGTCAACCAGTATGCGCCCAAGGACCGCGACATCGCGATGGTGTTCCAGAACTACGCGCTCTACCCGCACATGAGCGTCCGCGACAACATGGCCTTCCCGCTCAAGCTGGCCAAGGTTCCCGACGACGAGATCAAGACCAAGGTCGAGGAGGCGGCGAAGATCCTCGACCTCGAGCAGCACCTCGATCGCAAGCCGGCGAACCTCTCCGGCGGTCAGCGCCAGCGGGTGGCGATGGGGCGGGCGATCGTCCGCGACCCGAAGGCCTTCCTGATGGACGAGCCGCTGTCGAACCTCGACGCGAAGCTGCGCGTGCAGATGCGGACCGAGGTCTCGCGACTGCAGAAGCAGCTCTCGACAGACGACGGTCTACGTCACCCACGACCAGACCGAGGCGATGACGCTCGGCGACCGCGTCGCCGTGATGCGGTCAGGGGTCCTCCAGCAGGTCGATACGCCCGGCGGTGCTCTATTCGAGCGGCCGATCAACCTGTTCGTCGCCGGGTTCATCGGCTCGCCGGCGATGAACTTCATGCCGGCGAGGCTGGAGGGCGACACCGCGAAGCTGCCGATCGGCGACGTGCGCCTGCCCGAAGAGGCAGCGCCGCGGCGCTCGGCGACGCGCGGCGGCTCCCGCGATGTGATCGCCGGCGCGCGCCCGGAGGCGTTCGAGGACGCCAGCGCTGGTCGGCGAGGCCAAGGACCACGGCCACACGTTCAAGGCGAAGATCGACCTGGTCGAGTCGATGGGCTCCGAGCTCTACGCCTACTTCCCGCTCGAGACCGAGGGCGTGCAGTCGAAGGAGCTCGACGAGCTCGCCGCCGACTCCGGCGCCGCCGAGGTCCCGGGCTCGGGCGCCAACCAGGTCGTCGCGCGCCTCGACGCCGGCGAGCAAGGTCGACCGCGCGGCGAGGAGGCGGAGTCTGTGGCTCGACACCACGACGCTGCTGTTCTTCGACCCGCAGAGCGGCGAGCGGCTCGGGGCCGAGCAGCGGCTAGGCGAGGGTTCGCAGGAGTAGGTAGGCCTCAGGCCGGGACCGGCGGCGGTTTGTCCTCGGCGGCGGGCTCCTCGGGCTCGAGGTCGAGGTCGAGTTCGAGCTCGGGGAGGGGCGGCGGCGCGGTCTCGGGCTCGTGGACGCGCGGCAGCCACTCGAGCCAGCTCGGCAGATACCAGTTCCAGTCGCCGAGCAGCTTCATCGAGGCCGGCAGCAGGACGCCGCGGATGATCGTCGCATCGATCAGCACCGCGACGGCCAACCCGAGTCCGAGCTCCTTCAGGTCGATGAAGCTCAGGGTCGCGAAGACTGCGAACACCGCCACCATCACGACCGCAGCGCCGGTCACGGTGCCGGCGGTCGACGAGATCGCCTGGCGAACCGCATCGCTCGTGCCCATCCCCCCGACATAGAGCTCCCGCACCCGGGAGAGGATGAAGACGTGGTAGTCCATCGAGAGCCCGAACAGGATCACGAACAGGAACAGCGGCAGCCATGACGCGATCCCGCCGTTCGAGGTGAACCCGAGCAGCGACTCGCCGTGGCCGTCCTGGAAGACCAGCACCAGGACGCCGTAGGCGGCGCCGACCGAGAGCAGGTTGAGCACGATCGCCTTGATCGGGATCACGATCGAGCGGAAGGTGACCAGCAGGAGCAGGAACGCGAGGCCGAAGACGAAGGCGAAGATCAGGGGCAGCCTGCTGTTCGACTGGCTCCTGGAGTCCTCGGTGGCGGCCGCGTCGCCGCTGACGTTGGCGCTCACGCCGTCGATCTGGCCGATCGTCGCCGGGACGATCTCATCACGGACCTCGCGCAGGGCATTACTCGATGCGGCGTCGGTGCCTGTGCCGCGCGTGGGGATATCGATCTCGGCGACGGTGCCGTCGTCGCTGTAGGTGACCGAAGTCCCCGGCAGGAAGGAGTCCGATCCCTTCACCTGATCCTCGAGCGCCGCGATCCCGGCGGCGACATCGCCGGAGCGCACGTCGTCGGCCTCGACCACGACGACCGTGGTCACGCCCTCGCTCGGGAAGATTTCCTTGACCTGGTCGTACGTCTTGATCACGGCGAGGTCCTGGGGCAGGTCCTCGACGCCGCTGATCACGGTCTTCATGTGCAGCGCCGGGATCGCCAGCGCGACCAGCAGCCCGCCGGCGAGGACAACCGAGAGCAGCGGCCGCCGGGTGACGCGATCGGTGAGTCCCGTCCAGAAGCGCGACGGCCCGGTCCTGCCCCGCCGGCCGCCGAGGAACGGGATCCGGCCCTTCTCCACGCGGTCTCCAAGCCAGGCGAGCATCGCCGGGAGCACGGTCAGCGAGGCGAACATCGCAATCGCGACGACGATCATCGTCCCGTAGGCGAACGAGATGAAGGCGTTGTCTCCGCTGATGAACATCCCGGCCATCGCGACCAGCACCGTCAGCCCGGAGATCAGCACGGCCCGGCCCGAGGTCGCGGCGGCTGTCTCGAGCGCGGAGCGCTCGTCGCGCCCTGCGGCGCGCTCCTCGCGCTCGCGCCGCAGATAGAAGAGCGAGTAGTCGACCCCGACCGCGAGCCCGATCATCAGGATCACCGCGTTGACGTTTGGGTCGAGGGCAAGTAGCTGGCTCGGGATCGCGACCAGGCCCATCGCAGCGATCACCGACGTGAGCCCGATCAGCAGCGGCAGCCCGGCGGCGACCAGCGAGCCGAAGATGATCACGAGGATGATCAGGGTGATCGGGAGCGAGAGCATCCCGGCCTTCCCGATGTCGCCCTGGATCGTCTCGTTGATCGCCTTGTTGGCGCTCGCGCCGCCGAACTGCTCCACGACCAGCTCAGGGTGCTCCGCCTGGACCGCGGCGGTTGCCGCGAGGCTTGATTCGACGCGATCCCTGGCCTCGATCGAGTCGCCGGCGATCTCGAAATTGACGAGTGCGGCGTGGCGGTCGGCGGTGACCTCGGCGTCGCCGGTCAGCGGCGAGACGACGTTCTCGACGTACTGAAGCTCGGACAGCCGGCCGGTGACGTCCTCGACCGCGGCCTGGAACTCGGGATCGTCGAGGGTGAGCGTGTCGCTCTGTACCAGGACGACCTCGCTGATCGGCCTCAGGCCCGAGTCGTCGAGCGCCTGCTCGGCGCGCTTGCTCTCACCGGTGAACTGATCGAGGTCGGTGAGCTGGTTACTGCCAATCTGCTGCCCAACGAAGAAGGCGACGACCACGAATGCGAGCCAGCCAAAGATCGCGGCTTTGCGGTGCTCGGCGCTCCAATGCGCTGCGCGGCTCGCGAGCCCCCTGCGGTTCGTGCTTGCGCCGGACGCGGGGCCTGAGTTCGTCGCCATCTGAGCCTTCCCTTGGTGGGATCAGGCGGAGGCCAAGCAGATGGCGGGGCAAGCGACGGCTTGCGAGGTCAGCCAATCAGCGTCCGTCTAACGATTGACTTGGCGACCATAACATGCTTTTCATGTATTGCAAGTCCGATAAAGTTTGGCGACATGGCAGAGTGGCGATTCCTCTCCAACCACGCTCAAGCGCTGCTCTACATCGCCGATGATCCGGACGTTCGGCTGCGCGACATCGCCAGATCGATCGGGATCACCGAGCGTGCCACCCATCGGATCGTCAGCGATCTGGTCGACGGCGGTTACGTGTCCCGCGAGCGAAGGGGGCGACGAAATCACTATGAGGTGCAAACGCACCTACCGCTTCACGATCCCGCTCTCCGGGATCGGAAGGTCGCCGATCTGCTCGAGGTCTTGAAGCCGCCGTGATCGTCTGCGGTGGCCGAGCGCGCTCAGGCCAGGTCCTGCCGCAGGCGGTGGACGAAGGTGTCCTCGTCGGCGGCGGGCCGCGCCAGCTCCTCGCGTAGGCGCTCGATCACCTCGTCGTTCCAGGCGTGGGTACGCAGCAGCAGGTAGCGGAGGCTGACGACGCGCGCGTAGGCCTCGGTTTCGGAGCCGCGGCCGCATAGCCCCGCCTCGCGCATCATCTCGGTCACCGGCTCGTACTCCTCGTGGAACCAGGCCTCGGCGACCTGCTCGCGCGTCATGAACTCGCGCCGCGCCTGCATCAGGCGAAGGCCCCAGGCCTCGACCCCCTCCGCCAGCCCGGCGTAGTCGAAGCCGTTCTCGAGACTGATCCGCGATCGCAGCTCGGCGGGCAGCGGGACACGTTCGAAGAACAGGCGCTGATGGGACTTCAGGGGCAGGTCGCGCGGGGAGATCCCCTCGTCCGCGGGGATCTCGGTGACGATCTCGGTGACCATCGCGTCGATCTTGTCGAGCCCCATCTGGCGCGCGACCGAGACCCGGTGGTGGCCGTCGATGACGAAGTGCAGCACGCCGACGCGGTAGACCTCGATCGGCGGCATCGAGTCACCGCGGCGCATCGCGGTCGCGATCCCCTGCCAGCGGCGCCGAACCCGTCGCGAAGTCGGCCGGAAGTTTCGGTCGAACTCGCGCCGGGAGCGGTCCACGGTGCCGACGACCGAGTCGAGCTCGATGGTCTGCAGACCGAGCCGGCGCTCACCCCGGTGCCCGAGCGCCTCGACGACCTCGTCGAAGGGCAGGATCAGGTCGACGTCGTCGGGCTCGCGGCGCAGCCGAGCGGCTAGACGGGCGAGCTGGCGGCGCCTGCGGGCACGGCCGAAATCGGCCTCCGCGTCGTGCGTGGGGGATCCGGTATCCATTCGATTCAGGGTACGCCGTGTCGTTATCCGCGTTCCCTGCCGGGTAGCCGCCAAACCGCCATGGAAGCGCGCGGCGCCGAAGCGGACGAGCGGCAGCTGGGGACGATCGAGACCAAGATCCCGGCCAGGCTCGATCGGCTGCCCTGGGCGCGCTTTCACTGGCGGGTGGTGATCGGGCTCGGGATCGTCTGGATCCTGGACGGGCTCGAGGTGACGATCGTCGGCTTCCTCGCCCCGACGCTGGTCGAGCCGGGAAGCGGGATCGAGCTCACCGAGGCCAACATCGCGATGGCGCAGGCGATCTACGTCGCCGGGGCGTGCATCGGGGCGCTGTTCTTCGGCCAGCTCACGGACCGATTCGGGCGCAAGCGCCTGTTCCTGATCACCCTGTCGCTGTACCTGCTCGCGACCGTCGCCACCGCCTTCGCGACGTCGCCGATCTGGTTCCTCACCGCGCGGTTCTTCACCGGGGCCGGGATCGGCGGCGAGTACGCGGCGATCAACTCCGCGATCGACGAGCTGATCCCGGCCCGGGCCCGCGGGCGGATCGACCTGATCATCAACGGGTCCTTCTGGATTGGAGCGGTCGCCGGCGCACTGCTGTCGCTGATCCTGCTGAAGGAGACGCTGTTCGCACTCGACCTCGGCTGGCGCCTGTCCTTCGGCCTCGGTGCGCTCCTCGGCCTCGGGATCCTCTTCCTGCGCCGCAACCTGCCCGAGAGCCCGCGGTGGCTCTTCATCCATGGGCGCGAGGAGGAGGCGGAGCGGATCGTCGACGAGATCGAGGCCGAGGTCCGGGACGAGACCGGTCAGGAGCTCGAGCAGCCCGGTGACTCGATCGAGGTCCGCCAGCGGCGCTCGATCCCGTTCACCGAGATCGCGCGGACCGTGTTCCAGGTCTATCCGAAGCGGGCCGTGCTCGGCTTCTCGCTGTTCATCGGCCAGGCCTTCATCTACAACGCGGTCACGATCACGCTCGGCCTCACCTTGACCACGTACCTCGGCGTCGGGGCGAACAAGGTCGGCCTCTTCTACGCGGTCTGGGCGGCGGGCAACTTCCTCGGCCCGCTGCTTCTGGGCCGGCTCTTCGACACCGTCGGGCGGCGGCCGATGATCGCGGGCACCTACCTGCTCTCCGCTGTGCTGCTGGCCGTGATCGGGATCCTCTTCAACGGCGATTACTTCAGCGACTGGGGCCTGACGTTCGCGCTCGCCGGCACCTTCTTCTTCGCCTCGGCCGGGGCGAGCTCCGCCTACCTGACGGTGAGCGAGGTCTTCCCGATGGAGATCCGCGCGCTCGCGATCGCCTTCTTCTACGCGATCGGGACGGCGATCGGCGGGATCGCCGGGCCGCTCGTGTTCCAGAAGCTCGGGCGAGTCCGGCGATCCCGGCCAGGTGATGATCGCCTACCTGATCGGCGCCGCGGTGATGGCCGTCGGTGGGATCGTCGAGCTGATCCTCGGCGTGCGGGCCGAGCAGCGGCCGCTGGAGGAGATCGCGACGCCGCTCACCGCGCAGGAGGCCGAGGGGGGTGAGGGTGAGGAAGAGGACGCCGAGCGCCAGCGCGCCGAGGACGCCGAGCGACGCCATCGCGCCCGGACGGACCGCGAACGTGCCGGATTGCGGCGCTGGCGACCCGGGCCGGGCTCGCGATCGTACTCCCCCTTCCCGCCACCGCCCTGGGAACTGCGCCAGGAATGGCTGGACCAGGAGGTAGAGCTGATCGAGCGCGCACTGGCCGAGCACGGTGAGCTCGGGCGGCAGGAGCTCGCCCGCCGGATCGGCGCACGCCACTGGGGCCCCGGTCGCTTCCGCAACGCGCTGAACGAAGCGGTGGCGGAGGGCGCGGCGACCCGGGTGGGCCGCGACCGCTACGGGCCACCGCGCGACCGCGGGACCCCGACGCCGCCGTCGGGCTCCCCGGTCCAGGCCTAGCGGCGGCGTGGCGCTCGCCTGCAGACTGCTGGGTCATCGGGTCCGCTTCTGGGCCGAGGAGGAGACGATGCGGTGGCGCTGCGCCCGCGGATGCGGCTTCGAGGGTGAGAAGCGGTACTCGAGCGGCGACGAGGCGCGTCGCTACGCGTCGGCGCTCGATCGCGAGGACGCCGACGACCTGGGCCGGCGCGCGCCGCTCTCGCTGCTGCCGCTGCGCTTCGCGCGCCGCCGCTGAGCCGGGACCGCCTCGAACAGCCCGGGGCCGATCGCCATAATCAGACCCTCGGTGGACCCCGATCGCAAACGCAAGATCCGCCTCGTCGTCGCGCTGAGCGCCGCGGTGCTGCTGGCCGCGGGCCTGGTCTACACCTCGTTCAGCGCCTCGAGCGAGGCCAAGCAGCCCTCCGAGCTCGCCGGGGTGAGCGGCGGCAACTACGACCTCACGGGCAAGGTCGCCAGCGGCTCGGTCGAGCACCACGGAAGCGAGCTTCGATTCGAGGTCGCCGATCGCGACGATCCCGCGGCGACGATCCCGGTCACGTATTCCGGCACGGTGCCGGACCCGTTTCGCGAGGGTCGCGAGGTGATCGTCTCGGGCACCGTCTCGGATGGGACGTTCGTCGCCGAGAAGGACAGCCTGATCACGAAGTGCCCCTCGAAGTTCGCCGACGAGGCCGCCGAGAACCCCGATCAGGTGATCATCGAGTAGGGCGCCTCAGCTCCGGGCGTCGAGTGCGGCCCGAAGCCCCTCGAGGTCGGGCGCGCCGAAGACCACGCGATTGCGCGTGGCGACATAGACGAGGTCGAGGTTGACCCCGGCCCGGGCGATCTTGCGGGTCAGGTCCGCCAGCACCCCCGGGCGGTCCTCGACGTCGACCACGACGACCTCGCGCTCGCGGGTCACCGCGACCTGGGAGATCGCCAGCAGGTGCTTGGCGGCCTCGGCGTGCGGGACGAGGATGTGGAGCTCGGCGCGCTCGCCCGGCCCGACGCAGGTGGCGGCCGCGATGTTCACCCCGGCGTCGCTGATGGCGGCTGCGACCCGCGCCAGCGCGCCGGGGCTGTTCTCGATGTCGATGACCAGGTCGACAGCCATGTGACCGGTGCGGGTCACCCTATCCGGAAGGGATCGGGGCCAGGCGGGCGCCGCCTGCCGCGCGATGCACGTTGCGATAATCGCCGCCCGATGGTCGAACTGGGCCTCGCCTGCCTGATCGCCGCGCCGTTTGCCTGCGTCTATGCGGCCGGCGCAGCCCTGCTCGGCGCCCGCCGCGACGACCGGCGCCTGATCGACTCGTCGAGGCGGGCGGTCTACGCGGTCTGCGCGCTCCTCACCGTCTGCGTGGTCGTGCTCGAGGCGGCGTTCCTGCGCTCCGACTTCTCCGTCGCGCTGGTCGCCGATCACTCCTCGACCACGACGCCGACCTTCTACAAGCTGACCGCGATGTGGTCGAGCCAGGGCGGCTCGCTGCTGCTCTGGGCGTGGGTGCTCTCGATCGCCGCCAGCGCGGTCCTCTATCTGACTCGCAACCGCCACCGCGAGCTGGTCCCGTACGCGACCGCGGTGCTCGCGGGCCTCGCCCTCTTCTTCACCGCGCTGATGCTGTTCGCCGACGGCGCCAACCCGTTCGCCCGGCTCGATCCCGCCCCGGCCGAGGGGGTGGGGCTGAACCCGCTCCTGCGCCACCCGGCGATGGCGGTCCACCCGCCGATGCTCTACTCCGGCTATGTCTTCTTCGCGATCCCGTTCGCGTTCGCGATCGGGGCGCTGGTCTCGAGGCGGCTCGACGCGAGCTGGATTCGCTCCACCCGGCGCTTCGCCCTCGTCGCGTGGATCTTCCTCGGGATCGGGATCCTGCTCGGCGCCCGCTGGTCGTACTCGGAGCTCGGCTGGGGCGGCTACTGGGGCTGGGACGCGGTCGAGAACGCCTCGCTGATGCCGTGGCTGATCGGCACCGCCTTCCTGCATTCCGTGATGGTGCAGGAGAAGCGCAGCATGCTGAAGGTCTGGAACGTGTCGCTGGTCGTGGCCGCGTTCACGCTCGCCCTCCTCGGCACCTTCCTGGTCCGATCCGGGATCCTCGAGTCGATCCACGCCTTCGGCGCCTCGACCGTCGGCGGGCCGCTGTTGGGGCTGATTGCGGTGGTCGTGATCGGCTCGGCCGCATTGATCGTGTCGAGGCTCGACGACCTGCGCGGGAAGCGTCGAATCGAATCGCTCGCCTCGCGCGAGGCAGTCTTCCTGGTCAACAACCTGCTTCTGGTCGGCCTCTGCCTGGTGATCTTCTGGGGCACCTTCTTCCCGTTGATCTCGGAGGCGATCACCGGCGATCGCTCCTCGCTCGGCTCGCCGTGGTTCGACCGCTACACCGCGCCGCTGGCGATCGTGCTCGTGCTGTTCACCGGGATCGGGCCGCTGCTCGCCTGGCGGCGTGTGAGCGCCGGCTCGCTCTGGCGGCTCGTGCGCGTGCCGCTGGCCGTGGCCGTCGTCGCGACCCTCGCCGTGGCGACGCTCACCGACGCACTCGACGAGCCGCCGGCGCTCGTCCTGTTCGCGTTCGCGTTCTTTGCCCTGGCCGCGCTCGCGGCCGAGTTCTGGCGCGGGGCCGGCGCCCAGCGTGCGCTGGCCGGCGGCGGCCGGCTCGCGGCGCTCGGGCACATCGTCTCGCGCAATCGCCGCCGGTACGGCGGCTACACCGTGCACGCCGGCTTCGCGCTAACGATGATCGCGGTCGCCGCTTCCTCGAGCTTCCAGACCAGCGTCGATCTGCGCCTGCGGCCCGGCGATTCGGGCGAGGTAGGCGATTACACCGTCACCTACGTCGAGCCGACCAGCTCGATCGACGATGCCGAGCAACGCCTCACGCTCGGCGCCGTGCTCGACGTCGAGCGCGACGACGAGGCCTTCGCGCTGCTGCGGCCGTCGCGCAACTACTACGCGTCCACGGGCGCTGAAGGCACGGTGCGGGGCTTCTTCGAGGGCGAGGCGACGAGCGAGGTCGGGCGCCGCGAGTCCCCGGGGGGCGACATGTGGACGGCGATGCGCCCCGACCTGGCCGGCTACGACGAGTTCATCGAGGGCGCCGACGAGCGGATCGAGCGGGTCGCGGGGGACGCCGGCCCCGAGGCGCCGTTCCTCAACGACCTGCGCAGCGACCTCCAGGGCGTCGCGATCGCCGCGCTCGCCGAGCGGTATGAGTCCGAGCCGGTGCCGGTCGACTTCCGGGTGAACGTCAACCCGCTGGTGATCTGGATCTGGGTCGGCGGCGGGATCGCGATCGCCGGGGCCCTGATCGCCGTCTGGCCGGCGCCGGAGGCGCGCCGGCGGCGCGTCTCGGACGTGTACGCGGCGCGGCTCGCCCGCGACCTCGAGCGCGTTTAGTCCGCCGGCGGCCGGGCGGCGATCCGTACGCTGCGCGCCGTGGAGATCGTCCTCGTGATCGTGATCCTGGCGGCCGTCGCGGCGTTCGTAGCGCTGCCGCTTCGCCGCCGCCCGAGCGCCGGCGACGCCGGCGAGGACCCGCGGCGTGCGGAGCTGGAGGCGCGCAAGGAGGCGCTCTACCGGCAGATCCGCGACGCCGAGCTCGATCGCGCCCAGGGCAAGCTCTCCAACGGCGATTGGCGGCGGCTCGACGCCGAGCTGCGGCGCGAGGCGATCGAGGTGCTGCGGGCGCTCGATCGCTGATCGCGTCGCGGAAACACTCATCTACACTCACGCGGCGATGGAAAACGTGCTCAGCGCAGTCCAGGTCCTGATCTCCGTGATCCTGATCTTCCTCGTGCTCCTGCACTCGGGGAAGGACACGGGGCTCTCCGGCGCCTTCGGCATCGGTCAGACCGGCAGCTCCTTCGGCGGCGGCTCGCTGGTCGAGCGAAACCTCGACCGCTGGACGATCTTCTTCTCGATCCTGTTCGTCGTCAACACGCTCGTACTGCTCAAGATCTGACCCGCCTTCGTCCGCTCGCGCAGCTCGCAGCATCCGCCGCGGCCGTGCTTGCGGTCGCCGGATGCGGCGGTGGGGCAGAGGACAGCGCCGCGGTCGACGCCGGCGGCGTGCCCGGGGGTGGCGGCATGCTGGTCTGGGCGCTCCCCGAGCGCCCGGCCAGCCTCGATCCGCTGTACGCGGAGACCGGGTCCGAGCAGCTCGTCGCGCGGCAGGTCCACGAGCCGCTGGTCGCCGAGCTCACCGGGCCGTTCGAGGACGCTCGCAGGGTTCCCGGGCTGGTGGTCTCGGCGCTGCCGTCGAGCGACCGCACCGTATGGCGCCTGCGGCTGCGTACCGGGGTTCGCTTCCAGGACGGGACCCCGTTCAGCGCTTCGGCGGTCCTCGACAACGTCGAGCGCTGGCGCGCCACCGCCGTGGGGCGATCGCTGATCGCCGACGCGCTGGCCGACGCGCCGCGCCCCGATCTCGTCCGCTTCATCCTTCCCGCACCCGAGCCGAACTTCGATGCGCGGCTGGCCTCGCCTCAGCTCGGGATCGTCTCACCCCGCGCGCTCGCCGGTGCGGCGGGGGCCGAGCTCGAACCGGCCGAGGCGGCGCAGAGCGGCACCGGGCCGTTCGAGCTGCGCGAGCGCAGCGCCGACCGGCTGCTGCTCGCCCACAACACCGAGTGGTGGGGAACCGCGCGCGGCCTCGGCCCGGCCCTCGACCAGGTCGAGTTCGCGGTCGTGCCCGATCCCGCGGAACGCGTGGCTCGGCTGCGCGAGGGGGCGGTGCAGGTCGCCGGCGGCCTCCCCGGCGACCAGCTCGCGCGGGTGCGCGGCGATCCGCTGCTGACGGTCGTTCCCACGCGGGGCGGTGGCCTGGGGATCGAGCGCTCGGTCCGCGGGATCCCGGCGGGCGACCCGGCGCCGCCACTGAACGGCGTCTGGCGCACACGGATCGACGCCGGCGAGTGAGCCGCGAGCGCTTGCGCACGAGCTCCGTGGACAAATCCACAGAGCGGGCGTGCCGTATGCCGTGGACCCGGCCTCGGAAGGGCGAGATCATCATCCCCGAAGGTCCGGGCGCAGACCGGACGGCTCAGACAGCGGGGAGGCAACCATGTCCGCGAGCGAAGCGCAGGTTCTCGAGCAGGAGCAGGGGAACGGCGGAAGCGAGGCGGGCGCCCTGGAAGCGCCCCCGCCGGACTGCCTGACTGCGGCATTTCAGCTCGGCTGGCGCATCGCCGAGCTCTACGCGCAGGTCACCGACCCCGGAGAGCCCTCGGGCGACACGCTGCTGCCGGGCCATCAGAGCCTCGAGCCCGAGGACCAGCTCGAGTTGCAGCTGCGCGCGGCGGCGGGCGCGGCGCGACGCGCCGGCATCGCGTCGGGGGCCGGCGCGCTCGAGCAGCTGATTTCGTCCGCGCGTGAGGCGCCCGACTCGCCCGCGGCGGCCGAGTCGTTCCGGCGTCAGGTGCACGAGTGCCATGTCGAGCTGAGCAAGGACCTCTGGGCGCGCGAGGAGGCTGCCGGGAGGGCGTATGAGCTCGGCAATGGCATGTCCGATACCTACAACCGGATCTGCCGCTCGTACACGGCCGGGACCGAGGACCCGAGCGACGCCTGGAAGGAGGCCTTCGGCCCGGGTCGGATTGAGCGGCTGAAGAAGCTGCTCGACGACCTTCAGTCGCGTCTCAACTCGGCGGGCGTCGCGGTGGTCCGCCGCCACCTCGACCTATGGCGCGACGCCGTTTCCGAACGGATTCCCGCAGCCGACGCCCCACCCGAGCTGGAGGGGGTCCGCAACGGCCTTCGCCGACAGACGGTGATCTGGCGACAGCTGCTCGCCGGCGACAAGGAGCCCGAGGCCTACCTCGACAGCGAGGCCCGCGCCGACCTTCGCGGCGACCTGCGCGACCTTGTCTGGAGCCGCTGTCGCCTCTGGGTGCTTCCCGCGGCGGCGGTCCTCTTCGCGCTCGTGTTCTTCCTTCCGGAGCTGCGTGACTGGTACGAGCGCAGCCTGCTGGAATCGGGGATCGCCTCCGCGGTCTTGGCGGTCGCCGGCGCGGTCGGGATCACCAAGGCCTCGATGTTGCTCACGGTTCGCACGCGGGCCAAGCAGTGGTCGGAGCTGCTCTGGAACCGTGCCGTGGCCGAGCGGGTCGGCGTCGAGACGCTGGTGCTCGACGACGTGCTCCCGGCGCCGGCCACCGAGCCGGGGTCACTGGCGGCGATCGGCGCCCGAGTGAGGCACGGAGTGCGGAAGTCGATCACGTCCCTCCCGGGGCCGGTCGCACCGACGCCCCGGCAGGGCGCGAGCACCTGATCCAGCGTCGCGGCCTAGTCGGCTGAGCTTCCCCCGCGCAGCTCCGCGAACACCGCGATCGCCCGCTCGCGCGTGCGCGGGAAGTCCTCCGAGACGGCGAGCGCGCGCAGCCCCGCGATCGTATGGCGCATCTGCTGGAGGTAGGCCGTACAGCCATGGCAGTCGTCCAGGTGCGCCTCGGCGTCGAGCCGCACACTGGCGACGAGCCGGCCCTCGATCAGGTCGGTGACCAGTTCAACGAACTTTTGGCAGTTCATCTCTTCACTCGCCGGCGCGGTCACGCTTCGGCCTCCTCGAAGTAACGCTCGAGCGCCGCTCTGACCTTCGAGCGGGCTCGATGCAGGAGCACTCGCTGGTTGGTCTCGCTCAGGTCGAGCGCGTTACGCGCCTCCTCGGCGGAGTATCCGAGCATGTCGCGCAGGGTCAGCACCTCCCGCTGGCGCTCGGGCAGTTTCGCGATCGCACCGAGCATCACATCGCGGGCGGCCTCGGTGGCAAGCCGCTCCTCGGGCGCCTGCCACTCGACGGGCGGCCGCGCCCAGTGCCCCGGGTACTGGCCGCGCGGGCCCTCGAACCGGCTCGGTTCGACGGCGGGCTCGTCGCGGCCCTCCGGATCGCGGCGCCTGAGCGAGGAGAACGGCAGCGCGCGCTTCTCGCGCTTGCCGCGCGTGCGGGCGTTGTTGAGCAGGATCTGAAAGATCCAGGTGCGCAGCGACGAGCGGCCCTCGAAGTCGTCAATCCCGCGGATGACGCCCAGCCAGGTATCCCCGACGACGTCCTCCGCGACCGCGCGACTGGGCACGTGGGCAAGCGCGAGCCGGGTCAACGGCCCGTTGAGCTCGTCGACCAGCTGCGCGAAGGCAGCCTCGTCGCCGCGGCGCAGGGCCTCGACGAGAGCGCCCTCGTCGCTGGGTCGGGCTCCCGCCATCGCACGGGAGCCTAAATGCGCCTCGTCCGGCCCTAGATCGCGACCGTGCGGGCCGCGACCAGCTTCCCGTCGGCGAATCCCTCGGCTCGCACGACCGCCGGCTGGTCGGCGGTCGGCACGGTGACGGACGCCTCGCCGGTCGGCGTGTCCACCGACGCTCGCGGCCGGCCGTCCAGGTAGATGTCGGCACGGTCCACGTTTGCCACCGCCAAGTCGACCCGGAGCTCGCCCGCGTCGGGCACGGCCTCGATGTCGAGTCTGCGCACCGGCATGTCCGCGAGCAGCGCGCCGGCCCGGTCGAGCAGGTCCTTGTTGTCGGCGAGCAAGTCGTCGCGCGTCATGTGGTGGCGCATGTTCGGCACGACGCCGAGGTCCTCGAGCGGGGTGCCGGATTGAGCGCCCACGCGCAGCGTGCGGCGAATCGACACCCTCATGTTCGCCTGCCGCGGCAGTGCCCTGTAGGGCGAGTCGGGGTCCGGAGCCGGCAGCTCCAACAGCTGCTTGAGCAGCCCGTGCGTCCAGACGTTCGCGCCCCCGGCGCCAGTGTTGTCGTCGACTCCGAGCACCGGGCCGATCTCATGGTCCTGGAAGCCGGCGGCGAAGATGTCGGTGGCGGAGTAGCAGCGCGCGTCGGTCACCAGGACGACCGGGCCCTGGTAGACCTGACCGACCTCGTTCGCCCCGTCCTCGGGCGTGATCGGCACGGCGTGCGAGAACGTCGCCCCGGTCTCGGTCGCCTGATCGAGCGACCGAAACCACGGCCCGAGGTCGATGCCGGCCGGATTGTCCTTGTGCTGGGCAACGATGCGCAGGTTGAGCGGTGTGGCTATGAACTGCACGGGCTCGGGAGTGATGCGCCGCGGCGTGAGCGTCTGGAGCGTGAACTCGCTGGCGAAGATGTGGCCGCCGCCGTTGCCGCGCACGTCGAGGATCAGGCCCTCCTGCGGCAGCAGCGTGATCAGCCGGATGAACTCGTTCACAAAGGCGGCGGGGTTCTCGACGCTGAAGGTGAAGATGCGGACGTGGCCGAAGGTGCCCGACGACGTGGTGACGCTGCGGGCGCGAAAGACGCCGGGCATCGCGGTCGGCACCTCCTCGCCCGCAGCCGCCGCCGTGGTCGACAGCTCCGGTGTCGCCTCGGCTCGCTCTTGTGCGACCACGTTGGGCGCGAACAGGAGCGTCCGAGCGCGGTTGGCGTCGTCGGCGACGAGGTCGAGCCCGAGCGAGGCGGCGGTGACGCTGATCGCGTCGGCGTCCGCAACGAACGGGGGCAGATTGTCGGTGACCAGCCACTTCTGGCGCAGCTCGCGTTCGACACCGTCGGTGCCCACGTAACCCACGTCCACCCACTCCTCGTCCGGCGGGAGGTGGATCCGCAGCGGCCGCAGTGTCAGCGACTCGACGCCGCGGGCGTGGCGGGCGGCGGTGTTGCTGCCCGCGAAGCGCGCGGCGTTGACGTCGACCGCGCGCTCGATCGGGACGCCGTTCCAGTACTTCACGTCGGCGTCCTTGAGCTGGGGCACAGGGAAACCCTGCATCAGGCGCGACACCACATATACCGAGGACCCCTGATCGTCGAAGTACTCCTCGACCTGGAACGGCAGGAAGGCGATCTTGCCCGAGAAGGGCAGCGGCAGGATGTAGTTCGTGTGCAGATCGCGGACCGAGTGGAACGTGCGTGACAACTCGGCGTGGAACACCCACTCCGGGTCCATCGTTTCCGCGGTTTGGCGCTCCAGACGGGTGCGCAGGAGCCGCAGGCGCTGGACCGGGTTGACGGCATGCATCGCCACCTTGAGCGGGAGGTGAACGTAGTTCTGCTCCATCAGCACGAGCGCCTGATCGACCAGCAGCCTGCGGTCTTCGAGCGTCAGCAGCCCTGCGCCGGCCAGGAAGGTAGGTAGATCCTGGGAGGCCGCGAGGTGATCGCGTACCGGCTCGGGAGTGTCTCCCAAGAACTCGGTAGTCGGTTCCGTTCGTTCCATGTGTGTTCCTCCCTCGTCGGGATCTCGGCACTCAGCGTTCAGCGGTCGGCGGGAAGAGGCCCATGTCGAGGAGCATGGCGAGGATGTCGGGTCCTTGCCAATGCTCGACGATGCGGCCGTCGCGGATTCGCACGTGGTGGATGCCGCGGATGCGAATGGTCCTACCCGTCGGCTCGACCCCGAGAAACGGCCCGCGATGGGTCCCTGAGCCATCCAGCCGGAACGAGACCAGGTCACCTTCCTCGATGGCTGTGACCAGTTCGACGTGCGCGTCCGGGAACCCTCGACGCACGTTGTGCAGCATGATTCCGATGAATCCGTCAGGACCGTGCACGTCGCCCAACGCGCCGTGCGAGACCAGGCGGTCGTCGACGACGTTTCGCACGGAGGCTTCGTCGGCCCGATCGATGGCGGAGACCAGCGTCTCCACGACTGCCTTGTTCGACACCAGGTTCAGCGCTTGGTTGACAACTGATCTGAGACGCCGCCCGCAGATCTGACACTAGCCTACGATGCCGCGGATGGCCGTGGACGTGCTCGAATCGCTGCGGACCGCGAGAGGTTGGGTCAACTACGGCCCGGGTCCACCTTTCGACTTTCTCGCCGGAGCGCATCCCGCCACCGAGGATCAGCTCGCCGCCGAGCTCGGGCGCCTGCATGCCGCGGGATTCCGGGGGCTCGTGACCAACACCATGGCATTCGGGCTCGAGCGGGCCCCGCAGATCGCCAAGGATTGCGGGTTCGAATACGTCGTCGCCAAGCTGTGGTGGCAGAACGACGAGCTCCTCGCCGCGGAGAAGGCGAACCTGGACGCGGTGGTCGATGCGGTTGACGCCGTGTGTGTCGGCAACGAGATCATCCAGAAGGGGATCGCGGATCACGATCGACTCGTCCGCGAGGTCGACGAGGCCCGAGAGCGATTCGGGCGTCCTGTCACGACCGGGTTCCAGCCTCCGGACTGGCAGTACTTCCCGGACCTGGCGACGGCAGTCGGCGACTTCTCGTTCCTGAACGTCCACCCCTGGTGGGTGCTCCATCGGAACGATCCTTTGACTGCGGCCAACTGGGTTGCCGAGGCCTACCAACTCGTCGCCGGAACCCCTGGCATCCCCGCCGACCGGATCGTCGTCGTGCAAGAAACGTCGTTCCCCAGCGGCGCGGTTCCTCCCGAAGCAGCGCCGGGTGCCACACCCGAGAACCAGAAGCGCTTCTACGAAGCGCTGCTGGACACCGACGTCCCCTTTGTCTGGTTCCTCTCCGTCGACTCGCCGATGCACCGGACGGCCTCGCCGCCCGGAGGGTTCGGGGGGCTGTGGGATGAGAGCTGGCAGGCCAAGCCCGTCGTCGAGCTCCTCGCCTCGGCCCTGTAGGGCCGGCGTCTTATTCTCAGCGCCATGGCGCGGATCGTCGTCGTCGGCGCCGGGATCGGCGGGCTGTGCGCCGCGCGGGCTGTGGCCCTGGCGGGCCACGAGCCGGTCGTGCTCGAACGCTCCGCGCGCGGGACTGCGATCGGGGCGGGGCTGCTGCTCTGGCCCAATGCCGTCCACGCGCTCGGTGCGCTCGGCCACGGTGGGGCGGTGCGAGAGATCGGCGCGCCCGCCCGGCGGGCCGTGTTCCGTGACCTCGCGGGCAGCACGCTGTCGGAGGTCGACGTCGAGGCCCTGGGACGCGACGAGGGGGCGCCGATGCTGGTCGTCGAACGGCCTGCACTGCATGCCGTGCTCGCCGAGGGGCTGACCGTCCGCCGCGGCGTCGCCGTGAGCGCGGTGGACGACCGGGGCGTGACTCTCGCGGATTCGGAACGAGTCGCAGCCGACGCGGTCATCGGCGCGGACGGCATCGGATCGGTCGTGCGCGACTACGTCTGCCCGGGCGCGCGCCCGCTCGATACGGGCTACACCGTGATTCGCGGAATCGCCGACGACGACATCGGGCGGGGTGAGGCCTTCGAGGCCTGGGGCCGCGGCGAGCTCGTCGGCGGCGCTGCGCTGCCCGCCGGGCGTTCCTACTGGTTCTACGAGGCCCCGAGCGCGCGCATCGATGGGCGAAACCCGCTCGAGGCGGTCGGCGCAACGCGCTGGCCGGCCCCAACACCCGCTCAGCTCTCCGCGACCGGGCCCGAGAACCTGCTCGTCAACCGGATCCTGCGGCTGAACCCGCTGCCCGTCTGGACGCGCGGGCGGGTGGCCCTACTCGGCGACGCCGCACACGCCATGGAGCCCAACCTCGGCCAGGGCGCGGCTCAGGCGATCGAGGACGCCGAGGCGCTGTTCGTCGCGCTCACCGGAGGGGGCGCGCTTTCCGACGCGCTGGACGCCTATGCGGCGGCGCGGCGGCCGCGCGCCCGCATGTTCCAGCGCGAGTCCTCGCGCTTCGCGCGCCTGGCGCTCACCACTCACACCGGCCCGCGCAACCTGCTGATGCGGATGGGCCCGGAGTGGGTCCGCCATCGCGTGATGAAGCGCCTGCTGCGGCGCCACTCCCTGCGACGGCCGGCGGCCCGGCGATAGGATCGAACCAAGGATCTGGTTGCGCTTGCCCGAGGCGAAGGTCGAACTCGTAAAAAACGTCTATCGCACGGTGAACGATGGCGATCTGCCGGCGTTCCTCGCGCTCATGCACCCAGACGTCGAGCTCACCACCTCCGGGGCCTATCCCGACTTCGACGCCACCTACCGCGGGCATCTGGGCGCGGTGGAGTATTGGGAGGCGGCCCGCGAGCTCTGGGAGGCGTTCTCGATCGAAATCGGGCGCTGCGAGCTCGTCGGCGACCAGGTCCTGGTCCTAGTCCGCCAGCAGGTGGAGGGTCGTGACGGCATCGTCGTCGAGCACGACTGGGGCCATCTCTTCTGGTTCGAGGACGACCTCATCCGAGGCGTGCGCGCGTACATGAGCTGGACCGAGGCCGCGCAGGCGGCCGGGCTCAGGGGCGGGCCCAGCGAGGCCGAGGCGCATCGCTAAGCCGGCTCCGACAGTACCCGCGCGCGCGTTCATGGCCCTCACCGACTGGCTCGATCGCCGCTTCGGCTGGGATCGGCTGCCCGGCCCCCTTGGCGTCTTGACACTCGTGGGCGTCCGCAACCGGCTCCGACAACGCAATCTCTACGACACCGGGCTGCCGGAAGCGGACCCCGGGTTGACCGCGAAAGCCGCCGACCCCGCCTATCGCTCCGGGCGCACGGTCGACGGGACACTCAACGATCTCGCGAGCCCGCTGATGGGCAGCATCGGCACCCGCTTCGGGCGCAACGTGCCCATCGACCACACCCTCCGTGAGCCCGAGCACGCAATGCTCGATCCGAATCCGCGCACGATCAGCCGTGAGCTGCTCACCCGCAAGCGGTTCCTGCCGGCGACCACGCTCAACGTCCTGGCGGCGGCGTGGATCCAGTTCGAGGTCCACGACTGGTTCAGCCACGGAAAGAACGAGGAGCAGCGCCCCTGGGAACTGGCGCTGGCCGAGGACGACGACTGGCCGGAGCGGCCGCTGGCGATCCCGCGCACCCGCCGCGACCCGACCTCCGACGACGACCCCCAAACCCCCGACACCTTCGTCACCGCCGACAGCCACTGGTGGGACGGTTCGCAGATCTACGGCTCCGACGAGCGCTTCGCCGCCGCCGTACGCGCGCGCGAGGACGGCAAGCTGCGCATCGATGCCGACGGCCTGCCCCCACGCGAGCTCGAGGAGCTCGTCGACCTCACCGGCGTGGCGGGCAACTTCTGGGTCGGGCTCGCCCTCCTGCACACGCTGTTCACGCTCGAGCACAACGCGATCTGCGACCGCCTGCGCCGCGAATATCCGAGCTGGTCCGACGACCGCCTCTACGAGAAGGCGCGCCTGATCAACGCGGCGCTGATGGCGAAGATCCACACGACCGAGTGGACGCCGGCGATCATCGCTCATCCGACGACCAGGTACGCGATGGCGGCGACCTGGTCGGGCATCGTCGGCGCGCGCCTCGGCCGCAGGCTCGGCCACCTCGGTTCGGGGGAGCTGCTGAGCGGCATCCCGGGCTCGAGGACCGACCACCACGGCGCCCCCTACTCGCTCACCGAGGAGTTCGTCGCCGTCTACCGCCTGCATCCGCTGATCCCGGATCAGTTCGAGTTCCGCTCGCTCGCCGGCAACGAGCTCCTGGCGGAGCGGGAGTTCCCCGAGCTCGGGGCGATCGACGCGCGTCGGCGACTCGAGGAGGTCGGGGTCGCGAACGCCCTCTACTCGTTCGGGATCGCCCACCCGGGGGCGATCTCGCTGCACAACTACCCGCGCTTCCTGCAGCGCCTGGAGCGCCCGGACGGCACCCGGCTGGACCTCGCGGCCACAGATGTCCTGCGCATCCGCGAGCGTGGCGTCCCGCGCTACAACCAGTTCCGCCGGCTCTTCCGCCTGCGGCCGGCCGAGTCGTTCGAGGAGCTCACCGACGACCCGCAGGAGGCCGAACTGCTCCGGCGCGTCTACGGCGGCGAGATCGACCGCGTGGATCTGATGATCGGTCTCTACGCCGAGCCGAAGCCGAGGGGCTTCGGCTTCAGCGACACCGCCTTTCGGGTCTTCATCCTGATGGCTTCGCGCCGGCTGAAGAGCGATCGCTACTTCACCGACGACTACACGGCGGAGATGTACACGCAGGCCGGTCTCGACTGGATCAATGACTCGACGATGGTCGGCGTGCTGCTCCGCCACTACCCGAGCCTCGCGCCCGCGCTGTCCGGGACGAAGAACGCGTTCGCGCCCTGGACCCGAGTCGGCTAGTCAGCCGAGGCGCTCGGCGAGATCGTGGACGTGCTCGACGGCGCCCTCGGTGAGCGGCTCGCCGTGACCGACGGCGATCACGCCTGCCTCCACCTGTGCCAGCCGCCGCAGCGAGTCGCGGTACTGCCCCTGGTTGAGGTTGAACCCGGGCCAGCCGGCATCGAGGCGCGGCCAGGTCGCCACCGCGTCGCCGACGACGAGCACGTCGCGCTCCTCGCAATGAAAGGCCACGCATCCCGGCGTGTGCCCGGGGATGTGCAGCACGCGAAGCGGACCGACCTGATCTCCCTCGTCGAGGCCGCGGTCGACCGGGCACGGCGGGTGCTTGGGGCGCCCGAGCGCGAGCCCGATCCGCATCGGATAGGTGGAGAGCGAGCCGCGCGGCCACATGCTGACGGGCTGTGCGAGGCGCTCGCCGGCGATGATGTCGGCCTCCCACTCGTGCGCGTATACGACCGCCCCGCTGAGCCGCTTCAAAGTCGCCAGGCCGCCGAGATGAGAGCGATGCGCGTGGGTGAGCGCGATGTGCTCGAGATCGCTCGGGGATCGGCCGATCGCCCGGATGCCCTCGAGCACTACCGCGGCGTCTGCGTCAAAGAGCGTGTCCACGAGCGTCAGCTCTTTGCCGTGCTCGAACAGATAAGCGTGCACGCGGCCACCCTTCGTCTGGCCGAAGCTGTGCACGCCGTCAGCGATCTGCATCGGCCACACTCTATGCCTGCTTGATTACGCTGACCTGATGGAGCGCCTCGTCGCTGCCAGCGGGAGCCCCGGGGGTGCAGGATGACCCCGCGGGTTCTCGTCCTCGGCGGCGGGGTGGCCGGGATGAGCGCTGCCCACGAGCTCGCGGAGCGCGACTTCGAGGTGGTGGTGCTCGAGTCGCGCCCGATCGCGGGGGGAAAGGCGAGAAGCATGCCGGTGCCCGGGTCGGGGACGGGTGGACGCCGCGATCTCCCGGGCGAACATGGCTTTCGCTTCTTTCCCGGCTTCTACCGCCACCTGCCCGACACCATGCGCCGGATCCCGTTCGAGGGCGAGCGCGATGGCGTGCTGTCGAACCTCGTGCCCGCCACTCGCGTCCAGATGGCGCGTGCCGGTGCGCCGGAGATCGTCGGTCCTTCCCACCTCCCGGACACGTTCTCCGAGCTCGATCTCGCCTTCCGGGCGCTCTTCGCCTACGCCTCCGACTTCGGCATCCCGGCCGATGATCAGGCCTACTTCGTCGACCGCCTCCTGCTGCTGCTGACGTCCTGCGAGGAGCGTCGCTTCGCCGAGTACGAGCACCAGAGCTGGTGGGAGTTCTCCGGGGCCGAGACACGCTCGGTGGCGTACGGCAAGTTTCTGGCGGACGGGCTCACCCGGACCCTGGTCGCCGCCAAGGCGCGCGAGATGAGCGCCCGCACCGGCGGCTACATCCTGCTCCAGCTCCTCTTCGACCTCTCGCGGCCCGGCGGCCAAGCGGACCGGGTGCTGAACGGTCCCACGAACGACGTCTGGATCGACCCCTGGCTGGCCCACCTGCGCTCACTCGGCGTGGACTACCGCAGCGAGCACCAGGTGCAGGCGATCCACTGCTCCGGCGGGCAAATCACCGGTGTCGGCGTGATCGCCGGCGGGAACGCGTACGAGCTGAGCGCCGATCTCTACGTCGCCGCGCTCCCGGTCGAGGTGATGCGGCTGCTCGTGAGCGACGAGCTCAAGCAGGCAGAGCCCCGGCTCGCCGGCCTGCACCGACTGCGCACGCGCTGGATGAACGGGATCATGTTCTACCTCGACCGCGACGTTCCCCTCGTCCACGGGCACACCGTTTACATCGATTCACCATGGGCGCTGACCTCGATCTCGCAGGCACAGTTCTGGCCGGCCGTGGAGCTGGAGGAGATGGGTGATGGGCGGGTCGACGGGATTCTGTCGATCGACGTCTCCGACTGGGAGGCGCCCGGCATCGTTCACGGCAAGCAGGCGATGTACTGCTCGAAGGAGGAGGTCCGCGAAGAGGTCTGGGCGCAACTCGAGGCGGGGCTGGAGGACGCCGGCATCGACACGCTCGACGAGGCCAACGTTCGGGCCTGGTTCCTCGATCCCGCCATCGTCTACCCGAACCCCACGGCCGCGATGAACCTCGAGCCCCTGCTGATCAACACGGCCGGCTCGTGGGAGGACCGGCCGGACGCTGTGACCTCGGTCGACAACCTCTTTCTCGCCTCCGACTACGTCCGCGGCCATACCGACCTGGCGACGATGGAGGGCGCGAACGAGGCCGCTCGCAGGGCGGTCAACGGCATCCTCGAGCGGACGGGCTCCACCCAGCCGCGCTGCCCCGTGTGGAAGCTCACGGAACCGGCGATCTTCGCTCCGGCGCGCGCCTTGGACCGCGCGCTGTTCGCGCTTCGCCGGCCGCCCGCGCAGCAGTTCCGGGTTGTCGACGGGCGGATCGAGGCCGGCGCGGTCGCCTCGCTTGGAGCATCCGTCGTCGAGCGGGCCTCACGCCTACTCGGCTGAAATCGATGGCCCGAGACGGCGGAGATGTCCCGCGTTCGGCGCTTCGTGACGGGATCGCGGCTGGGGCGTGGGCGGCCGTCCTCGGCGGAGCCCCCTCGACCGCCGAAGCGCTGCTTCGCGGCGGCGATCCGCTCGAGGCGACCGCGGCCGCGGGCTCGATCCTCCTGCCGGGGGAGACGCAGCGCCGACGGCTGCTGTTCGCGGCCATCCCGGTGCACCTGGCACTCTCGCTCACCTGGGCTTGCGGTATCGCGCTGGTGGCTCCTCGCGGCCGCGAGGTCCCCTTCGGCGCCGCTGCCGGTCTGGGGATCGCCGCGCTGGATCTCGGCGTGATCGGCCGCAGGTTCCCGCGCATCCGTAACCTGCGCCCGCTGCCGCAGGTGGCCGACCACGTGGCCTTCGGTCTCGTCGTCGGGTGGGTGCTGTCGCGACGGCGATCCAGCCGTCAAGGTTCGGAACCCGGAAGTGGAACTGCACGCCTCCCGGGCCCTTCGTCATCATGAATCGCCGATGGACAAGCCGCGCATCTTTCTCGGGTCGTCAGGGCAGCAGGCGGAATTGCTCGAGGCGATCACGCTCGGGCTCGAGGACGTCGCCGACGTCGAGGCCTGGACGACCACGTTCAACCCTGGGCGGTCGACCCTCGACCGGCTCGTCGAACTGTCCGGTGAGGTCGATTTCGCCGCGTTCGTGTTCGCCCAGGACGACTGGACGACGACGGATGCCACCCAATCGGGCGAGGCGTCGCCGCGCGACAACGTGGTCTTCGAGGCCGGCCTGTTCGGCGGCGCGCTCGGCATCCGGCGCACGTTCATCCTGCACGCGAACGGTTCGAAGCTGCCGACCGACCTGCTCGGGCTGACCACCGTTCGCTACGACCCGGCCACCGGGCCGGCGGAGGTTCAAGCGATCAACGAGAAGCTCCGCAAGGCGATCGAGGCCGAGGGTAGCCGCGGCTCCATCGAGGGGCTTTGGTGGCAGCTCTCGCTCACCATGAGGACCGAGAGCGAACCGTCGGCGGTGGGCCTTCTGCGCATCTCGCGCGACCGCGACGGTGGCCTGACCGTAAACGGCCGGGCCTGGCAGGAAGACGGGACGCTGTCGGCCCGCTACTCGAGCGAGGCCGCAAAGGAGCGCCGGGATCCGGCCGGGATCTTCTACTACTGGAACGGCGAGCGCCCTCGGGCCCCGGATGCCCCGCGACTCGAGGGCACCGGCGAGATCAAGGTCGAAACCGCCGACCGCGCCACCGGGTACTGGACGACGCGGTCGGATCGCGACCCCGCGCTGAATGCCCGGACCTCCGGCGTCTACCTTCGAGCCGACCCCGCAGACCTCGACGTGCTCGACGGCGCGAGCGCCGAAGACCGGGCTGCGCTCATCGCGAAACGCCTCGAGGAGTGGAAGTCGGCCTCGGACGCATTCTGAGCGCGGACCGCGCTTCCCAGCGCTCCTGTTCACGACGCCGTTTCAAGCCGCGCACGACCGGGCCGATAGGGTCGGTCTCTCCACGAAAGGAGTCGACTCTTGGCCGCATCACCGAACATCGTCCTCGTCCACGGAGCCTGGGCAGACGGCTCATGCTGGAGCGCGGTAATCGAGCGCCTGCAGGCCGACGGCTACAGGGTCACCGCCCCGCAGCTTCCGGAGACCTCGCTCGCGGATGACGTCGCGAGGGTCCGCCACGTGCTCAGCCGCCAAGACGGCCCGACCGTTCTCGCGGCCCACTCATACGGAGGCCAGGTCATCACGTCTCTCGGCACCGACGCACCGAACGTCGTCGGTCTCGTCTACATCGCGGGCTTCGGGCTCGACGAGGGTGAGTCGATCGGCGCCCTGCTGCAGCAGGGCCCTCCGACCCCGGCGGTCGCGAACGTCGATGTCGACTCGGAAGGCTTCGCCTGGCTCCCCGAGGACGATTTCCTCGCTCACTTCGCTCCCGATATCGACCCCGTCAAGGCGAAGGTCATGTACGCAGTGCAGCAGCCCCTTCCCATGTCCGTATTCGACGACGTGATGGGCACCCCCGCGTGGAAGTCACTGCCCTCGTGGTTCCTGGTCGCGCAGCACGACGAGGTGATTCCACCCGATGCCGAGCGGCAGTTCGCACAGCGGATGGGCGCTGACACGATCGAGGTCGCGAGCGGACACTGCGCGATGGTCTCCCACCCGGAGGAGACCCACGAGCGGATCGTGACCGCGGCGAAGGCCGTATCCGCGTAGCGGCGGGGCGTAGGATCGGATCGACACCAAGCAAGGAGGTATCGCAATGGGCGCTAGTCCAGGGACCGTCCGTGAGGCCATGCACGAGGGCGCCGAGTGCATCGGCGAGAGCCAGACGCTGCTCGACGCTGCGAAGCGCATGGCGGAGCTCGACGTCGGCGCGTTGCCGATCTGCGGCGATGACGATCGCCTGAAGGGCGTGCTCACCGACCGCGACATCGTCGTGAAGGCGCTCGCCCAGGGCCGCGACCCGGCCACCACCACGTCCGGCGAGTTCGCCCAGGGCACGGTGCACTGGATCGGCGCCGACGCGTCGTTCGACGAGGCGCTCGGCATGATGCGCGAGCACGCCGTCAAGCGCCTGTGCGTTCTGGACGACGACAAGAAGCTGACCGGCATCATCACCGAGGCCGACGTCGCCACCCATGCCCCGGAGGGCACGACCGGCGAGCTGGTCGAGGCGATCGCAGCCAAGCCGCCGCAGCACTTCTGACGGACCGCGCGCGGCAGACGGCCCCGTCGCTCCGGCCGCGTCGACGACCGAAACAGAAGAGGAGCGCACCCATGGTCATCGTCGCAGGACACATCACCGTCGAGCCGCAGGAGCGCGACTCCTACGTCGCGGGCTGCGTCAGCGTCGTCAAACAAGCACGCGGGGCAGCCGGCTGCCTCGACTTCGCCATTACCGCCGACCTGGTCGACCCCGGCCGCGTCAACATCTTCGAGCGCTGGGAGTCGCAAGCGGCCGTCGACGCCTTCCGCGGCAGCGGCCCCAGTGACGAGCAAGGTGCGGCACTGCTCTCGGCGTCGGTAGCCGAGTACGACATCGCCGATGTGCGGCTCTTGTCCGGCGAGGGCACGGCGTAAGCCTGCAGCACGGAATCTGCCACGCCCGATGAGATCGGTAGTGCGGCCTGCCGCCGCCGTACGGGTCCATGTACGAATGCACGTCCGGTCTGCGCAGGAGTCCGTGGTCGAGGTGAGGACGCGCGCCTACGGTCGATGTCGACCGAATCAAAGGATTTCAACCACCGGCCCGATCCCCCACCTGAGACCGGGCTCGAAGGAGGAGAGATGTACACCTCGATGAGAACCCGCACGATCGTCGCACTGGTCGTCGTCGGTGCCATGGTTCCCGCCGGCACTGCCATCGCCGGCCCAGGCCCGAGCATCAACGGGCTGGTGGGCTCCCAGCAGAGCACCGGACAAGATGGCTCCGGGGCGCAGAGCTCGGTCAACGCCCTGGTCGGCGCGGACTCTGAGCAGAGTTCGAGCCAGCCTGCCAACCCGACGACGCTCACCGCGCTCGTCGGCGCGGACTCTGGGCAGAGCCCGAGCCAGCCCGCGAACACGAGCACGCTCAACGCGCTGGTCGGCGCGGACCCGCAGCGGAGCCCGCTCGAGTCCTCGGCCGCGGGCGCCGACTACGCCTCGGTCAGCGCGATCGTCGGCGATCAGACGCCGTCGCCGTCGCCCACCTCGGTGGCCTCGTCGCCCGCCGATGGCTTCGACTGGACCGACGCTCTGTTCGGAGCCTTGGCTGCGTTCGGCCTGACGGCCCTGATGATCGTCGCCGCACGATCGGTGATCCGTCACCGCCGGCCCGTCGCAGCGTCGCGAGCCTGAGCCGGACGCCCAGCGGTCACAGGAGCCGGCGCTCGTCGAGCGCCGGCTCCTCTGTGCGCCACCTGCAGCAACCGGCGTCCCACGAAGGTGGCTGCTCGCCAGGGAACGCGACACGGTGTTGCGGTCCATGTTCATCCGCCCTGGGGCCGCCCCATCGCGCAGACCGCGGGGACCGGGCGCAGGTCCTCGACCAGCTTCCTGTCGACGGAGAATCCGCCCTCGCGTAGCCGGTCGGCCAGCTCGTTCCCGAGGTCCCGGGCTCGCTCCGGCGCGGAGTGGCGCGCGTCCCAGAAGATGTAGACGGCCCCATCCCGGGCGAGGTGCTCGCGGACGGCACCGAGCGCCGCCTCCGGCTGCTGCCAGAAGGGAGCGACGTTGAAGGCGAAGACCTTGTCGAAGCGCCGATCGCCGAGGTCCGCGTCCTCCAGCGCGATGGCCTCGAGCACAGCCCGTGCCCGCGTCGACGTGCTCGCGGTTCCTCCGCGTGGCCATCTCGATCATCTTGGGCGAGCGGTCGATCGCCGTGATCGTTCCCGTCGTCAGCCTCTCGCAGACCAGGGAGACCGCGACGCCGTGGCCGCAGCCGACCTCGAGCAGGCGGTCGGCCGGGCGGACCTCCAGAGTCTCGACCGCCCAGACAAACCGCTCCGATGCCTTGCCCGCCATGCCCCAGCAATAGCATCATGCGCCCGTGAAGCCCATGCTGATCTACTTGATGAGCGTCTCTGCGGACGGCTTCATCGCCGACCGACAGGGCGGGTTCGGACGTGCGCCGCTATCAAGGCCGCCGGGCTCGAGGAGAGCCCGGTCGGCCGAACCCGGGGCGCGGCAGGGTTTGCGCCCCGGGCTCTGGCCGACGTCTACGCCTGACTCGGGTTGAAGCTCGAGCCGGTGACTGCGTGCAGGGTCATTCCCAATTGTGTGGCGCGGTCTGCAGCTCGAGCGGGCATCGTCAGGCGGTCTTCGGCCGCAACGGGCCGGCGAGAGATGTGAATACGACGAGGCGCCGGATCTTGATCGGCTCCTCGACGGGGGTGGCGGGTGTGGTGTCCATGTGGCGACTGCTTTCGTTTGATTGAAAGTACGCCGATCATCGTACTAGATTCGTCCGAGAAACGTCGTACAATCAAACAACGATGAGTCGCGCCCTCCTACATCCCTCGGCCACCGAGCTCGAGCTGACCCAGATCCTGCACGCGCTCAGCGACCCGGTCCGGCTCGAGATCGTCCGCAAGCTCGCCGCCGACGAGGGTTGCGAGCGGCGCTGCGGCGAGCTCTCCCTCCCGGTCACCAAGTCGACCCTGACCCACCACTTCCGCGTCCTGCGCGAGAGCGGCGTTATCGAGCAGGTCCCGCAGGGCACCGCGCGGATCAATCGGCTACGCCGCGAGGACCTGGAGGCACGCTTCCCGGGACTCCTGGACTCGGTGCTGCGCGCCGCCGACGACTAGCGCGACCCACCCCGCCTCTGGTAGACCCGCCGGGTGAGCGCTTCACCCGGCAGGGTCCTGTTCGCCGCCTGACTCGGCTTCTTCGCCGTCATCCTCGACGTGACGATCGTAAACGTCGCCCTGCCCGCGATCGGCGACGCCGGCGCGCCGCCGACGGCGATCGCGACGCCGAGAGCGAGCGCAAAGGTGCTGAGTCCGCGGGGCCACGAAGCGCTTGTGCTCACGGTTCTCCGATCGGCGGGCCACGATGGAATTGGTCTCGGCGAAGGGCCTGCCTCGGAGAAAACCGCGACGCTCGCGAGAGCACCGCCGATACATCGTCGCACCGATTCCACGTTTTGCGTGGGTAGTAGTCCGCAGATTTCCGTCGATGTCTCCGGAGCTACTCGATTCCACGGAGGCCCTCGAAGCTTTCGGACTTCGGGCGAGTCGGAATTCGCTGCTTGGACGGGAGGTAGAAGGGGGTCGCCTTCGCTCCGGGCTCCTCCTTTGCGCGACGAGCGGTTCCCGGCATCACCACGGCGGTCTCGCCCGGGCCGAAGTAGACCCGGTTCATCGCCGGTTGACGTCGAGGAGCTCGCCTCGACCACCGAAGCTGAAGGGACCACCCGGGCAGCGCGTTCCTCCGACGGTCGGGTCCAGCCGAGCCTTTCCGAATTCCGGGCGGCGAACGCGGTCGCCTGGTAGCTTCGGCCCGAATGGGGTGATCTCCGAGCGCGAGACGCAGCAGATCGAAGCGGCCAGAGCCTCAGGCAGGACCCCGGTCGTCTTGATCCACGGCCTCTGGGTGCTGCCCAGCAGCTGGGCAAACTGGGCGCAGCTGTTCGAGGAGGCGGGCTACGCGGCGCTGACGCCTGGCTGGCCCGACGATCCCGAGACCGTGGAGGAGGCGAGGGCGAACCCGGACGTGTTCGCGAAGAAGACGCTCGGGCAGATCGCCGACCACACCGCCGAGGTGATCGGCAAGCTCGACAAGAAGCCGGCGGTCATGGGCCATTCGACGGGCGGACTGGTCTCCCAATTGATCGCAGACCGCGGTTTGTCGGCGGTGACGGTGGCGATCGCTCCCGGGCCATTCCGCGGTGTGCTGCCGATTCCGATCTCGGCGCTGAGGTCGGTGATGCCGGTGCTCAAGAACCCGCTGAACCGCGGCCGCGCCGTCACCCTGAGCGTGGATGAGTTCAAATACGGCTGGACGAACGCCCTCGGCGAGGACGAGGCGAAGCGGCTCTACGAGACCTACCACGTGGCCGCCCCCGGCGTGGCGCTGATGCAACAGGCGAACGCGAACCTGAACCCGTTCACCGAGGCCAAGCTCGATCCCAAGAACCCCGAACGGGGGCCGCTGCTGATCATCGAGGGCGAGAAGGACCGCACGGTGCCGTGGGCAATCGCCAACGCCTCCTTCAAGCGCCAGCAACGCAACGACGGCGTGACCGAGATCAAGAAGATCCCCAACCGCGGACATTCGCTGACCATTGACAGCGGCTGGCGCGAGGTCGCCGAAACGGCGCTGCAATTCGTGAAGCGGTTCGTCGAGCCCTAGCGGCTCAAGCGGGGTCGAGTTGCCGTGCAAGCCAGGCGCTGACCAGCGACCCGGTAGCTGCGAGGCCGAGGGTGCCGGGGAAGACGGCTGGGCGCAGGTGATGGCGGGCGAGCAGGCATGCGGCGGCGTCGATGCCGTCGATCACGGCTGACGCTTCGAGCCAGCCGCGCGTGGGAGCGTCGCGGTCCAGGGCGACCTGGAGCCCGAGGCCGACTCCGAGATCGCGGGCGCCGATCATGCGTACGAAGAGGCGCGTCCCTCCCTCGGAGCCGCCACCGCCGGTCATCGTGCGTGCCACGAGGCCCGGCGCAAGGAGCGATACGACGCCGAAGGCGATTCTTCCGCGCGCCAAGGTGACCGCCAGGTCCCGTTGCTCCATCCAGCCGATCCTATGAGATGGCCAGACGGCGCTCACGATGCGGGGGATACTGCCGGGCATGGCTGAACCGGACCGACGCAGGCGGAGCCGCTCCGGCCAGCTCCGCGACGCGGCGGTCTGGGGAATAGCGCTGGGCGGTGCGTCGGGCGCCGTCCTGGGTGCTGCGATCGACGGGATCGGGGCCGGCGTTGGCGCCGTGGTCGGTGCAGCGGTGTACGCACCCGCCGAGGTGATCACCACGATGAGCAGGAGCGCCGGCGAGATCAAGCCGCTCTGGCAGCGCATCTTCAGCAGCGCTCTGCTGATGGCGCTGTTCGGCTGGTTGCTGGGTCTGATCTATGGCCCCGACGAGGTCCTGCTCACCGCGATCATCAGCGGCGCACTGCTCGGCCTGCTCGGTCTACGCCCGGGGAAGGCGGCCCTCGGGCTCTTCATCGGCGTCGCTCTGGGAGTTCTGTTCCAGGCTCTCGACGCCGGTCTCGAATCTGCGCTGGTAGCAGCGGCGGTGACGATCGTCTATCGCGTGGCAGCCGCGATCGCCTACCGCGATCGGCCCCTGGTCCGCGTGATGGCCGAGGAGGTACCGGCGGCGGAGCTGCGATACGTCGTGCCCTTCGAGGCGCGCTCGCGCTACGTCGGCGCCGATTACGTCGAGCAGCTCGCGCAGGTCCGGGGCGGCACCTTTCGCCGCAATCCGCCCGACGTCGGAATTCTCGCCTCGCTCGACGGCTTGAACGGGCCGACCTTCGACGCGGGCCGGGTGCACCCGCTGATCCGGGAGTTCTACGAGCACACCAGCCGCTTCAAGCTCTCGATCATTCCCGAGTGGCGGAGCTGGATGAAGCCCGGATACGAGGTCTTCAAGTTGCTGGTCGCGAGGCCGCTCGGGCAAGCCGCGATCCCCTCGAACATCGAAGAGGCCCAGCGGGGAATGATCAGCACGATCGACACGATCGCCCTGGACGGCAACGAGGAGATCGACATCCGGGGCTGGATCCGGACCTACGCGGACTCGGGCAAGCCGATCTACGTCGGCATCTACACGACCTTCCGGCACGAAGGCCGCGGGTACGTGAGTGTCGGCTTCCCGATCCCAAGCGCCAACTTCACCGCCACGCTGCTACCCGAGAACGACGGCGAGCACGACTTTGTGCTGACGTCGCAAACCGAGCTCCCATTTACCGGGCACTACCTGAGCTCCGTCGACAGTGAGAGGGACGCACTGACCGTGCTCAAGCTGCTCTATTTCCGGGAACGGATCTATGTCTACGTGGCCGAAGGCGAGTTGAGGACCGAGCACAGCTTTTCCCTGGCCGGTCAGCGGTTCCTGACCCTCCACTACGAAATCGCGCGCCTCGCAGCGGGTGACGAATAGTGGCGTTTCGAGCCGGCACACACATGGTCGGAGGTGACAGGGGAACCCTGCAGGTACGCACCTACCGAGAGGGCTTGGCGAAGATGGCAGGCCATGACCTGGTCATCGACGTCGGGGTGTGGGAGGCGGCGGCTGAGGTCCGCGAGGACGGCGCGCTCTCTGCCGTCCAGCTCGACGCCGACCCTCGCTCGCTGCAGGTGCGCGAGGGGCTGCGCGGGGTCAGGCCCCTCACCGACAAGGACCGTGCCGGGATCGGCAAGATCATCGACGAGCAGATCTTGGGGGGGCGGCCGATCGCGTTCCGCTCCACCGCGGTCGAGCCCGGACACGGTGCAGTCACGGTGCGCGGCGAACTCGAGCTGGCGGGTACGAAGCGGCCGGCCAGCTTCGAACTCGAGGCGGCCGCGGACGGCCGGGTGCGCGGCACGCTGCCCGTGACCCAGAGCGAGTGGGGGATCAAGCCCTATCGGGGGATGGTGGGCGCCCTCAAGGTGCGCGACACCATCGAAGTCGTTCTCGACGTCTCGCTACCGTCGGACTAAGCCCACGCTCCTGCTTCGCGCGAGAGCCGAAAGCGCTGTCGCAAACCGAAATACTTCTGGCCATGGCGTCGGCGAACGTGGACCTGGTGCTCTCGATCTATGCGGCCTGGGACCGCGGCGACTATGAGTCCACGGAGTGGGCCCATCCTGACATCGAGTGGGTGCGCGCCGACGGGCCGGACCCAGGGACCTGGACCGGCGTAGCCGGGCTCGCCACGGCTTGGCACGACTTTCTGAGTGCTTGGGCCGACTACCGCATCGAGGTCGAGGGTTGCCGCGAGCTCGATCGTGAATCTGTTCTCGTGCTCACGAAGCGCATCGGACGTGGGAGGACGAGCGGGTTGGAGATCGCGCGCGAGGGTGCGACGGGTGCGACCGTGTGGCGATTGCGCGACGGCAAGGTGACGAAACAGATCACGTACTGGGACCGTGACCGCGCGCTCGCCGACCTCGGTCTCTCTTCGGAGTCCACCAGAGCAGAGCCGTAGCCTCGCTGTCGCTTCGCGCGAGAAGGAGGAGCCAACGGCGCGTGACCGCTTTCTCTTTGAAGCGCGAGCCGCGTCGCTGGCGCCCGCTCTTCGTCCTGAGCGGTAGCGCCTTGAGCCGCCCCGCCTAGTTCAGTGGCTGTTCTCGCCTGACTTCCGCGATTGCGGCGCTTCGCCGAGTGGACTCAGGGGCGCGCCCTGCTTGCATCCGAGTCCCTCCGGCGGGCGACTGCCTCGCGAAGGCCGTCCAGCATGCGGTTGACGAGGCGGCGGAAGAAGAGTTTTCGCTTCGTCGCGTCGAGCGTCCTCGGCGGCTGCTGCGGCACCGATCACCGCCACGTGCGCGAGGCGTGCGAGGCTTGGCCGACCCGATCGAGCGATTGCGCAGGAGAGGAGAACGACATGGGGGAGCATGTACATGCGAATGACCTGAACATCTGGACGGAGCAAGTCGGCGAGGGACCGGACGTCCTGCTGATCGGCGGCGCAGGCGACACCGTCGAGTCCTGGCAGTTCCAGCTCGATGGGCTCGCCGACCGCTACCGGCTCACCGCCTTCGACAACCGCGGGGCGGGTCGCACGGCGATGCCCGACGAGCCGGTTTCAGTAGAGGTCATGGCGGACGACGCGGCTCATGTCCTCCGCGCGCTCGCTGTCCGCTCGGCCCACGTCGCCGGCTTCTCGGGCGGCAGCATCGTCTCCCAGGAGTTGGCGCTCCGCCACCCAGAGCTCGTGCTCAGCCTCGTGCTGCAGAGCACCTGGTCGGCGATGGACCCCTACTACCGCGCGTGGGTTCGCTTCGTCCAATGGCTGGTCGAGTACGCACCCAGCGAGCGCGCGTTCCTCGAGGGGTTCTTCCTCGACATCTACACCGCACGGGCGCACAACGACGGCACCGTCGACCAGTTCATCGAGGAGGTGCTCGCCTTCCCCCACAAGCAGTCGACCGAGGACCTGCAGCGCTACCTAGACCCCCTCGTCGAGCACGACACGACCGACCGCCTGCCCGAGATCACGGTCCCGACGCTCGTGCTCGCCGGCGGCCGCGACCCGGGCGCGCGCCCCGAGCTCGGCCGCCGCGTAGCCGAGCTGATCCCCGGCGCGCAGTTCGATGTGTTGGAGGAGGAGGCCCACCAGCCTTTCCAGGAGGTCCCGGACGAGTGGAATGCCCGCGTCGACGCGTTCTGGCGCGAGGTCGAGGCTCAAGGCTGAGCTCACGGGCCCTCAGCGAAGGACCCGCTTTGCGTGATGAGCGACAGCCCCGCCCGCTTCCCCGTCTCGTCCAATCCGGGAGCCAGGGGTTGCTTCGCATCAGCCGGATCGCGAGCAAGGCGAGCTGCTTCGCCCGGCCCAGCGTTACCTGCCTCGCTTGACGGCGCACCTCGAGCGCCCCGAGGTGACCTTGACTCGCCCCTCTCAGCGTGAGACGCTCGGATCTCATTAGGTGGTCGTTCGACTCGACGACCGGCCCGGAAACGGACTTGCCGCCGCGTTTGCCTCCGCCCTAACAGGAAGGAAGGACGCAATGGAGTTCCTCTGGGTACTTCTCGGAATTCTGTACTTCGTATTGATGGTCACGCTGGGGGTCATGACCTTCAGGGGTGGGCATTACTGGCTGTTCGGCCTCGGGATCTTCTTCCCAGTGCTCTGGATAGTCGGTGCCCTCATCGCGCCGACCGAAGCCGCCGCCAGCAAGCACGCTGCGGCCGCGTCGAGCCCGTAGCGCCACGAATGCAGTAGGTCGGGCTACGCTCGTCTGACGCTCCGGCTCGCTGACGCGGCGCGGTCTAACTGGCTGCGACGGGGTCCCGTGGTGCCACCGTCGCCCGCGACGCCGTCGCGGCTCTCGACTCGCCGAGACCGCCGCGATCGCGCCCGGGCGCGCGAGCGGGTCTCAGGCCCGGTGAGGCCGCCGCGACCACGGCGCTCGCGGCGCCCGGCGCCGGCCCCGGCGGGCGATCCCGTGCGCGCCGTCGGCGCTCGGCGCAGAAGGTCGGCACCGATCAGGGATCCTGTATCCGCATGGTCGTGGGCGAGTCGTGGGAGTGCAGCTGGACCACGTTTCTGCCAGAGGGGCAGATCACGGTCCAGGGCCCGTTCTTCGACACTAGTGACAGCGTCCTCGCGATCACCGGCGGCACGGGCGCGTATCGGAACGCGCGTGGTGAGATGGAACTCAAGTTCCACAACCCGGCAGGAACGAAGATCGACTTCGTCTTCCATGTAATCGGCTGACTGGCGAGGCCTGAGTCTCGGGTCAACGGCCGCGCTGCAGCAGTGCGCTTGGTTCGCCCGTGCGCGGAGTGCGGAACGTCGTGAAACAAAGCGATCGACAGGGGCAGCAGCGGTACGGACGATGAAAGGGAAACGGCGCGCGCCGGTCAGTGCGACGGTGAGCTGGTGCCCAGCCTAAGCACCGGTGAGCGCACCGCCGCCCGGCGTTCGGATCGACGGGCCGCTCCGTGGCCGCCAGCTTGTGAGGCTCCGGGCGCGGATGCTCGCGACCCATGGGCACCGCTGCGCCGACTGCGGCCGGGAAGACGTGCCGTTGGAGGTCCACCACGTCAACGGCGACGCGACCGACAACCGAATCCAGAACACAGATCCCGCTGTACGTCGATTGCCACCGATCGGCGACCTTCCCCGGCATCCGGGCTCTGAGAGCCGTTCTCTCTGCCCTTTGGCTTTGACCCCGTCGACGAAGTCAGAGTAGGCTGAGTTAACACCTGGCCGCTCGGGGCACTTCTCATTCTTCTCCTCCCTTCGACTGCGGCCTTCCACCGAGAGGGATGAAGGAAGGTCGTTATGTCGGACGAGCCGCGGCGGATTGAGCAGGGCTTACTCACGATCCAGAGCGAGCCGCAGGACGCCCGCTTCGTGTCGCTTCACGGCGTGCTGGACTTGGCAAACGCCAAGGCGCTGGAGGACGAGTTCATCCGCATTGAGGCCACGAGCGTCTCGCGCATCGTGCTCGACCTAAGCGAGCTGGACTTCATCGACTCGACGGGACTCGCCATGATCGTGAAAGCCGACCGACGAGCGAAGAACGACGGCCACGTCCTCCGCGTGCTGCGGCCGCTAGGCCAGGTCGGCCGAGCCTTTGAACTCTCCGGCCTGGATGAGCTGCTGGCCTTCGGCAACTGACGACAGAGGGCGAGGGGTTCTCGTCAGCCCGGTGATCGGTCGCGACGTTTTTGGCGGGCGCAGAGCGACGCTGGATCGGGCAGCCCGGAAACCGGCTCGGTGACGAGCAGCGCGACCCTGGTGTCGGCTGCCGGCGAGAGCATCGTCGACTGCCTCATAGGTCTTCACCGGGCAACTGGCTGGCTTGCTTCACCCAACCGGCGAGCTGCGCTTCGTCGAGTTGGTCGTCCTCGTGGATATCGAGGTAGCGCACCTCCTTGTGCTTGGACTCGCCGGGGGGAAGAGGATGGAGCGACGTGCCGCGGAAGAAAGCGACTTTGACGTACTTCGTAAAGCAATGAAAGTTGAGGAACCAGCCCTGGCCGCCCTCGATGCCATAGAAGGGCGAGTTCCACTTGACTGCCTTGCGCACGTCGGGGACGGTGCGCACGATGAGCGCGTCGAGGCGGCGCCCGACGTCGCGTTTCCAGCCCGGCATGGCCGCGATGTAGTCCTGGACGGGGGCGTCGCCGTCGGCCTTCGCGATCTGAGGGTTGCCGCCTGCGAGGAGGACCGGCTTTGCGACCTTGCGGGACTGCGACTTCGGTGCCGTCGTGCGCGGTTTGGGCGCCTTCGCCGCGACCCGCTCGACGGCGCCCTTATTGGCGACTGTCGTTGACTTCTTCGACGTCTTGTCGGCCAGTGCGTTCACTCCAACTGATGGAGGGTTCTTCAACGTACCAGCGCTCCCTTCTGCTTTACGCGCGACGAGCGATACCGCCAAGGCCCGCTTCCGAGTCTCGTCCTTTGCGGGAGCGACGCCAGATGCCTGCCCGTCGGCCTTTGCGATCGTCTGCGCCTCAACCACGGAGACGCTTGCAACGGCGCGAGAGCGGAAGCACGAAGCACGTTGCCGCCCTGAGGTGGCTGACTCGGCGCCTCGACTAGCGGACCGCGACGCGCACCTTTGCCTGTGGCTGTTCCGCACAGGGCGCGGGGACATCCACGCGCCCGGACTCGATCCGCTCGCGACAGTCGCGCGAACTGATCGTCACGGCGGCCAGGATCGCGCCCGCGAGCGCGAACCCCGCGCCGACGAGAAACGCCGACTGGAAGCCCTCGGTCAGCGCCACCGCCTGGTCGCCTACGCCTTCCGAGACGACGCTCGCCGTTCGGCTGGTGGCGATCGAAGCCAGGATCGCGAGCCCGAGCGCGCCGCCGACCTGCTGGCTGGTGTTGATGAACCCGGACGCGAGTCCCGCCTCGTCGGGGCGCGTCCCGGCCACGGCGGCGATGGTGACGGGGACGAAGGCGAGGCCGAGACCGACGGCGACGACGAGCGAGGGGAACAGCAGATCGCCCAGATACGAGCCGTCGGCCGCGGCCCGAGAGAACCACACCAGCGCGCCGGCGATGAGCAGCATGCCGACGACGAGCGTCCCCCTCGCGCCGAAGCGCGTCACCAGGCGCGCCGCCACGGTCGCGCTGACCATAATCGTCACGGCCAGCGGCAGGAACGCGAAGCCCGCCTCGATCGGGCTGTAGCCGAGGACCTGCTGCATGTAGAGCGAGATGAAGAAGAACATCGCGAACAACGACATGCCGAGGAGCAGCCCCACGGCGTTCGCGCCGCGCAGGGTCTTGAGCCGGAAGATGCCGAAGGGCATCAGCGGGTGGCTCGCGCGCGACTCCCACCCGACGAACGCCGCCAGCGTCGCCAGCGACAGCGCGCCGAGGCCGAGCGTCTGCGTCGAGGTCCAGCCCGCCGACTCCGCGTCTACGAGGGTGTAGACGAGAAGCGCGAGTCCCCCGGTCACGAGGACCGCGCCGGTCGCGTCGAAGTCCCGGGCCGCTCCCTCGTCGCGGTTCTCGGGCAGCAGGCGCGGCGCCAACGCGGCGGCGGCGACGCCGATCGGGACGTTGACGAACAGCACCCACTCCCACCCGGCCCACTCGGTGAGCATGCCGCCGAGCAACACCCCCGCGGCGCCGCCAGAGCCCGCCACGGCGCCCCAGATTCCGAGCGCCCGGTTGCGCTCGGCGCCCTCGGCGAAAATCGTCGTGACGAGCGACAGCGCGGCAGGGGAGATGAGGGCCGCCCCCAGCCCCTGCAACGCGCGCGCCGCGATCAGCCACAGGTCGCTCTGAGCGAGACCGCCGAGCAGAGAGGCGAAGGAGAAGAGGACGAGGCCGATCATGAACATGCGGCGGCGCCCGAGGAGGTCGGCGAGGCGGCCGCCGAGAAGCAGGAAGCCACCGAAGGTCAGGGTGTAGGCGTTGACCACCCAGGAGAGATTTTGCTGCGAGAACTCGAGCGCGCTGCCGATCGAGGGCAGGGCCACGTTGACGATCGAGGCGTCGAGGATGACAACGAACTGCGTCGTCGCCAGCAACGCCAGGGCGGCGCCCTTGCCGCGCGGCGGTTGTTGATCTGAGTTCACGGGATGCACCCCAGGAGCGCCATCACGCGATGGCTCGGAGCCGCTCGCGGATCCTCGAAGCCCCATGCTATGTGCCAAGGCCTCCCAGTGCGCCTGAGTGGAGTCGAACCTCCACGGTGCTGTCTCACGCGAATGCCTGCTCGCCCGCGAGGAGGATTACGCCTACGGGCAGCCGTCGCTGACGCAGAAGAAGCTGCGGCTGCTCGCCATCCGCGCTGGCGCGCCGACGCTCGAGGGCACCAATACAGGGGTCTGGGCGACCCGGCAGAAGATGCGCGAGGCCGAGCGCAAGCTCGCGAGCCAGGCCGGGGCCGCCTACAAGCGCACCGTCGCCGACTCGCAGCGAACGCAGGCGAAGAAGAAGGGCGCCGGCGCGACACCGGGGCGCGCATCTAATGGCCCGTCAAGCGGGCAAGCCGCGCGGCAAGACAAAGCCCCAAGTCCTGCGCTTTAGCTCGTCGTCACCGACGCCCGAGAGACAACTTTCGCAAATAGGAGGAGATGCGTCCACCGGGGCCTTGACTTTCATGCGTCGTCCCAAGCGGGGAGCGAGCGTCAGTGAGCGGCCACCCTCCGCTCTCGAAGGCCACCCACGACCTGCGCGGCGATGATCCGGACCGCCCCTCAACCTCGGCGTCTTCTGCGCGATCACGCCTTGGCCGCCGCCGCCAAGTCGGGACGCATCGCGGTCGAGACCGACCTCGTCTAGCGGGACCGCCAGCGTCGGTTCGATCGATCCTGCCGAACAGGGCCTCTCCCCTGGTCGGTCTTCGCCCGGCGCACCAAGGTGCTCTGCGCGCGCCCGTCGGCGCCGCGACCGGCCACCTGCGGTGGGCGGATCGCGGTAGGCCGGTCGGGACAGCCATGCCTCAAAACAGCGCGCCCCCAGTCAGCCGCGATTTGCCTCCACATGCTCGGCGCCCCCTCGATTAGGCTCAAGCGCCGACGGGCAGTCGAGGACGCCACCGTGACCTCAACCGAGGAGCAAGAAGCAGCTCGCAGGAACCTTCTGATGGCGGGCGAGCGGACCGAGCTCGCCTGGTGGCGCACAGGGCTCGCGGCTCTCGCGGTCGCCGTTGGGATCGGGCGTCTGGCGCCCGAGCTGCAGACGTCCGGGGCAACCTGGCCTTACGTTGTCGTCGGTATCGGCTTCGCGCTCTATGGGATCGCACTCTTCGCCCAGGGAACGATTCGTGGACGCGAGGAGGCCGGTCCGCTCGGTGAGGAAAAGCACCCCATGGGCTGGCGGACGGCAGCTCTCGCGGCGGCCGGCCCGGTGCTCGGGCTCGGGGTCGTCGCTCTGATAGCGCTGGCCTGAGGGAGTTCTCTTCGCCCCGTCCGATCCGCTCCCGCATCGGACTGCCATGAAGAAGGGCCTCCGTTGGTGAAACCCTCACCGGTGTTGTTCACCAACCGAGAGGCAACCAAGGAGGCCCACTTCAATGTTGCACGCTGGATTAGACCTGAGTCGGCGAAAGATCGACGTCTGCCTGCTCTCCGAGCATGGAGAGCACGTCGACCAGCTCGCCGTCCCGCCTGACGTCGAGAGCCTGAGAACGCTCGCAAGGCGGATCGATGAGGTCCATGCCGAGCCCGTCTACACGGTCATCGAGTCGATGACCGGCGCCCGGCTCGTCCACGACACGCTCGAGGCCTGCGGCTGGGACGTCGAGATCGCCGATGCCCAGAGGGTCAAGGGCCTCGCCCCCTTGGCCTGCAAGACAGTTTGCGCGACAGCCTCACGCGGGAGCGGGAGCGGACTGGTCCTCCGGCAGGACTGCTGCTCCGCATGGAATGCGGGTCGTATCGCTCCCCCTCGGGCCCGCAGAGGAGATCCGCGGTACGCTCTTCGCCCAAGCTCGGCAATGCAGGGGAAGCGATGATCGACATTTCGGGCCGGGCCTTGCCTATGAGGCTGCTCGAACGTCGCCTCCACCGCACCGGGTTCCGTACAACAGGCTTGATTGTTCTTGGCCTGCTGGGTCTTGCCGCCTGCCTGGCGCCGCAAAGCGATGCGGCAGTGCGGACGCCCGACCTGTCATGGGCTCCCTGCCAGGATCAAAGCGGCTTCGAGTGTGCGACCGCCGCAGTACCGCGGGACTACCGCAATCCCGACGGCGCCACGATCCGGCTCGCGGTGATCAGACATCCGGCGGCCGATCCGTCCCGCCGCATGGGCACGCTGTTCCTTAACCCGGGCGGACCGGGGGCGGCCAAGGCGCTGCTCCCCGTGGTCTTCGACGTCCTCCCCGAGGAGCTGCAGGCAGGCTTCGATGTCATCACCTGGGATCCGCGCGGCTTTGGCGAAAGCGCTTCGGTGCAGTGCTTCGCCTCGCAGGCGGGTGAGCATCGCTTCCTCGCAGGCGTAGGGCAGGCGGGCGATACGTTCCCGGTCGGACCGGCTGAGATGGCGCGATGGATCAAGCGTTATGCATCCTTCGGCCGACATTGTGAGCGACGAGACGGCGGTCTGCTGCGGCACATGTCGACCGCCGAGTCTGCAAAGGACCTGAACCTGCTGCGCCGAGCCGTGGGCTCGGAACAGCTGAACTACTACGGAAACTCCTACGGCACGTTGCTGGGAGCCACCTACGCCAACATGTTCCCCGGGCGCGTTCGGACGATGGTTCTCGGCTCCAATACGAACCCGACCGCGTGGGTCGCTCGTAAACGGGGAGCCTCCGAACGCCGCGCGTCATTCCTTCCGACATTCCTGCGCCAGCACTCCGATCTGGGTGCGCGCAAAACGCTGAATGCCTTTCTCGATCTGTGCGGGCGCACCGAAAAGGCGCAGTGTGCCTTCTCGGCCGGCGGCCCCCATGCAACGCGCGCCAAGTTCGCCAGGCTGCTGGCACGGTTGCGGCAGGCTCCGTCCCGGACGAAACCGTCCTACGCCACCCTGGTGAGCACTGTGGGCGCCGGTCTCTACGGGGTCGGGGATTGGGGCCAGATCGCCGAGATGCTGCAGAGCGTGTGGACGGACCGCTCCGCAAGCCGTGCACCGTTGTCGCGCAATGTTCCGGTGCCGTTGCCTCCTGCAGGCCCAGCGCCCGCCCGCGGCTCCTCCACGGGGGCGAACTACGACAGCTTCGGGCAATTCCTGGGGGTCGTCTGCGGGGAGAGCCCGAACCCGGGGCCGGCGGCGTTTCCCCGAATCGCCGCGCGCGCCGCCGCTCGCTCGGGACCGATGGCAGGCGGCTGGACCTGGCTCGCCGAACCGTGCGCCACCTGGCCCGCTACTGCGGCGGCTCGTTACACCGGACCATGGGACCGTCGCACCGCGAACCCGATCATGGTGATCGGGGTCACTCACGATCCTGCCACCCCCTACCAGGGCGCCGTCGCGATGTCCAAGCAGCTCGCCCGCGCGCGCCTGCTCACGGTGGACGGCTACGGACACGGCACGTTCGGTCAGTCCTGCACGTTCCCCTACCTCACCGCCTATCTCATCGACGAGACCTTGCCGCCGCGTGGAGCGCGGTGTCTCGGCGTGCAGCCGTTTCAGTGAGCTCCGCCATTCAACGGCCACCTTGTTTCCGAGCCAGGAAGCCGCCCTCGCCGACTCCCCTCGATGCTGCCGGATGACGGGTGGAGGTCTCGGCCACGCCTCGGCGGCCGTGGTCACACGCCTTCGAAATCGCAGAAGTCCATAACGTGGTTGCGGCTTCCGAAGCCGTCGGTCTTCCAACGTAATCCTCGGAGACCCGCGTGGACGAATCGCAGGAGCGAATTCCTGCCTCGCGCGGCGGCGGGTCATTTCGAGCTGTCAGTCGTGTCAACCCGCTGAAAATTTGACACCGCCGCTGCCGGGAAGCGCGCTAGTGCTCGTAGGCCGACGCGGGAGCCGAGAGGGGCCGTTACCTCGAGCCGTTTCCGCTACCGCAACCACGCGCAAGCAGAAGCCGAACGGATCAGTCGCGGCGGAATAGGAAAAAACGCGGCTCGGCCCTTTTCACATATCCGGGCGCGCCGGACGGGAGGTCCACCGCTACATCGTGGCGCAGGCTCCACTCGGGGAATGCAGCTTGGATGTCGTCGCGACTCGCACCACGCGGAAGCGGTCCTCGGCGCCCCGGTTTCCAGCTCAGCATCAGCAGCGTGGCGCCTGGGGCAGCGGCCGCAGTAGCTTCGCGACCCTCTTCCTTTCGCTGCTCGTCCGACAGCTCGTCGTGGAAGCAGCCGAAGTCGAGAAGAAGCTTGAACCCTGAGTCGACGCCGGCGGCGTCAAGCTTCGTCACGTCACCCTCGAGGAACTCGACCTCGACTTCTGCCTGTTCCGCCCGCTCGCGTGCCCTGCGCAAGGCCTTCGGGACGAAGTCCACGCCCGTGACCTGCCAGCCACGCTGAGCGAGCGCGACCGCCCAGATCCCGCTCCCACAGCCGAGATCGAGCGCCCGGCCATAGGGCGGATCACGTCCTTCCTCTTCGCGCGCAAAGAGATCGGAGATCTGGCCCGCGATCTGAGGGTCGGCCATCTGCTCCCAGGGGGTGAAGCCGACGGCGTACAGAATCCGATAGGCAAGGCTCATCGGCCCTCCTCAATTGCGTGAAGTGGAGTGTCGCATTGCGCGACGAGTAATAGCCGTCTGGCTCGCTCCCGGTGTTCGTCCTTTGCGGAAGCGCGCCGGCCGATCTAGCAGGCATCGGCGGCGCCGATCTCAGGCGCAGGCAGACTTGTACGCAGTTCGCCGAGGGCGGCGGTCTCTTTACGGCTCCGTCCGGTTTTCGTGTGGCGGCCCGAGGTATGGGAACGCGGGGAGCAGGTCGTCGTGTGGGCCCACCCCGTCCTCCGTCACCTTCCCGTTCGTGAAGATGGCCACATTGGAATCGCCCACATCGTCGGTGAGCAGGCGGCCGTTCTCCCCGTAAGCAACCGGGCGCTTGGGGTCGTATCGCATGATGTCCGGCAGCAAGGTCCCCGCGACCCGCTTGGCCTCCTCCGGAGAGTACCCACCTGTGTGCTCCAGCGAGTGGGCCAGCACATCAACGAAGCGAGCGTCATCTGCCGGCTCGCTGCCGACGTATGCATCCTTCTCCTCGTTCGGGACGAGGAAGGGGACCACCTGGGTTCGAGCCCCCCGCTCGACTTGGGTCCAGTTCGCGTCATCTGCCGGGACCAGCGTTCGGTGCCAGAGACCCACCTCGCCGTCTCCCAACTCGACATTGGGAAGCTCGAGCACCATGCTGCACACGTCGGCGTCGGCGAAGAAGTCGTCTCCCGTGAACTGGAAGTCGTTCAGGGCACCGCCCGCGTCGTAGAAGAAGGGGTCACTACGCCAGCCAGCGAAGAAGCGGTACTCGCCCGCCTGCGTCACCGGAGCTTCCGGGCCGCTCGATACCGGAGCACCCTCGATGATCGCTTCCCCGCCGTCGCTCTCGCCGGCGCCGTCTGCGCCCTCGACGCGGCGGACCGTCGCACTCTGCGCCCCGTTCTCTGACGGCGAGAATCGGAACCGATAGGTGATGTTCGCGACCAGATCCCCGTCGGTGTCGATCCTGAGCTCGTAGATCGCCTCGGGCGCGAATGGCTCTGTAGTGGTGGCCCCCTCCGGCAGAGCCTTGGACGGATGCACGTCCATGATGAGGATCGATCTGTTTGCGTCCCCCGGCTTGGGGAACGCGTACAGGTCGCAGAAGTCGAGTCGGGCATCGCCGAGCGGGAAGCCGAAATCAGCGCCCGAGTAGTGGTGTGACATAGGTCCTCCTTGTGCGCAAAGCGTGCCTGGTCGAACAGCATGCTCAGGATATACGCGGCGGCAACCCCCGCGTCTGGGAGCCGCGGAGGGTTGCCCTCCAACCGTGTCAGCTCGACGTTCCCCTAGATCGCCCCGCCCCAGTACCTCTCGACGGGTCCCGCTTCCATGCGAAGCACAACATCCGGATGCCTGAGTCCGTGCCTCGTACCTAAATCCGATCGGTGGCCCGATATGTCTCTCGCTACGACGCACGGATCGTCGAGCGACGTCGCCTGCCCGTTGCGTGAATGTGTACCGCTTGTCGTCCCAAGCGGGAGCGGCGATGCGGCTCGCCCCGCCCGAAGGCCGCAGTCCGGCGGTCGCCAGGGATTCGACCCTTAGAAGACGCCAATCACACGTCTGATTCGGCTGCGTACTACCGCAACGTTGATGCGGTTTGGCCGAAGGTCATCGGTCACCGGTAGGTGCTCGCCATCTCGCTTTACAACTCGGACGGTGCAGTCGTGCTCGTGGGCGATCCGGCGAGCACGCTTCAGTCGCTTGTCCTCGAGGCGATCGGCGTCATAGCCGGCGGCGCCGGATCCCTTCGGGCACACCTGGCGACCGTCGTTTCGGTCGTCGATGCGATTGCTGGGCTGTGCAAGCCCAACGCTCGTGATCACGAGCACGACGATCGTCGTGGCGAGCGCAACCCCTGGCGTGCGAGCCGTTGCCATCGCTAACAACGCTACGGGACGCCCGCCCGCCGGTCACACCCGCCTCGGTCTCGAGGGCCGACCTAGTGCGGACCCTGCGACGGTATCGGCGAGAGGCGATTGAGGTCTGGCTCGAAGAACTCGAGGGCCGGGAGGTCGTTTCGACGGGTCGTCGCGCTCGAACTCACCATGGGACCCCCACCGGACGCCCATTGCCGTCTGTGTCGAAGGGTTGAAAGCGCCATCTGACGGGCGGCCCCCAAGGGGCCGGGCGGCTCGGTGGGCGCCTAGGCATGAGATTCCTCAGAGGGTTTGGTGCCCGTTTGGTGCCCACGGAGCGGGACGTCGATGATCGTTCGGTCCACGAGATACGTGGAATCCGGCGCCTGAGCGGGGAATTCCCAGTGCGGCTGAGAGGAGTCGAACCTCCACGGCCCTTGCGGGCCACAAGGCCCTCA
>CAVSMU010000008.1:0-406505 GCA_963729075.1 uncultured Solirubrobacterales bacterium | reverse complement strand
CGGGCGCGGGTACGCCACGCCACTCACGAAATGCACGCTCGGTCTCGGCGATTGCCGCCTCCACACCCGCCCGGTCTGCGGCGGGCACGTCGAACAACGCCTCGCCCGTGATCGGCGAGCGCGCGCTCACGGACGGCCCCGTCCCGGGCGAGGAAAGATCGACACCGCAGTTCTCGAGGGCCCCGCGGGCTCGCGAACGGAGTTCGTCGGTCGATGAGACGGACAGCTCTTGCTGGGACTGGGTTGTCGTCATTGGTTGCTCCGTGAGTTCTGGGCGGAAGATGAAAGACCGCTTATACAACGTTGTACTCGGGGCGAAGGGCGGACGCGTCGAAGCGCTCCAGGCTCAAAGGTCCTATGTCGACGAACGGCGGGCGACGCAAGACCAGGTCGCGGAGGATCTCGCCGACGGCGGGGGCCTGGAGGAATCCGTGTCCGGAGAACCCGGTCGCGTACAGGAAGCGCGAGACGCCGGTCGCCTCCCCGATGATCGCGTTGTGGTCTGGCGTCATCTCGTAGAGCCCGGCCCACCCGCCGCGGATACCGGCGTCGGCGATCCGCGGCGCCCGCCGCCGGACCACCTCCATCAGGCCAGGGATCCAGTCGTCGGTCGTCTCGACGCTGAAGCCCGGCTGCTCATGCGGATCGGACATCCCGATCAACAGGCCGGGGCCCTCGCGGTGAAAGTAGAAGCTCGACTCGAAGTCGATCGTCATGGGGATCTGGGCGGGGATTCCGTCGATCGCCTCGGTGAACAGGATCTGGCGCCGCAACGGCGTGACCGGCAGATCCAAGCCGACCATTGCGCCGCAGCTTCGCGACCAGGCGCCGGCGGCGCAGATCACGGTGCTCGTCCGGATCGAGCCGTGATCGGTGACGACCTCGGTGATCTCGTCGCCGCTTGCGTTGATGTCGAGTACCTCGCAGTTGACGCGGATCTCCGCGCCGTAGGCGCGAGCGGCGAACGCGTATCCCTGGACCACGCCCTCGGGGGTTGCGTGGCCGTCGCCGGGTGAGAACGCGCCGGCGAGGATGTCGTCCCCCTGCACCAGTGGGCATAGCTCGCGAGCTTCGCCGGTCGTGAGCATCCGGGAGGCCAGTCCGTATTCGTTCTGAAGCGCGACGCTGCGCTCGAACTTCTCGACGTCGGGCTCACGGCTGAGGACGAACAGGTACCCGACCTGCTTGAGGTCGATCTCCCAGCCCGGCCGCCGGCGGAAGTTGCGGAACGCGTCCAGACTGCGCTTGGCAATCTCGACGTTCAGCGCGTCGGAGAACTGGGTGCGCACCCCGCCGGCCGCTCGGCACGTGGAGCCGCTCCCGAGTTGCGCCCGCTCGACGAGCGCGACGTCGACGCCCGCCTCGGCCAGGTGGAATGCGGCGCTGGTGCCGATCACCCCGCCCCCGAGGATGACCACGTCGGCGGAGTCCGGAAGCGGTGAGACCGAGCGGGGCATGCCCAGGATCGTACGTCGGGCCCTGCAACCGCGAACGCCCGGGCTGTGAGCTGACCTCTACGAGTCAGATCCCAGGACTTCCCCGCCCGAGGGGCTGAGCGCGGCCCACCAGGTTTGTGCGGCGATCGCGATGAATCTGACGCTGCCGTCTCCCATGGCGAAATTGGCTCCCCCCGTGGTGAAGAGATTCTCCTGCTCGTCGAGCTGGTCGCCCTCCTCGTAGTCCTCGAACCAGTCGTCCTCCCAGTCCGTGCCCATGATGGAGGTCACGGTCGCGTATGAGGTCCGGCCCTGGTCGGGGTCCTGAGCCGTGGCCGTGGTGGCCAGGGCAGCGACGACCGCCAACGTCGCTCCGATGGTTCCGATGATCCCTCGCATTGCCTCTCGCCTCTTGGGTTCTCGGGCCGCAGCGGCTATGCGCTCCGGCCCTGTATGCGTGCGGTTACAACGTCCTATTCGCAGGGCGCAGGCGTTCGGTTCACCGATCGCTCCGGTTAGGCACGAAACATCGCGCGAGACGAGCGCCAGGCGAGCGCCTGGTTACGCCAAGAAGATGGTCGCAAGTGAAACCGCGACCAGGAGCGCCGCCACCGTCACCACGATTGCCAGGAGATACCGCAGGAAACGCTCGGAATCGAGGGGCGCCGGCCGTAGCTTCGTGCGAGGCGGTTGCGGGGGAGGTGGGAGCGTTGCGAGCGGGTCGCGAGACACGCGATCTCCTTCGCTCGTTACCGGGCGATTCCTCTACTTCGTGCCGTTTGGGCCGTGTTTTCCCCCACCGCGCGGAGGTACTATGGGGGCAGGTATTTCTTCACCGAGGGCTTCTACGGGATTTGAGGCCCTGGAAAGGCTTGGGGTTCATGCCGTTCACAGTGCCTGTCGATCCTGGCTCGCCTGGTCGGGGGTCTCCTAAGGGCCAGGAGTGGCTACAGGCCGCCGCAAACGGTGAAAACGTAGTGCTCGTGGAGGGCCAGGACTACAAGAGTGCAACCTCAAACGAGGCACAAAGGTTGCGCAACATGGCCAACAGGCTTGGCCTGTCGGTGCGCGTAAGGCAGTTCCGGTCTGTCGAGGACTTGAATGACCGGCTGCCAGAGGGCGTGCAGCTCCCTGATGAATACAAAAGCAAAGAGGCCCTCGTGCTCGTGCCTCGTGAGAGCGAGGCGGAGGAGGAGGCGGAGGAGGAGGTGCCCTAAGCGACACCCGGGTGCCGTCCTTTGACGCGCCCGCGGCCCCGGGTGGGTCGTCAACACAGACGGGCTGCGCAGAGCCTCGCCGTCACCATTGTTTCCGAGAGCGCCGCGCTCCGCGTATGTATCTCAAGAGCGGGGTATCGCGGTCCTTGATTGCGGCCATCCGCTCCTTACGCGCCGCCCTCCGCTCCTTACGTGCGGCCTTCCGCCTCGCCCTGTTCTGGGCCTTCATTTCCGAGTAGCGGGCTCGTCGTCGAGACGCATTTTCTTCTTGCTGTGCGCCATCACGACTTAAGTGTCCCCGCAACGCGCCCGCGCAAAACGCGGCACGGTGAGGGTAGTCGCGGCTCGCAGTGGGCAGGATTGGTGCGTGCCTGAACGCGCCACGCCGACGAGCGAGCCACGCCCGACTCCGGAGAAGGTCAGCAATCAGGTCGAGCGCTGGCTGGCAAGCGACGGGGACAAGACGCTCGGCGGCCTGATCGACGTCTTTCAGGAAAAGAGCTTCGCGCTGATCTTCATCCTCCTGCTCGGCCTTCCGGCGTTACCGCTGCCGACCGGCGGCGCTACGCACGTGTTCGAGATCATCGCGATGCTCGTGGCGCTTCAGTTGGTCGCCGGACGCGACAGCATCTGGTTGCCGGAGCGCTGGCGAAAGGTCGATCTCGGGACCGGCGGCGGTCGGACGCGTTTCGTCGAGGGACTCATGAAGGTGATCCGCCGGATCGAGCGCTTCTCCCGGCCGCGCCTCCGCTTTCTGTTCGACCACCGGGCGAGCAACACTGTCTTCGGGCTGCTCGTGATCGCGGGGTCGTTGGGCGCGTTCCTGGCGCCGCCGTTCACGGGCCTCGACACGCTGCCTGCCCTGGGGGTGGTGCTGGTGTCGCTGGGCGTTCTGCTGGAGGATTTCGCGGTCGTGGCGCTCGGGCTGATCGTCGGTGGCGCCGGCGTCCTTCTCGAGATCGTCCTGGGCAGGGCCGCCGTCCGCGGCATCGGGGACCTCTTCTAAATCGCTGCCCTCCCCGCGGCGCATGTCCAGGTAGCGCCCGCTCGATCGGACCATCGCTCGGCTGTTGCTACCCCCGACGATCCGAAGGTGAAAGTTGCGCTTTGCATATGGGAAGCCGACATTCCGAGAGATGATGTGCAGGCGATGTCGGAGGCAAATGTCGAGATCGTGAAAGGCGTTCTTCGCTGCCGCTGGATATATGGGCGGCCGGGTGTATGGTCGGCGTACCGAGGGTCGTTCGCGAGCTGAGTCTCGGGTCGGGGGCGAAGGACCCGCAGTCACGACTTGTTGAAGGAGGCTGATATGGCCCTATCAGATGAACTGACCAAGCTGGCCGCACGCGCCAATGAGGCGGAAGAGCACGCGGCCGCGGCGCAGAGCAAGGCCAAGGCCGACCTCGAGGCCGACGTCAAGAACGCCCGCGCATCGGCTCAGGCCCAGGCCGACAGGCTGCACGAATCGGCCGACGCGAATCGGGCCAGAATCTCCGCCTGGTGGCACGACGTGCAGCGCTCATGGAGCCAGCACGTGGCGGCACTGAAGGAGGACATGACCGACCGCAGGGCCGAGCACGACCTCGACCGGGCGAACAAGAGGGCGGAGAACGCCGAGACTGACGCCGCCTTCGCGATCGCCTACGCCTCCGCGGCGATCGAGGAAGCAGAGTACGCGGTGCTCGACGCGTCCCTAGCAAGGATGGAGGCCGACGAGCTCGCCGGGGCCAGCGCTTAACGTTCTTGAAACAGGCATAGCCAGTGGCCTCACGTGAGGTGCCGCTGCTGGCGCGTTCCCGACGAGACTGACGCCCTCGAAGCCGCCGGGCTGTCGGAGTAGCGCTAAGAAGTAGCGCTTAGCAATCGTGCGGTCGAGTCGGCCTCCCTCGCTGCCAAGCCTGTTCGCCGGACGCCGTCGACGTTCGACGGTGTTCAGGTTGGGCGGGCGGGGGCGAAGAAGTCGATGAGCAGTTGTGTGACGCGCTCGGCCTCGTCGTGGTGGACCCAATGCGACGCGTCGGGCAGGCGCTCGACGCGGTCGAGGTTGGGGACGTCCTCATCGTGGGGCTCGGCAAGACTTGGGCCGAGGTAGCGATCCTTCTCGCCCCAGATGACCAGCGTGGGCGCCGAGATGGGCTGAAGCTCCGTCTTGGTGCCCTTCGGCGGTCGCACCGCGGCGCGGTAGTAGTCGATCATCGCCGCCGCGGCGCCTTCCTGCGACCACGCCTCGATATAGCGATCGATCTCCTGCTCCGTGTACGGCGGCTGGGCGTCGCGGAGGAAGTGCTGGAAGAACTCCCAGTCATTCGCGCGCACGTGATGCTCGGGCAGGTTTGGGAGCGCGAAGTAGAAGAAGTACCAGGACCGCGCGAGCTGGCTGGGGTGGCGCAGTCCCTCGTTGAGCTTGCGCGGATGGGCCGCGTTGAGGATGACCAGACGGTTGACGACCTCGGGGTGGTTCATCGCCGCAGTCCAGGCGGCGGTTCCGCCCCAGTCGTGACCGACCAGCAGCGCGGACTCGGCGCCGCGTTCGCGGATGAGATCGCGCACGTCGGTGGCCAGCTTGTCGGCGGTGTAAGCCGCGAGGCCGTCGGGCTTCGACGACAGGTTGTAGCCGCGCAGGTCGGGAGCGACCACGCGGAAACCGGCGGCCGCGAGCTGCGCGATCTGCAGCCGCCATCCGTACCAGAACTCCGGGAAGCCGTGCAGCAGGACGACCAGCGGCCCGTCGCCGGTCTCCACGTAATGGAGCGTCGCGTCGCCGACCTCGGCGTAGCCCTCCTGAAGTTCAGTCGCGTCCTCGCCCGGCATGCCGATCGACGTGTTCGAACCTTCCGGCGAAGGGCTCATAAGGATCTCCTCTCATAGCTGACTCGCACGGTCACCGCCGACGTTGACCCTTGCGCCTCCGTGTCGCGCCCGTTAACACCCTGGTCGGCTGCCTGGCCTGGTCCGGCCGAGCCTTCCCGATCTATGCGAGCGCCGGTGGGCCGACGTGCCGCTTGGCGTCCAAGGGGACTCGGGATCCGCTGACGCCATCCGCGTCGCGGAGCTAGCCTGATCCTCGTGTCTGCAAGGTGGGCGATCAGCGCGCTGCTGGTTTCGATCCTGGGCGTCGGTGTCTTGACCGGTATCACGTACCGGGCAGCGATGAACGGTGTCTTAGCTTCCGCCGGTGCAGTGGCTCTGTTCGCTTTGGCCCTGGGCGTTGCCTGGGCATCGTCGAGGCAGAAGGCCAAGCGCCAGTAGTAGGCCGGCTCGTCTCGATAGACACGGCGGCCGACCGTACTTCCCATCCAAGTGGTGCTGAGGACGAGAAGTGGTCGTCCGCTTCGCTGGAAAGTGCAACGTTGTGGTCCCGGGGGTCGCTGCGCGACGCAGATCGGGCTCGGTCGCTACTCCGACAGCCCGGCGGCTCCGACGGCTTCGGCCAGCGTGGGTACTCCTTCACCCTCCAAATCCTGCCCCTTTGAAGTTGATAGGCGGGCGACCGTCTGCTCGACCCGAGCTCGCTGCTGCCAACGGGTGTGCTCACGTCACCGCGGCGAGAAACTCCCCGAACAGCCCGACATAGCGGTCGATGTCATCGGCCCCGTGGGCGACCGAGACCGTCGGGCCCAGCCACCACCCGGACTCCCACACGCCGCGGTTCGCCATGAAGACCCGGATCAGGGCACGCAGGTCGGGGTCGTCGGCGGCCCGCGCGCCGGCGCCGTCGACGGGTGGATCCGGCACGAAGAAGTAAGAGCCGTGCGAACCGTACTGCGCCACGCTCCACGGCAGGCCCGCCCGCTCGATCGCCGTTCTCAGCCCGGTCGCCATCTGCTCGCCGAGCGCCGCGGTCCGCTCGAACGCGTCCTCGGTGAGGATGTCGAGCAGCGCGGCGCGCCCGGCGGCCATCGACAGGGCGTTCCCGAACAGCGTCCCGCCCGTGGACACCTCGTCGACGACGACTCCCATGGCGACCCGCGACTCCTCCGGCGGAGCGATCAGGGACGCGATCTCCTCGCGCATTCCGTACGCGGCGAGCGGGACGCCGGCGGCGATCGACTTCCCGAGCGTGAGGAAATCGGGCTCGAGTCCCAGTTCTCGCGTGAATCCGCCGTACGCGCAGACCATCGAGTGCGTCTCGTCGATCGCGAGCAGCGTGCCCGCGTCGCGCGTCGCGCGGCGGAGCCGCTCGTGGAAGCCGGGCTCGGGGAGCAGGAACCCGACGTTGGTCATCGCGGGCTCGGCGAGCACGAGGGCGACGTCACCCGGCGCCAGAGCGGCCTCGAGCGCGTCGGCGTCGTTGAACTGCACGATCCGGGCATTCGCCTCGATTCCTGCGGGCAGTCCCCGCATCTCGGGAACGACTGCCCCGTTCTCGAGCACGACGAGGGTCTGGTCGTCCTCGCCGTGGTACTTGCCGTCGAACACCAGCACGATCTCGCGTCCGGTCAGCGCCCGCGCGAGCCGGATCACCTCGGTGTTGGCCTGCGTGGCCGACGACGTGAACTGCCACTTCGGCAGCCCGTAGCGGCCGGCGAGGTGCTCGGCAACGATGATCGAGTCCTCGCCGGGGAGCAGGAACTGGTTGCCCTGCTTGATCCGGTGCGCGACGGCATCCGCGACAGCGGCGGGGCCGTGACCGCAGAAGGCGCTCATGTCGGCGACGTACATGTCGAGGTAGGTGTGGCCGTCGACGTCCGTGAACCGGGAGCCCTCTCCCCGGGCGACCCAGATCGGCGGGTGCTCGTACAGGTCGTCCATCCACGCCATCGGGACGCCGCGCGGCATCGATTGGCGCGCCCGCTCCTGGAGCTCCATCGACCGAGGACGTTCGGCTACGAAGCGGGCGTTCTCAGCTTCCTCGAGCTTCCGTACGCGGGCGCGATCGATTCCGGTCAGGTCGGGTGTCGCGGCGATGTTGCTCAACCGGTGCCGATCGGAACCCGGATCACCTGGCCAGGGAAGATCAGGTCCGGGTCGTCGATCTGGTGCACGTTCGCGCGCACCAGGGGCTGAACGTCGGGCGTGCCGTAGTGCTCTTGCGCGATGGCCGAGAGGGTGTCACCCGCCTCAACGACGTGCTCGCGGTAGCCGATGTAGTCCCCATCGACCATCCGCGTGCCGAGCAGCACGGGCTTTGAGACCTTGTGGATCTCGCTGCCGTCCTGGGCACTGACCTCGAACACCTCGACGAAGAGGCGATCGAGCTGAAAGGCCGCATTGCTGACGTTCGCCTTGACCTGGAACTGCGCGTGCTCGCCCGTGCCGCCGCCAACGTTGATCGAGCCGGTGACCTCGTCGTGGCCCTCGTGGACGCGGTAGTTGATCGTCGCCTCGAACCCGGTTCCGATGCCGGCGATCATCACCCGGTCACCGACGAGGTCAAACCGCTTCGGCTGATCCATCCTGATGGTCATGACTCTCTCCTTTTCGCCTACCTGAACGACGCTACCTCACCGCGCTTGCAGGTTCGGCTTAAAGTTGTATTCAGTTCGGATCGATTGAACGGATTCGGTGATGCGCATCCTCTCCCTGATCCATGAGAGTGACGTTCCTTCGGGATCGTTCTCCACCACGGCAAGGGAGCTCGGCAATACCGTGGATGAGCACAGTTTCTCGCTGGGGTCGCCGCCGAGCCCCGCGGACACGTACGACGCCGTGATGATCTTCGGGGGCACGGATAACCTCGACGAGCGCGGCGCCAAACCGTGGATGGACCGCGAACTCGAGGAGCTGGGCCGCTTGATCGCCGGCGGCACGCCCGTGCTCGGCATCTGCCTCGGCGGACAGCTCATCGCTGAGGCGGCCGGCGGTTCCGTCTTTCCGATGGGGCACGAGTCTGTCGGCTGGCAGGAGGTCGAGCTAACTCCTGAGGGGCCCAAGGATCCGTTGCTCGGGGCGTTGCCCGCACGTTTTCGTGCCTATCTATGGCACGAGTATCAGTTCTCGCTGCCGGAGAAGGCGGTCCCGCTCGGGCGGAGCGAGGACTGTCTTCAAGCGTTCCGCCTGGGCGACCGCGTCTGGGCTTTGCAGTTCCATCCGGAGGTCACCGCCGAGATTGCGGACACCTGGATCGAGGAGCATGTCGAGGCGGCTGGATTCGATCGTCGCAGGTCACACGGCGAGGTGGCACGGGACATCGCGTCCTGGAGCCAGTTGGGTGGCGTCCTTTGCCGCCGATTCCTCGTGATTGCCGAGTCGTTTAGCCGGCCCGAAGATCGCGCTTGACACGGAGCGCGGACCCCACTACGGGACCGGACCCGTTGACCCATGATCGCGGCGGACCTAGGATGGACCCCGGAGCCCACCACGAAGGGAGGCCAGATGGCGCAAAGCGCAGAAGACGTGGCTCGCGAGAGCGTCGAGTGCTACAACGCCGGTGACTTCGACCGCCTCCGCTCGCTGCTCGCCGACGACTTCTACGAGGAGGAGCTCGCTACGCAGCGCCGCCTCGAGGGGGCGGATGCCAGGGTCGACGCGGCGCAGCACTGGAAGCAAGCGTTTCCGGACGAGCACGGCACGATCACCGGGGCGTACCCGAGCGGTGACACGGTGGCGATCGAGATCACCTGGGAGGGCACGCAGAGCGGTCCGCTGCCGACCCCCGACGGTCGGGAGCTGCCGCCGTCGAACAAACGCTTCACGGTCAAGTCGGTCGAGGTGCTCGAGGTCGAAGACGGCAAGATCAAGGTGCTTCGCCACTACTTCGACCTGATGACGATCCTCCAGCAGATCGGTGCGATGGACGAGCCCGAAACACCCATGGCCAGCAGGCTGCATCGCGCCCCCGGGGGCCGCTAGAAGCGGCCCCTCGCACCAAATCCCGAACTGGCGCTCTGAACAGACCGCAAGGGTTAGAGTCGCCTGACACACGCCCAAGGGAGGACTGATGCGCGTACTAATCCAGCTTCGCTCCTCGCAGCGAACCCGAAGTGCGCTCGCGTCGGCGGCGCCTGCCGCCGGTCTCGCCGAGTCGCTGACACCAGCAGCGCCCGGTCTCATCGTTGACGCGACGTACGAGCCCGTCGAGATTCCCACGCCGCAGGCGCCGGAGCCCGGCGCAAACCCGTTCGCACTGAATCAACCAATGGAGTTCTCGTTCGCGCGGAGCGCTGTCACCCACGTAGTCAGAGGCGAGATTGCGGACGCCACGGTCTCCGAGACCATTTCGGCGCTGATGGTCTCGGACCCGGACGTCGTGGGAGTCTTCTCGGACCCGGTAATCGAGTCGATGGTCTGCCCGAAGCAGCCGGTGGGCAACCACAAGGACGTTGCGAAGCGCCTCGATGTCTCCTACTTGGAGAACCGTGGCATGGATGGGCGCAACGTGAAGCTCGCCATCGTCGACTCAGGAATCAACAAGGCACATCTCGAATCGCTGGGCAGGAAGCCCAAACTCGACACGGGGAAGAGTTGGAATCCGCCGAAGGTCACGGGCAAGCCTGGCAGACATCCCGTCGATCACGGGACGATGTGCGCGTTCGATGCGGGGATAGCCGCCCCAAAGGCGACCCTGCTCGACTATGCGCTGCTGCTCGCTCCGCCTTCCGGGCCCAAGGTGATGTCGGGCTACCTCAGCGACGGCGTTCTCGGATACAGCAAGCTGCTGCGGTTGATCCGTGACACCGCGCCCGGGCGGCGCCGGATGGTGGTCAGCAACTCCTGGGGAATGTTCTCGCCGAGCTGGGACTTCCCCCCCGGGCACCCCGGCAACTACAGCGACAACCCCGCGCATCCCTTCAACGTGATCGTCGCCAGCCTCGAGCGCCAGGGCGCCGACATCCTCTTTGCGGCGGGAAACTGCGGGCGGAGTCCGTGCATCGACGGCCGCTGTGACTTCAAGCGGAACCAGCGCGCGATCTGTGGCGCGAATTCTCACCCGAAGGTTCTTAGCGTGGGTGGGATCGACACGAAGAGGCGCCTGATTGGCTACTCCTCGCGCGGCCCCGGCAGGCTCGCGGCCGACAAGCCCGACATCTCGTCGTATACGGAGTTCGCCGGCTCTCGGGTCTACCCCGGATCCGACGGTGGCACTTCGGCGGCTTGCCCAGTCGCGGCCGGCGTGGTGGCGGCGGTCAGGAGCAAGTACTCCGCCGCGAAGGTCCCACCGGCGAAGCTCCGTGGGCTGATCCGCAAGACCGCCGCCGACCTCGGCGAGCCGGGTTACGATCACGATCGTGGTTGGGGCGCGATCAATCCCCGCCCGCTCGCGGAGGAACTCGCGAAGGTGAACTGATGACGTGCATGTCTCCACCGCTAGCGCTGTGGCCAAGTACATGCTGACTGTGGCGTGCGATCCCTCGCGTGCGTCTCTCGAAGCGATCAAGGCGGACCTGGGCCTTAGCGACGACGAAGTCGATGCCTCTTTCGGAAGCGTCGAGATCGACCCCGAGGAGCACCGTTATGCGATCTTGGTGGAGGAATCGGCCATCGGACGCGTAGGCGGCAAGGCGGGCGTCAAGGGGCCGTTCGCCAACCCACCCATCGAGCCGTTCGGCCCACCCCCGGATTAGCCCCGTAGCTGGGGGCTGAGATGCCCGACGTCTTCATCTCCTACTCGCGTCGCGACGAGGAGTTCGTCCAGCGGCTCCGTGAGGCGCTAGCCGAGAGCGGCAAGGACGTCTGGGTCGACCGCGAGGACATCGGTCCGGCGGTCGAGTGGAGGCGTGAGATCGAGCTCGGGATCGAGGGCGCCGACATCTTCGTCTTCGTGATCACCCCCGACGCGCTGCGCTCGGAGCCATGTCGCCGCGAGCGCGAGTACGCGGTCGACAAAAACAAGCGGATCGTGCCGCTGCTTCGCCACGAGCCCGACGGGGTCGCGGTCCCCGACGACCTCGCGAGCCGCAACTACATCTTCTTTCGCACCGACGAGGAGTTCGCGCCGGGCCTGGGCTCCCTGCTCGCAGCGATCGACGGCCTGCCCGAGTGGACGCGCAAGCACACCCGCCTGCTCGAGCAGGCTGAAAACTGGGAGCGCCACGATCGCGACGCGAGCTATTTGCTCCGCGGCAGCGATCTCCGCGACGCCGAAGCCTGGCTCTCCGAGCAGTCCGCCCACAAGGAGCCGCAGCCGACGCCGCTTCAGACCGAGTACATCCTCGCCGGCCGCACGGCCGCGACTCGGCGCCAGCGGGTCACGATCGCCGCCGTGCTCGGCGCGCTCGCGGTCGCGATCGTGCTTGCGATCGTTGCCCTGCTGCAGCGCAACGAGGCCCAGGACCAGCGCGACGAGGCCGAGCGCCAGGCCCAGATCTCCCGGTCGCGAGAGCTGGCCGCTACCGCGGACTCGCAGCTCGACGACGACCCCGAGCTCAGCGTCCTGCTCGCTGAGCGCGCCGGCTCGACCTACCCGACCGTGGAAGCGGAGCGGGCGCTACGGGCGGCGCTGGCACGCTCGCACGTCGAAGTGGTGATGCGTCACAAGGCCTGGGTCGGCCACGCCGAGTTCAGCCCCGACGGCGACCGGGTCGTCACCGCGAGCCGGGACGGCCGCGCGGCGCTCTGGGATGTCTCGACGGGTGAGCACATCGCCTGGCTTCCGCATCAGGCCAGGGTCGCCTGGGCAGAATTCAGCGACCGGGGCGGGCTCGTCGCCACCGCCAGCAAGGACGGCACCGCGCGCATCTGGGACGCCGAGACCGGCGCCCCGCGAGCGCGGCTCGAGGGCCATACCGGTGTCGTCAGCCGGGTCGCCTTCAGCCCGAGCGGGGGACGAGTCGTGACCGCGGGTCAGGACGGGACCGCGCGAATCTGGGACGTCGAAACCGAGAGGCAGCTCGCGGTGCTGAAGGGCCACCACGACTGGATCACGAGTGTTGCGTTCACCGCCGACGGCGAAACGATCGTCACCGCGGGCGATGACGGCACGGTGAGATTGTGGGACGCCGGCTCGGGTGCCCCGGGCCCGATCATGCGCCCGCGTGCGGGACCGATCGGGCCCCTGGCCGTCGGGCCCGGCGCAAATCCACGGATCCTCTCGGGGAGCTTCGACGGTGGACGGGACGCCGCGGTGATCTGGGATTCGAGTACGGGCCGCGCGCTGCATCGGCTTCCGCTCGCCGGCGGCGCGGCGCTATCAGCCGCCTTCACCGCCGACGGCAGGCGCGTGGCGACCGGGGAGCTGAACGGGACGGTGCGCGTCTGGGCGGTCGCCTCGGGCCGGCCGCTCGCGACTCTGACCGGCCACACCGGGCCGATATCGGACCTCGCCTTCAGCCACGATGGAGGCCTGCTGGTGAGCGCCAGCGGCGACGGGACCGCGAGGCTGTGGGACGTGGGCCAGGAACGTGTGGTCGAGGAGCTGCTCGGCCACGACGGCTGGGTGACGACGGCGGCCTTCGCACCCGACGAGCGCACGATCCTGACCGCGAGCCAGGACGGCACGGCGCGAATCTGGGATGCGACCGCGGCCGAGCCTCGCGAGCAGTTGCGCACCGGCCTACCGTCGGCATACGCCTCCTTCGCTTCGGACGGGGACTCGGTGCTGACCACGGGACCGTCCGTCGTGCCGATCCTCTGGAACCCCGAGACGGGCGCTCAGGACGTCGCAGTATCGGACAGCACCCTGATCGCCACGCACGCAGCCATCAGCTCCGATGGAGGCCTGATCGCGACCACGAGCGAGAATCATCTCGTCGGGGCCGAGCTCGTGGAGGCCGACTACGCCCAGCTGTGGACCGTGGGCGGCGGTCTCGAGCGAACCTTCCGTGGCCACGATGCGACGATCAACTCGGTCGCCTTCAGCCCGGACAGCGGGTCCATCGTCACCGCGAGCGACGACGGCACCGCGCGCATCTGGGACGTCTCGAGCGGGGATTCACGGACGCTCGAGGGATCCGGGCGGGACGTCGAGTCCGCCGCCTTCAGCCCGGACGGCACTCAGGTAGTGACGGCGGGGACGGACGAGAAGGTGCGCCTCTGGGACGCCGCCAGCGCTGAGCAGGTGACGATCCTTCGCGGTCACTCTGGCAGCGTCTACTCGGCGGACTTCAGCCCCGACGGCGAACTCGTCGTCACGGGCTCCGGCGACAACACCGCCCGGATCTGGGACCTCGCCGGCGGCCGGACCCGGGTCGTCCTCACGGGCCACGAGGACACCGTGGTGGCCGCGCACTTCAGCCCTGATGGACGCTTCGTCGTCACCGCGAGCCATGACGGTACGGCGCGGGTCTGGGACGCCTTCACCGGCGAACCGCTGCTCGAGTTCCGGGCAGGCGACCCCCGGCTCGGCCGATCGGAGGACATCATTCGCCGCCTGCTTCGCGCCGCGGCCGCGATGGACCTCGATCCCGAGGATCTCCGAGTAGTCGCCGACGTCGGCTTCGACCCATCCGGCGAGCGGATCGTGACCGCGAGCAACGACGGCGCCGTACGGGTCTACCGCTGCGAGATCTGCGGGTCGCTCGACGACCTCCTGGAAACGGCGCGGGCCGAGGTCACGCGCCAGCTGACGGCCGCCGAGCGCCGGGAGTTCCTGGGGGAGTGACCGAGGCGCGGTCCCTGACCGCCCCTATGTGCTCGCGGCTCAGGGCGTGAGAGACTCGGCTCGCGCGGCCGGATCACGGACCGCCGACGCGACCGAGGGAGGTCAGATGGGAACTGAGCACGGCGAGCCGACCGAGGTCGAGGAGTTTCGCTCGACGGTCCTTGCGCGGCAGACCGAGGCCGAGGAGGCGTTCGTGACCGATGGGGATCCCGGACCCAGGATGGATCTCTGGTCGAAGAACGACCCGGTGACGCTCTTCGGCGCGATCGGCATGTCCCAGTCCGGGTGGGACAGGCTGAGCGAGACGTTTACATGGGTCGCGTCGCGGTTCTCCGACGTCAGCGACTTCCACTTCGACGTCGAAGTCGTCGGCGTGGATGGAGACCTGGCCTACACCCTGGGCTTCGAGCGCTTCAACGGATCGATCGCCGGGCGCCCCGTGGAGCCGGTGTTGGTTCGCGTGACGCACATCTACCGGCGCGAGGACGGGGCCTGGAAGATCGTCCACCGCCACGCCGACAACCCGGGTCCCGACACCCGCATGGAGAGACGATGAGCGGCGACGCCCGATCGATCCACGCGGCGCGGGGAGAGGGCGACTCGCTGCGTAATCCGGTTGCGACGGCGGGGCCGCTCGAGATCAAGGCTCGCGGCGAGGAGACCGGTGGGGCGCTGACGGCCTGCGAGAGCGTCACGATGCCCGGGGAGGGCCCGCCCCTTCACAAGCACGCGATCGAGGACGAGGTCATGTACTTCGTCGACGGAGCGTTTCGCCTACGGATCGACGATGAGGTCATGGACATGGCGCCGGGCTCGTTCGCGTTCGTCCCGCGGGATACACCCCACAGCTGGCAGAACGTGAGCGAGGGTCAGGCCCACATGCTCTTCGTCTTCACCCCCGCATCGCCGGGAATGGAGCGATTCTTCGAGCGCTTCGCGGAGGTGGCCGGCGAGGGATCTGCTGTGCGGGAGGCCTTCGCGGAACTCGCGGAGGACGCGGGCATGACCGTCCTCGGCCCACCGCTGGCGCAGTCTCACCCGCTTCCCTGAGCCGAGCGTCGCGCCGGCGCCCTTCTTAGATCTGCAGCCGCTTGAGCGCCGCCCGAATCCGCTCCTGACTCTCCTCATCCAGGACCGGCTCGTGCTCGAGCCACAGAACGAAGGCGTGAAGCCAGAGCAGCCGCACGTCCATGTCGAGCTCGCTCGCGTAGGCCATCAGCACCTCCTCGGGCTTCCGCGGCCACGCGATCCCCTCCTCAAAGCGCGCGATCGTCGCCTGGTTTACCTCGATCGCCGCCGCGATCCTTACCTGGACGACGTTCCTCTCCTCGCGCGCCTGGCGACAGGCGCGCCCCAGCCAGGGAAGGAGGGGACGCTCTGTCGTCTCGGCCTTCACGCCCGCAGTTCTATCCGACCGGCGCGACATGAGCTCGAGCTCGCAGACCTGGCTCCTATGCGCATCGTGTCTTTATTCAAAACATATGCACGCAGTTGCATATTCACAATCGATATGCTACAACATCAGACGCAAGGGCGCCGACGAAGCACGCATCCGGTGCCGGGATCGGAGGTCACCGGGAGCTAGAGCGCCTCGGCGAGCACCCTCTCAGGATCAGGCCCTATGGGGGGTGGGCCTGATCGTGGGAGGGCCCAACGGAGGGCGGCATGGACGCCGCAGCGGCATGGACGCCGCGCCCTCCCACGGTTACGCCCGAGGATTCGCACCGCGACGGTTGCGTGACATAGGGTCGCGGGCATCTTGGGGTTCCCGCAGCGGCGCGCACTGAGGGCCGCGATCGCGACGACGATCTGCTTCTACCTGGGCTGGATCGTGATCGACGACCCGGTGCTCGCGGTGTTCGCGACGCTGGGCGTGATCGGCCTGCTCGTGCTGGCCGAGTTCGGCGGCGATCTGCGTGACCAGGCACGCGACTATGTGCTTGCGACCGTGATCGGCGCTGTGCTGGTTGCTCTCGGAACGGTCGTGTCCGAGCACACAGTCGCGGCCGCCGCGCTGCTGTTCGTGGTCGCGTTGTGCGTCTCACTGTCCACGGCGATGGGACGGAACGTCGCCACTGGCGCGAACGGAGTGCTGCTGTTCTTCCTGGTCGCCTGCGCCGTCCCGGCGCCGATCGGCGCCCTGGAGTCGCGAGTGCCGGGCGTGCTGCTCGGCGGCGCAGCATCGCTGGTGGCGGCCTTGACGATCTGGCCCCAGCGCCCCCGGGACCGCCTGCGCGCAGCGCTCGCCGACGCCACAGACGCGCTCGCGGGGGGCATCGGCGGCTCGGGCCAACCGCCGCAGGCCGAGGCCGAGTCGCTCGCCGAGCCCGTGCGCGAGGCACTCGCCGGCGCGCGGCCCGAGCGCGTCGCGGTCGGCGAGCGCCCGACGCTGGCGTCGGAGCGCGACCACGCACAGATGCGCGTTGGCTACGGGCTCAGCCGCGCGCAGCTCATATTCGAGCGCCTGGCGCAGCGGCCGGCGCCGCCCCGTGCTGTCGCCGACGCCGAGCGCACCCTGGCGCAGGAGCTGCAGCAGGCACTGAGCGCCACCGCGGCCGCACTGCGTGGCGAAGACCGGCCGCCGGCCGTGGAGCTGCCGCTCGACGCCGGACGTGCGCACAGGGAACGCACCGATGCGGCGCTCGTACAGGAGCTCGCCACTGCGGGGGCCGACGACGCGCTCGCGGTCGGCGCCGACCGCGCGGTGCTCGCCGGCGAGGTCGCCACCTCCGTCGGCGGCATCGTCACGGATGCCCGCGTCGTGGTCGGCGCCGACCGCTTCCCGGCCCGCGCCGGCTCGATGAGCGAGGGACTCGACCGCCGGGTCGAGGGCATGCTCGACCGCCTGGTCACGGTCGGATCGTCGACCCTCAGCATCCGCTCGGTCACCTTCCAGAACAGCCTGCGGCTGGCAGCCGGGCTGGCGCTCGCGCTCGTGCTCGGTGGCGTATTCGAGGTCGAAAACGGCTTCTGGGTGCTGTTCGCGACGCTGAGCGTCGTGCGCACGAGCGCCCCGATGACGGGCGCGAGCGCGTTCCAGGCCGTGTTCGGCACCGTGATCGGCTTTGCGATCGCGCTCCCGTTGCTGCTCGCGATCGGCACCAGGGAGGACCTCTACCTACTCGTCCTCCCAATCGTGACGGTGGGCGGGCTCCTGGCCGGATCGCTCAACGTCGTGTGGGGGCAGGCGGGCTTCACGGTGCTCGTCTTGGTCCTCTTCAACCTGGTCGACCCGATCGGCTGGGAGATCGGGATCATCCGCGTCGAGGACGTCGCGCTCGGCGCCGCGGTGGGCGTGCTGATCGGCCTGGCGGCGTGGCCGCGGGGTGCCACGGGGCAGTTGGCGCAGTCGCTCGCCGACGCGGTCGAGGCGAGCGGGAGCCTCGTGGCGGCGACGATGGAGCGCCGTTTGCGTCCGGTCAGCCCGGAGCGGCTATCCCGCCTGCGCTCCCGCGCGCGTGCCAAGACGCTGCGCGCCGACGGCGTGCTCGCCGTTTTCCTCACCGAGCGGCCCAAGAATTTCGAGGACGTCGCGATCTGGGAGCAGGTGTCGATGTTCGCTCACACGCGCTGGTACGGAGCCGAGATGCTGGCACGCCAGTCGGTTGCGCGACCGCCTCCCGAGGCCGCCGACCTGGTCGAGGCGCTCGTTGAGCGCGTGCACGAGCTCGACGCTGCTCATGCTGCGGTCGCCGCCGCGATCGCCCGGCGCGAGCCGCCGCCTCCGGTTCGCGCGCCGATCGACGTTGAGCTCCTCGACCCCCAGTCTCGCCGGCTGGTGGCGAATCCTCCCGTGGACGATCCCTGGGCAGCGCGGGGCGTGGTCGACATCCTGCGAACGCGCGCGCTGCTCGCCGAGATCACGATCTCGCTGATCGGAATGCGCGACCTCGTATCCGGCCTCGAGGGCCCCTCGCCCGAGCCCAACCGAGCCGGGGTTTCCCTCGGCCCGGTACCAGTTTCGGTCAGTCAGGAGGCCACGCCGCGACCGCGACGAAGTTGAGCGGCTCATTCGGCGGCAGCGGTTGCGGATTCAGCGCCACGAAGTCGACCGTTGTCTTGGGCGGCAGCGGCTGCGGGTTCAGGGCCACCAGCCTGATGCGTGCTCGGGGTGGCAGCGGTTGGGGGTTGAGCGCAACCAGGTTGATCGTCGCCTGCGGAGGCAGCGGCTGCGGGTTGAGCGCGACGAGTTCGATCGTGGCGTCCGGTGGCAGCGGCTGCGGGTTGAGCGCGACGAGCTTGATCTTCGCGTCGGGCGGCAGCGGCTGTGGGTTCAGCGCCACGAGGTCGACGCTCGAATGGTCCATTGGATCTCTCCCGTCTCCTTGCCCTACGGAACGAAGGCCGAGAACACGTTGGTTCGGTCTGCGATGTCGACGCCGCCGTTGAGCACCGGCTTGGCCGCGGTCGAGCCCTCGGTCGAGATCCAGAACGGCTCGAACGACGTCTCCGATCGAGGCCAGGCCGTCGTAGTCGCCGAGGAAGTAGCCGATCGCATACGGGGCCTTTCGCGTGTCGAAGGTCGTGCCCAGGATCTCGTCCGGCCCGAACGACGCCCCGCCATCCGACGAGCGGCGGATCCAGTGCGCCGTCTCGAGCCCATCGTTCGAGTTCACCTCGTTGAAGCGGTAGTCGTAGTAGCTCACCGCTACGGTGCCCACCTCGTCGACCGCCACCGACGGCGTATGCGCGTCGGTGCTGGGGACGGTGTTGACGACGCCCAGGTCTGCGTCCAGGACTGGCCGTGGTCGGTCGACTTCGCCAGCCGGATGACGACATTGCCGTTCGGACCGCCGTCCTGCCAGACGACATACGCCGTGCCGTCGTTCATGTCGACGGCGATGTCGGCGACCCCGTCACCGGTGCGCAGCCGGCAGATGTAGGGGGCGTTCTTGTTGCCGAGCTGCTCGGGACAGGGCGCGCCGTCGGGGTCGGTGTCGAACGGAACCGCCCCGGCGAGCGAATCGATGACGACCGGATCCGACCACGTATCGCCAGAGTCGGTCGACCACATGGCCGAGATCTTCTCGCCCTTGCGGCCGTGCTTGTTGTCGTTGTGGATCCAGTCGAATACGTTGATCAAGGTGCTCTCCGTCTCGCCGGCCGCGCGCGGCAGGACGGCGATCTGGTTGCCGATCGTCTGGTCGTTGCGGCCGAGATCGAGGATCTCCCTCGTCGTCCAGTCGCCGCCGTCGTCATCCGTCCCGTTCTCGGTCTTCGAGAGGTAGGTCGGGCCCTTGAAGGCGCGCGGCGACAACGCGGAGGACTCGCCCTGCGAGCGCTCGTTCGGGAACACCAAGCGGTCCCAGACCGCGTAGACGAGATCGGAGTCGTTGGGGTCCGCGGTCAGCGTGTTCTTGTCGTTGAAGACGTGCGGGTTCGCGTCGTCGATCAGCGTCACCGGCTCGGTCCAGGTTGCCCCGCCGTCCTCGGACTTGCTGACCAGCATCGCGTTGCGCAGGTTGCGCGTGTCGTTGAACGAGAGGCTCATGAACCACATGTCGCCGTTCGGCGAGATGTCGCTCCATGGATCGGTCGCCCGCTCCCAGTCGGAGTTCGTCCCGCTGTTGTCGGGGTCCTGGCAGTTCGTGATCTTCGGCTGGTCGGCGAGGGGCGGGACCACCCAGCTCAGCGCCGCCGTTGTGCGAGAAGGCGACCAGCAGTCCGCTGGAGCCGCCGGACGAAAAGCGATCCTGCTGCCAGGTGCCGATCAGCGAATCGCTACCGCTGAAGCTGCCATCGTCGCCGACCCAGGGCTCGACCTCGGAGTTCACGAAGAGCGTTCCCGACTGCGGCGCACCGTGGCAGCCGCCCGGGTTGGGGTAGGGGCTCAGGCCGTGGACAAAGGTCGCGGGGGCGGCTTGAGCGCTTCCGGCGGCAAGCCCCGCAAGCACCAGGCCCAGGACGATCGCTCTGCGTCGCATCGACTACCTCCCTATCTGCTCGTTGGGATCAGGCTACTCCTTCCTTGGTGTTCGAGGTCGCCGAAAAAGGTGGCGGCGAGGCATGCGGCTCAGTCGTCGGCGGCGAGCACCGCGTAGACCTTGCGACGCGTCTCGTCCAGCAACTCGCGGACCTTGCGGCGCTGCTCCTCGTCGGCGGCGTAGAAGACCTGGGCGACCGCCTGGCGCAGTTGCTGCGCGGAGCGCCCGAGCCGCAGCTGCTCGGGATCGGCGCCGGCCGTCACCTCGTCCCAGGGCGCTGGGCCGGAGCGCGCGGCGCGCTCCTCGCGCCCGGCCTCGGTGAGCTCGAACCGGCGCTTGCCCTCGGCCTCGGTGCCCTCGATCAGGCCCTCGTCCTCGAGCAGCTGGAGCGTGGGGTAGATCGAGCCGGCGCTCGGGCGCCAGGCGCCGCCGGTGCGGTCCTCGACCTCCGTGATCATTTCGTAGCCGTGCATCGGCTTCTCCTCGAGCAGGGCCAGCACGGCGGCGCGGATGTCGCCGCGTCGGGCGCGCGCTCCACCGCGTCCCCAGCGGTGAAAGTGCGAGCTACGCCCGTGGCTGCTCCGCGGGCCGATTCGCGAGTGTCGTGAGTAGTGTCGATGGTGCATCTCGTTGCTCCTTGGACGGTAATAACGCGATATATCGTAACACGTCGCCCTCTCGGTCGATTGGCGCGTTCATGCCGTCTAGCGGTAGGAAGGCGCCAATCGCCGGGGCCGGCCCCAGAGCCGAGACCGGGTCCTCAGAGCCCCGGTGGGCGGTAGCTGACGGCGCGCTGCGACGCTTCGTCTACCTGCTCGGGTGTGAGCAGCACGGTTGTCGTCACTCTCAGCGCCCCGGTGGAGTTTTCGATCAGGGACATGGCTGCGGCGGCCTCGTTGTCGGGAAGATCGACGATCGCAAGGGCGTCGTGGTCGCCGAACTCGAAGTAGATGCATTCGAGCTCGCCGCCGACGCTTCGCACGGTGTCGGCGACCGCATCCCGCCGATTGGTGCCGCCCTTGGCGCGCACGCCTTCCTCGCCCCGAGCCGCGTATGACGCCTGGAGTAGGTACTTCGGCATCTCCTCCTCCTCGCAATGGGGGTCGCGCCAACCCTCCCACCCACAAGGTGGCAAGGCAAGGCCGAGCCTTCGAACCGGGCGAGGGCCGACGCGGTGACCGCGGGCCGATGAGCCGGTGAGCGTCGCGGCCGCGATCGCGCTCGGTGCCATCATCGGGTTTGCGCTTGGCATCCTCGTGAGCGTGACCACCGATGTGCCGCTTGCGCCGGAAATCGGGGCGGTGCTGGGGGCGCTCATCGGCTGGCTCGCGCGCCGAGAGACCGTGTAGGGAGAATCGGCGGATGAGCGAGCAATCGCTGGCCGGAATCGCGCTGATCGTCGTTCCGATCCTCTTCAATTCCGGCTTCGCGCTGCTCGGCCAGCGCTTCGACTACCCGGACGTGCTTCGGAGGCCGACGCACGAGGTCCTCGAGCGCTTTCGGGCCGGCGGCCGCGCGCTGATCATGCTCTGGTGGGCGTTCGCGCTCTCTGCGGTGCTGTTCACTGCGCTCGCCGTGCTGCTTGCGATCGCCGTCGACGACGCGGATCGAACGGTGGTCGTCCTCGGCGCGGTGGTCGGTGTCCTCGCCTCGGTGGTCCAGTTCCTCGGCCTGATCCGCTGGCCGTTTCTCGTTCCCTATCTGGCCCGGGTGGCCCGCGAGGCCGAGCCGGACTCGGCGGCCGGACAAGCCGTCGACGTCGTATTTCAGTCCTTCAACCGCTACCTCGGGGTCGCGGTGGGAGAGCACCTCGGCTATGCGTTCACCGGCCTCTGGTCGATCCTCGCCGGAGTCGCGCTCATCGACTCGAGCGTCGCGGCCGATTGGCTCGGCGTCGTGGGCGTGCTGATCGGACCACTGTTTCTGATCTGCTCGCTCGAATTCGTCGGCCGCGTCGACGATACGGGCTGGAAGGTCGCCGAGGTGCTGACGCCGGTTACCTACGTCGTCTGGTCGCTGTGGCTGATTGCGGTCGGCGTAGGCCTACTCGTCTGAGGAGGTCGCAACCACTGCCGTAGGCCACGCCCCAGCCGGCGCGAGATACTGGGCGGATGATGTCGCAGGAGAACATCGAGCTCGCGCACCGGCTGGTCGAGTGGTTCAACGCCGGCGACGTCGACGCTCTGCAGGCTCACTCGACGGCAGACGTTGAGATCGTGCCGTTGCGCGCTGATATCGAGGGCACGGTCTACCGGGGGCCGGAAGCGGCCGCGGCCTTTGCGGCCGACAACGACGAGAGCTGGGAGGAGCTTCGGTTTGACGCCGAGGCGCTTCGTGATGCCGGCGAGCGGGTGGTAGCGATTGGGCAGCTGTCGGCGCGTGCGCGCGGAACGGGCGCCCAGGTCGCGGCCAGGCTGGCGATGCTCTTCGAGTTCAGAGGCGACCAGCTCTCGAAAGCTCGAACCTACACGGACGTGCGTGAGGCCCTCGAGGCCGCCGGTCTGTCGGAGTAGGCGATGTCGAGGGAGAACGTCGAGGCCTTCAAGCGCGGAATCAACGCGATGAACCGCGGGGATGTGGAGGGCGTGTTGCGGGAGCTTCACCCATCGGTCGAGTTCCACATGGCACTGCAGGAGCTGGTCGGGGGCGAAGCGGCCGTCTACCAGGGCCACGAGGGCGTCCGCGAGTACTTTCGCGACATGGATGAGGCCTTCGCCGAGGTCGAACTCGACTACACCGAGATCCACGACCTCGGAGATCGTGTCTTCGCGACGGGCAGCTTCCGCACCCGCGGCAGACAGAGCGGTGCCGTGACCGAGTCGCCCGTCGCTGCCCTGGTGGACGTGGACGCCGCCAGCAAGGGGACCAGGGTCCTGACCTACCTCGACCCGAAAGACGCCCTCGAAGCCGCCGGGCTGGCGGAATAAAGACGGTCGTCACTTCCCGAGGCCAGCGCAGTTATGAGACCCGTGCTCAGCTCGGCCGCGTCAAACGGTGAGCCCCGAGCCGCTCCTGGGCAACCCAGAAACCCTCGCGGGGGCAACCTGAGCGTGTTGCGGAATGGCGAGGTCAGCCCCGAGTTCACGATGACCTGGCTGGCCCCGGGACCGTAGTCGTCGCCGGGCGCCGCTCGTCGCGATCGACTGAGCGTGATTCGGGGGCTTACCGTGATCTGGCCGCGTCCAATCTCCCGCTGGCCACGGGAGCGACCGGTCCCCCAACCCAGAGGTCTCCATCTGCTCCTGCCGTGATCGACATCGTGCTCGCGCGCCCAACGAAGCGGCCCTGCTGCAGGACGATTTCCTCCTGCGGGTCGGCGAGGTGGTGCTCGACCAGGTATGCGGCGGCTGGTCCCGCCGCGCTCCCCGTCGCGATGTCCTCGGTGGCACCGGTGTTGTTCCAGGTGCGTCCCTCGCGGCGTTCAGGATCGAACACATAGACGAACTTCGCGCCCACGGTGGCCAGACGGCCTTCGAAGTCGTCGACGACGATCCCCGCGGCGCTCAGGCCGCCGGGGGTGACCGGAACGATCAGGTAGGGCAGGCCCGTCGAGACGACCTGCATCGGAAGACCGCACAGGTCGCTCGCGTCCAGGTTCAGCGCGGTGACGAAATCCGCAGCCGCGGACGTGGTCAGCGGCGCGGAGGACGTGGCTTGACCCTGGTTCATCGCGGCGGCGTAGTAGTCGCCCTTGCGCTGACTGGTGACGTCGACTTCCCGCCCTGCGATGACGAAGACCCACGAGCGCTCGACGTCCAGCCTCGCCAGGCGCTCATGCACTGCGGCGGCGGCGCCGATCACCGGATGGCCCGCGAATGGGAGTTCTTCCTCAGCCGTGAAGATTCTGGCTGGGATGACATCGCGATCCGCTTCGAGGTCGAGGAAGATCGCTTCGAATTGCCGCATCTCCCGCGTGACGGCCAGCAGTTCGTCAGCGGCGAGCCCAGCTCCTCCGAAAACGACCACCAGCCCGTTGCCGCCGTAAGGCCGGTCGGTGAAGACATCGACGTGGCGGTAGTCCAGGCCCGAATCCATGCTCAACCCCTCTCACGTGTTAGAACCAGGAACGTGAAGATCAACAGGGCGGTGCCAAACATCAAGTCGGATCGGCCCGCCGAGACGCGCGACTTCTTTGTGGAGCTGCTCGGCTTCGAGACCGTGATGGATCTGGGGTGGGTCGCAACGGTCGCCTCGCCGAACGACGCCACGGCCCAGGTGAACATCATCGGCAACGACGATCCCGCCGCGCCCGGTATCTCGGTGGAGGTGGACGACGTCGACGCGGTTCACGCGAGGGCGATCGAGCGAGGACTCGAGATCGCGTACCCCTTGCGCGACGAGGAATGGGGCGTTCGACGCTTCATGCTTCGCGAACCGAGTGGGACCGTTGTGAACGTCCTCTCCCACCGCTCCAACTGAGCTCAGCCTCGTGTCTCGACTTCGCGCCAGAAGGCGTCGACGCGGGCGTTGAAATCGTCCGGGACCTCCTGGAAGGGCTGATGGGCCTCCCCAGCCATGACTTCGAAACGCGCGCCCGGGATCCCCGCAGCAACAGCCTGACCGAAGCGCGGCGGCAAGATGACGTCGTACTCGCCGGACAGAACAAGGGTGGGCACCGCGATCTCGGAAAGGCGGTCGACCGTGTCGTGCGTGAGGCAGACGTCGACCTGCGCTTGGAAAGCCTCGATCGACTGCTGATGGGGGAAGTCCAGGGCTTCCTCGACGATCTCGTCAACCGCACCGTCGGCGTGCGCGCGCGGCGTATATACCCACGTGAAGAACGCCTCGAAGAAGGCGCGCTCGCTCGGCGCCACCTCTGGCAGCCAGCGCCAGAAGTTGAGCTGAGCGCTGAATAGTGCGTCCGGGCGAGCATAGGTGCTCACGAGCACGAGGCTGCGGACGAGTCCGGGATCGCGAAGGGCCAGCTCCTGCGCGATCGCGCTTCCCATCGAAAAGCCGGCGACGTGGGCCCTCGGAACCTCGAGCGCGCGCAGCAGCGCCCCGGCGTCGTCGGCCATTGATCCCGCTGAGAGCGGCTGCTTGGGCAGTGGCGTTCGCGCCACGCCGCGATTGTCGAAAGCGATGACGCGGTAGCGGTCGGCGAGGCCGTCGAGCTGCGGCTGCCACGCCTCGGCCGGATCGCCCAGCCCCGCGATCAGCAGCACATCCGGGCCCTGTCCACGGCGCTCGACCCACAACTCGACGTCGCCGATCGCTACCCGCTCGCCCACCATGGCCTCCTGGTCTGCATCGACTGGACGACCTTCCTGAACGCTCGCCAGATCGGATGCGAGCCTATACCCGACTAGCGCGCGTGACCTCGGTCGACGATCGCGAGCGACTCCGCGGTTGCGGCGTCGCCGGGTGTCGCCTAAGCCGTCGCGAGCCACTCCTCGAAGCTGGGGCCGGCGAGCTTGGCGCCCGCGTTGGGCAGCGCGGCGCCTTCCGCATAGGCCGCGGCGTCAGGGTCGTCGGGCTCCGCCAGCGGACCGCCACGGCCCTCGCGGATCTCGAACGAGTCACCTCGGCGGGCGAAGAGCATCGCCGCTACATCGGCGAGACGCTCCTCCCGCGGGCCCGCGATCTCCGTGATCCTGCCGTTCTCGATCTCCGGCTCCTCGGCGGCGTCGGCGAGGGCTTCGGCGACGACGCGGGCGGCCACGAGCTGGGTTCGCATCTCGGGCACGTGGGCGACGCCGTCCTGGATCGTCCACCCGACGAGCGGTTCGACGAACTCGTGGAACTGGGCCGCGCGAACGATCCGGACCGGGAGCGGGCCTTCGAGCAGCGTCCGCTCCTGCGCCATCTTCGCCGCGTTGTAGCCGCCCTGGAACTTGTCGATGCCGATGATCGAGACGACGACGATCCGCTTCGCCCCGGCTGCGGCGCCGGCTCGCTGCAGGTTGCGCGCCGAGGCCGTGAAGAATGCGGTCGCCTCCTCCTGGTCGGGCGAGGGCCCCGTGGCCGTGTCGATGATGGTCTCGGCCCCGGCGAGCGCCTCCTCGAGCCCCTCACCGCTGACCACGTCGACGCCCTTGGAGCGCGAGATTTGGACGACGTCATGTCCGCGCTGCTCGAGGATCTCTACGAGATGGGATCCGACCCGGCCGGTCGCTCCGATGACGGCAATCTTCTGGCTCGTGTTCTCGGTCTGCATCGTTTCGTCCTTTCGTGGCGCCGGCGCCTCGGCGCCGGTGAATCCGGTGGCACTTTCTCCGCTTTACCGTTACGACGAACGGGACACGCTCAGATAGACAGGCCTGCAGTGGGCCCTTCCTCGCGCGAGGAGCGTCAACGGCCTCCGACACCCCGAAACGTGAGGATCAGCGCCGAGCCTCGCGGGATCGACTGGTCCGCGTTGAGCCTGAACGCGTACTGCGATCCCCCCTTTCGCAGACGGCTCCCGAAGAGCCCGTACGCGCCGCGCAGGGAGCGGCGGTTGGGTCGCACCGAGGCGAGCCGCAGGTTGGTGTCGCTGAGCTCGATCGCCACACGCTTGTCGCTCGCGCCGCCGGCGAGGCTGACCCGCGCGCGGCAAGAGTTGCCGCCCCCGCGGCAGCGCACCGCAACCGGGCGCACCATCCTGAGCTCTCGCCGGACGGCGTCGATCACGAGCTTGGGCTGTGCGTTGTGGATGTAATGCCCGCTCCGCTTGGCAATCACGTGGCGCGCGTAGGGCAGCAGGCGCCCCAGCTCGCTCTGGGCGGCCTGTGACGCCCGCTCGAGCGTGGCCAGATCCGGATATCCCGGCGGAAACTCCACATCGGGGGGCAGCTCCGGCGGGAGCCCGTGGGAGAGGACGACGAGCGGCATCGTCGGGCGCAGCGGCCGGAGCGCCGTGGCGGCCAGGATCTGATCGACGCTGGCGTCGACGTCGATCAACTCCAACGGTGGGTCGAGGTCGACCGGCGGCTCGAGCGTGTAGCGCACGAAGCCCGCCCACTGGTCGGGCGTGAGCAGGTCCCGCAGCAGCTCGTAGGTGGCGTCGACGAGCACCAGCCCGGCGACCTCGCGGGGATAGGTGCTGGCGTAGAGGCGCACGAACATGCCGCCGAGCGAGTGGCCGACGAGTACGTATGGACCCGGGACGCGCGCGGCGCGCAGCAGCGCGTGCAGCTCGGCCACCGCATCCGCCGCGGTGCGCGGCTGAGGCACCGGATCGCTGCGGCTGCGTCCCTCGGGCCTGAGCAGGGTGTTCGGACGGTCATAGGCGCAGACACGCGTGGACCGGGCGACCCCGGCCAGGACCGCCGGCTCTCTCACGCCAGGGTCGAGGACGCTCCAGGTGGTGGCGCCGTCGCCGTAGCCCGAGACCAGGACTACGGTGGGGCCACCCCGGCCGCGGCACTCGAGGTACATCTTCCGGCCTCCCGGAAGCTCGACGAGCCGAGCAAGGTCTGCGGTCGGTGCCGCGGCGTCGGCGCTCGAGGGCCCGCGGCTCGCAGGCGCGGCCGAGGCCGTGGCAGGCGCGGGCGTTGCCACCGCCAAGAGGCAGCTGCCGGCGCACACCGACGTGGCCCGACGGATCGCGCGCACCGGCGCCCTGATCACAGCGCGAGCATAGTCGGTGTGGAGTGACCGCCGGCGCCGCTGCGATGGTCGCCGTCTCGAGTAGCCGCGCGCGCTCGGTTACGGCGCGCAGAGCGCGACTGCCCGAACGGACCAGTCGGCGTTCGTTCCGGTTTCGTCCTCACGGGCCGTCGCCGTGACGCTGCGGAGCTGGTCATCGATCGTGACGCGATCGATGACCAAGCTGCCGCTGACCGGGTCGCTGCCCGCGGGCGTCAGCTGAGCGCCGGCGCTGTGGACGCGGGTCCCGGTCGGGCAGCTGACTGTGGCGGACTTGCTCACGGAACTCGCGGGGCTGGCGGCGGAGACCGGAATGAGGTTGGGAGGCGTCGTGGCGCACACTGCGTAGGCGGTCACGTTCCAGGCGCCGGCGAAGCCGTTCGCATCCTCCACCGCGGCGATCGAGGTGAAGTCCACCTGGCCGTTCGTGCCGCGGGTCAGGTCGGTGAGGTGGACCTGTCCCGCCCCACTGTTTACGCGCCCCCCGAATCCGACCTGGGTCTGCCCGACGCAGAAGGAGATGGTGCCCTGCGGGGAGTTCGAGCTGGCAGGACCGGAGGTCGAGTCGAGGATCCCGAAGCCCGGGAGCGGATCCGAACAGACCGCGTGGGCGGTGAGGCTCCAGTCGCCGGCGTAGCCGGTCTCGTCCTCGCGGGCGGCGACCACGAAGCGACCGTCGGTGGCGGTGGTCTGAACCGGCTGGAGGCGCTCCAGGACCACCTGTCCCCGGCCTCCCACGACCCTGCCCCCGCCCCCGATGACGTTCTGTCCGGCCGGACACCTGGCCGCGACCGACTTGCTGGTGCTGGAGTCGGACACGGTTGCCTTGGCGGGCCGCTGAAGCCCGGGCAGCGCATCGGCCGGGCTCGCCAGGACCGCCTGACCGGCCGCGAGGCCGATCAGGGCCGCAGCGCCTGCCACCAACCTGCCGAATCTCGAGGAAGAAACCCGCATCGGCTCTCCCTACGGGCGATTCCACCGGCGCGGATCACCGTCCGCCTGTAATTCACCCTAGGCGCGCTTGAAGGTCTGCAGCCCCCGGTCCGAGGGGACGAGCACGCCCTCCTCGTGCAGCTCGCTGACCTCCGTGAAGCGGCCGACCGTGTCCGCCGCGTCGAGGCCTTCGACGAGATACGGGCAGAGCGTGACCACGGGGCGACCCTCGAAGCGCTCCTCCCACGCGCGCTCGATCGCGGTCGCGAGCTCGAACGCATCCGGTCCGGGACCGACCGGCGAGTGAGAAGACCAGAGGCCGGTCAGGCCTCGATCGAGGGCCGCGTCGAGGTCCGCCACCAGCCGCTTGGGCAGCGCGTCCGGAGGTTCGTCGAGGTTCAGCGGCTCGATCACGAGGCGGTCCTCCGACTCCAGCCCCGCCACGTCGAGGCCGGCGTCGGTCAGCGCCTTGCGATCTTCCTCCACCTCCGCCGCGCGGTGCACCAACCATGCGCCGCGCTTTGCTCCCAATGAGTAGAACGACGCGACCACCGGAGCGAACTCAGCCTCGCTGCGCAGCACGACCGCGAGGTGCCGGCACGCCCCGGTCTCGAGCGCCGAACCGACCGCGTTGTCGAGCATTGGAGCAACCATATCGACCGGATCTAGCTGACCGGGACCCGCAGATTCACCCGAGCACCTTCTCCAACGGCCGAGTCCACGGTCAGGCTGCCGCCCACGCTGCGCGCGCGCTCTCGCATCAGCGTCAGCCCGAAGTGGCCCTCACCCGGACCGCCGGCGGCGTCGACGGCGAAGCCGGCGCCGTCGTCGGCGATCTCCAGGTTCAGGAGATCGTCCTCGAGCCGCAACCGCACCGCGATGCGGTGCGCCGCGGCGTGCCGCTCGGCGTTGGTGAGCGCTTCCGTGAGCACGCGGACGACCACCGCCATGGTCTCCGGCGATACATCGACGGCCGGTCCGGAGATCTCGCAGTTCGAGCGGGAGCTCGCGGCCGCGGCGCTCGCAGATCTCCTCGACGGCGGCCTGGACACCGCCGAGCGGGCACGGAAACCAACAGGTCCTCGAGCCGGGCGCGGACCACTCGGTGCGCGGAAGCGACTGCCTCGCGCAGCCGCTCGGCGCTTGCCGCCGCCAGCTTCCTCGGCGGGCTTCGACTCGAGCAGTGACAGCTCGCGCATCGCGAGCGCGAGGTCCTGGGCCAGACCATCGTGGATCTCGGACGCAAGCCGCAGGCGCTCGCGCTCGATCGCCCTGCCCTGAAGCTCCTGACGCAGGTGGGCGGTCGAAATGCCGGCGGCGAGCAGGTCGCCGAGCAGGCGCAGCAGGGTCGCCGCGGCGGGGTCGAGCGACAACGGTCGCGCCGCCGCGGCGACGGTCACCCCGATCAACCTTCGCTCGGAGACGAGCGGGAGCACCAGCCACGAGTCCGCCGGGGGCTCGAACGGATTCGCCACCAGCCAGCTCGCCTCCTCCCTGAAGATGAGCGGCACGCCGCTGGCGACCGCCAGGCGCCAGGCCTCGTCGTCGAACGAGACCTCGTCGCGGGCCCGGGCGCTCGCGGTTTCGGCAGCCGACGCCACGTAGCGCTGTAGGTGGGGCGGCGGCCCCGGCCTCGGCAGATAGAGGACCGCGAGCTCGAGCGCGAGCACATCGCGCATCTCGGCGAGCGCCCGCTCGGCGAGCTCGGTCAGGTTGCCGGACCCCACGAGCGCTCTCGCGACGCGGGTCAGTGCTCCCAGACTGGCGAGCGCCTCAGGCGGCAAGCGCTGACCGGGTGACCCGGATGCGCCGCTCAGGTCTTGGTCAGCCTCCACGGTCACTTTGCGACGATAATCCGTCGCAGGGATGTCCGAAACGCCAATCAGGGTGCTCATCGCAGACGACCACCGACTGATGCGCGAGGGCACCGCCGCACTGCTCGGCGCCGACGACCGGCTCGAGATCGTGGGTCTCGCGCGCGACGGCCGCGAGGCGGTCGCCCTGGCCCAGAAGCGCCGCCCCGACGTTGTCCTACTAGACCTCAACATGCCGGTCATGGCCGGGATCGAGGCGTGCGCGGCGATCCGCTCGCGCGCGCCGGACTCGCAGGTGCTGATGCTGACCGTGTCCGAACAGGAGCCCGACCTCTACGCCTCGCTGCGCGTCGGCGCGGCCGGCTACCTGATCAAGGACATGGCGCCCGCGGAGCTGGTCGAGGCGGTGCTCGAGGCGGGTCACGGCGAGCCGCGGATCGCCCCGGCGATCGCATCCAGGCTGTTGAGCGACCTCGTCGGGGGCTCGGCCGAGGGTGCCGTGGATCCGCTCGAGCTGCTGAGCGAGCGCGAACGCGAGGTGCTCGCGCTGCTCGCCGAGGGCCTCCGCAACCGTGAGATCGGCGAGCGGCTGTTCATCAGCGAGTCGACGGTCAAGACACACGTCCGCCACGTGCTCGACAAGCTGCAGACCCGGAACCGTGCCGAGGCGGCCGCGTTCGCGGCTCGCTACCTCGACTGACGGCCTGACTCGCACGAGCTAGGTGAGTGCGGGTTGCGGGGTTCGCGGGAATCGCCGCCGCGACGCTGCGCAGGCCGCGCGACATTCGCCGCTTGACCTCGGCAGCGCTCGATCTCCAGCGCACGGGCGATCTCGGCCACCGAGTAGCCGGCCAGGCGCGCGAGCGCGATCGCCTCGCGGTCCGCGCTCGTCGATCGCCGCAAAGCCCTGCGCCGGACACGACGTGACCCCGAGGCGGATCGCGCGCTCGACCAGGCGGCGGCGATCGATCGGCTGCCCTGGGCCGTGACGGCGAGCCGCTTCGCAGAGGACTCGCTCGGTGACGCCCGCCGCGCTCTCCGGGTCGCTTGACGCGGCGACCGCCGCGCCGTGGACCTGCGGCGCAAGCCTCATCAACTCAGCCACGAGGGCCTCGGGGTCCATGGGCGCGACCGTAGGTCGAAGCCGGGCCGGCCGACCATCGCCCAAAGGACTCAACGGCATCCACCGAAAGGTGGATTCGGCCGTACCCCACGCCTGCCATCTGATCCCGCCCGCGTGAGCGGCCGTAGATACCGGCACTATGCCGCGCATTCGTCGTATCCAGAATCTGCCGACGTGGGCGGCGTGGCGGGCGCACCCGGAGTGCGGCCAACTCACGATCGGGATCGAGGAGGAGTTCATGCTCCTCGACCCGGTCGACTGGTCGCTGGCGTTCCGCTCCGACGAGGTGCATGCGGCGCTGCCGGCCGAGCTGCGCGACCGGGTGACGCTCGAGACGCATGCGGCGGTGATGGAGATCGCCACCGGCGTGCACCGCCGCGTCGGCGACGCGGTCGGCGAGCTCTCCCGGCTGCGCGAGGATCTCGACGGAGCGCTCGCTGCGCAGAAGCTGCGCGCCGCCGTCGCGGGCACTCATCCATGTGCGGTGGCGCGCGACACGGCGATCCCGTCGCATCCCCGCTACAAGCAGATCGGTGACTCGATGCGCGTGCTCGCGCGCCGCGAGCCGACGCTGGCCACACATGTCCATGTCGGCGTCGCCAACCCCGCGGACGCGATCCGGCTGCTCAACCGCCTGCGCACGCAGCTGCCGCTGCTGCTCGCGCTGTCGGCGAACTCGCCGTTCTGGCGCGGACGGCCGACGGGCTTTGCGTCGACCCGCACGACGCTTTTCGACGCGTTCCCGCGCTCAGGACTGCCGCGCCGGTTCCGCGACTATGCCGACTGGGTCGCGAGCGTCGAGCGGCTGCTGCGCGCGGGCGCGATCTCCGACCCGTCGTTTCTGTGGTGGGACGCGCGCCTGCAGCCGCGATACGGAACCGTCGAGGTCCGGATCATGGATGCGCAGAGCAGCGTCGAGGACGTGGCCGCCGTCGCCGCGCTGGTGCAGGCGCTGGCGAGCCTGGAACTCGATCGACGCGACGATCCCGGCGCCGAGCTGCGGAGCGACGAGCTGGTCGAGGAGAACCGCTTCCTGGCCGCCCGCGACGGCATCGCGGCGCTGCTGATCGACGAGCTCACGGGCCGGCGCCTCCCTGCGATCGAGGGGCTCGAGCGGCTGCTCGACGCCTGCGATCCCCACGCCCGGCGGCTCGGGTGCGAGCGCGAGCTCGACTCCGCGCGCCGGCTTGTCCGCGGCAACGGCGCCGAGCGCCAACTCGCCGCGTGGCGCCACGACGGCGACCTGCGCCGGGTTACCGCCAACCTCGCCGACGCCTACCTGCCGCCCAGGCCCGCCGCGACCGAGCTCATGGCGGTCGCGGCCTAGGGAGAGCGCCGATGTGCTTCAGCAAGCGACTTCCATGGCTCGGCGGGCGCCGCGGCCACCGCCTGACCGCGCGCGCCCGCTCGGAGCCCGTCCGCTTCGCCGACGCCGACGACGAGGCGCACTACTCGTGCATCTGCGGTTACGCGTTCAAGGCCAGCGTGACCGCCTCGGTCCCCTGCCCGCGCTGCGGCGCGGCGCAGCCCTGGTAGCCGGCGCCCGGGTTGGGCAGCGCCGCGCCCTCGCCGCCTTGACGGGCCGACCCCCGGTCGGTTATGTAGGGTCGAACTGCACATATCTTCGGCGAGGGGAGCCTCGATGCCCGCCACCACGGATCCCACCTTCTACCGCTCGCCCGCGGCCGCGATCCACGCGCCGCCCGAGAGCCTCGCCTACGTCGCAGCTTTCGACCCGGCCGGCGAGCAGCGCGACGCGATCGCGGTCGTCGACTGCGACGCCGGGTCGTCCGGCTACGGCGGCGTGGTCGGCTGGGCGGAGCTCCCGACCGCGGGTAACGAGCTGCATCACTTCGGCTGGAACGCCTGCTCCAGCGCGCTCTGCCACGAGGGTCACGAGGGGACGCTCGAGCGCCGGTATCTGATCGTGCCCGGCATCCGTTCCTCGCGGACCTACGTGCTGGACACGAAGTCCGATCCCCGCCAGCCCGAGGTGGTGCGAACGATCGAGCCCGAGGAGCTGGCGGCCAAGGCCGGCTACTCGCGTCCGCACACCGTGCACTGCGGACCGGGCGGCATCTTCATGTCGAACCTGGGCGCCGCCGGCAACGGCGACGGGCCCGGCGGGGTGGCGCTGATCGACCACGACACGTTCGAGGTCACCGGAGCCTGGGAGACCGACCGTGGCGACCAGTACTTCGCGTATGACGTCTGGTGGCACCTGAACGAGGACGTCGCGATCACCTCGGAGTGGGCGACGCCGTCGATGATCGAGGACGGACTGAACCCCGAGGACCTCCTCGGCAAGCGCTTCGGCCACCACCTCGACTTCTGGAGCCTTTCGGAGGGCAGGCTGATCGAGCGGATCGATCTCGGTGACGAGCACCAGATGGTGCTCGAGGTGAGACCGGCGCACGACCCGCGCAAGACGTGGGGCTTCGTTGGCGTGGTGATCAGCGTCGAGGATCTCTCGGCGTCCGTGTGGCTGTGGCACCGCGACGACGATCATTGGGCGGTCGAGAAGGCGATCACGATCCCCGCCGAGCCCGCCGACGCCGACCAACTGCCACCGGCGCTTCAGCCCTTCGGCGCGGTGCCGCCGCTGGTCACCGACATCGACCTGTCAGTCGACGACCGCTGGCTCTACGTCTCGTGCTGGGGCACCGGGGAGCTCAAGCAATACGACGTCAGCGATCCGCACAACCCGAGGGAGACGGGCTCGGTGCGCATGGGCGGGATCGTCGATCGGACACCGCACCCCGCAGCGCCCGAGCAACCGGTGGCCGGCGGCCCACAGATGGTGGAGATCAGCCGGGACGGCCGGCGGGTCTATTTCACGAATTCGCTGTACGCGACCTGGGACGACATCTTCTATCCCGACGGCGTGGGCGCGTGGATGACCCGCGTCGACGCGGATGTCGAGGCCGGCGGGATGTCCGTCGACCCGCAGTTCTTCCCGCACGGCGACGACTTCCGCGGACTGCGCGTCCACCAGACCCGACTTCAGGGCGGGGATGCGTCGAGCGACTCGTACTGCTTCGTCGAGTAGCTGAACGGAGACGCCATGTCCGCGACCGTTCTCTACATGTCCATGTCCCTGGACGGATTCGTGACCGGGCCCAATGCGGGCCCGGACAACGGGCTCGGGGACGGCGGGCACCGCCTGCACGAGTGGGCCTTGACGAACGGTGAGGCCGACCACAAGGAGATCGAACGCCCGGCGGGCGTCAACGGCGAGGTCTTCGACGAGATGATGTCCACCGGGGCGGTGGTCGCCGGGCGCGGGACCTTCGAGCCGGCGGGAGGCTGGGGCGGGGACCACCACGACGGCGTGCCGATCTTCATCCTCACCCGCCGGGGGCCCGACGGCGAGAGGCCGGGGTGGCCGCTCGTCACCTACGTCAGCGACGTCGGGACCGCGATGGCCCGCGCGAAGGATGCCGCGGGCGACAGGAACGTCCTGGTGCACGGCGTCGGAACGGCGCGGCTCGCGCTCGCCGCGGGCGTCCTCGACGAGCTCGAGCTCCATGTCGTCCCGGTGCTGTTCGGCCAGGGGCGACGCCTGTTCGGCGAGCGCGACGCCGAGCAGATCGAGCTGGAGCGCACCCGGGTCCTGGAGGGCGAGGGCGGAGTCACCCACGTGCACTACCGCGTCTTGCGCTGAGCCTGCAGCGGCTGCCGTTCCATTTCGGGCGTCCCCGGTGTCTCAACGAGCCGTCGGGACCGTCCAGCGGATAGCCTGGGCAGTGGATCGACAATCAGCGAGATCGCCACGCGACCGCACGAGGACTGGAGCAAGCATGGGCAAGTACGCAGTCGTAAACCCGGCAACCGGTGAGACCGTCAAGGAGTATCCGCAGATCTCCGATGAGGATCTCTCGGCAGCGATCGCAGCGGCGCTGGACGCCCACCAGAACTGGGGGTTGAACACCTCCGTCCCGGAGCGAGCCTCGTTGGTCAAGAAGGTGGCCGACCTTCACTCCGAGCGGCGAGAGGCCCTGGCCGAGATCGCCGTGCGGGAGATGGGCAAGCCGATGGAGCAGGCGCTCGGCGAGGTGGACTTCTGCGCCGACATCTACAGCTTCTACGCCGACAACGCGGAGGACTTCCTCGCGGACGAGCCGATCAAGCTGCTTGCGGGCGACGGCTCGGCCCTGATCCGCCGGTCATCGGTCGGCCCCCTGCTCGGAATCATGCCCTGGAACTTTCCCTACTACCAGGTCGCCCGCTTCGCGGCGCCGAACGTGGTCGTGGGCAACACGATCCTGCTCAAGCCGGCACACCAGTGCCCCGAGTCGGCAGAGGCGATGCAGACGATGTTCGCGGACGCGGGGTTCCCCGACGGCGCCTACCAGACCATTCTCGCCTCGAGTGATCAGATCGCGGAGGTGATCGCCGACCCGCGGGTCCGGGGCGTCTCGCTGACCGGCTCCGAGCGGGCCGGAGCCGCGGTCGCGGAGATCGCCGGGCGCAACCTGAAGAAGGTCGTGCTCGAGCTCGGCGGTTCCGATCCGTTCATTCTCCTCGGAGCCGAGGACATGGACGCAGCGGTCGAGGCCGCGGTCGCCGGCAGGCTCGACAACACCGGCCAGTCCTGCAATGCCGCAAAGCGGTTCATCGTCGCCGACGAGATTTACGACGACTTCCTCGAGAAGTTCACGGCCGCGATGACCGCCGCCGAACCCGGCGATCCGACCTCGGCGGACGCGGAGATGGGGCCGCTGTCGTCGGCGGACGCCGCGGAGACCCTGCAGGACCAGCTCGATCGGGCGGTCGCCCAGGGGGCCGAGGTGGCCGCCGGCGGGGATCGGAAGGACAACTTCTTCTCGAGCACCGTGCTGGTCGGGGTGACTCCGGACAACGACGCCTACCGCGAGGAGTTCTTCGGACCGGTCGCGAGCGTGTACCGCGTCGGCTCCGAGGAGGAGGCGATCAAGCTGGCCAACGACACGCCGTTCGGGCTCGGGTCGTACGTCTTCTCCGATGACCCCGAGCAGGCCCTCCGCGTGGCGGACGCCCTCGACACCGGGATGGTCTACGTCAACGGCGTCGGCCTGGACGGCGCCGAGCTGCCGTTCGGCGGCGTCAAGCGGTCCGGCTTCGGCCGCGAGCTCGGCCGCTACGGCATCGAGGAGTTCGTCAACAAGAAGCTGATCCGGGTGGTGAAGTAGCCCCGGGACGCGCCGGCTACGCCGGTTGTGCCTCGAGCCAGCGCTCGACGGCTGCGCTCGCCTGCTCCACCGCCGCATCGGGCGTGGCTCCCTGATCACGCAGGGCTCGCCACACCTCGAGATCGGTGAGTGCTCTCAGCGCCGGGACCGAAGGACTGCCCGGGCGTTGCGCGTGTAGCGCCTCGACGACAAGGGCGTCGAACGAGTTGTCGAGCTCTCCCATCGACTCGTCCACCACCGGCAAGTCCATGCGCTCGCGGCGCGCAACCGTCATGCCATCCGCACCACGCTCGTAGGCGCCGAAGAGCGTGTCGACCAGGCGGTGGATCCGCTCGTTCTCCGATGAGGCGCCCGCGAAGACCTCGGGCGCCCGGTCGGACGGCGGAAGTTGCAGGCTCTCCATGAAGTGCTGGGCGCAGCTTCTGACCAGGTCGTCCTGCGTGGGGAACAGCGTCTCCAGTTTCTTCACCGGCACACCCGACGCCTTGGCGATCTCGGGCCATGTGGTCGCTTGGATGCCGCGGCTGGTGTGCAGCTCGAGCGCGGTCTCGACGATTCGCTCGCGGGTCGGGTCGACCTGGCGGGGCTCGCCGGGCTCGTCGCCGTACGCCGCGTCGAAGCCGCGTCGCAGGGCTTCCCGCCAGAACTCGGAGTCGGGTGATCGCCGGGGAGCGGGCGCCTCGGCGAGCGCGTGCTGCCCGCGAGGGGTCAGCTGCCAGAACACCTGGCGGCCGACCTTGCGCCGACTGACGAGACCGCTCTCCAGCAGCCGGCGGCCCGTACGGCTCACCTGGGTCTCGTCGGTCTCGAGTAGGCGGCGCAGCTCTGTGCTTCCGAGCCGCGGCGAGCCGTCGAGGACGGACAGGAAGTCGTGGGCCCGGGTTCCCTGCTGAACGGCGGGACTTCGATGGCACGCGCTCGAGTCCCCAGTGCGCGAAGGCGATCGCGGCGTCGAGCCATCCGACGAGCTCCTGATCGCCGTCCGCCCGCGCGCGGGCGTCGCGGAGGGCATGAAGGCCAGCGGCAAGCGTGTCGTCGTCGCCCTCGAGCAGCGCGTCGACCAGGCCGAGTGCGACGGCCTCCCGGGGCGCGGGCTCCGCGTCGAGCCTCGCGATCCGCGACACCAGGGAGTGGACGCGGGACTGGTTTACGGTGGGCGTGGCCATGCCCGTATCGTAGCAGACTGTTGTCAAGTATCTGTCAAGTATGAGCACAGGACTACGCAGATCTGTTCTGCGAACTGTTCGGTCGACTCGACCGCGCGGAGTTCCACGCCGCGGGCGAGTCCTGGATGGCGGACGCGAGGGTTGCGACCACCGCCGCCGAGGTCGAGCAGGCGGCCCTCGACGGTGGGCCGGTCGCGAACTCCCGACGGCGGGTGGCGGACCTACGGCGTCCTGCTCGGCCTCGACGCCGCCCTCGCCCACGCCAACCCGCTGCTCGGGGGGGCCGCGCCGCCCGCCCTCGCCGAGTACGCGCTTCGCTACGCGGAGTCGGGCCGCTTCGACTCGGGTTCTTCTTCCCGGCGCCCTGCTCCCCCGCTTCGCCCGCCCGGGCCGCCGCGGGCAACTACCCGACGACCTGGCCGACGCCTTCGGCTCGGTCGTGCGGGTCGACGCAGCCGATTGGGACGCCTGTGAACACACCGCCCTGCCGGCCCGGTCCCGCCTGACCCGGCCGGAGCGCGAAGCCGGCCTCCGCATAGGCTACCGCCCCGATGATCCGCGAGCCGGGGGAGCTGGAATGGGAGGTCGAGGAGCGCTCTGGGCTGCGCTTCTACCGGATCCATCCCGCCGACCGGGAGCCCACGCGCGCGCGGGTCGAGGCGGTGATCGCGGCGTGGGACGAGCGGGAGGTGGCGATCGGCATCGCGCCCGAGCTCTGCCTGTCTCGCGCACTGCTCGAGCGCTGGCAGGTCGCGCTCTGTCCGAGCGCGATGGCGCGGGGGCCAGCCGGCTGCGCCTCGTCGTGGCGGGCAGCGGGAACATGGACGGCTCGTCACCGCCGACCAACGAGGCGGTGATGCTCGACGCGCGCACGGGCGAGGTGCTCGTCCGTCAGCCCAAGGTCCACCCGTTCAACTTCTCGCCGGAGGACCTGGAGCTGTGGGGGCTGGCCGATCGCATGACCGGCCCGATCGACGGAAGTACGCACCCGGCGGGACCCGTACGACGCCCTAGCGCGAATAGCCGAACCCCGAACGCTCAGACCTCCAGTCGCGACTCCTCGAGGTCGAGGTCGCGCTCGACCCGGCGCATGACGTCGAAGGAGATCGTGCCCTCGTTTCGCATCTGCACGATCGCCGCGCGCTGGGCCTCGATCACGTCGTGCATCAGGCGCTGGTAGGCGAGCGACTGGTCGACGATCCCGTCCTCGTCCTCCAGGTCGCCGCGAAGGGTGGCGAAGCGACGGCGGCGAAACGCGTACAGCCTTCGCAGCCGCTCGACGGTGTCCGTCCGCGTCCACTCCTCTTCCGCGAGCCCGTCCAGCGCCCCGAGCGCCGCCTCCGCGGCCGCGATCCGAGCGGCCTGCTCCTCGGCCTCCTCGTCCGCGCCGTCGTCGACCACCCCCAGCCGGCGGATCAGTGCGGGCAGCGTCAGCCCCTGGACGACGACCGTGAACAGGACCACGCAGTAGGCGAGGAAGATCACCAGGTCGCGCTCGGGGAACGGCGCGCCGGCGTCGGTCTCGAGTGGCAGCGAGAGCGCCGCCGCGAGTGAGACGGCGCCGCGCATCCCTGCCCAGCCCATGATCACCCGCGGGGCGGCGCCGACCCTCCGCGCGACCTGGCTCGGGCGGCGGTCGATCGCCCGGAGCAGGTAGGGGATCGTGAACATCCACAGGAAGCGGGCGCCGACCACCACGGCGACCGTCGCCAGCGCGTAGCCCGCGAGGGTGGCCGCGTCGATCTGCGACACCCCGTCCACGACGCTCGGGAGCTGGAGCCCGATCAGCACGAACAGCACGGCGTTGAGAACGAAGACGATGAACTCCCACACCGCCCGGCCCTGCATGCGCATCTGCGGGGTCGCCAGCCTGGGCGCCAGCCAGCCGAGGTAGATCCCCGCGGTGACCGCGGCGAGCACGCCCGAGACGTCGAGCGCCTCCGCCGGCAGGTACGCGGCGTAACCGGTCGCCAGCGAGATGGTGATTTCGACCGGGATGTCGTCGAGTCGCCGTCGGACCTCGGCGACGACGGCTCCGACCGCCAGGCCGATGGCGACGCCGCCGACCACCGCGACGACGAAGTCGATGCTCGCGTCGAAGAGCGAGAAGCTGCCGCCGACCGCCGCCGCCACCGCGACCCGGTAGGCGATCAGCGCCGATGCGTCGTTGACCAGGCTTTCCCCCTCGATCGCGTTCACCAGCCGACGCGGGGCGCCGAGCTGGCGCGCGATCGCGGTCGCGGCCACCGGGTCGGTCGGCGACACGATGGCGCCGAGCGCGAAGGCGACCGGCCACGACAGGCCGATGAGCTCGTGCCCGACGACGCCGACGGCACAGGTCGTGAGCAGCACCAGTCCAATCGACGTCAGCGTTAGCGCTCGAGCTTGGTCGCGCAGCGCCCGCAGGTCGGCGAAGAACGCCGCCACGTAGAGCAGCGGCGGCAGGAAGATCACCAGCACCAAGTCCGGGTCGAGCTCGACGTCGGGGACACCCGGCAGGTAGCCCAGCGGGATCGCCCCGACCACGAGCACGATCGGGTACGGGATCCCGAGCAGACGCGCGATCACGCTCAGCGTCGGGATGGCGACGCACAGCGCGAGGATCAGGAGCTCGGTCTCATGCATGGTCGGGGTCTAGCGCTGGTGGCAAATCGGCAGTATGTGCAGCATGGACGCCGAGACGGTCAGGGAGATGCTCGAGCGGCACTTCGAGTACGCCGGCAGCGACCCCGACGCCGCCCACGACATGTACCACGAGGACGCGGTGCTCGAGTTCCCACAGTCCGGCGAGCGGTTCGTCGGAGTCGAGAACCTCGTCGCCGAGGGCTGGGAGGCGCCCGAGTGGCGCGCGCAGTGGAGGTCCGCGCCGTAGCCACGACGACCTGTCGGATTCAGCTCGGACCCGCTTTACGCCGACCGCTCGGCGGCTCGGATAGCCTCGGCGGGATCGAGGTGCGGGAGGCCAACGAATGAGCCTGGCCTGGGCGGCTGTCAGCGTGATCGGCGTGGCCGCGGTGTGCGTCGGGTTGCTGTGGCTGGCGCGGCGCAGCCCGTTCAACGAGCGCTTCGCGCGGGAGGTTCGTGAGCACGATGAGGCGTTCGAGTTCCTCGGCGTTGCATACGCCGTGCTGCTTGCGTTCGTGGTCATCTCGGCCTACACGAGCTACAACGACGCGAAGTCGGGCGCGGAAGCCGAGGCTGAGGCGGTCCTCCAGCTCTCCCGCACGGCGGAGGCATTCTCACCGGAGCAGCTCGAGCGCCTCGAGGGCGTACTGGTCTGCTACGGCCGCGCGGTGATCCATGACGCCTGGCCCGCCATGCAGGAGGGGGAATCCAGCGCGCTCGTCAACGACTGGGGGACCCGGTTCCGACAGCAGGCGTTGCAAACCGAGGCCGACACGTTCGTCCAACGGGCGTCATTCCGCCAGCTGCTCACCGAACAGGACCAGCGAATCGAGGGCCGCCGCACGCGGCTTGCCGAGGCCGTCCGCACCGTGCCCGAGCCCATGTGGCTCGTCTTGCTGCTGGGCGCCTTCCTGACGATCGGCTGGGTGATTCTCGGCTCGAGCCGTCGTGGGACCTTCCTCGTCCAGGCCGCGGTCGTGGCATCGGTGACCGCGATGGTCGCCTCCGTGCTGTTCCTGGTCTGGTTCCTTGACCACCCCTTCGCAAATGAGAGTGGAAGCATCACGCCGATCGAGATGGAGCACACGCTGCACACCATCGCGGAGGAGGCCGAGGGCCAACACGTCGAGGTGGCTCCACCGTGCACCCCCGAGGGCGATCCGCTTCCGAGCGAGATCTGAGCGCGTCCGGGCGGGACGCGGCGCTTCGGCCTAGCGGTCGCCGTCCTCGTCTAGGACGCGCCGGAGAGTCGCGGCGAACGCGTCAGGGTCGCCCTGCTGACCGAACTCGCCGCCGAGGAAGCCGCCGTGGTGGCTGGGGAAGACGACGGCTTCCGTCCCGAGCCGCTCGGCCACCGCCACGGCAGCGCGGTGCGCCAGCTCGCCCTCGGATTCGGCACCGGCCGCGAGCACGATCCGGGTCGACGCCGCGCGAAGCGCGTCGGAGTCGGGCTCGTAGTGCGTGCAGGTGACGAGGTTCTGGCCGAGCAGCACATCGTCGCGGGCGCCGTCGTCCTCGGTCGGCAAGCCGAAGTCGGCGGGATTCGGCGCCGCTCCTGACGCGAACTCCGCGGTGACCGGTCCCTTCAGCGCGGTGAGCGCGATGAACTTCGCCATCGCCGGACCGAGGCCGTCGCGCTCGTAGATCTCGCGGATGCTCTCCGTCGCGGCCAGCGCCTGCTCGCGGTCCGGGAGGACCTGTCGCCGCCGGCGGTTCGTGCGCGACGAGCACACGCACCTGCTCGGGGTGCCGGGCCACCAGCGCCAGCGCGTTGACCGCCCCGCCGCTGCTGGCGAAGACGTCCACGGGCTCGGTTCCCACCGCGGCGATCACGCGGTGCAGATCGTCCGCGTGCTCCTCGGGTGTGGTCTCGGTGGTCGGGTCGGTCCGCTCGCTGCGCGTGACCCCGCGCGGGTCGTACGTCACGACCTTCCGGTCGCGGAAGTGCTCGACCAGCGTCGTGAACCCGCTGGCGTCCATCGGCGACCCGATCATCAGGAGCGTCGGCGCGGTGCTCTCGCCGTCCGCCTCCCGGGTGTCGTAGGCGAGGACGGCGCCCGGCGCGTCCAGGGTCTCGGTCTTCGGCTCGCTCATGGTGCTCGGTTCGTTCATGGTGCCCCTTTTCTGAGTGGTCGTCATTAGGACCGGCGAGAGCGGCAGGACTCATCGGTCCTCCGCGCCTCAGCCGACGCGGAGCGCTCCCATCTCGAGGCCGGCGGCGATCACGCAGGCGAGCGTGCGCACGTGGTTGAGGCGGTTCCATTCGCGTACGTACCGGGACCAGAAGCGAGCGGTCTCGGGGGCCTGCGGATCGAGCTCGCCGAGAGCCAGGTTTCGCGGCTGGTTGCCCGCCATCGTCACCACGAGCGAGCCCACGAGATAGAGGATGCCGGCCGCGATCAGGTACGGGGCGTAGGCGTCGCCGAGGTTGGCGATCGCGATCGCGATGGTCGCCGCGCCGGCGACGCCCGTGCCGAGGAATACGAGCATGAACCACGGGTTGATGACGCGCAGGTTTATCGCTTGCATCGCGCCCACTCCGGCGGGGACCGGGACGTCCTCGAGGGCTCGCATGACGAAGGTCGAGAAGGCGAAGAAGATGCCGCCGGCGACCCCGCAGCCCAGTGCGGTTGCGATCGTCAGGGCGACCGTGAGGTCAGACATCCCACACCCCCGTCGCCGCCGCGTCGCGGACGAAGTCGGCGAAGTCGCGCGGCTCGCGCCCCAGCGCTCTCTGGACGCCGTCGGTGACCTTGGCGTTGCGTCCGTCGAGGACCTCACCGAAGATGTAGCGCAGGAGGCCGATGTAGTCATCGGGCACCTGCGCCTCGGCGAGCCCCGCGGCGAGTTCGTCGACCGCGATCCGCGTGTAACGGAGGTCGCGGCCGGTCGCCCGGGCGATCTCGTCGACCGCCTCGGCGAAGGTCAGCAGCCGGGGCCCGGTCACCTCGTAGACCTCACCGGAGTGGCCGTCCTCGGTCAGCGCAAGGACGGCGACGTCGGCGATGTCGTCGGCGTCGACGAACGGCTCGGGGACGTCGCCGGCCGGCAGCGCGACCTCCCCGGAGAGCACCGGGTCGAGCAGGTAGCCCTCGTTGAAGTTCTGGTTGAACCAGCTCGCACGGACGACGGTCCACTCGGCACCGTCGGCCGCCTGCTCGAGCACCCGCTCGCTCCGCTGCGCCTCCCGCTCGCCCCGGCCCGAGACCAGGACCAGCCGGCGTGCCCCGGCGCCCACCGCTTGCGCGGTGAACTCGCCGACGGCATCGGGCGCCCCGGGGACCGCGAGGTCGGGGTAGTACGAGATGTAGACGGCTTCGGCGCCGTCGAGCGCTCCGGCCCAGGTCGCGCGGTCCTCCCAGTCGAACGCCGGCGCGTTCGACCGCGAGCCGACGCGGATCGCGTGGCCGCCGCGCTCGAGACGCTCGGCGACCCGGCGGCCGGTCTTGCCGGTGCCTCCCAGTACGAGTGTGGTTGCGGGTTTCATCGTTGGCCTCCTGGTCGTGGTTGATCGGACGGATCAGGTCCGGACGGCCGCCGGCTCGGCGGCGAGGAGTTCTGTGCGGTGCGAATTCCTGCGTCGCCGCGCGAGGAAGACGAGAGGCGCGAGCAGGATCCGCTGCAGGCGGACGCCGAGCAGCGGCGCGTGGGCCTCCCGGTCGTAGGTGCGGGCGAGCAGCGCGAGGTCGAGCAGGTTGCGGGGCATGCCGCGCCTGGTCATCCGGCCGGCACGCGCCATCGCGATGACTTCGGCGAGCATCCGCTCCATCGCGAGCGCCGGGCGGACCTCGACCGTGAGCGTCGCCTCCTCGTCCCCGTCGTTGGCGAACGAGTGCCGAGTGCCCGGCTCGACCTCGACGACGTCTCCCGGCTCGGCGATCACCGTGCGGCGCCCGACACGGAACCGCATCCGCCCGGATGTGACCTCGAAACGCTCGGTCTGGATCGGGTGGACGTGGGAGATCGGAACGGCACCGCCCGGCCTCAGGGCGAAGTCGAAGGCGAGCAGCTCGCCGTCGGTGGTCGCGGCCGTGTCGGTGAAGGTGAATCGCTCGCCGGTGATCGGGTTCTCGAGCGTCTCGCCCGGGGTGATCGTGCCGTTGGTCATGTCGGTGCCTCCTCTGACTTGCATTTCGTCCAGTATCGGCTCCGCCAACCGGCGTGTCTATGACTCAATCGGGCAATCTCATGCTCATTCGTCCAGCAGGGCTGGACGCACGAACTGTCGACCCTCATACTCCGCTCCGTGGTGACAAGCTCGCTCGATCCCTGGGCCCCGGCCGACCCGCTCGGCGAGGCACTGCACGCGTTGCGGATGAACGGCGCCTACTACTGCCGCTCGGAGCTCAGCGCTCCCTGGGGCATGACCTTGATGCCGCTCCCCGGGTACATCTGGTTCCACGTGGTGTCTGAGGGCGAGGTCACGCTCCAGACGCCGGGCGGCTCAGCCGTCCGCCTCGGACGCGGCGACCTCGCGCTGGTCCCGCACGGCGAGGGCCACGTGCTCCGCAGCGAGCCGGCGGCACCGGCGCCCCCGATCCTCGAGCTCGAGCTCGAGCGGGTGTCGGACCGCTACGACGTCCTGCGCCACGGCGGCGGCGGGCCCGCGACGACGTTGATCTGCGGCGCCGTGCGCTTCGACCATCCCGCGGCGCGCAACCTGGTCGGGATCCTGCCGGAGATCGTCCACGTCGAGCCGCGGGACGCCCCGGCGGGAGGGGTCGACCGAATCTCGACCACGCTGGGGCTGATGGCGGCCGAGGCGCGCGAGCTCCGACCCGGTGGAGAGGCGGTGATCACACGGCTCGCCGACATCCTCGTCATCCACGCGATCCGCGCCTGGATCGACCGCGCGCCGGACGCCCGGAGCGGATGGCTCGGCGCGCTTCGGGATCCGCAGATCGGCCGCGCGCTGGCGCTCATTCACCGCGACCCGTCGCGACCGTGGACCGTCGCCGCCCTCGCCGACGAACTGGCGATGTCGCGCTCGGCGTTCGCGGCCCGGTTCAGCGAGCTCGTCGGCGAGCCCGCGATGCAGTACGTGACGCGATGGCGGATGCACGTCGCTCTCAACACCCTCCGGGACGAGGGCGCAACGGTCGCCGAGCTCGCCGACCGCCTCGGCTACAGGTCGGAGGCGGCGTTCGCGCGGGCCTTCAAGCGGGTGACCGGCGTCCCGCCGGGGTCGGTGAGGAAGCGGACGGCCGAGGACGATCCGCTCGCGGTGCTCGCGGGCGACATGATCGGACTAGGATCGAAGCACGAAGGCGGGTACACACAGCGGCGACGACGGGAGGCGGGAGTGCTCGGGAAGAGACTGGATGTGATGGACGGGCTGCCGCGGCCGTTTATCGCCGGAACCGTCGCGCTGGCGCTCGCGCTCATGCTCTCCGCACCGTTCGCGCGAGGCGCGACCGCGGAGCGATTCGACGCCGCGAAGCCGCAGGTGAGCGAAAAGCGCCTGCAGCGTTCCCTGGACCGGCTGGTCGACCTGCGGGGCGGGCCGCCAGGGGTCTCGGTGCTGCTGCGCCGCGGCAAGCACGAGACGTTTCTCACCGCCGGCGTCGCCGACGCGAAGAGCGGGGCTCGCTTTACGCCGAGCAAGTACATGCGCATCGCGAGCACCTCCAAGGCCTTCAGCGGCGCCGTGGCCCTCGGACTCGTGGATCGAGGCGTGCTGTCGCTCGACGACACGATCGGCGCGCGCCTTCCGAACCTGCCGGCGGCCTGGGGGGCCGTCACCCTGCGCCAGCTGCTGCAGCACACCAGTGGGGTACCGAGCTTCACGACCCTCGAGTTCTTCCAGTACTTCGCGCAGCACCCGCACGGTCCATTCACCCACCAGATGCTGATCGACTTCGTCGCCGATCAGCCCCTCGGCTTCCCGCCGGGAAGTGCCTTCAGCTACTCGAACACCGACAACGTCGTGATCGCGCTGATGGCCGAGGCGGCGACCTCGAAGACCTACGAGCAGTTGCTCTCCGAGCTCGTCCTCGATCCCCTCGACCTCGAACGCACCGCGCTGCCGGGCGGCTTCGACCTGCCGAAGCCGCGGATCAACGGCTACGAGACCCACCCGCTGGAGGACGTCACGGAGTGCTGCGCGATGAGCGCGCTGTGGACGAGTGGCGGCATGTACTCGACCCCGCACGAGCTCACCCGGTTCATACGCGCGTACGCGGGCGGCCGGCTGTTCGGCGACGCGGTCCGCTCGCAGCTCTTCCAGTTCGTAACCGGCGGCTCGGAGCCCCCGGGGCCGGGTCAGAACTCGGCCGGTCTGGCGCTGTTTCGATACGACACGAAGTGCGGGACGGTCTTCGGCCACACCGGCAACTTCGACGGGTACACGCAGTTCACCGCGACGACGCGCAGCACCCGCAAGTCGGTGACCGTGTCGGCCAACCGCCAGCTCGCACCGAGTGCCCCCGGCAAGTACGCGCCCGAGGCGTTCGAGAAGCTGCGCCGGAACTACGCGCGGGCTGTCTGCGCGCTGCTCGGGTAGGGACCGCGCGCCGTCCGGTCGCGCGGATCAGCGCCGCGCGCCGTCGCTGACGTCGCTGAGGTACTGATGCACGAAGGCGATCGCCATGCTGCCCTCGCCCACCGCGGACGCGACGCGCTTCACCGGTCCCAACCGGACATCGCCGCACGCGAAGACCCCCGGGGCACTCGTCTCGAGCAGATAGGGGTCGCGGTCGAGCTGCCAGCGACCGGCGGCCGTGACCGCGGCGCCCGTGAGCACGTAGCCGTGGGGGTCGAGTGCGATCTCGGGCGGCAGCCAGGCGGTCTCGGCGTCCGCGCCGATGAAGATGAACAGGCCGCCCGACTCGAGCCTGGTCGTCTCCCCGGTCTCCGCGTTGTGCACGTCGATCGCTTCGAGTGAGGTCTGGCCGTACGCGGCCGTGACCTCCGACCGGGTCAGTACGCGGATGTTCGGACGCGTGGCCAGCTGGTCGATGAGATAGCGAGACATCCGCTTCTCGAGCCCCTCGCCGCGGCAGAGGATGGTCACGCTCCGGGCGTGGTTCGAGAAGAAGATCGCCGCCTGGCCGGCCGAGTTGGCCGCGCCGACGATGTGGATGTCGAGGCCGTGGGTGCTCGCCGCGTCGCTGCGCGCCGCGCCGTAGGAGATGCCGTTCCCGGCGAGCCGCTCGAAGCCCTCGATCGACAGGTGGCGCCAGACGACCCCGCACGCGAGGATGATCGTCCGCGCCCGCAGGACGTCGCCGCCGTCCAGGTGCACCTCGTGGGCCGCCGCGTCGATGCCCGTGATCGTCCGGGTCACCAGGATCTCCGCGCCCAGCCTGCGCGCCTGACGCAGCGCGCGATCAGCCAGTTCCTCGCCGGAAACGCCCGACGGAAACCCGAGGTAGTTCTCGATCCGCGAGGACGTACCGGCCTGGCCGCCGGGCGCCTCGCGCTCGACGACGATGGCATCGCAGGCCCTCGGACGCTCCGTAAACCGCCGCGGCCAGCCCGGCGGGTCCGGCGCCGACGATCACCGTGTCGTACTCGGCCGCCTCGGGCTCGGTGCCGACGTCGAGCAACTCGGCCACCCTGCGGAGCTCCGGTCGCACCAGGGTCTCGCCGTCGGCGATGCGGCGGACCACGGGGCAATCCTCGGCCGCCGGCAGCCGGCCATCCCACTGCTTCTCCGCCCGCTCGGCCTCGGGCGCGTCCGGGGCCAGCCAGCTGACCGTGATCCGGTTGCGCTCGAGGAAGCGGCCCAGGTCGGCACAGGAGCCATCGCGCCGATCACCGACAACGATCGCCCGGGGAGGGGGCGGCTCGGCCGCCAGGCCCTGCAGCCCGTGCGGGCCGCCGATCCGATTGCTCGCAAGCTTGCCGACCGCCTTGGCGAGCTCGGGGTGCTCCGCGGCCACGCGATGGTAGTCGTGAGCGTCGATCTGCATCACGCGCGTCTTCTCCGCCGCGCGAAACCCCACCGGGAACACGGTGCCCAGCGTGATCGGCACCTCCCCGAAGATGTCGCCAGCGTGGCGTTCGCCGATCACGCGCTCGATCCCCTCGGTTCGCATGACCGCCTCGATGCGGCCGTCCAGTACCGCGAAGAGGGCCCGCTCGCTCCCCTCGTCCGCCGCGTACTCGCCGGGTTCGAGGCTGATGTCGGCCGCGCACCGCGAAAGCCGCTCGCGGGCCACCGCGTCGAGCGCCGCGAAGACCTCGACCTCCCCGATCTCCTCGGCGGTAACCATCCGCGCCCACGCTACCGCGGGCGGTGTCACGGGCCGGCGCTCCCCGCCGCGCGCCTGTCGGATAGCCGTACCAAGCAAGGCGGGTGATCGCCGCAATCCGGCGGGGCGCCCCCCTGGGAGCGGGCGAGGGCGGATGGGACATTGCGCCTCGTTCGCACCCACCCGTGATTTCGAGGAGAGAACCGATGTCCAACCCCATTCGCCCCGCGCTCAAGCTGGTCCCGGCGCTGGCCGCCACCGCAGTCCTCGCCACCGCCGCTCCGCCGGCCTCGGCCGACGCGCTGCCGACGGTCTGGCTCAACGCCCAGGGCACGCTGTCCTATACCGGCACCGCCAACAACGACATCGTCGACGTCAACAAGGGTTACTCGGCCACTCTTTCCGGGCGGCTAGTACATCGAAGTCGAGACCCGGGAGTGGCAGTCGCCGAACTTCTCGGCCAACTGCACCATTTCAGGGCCACAGGGCGACTGGCGCGTGCGGTGCCCGGCGTCCCTCGTCAACCGGCTGACCTTCGACGGCCAGGCCGGCGGCGATGGCTTCGACAACCACACGAGCCTGCCCTCCGAGGCGCACGGGGGTCCGGGGGTCGAGGAGTTCCGGGGCGGCGACGGCGCCGACGTCTTCTACGGCGACGGCGACGATGACTTCCGGATCGAGGGGCGCGCCGGCGACGATGAGATCGACGGCGGCTCCGGGCACGACACCATGTGGGGCGGGGCCGGCACCGACACCATCAGCTGGGCCGACGCGGCCGGCCCCGTGACCGCGTCGATGGATGGTCAGGCCAACGACGGAGTCGCGGGCGAGAACGATTACGTTCCGAGCGATTTCGAGGTCCTCCGGGGTGGCCCGTTCGCCGACACGCTCTACGGCAAGGGCGCTGCGTCGGAGACCCTTCTCGGCGGCGGCGGCGCCGACAACCTCCAGGGCGGCGGCGGCGACGACGTGCTCAGGGGCGAGGCGGGCAACGACGCCCTGCACCTCAGCGCGGGGTCCACGGTGCTCGATGGCGGCGCCGACAGCGACAGCCTGAGCTTCGCCTCAGCGGGTCAGCCTGCCTACGTCTACCAGGACGGCCTCGCCAACGACGGTTTCGCGGGCAAGGACAACGTGACCAGCGTCGAGAACCTGACCGGCACGTCGTACGGCGACGATCTCGAGGGGACGCCGGGCGACGACGTCATCAAGGGCGGCGGCGGCGGCGACAAGATCACCCCCATGTTCGGCGACGACACCGTTCATGGCGGCGCCGGCCCCGACAACCTCAGCGGCGGTCCCGGCATGCCGGCTGACTGCGGCAACCTCGGCTGCACGAAGTTCGACACCGATACCGTCTACGGCGGCTCGGGTTCCGACCGGATCGACTACTCGTCGCGAGCCGACAACCTGACGATCGCGATCGACGGCTCGAGCAAGTCAGGCGGGTTCATGGAGAACGACTCGCTGAGCTCGATCGAGGATGCCGTGGGCGGCGGCGGGAACGACGTCATCTATGGCAATGACGAACCGAACTCGCTCAACGGCCGTGAGGGCGACGACGCGATCTCCGGACGCAAGGGCAACGACTACCTCAGTGGCGATGAGGGCAACGACCACTGGCTCGAGGGCGGCGCCGATAACGACTTCGTGGTCGGCGGCGCGGGCGACGACAGGCTGATGGCCGTCGGTGGCAGCGACTCGCTCTATGGCGCCAGCGGCCACGATCTGGTCAGCTACGAGGCCGCTACGACCGGAGTCGTCGCCCAGATCGGCACCGGCACCAGCGGTCCGGCGGGCGAGGCCGACAAGATCGACGGGGACGTCGAGGATCTCAAGGGCTCGTTGTATGCCGACAAGCTGTACGGGAACGGGGCGGCCAACGGCCTGATCGGCTACTCCGGGGCTGACCTCCTCGTCGGCAACGGCGGCGCCGATGCGCTCGTGGGAGGCGGGCACGCCGACACGCTCAAGACCGTCGGCGACGGGGTCAAGGACCAGTCCTCGTGCGGCGGGGCGATCGACGTCGCGAACGCCGACACGATCGACACGGTCAACGCCGACTGCGAGACGGTCAACAAGACCTGACGCACAGCGCCAGGTGTGCGAAGGAAGGGGGGCCCCGGCACGTGCCGGGGCCTTCGCCATTGATGCGGCGGTCAGGCGCGCAGGTAGGTGAGGACCGCGAGCACACGGCGGTGATCCTGCGCGGTCGGGGGGAGGTCGAGCTTGGCGAAGATGCTGGTGACGTGCCGCTCGACCCCGCGCTCGCTGATGAAGAGCTCCTCGGCGATCGCGCGGTTGGTTCGCCCCTCGGCCATGAGCGCCAGCACCCTGCGCTCGCCCTCGGTCAGAGCATCGAGCGGTCCTTCCTCCCGCGAGCGTCCGAGCATCAGCGCGACGACCTCGGGATCGAGCACCGAGCCGCGGTCGCCGACGCGCCTCACCGCCTCGACGAGCCGATCGACCTCGGCGACCCGATCCTTGAGCAGATAGCCGACGCCTTCCGCTCCCGCCCCCAGAAGCTCGCCGAGGTAGCGATCCTCGACGTACTGGGAGAGGAGCAGGAGGCCGATGTCCGGTAGCTCCTCGCGGATCGTCAGCGCGGCCCGCAGTCCGTCGTCGACGTTGTCCGGGGGCATCCGGACGTCGATGATCGCGACGTCGGGCTTGTGCGCGCGCACCTTGCGCAGCAGATCCTCGGCGTCGCCCGCCTGGGCGACCACGTCGAAGCCCGCCTCCTCGAGCAGGCGGGCCGCGCCCTCGCGGATGATCGCCGCGTCGTCGGCGATCACGACGCGCATGGGATCTCCACGCGCAGGACCGTCCCTTCGCCCGCCGGGCTGGTGACGTCCAGCCGGCCGTCGATCGCCGCGACGCGGTCGGCGAGGCCACGCAGCCCCGAGCCCCCGGAGGGATCCGCGCCTCCGCGGCCGTCGTCTCGGATCTCCACCCGCAGACGGTCGCCGGCTCTCACCGCCTCGACCTCGACGCGTGCCGCTGCGGCATGCCGAGCGGCGTTGGTGAGCGCCTCGGCGACGACGAAGTACGCCGTCGCCTCAACCCCGGCGCCAAATCGCGCATCCGGGACCGCGACGAGTCGCACGGGCACGGTCGAGCGGGCGGCGAGCGCCTCCAAAGCCGGCCGCAGCCCGCCCTCGGTCAGGGCCGCCGGGTGAATTCCGCGGGCGAGGTCGCGTAGCTCGCCGATCGCCTCTCCCAGATCGTCGAGCGCGGCATCGAGAAGCTCGCTCGCCCCTTCCGTCCCGTCATCGAGCTTTGCCCTGGCCATTCGCAGATCGAGCGCCAGTTCGACGAGTCGCTGCTGGGCGCCGTCGTGGAGGTCGCGCTCGAGGCGGCGGCGCGACGCGTCCGCCGCTTCGACGATCCGCGCTCGCGACGCCCTGACCTCGGCCTCGTTCGCGAGGCGCTCGGTGATGTCACGGAGATAGCCGGTGAACGTCGGCGGACCGGGCACGGAGATGCGGGTGATCGTCAGCTCGACCGGAAACCGGCTGCCGTCCGCGCGCATACCGGTGATCTCGAGGCGCCGATCGAGCACCGCAGGCTGCGCCGTCGCCAGGTAGCGACGCAGGCCCGCGCGGTGACGCTCGCGCAGCTCGGGCGGGATGATCAGCTCCGCCATGTCCTTGCCCACGGCGTCCCCGACGTCGTAGCCGAAGGTGCGCTCCGCCGCCGGGTTGAAGTCCACGACGCGCCCATCATGGTCCATGGTCACGATGCAGTCGAGGGCGGCATCGAGCATCGCGCGATGGCGCGCTTCCTTGGCGCGCAACGCCTCGGCGTCGCGGCGGCGCTCGACGGCCTGGCCGATCTGGTCGCCGATGTTTGCCATCGTCGCCAGCAGCTCGGGGTCCGGCTCGCGCGGCTCGCCGGTGAAGAACTCCATCGCCCCCAGGACTCCCCTCGCGCTGCGGATCGGAAAGCAGAATGCGGCGCCCAGGCCGGCGCGGCGAGCCGCGGCAGCCCTCGGGAAGTTGTCGTCGGCGAGCACGTCGGGAATCCAGGCCGGCTCCCCGCTCTGCCAGACGCGTCCGGGGAGCCCCTCGCCGGCGGCCAGTGAGGTCTCGCGGCTGGCTCGCTCGAAGTCGCCGGCGTCCACGTCGACCGCATGCCAGAGCTCCACGCAGCGAAGCGCCTCGGGCCGATCGGCGGCCGGCTCCCACACGGCGCCCACCCGCCATCCGAGCCCCTCGGCGATCGTCCGCAATGCCAAGACCAGTGCGTCGCGCGGGTCCGCAGTCTCGGCCAGGCTGCGGGCCACCGCGTGCTCCGTCCGCGGGAGACCGACCATCGACCCCAATCATCCCCCGTCCGGCGGTCGCCGCAAGCGCGGTCAGCCAAGCAGGTCGGCGAGGGCCTCTCCGGAGAGCTCGGCCTTGGGCACGAAGCCGCGGGCGCCGCAGCGCGCGGCGAGGTCGCCGAAGTCCGCCGCCTCGTGCGTCGACGTCAATACCACCGCCGGCGGATCCGGCTCATGGGCGAGGCGGTCGGCCACCGACAGCCCGCTGATGTCCGGGAGCTGGACGTCGAGGAGCACCACGTCCGGCCGGTGCTCGCGGACGCCCGCGAGCGCCGACCCACCGTCGTTCGCCTCGGCGACGACGGCGTAGCCGAGCGCCTCCAGCCACCGCCGGGCCCGCGCGCGGAAGCGCGCGTTGTCGTCGACGATCAGGACCGTCGCGGCCACGATCCCGATCATCCGCGAGCGCCGGCCGGCGCGCGATACGGAGAGCCGCCGCATGCTGTCGGTTATCCGCCAGGTGTGCCGGGGTGCCGGTGGTTGGTGGCGCTCGGTTCCTCTCATCCTCCTCTCAGCAAAACCTCATCCCGCCCTCATCGCGTCGGACTAGACACCCCTCGGACGAGGCAAACGGCGGGTCGTCTGCCCGCCGGCAACGAAAGGGAGGCAGCAATGCTCAACCGAACGAGATCCACCGCGATCGTCGTGGGGGTGCTGGGCGTCGCGGCCGCGGTCGCCGCAAGCGTCGCCACTGCGGGCCAGAGGGCGCTCCCGCAGGGCAGCGAGCCCGTAGAGCTCGACCCGGCGAATTTCAGCACCAGGATCGACAACCCCTACTTCCCCTTGGTCCCGGGAGACCGGCACGTCTTCCGCGAGACCGATGGGGAGACGAGGCAGCGGGTGGTCGTCAGCGTCAGCAAGCGGACGAAGCTGATCGCTGACGGCGTCGTCGCCCGCGTCGTCCACGACCGGGTCACTGAACGCGGAAGGGTGGTCGAGGACACGTTCGACTGGTACGCCCAGGACTCGGCCGGCAACGTCTGGTACCTCGGCGAGGACACGGTCGAGTGCCAGAACGGCAGGGTCAAGAACCACTCCGGTTCCTTCGAGGCCGGAGTCGATGGCGCCCAGCCGGGCGTGATCATGCCCGCCGACCCCGTGCCGGGGCTCGAGTACCGGCAGGAGTACTACGCCGGGCAGGCCGAGGACCGGGCCAAGGTGCTGAGCGTCGACGAGCAGGCCGAGGCCCCGTTCGGCCATTTCACGGATGTCCTGCTGACCAAGGACCTCGTGCCGCTGGAGCCGAAGGTCTCGGAGTACAAGATGTACGCCCGGGGCGTCGGCCTGCTGCTCGCCGTGACGACGTCCGGCGGCGAGGGCCGGGAGGAGCTCCTGCGGGTCGAGCACGACCGGACGGTGAAGCTGCCTTCGCACGGCAAGCGCTGCTCCCCGCGGCCGCGTCCGCGGCCTGCTAGCATCGTTAACTCAATGGTTAACGATCCGTTCAGGGCCCTCTCGCACCCGATCCGCAGGGGCATCGTCGAGAACCTCGCCGGCGGCGCGGCGACCGTCAGTGAGGCAACTGCCGGCTTCGGCGTCTCGAAGCCGGCGATCTCGAAGCACGTGAAGGTGCTCGAGGAGACGGGTGTTGTCACCCGCACGGTCGAGGGGCGGACGCATCGGCTGTCGCTCGAGCCCGATGCGCTCGGCGAGGCGGTCGCCTGGATGGAGCGCCAACGCGTCCTCTGGGCGCGCATGTTCGACGTCGTCGACGAGTACCTGAAGGAGGAACGAGCGAAATGAAGACACCCCCGATCGTTGCGCCGGAGGAATGGAAGTCCGCCCGCGAGAACCTGCTGGTCAAGGAGAAGGAGCACACCCGATCTCGCGATGCGCTGGCGGCGGAGCGGCGCCGCATGCCGTGGATGGCCGTTGAGAAGGAGTACGGCTTCGAGGGCCCCGATGGTTCGGTGAGTCTCACCGACCTGTTCGAGGGCCGCCGCCAGCTGATCGTCTACCGCGCGTTCTACGGGCCGGAGGTCACCACCTATGCGGAGGGCGGCTCATACCCGCAGCGGGCGTGCGTCGGCTGCTCGTTCGTCGCCGACCAGGTCTCGAACCTCGCCCACCTGAATGCGCGGGACACGACGCTCGCGTTCGCCTCGCGCGCCCCCCAGGCCGAGATCCGCGGCCTGAAGGAGCGCCACGGATGGGAGCACATCCCCTGGTACACGATCACCGACGACTTCGACAAGGACTTCGACGTCGACGAGTGGCACGGGCACAACGCGTTCATCCGCGAGGGCGACCGCATTTACCGCACGTACTTCATCGACGCCCGCGGCGACGAGGCCATGGGCACCACCTGGAGCTACCTCGACCTGAGCGCCCTCGGCCGCCAGGAGGAGTGGGAGGACTCGCCGGAGGGCTGGCCCCAGACGCCGCCCTACCAGTGGTGGAACTACAACGACGCGTACGGCACGTGATCGCCCACATCTCGGGCGTGCCGGCGGAGGAGCTCGTGCCGGCGCTCTCGGGCGCCGGCGCCGGGCTGCTCGTCGTGCGCGGATGGATAATGCTGCGCCTGCGAAGGCGACGGAAGGCGCGGTGATGCAAGCGAAGGCGACCCTGCGGATGAAGCGCACCTTCGAGGCGTCCGCCCAGGCCGTCTTCGAGGCGTTTACGAGCGAAGAGGTGATGCGTCGCTGGTGGCACGCCGGACACGACTGGGAGACGCCCGAGGCGACGGTGGATCTGCGCGTCGGCGGAGACGTTCGGGTCCTGATGCGAAACCCGCACGAGGACGTCAGGCACGGCGGAGGCGGCCGGTACACCGAGATCGACCCACCCAGCCGGCTCGCCTTCACCTGGATCTGGGACGACGATGAGGACCGCGTCGAGCAGCTGATCGAGATCGACTTCGTCGAGGCCGACGGCGCGACGACGGTCACCTTCACCCACAGCGGACTCTGGGACGAGGAGTCCGTGCCGTCCTTCGAGGACGGGTGGGGCAAGTGCTTCGACAACCTCGCCCGCGTGCTCGAGTCCTCGTGAGCGCGTCAGAGGTTCCGACGGGCGCATAACATGCCGCTGACTACAAAGTCAGCGCCACCCGGAAGGAGCCCCGCATGGAAGCGATCCCCGATTCGACGACCCTCTACTTCGGGCCCTGGTACACGCGCTCGCCCTTTTTCGAGGCGACGCGGCGCGCCGGATGCTCGGCCTACGACGTGTACAACCACGCCTATATCCCGGCCTACTACCGCGATCCGGTCGAGGAGTACTGGCACCTGCTCGAGAACGTCACGCTCTGGGACGTCGGGGTCGAGCACATCGTGCAGATCAAGGGCCCGGACGCGCTCGAGTTCACCAACCTGCTCACCTGCCGCGACCTGACCCGCTGCTCCGTTGGCCAGTGCAAGTACGCGCCGCTGATCGACGCGGACGGCGGAATCGTCAACGACCCGGTGTTGCTGCGTCCCGAGGAGGACACCTTCTGGCTCGCGCTCGCGGACAGCGACGCAGGCCTGTGGGCGCGCGGGGTCGCATGGGGATCCGACATGGACGTGGAGATCTCGGATCCGCCCATCTACCCGGTCCAGGTGCAGGGCCCCCGCGCGAAGGACGTGGTCGGCTCGTTGTTCGGCGACGAAGTCCTGGAGATGCCCTACTACCACTGCGCGCACGCCGCACTCGACGGCATCCCCGTCGTGCTCGGACGCACCGGCTGGACCGGCGAGGTCGGCTACGAGATCTACCTCCTCGACCCGGAGCGTGGCGACGACCTCTGGGACCGGGTGATGGAGGCCGGAGCCCCGCACGACATCTGGCCGATCGCGCCGTGCGAGCCGCGTCGGATCGAGGCGGGGATCTTCAATTACCGCTCGGACATGACGCTCGACGACAACCCCTTCGAGGTGACCGGGCTCGAGCGGCTGGTCGAGGAGCAGGCGGCCGACTACATCGGCAAGGCGGCGCTCGAGCGGATACGCGCCGAGGGCGTGACCCGCAAGCTGGTCGGTATGGAGGTCGACGGCGACGCGCTCGACTGGGAGCTGACCCAGTTCTGGCCCGCGAGGCAGAACGGGGACCGGGTCGGGCACGCGACGGTCGCGATCCACTCTCCCGGCCTGAAGAAGAACATCGGCTACGTGTGGGTGCCGATCGAGCTCGCCGAGCCGGGCAAGGACCTCGAGCTCGAGCTCCCCGACGGCTCGCGGCGGGCGGCGCGGACGGCGGCGCTGCCGTTCATCGATCCGACGAAGGAGCGGCCCGCGGCGTAACTACTCGCCCGCGGGCCCGATGTTCTGGGCGGTCGGCTACGCGGATCCCGCGTCGTTCCGGCGGCAGACGTGCCTGGCGACGTCGACGAGCGTCGCCCGCACGGCCTCGCAGCTCGAGAGGCTGACCCACTCCTCGGTCGCGTGCGCGCCCTCGCCGGCGGGGCCGAACAGGACGCAGGGAATTCCCGCCGCGTCGATGAACGCGGCGTCCGCCCAGTAGCTGGCGCCGCCGATGGACGGCGAGACCCCGTTCGCGGACGCGGCGGCAGCCACGATCCCCACGAGCTCGGCGTCGGCGTCGATCTCGAACGGCTCGCGAACGAGCAACGTCCGCTGCGAGGCGTCGAGGCCCGGGACGCGGCCGCGGGTGCCGGCCAGGATCTCCTCGATCTCCGCCTCGACCGAAGCGGAGGCCTCGCCGGGCAGGGTTCGCCGCTCCAGGCTGATCCTGCATCGGTCGGGATAGGAGGAGAGCTCGGTGCCGCCCTCGATCAGCGACGCGTGGATCGAGCCGCGGTCGAGCAGGGGATGGGGGCGCTCCGCGAGGCGGGAGTCGAGGTCGCCGATGCCGGTGAGGATCGGGCCCGCGTGCGCGATCGCGTCCACCCCCAGGCGGGGGCGCGACCCGTGCGCCGCGCGACCGCGAACCTCGATCTCGATCCAGACGAATCCACGGTGGGCGATCGCGACCTCGAGCTCGGTGGGCTCGGTGACGATCGCGGCGTCCGCGCGGACGTGGCGGAGGACTTCCCGCACCCCGACGCTCGCGTGCTCCTCGTCCGCGACCGCCGCCACGACCACGTCGCCGGCGAGCCCGAGCGCGGCCGCGTCACGGCACGCGAGGAGCGCCGCGGCGACGCCGCCCTTCATGTCGTAGGCGCCGCGGCCGTGCAGCCGGTCACCGTCAACGCGGGCGTCGAACGGCTCGGTCATCCCCGCCACGCCGACGGTGTCGATGTGCCCGCAGAGCAGCAGCGTCCCGCCACCGCCCGAGCCCCGCGCTCGGACGACGACGCTGGGCCGCTCGGGGTGTTCTGTGAGCGTCTCCACCTCCAGGCCCGCCGCGGAGCCCCACTGGGCGATCGCATCCGCGACCGCCCTCTCCCCGGCGCCACCGGGAATGAGGTCCGGGTTCACGGAATCGATCGATACGAGCTCGGCGAGCAGCGAGGCCATGTCGCCGAGCGTGTCGTTGTCCCGCGTCATCGCAATCCTCTCGGCCGGGCACAAGCTATTGGTCGCCGTGGGTTTCGACGTGCGCGGTTCGCGGGAGGCCCGGCGCCGAACGTCCCGCAGTGCCTCCCATAGCGCGCACTCCGGGACGTTCGCGGGCTGGCCCGGCGCCGAACGTCCCGCAGTGCCTCCCATAGTGCGTACTCCGGGACGTTCGCGGGCTTCGCGACGGCCGGCGGGTGTTGCGCTCGTGTCGTCGGGGATGATCCGGGTGATGGTCCACCCGTCCGCGACTGTCGCCTCGCACCTGCCCGGGGACTGGGCGCTTCGCGGGGACCCGCTCCCCGCCATCAGACGGGGGTTCCTGGTCGCGGTGCCGGTCGCCGTCTTCCTGCTCACCGATCTCGAGATCGACGACGGGGTGGCCGGGGGGCTCGCCGGCGCGGCGATGGTCTGCGGGTTCATCGCCTTCGACGCCCCCGCCCGGGTGCGGGTGCGCTGGCAGCTCTTCTGCGCCCCGCTGGCCGGCATCATGGCGGCGCTCGGCGTGCTCACCAGCCAGACGGTGCCGACGGCGATCCTCGGCATGGCGGTGGTGGCGGCGCTCGGCGGCTACGCGGTCGCGGTCTCGCTGCGGATGGCGATCGCCGGGCTGTCGGTGGTGCTCATCTTCTTGATCGCTCAGGGCCTGTGGCTCGAGCCGCACCAGGCGGTGGAGGCGCTCGTGATCGGCACCTCCGGGGGCCTCGCTCAGGCGGCCTGGGCCGCGGTCGCGTGGGCGGTGGCGGACCGCGGGCGCGAGGAGCCGTTCGGGCTCCGGCAGGCGACCGCGGAGACGGCCGCGAAGCTGCGCGCGGAGTTCGATCTCAACCACGTGGCACTGCGTCACGCGCTGCGCTTCGGCGTGGCCATGGCCATCGGGGTCGCGATCTACCGGCTGGCCGGCTTCGACGACCACGGCTACTGGGTGCCGCTGACGATCCTCTTCGTGCTCAGGCCCGAGAACGACATGACGACCGAGCGGATCGCGATGCGCGCCGCCGGCACGGTGGCCGGGCTCGTGCTGGCGACCGCGCTGGCCGAGGTCCTGAGCGACGCGGTGATCCCGAGCACGATCGTGCTCACGATCGCGGCGGCGCTCGCCTTCGCGCTCCTGGCGATTCAGTACGCGCTATTCACGACCGCGATCACCGTCTACGTCGTCCTGCTGACGGACACGCTGGGCGCGCCGGCCCTGGACGCCGCGGGCGAGCGGGCGCTCGGCACCGCGCTCGGGATCGTGGTGGCGGCGCTCGCGTTCCGGGTCTTCGGCGAAGCGGCGCCCAAGCGTGAGGCGCCGCCCGCCGAGAGCGCTGACTCCGGGCGAAGCTCATTGGACGCTCGCTAGCGCCCCGGCTCAGGCCGGAGGGCCGTCCAAGCCGAGCACCCCCGCCGCGACGCGGGCGGCGAGCAGCTCGTCGTGCGGCTCCTGGCCCGCGAGGCCGATCACGGCGCCCTCGATCGCGCCGACGAACGCCAGGGCAACCGTCCGTGCCGGCGGGCCGGGAGGAATCGACCCTGCTCTGCGACCCGCGTTGATCAGGCGCGTGCAGCGCTTGACGAGTCCCTCCGTGGCGCGCTCGACCTCGCGGCCGACCGGGTGGTCGCGATCGCTGAACTCGAGCCTCACCGCCATCGCGACGCGGGCGACGTCACGCCGGCAAAGCACCGCGTGACCCCGGGCGATCGCCATCAGCGCCGCCACCGGGTCCGATTCCTGCTCAGCCCGGACGCCCACCTCGTGCCTCCACGTCTCGTCGGCCCACTTCACGACTGCGAGCGCCAGGTCCTCCTTGCCCTTGAACTGGTGGTAGAGCGCGCCGCGCGTATAGCCGGCGTCGCGAGCCACCTCCTCGAGCACCAGGTTGCCGTAGCCGTGGCGGGAGAGCTGCCTCGCGGCAGATTCGAGCAGTGCGTTTCGCGTGCGGGCGCTCCGTTCCGCTTGGGTGAGACGAGGCCGGGCCGCCGGCTTCCGCCGGCCCGTGTCGGAGGCTATACCTACATGCATGTATGTATGATACATCGGCCTGATGAGGCTCCCGAACGCCGCGCACACCACGCAGTCCTGGCGCATTCACGAGCTAACGCCCGACTTCGAGCTCGAGGACGTCTGGGAGCTCCCCGGGCGAGGCGGCCCGGGCGACTTTCAACGACTGGTCGAGATGATCGCGTCCACGGATCCTTCGGAGAGCTCCTCTTTCGCCGTCCGCGCGCTGTTCGCGCTCCGCTGGAAGCTCGGCAAGCTGTTCGGGTGGGACGACGACGACGCCGGCATCGGCTCACGGGTGCCGACACTCCGCGACCGGCTGCCGGCCGACCTGCGCGACGGCCCGCGCGGCCCGGAGTTCGACGCGCTCCCGTTCCAGACCCTGTACCTGACCGACGACGAGTGGGCCGCCGAGATCGCGAACGAGACGGTCCATGGGGTCATGCACATCGGCGTTGTTCCGGACGGGACCGACCGGTTCCGCGCCCAGATGGCCGTCCTGGTGAAGCCGAACGGCCTGTTCGGGAGGGCCTACCTCGCCGCGATCAAGCCGTTCCGCCACCTGCTGGTCTATCCGCCGATGTTGCGAGAGGGCGCGCGGGGCTGGCGCGCAGCCGCCGGCGACCCGGCATCGGCGACGGGCTAGTCGCCCGCCCTAATGGACCGGGACACCGCCGTCGATCTTGTGGACCGGCTTCACGCGGCCCAGAACGAGTACTACTCGGGCGGCTCCAGCGCCGAGCTGGAACGGCTGCTGGCTCCCGGCATCACCTGGACCGTTCCCGGCGACAATCGCATCGCGGGGACCTACCGAGGGCTCGAGGAAGTGCTCGGCTACTTCCGACGACGGCGAGACCTCGCCGGTCGCACGTTCCGGCTGGAGCGACGCGACGTCCTCACGGGAGACGGGTCCCGGGTCGCCGCCCTCACGGACGGTGTCGCGAGCGTCGGCGACCGCGACCGGCGCTGGTCGACCGTGGGCCTGTACGAGCTGGCCGATGGACGCGTCTCAGCCTGCTGGCTGCTGCCGCTCGACCAGCGCGCGTTCGACGCGATCTGGTCCGACTGAGGCCCGAGCAGTCAGATCGTTGAGCACGCAACTATCTACAATATAGGCATGGCGAACGAGGCCGCAAAGAAGAAGCGAGCGCCCACGGTCTGGGTGCTCGACACCGAGACCAAGGGAACCGGCGCGGAGATGATCCCGCTGGAGAAGGCGCAGCGCCGCAAGAGCTCCCAATCGCCGCGCGAGCGGATCCGGGTCATCCGCCGGCCGTCGCGCTCGCATGACGCGCCCGTCGTCGACGAGCTCGACTCGCGCTCCTCCGAGCAGGTGCGGCCCCGACGGTTCAAGCTCGTCAACGTCCTCAAGCGCCAGGTCGTCGCCGAGGACGTCGGCGCGCGCGAGGTCGTGGAGGCGCTGGAAGGCGTGCCCAGCATCGCCGACGTCCACATCTACGTCAGGCAGGACGCCGAGGAGCCCTGGCGGCCGCTCACCTTCGCCGAGAGGCAGGCGTTCTGGGGATACCGCTCGACCGACTAAGTCACCCCTACGGCAGGTCGAGGATGTCGACGCCGACCGGAGTGCGGTTGCGGTAGACGCCGGCGCCTTCGGTCACGAACGGCACGGGGGTCTGAGTGGCGAACGCCTCGCCGAAGGCGTCCATGGACGGGATCACGCCGGTCAGGCGGAACTCGCGGAACTCGAGCGGCAGGCCGGTCGACGCCAGCAGCGAAGGCTCGTTCATGAGCTGGAAGTGCAGATGGGGGCCGTTGGAGTTGCCGGAGTTTCCGAGCTCGCCGAGGACGTCGCCGGTGCGGACGCGGTCGCCACGCTCGACCCTGACGCTCCCCGGGACGAGGTGCGCGTAGCCGGCGAACACGTTCGGCGCGAGCCTGAGGATGACCACGTTGCCGTCGGCGATCTCCGCGCCGACCGGCTCGAATCGGTCCGGGGGCTGATCCGGTATCCCGTCGACCGCCTCCACGACCCTCCCGTTCGCGACGGCCAGCAGGGGCGCTCCGTAGCTGGGGTTGCTGGCGAAGGTCGCCGGGTCTCCGAACGCCGGGCGGTACTGCTCGTCGAGCCGGTTCCAGTCGATCGCGAAGCGCTGTCCGTTCACGAACCGCCCGTTGACCGGCTGCATCGAGCGGCGGTGCGCGCCGACGATCGTCGTCCAGAGCGCTCCCGCGAGCGGCGGCGCGATCCGGACCGGCGGCCCCTGGTGAACGCGGGCGCGTGCGCCCGTGCTCACGCTGGCCGACGGCACCGGCAGCCCCGGCTCGATCTCGACCGTGATCGTGTGGACGATTCGGTTCGGCAGCCGACCGGGATCCGTCACCGTCAGATCCATGAAGGCGAACGCGGCGGACGAGGGCGGCAGGGTCGTCTCGGTGGTCGCTGGCGAGCCCACCGGTGAGATCGCCTCGCGCAGCGCGTCGCCGTTGAGCTCGGCGACCACACCACCACCGCCCCGGCGCACCTCGATCGACTGGATCGTCGCGTTGACGGGGAAGCCGTTGATCAGGCGCAGGTCGTACTGGACGTGCACGAGGCCGTCGATCCCCCGGAACCAGCGTGGCGTCGACACCACGTCCTGGATCACCGGCGTAAAGGTCTGCTCTCCCCTTGCGGGTTGCGCCGCGGAGGCGGCATCCGCGCGAGCCGAGGCGATGAGCGCGAGCGCGAGCACGAGGCAAATCGCGATCGACAGGGCCGGCGCATCGCGCGTCCGAATCGCTCCCATGCGGACGATCGTAGACCGAGCAAGTGCCGCCCGGGTGGCGACGAGGAATCCCGCGCGCCACGGCGAACTCATGCCCGGAACTGCTGGGCATCGAGCCACGGAAGGAGAGGACAATGCAGTCAGGCGACGCCGGTACGAGCTACTCCGGATGGGCGGCCTTCGCCGGGGTGATTATGGTCGTGGTCGGGTCCCTCGACGCCCTCTGGGGGCTCGGCGGGATCCTCAACGATGACATCGTGGTGGTCGGCGGTCACGGTGCGATCCTCGCCGACATCACGACCTGGGGCTGGGTGCATCTGCTTCTGGGCTCGGCCATCGCGCTGACGGGACTCGGGCTGCTGGTCGGCAACGAGGCGGCCCGGTGGCTCGGGATCTTCTTCGTCGCCGTGAACGCGGTGCTTCAGATCGTGTGGTTCCCCGCGGCGCCGCTGTGGGCGTTCCTGCTCATCATCCTCGACGTCACGATCATCTACCAGCTGACGGCTCGCTGGAACGTGCAGGCGCGCTGGGACTGACGCCCCGGCCGCGGTTCGCGAGGCGCCCGCGCCGGGCCGCGGGCGGCCTTAGAGTGGGCAACCGTGGAGCCGACCCCAAGCGCGACCGAGGTCGTTGATCCGGCACAGCTCGAGGACGAGTACGGCGTTCGCAACTACGACCCGCTCCCGGTGGTCGTCAGCCGGGGCGAGGGCGCCTGGGTCGAGGACGTCCAGGGCCGCCGGTACTTCGACGCGCTGTCCGCCTACTCGGCGCTGAACTTCGGTCACCGCCACCCGCGGCTCCTGGCGGCCGCGCGCGAACAGCTCGACCGGCTCACCCTCACGAGCCGCGCATTTCGCAACGACCGCCTCGGCGAGTTCTGCCGGCGGCTCGCCGAGGCGGGCTCGAGCGACCGGGTGCTGCCGATGAACACCGGCGCCGAGGCCGTCGAAACGGCGATCAAGGCGGCCCGCAAGTGGGGCTACGAGGTGAAGGGAATCGCGCCCGGCCGGGCGCAGATCGTCGTCTGCCGGGAACAACTTCCACGGCCGCACGACGACAATCGTCTCGTTCTCCGACGATCCCGCGGCCCGCTCGAGCTTCGGTCCATACACGCCCGGGTTCGAGAGCCATCCCGTTCGGCGATCTGGCCGCGCTCGAGGCGGCGCTCGACGACGACACAGCGGGGTTTCTCGTCGAGCCGATCCAGGGCGAGGCCGGCGTGATCATCCCGCCCACCGGCTACCTCACGGGGGCGCGAGAGCTCTGCGCCCGCGCGAACGTGCTCATGATCGCCGATGAGATCCAGTCGGGCCTCGGGCGGACCGGGCGGATGTGGGCGTGCGATCACGAGGAGGTCAGCCCCGACCTGCTGCTCGTCGGCAAGGCCCTCGGCGGCGGGATCGTGCCGGTCTCCGCCGTGGTCGGCTCCGACGAAGTCCTCGGGCTGTTCAGGCCCGGTCAGCACGGCAGCACGTTCGGAGGCAACCCCCTCGCATGCGCCGTGGCGCTCGAGGTGCTCGACCTGCTGGCCGATGGGTCGCTGGCGCAGAACGCCGCGGCGCTCGGCGCGCGATTTCTGCGGTCCCTGGAAGCGGCGTCCCATTCCGGGGTCGCCGGGATCCGCCAGCGCGGGCTCTGGATCGGCGTGGACATCCACGACGGCACGCCAACCGCGAGGACCGTGTGCGAGCGGCTGCTCGAGGAGGGGGTTCTGGCCAAGGAGACGCAGGAGCGCACGATCCGGTTCGCGCCCCCATTGACGACAAGCGGTGACGAGCTCGACTGGCTGCTCGAGCGCGTCAATTCCGTGCTCGCCGAGCTCTGAGCGCCAGCGCGACCCCGCGGATCCGATTCACAGGCGGCCGGGCGGGCGGCCGCCGGACTTGATCACGGCCACCTGCTCGGCGGTGAACGGATCGCTCAGCAGGGTCGGGCGCTCCTGGTAGACGCGGAAGAAGTCGGCGATGAAATGAATCCGTTCCGCCAGCATCGACCAGTCCTCGGCGCCGCTGCCCCGAGTGCTGTCTCGCGTCGGGTCGATGCTGCCGAGGAGCGCGCTCAGATCGGGGTTGTCGATCGCCTCGAGGTCGGCGGGGAATGCGCCCGGTACATCCCGACCGAGGCGCAACACCTCGCCGGGCAGCGTGAGCGTCATGAGCAGCTCGGTGATGGCCTCGTGCGCGATTTGCTTCACGAGTCGGTCGAGGTCGTCGAGCACCTCCGTCAGCGACGTGGCGCGGCCCGGCACCAGTTCGAGCGCCAGGCGAAACGCCACGCCGGCATGCAGGTTCAGCATCCGGGTCAGGAGGTCGCGCCGGAGCTTGACCGGCTCCTCGAACGGCGCGTCGAGCGCCTCCGCGATCTGCGGCTGCAGGCGCGTCTGCTCGTGGAAGCCGATCGCCAGGTTCGCGAGCAGCATCAGCTCGGCGCGGGCCTTGCGGTCGCCCTCGTGAAGAGCCGCCGCGTAGGCCGTGAACGCCTGCCTCAGCCGGCCCTGGCCGTCGGGCGGATCGCCTGGTCGCAGACTCTCGCGGAAGGACGCGAAGGCGGTCGGGTCGATCGCCCGGTCCGGCGTCGGCAGCGCCAGCAAGCGTGCAAACTCGCGGCCGATCTCCTCGAACACCCTGAGGTTGCCGCGAGCGACGGCGTCGCTCGCACGATCGAACGCGGAAGTCGGCTGCAGCGCCTCCCGGACCGCGTCCCAGATCTGTTCCCGGTCACGCCCGGCTCTGAACTCGGCGATCGAGGCGACGGCTGTCCTGCCCGCGTCGGTGCCCTCGGGTGACTGGTCGAACAGTCGCTCGAACGCCCGGGCCAGGTCCTCCCTGCGGATCGTCTGACCCGCCTGCTTCGACGCCCAGGTGGCGAACGTGCACCAGTTGGCTGGGGCGCCGTCGACCCGCGCCGCGAGAGCGCGCGACAGCTCGCTGTAGCACTGGGTGATCTGCAGGTTGCGCACCACCGGATCGCTGAGCGCGGCGATTCGCTCGACGTCGGCGACCGTCGGTGCCGTCGGCGAGACGGCGTCCCCACGCGTGCCGTCAGTGGTCGTCACGGGCCGGCCGCCGACAATACGTCGACCCGAGGGCCGAGTCAACGACGCTGCTGCGGCCGAGGACATGGGCGGCTGCCAAGGTCTCATAATGCTTCGCCTCTAGGCCGGCGCGCCATTCATAGCCCCGGCCTATGTATTTGGTTCTCGGTGGGAACCTTTGAAATTCCCCGTGCCCCGCTTGATTACGCCGGTTCGGGCCGCTTCGATGTAGCTGTGGAACCCCGTCGTGGAGTCGAGGAGTGATGACGATTCCGGTGCGCCTGCACCGCAGCGAGCTCTGCGTTCCCGGCACCAGCGAGCGCATGCTCGAGAAGGCGCCGAGCCTGGGCGCGGACATCGTCATGCTGGACCTCGAGGACGCGGTAGCGCCCGACGACAAGCCCCGTGCGAGGGAGAATGTGATCGCGGCGCTCCGCGAGCTGGACTGGAGCGGGTGCACCGTGACCCTGCGGATCAACGGCCTCGACACCCACTACTGCTACCGGGACATCGTCGACGTCGTCGAGCAGAGCGGCCGGTGGCTCGACACCGTGCTGATCCCGAAGGCGAGCTGCGCCGGCGACGTGCACCTCGTCGCGACGCTGCTCACCCAGATCGAGGACGCGCTCGGGCTCGACAGGCGGATCGGCATCTCCGCGCTGATCGAGACGGCGCCGGGCATGGTCAAGGTCGACGAGATCGCCGCCGCCTGCCCGGAGCGGATGGAGGCGCTCATCTTCGGCGTGGCCGACTACGCCGCCTCGATCCAGAGCCACACCGCGTCGATCGGCGGCTCCGATCCCCATTACGCGGTGCTGAGCGACCCCAACGGCGACGGGGGCACGGAGCGCGAGCTGCACTGGGGCGATCAGTGGCACTTCGCGCTGGCGCGCATCGCCGTCAGCTGCCGAGCGCACGGGCTGAGGCCGATCGACGGCCCGTTCGGCGACTTCAGCGATCCCGAGGGCTACGTGGCCGCCGCGCGCCGGGCCTCCGTGCTCGGTTTCGAGGGCAAGTGGTGCATCCACCCGAGCCAGGTCGAGTTGGCCAACGAGGTGTTCTCGCCCGATGACCGGCTGATCTCGCGGACCCGCCAGATCATGGCGGCCATGGAGGAGGCATCGAAGTCGGGTCAGGGCGCGGTCTCGCTCGAGGGCCGCCTGATCGACGCCGCCTCGCTGCGGATGGCCGAGCACCTGCTGGCGAAGATCGAGCTGATCGAGGAGCGCCAGGGCGCTCCCGCGCGGCCCGCCGCCGGCCGGTCGCGGTCGGCCGCCTGAGCGCTCGCGAACCGCGCACGGGCGTCAGCTTCCGGCGAGCCGCCTGCGCGTCTGCCTGATCTCTTCGGAGTGGGTCCTGGCGAGCGCGTGCCGCGCCGCCGAGGAGCGAACGTACGCGATGAACTCGTCGACCGGCTCGCGGCTCGGTCCCACGAGCGACCTCACGACGTGCCAGGAGCGTTTCGGCAGACCACCGCGCGGCCGGATCGTCTCCAGCAGGCCGAGGCCGAGCTCGAGCTCGACCGCGGTTCGCGACTGGACCGCGATGCCGAGGCCCATGCGCGCCGCGTTCTTGATCGCCCCGTTCGATCCGAGCGTCAGGAGCGACGGCTGGAGCTGATGGGTGCTCAGGTAGGCGTCGCACAGGCGCCGCGTCCCCGAGCCCTCCTCGCGCATCAACCACGGGGTGTCCGCCAGCTCGTCGACCGCCACCCAGGTGCGCTTCGCCAACGGGTCGCCGGGTGCGGTGATCAGGGCGAACTCGTTGTCGGCGAACGGCAGGCCCTCGAAGCCGCGGTCCTCGGGCGGGCGGCCCGAGATCGCGACGTCGGACTGATGGGACTCGAGCTGCCGGAAGACCTCGTCGCGGTTGCCGACGTGGAGGCTCACCTGGAGCTCGGGGTGGTGCTCGCGGAAGTTGCGGATCAGGGGCGGTAGCAGGTACTCCCCGGCGGTGGTCACCGCCGAGATCCGCAGCCGGCTCCTGACGCCCCGGGCGATCTCGCCGGCGACCTCGGAGCCCTCCTCGAGCAGCCCGACGACGTCACTGGCATAGCGCGCATACGCCTCCCCGGCCGGGGTGGGCCTGATGCTTCGGCCGGCGCGCTCGGTCAGCTCCACGCCGAGCTCGCGCTCGAGCGCCGCCACCGCCGCCGAGACGGACGGCTGGGTGACGACCAGCTCCTCGGCCGCGGCGGTGACCGAACCGTTGCGCACGACGGCGAGGAACGCGGAGAGCTGGGTAAGGGTGACCGCCAAGAAAGCCGCGGGAAGCATATAGGGCGGTCTATAGGTCAGTCGGCGGCGGCGAGCACCTCGGGATTGACCGGGGTCAGCGGCGGCTCACCGCGGGAGGCGGCGATCGCGTTGCGCGCCGCGAGCACCGCCATCGCCGTGCGCGTCTCGAGCGTGGCCGAGCCGAGGTGGGGGACCATGACCGCGTTCTCGAGCTCGAGCAGGTCGGGGTGGACCTCGGGCTCGCGCTCGAACACGTCGAGCGCCGCGCCGGCGATCCGGCGGTCGCGCAGCGCCGCGGCAAGCGCCGCCTCGTCGACGATCGGCCCGCGGGCGGCATTGACCACGTACGCGGTCGGCTTCATCAGGCCGAGCGCCTCGGCGTCGATCAGGTGGCGGGTCTCGTCCGACAGCGGGCAGTGCAGGCTGACCACGTCAGCCGTGCTCAGCAGCTCCACGAGCGGCAGGCGCATGGCGTCGAGCCCCGCCTCGAGGTCCGGGTCCGCGGCCCGGCGCCCCGAGTAGGCGATCCGCATCCCGAAGGCGCGGGCGCGGCGCGCCACCGCGGCGCCGATCGCGCCGAGCCCGACGATCCCGAGCGTCTTTGACTGCAGGCCGGTGCCGAGCATGTAGAACATGTGCCAGGACCACGGCGTGCGGCTCCGGATCACGCGCTCTCCCTCGCCGAGCCGGCGGGTCGCCATCAGGATCAGCGCGAGCGTCAGGTCGGCGGTCGCCTCGGTCAGGACCCCGGGCGTGTTCGTGACCAGAACCCCGCGGCTGGTCGCGGCGTCGACGTCGATGTTGTCGTATCCGACCGCCACGTTGGCCACGCACCGCAGCTGCGGGCCGGCGGCGTCGAGCAGGTCGCCGTCGACGCGGTCGTGAAGCAGGGTCACGATCGCCGTCGCGCCGCGGACGGCGGCCTCGAGGTCGTCGCGTGCGAGCGGCGCGTCCCGCTCGGACACCCACACCTCGCCCGCCTCGCGGAGGAGCTCGAGGGCGGGCTCCGGGATCACTCGGGTGACGACGAGCCGCGGCCTGCTCACGACTAGAACCCTACGGCCGTCGGGCGCGGCTCAGCCGGCGACGGCGACGGCGCGGCTCTCGACCGCGGCCGTGAGCGCGTCGAGCACCCGGTCCGCCGTCGCGACGCTGGCGTTCGGGCCCATCAGCCCGACCCGCCACATTGCCGGCGCCTGGGGACCGAGCCCACCCCCGACCTCGATCCCCTGCGCCAGCAGTTGCTGCTGCACCGAATTCCCGTCGATGCCGTCCGGGACCCTGATCGCGGTCAGCGGCGCGAGCTGGTGGTCGGGCTCGGCCAGCGGCTCCAGTCCCGCTTCGCGAACCCGCCGCTGCAGGTGCCGGCCGGCGGCGGTATGCCTCGCCCAGCGCCGCTCGAGGCCCTCGACCAGGGTCAGGCGGAGCACCTCGTGGAGGGCGTAGATGTGAAGGATCGGCGCGGTGTGGTGGTAGGTCGCCGGACGTTCGACCCAGTACGACTCGAGCTGCTCGAGGTCCGTGAAGAACGGGACCGGGGTCCGGCGGCGGCGCACTCGCTCGAGGGCGCGATCGGAGACCGCGATCGGCGACATCCCGGGCGGCGCGCCGAGGCATTTCTGGGTGCAGGAGTAGGCGTAGTCGATGCCCCACCCGTCGAAGTCGAGCTCGACGCCGCCGAGGGTGGTCACGCAATCGGCCATCAGCAGGGTGTCGAGGTCCCGCACCGCGGCGCCCAGCTCCGCGAGCGGGTGCTCGCTGCCGGTCGACGTCTCGCCGTGGACGATCGCCAGCAACCGCGCGTCCGGGTGCTCGTCGAGCGCCCCGAGTAGCCGCTCGTTGGGGACGTGCTCTCCCCAGTCGGCCTCGACCTCCACCACCTGCGCGCCGTGGCGCCGCGCGATCTCGGAGATCCGCCGGCCGAAGTAGCCGTTGACGCCCACGATCACGGTTTCGCCGGGCTCGACCAGGTTCGCGATCCCGGCCTCCATCCCCGCCGTGCCGGTCGCCGACAGCGGCAGCACCAACCCCGACTCCGCCTTGTAGACCCGGCGCAGGTGCGCGACGAGGTCGACGAGGACGTCGTGCAGCTCGGGATCGAGGTGCCCCAGCATCGGGTTATGCATCGCCCGCAGGGCAGCCGGCTCGACGTTCGTCGGGCCGGGCCCGCAGAGGAGTCTCTCGGAGGGTGCGATCGGGGCAAGGGCTTGGCTCATGGGCGCGACCCTCGCACAACTGGCATCTGACTTCACGTTCTCAGTCGGATTCTTGAGTCATTCACAGCGTTTTCTCTATACGACCGAGCCGTGCGGACGACGGTGTGGGATCCTTCGTCAATGACGCGGCCGGTCGTCCTCGGAGTCGTCGGTGACTCGGCGGCGGGAAAGACGACGCTCACCCGCGGCGTCGTCCGGATCCTCGGCGGTCGCGGCGTCTCCTACATCAGCGGCGACGACTACCACCGCTACGACCGCCAGCAGCGGGCCGAGATCGGAATCACGCCGCTCGAGCCCGCCGCGAACCACCTCGACATCCTCGCTCAGCACCTCGGGCACCTTCGCGACTGGAAGCCGATCCTCAAGCCGGTCTACGACCATCGCGTCGGCGCCCTGTCGGCGCCCGAGTACGTGCGCCCGTGCCCGTTCGTCGTGGCCGAGGGGCTCCTCAACTTCCACTCACGGGACCTTCGCGACGCCCACGACATCCGCGTGTTCCTGGCGCCGCCAGAGGAGCTGCGGCGGTCGTGGAAGCTCACCCGCGACTGCACCCGCCGCGGCTACACGACCCATGAGGTCTTCAGCGAGCTCGACCGGCGCGAGCGCGACGTCGAGAACTACATCCAGCCCCAGCTCCGCGATGCTGACATCGTCGTCTCGTTCCGAACGACCCCCGACGACGACCCCGAGCGCCTCGACGTGCACGTGATCCTTCGCGACACCCTCAGGCATCCGGACCTCTCCCCGCTGCTGCCGGACTCCGGCGACGGGCCGACATTGATCCGTCACGAGCGCGAGTCGTTGCTGCAAATCCCGGGCGACACCGATCCGGAGCTCGCCGCCGCGCTCGAGGAGGCGGTCTGGGAGCGGATGCACTACGCGAGCCACCTGCGCGCGCAGCGACTCGGAGAGTTCACGATCGGGACCGATTTGCACCACTCGGAGTCGCTTGCCCTGGTGCAGACCCTGCTCCTGTACCACCTCGTCTCGACTCGAGTCACGGTCAGCGCCGGGATCGACCCGCACCAGGGGGATCTCCCTCGCGTCCACGGCGCCGACTCGGCGCTGCACGGCTGAGTGAGCCTCGTCGTCGTCGCTCCGAACGCGTTCCGTGACGGTCCGGACTCGCGCCAGGCGGCCGCGGCGATGGGGGAGGGGGTGCGCAGCGCGCGGCCGGCGGCACGCGTCGCGGCGATCCCGCTTGCGGACGGCGGTGACGGCACCCTCGACGTGTTGGCGGACCGGCTCGAGGCGAGCGTGGAGACCGTCCGGGTGACGGGGCCGGCCGGCTCGCCGACCGACGCGCGGCTCGCACTGACCGAGGACGAGGCGATCATCGAATCGGCCGACGCGGCCGGCAACCGGCTGCTGGAGCCGGGGCACCGAGACCCGTTCGAGACCTCCACGTTCGGCGTCGGAGAGCTCATCCGCCACGCGCTCGACCGCGGGGTCGGGCGCATCGTCGTCGCGGTGGGGGGCACCGGAACGATCGATGTCGGCGCCGGAGCCCTGCAAGCGCTCGGCGTCCGCTTTCGTGACGATCGCGGATCGGATCTCGCGCCCACCCCCAGGGGGCTCGCCGGCGTGCGATCCGTGGATGTGGGCGGGCTCGACGCGCGGCTCGCTCGCACGGAGCTGGTCGTGCTCGCCGACGTCGACTCTCCGCTGCGCGACAGCGCTCGGCTCTACGGCCCGCAGAAGGGTCTCGACGAGGAACGCCGACCGCAGCTGGAGAGCACGCTGGAGTCGCTGGCCGAGATCGCGCAGCGCACGTTCGACCCGCCGTACGACCTGCTGCGCGCTCCCATGCTCGGCGCCGGTGGGGGCCTGCCGGCCGGACTCGGCGGCTTTCTCGGCGCGAACGTCGTCGGTGGGGCGGACTACGTCGCGCGCCGGGCCGGCTTGCCCGAGGCACTCGCGGGGGCCGATGCCCTGCTCACCGGCGAGGGCCGGCTGGATTCGACCTCCTTCCTCGGCAAGGCACCCGGCTACGCAGTCGCTGCCGCCCACTCGCGCGGGATTCGCTCGTGCGTGTTCACCGGCCAGGTCGCGGCCGGGGCAGACGAGCAGCTGCCGGCCACGAGCGACTGCGTCGTCCTCGGAACGGACCCCGGCCGTCCGCCGCAGGAGACCCTTGACGCGCTCCGCGAGGCCGCCGCCAGCTGGACCCGGACGGAGCTGGGCTGATGCGCGTCGGCCTCGGCGCCGCGTCGGCGCTGATCGCGGTGCTCGTGGCGCCCGCCCTGACATCCGGCGGGGCGTCGGCCGCGCGCGACGCCGACCGTGCGAAGGCCGGCCCGCGTGTCGCCGGGCAGCATCCGGCCTATCTTCCCGACGCTTCCTGCGGCTTCGTGGATACCGCCGCCGACGATGCGGCGCACGCGTTTCAGCCGGCCGGGACGCCCGTGGTCAAGGTCGTCTACGCGCACCCCGCCGACGCGCCGAACGAGGCGGCCGCCTACTACCCGCGCCTCGCGCAGGCCGTGCGCGACGCGATGGAGTACGTCTACCTCGAGTCGGGGGACCGGAAGTCGATCGCGTTCGACCTGGGCACCTCCGAGGGCCCCGATTGCGTCGACGTCCAGCGGGTGAGCCTCCCGCGGCCAAGCGCGTACTACGTTCCGCCCCAGGGAACGCTCTCGTCGAATCGCCTGCGCGACGACCTCGCCGGCCTGCTCGGCCCGCAGCCCTCGCCCCGCAACTTCCTCGTCTATGTCCCCTCGATCCTCAACCGACAGGCGGGCGGGCTCGCGGCGATCCCGAACGACGACTCGCCGTCGGGCGCCGCGTACGGGGCCGGTGGTCAGTTCGCGTTCGTGTTCAACTTCTCCGCGACCGGGGACGGCGCCCAGCACGCCGCGCAGGAGGGGGTCCATGAGATCTTCCACAACCTCGGGGCGATTCAGGCGAGCGCGCCGAACAGCGACGGCGGGGGTCACTGCTCCGACGGCACCGACCTGATGTGCTTCACCGGCGCGCGCTGCGCGGCGCTCAACCGCCCGACGACCTCGATCGCATTGCCGCTCGACTGCGGCGGCGACGACTACTTCAGCCCCGCTCCACCTGCCGGCTCGTATCTGGCGACGCATTGGAACACCTACAACTCACCCTTCCTCTGCGAGATCGGCGCCTGCGCCCCCGACAACCTCGGGCCGCTGGTCGAGATCAAGGGCAAGCGCCGCACCTCCGACAGGACACCGCGCTTTCGGGTCGTTGCCGACGAGGACGCCGTCCGCATCCGGTGCCGGATCGACGCGGCACCCTTCCGTCGCTGTGGCCGGCGGTTCGTCGCGCCGGAGCTGGACTCCGGAAGGCACCTGCTCCGGGCGCTCGCTCGCGACCGGGCCGGCAACTCCTCGCCGAAGCCGGACAAGTTCCGCTTCAGAGTCCGCGACTGAGCGCGCCGCGTCAGCCGCGGGTGTACGTCCGCGACACGCCGTTGATCCAGCCGACCACGGTCGCTCGCGACAGCACGCCGAAGACGTAGCCGCGTTGCTCGGCCGGAGTCAACGTGATCTCGGCCCGAACGGTCTCGACCCCGTCGTACGGGGCGCTCTCCACCCGCGCGCTCGCAACCGAGCGTTCGATCGGCTCGCGGGTGATCGGATCGCGGGCCCCCGGGCTGAGCGCGCGCTCGAAGCCGGTCTGCACCTCGTCGGCACGCTCCGGCGTCCCGCCGATCGCACACACCACCTCGCCCTCGCGCCGGACCCCGACCGCCACGAGGTCGACCCCGAGATCCGTCGAGACGAGGTGCTGATCGGGAATTATCCGCGCCGCGACGACGTCCCCGAGGCATTGGACCGCGGCGCGATAGGTCGGCTCGTCGAGCAGGCGCTCGCTCTGGCCGAGCAGCGAGGCACGCGCCCGGTCGGAGATCGCCAGGACCGCGAGCCCCGGGCCGAGGGCGTCGAATGCCCCGAGGCCCGAGACCCCTGCGTCGAGCAGCGCGTCGGGGACGACGGCATAGTCGCCGATCTCGATCAATCGAAGGTCGCCGGATCGGCGTGCGTGGCCACCGTCGGCAACCAGCTCGGACGCCAGCTCGCCCCCGTCGACGCCGTCGATCCGCAGGCCGAACGCGTAGGACCCGCCGATGGCGACAAGTCGCTCGGCCGCGAGCGGGTCGAGTCCGAAACGCTCGCGCAGCCGAGGGGCGGCCTCCACCACGGTCCCTGCGTTGGGGCCGAGCGCCAGATCCATCAGGGCGGGGCCACCCCCGGATCGGCGGACCAGCTGCGGATCGGCCCAGCTGACGCCGATCGATCCGTCGCCGCCGCCGCCCAGCTCGTCGAGCGCCTCGGCCATCGGACCGGTCGGGGGCGCGGCCGGTTCGTCCCCGCCGCATCCCGCCAGGAGGCCGAGGGCGACCGTCAGGGCGACCATGCACCCCGACTTCACTCCAACCCTTGCCCGCCGGCCGGCCAGACCCGTCATCGGCACCTCCGATAATCGCCCCCTGCAACGTCCTCGTGCCTCGTACCTTACTATCTAAACGATTTGACTGGTGAGAACGACCACGCCTTCGTGGACCCCCAACCCGGCGGGCGCCAGCCGGCGCCCGGCCGGCTGGGGCTGCTCCAGGCCTTCCTGAACACGCGTTTCGATCTCTCGGACCCGGGCCACGGCGACCTGCTGACCAGCCCCGGGGCCCTGGCGGCCTGGTTCGCCTCCCGAGGGCTTCCGGGGGAGCGTCGGCGGCTCAGTCGCCGCGACCTCGACCGCGCACTCGCGATCCGCGAGGGGCTTCGCGCGCTCGCCTTCTGCAACAACGGGCGGGCCCTCGACCCCGGCGCGGTCGACGAGCTGCGCGAGGCGTCGAAGGGAATCGCGACCGAGGTCCGCCTCGGACCCGAGGGGCCCGATTTCGTACCGGTCAACGCGGCGGGCGCCGACCCCGCGCTCGGCGTCCTGCTGGCGAGCGCGGCGGGGGCGATGATCGACGGCGGCTGGGAGCGGTTGAAGGCGTGCCCCGGCCGCGATTGCGGCTGGGTCTTCTTCGACCAGTCGCGGAACGGGAGCGCTCGCTGGTGCTCGATGAAGGTCTGCGGCGACCGAGAGAAGGCGCGGGCGTACTACCGGAGGCGGACCCGCTAGGCAATGGCCACCCCGCTACAGGGCGACCGGCACCCGCTCATCGTTCTCGTCGAGCACGAAGGCGTCCAGCGCCGTGGCGGCGTAGAGGCGCAGGCGTGCCGGCGGCTCCACGTCGCCGGCGCTGAACACGCGGCCGCCGTGGGAGACCCCGCGGCGCGAGTAGACGGCGAGGGCCGCCGCTGCGCGATCGCCGTCGAGCCTGCGTGCGGCGGCGGACACGTAGACGGCGCGCCCGCTGTTGATCGGGACCGTCGAGTCGAAGATGACGATGCTCACGGCCTCCCGTGCCTCGAGGTTGCGGGAGTGTCTGGCCTCGGGCTTGGAGACCCAGAGGAACTCGCGGTAGTCGGCGTGCGCGTAGTAGACCGGGGTGGCCCAGGGCCGTCCGGCGCGGTCCGCAGTCCCGAGCACCATGTAGAGGTTGGCGTCGATGATCGCCCTGCCCTCGGCCGCGAAGTCGCGCTCCAGGTTCACCCCGGCAATCCCATCACGTTCCAGGGGTCGCGGCGGGCCTCGCGGATACCCGTGTCAGCCCGGCCGGCGTTCGGTCGCCCGCTCCACGCGCCGTGCCAGGGTGCGCAGGTGCTCGACGAGCTCCGGGGGCTCGCGAACCTCGAACTCGACCCCGAGCATCGCGACCCGGAGGGCGAGCCAGGCCAGGTCGTCGTCGCCGGTCCGGTACTCGCAGCTCCGCTTGTCGATCGGCTCGATCGTGCCCCACGCCGACGGCACCTGACCGCGCACGGCATCGGCCGGGGCGTGCAGCGTCACCCGCGCCTCGTAGCGGTGCGGTGCTGCCGACAGGCTCTGCGCGACGTAGGTCGCGGCGTCCTTCGCCGGCGGCTTGCGGGCGGTGAAGCGCACGCCGGTGGGCGCGGGCTTGGAGAGACGGTCGACGCGGAACGTGCGCCAATCGCTTCGGCCTCGGTCCCACGCGAGGACGTACCAGCGCCGTCCGAGGTTGACCAGCGAGTGCGGCTCCACCTCGCGCCGGCTGTCGACCCCCTCGCGGCTCCGGTACCCGAAGCGGACGCACTCGGAGTCACGGCAGGCGGCGGCGATCACGGTCAGCAACTGGGGGTCGACCGTCGGGCCCCCGGCCGGAAGCGTCGTCGTCGCAGCCCCGAGCGCGCTGACGCGGCGCCGAAGGTGCGCCGGGAGCACCTGCTCGAGCTTCACCAGCGCCCGCACCGACGTCTCCTCGATCCCGGTCACGGAGGCGCCGGCGGCGGTCCGCAGTCCGACGGCGATCGCGATCGCCTCGTCGTCGTCCAGGACCAGGGGCGGCATGGCGGTGCCGGCGCGAAGCCGATAGCCGCCGGCCGGGCCGGGCAGCGACTCCACCGGGTAGCCGAGCCCGCGGAGCCGGTCGACGTCACGCCGGATCGTGCGGCCCGAGACCTCCAGCCTGTCGGCCAGCTCGGCGCCAGGCCAGTCGCGGCGCGCTTGGAGCAGGGACAGCAGGGTCAGGAGCCGGCTCGAGGTCTCGGTCATGGCCTCCCAATAGTCCTCGCAATTGAGGACAGATATTGGCCTAAACCCATCGTAGGGTGGCGGAGCCGAGATCGACGAAGGGAGCGCGATGCCCGAGGACCGAGACCGATACATCCCCGGAGTCCCGTGCTGGGTCGACACCGCCCAGCCGGACCCCGAGGCGGCGGTCGCCTTCTACGAAGGCGTCTTCGGGTGGGAGTTCGAGGACCGCATGCCGGCCGACGCGCCCGGCAACTACTTCGTCGCGCGGCTGCGAGGCCAGGACGTGGCCGCGGTCGGCTCGCAGCAGGAGGGAGCGCCTCCGACGCCGGCCTGGAGCTCCTACGTTTGGGTCGACAGTGCCGACGATGCGGCCGCCGCGGTCACGGCGGCCGGTGGCCAGGTGCTCGGCGAGCCCTTCGACGTCCTCGGCGCGGGCAGGATGGCCGTCCTGGCCGACCGCAGCGGGGCGGCGATCTGCGTCTGGCAGGCCGGCGAGCACCGCGGCGCCGAGCTCGTCAACGAGCCCGGCAGCTGGAACTTCAGCGACCTCTACACGCGCGATCCCGACGGTGCGCGCGCCTTCTACGGCGAGGTGTTCGGCTGGGAGGAGAGCGGCCTGGGACAGGACGGCGCGGAGTTCGGCTTCTGGCGACGGCCCGGCTACGGGGATTTCCTCGAGCAGCGGACCCCGGGGCTGCATGCGCGGATGGACGAGATGGGAGCGCCGGAGGGGTTCGCCGACGCGATCGCCTCCATCGTGCTGATGACCGACGACGGGTTCGGAGAGGACGCGCCGGCGCACTGGGGTGTGACTTTCGCGGTGGAGGACGCCGACGCGACCGCCGAGCGCGCGACGGAGCTGGGAGGCGAGGTCCTCACACCCCCGTTCGACGCCCCCTGGGTGAGGACGACAGTCCTCCGCGATCCCCAGGGAGCCGTGTTCACGGCGAGCAAGTTCGTGCCTCCCGAGTAGGCCGCCCCACCGAGCTCGAGGTCGCCTGATGCCCGCCCGCCGCCCGCATGTGGTCGCCCACGTCGCCGTCTCGCTCGACGGCGCGACCACCGGCTTCGAGCCGGATGTCGGCCGCTTCTACGAGCTCGCGCGCACGTGGTCAGAGGACGTCACCCTCGCGGGGGCCGACACGGTCCTCGCACAGGAGGAGGCGCTGGCGGCCGCGCCTCGGCCCGGACCGGCCGCCGACGCCCCGTTGCTCGCGGTCGTCGACGGGCGCGGACGCGTGCGGCAGTGGGAAGCGCTGCGCGATTGCGGCCACTGGTCCGGGGTGATCGCGCTGCGCGCGTTCGCCACCGCCGCGCCCGCGAACCACGGCCCCGAGCGGGTGCTCTTCACCGGCGAGGAGCGCGTCGACCTCGTCGCCGTGCTGGCGATGCTGGCCGAGCGCGAGGGCGCGGAGGTTGTCAGGGTCGACAGCGGCGGCGCGCTGACCGGCGCGCTGCTCGACGCCGGGCTCGTGGACGAGCTCAGCCTGCTGGTCCATCCGTGCGTGGTCGGCGGCGCGACCGACCGGCGCTGGCACGGTCCCGTCCCGTCGAGCGCGACCCGCCTCGAGTCGCTGGGCACCAAGCGGCTCGACGACGGACTGCTCTGGCTGCGCTACCGCGTGCTCACGCGCTTGGACCCGCGCGGGAAGGCCGATGAGTTCGGCTCCCGCGAGCGGTCGCATTACAGAGACATCGCGCTGAACAGGCAGGCGTGATCGTCGGGCGGCACCGCTGACCGGCGGTCAAGACTCGGCGGGTTCGATTCGCCCCCGGAGCTATTTGGGTCCGTCTGTGTTTATAGTCCTGCGCGAGCGCGTTTCCGAGCCTTGACCTTGATGACGAGACTTTTTCGCAGGGATGTGGTGGCGGCCGTCCTATTGGGCGCGGTCGCGGTGCTGCTGATGCCGGCCGGCGCTGCTGCGAAGCCCCCGAAGAAGGAGCCGAAGCTGGAGCGGGCCAGCTACCCGGACATGAGCACGTTCAGCTGCCGCAGCGACGCGATCCCGATTCACCCGGGCCAGAACACCAACCTGTGGGGCATCAGCAAGACCTGCCCGAACGCGACCAAGATCAGCGGTCCCGCCGACACGAGCGTCTTCGCACCCGGCTCCAACGCGCAGGGCTACGTGACCCGGTTCAAGCCGAGCATGGTCGAGATCCTTCCCGACGGAAGCCTCGTCAAGCCGCCGGTCTGGGACCTGCACCTGCACCACGTCGTGTGGCTCTCGCCCGGTCTGGGGGGGCCGGTGTTCGCGGCGGGCGAGGAGAAGACGCACGTCAAGGCCCCGCCGGGCTATGGCCTGCGGGTCGGTGGCGACGAGACGTGGGGCCTGGACTACATGATCCACGCGCTGACCGCGAAGGGCGACCGCTCGGTCTACATCACCTGGGAGATCGACTGGGTGCCGGCGGACGCGCCGCGTGGTGACATCAATCCGCTCCGCGTCCAGTGGATGGACGTGGCCGGCTTCCCGCAGATCTACCCGGTGTTCGACGCGGAGCAGGGCTTCGACCGCGACGGCGACGGGGAGTACGTGTTCCCGGACGAGGTCCCGACCGACCCGGCGGAGCCAGGGTACGAGGAGCGCAAGAAGATCAGCCCGGGCCACAGCTGGACCGTGCCGCGGGACCTCAACCTCATCACCACCTACGGCCACCTGCATCCCGGCGGACTGCACGTCGACCTCCAGGTCGCCCGCGACGGGCCCGACGCCGGCGAGGTGGATGGCGACGACCCGGCAGAGGTCAGACCGCTGTTCCGCTCCGACGCCCGCTACTACGAGCCCGCCGGCGCGGTGAGCTGGGACGTGTCGATGGAGGGCACCCGCAGCGACTGGCGGATCGCGCTCAAGCAGGGAGACACGGTCTCGGTCAGCGCCACCTACGACGTCAAGCGCGCCTCGTGGTACGAGTCGATGGGGATCATGCCGCTGGGCATCAGCACGGCCCCCGATCCGCTGGCCAAGGACCCGTTCGCCGACGACGCCGCGGTGCGGGCGATGTACGACGCCGGCGGGATCCTCACCCACGGCCGCCTGCCCGAGAACAAGGACAAGCAGGCGCGCAAGAACCTCAAGCTCCCCGATCCCACCGACCTGCCGGGCGCGGGGCCGCTTCCGAGCACCGGCATCGAGATCAACGCGTTCGAGTACTCGCCGGGCGGCTACGCGGCGCGCCGTGGCGTCCCCGCGGACCTCATGCGCCCGCCGACGATCCAGCCGGGCCAGACCGTCACCTTCACCAACCTCGACGCCACCCAGGACATGCCGGACCTCGATCAGGCCTGGCACAGCATCACCTCGTGCAAGGCGCCCTGTAACCGCGGCTCGGGGATCGGCTACCCGCTCGCGCGCGGGCCGATCAAGTTCGACTCCGGCCAGCTCGGCTTCGACAGCGACCGGATCGACTTCAGCGGGCAGTCCAGCGTCGGCGTCACGACGGACTCGAACGTCTACACGACGCCGCCGCTGACCAAGCCGGGGAAGACCTACACGTACTTCTGCCGGATCCACCCGTTCATGCGCGGGTCGATCCGGGTCAAGGACAAGCGCTAGCCGTCGCGTTCCCTCGGCGCTCCCGGCATCCATCCGAGCCGAGAGACTGTTCCCATGCCGCCGGACAACGTCGAGCTCGTGCGCCGCTGCTACGAGGTCATCAACGCGATCGGGCGAACCACCGGCGACTTCGTCGATCCGGAGGAGATCGCGCCGGACCTCTGGGCGCGCCTCGCCCCCGACTTCGAGCTCCGCGAGCGCTCCGACCTGCCCGACGCGCGCACGTACCGCGGGCGCGAGGAGTCGAAGGAGTTCTGGCGCAAGACCCAGCAGATCTTCGCCGAGATCAGATGGGAGCCGCGCGAGTTCGTGGACCTCGGCAATGCCGTCGTCGTAACGACGAGGATCGTCGCGCTCGGGCGCGCGGGCGAGGTGCCGATCGAGGCCGACGAGATCGACCTGTTCTCGTTCCGCGACGGGCTGCTCGTGCGGCTCGAGACATTCCCGAGCTTCGAGGAGGCCGTGCGGGCCGCCGAGTCCGCCGACTAGCGCGTTCAGTTCTCGCCCCCGCAGGAGTCTCTACCGGTGGACCCGACAATCGGCGCGACGGCGGACGTCGCGCCTTATGAAAGGAAAGCCATGCCGGACGACGAGCAGCAGATTCGAACCCTGATCGAACGGTGGGCCGAAGCCGCGCACACCGGCGACATGGACACCGTCCTCGCCGACCACGCCGACGACATCGTGATGTTCGACGTGCCGCCGCCCCACGACGGCGTCCGCGGGATCGACGCCTACCGCAAGACGTGGCCGCCGTTCTTCGAGTGGCAGGCGAGCGGCGCGTCGTTCGAGATCGTCGCCCTGGACGTAACAGCGGGTGACGGCGTCGCCTACGCACACGCTCTCTTGCGCTGCGGAAGCGAGCAGGAGCTCGCCGAGCACCCGGAGCGGCGCCTGCGACTCACGATCGGGCTTCGCCGTGAGAACGGCGACTGGGTGGTCGCCCACGAGCACCACTCGTTCGCCGACGAGGCGCCGTAGACCAGGAGCCGCCGTTCGTCCAATCACTGAGGGGGGACGCCGCGGCGGTGGCACCCCCGGTCGCCCGCATGAATGGACACCGGGCCGCGCGGCGGGCCTTCGTGGCCATTCGACCGTCACTATGCCGCCGAGCGTCGACTCGCTAGCGCTATGCGCAACTCAGTCGACACTCGCCGGAGGATCCGCCCCCACGCGACCCCTCGCATGAATGGACACTTGGGGCCGCAGGGGGCCTTCGTGGCCATTTGACGGTGACTGTCGCGGTCAATCGGACACGACGGCGGCGCCAGCGGTAGATCGTCCAATGGATGGGCCTACCGCACGGCGCGCTGCGCCACCAGGCTCTCCCTACTTGACACCCGGCTACGCGCGACGCCGCCGACCAAGGCGACCGGCTGCCGATGTCAGCGGGCCGACCGCGCGGAGCCGGTCAAGGCCGCTCCAACTCAGTCCGTCCGGTGTCGCATCAGGACGATCCCGGAGCGAAACGGCCGGGCCTCGAGCAATCGCAGCCTCGGGATCCGGTGTGCTTCGGGGAACAGCCGGCGGCCGTGCCCGAGGACCACCGGGTAGACGAACAGCCGGTACTCGTCGACGAGCCCGGCGGCGGTGAGGTCGTGGACCAGGGCGATGCTGCCGGTCGCGACGATGTCCTCGCCCGGCTGCGACTTCAGCGCCCGGATCTCGTCCACGAGCGGGCCGCTCAGGACGGTCGTGGGCTCCCATCCCGGATCCTCGAGCGTCCCGGAGACCACGTACTTGGACACGCGGTTGAGGTAGTCGGAGATGCCCGTCGCGTCATCGGTCTGGAGCGGCCAGTAGCCGCGCATCTGCTCGAACGTGACCCGCCCGACGAGGAACGCGTCCGCGGCCTCGCGGTGCTCGCGAATCACGTCCACGACGTCGGACTCATCGACGTCCGCATCGTCGCCGGCGGGAGCGAACCATCCCTCGGTGGCATCGATGACGCCGTCGAGCGTGATGTTCTCGGTGACGATCAGGTCTCTCATCTGCGGCCTCCAGCTATGGCGCGTGTTCTCCCTTAGGGACCGCGAACCGCGGCGAGACTCATCGGCGCCACTACCCTGGCCGAGTCGTGGGAGGAGAGCCTCGCAATGCCGCCGGAGGCGGGGCGGTGCCGTTGCCGCCGCAGGACCTCGCGCTCGGGCCGATCTCGGCGGCGCTCGAACCCGACGAGTCGGCGAAGCTCCTCGACGAGGCGCTGGCGGATCGCGGCGAGGGCGATCTGCGCGTCGCCCACTGCCGACCGATCTACATCCGCTACCGCCCCGGCCGGTACTGCCGCGTCCTCTACGAGGTCCGCTTCCGGGATCCGGCCACGGGCGCCGCGACGGAGCGCCTCGCGCACGCCGCGCTCCTGCGCGGCGATCGCGCCGAGCGGCTCTGGGCCCGTGGCGAGCCGCAGCGGCTCGCCGAGCGTGCGGCCGAGCTCCATCCCGGACCACCCGCCGCACGCGCCGCGTACGTACCGACGTTGCGCGCGATCGTCCAGGTCTATCCGGTTGACCTCGACCTCCCGGGGCTCGTCGAGGCCGCCGCGCCCGAGGTGATGCGCGAGCGACTCGGCGACGCGCTGGCCGAGGGGGTGCTGCGCGGGGTCGAGCCCGAGCTCGTCCGCTACAAGCCTCGGCGGCGGGCGGTCCTGCGCATGCGCCTCGAGGGCGGCCGACGCCAGGCCGTATACGCGAAGGTGAGAGCGGATGAGCGCGGCGCGCTGATCCACCGCAGCGCGGTCGCGCTCGCCGCGGCCGGCGTCCCCCTCGCCGAGCCGCTCGGCTACCTGCCCGACCTGCGGCTGATGCTGGCGTCCGAGGTCGCGGGGACCCGCCTGCGGGAGCTGCGCGGGAGTCCGCGGTTCGCGGCGGCGATGGAGCCGGTGGCCGAGGTGCTGGCGCGCCTGCACGCTTGCCGGCTGCCCGACCTGGAGACCTCCGAGGACGCCGAGGCCGGCGAGCTTCGGTCCGCCGCCGGCACCGTTGCGGCCCTGCTCCCCGGCGTGAGCACGCGAGTCGAGCGACTGGCGGACCGGCTGATCGACCGGCTGGCCGCGGCGGACGTGCCGACCGGCACGATTCACGGCAGCTTCCACGACGACCAGGTCCTCGTCTCGGAGGGTGCCGTGACGCTGGTCGACCTCGACAGCGTGCAGCGGGGTCCCCTGCTCGCCGACGTCGGCCACTTCCTCTCCTACCTCTCCGCCGACGGCGCGGACGCAGCCCGCGAGGGCTTCCTCGCCGCCTACGCTCGCCACGCCGCAACCGGTTCCGCCGTGCTCCTCTTCGAGGCCGCGTCGTTGCTGCGCTGGAGCACGCTTCCGTTCCGGGAGCTTCGCCCCGACTGGCCGGAGGCGGTCGAGCGCCGCGTCGCGCTCGCGGCCGCCCGCCTCGACGCCTACGACGCGAGCGCCGCCTGACTCGCCTCCAGGGCCCGCATCCACTCGAACTCCGCCGCCAAGCCCTGTGCCAGCCGGGTGCGCGGCACGAACCCGAGGGTCGCCTCGGTCCGCGCGGTGTCGGCGCAGGTGGCGCGAACGTCGCCGTGCGGGGCCTCGCCGTAGCGGATCCGCAGCTCGCGCCCCGCCAACTCCGCGATCAGCTCGAGGGCGTCGTTGACGCTCACCTGCGACCCGCCGCCGATGTTGAACACGCGCCCCTCGACGCCCGGCGCCCGGGCGGCGAGGAGCAGCCCGGTGATCACGTCGCCGACGAACGTGAAGTCGCGGGTCTGTTCGCCGTCGCCGAACACCTCGATCGGGCTGTCGTCGAGCGCCGCTCGACAGAATCGGTTGAACGCCATGTCCGGTCGCTGGCGGGGGCCGTAGACCGAGAACAACCGCAGGCTCACCACGTTGACGCCGTGGCTCAGGTGGTACAGGTCGCAGAGCTGCTCGGCGCTCAGCTTGGTGAGCCCGTACGGCGAGATCGGGCGCGGCGTCACGTCCTCCGGTGTCGGCGACGTCTCGGCCTCACCGTAGATGGACGACGAGGACGCGTAGACGAAGCGGGTCCGCGGGGAATTGGCGGCGGCCTCCAGCAGCTGCTGGGTCGCATGGACGTTGTTGCGCAGGTACTGCTCGAACCGATCCCCCCAGCTGGCGCGGACGCCCGGCTCGGCTGCGAGGTGGAAGACCGTGTCGCACCCCTCGACCAGGTCGAACAGGTCCCCGCGCGCGAGATCGATCGGCACGAACTCGAAGCCGTCCCAGTCCATCGCGCGCTGGAGGTTCCGAAGCTTGTCGCGGCGCCCGTAGTTGTCGTTGAAGCAGTCCACGCCGATCACCTCCGCGCCCTCGGCGAGGAGTGTCTCGGTGAGGTGCGAGCCCACGAAGCCCGCGCAGCCTGTGACCAGTGCGTACATCGCTCGGTTGTTCACACAACCCGAGCGCGACCGAAGGATCACGCGTGATCTTTGCCCCGCGGTCGGGTTAGGGGAACAACCGGCGGAGTAGAGGCCCGCCGGCCGTATCGGGTCCGAGACGGGCTCAGCCGTGGTGGGGGCGGCGGAAAGGCGAAAAGATGGATCCAGGGGCAGGGTCCCTGACACGGCGCAAGCGCTCTGAACTGCGCGGCGCGAGCCGCGCGGACGACGGCTGCCGCGATGCCGCCGCGAGCCCGCGCTTTCTCTTCTACTCGAACGAGTGCGTGGGCCTGGGCCACCTGCGGCGATGCCTGAGGCTCGCCCGCGGCCTGACCGAGGCCGACCCGCGGAGCAGTGCGCTGATCGTCACCGGATCGCCGGTCGCCACGAGCTACAGCCTGCCGCCCCGAGTCGACCTGGTGAAGCTGCCGGCGCTCGCGCGCGACGAGGAGGGCAACCACATGCCGGAGCGCCTGGCCATCGATGTCGACGCGGTCTCGCGGGTCCGCTCGCGCCTCGCCGTGACCGTGGCATCCGAATTCGATCCCACGGTGGCCGTGATCGACAAGACGCCGCTCGGCCTGCGTGGCGAGCTGGTGCCGGTGCTCGAGCTGCTCCAAACCCGTTCCTGCCGCCTGGTGCTCGGCCTGCGCGACGTCGAGGACGGGGCCGAGAGCCTGCGCCGCCACTGGGCGCAGGCGGGCGTGCGCGAGGCGCTCGAGCGCTGGTACGACACGATCCTCGTCTACGGCCCGAGCACCAGCGCCGACGCGCTCGACTGCCTCGGCTGGACCGATCTGGGCATCCCGGTCCACCACGTCGGATACGTCGGTCCGCGGGCAGCCGATCGCGCCCCGACCGACCTGCCGCCCGACTACCTCCTGGCGACCGCGGGCGGCGGCGTCGACGGGTACCCGTTGCTGTCGCGCTTTGTCGAGGCCCTGCGCCTGACGCCCCTCGGGTGCCCCGCCGTCGTCGTCGCGGGTCCGTTGATGCCGTCCGCCGAGCTCTCCCGGTTGCGCGAGCGCGCCGCCGGGCTCGACGTTCGCGTCGAGCAGTTTCGCGGGGACATGGACCGCGTCATCGTCGGCGCCCGGGCGGTCGTCTCGATGGCGGGCTACAACACCGTCTCGGAGCTGCTGGTCGCCGGCAAGCCCGGGCTGATCGTCCCGGGCCTGCGACCGACCCGGGAGCAGCGGATGAGGGCCGACATGCTCGCCGCGAGCGGGGTCGTCCAGGTGCTCGACCCGGAGACGCTCGATCCGGCCAGCGTCCGGGCGGCGCTCGACCGCCTGCTCGAGGCACCGCCGCCGCGGGTCGACCTCGCCCAGTACCAGGGCGCCGCACGCGCCACCGCGATCGTCACCGAGCTCGCCGCGAGCCCCGCCGCGTGAGCGTCCAGCACGACCTGTCGCACGGGACCCACTGGCGCCGATCGGTGCGTCTCCTGCGCCCGTTCTTCACCCGCAACTGGGCGGCCCTGGGAGGCGCGACCGCGGCGACGCTCCTGGCGACGGCGGCGACGCTCGCCCAGCCGTGGCCGCTCGCGCTGGTGATCGACGAGCTGATCGGCACCCACGAAGGGGCCTTCACGCTGACCACCGCCGATACCACCTTCCTGGCTCTCGTCGCCGGGCTCGTCCTGGCGATCGCGCTCGTCATGGCGGCCTCGGAGTACTTCACCGACCTCTGGCTCACCCGCGCAGCGGAGCGGATCGTCCACGACCTGCGCGTCGCCCTCTACGGCCACCTGCAGCGCCTCTCGCTCGCCTTCCACAACAGCCAGCAGAAGGGCGATCTCGTGACCCGGGTGACCGGCGACGTGAACGCGGTCGGGACCCTGTTCTCCGAGTCGCTGGGCGAGATCGTCGCCGCGGTGCTGCTGCTGATCGGGATGGCGGCGGTCACCTTCGTGCTCGACCCGCTCCTCGCGCTTACGACCTTCGCGATGGTCCCGGTCCTGCTCGCGGTCACCCTGTACTACGGGCGCCGCGTGAAGGCACTCGCGCGCCGCCAGCGCAAGGAGGAGGGGCAGATCGCCTCGCTGGCGGCGGAGACGCTCGCCGCGATGCCGGTGGTGAAGGCGTTCGGCTCGGAGGAGTACGAGTCGGACCGCGTCGCCAGCCGCAGTGCCCACCGCAAGGACCTCGGTGTCGAGGCCGCGAAGGCGGAGGCGCGGTTCTCGGGGCTGATCGAGATCATCGGGGCGGTGGCCAGGGCGCTGGTGCTGGTGCTCGGCGTGATCCGGGTGGCAGCGGGGGCGATCAGCCCCGGCGATCTGATCGTGTTCGTCACCTACGCGAACAAGACGTACCGGCCGCTGCGCGACATCGCCCGCCAGTCGACGAAGGTGTCCCGTGCGATGGCGCGCGCCGACCGCGTGGCCGACGTCCTCGCGACCGACCACGTGCTCGAGGAGCGCTCGGGCTCATTCGGCAACGGGCGCGCCGCCGGCGGCGTCGAGCTCGAGCGCGTGTGCTTCCGCTATGCCGCCGATCGCCCCGCGCTCACCGACCTTTCGCTGCGGGTCCCGGCCGGATCGCGGCTCGCGCTCGTGGGGCCGTCCGGGGCCGGCAAATCGACGGTCGGAGCGCTCGTTGCGCGGCTGTACGACCCGGACGCCGGCAGCGTGCTGATCGACGGGCGCGATGCGCGCGAATGCTCGCTCGGTTGGCTGCGTGACCAGGTCGGCTTCCTGCTGCAGGAGACCATGCTCTTCGCGGGCAGCGTCGCCGACAACATCGAGTACGCGGCCAGCGGCGCACCGCGCACGGCGATCGTCGAGGCGGCGAGGACTGCCGGGGCGCACGAGTTCATCGCCCGGCTGCCCGACGGATACGAGACGGAGCTCGGGCCCGCCGGGATCGGGCTCTCGGGCGGCCAGCGTCAGCGGATCGGGATCGCGCGGGTGCTGCTCCGAGACCCGGCGATCCTGATCCTGGACGAGCCCACGACCGGCCTCGACGCCGCGAGCGAGGACGAGCTCATGGGCGGGCTCGAGCGGTTGATGCGAGGCCGGACCACGCTGCTGATCACCCATTCCACCGGGCTCGCGCGCCGGGCCGAGCGCGTGGTTGTCGTCGCAGACGGCCGGGTGATCGAGGACGGCCCTCCGGAGCAACTGCTCGCGGAGCTGCGCGTGTTTCGCGAGATGGCGGAGCGACAGGGGACGGCCGGTGCCGTGCGGGCGGCGGTCGCGGGGCGGTCGCTGGTCTCGTGAGCGCGCGCCGGCCGCCGCTCCCGCCCGCGGATGCATCGCTGCCCGCGCTGCACCGGCTGCTCGAGCCCGAAGCGGCGGCCGAGGTGCTGAGCCGGTCGCTTCATCCCGAGGTGGCCCCGGAGGACGTCCGGCTGACCTACGCGCAGTTCAAGCGCGGCCGGCGGCTGATCGCCGGCTACGCGGCGACCATCGACGGCGCCCGCCGCGACGCCGTCGCGATTCTCGACACGAAGGCCGACCTCGCCGCGAAGGCGCGGCTGCCCGAGCACGTCGCCCGAGCCCGGCTGGTGGCCGATGACGGCGTGCCCGAGCCGCTGCGATACGAGCCCGACCTCGGGGCCCTGGTCCAGTGGCTGCCCTTCGATCTCGCGCTCCCGGCGCTCTCGCTGCCCCCCGAGCAGCTCGGCCGCCTGCTCGCCGAGCACCGGCTCGAGGTGCCCGACCCGCCGCTGCGAGCGGAGCGCCTGGACCACGTGCCGCTGCGCCGCGCCGTGGTCCGGCTCGGCGCCCACGTGCTCAAGTCCTACGGCACGGACCGCAAGCTCGCCGAGGCGGCGCTGGGGTTGCGCACGGTCCAGGGACTGCGGTCCGCCGCCACCGCGCCGCTCGAGGCGGTGCTTCCCGACCTCCGGGTCACGGTGCAGGGTGCCCTCGCCGGCGAGCTCCCGGCGGACCCGATGACGGCGGCCGGCACGGCCGGCCACATCCTGCGCGAGGTACAGGCGCTTCCGAGCGCGGGGCTCCCGAGGCATCCGGTAGCGCGGGAGCTCGAGTCCCACCTGGTGGCCGTGCGGATCGTCCGCGACATCCTGCCGGAGCTCGAGTCCCGCGCGGCAGGCGTCCAGCGCCGCCTGGCGGAGAGCGCGCCCGAGGACTCGCCCCCGGTAGTCGCCCACGGCGACTTCGACGACGGTCAGATGCTGTTCGGGCCGAAGGGCGCCGGGGTGTTCGACTTCGACGCGATCTGCGCAACGCACCCGGCCATGGACATCGCCAGGTTCGCCGCCGTGATTGTGCGCCGGGAGCCCGCGCGCCTCGACCGGGCCGAGGCCGCTCTCGCAAGGCTCCTCGATTCGTACGGGGAGGCCCCGCCGGACCTCGACTGGTGGCTCGCCGCGCAGATCCTGTGCCAGGTCGGCTCGCCGTTTCGCAAGGCGTGGGCCGACTGGCCGGAGAAGGTCGAGGGGATCGTCGCGGCGGCGGAGACGGTGCTGAACCGGAGCGCGCAGCGCAACGGGTCGCGCCGCGCCGGACGCCTGGTGATGATCACGAGCGGCTTCCCGCGGCGCTCGGAGACCTTCGCGATGAACGAGCTGCTGGCGCTCGAGCGGGCGGGCGAGCTCGAAGCGGTGTTCGCGACCAAGCCCGGCGACGGCGCGGAACCGCATCCGGGGAGCGAGCGCCTGCTGGGGCGCGTCCATGTGCTGCCGCCGGGCGGTCCCGCCGAGCAGGCGAAGGCCGTGCTGGAGCGACTCGACGGCCGCGCGGTGAGCGCGGTCCACGCGTACTTCGCCCACGAGCCGGCCGCGGTCGCGGCGGAGGTCGCGCGCAGGCTCGACGTTCCTTACGGGTTCAGCGTCCACGCCCGCGATGCACGCAAGGTTCGCCCTGAGCGGCTCGCCGAGCGGGTCCGCGGCGCGGCGTGCGTGATCGCCTGCAACCCCGACGTCGTCGCCGACCTGCCGGAGCGCGGGGGGCGGGTCCACCTGGTGCCTCACGGCGTGGACCTGGAGCGGTTCCGCCCGACTCCGCCTCCGGTGCGCACCGGCGCGCCGATCTTGCTGGCGGTCGGCCGGCTCGTCCCCAAGAAGGGCTTCGACGTGCTGGTGGAGGCCGCAGCGCGGATCGACCGTCCCCTCCGGCTGCGAATCGTGGGCGAGGGCGCGGAGCGCCCCGCGCTCGAGCGCCTGATCTCGGCGGCGGGGCTCGGATCGCGGGTCGAGCTCGCCGGGGCGCGCGCCCACGCGGACCTCCCGGGCGAGTACGCAGCGGCCGACATCGTCGTGGCACCGTCCGTGGTCGATCGCAGCGGGGACCGCGACGGCCTTCCCAATGTGGTGCTCGAGGCCATGGCGTGCGCGCGACCGCTCGTCGCCAGCGAGCTCGCCGGGATCGCGGCGGCCGTGGCCGACGGCGAGAGCGGGCTGCTGGTCCCGCCCGGCGACGCCGCTGCGCTCGCGGCCACGATCGAGCGCCTGATTGACGAGCCCGAGCTCCGACGCCGCCTCGGGAGCCGGGCGCGGTCGCGTGTCGAGCGCGACTTCGACCTCGCGTCATGCACGAGGCACTTCCGGCGCGTGATCGCGAGGGCCTATGCCGATGGCTGACCGAGGGGCGACGGCGCCGGCTGCCACGGGATCCGTCGCATACCTGCTGAAGGGCTACCCGCGGATGTCGGAGATCTTCATCGCCAGCGAGATCGAGCGCCTCGAGCGCGCCGGTCTGTCCGTGCGGCTGTACGTGATCAAGCAGCCCGACGAGCGCGCGCGGCACCCGGTCGTCGAGCGGATCCGCGCCCGGCCCAGCTACCTCCCGGCCGTGGACTCGGTCTCGGGCACCTCCCTCGCGCGCTGGCTGCGGGGGAACCTCCGACCGTTCGTCCCGAGCATCGCTACGGTCGCGCGCCGTCGGCCCGCGGGGCTCGCCCGAGCGACCGCGGCGGCGCTCGCACAGGCGGCGCGCGCCCGCGAGTCGCGCCGTGCCTGGCCGCGCAAGGTCTACGTGAAGGAGCTGCTCCAGGCGGTGGCGCTCGCGGAGCGGCTGCTCGCCGCGCCCGACGTGCGCCACCTGCACGCCCACTTCGCGCACGGCTGCACGACGGTGGCGTGGCTCGCGTCGATGATCACCGGCCTGCCGTTTTCGTTCACCGGACACGCGAAGGACATCTACGCCGAGCGGCTGAACCCGGCGGGGCTGCTGCGCCGCAAGCTGCTGGCCGCCCGCTTCGCGGTCACCTGCACGGAGGCGAATCGCCGCCACCTGCGGCGCATCGCCCCGGAGGCGGACGTCCATCGCGTCTACCACGGCCTCAACTCCGACTTCTCGCTCCTGCTCGATTCGAGCGCTCCCGTGCGCTCGCCCAACGGCCGCCTGCGGCTGCTCGGGGTCGGCCGGCTGGTCGAGAAGAAGGGGTTCGACGTCCTGGTCGACGCCTGCGCCCAGCTCGAGGCTCGCGGGATCGAGGTCGAGGCGGCGATCGTCGGTGAGGACGGTGACCACGGTGCCGTGGTCCGCCGCCGAATCGCCGAGCGCGGGCTCGCCGGGCGCGTCGTGCTCGCCGGACCGAAGTCGCAGGCCGAGCTGCTCGACGAGTACAGGCGCGCGGACGCGCTCTGCCTCCCGTGCCGGATCGTCGACGGCGGCGACCGCGACGGGATCCCAAACGTGCTGGTCGAGGCGATGGCCTGCGGGTTGCCGAGCGTCAGCACCGCGATCTCCGGGATCCCGGAGCTGATCGAGCACGAGCGCAACGGGCTGCTGGTGCCGCCCGACGACCCACGGGCGATGGCCTCGGCCGTGGCGCGGATCCATACCGACCGCGAGCTCGCGGCGCGCGTCGCGCGGGCGGCGCGGGCCACCGTCGGCGAGCGGTTCGACGGCGACCGGCTCGCGGGCCGGCTGCTCGAGCTGTTCACGGGAGCGGGCTCGTGAGCGTGGGAGCGAGCGTCCGGCCCGCGACGCCGCGCGTCCGGCCGCGACCGGTTTTCTGCGTCATCGACGGGGCGTACCGGAACCGGGCGGTCGCCGATGAGGTGAGCCGGGGACTCTTCACGCACGCCGGGACGACCCTCGAGCTCGGCCTCGAGCCGGACTGGCTCGGCGCGCAGCTGCCCGCCGACGAGGAGTGGCGGATCGAGTGGGTGAAGTTCTATTACGGACTCGACCTCGGCCACGCGTACGCCGAGACCGGCGCGGAGCGTTTCCGGCAGGCGTTCGAGCGGCTGGTGCGCTCGTGGATCGATCACGTGGACCCGGCCCACGACCCCAGTGAGGTGACGGCACGCCGGATCTCCAACTGGGTGTACGCGTGGTGCCGGTTCGATTCGGTTCCCGGGTTCGGCGGGTTCACGGAGGAGCTCGAGGCCGAGCTGGCGGCCAGCCTCGAGGCACAGGCGGCGCACGTCCGCGCCAACCTGACCCCCGCACGCAACCACCGCACGCTCGAGCTCTATTCGCTCCTGATCCTGGCGCTCGCGCTGCCCGAGCTCGATCCCGACGAAGTGCTGCTCGAGCTCGCGCTCGCGGGCCTGGTGGAGAACCTGCTCACCGATCTGCGGCCCGACGGCGTGCACTGCGAGGCTTCGACCCACTACCACATGGTTGTCCTGCGCTCGGCGCTCGGCACGCTCGAGAACGCGCGGCGCTTCGGCCTGCCGCTTCCAACCGCGCTCGCGCATCGAGTGGAGCGCGCGTGCGAGTTCGCCCTGCACGCCCACCGGCCCGACGGGGGGATCGCCGTCCTCTCCGACGGCGACGCCGGCAGCTACCGCGACCTGCTCACGCTCGCCTCGTCCTTGCTGGGGCGCCCCGACTTCCTGTACGCGGCCACCGCCGGTGGGCGCGGAACCCCGCCGCGGACGCGCTGCGCGAGCTTCCCGGACGGCGGCTACCACGTGCAGCGCAGCGGGTGGGGGGAGGGCGAGCGCTCGTTCGAGGACGAGCTCTTCTTGATGTTCGACTGCGGCCCGCTCGGCGAGGGCGGCCACGGCCACTACGACCTGCTCAGCGTGGAGGTCGCCGCGGCCGGCGGGTCCCTGCTCGTCGATCCCGGGCGCTTCACCTACTCGGAGGGGCCGCCCAACCTCCGCCGCTGGTTCAAGGGAACTGCCGCGCACAACACCGTCTGTGTCGACGGCCGCGACCAGACCGCCTACCGGCGCGGGAAGCCCAAGGGGCCGGTCGCGCGGGGCCGGCTCCTCGAGCGACTCGGCACACCCGGATTCGACCTCTTGCGCGGCCTCGCCGCGAGCCCGCGCTACGACGCCGTCCACGAGCGGGCGATCGCGTTCATGGCGGGCGAGTACTGGCTGATCGTCGACCGGCTGCGCGCCGGCGAGCCGCACGACTACGACCTGCGCTTCCACCTCGCCCCGGAGGCGACCGGGGCGACGCGGGTCGACCGCGGGGCCGAGAACGCCGCCGTCCGCGCCCCCGGGCTCGCGCTCGCGTTCGCGACGGGAGCGGAGCCGCGGTTGGTCGCCGGGTGGCATTCGCCGGCCTACGGCGTGAAGCTCGACGCCCCGATCGTCAGCGTGCCGGCGGCCGGCGTCGCCGACCACGACTACCACACGCTGGTGGCCCCGCTCGCGGGCGACGACGCCCGCGCTCCCACGCTGCGCGTGATCGCCGCCCCCGATCCCGACGCGACCGTGCTCGAGGTCGTCGCTGGGGGCGACGGCAGGCGCGACCTGGTGGCCTGGAGCGCCTCCACCTCGACCTTCGATCTCGGCCCGGTCCGCTGCCGCGCCCGCGCGGCGTGGCTACGCGAGTCGCAGCGCGGGGGCTCGGCCTCGCTGCTCGCCTTCGACGCCGAGGAAGCGTGGACGGACTCGGGCGCGCCGCTCTTGCCGACGGGCGGCGCCGACGGCTGGTCATGCTGGGAGGCCGGCTCGTGACCACGGTGGCCACGGACCGCCTCGAGCTCGCCCCGGACCCGCAGCTTCCGCAGCGCGACGTGCTGCTCGACCCCGACGCCGTGGCCGAGCGCCTGCGCCGGCTGCTCGGGAGCGACGGGGAGCTCGCCGTCGGGCGCTGCGAGCGGGTGCGGGCGAAGTACCAGGTCGGTCGCAGCCTCCGGGTGCTGCATCGCATCGAGGTCGACGGCGAGCGCCACCTCGTGTCCGCGCGAACGTTTGCGCCCGAGCGCGCCGCCGCCGTGTACGTGCGCGCGCTCGCCACCGCGGTGCCGACCGGCACCGTGCGCCCGGTCGTCCACGACCCCGAGCTCGCCACGGTCTTCTGGACCTTTCCGAACGACCGCAAGATCGCCGGGCTGCGCGCGCTGACGGAGCCGCCCCGGGCGCTCGCAGGCGCCGTGGGCGGGCGCTGGGCGAGGAGCCGGCTCGTTGCCTACGCGCCGGAGAAGTCGGCCACCGTGAGCCGGATCGGCGAGCGCGGGCGACCCGTCGCGTTCGTCAAGGCCTACGCGGGCGACGAGGGCGAGCGAACGCACCGGATCCACTCCGCGCTCGAGGACGCCGCGCCGGTCGCGGGGGCGCTGGCGTACTCGCCCGCCCACCGCGTCCTGGCGGTCGAGCCGATCGACGGCCGGCCGGTCGCGGCGCTCGCGAGGGACGAGCTCGAGGATGCATTTGCGGGGCTCGGCTCCGCGCTCGCGGGCTTACATCGCAGCCGCGTCCCGCGAGAGCTGCTCGGCGCGCCGCGACTCGAGCCCGCGCGGCTGGCCTCGGCGGCGGCGATCATCGGCGCCGCCCGGCCGGACGTCGGCGCGCGGGCGCGAGCCCTGGCCGCCGCACTGGCCGGGTCCTTCGACCGGCGTGGGCCGGATGTGTGCCTGCACGGCGACGTCCACCCGAAGAACGGGATCCTGGGCCGCGACGGGGTCGTGTTGATCGACCTCGACCAGGTCTGCGCCGGCCCCGCGGCCGCCGACCTCGGCGGCCTGCTCGCGGGTCTCGCCTACGCGCGCTGCGTGGGCGAGCTGGCGGAGGCCGACGAGCGGCGGCTCGGTGAGGCGGTGGTCGCCGGATACGCGGACGCCGGCACGCCCCCGGCGCCGGCGTCGCTGCGCTGGCACACCGCGGCGGCGCTCCTGGCCGAGCGAGGGCTGCGCGCGGTCCATCGCGTGCGCCGGCACGGGCTGCGGCGGCTGGACGCGATCCTCGAGGCGGCGGAGGAGGTCGGCCCGTGATCGCGGTCGGGGCCTGGCACGAGCAAAACCGCGACCGGCTCGCGGCCCTGCGCGCCGGCGATCGCGTGCTCGAGGCGATCGCCGCGGCCGGGTGGCCCGGCACCGCGGGCGGCTGGCGTCGCACCTTCGGGCGGATCGAGCTCGACCGCGAGCACTACGCGACCTTGGTGTTCGAGCGCCGGGGGGCGGTCGTCCGAGTCGAGGCGTTGGCGGAGCGGCCCCGCGGGTCGGCCAACGGCGCGGCCGTCGTCCCGGCCCGGGAGATCGGCTGGCTGCGCATGGAAGCCCTGCCGCACGACCCGGCGCTCACGACTCTGGGCGCCGTGATGACGGCGGCCGAGGGCGCGACCGTCGTCCGCTACCGGCCGTACCGGCGCTGCACCGTGCGCGTCGACGGGCCCGGCGGTCCGCGGTTCGCGAAGGTGTTCGCCGACGATCGCGGCCGGCGCATCCACGCGGCGGGGCAGGCGATCTGGGCGGCGGCCGAGCGCGGGGAGCTGCCCTTCGCCGTCCCCCGGCCGGCGGGCTGGTCGCCGCCCACGCGAGCCGTCTGGCAGGGGACCGTCGCGGGCGAGCCGGCGATCGCTTGCCTCTACGGCGAGGGCGGCGCGGCGACCGCGCGGGCGATGGGCGCTGCCGCGGCGGCGCTGACCCGCGCGGGGCTCGAGCCGCCCGCGACCTACGACGCCGCGGCGCAGCTCGACGACTCGCGGCGAAAGGCGGGCGCGCTCGTGCGCCTGGTCCCGCGACTGCGCCCTGCGGCGGAGGAGCTGCTGGCGGGCCTGCGGGCCGTGCACGCGCGAGCGCGGAGCACCGCGCCGCGGCCGATCCACGGCGCGCCGCACGCCAACCAGTGGCTCATCGCCGGGGACGGGCTCGGCCTGGTCGACTTCGACGGCTTCGCGCTCGGCGACCCGGAGCGCGACGCAGCGACGTTCATGGCGGAGCTCGACTTCGAGGACTGCGCGGCGGTCCCGGTCGCCGAGCTCAACCGCGCATTCCTGGACGGCTACTCCGATCGCGGCGTGGCGCTCGAGCCCTCGCTCCTCGCGGCCTACCGGGCGCACAAGCGGCTCGCGAAGGCGCTGCGCACGGCTCGCGCGCTGCGCCCGGACGGCGACGAGCGGGCCGAGCGCCATCTGGCACGGGCCGCCGAGTGCATCGCGACGCCGGCGGGCGCTTCATGAGCCCCAAGCGGCCGGCGCTTCTCCTCTATTGCCAGCACTCGCTCGGCCTGGGGCACCTGACGCGTTCGCTCGCGCTCGCCCGGGCCCTCGCGACGCGCTTCCGGGTCGTGTTGCTCAGCGGCGGCCGCGTCCCGCCCGCGATCCCGCTGCCCCCGGGCGTCGAGGTCGTGCGGCTGCCGCCGGTCGGACTCGACGCCGACGGGTCGCTGGTCAGCCGCGACGGCCGCCGGGTCATCGAGCGCGCACTCGAGCTTCGCCGGGAGGCGATCCTCGGCGCATACCGCCGGCACCGGCCGCGCGTCGTCGTGGTCGAGCTGTTCCCCTTCGGGCGTAAGAAGTTCGCCGGCGAGCTGATGCCCCTGCTGGAGCTTGCCCGGGAGGACGCGTCGCCGCCGCTCGTGGTGTCCAGCCTCCGGGACATCCTCGTCGGGCGGGACGACGGGGGCGAGCACGACGAGCGCGCGAGCCGGCTGGCGAACGAGTGGTTCGACGCGGTGCTGGTGCACTCGGATCCGCGCTTCGCCCGGCTCGAAGACTCGTTCCGTCCGCGGACGCCGCTGCGGGTGCCCGTCCACTACACGGGCTTCGTCGTCGCGGACCCGCGGCCGGCGGGCGGCAACGGCCGAAGGGACGGCCAGGTGCTGGTGTCGGCGGGCGGCGGCCTCGTCGGCGAGCCGCTGCTTCGCGCCGCGGTGGGCGCCGGCGCGCTGCTGCGCGGCGACGGCGTCCAGGTCAGGATCGTCGCCGGCCCGTTCCTGCCCGCGGACGCGTGGCGGTCGCTGCGCGCGGCCGCGCGCGACGTGGCCGGGATCGAGGTGCGGCGCTCCGTCCCCGATCTGCGCGCAGAGCTCGAGCGCTCGGCCGCGTCGGTCAGCCAGTGCGGATACAACACGGCGCTCGACCTGCTGGTGTCGAGGGTGCCGGCGCTGGTGGTGCCGTTCGCACGCCCGGGCGAGGACGAGCAGTCGGTGCGAGCGCGACGCCTCGAGCGGCTCGGCGCGGTACGCACGCTCGCGCCGGACCGGCTGACGCCGCAGGCGCTCGCCGCAGAGCTTCGCCGGCTGCGCGGCTTCCGCGCGCGGCCGGTCGAGCTGGATCTGGGCGGGGCGCAGAAGACGGCGCGGCTGATCTCGGGGGCGTCGTGACCGACTGGCTCGCCCCCGTTCGCGCGGCGCTCGATGACGCGCCCGGCGGGATCGACCTCTTCCTCCGCGATGACGACGGCGGCTGGCGGGACGACCGACTCCTGCGACTGCTGGATCTGTTCGCCGAGCTCGCGCTGCCGGTCGACGTCGCGCTGATCCCGGCCGACGTCGACTCGGGCCTGGCCGCCGAGCTGACCAAACGGGCGCGCCTCTCCGGCGGCCGGCTCGGCCTCCACCAGCACGGCCGAGCGCATTGCAACCACGAGCCGGCGGGGCGCAAGTGCGAGTTCGGGCCGAGCAGGTCCCGCTCCGACCAGCTCGCCGACATCGCGATCGGTCGCGCCTGGCTCGACGCCCTGCTTCCCGGGCATCTGGACCCGATCTTCACGCCGCCCTGGAACCGCTGTACGACTGTGACCGGCGATTGCCTCGTGGAGCTCGGCTTCCGGGCGCTGTCGCGCGAGTCACGGGCCGAGCCGCTCGGCGTCGCCGGCCTCGTGGAGCTGCCGGTGCAGGTCGACTGGTTCGCCCATCGCAAGCGGGTCCGCCTGACGCGCGACCAGCTCGCACAGCGGATCGCGACCGCCATCCGCGGAGCGCAACCCGTCGGGCTCATGTTCCATCACGCGCTCATGGACGAGGCCGAGCTGGGTGAAGCGGCATCGCTGTTGAGGCTGGTGGCCGGGCACCCGCTGGCCCGTGCGCGGCCGATGATCGAGCTGGTCGGGGAGGCGACCGGTGCGCGTGAGGAGGTTCGGCTGGTCCCCTAATCGGGGATCGGGGGGACCGCGGGACCGGTGTCCCGGCCGAGGAGCGCCGCGCGGGTGATCACTCCCGAGCCGAAGCGTTCACGGAGCTCGTCGAGGGTGAGGTCGAGCTCCACGCTCCAGCGCCGATCGAGCGGCAGGGTCAGCTGCACGCCGGACCGGACGCCCTCGAGGTTTGCGATGGTGATCCCGAGCAGCGTGATGCCGCGGCGCTTGATGGTCGGGCTCGCCGCCGCGAACAACGCCCGCATGGTGGCGAGGATCGTGCGCGTCTCGGCGGTTGCGTAGGGGAGCGTGTGCGACCGGGTCGCGCGGCTGAAGTCGCCGAAGCGAAGCCGAAGGACCACGGTGCGACCGACCCGCTGCGCCGCCCGCAGGCGCCCGGTCACACGGTCGACCAGGGCGACGAGCACGGCGTCGAGTTCGTCCGGCGACCGGGGACGGCGTCCGAGCGCGCTCTGCGAGCCGATCGAGCGCCGCCGGCGCCCGCCGCGCACGCGTCGCGGATCGCGGTTGTTTGCGAGGGCATGAAGCCGGCGCCCGGACGCCCGCCCCAGGATCGAGACGAGCGTGGTCTCGCTGAGCCGGGCCAGGTCGCCGACGGTGACGATGCCGCGGTCGTGCAGGCGCTCGGCGGTCGCTGCGCCGACCCCCCACAGCCGCTCGATCGGAAGCGGATGGAGGAACGCTCGCTCGCGGTCGGGCGGCACGACGAGCAGCCCGTCGGGCTTGGCCACGCCGCTCGCGACCTTGGCGAGGTGCTTGGTCCGCGCGACGCCGACCGTGATCGGCAGCCCGACCTGCTCGCTCACCTCGCGCCGCAGGGACCTCGCGATCTCGGTCGGCGTCCCCGAGATCCGCCCGAGCCCGCGGACGTCGAGGAACGCCTCCTCGAGCGACAGTCCCTCGACCACGGGCGCGGTGCGCTCGAACACCTCGAACAGGGCATTGCTGGCCTCGACGTATGCGCTCATCCGCGGCTTGACCACGACCGCGTGGGGGCAGAGCCGGCGCGCCTGCGCGCCGCCCATCGCACCGCGGATCCCGTAGGCCCTGGCCTCGTAGCTGGCCGCCATCACCACGCCCATCCCGACGATCACGGGGCGCGAGCGGAGGCTGGGGTCGTCTCGCTGCTCCACCGAGGCGAAGAACGCGTCCGCGTCGGCGTGGAGGATGGTGGCCTCGACCGACACGAACATACGTTCGCATCCCAGGGCGCCGAAATGCAACCCTTCCGGAACCTCATCTCGTAGGGTGGGCCGGCGGTGCTGGGCTTACCGGATCAAGTGCGGGCCTGCCTCTTCGACCTCGACGGGGTGCTGACGAAGACGGCTACCGTTCACGCCGCGGCCTGGAAGCAGATGTTCGACGAATACCTTCGTCAGCGGGCCGAGCGAACCGGGGAACCGTTCGTGGCGTTCGACTCCGACTCCGACTACGGCGAGTACGTCGACGGCAAGCCGCGCTATGACGGGGTCCGCTCGTTCCTCGCGTCGCGGGGGATCGAGCTCCCCGAGGGCGAGGAGGACGACCCGCCCACCGAGGAGACCGTCCACGGCCTCGGCAACCGAAAGAACGAGCTGGTCCTGAAGATGATCCGCGAGGACGGCGTCGAGGCCTATCCGGGTTCGGTGCGCTACCTCGAGGCGGTGCGCGACGCCGGGCTGAAGCGCGCGGTCGTCTCCTCGAGCACCAACTGCCGCGATGTGCTCGTCGCCGCGGGGATCGAGCAGCTCTTCGAGGCGCGGATCGACGGCGTGGTCGCCGAGCGCGAGCACCTGAAGGGAAAGCCGGCCCCCGACACGTACCTCGCGGGGGCGCGGGCGCTCGGGGTGGGAGCGGAGGAGGCTGCGGTGTTCGAGGACGCGCTCGCCGGCGTCGAGGCCGGGCGCGCGGGCAAGTTCGCCTGCGTGGTCGGCGTTGATCGCGTCGACCACGCGGACGCCCTGCGCGAGCACGGCGCGACGATCGTCGTCGAGGACCTGGCCGAGCTGCTGGACAAATTGTGATCCAGCATCCCTGCTTCAGCTGCGACTCCTGGGAGGTCTGCGAGACGGAGCTCGACCTCTCCGTGCTCGCCCACAGCGAATCGATCCTCGCGCTCTCGAACGGGCACATCGGCTTGCGCGCGAACCTCGAGGAGGGCGAGCCGCACGGGCTTCCGGGCACCTACCTGAACAGCTTCTACGAGACCCGGCCACTGCCGTATGCCGAGGCCGGCTACGGCTACCCGGAGGCGGGTCAGGTGGTGGTCAACGTCACCAACGGCAAGATCATCCGGCTGCTCGTCGACGACGAGCCGTTCGACGTCCGTTACGGCGAGCTGCGGGCCCACCGCCGGCTGCTCGACATGCGCGCGGGCGTCCTGCGCCGCGAGGCGGAGTGGGTCTCGCCGGCCGGCCAGGCGATTCGGCTGAACTCCGTGCGCCTGGTCTCGTTCGTGCACAGGGCGGTGGCGGCGATCCGGTACGAGGTCGAGCCGCTCGACGAGGCGGCGCGGCTCGTCGTGCAGTCGGAGCTGGTCGCGAACGAGCCGCTGCCCGCGCACGGTCCAGGACGATCCGCGCGCCGGCACCGGGGTCGGCTCGGCACTGCGTCTCCGAGGAGTTCGACGAGGGCGACCAGCGGGTCGTGCTCGTACATCGAACCCACGCGAGCGGCCTGCGAATGGCGGCGGGCATGGACCATGTCGTCGACGGACCGGCGGGCACCGAGACCAGGACCTCCAGCCGCGCCGACCTCGGCCGGGTGACCGTGGCGACCGAGGTCGAGCCCGGCCAGCGGCTGTGCCTGGTCAAGTTCCTGGCGTACGGCTGGTCGAGCCAGCGCTCGCTGCCGTCGGTGCGCGACCAGGTCGAGGCGGCGCTTGCCAGCGCCCGGCGTAGCGGCTGGGACGGCCTCGTCGACGGCCAGCGCTCCTACCTCGACGAGTTCTGGGAGCACGCCGATGTCGAGCTCGAGGGCGACGTCGAGCTTCAGCAGGCCGTCCGCTTCGCGCTCTTTCACACGCTGCAGGCGGGAGCCCGAGCCGAGCAGCGCGCGATCGCGGCCAAGGGCCTGACCGGGTCGGGTTACGACGGCCACACCTTCTGGGACACCGAGAACTTCGTCCTCCCGGTGCTGACCTACACGGCGCCGCGCGCCGCCCGCGACGCACTCCGCTGGCGGCACTCGACCCTCGACCTCGCGAAGGAGCGCGCCGGGGTGCTGGGGCTCGAGGGCGCGGTCTTTCCGTGGCGCACGATCCGCGGGCAGGAGTGCTCGGGCTACTGGCCGGCGGGTACCGCCGCCTTCCACATCAACGCCGACATCGCCGACGCGGTGATCCGCTACGTCGCCGCCACGGGCGACGATGACTTCGAGCGCGACTACGGGCTCGAGCTGCTGGTCGAGACCGCACGGATGTGGCGCTCGCTCGGCCACCACGACGCGCATGGGCGGTTCCGCATCGACGGGGTCACCGGTCCCGACGAGTACAGCGCGATCGCCGACAACAACATCTATACGAACCTGATGGCCGAGCGGAACCTGCGCGCCGCCGCGGACGCGGCCGAGCGGTATCCGGATCGCGCCCAAGAGCTCGGCATCGACCCCGAGGAGGCGGCGGCCTGGCGGGATGCCGCCAAGGCGACGCTGGTCCCGTACGACGAGGCGCTCGGAGTCCACCCGCAGGCCGAGGAGTTCACCGAGCACGCGATCTGGGACTTCGACGACACCGAGCCGGACCAGTACCCGCTGCTCCTGCACTTCCCCTATTTCGACCTCTACCGAAAGCAGGTGGTGAAGCAGGCGGACCTGGTGCTGGCGCTGTACCTGCGCGGCGACGCGTTCTCGGCGGCGCAGAAGGAGCGCGACTTCACCTACTACGAGGCGCTCACCGTGCGCGACTCGTCGCTCTCAGCCTTCGTCCAGGCGGTGGTCGCCGCCGAGGTGGGCCACATCGAGCTCGCCCATGACTACTTCGCCGAGGCCGCGCTGATGGACCTCGGGGACATACACCACAACACCAAGGACGGCGTCCACCTGGCCTCGCTGGCGGGTGCCTGGATCGCCGCCGTGGCCGGCCTCGGCGGGCTGCGGGATCACGACGGGTCGCTCAGCTTCACCCCGCGCCTGCCGAGCCGGCTCACCCGCCTCCGCTTCCAGATCTCGTTCGCCGGCCGTCAGGTCGAGGTCGAGGTCCATCACGACCAGGCCGAGTACCGCTTGCTCGCCGGAGAGCCGCTCGAGATCACCCATCACGGCGACGCGGTGACCATCGCCACCGACCGGCCGGCGCGCCTGCCGATCCCTGCGCCGCCCGAGCTCGAGCCACCGAGCCAGCCACGCGGTCGCGCTCCCGCGCGACGTCGGCCACCGACGGAGTAGGGCCTCAGGCGCGGCGGCCGGCTTTCAGCAGCGCCCCGAGGTCGGCCAGGGGACCCAGATGCCCGAGCTTGTCCGGGTTGACGATCGACCTGATCGCCCGGACCTCGCCCTGGTCGATCTCGAGCGCCATGACGCTGATCAGGCGGTCGTCGGGATCGAGGATCTCGACTCCGGGCTGGCCGTTGACCGCGACGCGACGGAAGTGCGCGCCGCCGAAGCGCGCCGCCGCGCGCGCCCACGCCACCAGCGTACGGGCGACCCGTGCGCGGCCGTGCACCGGGCGGGCGAGCGCGGGCGCCTTGCCGCCGCCGTCGCCGTGCAGGGCGACGTCGTCGGCAAGCAGGGCCTCGAGCCCCTCGAGCTCGCCCTCCTCGACCGCTGCGAAGAACCGGCTCGCCAGCCGCTCGCGCTGGTCGCGCGAGGCCTCGAACCGCGGCCGGCGTTCGCCGACCTCCCGCCGCGCGCGGACGGCCAGCTGGCGCGCGTTCGCCTCGCTCTTGCCGACGATCTCGGCGATCTCGGCGTAGGGATAGTCGAAGACTTCGCGGAGCAGGAAGACGGCGCGCTGTTCGGGAGTGAGGCTCTCGAGCAGGACCAGGAAGGCGAGCGAGAGCGAGTCGGCGACCTCGGCGTGCTGCGCGGGATCGTCCTCCTCGCTCACCAGCAGGGGCTCGGGCAGCCATTCGCCCACGTACTGCTCGCGGCGCACCCGGGCCGAGCGCAGCTCGTCGATCCCCAGCCGGGTGACGACCGTCGCCAGGTAGGCCTCCGGCGACTCGATCCGCTCGCCCCGCTCGAGCTGGCGATGAAGGCGCAGGAAGGCCTCCTGGACGATGTCCTCGGCCGCGGCGACGCTGCCCAGCATCCGGTACGCGATCGCGAACGCCCTCGGCCGCAGCTCCTCGAACTGGTCAGCCATCGGAACTCCTTCCGGTCGTCTCATCACCCATCTAGGACGAGACAGTCCTACCGGCTGTGACAGCTGGTCCGCGCGCGATCAACCCGCGGCGACGAGCTCGTCGGCCAGCGGGCTGCGGCAATAGAGCACCTGCCGGCCGTTCCGACTCGATGAGACCAGCCCCGAGTCGCGCAGCGCGCTCAGATGCTGCGAGACCCCGCCGGGGGTCATTTCCAGCCGCGCGGCGAGGTCCGTGGTCGTCCGCGGCGCGTCGAGGTCGCTGAGCAGGGTCGCGCGGCTGCGGCCGAGCACCTTCGCGAGCGCGTCGGAGGGCGCGGCTGCCTCCTCCCACAGGAGCCCGACGCCGCGGGCCGGATAGATCATCGTCGGCTGCCAGGGCGACTCGGTCATCCCCGACGGGCACTGACAGGAGAACGCCGAGGGCACGAGCAACAGTCCGCGGCCGGAGAGCTCGACGTGGTCGGAGCATCGCATCGCCACCTCGACGCCGCCGTCGACCCACTCGACGTCGGGGTGCAGATCAGAGAACAGCAGCGTGACCCCGCCCTCGGTCAGCCGGCGGGAGCGGTACAGGAGGTCCGCCTCGAGCAGCGCGCGAACCCGCGGCCAATCCGGCTCGAGCGCGCGGCGCCAGAATTCGGCCAGGACCTCGCTGAGCGACGCGACCGCGGCGGTCGGGTCCTCCAGGTAGGGACGCAGGCTCTCGCGCGGGTTTCCGCTGGCGATCAGGATCTCGACGTCGTTGCGGATCTGCGCCTCGGACGTCGTGCGCACGAGCTCGAGCTCGTCGTCGAAGTCGGCGAGCGGCGTCGAGGGCGGCGGGGTGAGGAAGTCGGCCATGTAGCCGCGACGCGGCAGCAGCGCTAGCGCGAGCGAGAGGTCGAGCTCCTTGATCCAGCTCCGGATCCGCTTCACCCAGGGCAGGTGGAGCGAGATCAGGCTCGGGTTGCGCAGGGCGCGAATCGCGGCCGCGGTCTCCCACATCGGGGAGATCGCAAAGCGCGTTCGCGCGAGATCGTCGAGCTCGAACTCGTAGCGGACCATTTAGATCAGTCTAAATGAATCGACGGATCCCGGAGTCCGCGAAACCCTGGTCGCGAACCGATCGCACCCGCACGAGGAGCACCATGTACCGCTCGACATTCGCCCACCTGCACGACGCCTATGCGCCCCCGACCGGCTTCGCTTCGCCGGCGCGCAAGCCCCGCCGGCGGTCGCTCCGCCCTCCGGCGCGCCCGCGTCAGGCGCGGCCCTCCTCGATCCCGGCGAGCGCCTCGCCGACGAGCCGGCCGATCGCCGCCAGGTCGTAGCCGCCCTCCTGGACGACAACGGTCGGTAGGCCGAGCCCGCCGAGCACGCGCCCGGCGGCGCGGTAGCCGTCGGCGCTGACGCGCAATGGGCTCTCCGGGTCGCCGGCGGCCGCGTCGACTCCCAGCGCCACGACGAGCGCGCGCGCGCCGCCGTCGCGCGCCCAGGCGGCGAGCTCCGCGACCGCCGCCAGCCAGGCTTCGTCGCCCGAGCCCGGCGCGAGCGGCAGGTTGCGGTTGGCGCCCTCGCCCGGACCGGCGCCGGTCTCGGCCGCGAAGCCGAGGAAGTGCGGGAACCACCCGGCGGCGGGGTCGACGTGCGCGGAGCCGACCAGGACCTCGGGATCCGAGTAGAAGATCGCCTGGGTGCCGTTCCCGTGGTGTGCGTCGACGTCGAGCACGGCGACCCGGCCGTCGGCGCCGGCGCGCAGCCGCGCTGCCGCCGCGGCGGCGTTGTTCAGGTAGCACGAGCCGCCGAAGCAATCGCGTGTCGCGTGGTGCCCCGGCGGCCGGCAGCAGGCGTAGGAGGCCGGCTCGCCGGCGAGGACGAGGTCGGCCGCGGTCAGCGCCACGTCGACGGCAGCGCGGGCCGCGTCCCAGGTTCCGGGGCCGATCAGCGTCATGGTGTCGTAGGCGAACCGCCCCGCGCGGGCCGTGATCGCAGTGGGCACCGGCGGCGGATCCTGGGCGAGCAGTCCGGGATGGGGGAACAGGTAGGGGACGACGCGATCCTGGCCCGGGTCCGCGGTCAGCCCCGCCGCCTCCCAGTCCTCCCAGGCCCCCGCGAGGTACTCGAGCAGCGCCGGGTCGTGGACCTCGAGCAGCGCCTCGTCCGGGTGCCGTTCGGCATCCACGAATCGCGCGCCGGCGTCCGTGAGCGCGGCGCGCACCCGCTCGGCCCGCTCGGGCAGCTCGGTGCCGGGGGTGCGGACCCCGACCCACACCTCGCCCCCCGGTTCGTGCCGCCGGTGGCGGTCGCTCCAGACCACGGGCATCGCGAGGGCCACGGCGGCCCTTTCATAGCACAGCCGAAACGAACGATCGTCCACTCGTTCATACGGAACGCACAGGCGCGCCGCGCATGTTTGGCCACTTGTGGCCATTGACGGGCACGAGCGCTCCGGCATAGGTTCCCGAACGACCGTTCATGAAGACGGATCTCGCGGTCGACATCAGCGCGCACCTCGGCGCCGACAGGGTCCTCGATCCACCCGGGAGCCTGCCCCAGCCGGCCGAGCGCCTCGATCCGTCCGGGCCGGTGCGGCCGCACGAGCTCGAGCTCGCGGTCGAGCGGCTGTGCCTGGACTCGACCTCGTTTCGCAACCTTCGCGAGCGCGCCGGCGGTGACCCGGACCTGATCGCCCGCTTGATCGTCGAGATCGTCGAGGCGCGGGGCAAGCTGCACAACCCCGACACCGACTCCGGCGGAATCCTGGTGGGCGCCGTCACGGCGATCGGCGAGCGCTTCGGCTCCCCGCCGGAGCTCGGCGCCCGGATCGCCACCCTGGGCTCGCTGACGCTCACACCGCTGCGGCTCGAGGCCGTCACCCGCGTCGACCCCCGGTCGCCCCAGGTCGACGTCGCCGGCACCGCGTACGTGTTCGACCGTGCGTCCTGGGGCCCGGTTCCGGACGACCTGCCGCTGCCCGTGGCGCTCGACCTCTATGACGTCTGCGCCGCGGGCTCCCAGACCCGCGACCTGGCACCGGTCGAGGGCACCGTCTGCGTGCTCGGCGCCGGGCACGCGGGCAAGCTCGCGCTGGCCGCCGCGCGCGACGTCGTCGAGGACGGGACCCTGGTGGCGGTCGACGTGGACGAGCAGGCCGTCGGGCGGGTCGTGGAGCTCGGGCTGTGCGACATCGGGGTGACGGCCGACCTCCGCAATCCGCTGGCGGCGCTCGAGGCGGTGCGCGCCGCGGGCGTGCCGCCGGCCGACCTCACGGTCGTCGTCGTCAACGCGACCGGCTGCGAGCCGACCGCGATCCTGCTGACCGCAGACGAGGGCACGGTGCTGTTCTTCTCGATGGCGACGAGCTTCTCGGCCGCGGCCCTGGCCGCGGACGGGATCGGGACCCGCGCCCGGATGCTGGTCGGCAGTGGCTACTCGCCGGACGGCGGCAGATACGCCCTCGACCTGATTCGACGCATGCCGGCCCTGCGCGAGGCGTTGGAGGTGCCGGCGTGACCGCCGACGGACGGGCACCGGGTGCAGATGCGCTGGCGCGACCTCGACGGGCTCGGGCACGTCAACCACACGGTCGTGCTCACCTACCTCGAGGAGGGACGCGACGCCTTCCTGCGGCGGCACGGGATCCGGCGCGACGAGTACGTCGTCGGGCGCTGCAACGTCAGCTTCCTGGGCGAGATCGACCCGAGCCTGGAGATGGTCACGGTCGAGTGCGCCGTGCGCGAGCTCGGCCGTTCGAGCGTCGCCACGACCGAGCGCATCCTCGATCCCGCCGGTGAGGTGCTCACCGAGGCCCAGTTCGACCTCGTGCTCTGGGACCCCGCGCAGCGCGGCTCGCGACCGATCACCGACGAGGAGCGGGCCTCGCTCGTCCGCTCCGGAGGAGGAGACGAGATGAGCTGGAACAGCGACCCCGTCGTCGTCACCGTGGCGGTGACCGGCGCCGACGTCTTTCGCGAGAACGGCGGCAACCCGAACATCCCCTACACCACCGCCGAGATCGCCGACTCGAGCATCGAGGCGAGCGCGGCGGGGGCGAACGTAGCCCATCTGCACGTGCGCGAGGACGACGGCACCCCGAGCGGCCGCCCGGAGCTGTTCGTCGACGTGATCGACCGGATCCGGACCGGCACCGACATGCTCACGATGGTGTCGACCGGGGGCGCCAACGACATGACGATCGACGAGCGCGTCACGGGCCTGCAGGCGAAGCCGGAGATCTCGGGGGTCGAGTCCGGCTCGATGAACTTCGGCGACGAGACGTTCATCACCCCTCCGCCGGCCGCGCGCGGGATCATCGAGCGCGCGCTCGACGCGGGGATCGCGCTCGAGGTCGAGGCCTTCGACCTCGGCCACGTCGTCAGCGCCGTGCGCTGGCTCGACGAGGGCATCCTCCCGTCGCCGATGCGGATCAACCTCGTCTTCGGCGTGCCCGGCGGCATCGACGCGTCGCCCGAGGCGCTCGTGGCGATGCTGCGCCCCCTGCCGCCGGAGACGTTCTGGACCGTCACCTGCATCGGCCGCCACCACCAGCGGATGATGGCCCTGGCGCTGCTCTACGGCGCGCCCGGGATCCGCACCGGGCTCGAGGACGTGTCCTACATCAGCCGCGGGGTGCACGCGCCGTCCAACTCCGCGCTGGTCGAGATGGCGGTCGACCTGACGAAGCGGCTCGGGCGCGAGGTCGCGACCCAGGAGCAGGCACCGGAGCTGTTGAGGCTTGGCTGACTTGCGACCACAATCGCAGGACGGGCGCTCGTCCGCCAGGCGCGGGCCCGAGACGCGCGAGGCGATCCACCAGGCGGCGGTTCGAGCTGTTCGCCCAGCGCGGCTATCACGCGACCTCGATGCGCGCGATCGCCTCCGCCGCGCGCGTGCAGCCGGCGGCGATCTACCACTGGTATCCCGAGCAAGGAGGCGATCCTCGTCCACCTCCAGGACGACTTCATGGACCAGCTCACCGAGCAGGTCGTCGGCGGCGATCGCGCGCCACGACCGCCCCGCGCTCCGGCTGGCGGCCGCCGTGCGCGAGCACGTCGTCTTCCACGGCATCCACCGGAAGGCGGCGTTCGTCACCGACAGCGAGATCCGGGCGCTGACCGAGGGTCCGCGGCGCGGCGCTGATCGCGCAGCGCGACGACTACCAGTCGATGTTCAGCGATCTGATCCGAGACGGGATCCGCGACGGCTCGCTGCGCTCCTCGGACGCGATGGTCGCCACCTACGCGATCCTGCTGCAGTGCACGGGGGTCGCGCTGTGGTTCGACCCGTCCGGGCCGCTGAAGCTCGAGCAGGTCGCGGAGCTGCACGTCGAGCTCGTGCTCGGCTCGCTCCGGCGTCCCCGCAGCTGATCGGCGAGGCGATCGAGAGCGTCTCGCGGCGACCTGCGGCGGCTCCCAGGGTCGCGGCATGAGCCGCGCCAGGGTGAAGCCGCCGGCGCTGCCCGAGCAGGCGACGATCGCCGTGGTCGCACCGGCGAGCCCGCCGCAGACCCGCTCGGAGATCGAGCAAGCGACCGAGTACTTCGAGTCCCGCGGTCACCGGGTGGTCTTCGGGCCCAACCACCGCAAGGTCCACGGCTACCTCGCCGGGACCGACGACGAGCGCGCCGCGGACCTGCAATGGGCGCTGAGCGAGCCCGGCATCGACATGGTCCACGCCCTCTGCGGCGGCTACGGGACGGCGCGGCTGCACGACTTGATCGACTGGGGCGCGCTCGGCGAGCCGCGGATCGTCTGCGGGTTCAGCGACATCACCGCCCTGCACCTGGCGATCGCGGCGCACGCCGGCTGGGTCACCTTCTACGGGCCGAACTTCCTGCGCTTCACCCGCAAGAGAAAGGAGCTCACCGAGCAGACGAAGTCCTGGTTCCATCGCGCCTTCGAGCCGAAGCCGCTCGGTCGCGTGTTCGAGGACCCCGAGGACCCCTACGTGCTCACGGTGGGCGAGGGGTCGGTCGAGGCGCCGCTGGTCGGCGGCTGCCTGACCCTGCTCTGTTCGAGCATCGGCACGCCGTACGAGGTCGAGACCGATGGCTGCGTGGTCATGGTCGAGGACCTCAACACCGAGCCGTACCTGGTCGACACCGCGCTCAACTCACCTGATCCGCGCCGGCAAGCTCGACCGGGCGCCGGGTTCGTCTTCGGCACGAACGTGAACCTCAAGTACCAGACGGTGCCCGAGGGACCCGAGTCGACCCTGTCGGTCGAGGAAATGCTCGATGAGCTGATCGCTCCGCTCGGCATCCCTGCGATCGCGAACGTACCGGTCGGCCACGGAAAGCACATGGCGACAATCCCGCTCGGCGTCCGGGTTCGCGTCGACGGCGCGGGCAAGAGCCTCGAGGTCCTCGAGGCGGCGGTGGCGCCCTCGGAAGCGGCCGGCGCGCCGCGCGAGGCGGTGGGCGCGAGCATTCAACGAGGAGAAGGAGCGTAGGCATGAGCTTGACGAGGCTGCTCGCGAGCGCGGCGATGTTGGTGGCCAGCGTGGTGGCGGCGATCGCGATCGGGGGCGCGAGCGCCGCGGCCCAGGACTCGGGCTACGAAGTGCTGCGGATCGGCTGGTCGCAAGACGCGAAGACGCTCAACCCGTTCACCGGCGTGAACGAGGAGGAGTACACGATCTGGGCGCTGGACTGGGAGCTGCTGCTCAACTTCGACCCCGAGACGCTCGAGCCGAGCCGCGGCATCGCCGAGAGCTGGGAGGTCTCGGAGGACCGCAAGACGATCACCTTCGACCTGATCCGCGGCGCCAAGTGGTCCGACGGTAAGCCGATCACCTCCGCCGACGTCAAGTGGTCGCTCGAAGTGCTCGGCTCGAAGGGCCTGCTGTTCAGCGCCTACACGGGCAACGTCACGTCGATCAAGACGCCTGACGAGCACACGGTGATCGTCGAGACGAGCAAGCCCGACGCCCGGATCCTCGGCGGCCTGTGGATCTACATCCTGCCCGAGCACGTCTGGGGCAAGGTGCCGGAGAAGGAGCTCACGACCACCTATCAGCCCGAGCTGCCCCTGGTCGGCAGCGGCCCCTACATGGTCACCGAGTTCGAGCGCGGCCGGATCACGACCATGGAGCGCAACCCGGAGTGGCGCGGCGAAGCGCCGGCGTTCGACGAGATCCAGTTCATCAAGTACGGCTCCAGCGACGCCGTCGAGCGGGCGCTCACCCTGGGCGAGATCGACTTCATCCCGGAGGTCCAGGCGGCGACGTTCGACCGCCTCGGCGAGCAGGAGGGGATCGAGACGGTCAAGGCGCCCACGTACGCGTTCACCGAGCTCGCCTTCAACCTCTGCTCCGAGCAGCACTGCCCCGACGCCGTGTTCAACCCCGCGATCCAGGACAAGACCATCCGCCAGGCGATCGCCTACTCGATCGACCGCGAGCGCAACAACGAGATCGCCAACCAGGGCACCGCGTTCCCCGCCCACGGGCTCCTGCCGTCGTTCTACAAGACCTTCTACGAGGTCCCCGAGCAGGACTACCCCTACGACCCCGAGCTCGCCAACCAGCTCCTCGACGAGGCCGGCTGGGAGCTGAACGACGACGGGATCCGCGAGAAGGACGGGAGGTGGCCTCGTTCGACCTCTACGTGCGCTCGGAGGCGCCGGCGGACATCCAGCAGGCGAAGCTGATCGCCGAGCAGACGCAGGAGATCGGCGTCGAGTTCAACGTGCAGGTGGTCAGCACCGACAAGCTCTACGAGCTCACGGTCCGCAAGGTCGACGGCGAGCCGGCGCCGGAGTTCGACAGCTTCATCTGGGGCTGGGGCGGCGACCCGTACGACCCGAGCTTCCTGCTCGAGCCTGATGACCACGGACGAGATCGGCGCGTCCTCCGACGCGTTCTACTCGAACCCCGAGTACGACCGGCTGTTCGAGGAGCAGACCGTCGTCTTCGACCACGCGGAGGAGCGCAAGGCGGTGATCCAGGAGATGATCGCGATCCTCCAGGAGGACGTGCCCTACATCGTGCTCACCGAGGATCCCTACCTGGAGGCCTACAACTCCGACTCCCTCGAGCAACGTCGAGCGCTCTCTGCCCGGCCGAGACCGGGACCGCCTTCTGCCAGCAGGTCTCCTACGAGCCGCTGCTGACCCTGGAGCCCGGCGAGGGCGGCGGGGGCGACGAGACGGTCAGCGGCGTGCCCGGTGGCGTGGCCGCGATCGGGGCGGCGATCGTCGCCGCCGCGGCGTTCCTGTTCGGGCGCGCCCGCGGGCGGCGCGAGACCGAGCCGCTGGAGCTCGAAGCTTGAGCAGCGGGGACGGCGCATGAACGCGCGCTGGCTCGCCGGCAAGATCGGTGCGGCGCTGCTGACGCTTGCGTTCGTGCTCGTCTTCAACTTCTTCCTCTTCCGCGGGCTCGGCGACCCGACGACCCAGCTCGCGCGGCTGCCGCAATCGACCCCGAGCGAGATCGAGGAGCTCCGCGCCGACTACGGGCTCGACAAGCCGCTGCTCGGCCAGTTCGCCGACTACGTCGGCGACACGCTCACCGTTCGACCTCGGGATCAGCCAGCGAACCCGCGAGCCGGTCTGGGACGAGATCAAGGACGCGATCCCGTGGACGCTGCTGCTGGTCGGCGACCGGGACCCTGTTCGCGACCGTGCTCGGAGCTTGGATGGGGGTGGTGGCCGCGACCAAGCGCGGCAAGAAGACCGACGAGGGCTTCCTCGGCTTCAGCCTGTTCACCTACGCGGCGCCCGAGTACTGGATCGGGATCATCCTCATCCTCGTCCTCGCGGTGGCGATACCGATATTCCCCGCGGGCCAGCAGGTGACCCCGGGGGTGGAGTTCTCGAGCTGGTTCGCGGAGGCGCTCGACGTCGCCGATCACCTGGTGCTGCCGGCGACCGCGATGACCCTGCTGATCCTGGGCCAGTACTTCCTGATCATGCGCTCGTCGATGGTCGACGTGCTGACCGAGGACTTCATCACCGTGAAGCGGGCGACCGGCCTGCCATGGCACCGGGTGGTCAGCAAGCACGCGGTCCCCAACGCGCTGCTGCCGCTGGTGACGATCGCGGCGATCCAGTTCGGCGCCGTCGCCGGGGGCGCGATCACGATCGAGACCCTGTTCTCGTGGCCCGGCCTCGGCGAGCTTTCCTTCAACGCGATCAACGACAAGGACTTCCCGATGCTGCAGGGGACCTTCCTCGTCTTCTCGATCGGCGTGATCTTCGCCAATTTGATCGCCGACTGCCTCTACTTCGCACTCGACCCGCGGGTGCAGGCGCGATGACCGGGGCACGCGCACGCGAGCTGCTGTTCGGCACCTGGCGCGGACGCATCTCACTGGGGGTGCTCGGGCTCTTCATCTTCATGGCGATCTTCGGCAGCGCGATCGCCCCCTACGACCCCGAGGCCTCGAGCCTCGAGGTGCTCCAGCCGCCGAGCCGCGACCACCTGCTGGGGACGACGGAGAGCGGCGCCGACGTGCTCTCCCAGCTGCTGGTCGGGGCGCGGATCTCGATCGTGGTCGGGTTCGCGGCGGCGATCATCTCCGCCGTGATCGGCGCCGCGGTCGGCCTGCTTCAGCGGCTACTTCGGCGGCTGGACCGACCGCATCCTCGACGCGGTCGACAACTGGTTCCTGGTGATCCCGACCCTGCCGCTGATGGTCGTCCTCTCCCGGATCCTCAACCCCTCGCTCGGGGTGCTGATCCTGGTCATCGGGATCACCTCGTGGGCCGGCACGGGGCGGATCGTGCGCTCGCAGGTGCTGACCCTGCGCGAGCGGGCGTTCGTCGAGCGCGCGCGGGCGCTCGGCGCCAGCCACTGGTACATCCTCCGCACGCACATCTTCCCCAACGCGCTGCCGCTGATCTTCGCCAACACGGTGCTGATCGTCGCCATCGCGATCCTCTCCGAGGCGGCGCTCTCCTTCCTCGGCCTCGGCGACCCGACCAAGATCTCGTGGGGGACGATGCTCGAGAACGCGTTCTCGTCCGGCGCGCCGAGCGCGGAGGCGTGGTGGTACGTGATCCCGCCCGGCCTCTGCATCACCCTGCTGGTGCTCTCCATCGCCACACTCGGCTACCTGTTCGAGGAGTACGTCAACCCGCGGCTGCTGGAGGAGCAGCTGGAGGAGCAGGTGCCCGCGTGAGCGCGCTCCTGGAAGTCAGCGACCTGCACGTGCGTGCCGGCGGCACGCCGATCGTCGACGGCGTCGACCTTGCGATCGAGCGCGGGGAGGCGCTCGGGCTCGCGGGCGAGTCCGGGTGCGGGAAGACGACCACGGCGCTGGCGCTGATGAAGCTGCTGCCGGGTGGGTTGGAGCAGTCCGGGGAGATGACCCTGCGGGTCGAGGGTGAGGAGGAGCCGATCCGCCTCGACCGGCGGACCGAGACCGGGATGCGCTACGTGCGCTGGCGCCACATCTCGCTCGTCTTCCAGGGCGCGATGAACTCGCTCGATCCGGTGCAGCGGGTCGAAGACCAGTTCGCGGAGGCGATCAGCCTGCACGCGCCGCACGCGAGCTCGAGCGACGTGCGCGAGCGCACCGATGAGCTGCTCGAGACCGTCGGGCTCACCCCGGCTCTCGGTCATCGCTACGCGCACCAGCTCTCCGGGGGCCAGCGCCAGCGGGTGATGATCGCGCTGGCGCTCGCCTGCCACCCCTCGCTGGTGATCGCCGACGAGCCGACCACTGCGCTCGACGTGGTCATGCAGGCGCAGGTGCTGGAGCTGCTCGAGCGCCTGCGCGAACGGCTCGGGCTGGCGCTGATCCTGATCTCGCACGACCTCGGGGTGCTCGCCGAGACCTGCGACCGGATCGCGGTCATGTACGCGGGCAGGATCGTCGAGATCGGGCCGGTGAGCGCCGTCTTCGAAAGCCCCCAGCATCCGTACACGAAGCGCCTGCTCGAGACGCTGCCGGTGATCGGGGGCGAGCGCGGCCTCGCGACTCCGATCCCGGGCGGCCCCCCCGATCCGGGCGAGCCGCCCGAGGGCTGTCGCTTTCGGCCCCGCTGTCCGTACGCGGCCGAGCGCTGCTTCGAGGACCCGGCGCTGCGCGAGGTGGGGCCGGGGCAGGCCGCCGCGTGTCACTACGCGCCCTGGAGCGAGTGGCCCGAGGTCGCCGAGCCCGCCGCGACCGCTTCCGAGGTGAGCGAATGACCGGCGAGATCCTGATGGAGGTTCGCGACCTGGCGGTGGAGTTCCGCGTCAAGCGCAGCGTCACCCGGGCCGTCGACGGGGTCTCGTTCGATTGGCGCAAGGGGGAGATCCTCGGCGTCGTCGGCGAATCGGGCTGCGGCAAGTCGACCCTCGCCCGGGCGATGTTGAGCCTGGTCGAGCCCGCGGCCGGCGAGCTGGCCCTCGACGGCGAGGGCGTGAACGGCAAGCGCAACATGGACGAGCTCCGCAGGCGCCTGCAGATGATCTTCCAGGATCCCTACCAGACGCTCAACCCACGCCAGCGCGTTCGCACGATCGTCGCCGAGCCGCTGCGGGTGCAGGGCGTGGCCAAGGGCGAGCACGCAGAGCGCGTGCGCAGCGCCCTCGAGGACGTCGGGCTCGATCAGGAGCGCTTCGGCGAGCGCTACCCGCACCAGCTCTCCGGCGGCCAGCGCCAGCGGGTGGCGATCGCGGCGGCGCTCGTGCTCGAGCCGGAAGGGCTGATCTGCGACGAGCCGGTCTCGATGCTCGACGCGTCGGTCCAGGCGCAGATCCTCGCCGTCTTGCTCGAGCTCCAGCGGCGGCGCGAGCTCGCGCTGCTGTTCATCACCCATGACCTGAGCCTCGCCTGGACGCTCTGTGACCGGATCGTCGTCATGTACCTCGGCCGCGTGGTCGAGCAGGGCACCGCCGTAGACGTGATCGAGCGCCCCCAGCACCCCTACACGCAGGCGCTGGTGAGCGCGATCCCGGTTCCGACGCCCGGCGGCGGCGGCCAGCGCGAGCTGCTCAGCGGCGAGCTGCCCGACGCCACCGACGTGCCCCCGGGCTGTCGCTTCCACCCGCGCTGCCCGAAGCGCTTCGAGCCCTGCGATCGCGGTCGATCCACCGCTGCTCCGCGCCGGCGGGCCCGATCAGCTCGCCGCCTGCCTGCTGCACGACCCCGAGCTGGCCCCGACGCAGGTGGACGCGGCGCGTGGCGGCTGAGGTAGCCGCGCTGGCGCGACATCGCCGGGCGGTCGGGCTGCTCGAGTCCGGCGAGCGAAACTCGATCACCGACGTCCCCGGCGTGCGGGTCGGCCATTCGCAATCCGAGAGCGGTGAGCCGACCGGCGTCACGGTGGTCGCGCCCCCGGCGCTGCCGGCGCCCGCGGGGACGGCGGTCGTCAACGGGATGGGCGAGCTCACCGGCAAGATCGAGATCGATGAGCGGGGGACGATGGAGACGCCCGTCTACCTGTGCGGCACCCACGCCGTCGGAATCGTCCACCACGCGGCGGTGCTCGCGTCGGGGCGCGGGCCGGGAAACTTCGTGCTCCCGGTGGTCGGCGAATGCGACGACTCGTGGCGTGCCGACTCGCGGCGGGTGACGACTGGCGATGTCGAGCGAGCGCTCGAGGCGCTCGGGATCGGACGTCGCCGAGGGCACCGTCGGGGCGGGCACCGGGATGATGTGCTTCGACTTCCCCGGCGGGATCGGCACCGCCTCGCGGGTGGTCGGCGACCACCACGTCGGCGTGCTGCTGCTCTGCAACTTCGGCGATCGCGAACGCCTCGACCTGCTCGGGACGCCGGCTCGATCCGCCTTCGCTCAGCCGTCGCGCCCGCGGGCTCGTGCATCTCGGTCTGCGCCACCGACGCCCCGGTCGGCCCACAGCGACTACGGCGCCTCGCGCTGCGGGCGCTGCTCGGGCTGGTCCGGGTTGGCTCCTACGGTCACGACGGCTCGGGCGAGATCGGCCTCGCGTTCGGGACCACGGACCGGGCGGAGCTTTCCGGCGACGAGCTCGACCCGTACTTCGCGGCCGCTTGGGAGGCCGCGCAGGAGTCGGTCTACAACTGCCTCATCGCCGCGCGGCCGGCCCAGCTGCGCGACGGAACGATGCAGGAGCCCTTCCCGATCGAGCTCGTCCGCGAGCTCGCGCGCGCCCGTGATGCCCGCCGCTGACCTGGACGACGAGGTCGTAGAGCTCGCCCGGGCGCTGATCCGGGTCGACACGTCGAACCCGCCCGGCAACGAGACGCCGGCGGCCGAGCTGCTTGCCGCCTACCTGCGCGGGGCGGGGATCGAGCCGGAGCTGATCGGCCCCGATCCGCAGCGCCTCAACCTCGTCGCCCGGATAGCGGGTCGGGGTGAGGGCCCGTCGCTGATGCTGATGGGCCATACCGACGTCGTCCCGGCGCCGGCCGCGGGCTGGACGGTGCCGCCGTTCGAGGCTGCGCTTCGCGACGGGCTGCTGCTCGGCCGCGGTGCCTCCGACATGAAGGGCGAGCTCGCCGCGCGCGCCGTCGCCTTCGCGACGCTCGCGCGCAGGGGCGAGCCCCCGGCCGGCGACGTCGTGCTCGTCGCCGAGGCGGACGAGGAGCGCAACACCGCCGACGTCGGGATGTCGTGGCTCGTCCGCGAGCGGCCGGACCTCGCCTGCGACTTCGCGCTCAACGAGGGCGGGGGCCTCCTGCTCGAGCTCGCCGACGGCCGCCGGGCGGTCACCGTGGCCGTCGGCGAGAAGCGGGCCGGCTCGCTGCGGATCCGGCTGTTCGGCACCGCGGGCCACGCCTCGGTCCCCGCCGCCGCCGACAACCCGCTGCGCTACGTCGCCGCCGCTATCGATCGGCTGCTCGCCTATGAAACGCCCGCTCGGGTCGACGCCGCCACCGAGCGAACGCTGGAGGTGCTCGGATCCACCGGCGGAGGCGAGGACGCGATCGCCCGCGCCGGTGCCCTGCACCCGGTGCTCGCCGAGACGCTGCCGGTCACCGTCCGCACGGTCGTGACCCCGACCGGCGTCCAGAGCTTCGAGCCGGCGAACGTGATCCCGCCGTACGCCGACGTGATCTGCGACTGCCGGTCGCTCCCGGCCGAGCGCGAGGCCGAGGTGCGCGCCCACGTCGACCGCGCGCTCGGCGACGGGTTCGCCTACGAGGTCGAGTTCCTCGAACCGCTCGCGGGCGGGACGGAGTCGGGGATCGATACGCCGCTCTACCGCGCCTGCGAGGAGTACGTGGCCGAGCGGCTCCCGGGCGCCGTGCTGCTGCCGCTGATCGGCGCGGGGTTCAGCAACTCCTACTGGGTGCGCAAGGCCTGGGGGTCGGCCGCCTACGGCTTCGCGCCGGTGTTCGCCACCGACCCCGACGTCTATCTCGACGGCGCCCACGGCGCCGACGAGGCGCTCGCGGTTGCCGACCTGGTCGAGATGACGCGGTTCGCCCTCCACGCGATCGACGCGTTGCCGCGTCGGGCCGCCGACGGGTAGTCGAAGCCGGCTGCGGCACTTCCTGCGCGGGATCGAGCGCGGTAGGGCCAAGGTCAAGTAGGGGGAGGGTCCCCGCGCGCGGGCGCCGGCATTGGCGACTTATTGCCGCTATCCGGCAACAAGGCGCCAATGCGCCCTGATTGCCGCGCGATACTGGGCAGGACGTGTCGCAGGAAAACGTCGAGCTCGTCCGCCGGTTCTATGCGGAGCTTGCGAGCGCCGGCTCCCCTCGAGATTTCGAACGGCGTTATCCGATGACGCTCTGGACGCGTTTCTCGATCCGGGGATCGAATGGGTCCCGCCGTCGCAGTCGCTGATGGCGGTCGACAGCTACCGCGGCTTTGCGGGGACGCGGCGCTTCTGGCTCGAGTTCCTCTCGACCTGGGAGGAGTACGGAGTGGACCCCTTGTCGTTCGACGACGTCGGTGACCAGGTGGCGGTCGTCGTGCGCATCGCCGGCCGGACGCACGGGCTCGAGGTGGATGAGACCCGTTCCTCCCTCTTGACGATCCGCGATGGAAGGATCGTCCGCGTCGAAGCGTTTGCCGACCCCGGGGGTGCGCGCGAGGCCGCAGGGCGGCGCATAGGCGGCGGCTAGTCGGCGACCCCGGCCGCTTCGAGGGCCTCGTCGCGCTCGAGGTAGATCCACTGCCGCACGACGAGCCCATCGCGGATGTCGATCACGCCGCCGAGCTCGCGCACGGTCTCGATCCCGCTCGCTCGCCCCGTCGCGATGACCTTGTGCAGCGTCACGACACGTGGTCGTCGACGTCGATGTATTCGTCGACCTCCCAACGGAGGTCCGACCAATCTCCTCCCACTGGTCGAATACGCCGATGATCTGATCCCGCCCGTGAAACGTCCGCCGACGACGTCCGTGACCGCGGAATGAAAGACCGCGTCTGGGTGCAGGTACCTGGCCATCTCCGCGCGATCATGCGCGTTCGTGCCTCGATGAAGCGGCGAACGATCTCGACGTTCTCCTGCGACATCGCGGATCGAACCTACCGCTTTTCAGATCGCACAGCGAACACGTCGCGCATTTGGTGTTCTGGCCAATCGCGCCGGTGCGGCCGTCGGGTATAGCCTCACGGCCAGATGAGTGCAGGAGCGCACCGCAGGGCGCTTGCGCGGGGGTCGCGCCTCTGGATGGCGGTTGCGGTCCTCGTGGCCGCGCTTGGTCTCGGCGCCTGCGGCAGCAACCTCGGCAGCGACGAGGAGGGGGAGGACACCGAGGTCCAGGTCGCCGAGGCCGGGCCGGCCGAGGGCGAGTTCACGATGTCGACCGGGCCGCTCTACATCGACAAGGGCAAGGGCGGCGTCGACGGGCCGGGCGGCACGATCGCGGAGTTCGAGGAGAAGACCGGCATCGACGTCAACTACCTCGAGGACATCAACAGCAACGAGTCGTTCTTCGCCAAGCTGCGGCCCGAGCTCGAGAACGGCGAGTCCGGAGGGCGGGACATCATCATCGCCACCGACTGGATGGCGAAGCGCTACCACGACCTCGGCTACGCCCAGGACTTCGACAAGTCGGCGATCCCGAACGTCGAGGAGAACCTGCTGCCGAGTCTGCAGAACCCCGACTTCGATCCCGACCGCTCGTTCACGGCGCCGTGGCAGAGCGGGCTCACGGGCCTCGTCGTGCGCAAGGACCTCGCCCCAGACATCACGTCGATCAACGACCTCTTCGATCCCAAGTACAAGGGCAAGGTCACCATTCTCGCCGAGCTGCGCGACACGGTGCCGCTGGTGATGATGGCCGAGGGCATCGACCCGCACACCGCGACCAAGGAGCAGTGGCTGGAGACGATCCAGAAGCTCGAGGACGCGATCGACTCCGGCCAGATCCGCGACGTCACCGGCAACGACTACATCGACGACCTGCCGCGCGGGGATATCGCGGCGGCGATCGGCTGGTCCGGCGACGCCGCGGCGCTGAAGCTCGACAACCCGGACATCGACTTCGTGATGCCCGATGAGGGCTGTGTGATCTGGTCCGACGACATGATCATCCCGGTCGGGGCGCCCAATCCCGGCGCCGCATACGAGTTCATGGACTACGTCTACGACCCCGAGAACGCGGCCCAGATCGCGGCGTACGTCTACTACACGACGCCCGTCGAGGGGGTGCGCGAGGTCTACGAGCGCCAGGGGGACAAGGCGCTCGCCAACAACGACCTGATCTTCCCGAGCGAGGAGTTCACCCAGAACTGCGTCACGCAGCCGTCGCTGGACCCGGCCGACGAGCCGGAGATCGAGGAGGCGTGGGGCAGGCTCGTCTCGGGCTGATCCGACTAGCGGGACCGTGTCCGGCCGCAGTCCCGCCCGATTCCTCCTCCTCGGGCCCGGCCTGCTGTGGCTGGGCCTGTTCTTCGTCGTCCCCATGTGCTTCATGGGCGTCGTCTCGCTCGAGTCCGGCTCGCTGACCACCGGCTTCTCGTTCACCTGGGAGTTCTCGAACTTCACCGACGCGATCGCCGACTACGACGAGCAGTTCCTGCGCTCGTTCGTGTACGGGGGGATCGCGACGGCGCTCGCCCTGGTGATCGCGTATCCGCTGGCGTACGCGATCGCGTTCCGCGGCGGCCGCTGGAAGAACCTGCTGCTGCTGGCGGTGATCGCGCCCTTCTTCACCACCTATCTCATCCGGACCCTCGCGTGGCAGACGATCCTCTCCGACCAGAGCCCGGTCGTCGACACGCTGCGGACGATCGGCCTGGTCGCCGAGGACGGACGAGTGCTGGACACCTCCGCCTCGGTGATCGCCGGGCTCACCTACAACTTCCTGCCGTTCATGATCCTGCCGATCTACGCGTCGCTGGAGCGGCTCGACCGGCGGCTGATCGAGGCGGCGAAGGACCTCTACTCGTCGGCGTCGGCGGCGTTCTGGCGGGTCACGCTCCCGCTCTCGGCGCCCGGGATCGTCGCCGGGGTGCTGCTCACCTTCATCCCGGCGGCCGGCGACTACGTCAACGCCTTCTTCCTCGGCGGGCCGAACCAGGCGATGATCGGCAACGCGATCCAGGGCCAGTACCTGGAGCTCTCCAACTACCCGGTCGCGGCGGCGCTCTCGTTCATCCTCCTGGCGCTGATCATGGTCGCGGTGGTCGTCTACCTGCGGCTCGCCGGCACCCGCAACGTTCTGGGCGACGACGACCGCGGCACCGAGCACGTGGCCGCCGCTCCGGCGAGCCGCTTTCGCGGCGGCGGGCCCTGGCGCTGGCTGCGCGAGCGGGCGCTCAACATCTACGCCGGATTGGCGATCGCCTACATGCTGATCCCGATCGCGGTGATCGCGGTGTTCTCGTTCAACGACCCGACCGGCAACTTCAACATCACCTGGCAGGGGTTCACGCTCGACTACTGGCGCCATCCGTTCGCCGACCGGGAGCTGACCGATGCACTGCTCACAAGCCTCGAGCTCGCCGCGATCTCGACCGTGGTGGCGACCGTGATCGGGACGATGCTCGCGCTGGCGCTCGTCCGGCATCGGTTCCGCGGCCGGCGCGCAGCCAACCTGCTGATCGTGATCCCCATCGCGACCCCCGAGGTCGTGATCGGCGCGGCGCTGCTCTCGATGTTCGTCTACATCGACATCGCCCGAGGGTTCTCGACGCTGGTGATCGCGCACGTGATGTTCTCGATCAGCTTCGTCGTCATCCTCGTCCGCTCGCGCCTGATCGGCTTCGATCGCAGCCTCGAGGACGCGGCCGCCGACCTCGGCGCCGGACCGCTCGCCGTGTTCCGGACCGTGACGATGCCGCTGCTGGCGCCCGCGATCCTCGCCGCTGCGCTGCTGGCCTTCGCGCTGTCGATCGACGACTTCGTGATCTCGAACTTCAACTCGGGCACGACCATCACGTTCCCGCTGTTCATCTTCGGCGCCTCGCAGCGTGGCATCCCGGTGGAGGTGAACGTGCTCGCGACGATGCTCTTCGGCCTCACGCTGGTGGCGATGGCGATCGCGATCTGGCAGCAGCGCCGCGCCGAGCGCATGGCCCGCCTCGTGGCGCCCTCCGCCGCTCAGGCCGAGCCGGGCCGAGCGTGATCTATGCTGGCCGGCCCCGACGCCTGAGGACGGTGATGGACACGGTCGGCTTCACCAGGATGCAGGACGGCACCGCCGCCGACTACGCGCTGCTCGACCGGCTCGAGACGCAGTACATCGAGGCCCTGCCCGACCGGCTGCTCGCCGCGGTGCGGGCGCTGGAGCACTCGATGGGCGGCTACCAGGTCACCCGCTACGAGCACTCGCTGCAGTCGGCCACGCGCGCCCTGCGGGACGGCCGCTCCGACGAGTACGTGGCCGCGGCGCTGCTGCACGACATCGGCGACGAGCTCGCGCCCTACACCCACGGCCAGATGGTCGCCGCGGTGCTGCGGCCCTACATCGAGCCGCGGATCTGCTGGATCGTCGAGCACCACGGGGTCTTCCAGCAGTACTACTACGGCCGCCAGACCGGGGAGGACCCCGACGCCCGGGAGCGCTACCGCGGCCACGAGTGGTTCGACGACTGCGCCGAGTTCTGCGAGCTCTACGACGAGAACTGCTTCGACCCGGCGTACGACTCGCTGCCGCTCGAGCGGTTCGAGCCGCTCGTCCGCGAGGTCTTCTCCGAGCCGCGCTACCTGGAGCGCTAGTCGCTTCCGAGTGCGGCTGCGGCGGCGCCACGGCCGGTGCGGACCGCACCCTCCATGTAGCCGCAGACCCACTGGTCTGAGCCGCAGACGTAGAACGGCGGCTCATGTGTGCCGTGTAGGTGCCCGACCCCCATCACGTCGCCCGGCCGCCAGCTGGTGATGTAGCCCTGCGTCCACGGGTCGACCCCCCACCGGCGGACGTGGACGGCGATCGGATCGGCGGCTTTAACGCCGAACATCGAGACCATCTCCGCGGTCAGCTCCGCCTCGAGGACCCGCGGCGAGGTGCAGAGGAAGCCGGCGAGCCGCTCCGGCGGGACCAGGGTGGACATGATCCCCTCGCGCTGCGTCCAGGTCCCGCCCAGGATCGCGGTCTCGAAGTAGCCGGTGCCGCTGAGGCCGTCGCGCTCCCAGAACGAGTCGGGGTAGGAGAAGCACACCTTGGCCGCGAGCGCGTGGCGCTGGCGGTCCAGCGACGCGAGGCGCTCGGCCGAGACCCCGTCGATCGCGATGCTGCGCAGCGGCCCCACGGGCACGGCGCTGATCACGGCATCGCAGTCGAGGTGCTCTCCGGTCGCGGTCTCGACCACGCAGCCCGAGCCGGCGATCCTGATCCCGGTGACCGGGGTCGCGTAGTGGATCCGGTCGAGCAGCTCCTCGGCCATCCGCAGCGCCACCGTCGCCGAGCCCTCGTCGACGATCCCGGACTCCCAGAGGTAGTAGTCGTAGAAGCCCTCGCCGCCGGCGATCGCCTCCTTGCGCAGGTCCGAGAGCAGCGACGTGCGCTCCACCGACTCGGCGGAGAGCGCGAGCATCGCGAGGTCACGGGCGCGGATCGCGTTCGGGGTCGCACCCACCGACCGCAGCCAGGTACCGACCGAGACCGAGTCGAGCCGGTCGGCGTCCGGGTGCGACCAGGGGTCGTCGGGGTCGACGGTCCCGGCGAGCTTGCGGAACTCCGCCGCCGCAGCGTCGTAGCTGGCGCGGTCGGCGTCGCTCAGCCAGGGCCAGCCGTCACCAACGACGCGCCGGTCGGCGAGCACCGCGACCTCGTCGCCGCTGGCCTCGTCGCCGAAGCCGGGGATGATCGTCAGCCCGAGCTCGGCCACCAGCCCGCGGTAGGCGGTGTGGAACTCGCCCGTGAGCTCGCCGCCGAGCTGCACCAACCTGCCGTCCGGCAGCTGCGTCTGCTCGACCCGCCCGCCCGCGCGCCCCCGTGCCTCGACCACGACTACGTCCGTGCCGGCCGCGGCCAGATCGCGGGCGGCGGAGAGGCCGGCCAAACCGGCTCCGACGACGACGACGTCACATCGCATTCCGTTGCACCTCGCTCCTCCGTCTCGGTCGCGGACGAGCCTATCGACCAGGCCGGGGCTCAGGCCTCGGGGGTTGCCGGGATCCCTCCGGCGGCGTCCACGAGTCGCCGGTCGAGCGCGGCCGCGAGCTGGGCGGCCTGGCGGTGGTCGAGGCGGACCGTCGCGATGCGACCGAAGCGTGGAGCCGTGACCGCGACGCAGACGGTGTCGTCGCCGTGAGCGGCGACGGCGATCGTCTCGCCGCCTGAGGTCTCGATCGTGGCCATGGAGGCGCGTTAGGGTACCCTAATTCCAACTGACGAGGCTGCGGCAGCGGCCGTGCGGAGTCCGAAGCGGCGCCCCCGAGTTCGTGTCCGCGCACGTTGTCTGCCCGCGCGCGGTCGGCGAATGTAGGGACGTGGCCACCTCCACCGGCGATCGGTCGGTTCGCGAGCACGGGTTGCTGATCGGCGGCGAGCTCGCGGTCGCCGCCGAGACCTTCGATCGCTGCGACCCGGCTCATCCGCAGCGGCTCACCGGGCGCTTCGGCGCCGCCGCGGGCACCGACGTCGCGCGGGCGTACGCGGCGGCCGCCGAGGCCGCGGACGGGTGGGCGCGCACATCGGCGGTGCAGCGCGGCGAGGTGTTGCGCCGGGCGGCCGACCTGCTCGAGGGCCGCACCGAGGAGGCGGCACGGCGGCTGACGGCGGACATGGGCAAGGCGATTCGCGACGCTCGCGCGGAGGCCGGGCGAGCGGTGTCGATCCTTCGTTACCACGCGGCCGACGCCCTGCAGCCGAGCGGCGCCACCTATCCGAGCGCCGAGCCCGACACGCTCCTGATGACGATCTCCGAGCCGGTCGGCGTCGTCTGCGCGATCACGCCCTGGAACTTCCCGCTCGCGATCCCGGCCTGGAAGCTGGCGCCGGCGCTCGCGTGCGGCAACGCCGTCGTCTGGAAGCCGGCGGCGGCCGCATCGGGGTCGGCGCTCTTGCTGGCCGAGGTGCTCGCCGAGGCCGAGCTTCCCCCCGGCGTTCTCAACGTGGTCACCGGCTCGGGGGCGGCGCTCTCCGAATCGCTCACGTCGGACCCGTCGCTCGCCGCGCTCACCTTCACCGGGTCGGTGGAGGTCGGCAACGGCGTCCAGTCCGCGGCCGTCGCGCGCGGCGCCAAGGTGCAGCTCGAGCTCGGGGGCAAGAACCCGGCCGTGGTGCTCGCGGACGCCGACCTCGAGCGGGCCGCCGAGAGCGTCGCCGCCGGCGCGATGCTCGCGACGGGGCAGCGCTGCACGGCCACCAGCCGGGTCTACGTCCAGTCGGCGGCGTACGAGCGGTTCGTGTCGCTGCTGGTCGAGCGCGTCGAGGCGCTGCGGGTGGGGGACCCCTACGACGAGTCCACCGACGTGGGGCCCCTGGCGTTCGCCGAGCGGCTGCAGGCCGTCCGCGCGTATCTGGAGATGGCCCACGAAGGCGGCGCCGCGATCCTCGCCGGCGGCACCGCGGGTGATCCCGCTGACGGCTACTACGTCGCGCCGACGGTGCTCGCGGAGGTTCCCACCGACAGCCCGCTGGTGCGCGAGGAGATCTTCGGCCCGGTGGTCGTGGTCGCGCCCGTGCCCGATCTCGACGCCGGGATCGAGGCTGCCAACGACACGCCGTTCGGGCTCTCGGCGTCGCTGTTCAGCAGCGACCTCGACAGTGCGCTGACCTTCGCCCGGCGGATCGCGTCGGGACAGGTCCACATCAACCGCGAGACGGCCGGCGCGGAACCCCATGTCCCGTTCGGCGGGATGAAGGGGTCGAGCAACCTCCAGCGCGAGCAGGGCAAGGCGGCGCGCCGGTTCTTCACGAACTCGAAGACCGTCTACGTGAGGCCGCGTTGAGCGCGCTCGCCGCCGGCGAACGGCGCGACGGTCGCAGCGCGCTCTGGCACCCGTTCGCCGACATGGGCGCGGTCGATGGAGGGCGCTTCGTGCTCGATCGGGCCGAGGGGGTCTGGGTCTGGGACGAGGAGGGCCGCCGCTACCTCGACGCGAGCGCCAGCCTCTGGTACTCGAACCTCGGGCACGGCCGCCCCGAGATCGCGGCGGCCGTCGCCGATCAGCTCGCCCGGCTCGACGCCTTCAACATCTTCGGCGGCAACGCGAACCGGCCCGCGGTCGAGCTCGCCGATCGCCTCGCCGCGCTGGCCCCGGAGCCCGGCGCCCGGGTGTTCCTCGGGGCCGGAGGCGGCGACATGATCGACTCCGCGGCGAAGATCGCCAGGGCGCACTTCCAGCTCTCCGGGAGGCCCGAGCGAACCCACCTGATCTCGCGTCGCCACGGCTACCACGGCACGCACGGGATCGGCACCAGCATCGGCGGGATCGAGGACAACGTCTCCGGCTGGGGCCGGCTGTTGCCCGACGTCTCGGCCGTCGCCGACGACGACCCCGAGGCGCTCGAGGCCGAGATCGCCCGCCTGGGCTCCGAGCGGGTCGCCGCCTTCTACTGCGAGCCGGTGATCGGGGCGGGCGGCGTGATCCTGCCCGCCCCCGGCTACATCGAGGCGGTCGCCGAGATCTGCGCGCGCACGGGCGTGCTCTTCGTCGCCGACTGCGTGGTCTGTGGCTTCGGGCGCCTCGGCACCTGGCTCGGGATCGATCGCTGGCCCGTCCAGCCCGACTTGATCGCCGTCGCCAAGGGGATCACCGGAGGCGCGTTGCCGCTCGGCGCGCTGCTGGTCGCCGAGCGGGTCGCGGCGCCCTTCTTCCCCGGCCGGGCCGGGGCGCCGATGCTGCGCCACGGGGCGACCTTCGCCGGGCATCCGGCATGCTGCGCCGCCGCGCTGGCGGCGATGGACCTCTACGAGCGCGACGACGTGATCGAACGCGGGCGGTCGCTCGAGGGTGTCCTCGACGCGGCGCTCGGCGCCGTCCGCGAGCACCCGCTCGTCGGGGCCACCCGGTCGGGACTCGGGCTGCTGGCGGGCGTCGACCTCGACTCGCGGGTGCTGGCACAGGCCCCGGACGCGGTCGGGCGCTGGTATGAGTCCTGTCGCGACGAAGGCGTGCTGGTTCGCCCGCTCCGCCGCGGGATCGCGGTCTCGCCGCCGCTGACGATCACCGAGGGCCAGCTCCGCGAGCTCGGCGCCGCCCTCGCCGCGGGACTCGACGCGCTCGCGGCCGATCTCCCCGCGAACGTCCCGGAACACCCCGCGTAGCGACGACTCCGGGACGTTCGGCGCACCGGCGTCGGGACCGTCGCGGCGCACCGCCCCGGCCGGGCGGTTGTGCACACGCGGTCGGGGCAGGTAGGGGTGGGCGGCGCACTGGCGGCCGACCTCCCCGCCAACGTCCCGGAACACCCCCTATAGCGAGCACTCCGGGACGTTCGGCTGTCCGCGCCGCGCGCTCGATCCCCTCACTGCCTCGACAACGTCACCGACCACGCGCGCGCCCGGGCCGAACGCCACAAACGCCCCGGTCGGCCGCTTACCTTCCGATGTGGAGACCGAGGCGGCGCGGCAGCGCGACCACGAGCTCGCTCAGCGCCGTCGGGGTGCGCCCGGCGTCCTCGCGGTCCTCCTTGCTGATCAGCGCGCCCCGGACCAGCTCGCCGCCGATGTAGCGGATCGGCTCGGGCGGGACCGGTGAGCCGGCCGGCTCGACCAACGCCAGGCCGGTCAGCTCGTCGCGGGCGTCGAGCGCCAGCCCGGCGAGGATCTTGCCTGCGAGGTGCGCGGGGCCGACCCCGTTGCCGGTGAACCCGTAGACGTAATGCGCGCGCCCGTCGGCGAGCGTCCCGATCACGGGCAGCCGGTTCGGCGACACGTCGACCGGCCCGCCCCAGGCGGCGTCGATCCGGCGTCCGCGCAGCCCTGGGAAGAGCTCGAGCAGGTCCGCCCGCACTCGCTCCGCGACCCGGTCGTCGGCCTCGATCCGGCCGCCCAGCCGCGCTCCATAGGCGACCCGGCCGCCGCCCCAGCCGAATGCGATCCGGCCGTCGGGAGTCGTGCGGAAGTAGTGCAGGTACGTGCGTGCGGTCGAGATGCACTCGCCGCCCGTCCAGCCGATTTCCTCGAGCAGGTCGGGCGCCGGCTCGGTGACCAGCATGTGGGTCGAGGTGACCGCGAGCCGATTGCGAAGCGGCCCGAAGCCGGCCGCGGCCGCGTTGATCGCCACGACGGCGGTCGGCGCGACCACGCGCCCGCCCGTGTCGGTCTCGACGACGACGTCGCGGGATCCGCCGGCGCGCAGGCGCCGCGCCCGCGTTCCCTCGTGGATTGCGATCCCGTCCTCGAGCAACGCTGCCCGCAGGCCGAGCGCGAGCCTCGCGGGCTGCACGGTGGCGGCCTGCCGCATGAGCGCCCCGCCACCGAACCGCGGCGACGCGCAGCGCGAGCGCACCTCGGCGGCGGTCAGCGACACCAGCTCCGAGGCGGCCCCGAGCCGCTCGCAGGCGGCGGTTCCGGCGAGCCAGCGGCCCTCCTGCGCCGGGCTGGCCGCGACCTTGAGGTGGCCCGCCTTGCGAAACCACACGTCGATTCCACGCTCCTGCGCCCACGCGTCGATCTCGTCGACGGATCGGGCGGCGTGCTCGCAGATCGCCAGCGCGGCGCCGTCGCCGAAGGCTGCGGCGAGCTCGTCGAGCCGGTGCCAGAGCGAGTTGAGGAAGCCGGCGTTGCGGCCGCTCGGCCCGGACCCGCAGGTGCGAGCCTCGAGCACCGCGATCCGAGCGTCGGGCGCGCGCCGGCGAAGCGCCCACGCGGTCCACAGTCCGGCGTAGCCACCGCCGACGATCACAACGTCGGCGCGGTGGTCGCCCTGGAGGCCGGGGGTGGGGGCGACCGGGCCCGCCTCACGGGCCCAGTAGCCCGGGCCTGCGCTCACCCGTCGGCCCCGCTCGGCGCTCCGTCGGCCGCCGAGGCGAGCAGCGCCAGGTGCAGGGTGGCGATGGTCGCCGGCTCGCGCAGCGAGCGGCCCGTCAGCTCCTCGATGCGTCCCAGCCGGTAGCGCAGGGAGTTGGGGTGGATCCGCAGGGCGCGCGCCGTGGGCACGACGCTGAGGTCGTGCTCGAAGTAGGCGGACAGCGTGTCGAGCAGCGGCTCGTTCTCGCGCAACGGCCCCAGCACCTCCTCGACCTTGGGCGCGATGGCGTCGGTCGCGGCGCTGCCGACCAGAAAGCTGCCGAGATCGAGATCGGCGAAGTCGAGAAGGCGCTCGCCGCCCGGCGCGCCGATCCGCTCGACCGCGAGCTGGGCGTCGCGCAGCGAGGCGTAGACCTCGGCCGGCGAGTGGACCTCGCGCCCGCAACCGACGACGATCTCCGGCTCCTCGGCGATCAGCTCGCCGAGCAGCTCGCGAAGCCGCGCCGGCTCGGCCTTCGCGAGCAGGCAGAGCCCGCCCGCGCGACGCGTGGCCAGGTGCGACAGGCGCAGGTCCTCGAGGCGCCGCTGCAGACGGTCCGCGAGCTCCTCGGCGCCGCGTCCATCGTCCTCGCCTCCGCGCGGAGTCACCAGCACGGCCTTCGTCGGCGGCTCGAGCGCGACGCCGAGCGCCGCGGCGCGCAGGGCGAGCGACCGGCCCTCGACCGGATCGGGCGAGCCGAGCAGGCCCTCGAGCACCGAGGCGCGGGCCGCACGATCCGTGTCGCGGCTGACGCGGTCGAGGGTCCCCAGGGCCGACAGCAGCGGCGTCGTCGCCTGCGCGGCCGCCTTGGTGAGCTCGTTCGCGAAATCGGGGCCCCGGCTGGCGACCAGCAGCCACCGCTCGGGCGTCTCGGACCCGCTCTTGACCGGCGCGGCGACGCAATGGCGTCCGTCCGCGTCGAACTCGAGCAGTGTCGCCGGTCGCCGGCGGCTGATCTGCGTCCATGCCGATCGCAGCGGAAGCGTCCCGCTGGAGGCCTCGAGCTCGCCGCCGGGCCCGACGACCCCGGCGGTCGCGCCCACCAGCTCCGCGAGTCGCTCGATCACGGTCTCCAGGGGATGCTCGTCGCCGAGGGCGTCCGTGAGGTAGCGCTGCATCGCGTTCAGCCGCTGGAAGGTCCGCAGGTCACCGCTCAGGGTGGCCCGGTAGACGGCGCCGATCACCGCGCGGAACGGGGTCGGGAGCGGGATCACGACGAGCGGGAAGTCGCGCTCGCGCGCCTCGGCGAGCATCGCCGGCGGGATCCTCTTGAACACGTCCCCGACGCCGAACGCGATCGCGGTGGCGCCGGAGCGATCGAGCTCGGCGATCAGCTCGCGCTGCGCCCGGGCGTTGCGGCGCAGCCGCACGCCGGTGGTCAGCACGAGCCAGTCGCGGTCGAGCCAGCGGCTCGGATGCTCGACCTCGATCGAGTGCGCGCCCGAGATCGGCAGCGAGCGCGCACGCTCTCCACCGACGACCAGCTCGATGCCCAGGTCGGGCTCGTCGAGCAGATCACCGAGCGTGTAGACCGCGGTCGTCGCCGGCACGCCGCGTACCTACCATCGGTTCGCGGGCTTGTCAACTGGCCCAACGATCGCGATCCGCGCTGGTGCATTCACCAATGCCCCGGTGCCCGTGGTGTAGAAGACTTGGGGCGTGAGGGTGTCATTGGAGCGCGATCCGACGCCGCTGGTCGCCGCGACCGCCAACGACCTCGACGCCTGCATGGCCGACGCGGACTTCGCCGCCGCGACCGAGCGCCTGCGCGGCGTCGTCAGCCTCAGGGCCGCGGCCACGCCGCAGGCGGTGACGCTCCGGCTCGACGCGGACGAGGTGTCGCTGGCCCACGGCTTCGACGCCGCCGCCGATGTCCGGGTGACGCTTGCCGAGGATCACGCCGCTCCGGCGACGGAGGTCGAGGGCGGGGCCGAGCACCCGGAGCTCGCCGGCTGGGTCGAGCGACTGATCGCGCCGCCCGAGCCCGGCTGGGAGGACGCGGCCGAGCGCTTCTGGTCGGCGCTCTCGGAGATGCGAGGTGCGCCGGAGGGGCTGCTCGTCGTCAACCTCGATGCCGGCGAGGAGCTTCGGTTCGGCGCGGAGGGCGGCGCCTACGAGATCCACGGCCCGACGGCGGGCCTGGTCGCGGTGCTGACCGGGCGCGCGCGGCTGATCGACGCCGCCTACGAGGGGATCGTCTTCATCCGCGGCTCGTTTCCGGAGCTCTCGGTGCTCACGGGCGCCGGGTTCGCGGTCCGCTACGGACGGGACGCCGGCGATGGTTGACCCGCAAGACGTCGAGCGCTGGCTGAGCTCGAACGGGATCGCCTGCGTGCGGCTGGAGGCCACCAACCACGACGGGCTCATGCTCGGCAAGTACCTGTCCCCGGCGAAGTTCGCAGGGACGCTGGAGAAGGGCTCGCTGTTCGCCGACACCTGCTTCGGTGTCGATCCGGCCGGGGAGGTGGCGGTCGGCTGGGACTGGGGCCCGTGGCGAGGCCAGGTCGCCGACATCAAGATGGTCGCCGACCCGTCGACACTGATCGCGCTGCCCGGGCGCGACGGCTGGGCGTCGGTGCTCTGCGACTTCACCGATCTCGACGGCGCCCCGCTCCCGGTCTGCTACCGCGGGCTGCTGAAGCGGATGACCGCTCGCCTGGCGGACCTCGGCTACGGGGCCTCGGTGGGGCCCGAGATCGAGTTCATGGTCTTCGAGGAGCCGATCCAGCAGGCCCGCGCGCAGGGCTACCGTGACCTGACGCCGCTCGGGGGAAGCACGCGGATCACCTATCTGATGTCCGGATCGCAGGACCTCGAGCAGTTCATGGACGCTGTGCTGCGGCGGCTCGACGCGCTCGGGATCGCGTGGGACTACTGGAGCAACGAGACCGCGCCGGGCCAGGTCGAGATCAACCTGGCGCCGAGCCCGCCGGTCGAGTGCGCGGACAACGTCACGCGCACCAAGCAGGCACTGCGCGACGTCGCCGCCGAGCAGGGCCGCAGCGTCACCTTCATGGCCTGGGGGATCGATCGCCACCTGGGCGGCGGCATGCACGTGAACCTCTCGCTGAGCCGCGACGGGACGAACGCCTTCCACGGCGACGGCGCGGACGGACCCGGGCACCGAGCTGCTGCGGCGCTGGGTCGCCGGGCTGGTGGCGACGCTGCCGGCCGCGATGTCGTTCCTGACCCCGAACGTGAACTCCTATCGGCGGCTGATCGAGATCACCGGCCCCCCGACGACCGTGAGCTGGGGGGAGGGCAACAAGTCGGTCGCGGTGCGGACGATCACGCGCGAGCCGCACTCGAGCCGGATCGAGCACCGGGTGCCGTCCGCGGACTGCAACGTCTATCTGGCGCTCGCGGTGATCCTTGCCGGTGGCATGGTGGGGATCGAGGACGAGCTCGAGGCGCCGCCCGAGTTCGAGGGCATGGCCTGGGCGCTGCCGCCGGACGCGGTCGCCCGGCTTCCGGCCTCGCTGAAGGAGGCGGCCGCGGCGCTGGCCGCGGACGACCGGCTGGCCGAGCTGCTCGGTCCCGAGACCGTCCGCTACTGGCTCGGCAGCCGCGACTGGGAGTGGATGGCCTTCCACACGGGGGGCGGCGACCCCGACCATGTCGGCGACTACGAGCTCGCGCGATACTTCGAGCAGACGTGACCGCCGGCGAAGGAGAGCGTCGACGTGGCTGATCCGGCGCTGGTCGAGGAGCTCTTCGCGGGGCCGTTCCCGTGCTGCCTGACGAGCCTGCGCGCGAACGGCGAGCCCTACAGCGTCGTGGTCTGGGCCGCTCGCGACGGCGAGCGGTTCACGGTCAACGCCGCCGAGGGGCGCTGGCTCGCCAACCTGCGTCGCGACCCCCGCGTCGCCCTCGTGGTCGTCGACACGGACAACATCCTTCGCCACGTGGGCGTCGACGGCGTCGTCACCGCGATCGAGCCCGATGACGAGTACGCCCACATCGACGCCCTCTCCCGGGTCTACGAGGGCCGGCCGTACGCGTACTCGACCCCGGAGGAGGTGCCCCGCTTCCGGGTCGAGATCGAGGCCAGGCGAATCCGCACGCTCGACCTTCCCGCGCCGCCGGTGGCCGGCTAGCGCCCGGCGCCGTCGCCGCGCGCGAGCCAGCCGTCGAAGAGGGCGAAGGCGCGCTCGACGACCGCGGCCGCACTGGCCTCGGACTGCGCCCGGACCGCGTCCGGATCCACGCCCAGCCGAGTGACGACGGCCGCCTCGCTGCGCAGCCAATCGTCGATGATCGGAGGCGTGACCTCGGGGTGAAACTGGGTGCCGAGGTGGGGGCCGTTCGCGAAGGCGACCACGCCGGCCGCCGACCGGGCGACGGCCTCCGCCCCCGGGGGGACCGAGAAGCGCTCGACGTTGAAATGCATCCAGGGCCCGCCGGGAAGCAGGTCGGGGGCCTGCGTGTCGACGTCGAACCAGCCGATCGAGGGGGCGTCGACCGGCGAGATCTCCCCGCCGAGCGCCACCGACAGCGCCTGGCCGCCGAAGCAGAGTCCGAGGACGGGAACGTCGGCCTTCACCGCCCGGCGGATGAACTCGATCTCGGCGCCGATCCACGCCGGCTCGGCGTCGGTGACGGAGTTGGCCGCGCCAAGCGAGGCGATCCAGGCGAACTCGGCCGGGTCCGCGGGAATGCCGCGCTCCCAGACCGCGACCGTCTCGGCGTCCAGCCCCCGGGCGCGCAGCCAGTCGCCGAGCAGCCCGGCGGGCGCCTGGTCCTCGTTCTGGAGCACGAGGCCCGGCCGCCCGTTCGCCCTAGCTGATCCTTGCCCGGACACCGCGACGCCGACTGTACCGGCCGTAGGCCCGCGTTCGCGTTAGCGGATCGGCGGCGGAACGCCGTCGGCGGTGGCCGCGAGAGCGGGGTCCCAGTCGCACGCCGCGCACGAGTGGCGGAAGGCCGATCGGGCGAACTCCAGCGCCGGCGCGCGCGGATCCGGGTCCTCTCGAACGTCCTCCCAGTCGAGCACGTACTCGCCGAGGTCCGCGTCCCACCGGGCCGGGGCGGGGCTCAGGTCGGCCCCTGGGAAGTCGTCGCTGGGCGGATAGGCGAAGGCGAAGAACGCGGCCCGGTCGTACTTCGGGTCCCCCGGCCACCAGCCGATCGAGACCTGCTGGGCGTCCGCGCCGTTTCGCATGAGGAAGTCGTCCGAGGGCGGATCGGCGGGTTGCCCCGAGAACAGGTTGACGGCGAGGTCGAACGTGCCCCACCAGGCGTTGACAGGCGTCGAGCGGCCGCGAAACGGCGCCCGGAACTCGGACAGGACGAGCGCCGCTTGCGTGGCGGCCGCGAAGTAGGCCGCGACCGGCTCGGTGTCGTAGGTCGCGTGCTCGTAGTCCTCGTCCAGCGGGACCTCCCACGGCACCTCCTGCGGCGCCGGGTTGATCTCGACCTCTCCGCCGAGACGTCCCACGGCCTCCAGCACCTCGCGCGTCACCTCGGCCACGGGCCGGTTGGGGGTCAGCGAGACCCGCGTCGCGCGGCCGTCGCTGTGCTCGACCGAGGCCTCGTGCGTGCGCAGATCGAGGGCTGCGACGATCGCCCCGGATCCGTCGGGAGCCGGCAGCGGATTCGTCTCCCACCCGCGCGCGCTCAGGCGCAGGGCGGCGTGCTGGAGCTGGGGCTCGGGCGGGGCGAGCTCGACGGCGAGCTTGCCGAGCACCTGGGTGTGGGCGTGCAGCGTGTCGCAGGTCGCGCTCCAAGCGTCATAGGAGAGCGGCGGCCACCGGGTCGGCATGGACCCAACGGTACTCCCCGCGCCCGCTCGGCCGGTGCTCGGTGTGAGGCACCTCGCCGAGCGTCGACTCGCTTGCGCTATTCGCAAGTCAGTCGACGCTCGGCGGTTGGCCAGCGACCCTCCGCCGGGACCGCACCGGGCCGGGGGCGGCGATGGCCCTTACGATAGGTCGATGTTCGGCGGTCGAAGACGGCGGGTCGAGAAGCTCAGCGCCGGGGCGGCGAAGAATCTCGAGCCGGGGGAGTCGGTTCGCGAGCTCGTCCAGACCCAGACCGGCCAGTCGGCCGCCGCGAACGCCACCGCGGTGATGGAGTCCGGGGTCATCAGCGCCCACAGTGGGCGCTTCCATCGCGCGAAGGTGAACGCCGGGCCGCACGTCCTGGTGGCGACCGACCGCAACCTCTATGCGATGCGGCTCTCCGGAGCCCGCCTGCTCGACGTCGGGGAGGTGGTGATGAAGGCCCCTCTCGACCAGGCGGAGTTTCGCCGGCAAGAAAAGGAGCTGATCTTCGGCGACACGACGTTCCACGTGATGGCCTTGTTCGGCGAGCACGCAGACCGCCTCTCCGACTACGTCAGCGAGTCGCGCTCACCGGGCGCGTGAGCGGGCAAGCAGAAGTCGAGCTCACCGGGACCGGCCTTCGGCCGGCCGAGGTGGTCGAAGTCGCCCGCCGCTCGGGGCCGGTCGCGATCGCGGACTCGGCGCGGGACGCGATGGCCGCCAGCGCTGCGATCGTCGAGCGGCTCGCGGACTCGGGCGAGCCCGCCTACGGGGTCTCGACCGGCTTCGGCTCGCTGGCGACGGTCCCGATCCCCGCGGAGCGGCGCGAGCAGCTGCAGCGCTCGCTGTTGCGCTCCCACGCCGCCGGCATGGGCGACTCGATCGAGACGGAGGTCGTGCGGGCGATGATGCTGCTGCGGGCGCGATCGCTGGCGATGGGCTACTCGGGGTGCCGGCCCGAGGTCGCCGAGATGATCGCCGCGCTGCTCAATGCCGGGCTCACGCCGGTCGTGCCCGAGCACGGTTCGCTCGGGGCGAGCGGCGACCTCGCGCCGTTGGCCCACTGCGGCCTGGCGCTGATGGGGGAGGGGGAGATCGACCTCGCGGACGGCGGGCGGCGTCCGGCGGCCGAGGCGCTCGCGGCGGCCGGGATCGAGCCGCTGACGTTGACCGCGAAGGAGGGCCTGGCGCTGATCAACGGCACCGACGGGATCCTGGCGATGCTGGTGCTCGCGAGCTGGGACCTGCGCCGGCTCCTGCAGGTCGCCGACGTCACCGCTGCGATGTCGGTCGAGGCGCTGCTCGGCACCGATCGAGTGTTCGCCGAGGACCTGATCGCGCTGCGCCCGCAGCCCGGACAGGCGACCAGCGCGCTGAACCTGCGCCGCCTGCTCGCCGAGTCGGAGATCGTCGCCAGTCATCGCTACGACGACCCGCGCGTCCAGGACGCCTACTCGCTGCGATGCGCGCCCCAGGTCAACGGCGCCGCGCGCGACGCCCTCGCGCACGCCGAGCGGGTGGCCGGGATCGAGCTCGACTCGGCGATCGACAACCCGATGGTGCTCGAGGACGGGCGCATCGAGTCCTGCGGCAACTTCCACGGCGCGCCGCTCGGCCTCGCCTGCGACCTGCTCGCGATCGCCGCCGCCGAGGTCGGGGCCATCGCCGAGCGTCGCACCGACCGCCTCCTCGACGCGAGCCGCTCTCACGGCCTCCCGCCCTTCCTCGCCGAGGACCCGGGCGTCGACTCGGGCCTGATGATCGCCCACTACACGCAGGCGGCGATGGTGGCCGAGAACCGCCGGCTCGCGGCGCCGGCGAGCGTCGACTCGCTGCCGACCAGCGCGATGCAGGAGGACCATGTCTCGATGGCGTGGGGCGGCGCGCGCAAGCTGCGCCGGGCGCTCGCCAACCTGGGCCGGATCCTCGGCGTCGAGCTCGCCTGTGCGGCGCGGGGCCTCGACCTGCGCGCCCCGCTCGAGCCGGCGCCCGGCACGGCGGCGGCCCTCGCGCGTGTGCGGACGGTGGCGCCGGGCCCGGGGCCCGACCGGTGGCTCGCGCCCGAGCTCGCCGAGGTCGAGCGCCTGGTCGAGTCCGGGGCGCTCGTCGAGGCGGTCGAGGCTGCGATCGGGGGGCTGGAGTGAGGGAGGTCCGCGCGCCCCGGGGAACCGAGCTCTCCTGCCGCTCCTGGCAGCAGGAGGCGGCGCTGCGGATGCTGATGAACAACCTCGACCCCGAGGTCGCCGAGCGCCCCGAGGAGCTCGTCGTCTACGGCGGGACCGGCCGCGCCGCCCGCTCGTGGGAGGCGTTCGACGCGATCGTCGAGTCGCTGCGCCGGCTCGGCGACGACGAGACCCTGCTGGTCCAGTCGGGCAAGCCGGTGGGCGTCTTCCGTACCCACGAGTGGGCGCCCCGGGTGCTGATCGCGAACTCCCACCTCGTTCCGGAATGGGCGACGTGGGATGAGTTCCGGCGGCTGGAGGGCCTTGGGCTGACCATGTACGGGCAGATGACCGCCGGCTCCTGGATCTACATCGGCAGCCAGGGGATCGTCCAGGGGACCTACGAGTGCTTCGCCGAAATCGCCCGGCGCCGCTTCGGCGGCTCGCTGGCGGGGACGATCACGCTCACAGCCGGGCTCGGCGGCATGGGCGGGGCCCAGCCGCTCGCCGTGACGATGAACGAGGGGGTGGCGCTGTGCGTCGAGATCGACCCCGAGCGCATCCGCCGCCGGCTGGAGACGCGCTATCTCGACGAGCAGGCGGAGGACCTGGACGACGCGGTGGCGCGCTGCAGCGCGGCCAAGGCCGATCGGCGCCCGCTCAGCGTCGGCCTCTGTGCCAACGCTGCGGACGTGCTGCCGGACCTGCTGGCTCGCGGCTTCGAGGCCGACGTGGTCACCGACCAGACGAGCGCTCACGACCCGCTCGTGGGGTACGTCCCGAACACCCTGTCGCTCGCCGAGGCCGAGCGGATGCGACGCGCCGACCCCGACGAGTACGTGCGCCGCGCCCGGGCGGCGATCGCCGCCCACTGCTTCGCGATGGTCGGCTTCAAGGACGCCGGAGCCGAGGTCTTCGACTACGGCAACAGCCTGCGCGCGGAGGCAAAGCTCGGCGGGTTCGAGCGGGCGTTCGACTACCCGGGCTTCGTCCCCGCCTACATCCGGCCCCTGTTCTGCGACGGGAAGGGGCCGTTTCGCTGGGTCGCGCTGTCAGGCGACGAGGCCGACATAGCCGCCACCGACCGCGCCGTCCTGGAGGAGTTCGGGGACGACGAGGCGCTCGAGCGCTGGATCCGGCTCGCCGGCGAGCGGATCGCCTTTCAGGGCCTGCCGGCGCGGATCTGCTGGCTCGGCTACGGCGAACGCCACAGGCTCGGGCTGCGCTTCAACGAGATGGTGCGCAGCGGCGAACTGCGCGCGCCGATCGTGATCGGCCGCGACCACCTCGATTCGGGCTCGGTCGCCTCGCCCTACCGCGAGACCGAGGGGATGGAGGACGGGTCGGACGCGATCGCCGACTGGCCGTTGCTGAACGCGCTCGTCAACACCTCCGCGGGCGCCTCCTGGGTCAGCATCCACCACGGCGGCGGGGTGGGGATCGGGCGCTCCATCCATGCCGGGATGGTGTGCGTCGCCGACGGCACCGACCTCGCGGCGCAGAAGCTCGAGCGGGTGCTGACCTGCGACCCGGGAACGGGGGTGATGCGCCACGCCGACGCGGGGTACGAGCGCGCGGTGGAGGTGGCCGCGGATCGCGGCGTCCGGATCCCGATGCGGGACTCTGCCGCGTGAGCGTCCGCGAGATCGTCCAGATCGGGGACCCGGTGCTGCGCGAGCGCGCCCGCGAGCTGTCGCTCGACGAACTGCGCTCGCCGGAGACGCAGGCGCTGATCGACGACCTGATCGAGACGCGCCGCGCCGCGCACGGGGCCGGGCTCGCGGCGAACCAGGTCGGGGTGCCGCTGCGGATCGCCGTCGCCGAGGTCGGTGCAGCCGAACCCCCGCTACCCGTACAAGCCCGAGATCCCGCTCACGGTGATCGTGAACCCCACGATCGAGCCGCTCGACGAGGGAACGTTCGAGGTCAACGAGGGCTGCCTCTCGGTGCCGGACCTGCGCGGGAATCTCGAGCGACATGTTGCGATCCGCCTCCGCTACCTCGACCGCGACGGCAACGAGCACGACGAGGTCAGGCGCGGGCTCACCGCCGGGACCTTCCAGCACGAGGTCGACCACCTCGACGGCGTCCTGTTCGTCGATCGCGCCGACCCGCGGAGCCTGGCGACCTGGGAGCAGTTCGAGCGCTTCCAGCGCGACGCGTTCGTCGAGCGCATCACCGCCTTCGTCGATCGGGTCGGTTCGTGACCGCGACGACGTACTGGTGCGAGCTCGCCTGGCTCGGCGGTGATCGCCCCGAGGCGGGCGTCCTGATCGAGATCGAGGGCGAGCGGTTCTCGCGCGTCGAGCCGGGAACGCCCGCGCCGCCGCCCGCGGCGGAGCGGCTCGACGGGCTCACCCTCCCCGGGTTCGCGAACGCCCACTCGCACGCCTTCCACCGCGCCCTTCGCGGTCGGGTGCAGGCCGGGCGCGGATCGTTCTGGAGCTGGCGCGAGTCGATGTACGAGCTCGCGGCGGCGCTCGACCCCGAGAGCTACCGGGCGCTCGCCCGGGCGACCTTCGGCGAGATGGCCCTCGCGGGCATTACGGCGGTGGGCGAGTTCCACTACCTGCATCACGCTCCTGACGGCACCCCGTACGACGATCCGAACGAGATGGGCCGGGCCGTGGTCGCGGCTGCGCGCGAAGCGGGGGTGCGGATCACCCTCCTTGACACCTGCTACCTGCACGGCGGGTTCGGCACGCCGCTCGAGCCCGACCAGCTCCGCTTCGGCGACGAGAGCGCGGCCGCCTGGGCCGAGCGGGTCGAGGATCTCGGCGACCTCGGCCCGGGCGCCAGGGCCGGCGCCGCGATCCACAGCGTCCGCGCGGTCGACCCGGAGTCCGCCGCGATGGTCGCCGGATGGGCGGAGCGTCGCGACTGGCCGCTGCACGCGCACGTCTCCGAGCAGCCGGCCGAGAACGAGGCATGCATCGCGGCCCACGGCCGGCGCCCGACGGCGGTGCTCGCCGACGCCGGAGCGCTCTCGGAGCGGTTCACGGCCGTGCACTTCACCCACGTCTCGGGCCAGGACATCGGCCTGCTCGGCGAGCGGCGATGCCATTGCTGTCTGTGCCCGACCACCGAGCGCGACCTCGCCGACGGCGTCGGGCGCGGGCGCGAGATCGCCGAAGCCGGAGCCCGGCTGGCGCTCGGCTCCGACTCGCACGCGGTGATCGACCAGTTCGAGGAGATGCGCGCCGTCGAGCTCGACCAGCGGCTCGTCACCGGCGAGCGCGGCCATCACGACGCGGCGGAGCTGCTGCGGGCCGCCTGCGAGCAGGGGCACGCGAGCATCGGCTGGCCCGACGCCGGGCGAATCGAGCCGGACGCGATCGCCGACCTGGTCACGGTCGATCTCGAGGGCGTTCGGCTCGCGGGCGCCGGGCCCGAGAACGCGCTCGAGGCCGCGGTCTTCGCCGCGAGCGCCGCCGACGTGCGGTCGGTGATCGTGTCCGGCCGGCAGGTGGTGAACGAGGGCAGGCACGTGGGGATCGACGTCGCGGCCGAGCTGCGCGAGGCGATCGGCGCCTTCGGTGGCGACTTGTTCTCGCATAGCGAGAGGAACTCGCCATAAGCGCGCTCGTTATCGACCGGATCGGGCTGCTGGTCACCAACGACACGGAGCTCGGCGACGGGCCGCTGGGGCTCGTGCGCGATGCGGCGCTGGTGATCGAGGACGGGGCGGTGAGCGCCGTCGAGCCGGCCGGCGCCGCCGGCGACGAGCACCTCGACGCCGGGGGTCGTTGCGTGATCCCCGGCTTCGTCGACTCGCACACCCATCTGGTCTTCGCCGGGGATCGCGCCGAGGAGTTCGCGGCGCGGATGGCGGGCGCGCCCGTACGAGGCCGGCGGGATCCGCGTGACAACCGAGGCGACCCGAGCGGCGTCGGCCGAAGAGCTCGAGCGCCTCGGGGCGGCGCGGCGCGACGAGGCGCGGCGCGCCGGCATCACCCAGCTCGAGATCAAGTCCGGGTACGGGCTCGATGTCGAGACGGAGCGCCGCCTCTGCGAGGTCGCCGCCCGGCTCACCGACGAGGTCACCTTCCTGGGCGCCCACGCCGTGCCGGCCGAGTACGAGGGCCGCGCCGACGACTACGTCGCGCTGGTCTGCGGCGAGATGCTCGCCGCCTGCGCGCCGCATTGCCGCTGGATCGACGTCTTCTGCGAGCGCGGCGCGTTCGACGCCGAGCAGTCGCGCGCGGTCCTCGAGGCCGGCCGTGCCGCCGGCCTCGGCCTGCGGGTGCACGGCAACCAGCTCGGCCTCGGGCCCGGCGTCCGGCTCGCCGTCGAGCTCGGCGCCGCCTCGGTCGATCACTGCACCTACCTCGACGACGCCGACATCGCGGCGCTCGCCGCCGGCGAGACCGTGGCCACCTTCCTGCCCGCGACCGACTTCTCGACCCGCGAGCCGTACCCGGACGCGCGCCCGGTGATCGACGCGGGAGCGACGGTGGCGATCGCGACCAACTGCAACCCGGGATCGAGCTACACGACCTCGATGGCCTTCTGCATCGCGCTGGCCGTCCGCGACCTGCGGATGACCGCCGAGGAGGCGCTGCAGGCGGCGACCGTCGGCGGCGCGCGTGCCCTGCGACGCGACGACCTCGGCCGCCTGAGCCCCGGCGCGCGGGGCGACGCGGTCGTCCTCGACGCGCCTTCGTATGCCCACCTGGTCTACCGCCCGGGGGTGCCGCTCGTGCGCGAGACGATCATCGCCGGTGAGGCCGCGGCGACCGGCTAGCGGGCGGGGCCCTGCCACACTGGATCGATGGCGGCAATCGAGCTCCGCGGGGTGGTGAAGCGCTTCGGCCCGATCACCGCGGTCGACGGGATTGACCTGGACGTGCCGGCGGGCATCTGCCTCGGCCTGCTCGGGCCCAACGGCGCCGGCAAGTCGACGACCATGCGGCTGCTCACCGGGCAGGCGATCGCCGACGAGGGCGAGCTCCGCGTGCTCGGCTATGAGCTCCCCGCAGAGGCGAAGACCGCGCGGGCGGAGATGGGCGTCGTCCCGCAGCTCGACAACCTCGACGTCGACGTCACGGTCGAAGAGAATCTGGCGGTCTTCGCCCGGCTGTATCGGGTGCCGGACGTCGGGGCGGCCGTCGATCGTGCGCTCGAGCTCGCCCGGCTCACCGAGCGCCGGCGGAGCGCGGTCGACGAGCTGTCTGGGGGCATGCGGCGCAGGCTGCTGCTCGCGCGCGGCCTCGTCCACAGGCCGCGCCTGCTGCTGCTCGACGAGCCCACGGTCGGCCTCGATCCCCAGATCCGCACCCAGATCTGGTCGCTGATCGACGGCCTGCGCTCGCAGGGGGCCACCATCCTGATGTCCACCCACTACATCGAGGAGGCGGAGCGACTCGCGGACGAGGTCGCGGTGATGGCGAACGGGCGGATCGTGGCGCGCGGTCGCCCGGCGGACCTGATCGCCGAGTACGCCGGGCGCGAGACCGTCGAGGTCTACGGGCCGCCGGAGCGGCTGGCCGAGGTTCGCGCCGCGGCCGAGGCGCAGGCGCTTCGGGTCCGTCCCGCGGGCCCGGCGGTCGCGATCGTGGGCGCCGAGCGCGCCGAGGACGGCGCGACGCCCGAGGACGCGATCCGCCGCGCGGCCTCGCTCGAGGACGTCTTCGTCCTGCTCACCGGGGAGGAGGCTGAGTGACGGGGAGGGACGGAGCGAAGCGGGGCGTCGCCGTGCGCCGGCTGGACCCGGCGGCGATCGCCGGGGTGATGAGCCGCGAGGTGGCGAACTTCCGCACGTTCTGGAAGGCGACCACGTTCTCGAGCGTGCTGGAGCCGGTCGTCTACCTGCTCGCCTTCGGGCTCGGGCTCGGGGCGACGATCGTCACCCAGGTCGACGGGATCGACTACGTCGAGTTCGTCGGCACCGGCATGGTTGCCACAGCGGTGATTTTCGCGAGCGCGCTGCCGGCGATGTTCGGGACCTTCGTCAAGCACCGGTTCCAGCGCACCTACGACGCGATCCTCGCCGCGCCCGTCGACGTCGAGGAGCTGGTCACCGCGGAGATGCTCTGGATCGGGATCCGTGCCGGCTTCTACGGCTGCTTCCCGCTGCTGGTCTCGTTCGCCTTCGGGCTCGACCCGACGCCCGGCATGCTGCTCGTACCGCTCTTCTGCTTCATCACCGCGCTCGGCTTCGCCGCCTTCGGGATCGCGGTCGCCGCCACCGTGGCGAAGATCGACCAGTTCAACTACGTGACCACGCTGGTGATCACGCCCCTCTTCCTGGTCGCCGGGACCTTCTTCCCGATCGACCAGCTGCCCGAGGGCTTTCAGGTCGCGGCCCAGTTCAACCCGCTCTACCAGCTCGTGGAGCTCGTTCGCGGCGCCGCCTTCGGGTTCGAGGCGGTCGATCTGATCCGGGTCGCGGTCCTGGCGGGCTTCTCGTTCGTCATGTGGCGCGTCGCCGTGCACCAGATGGCGAAGCGGCTGATCGACTGATCGGCGCCCGGCTCAGGCCTCGGCCCGGCGCGGCTCCGGCGGCGTCAGCACCGAGGGCTCGACCCGCAGCAGCTTCGCCGGCCAGCTCGGCAGCCACCAGTTCCAGCGCCCCATCAGCGAGATCACCGCGGGCACGATCAGCGCCCGGATCACGGTCGCGTCGAGCAGGATCCCGGCGCCGAGCCCGGTCGCGAACATCTTCAGGTCGGTGCCGGGACTGGAGGCCATCGAAACGAAGGCGAGGAAGAGGATCAGCGCGGCGCTGGTGACCAGCCGCCCGGTGCGCCCGATGCCCTGGACCACCGCGATGTCGGTGCGGCCCGTGCGGTCGTACTCCTCCCGCATCCGGGCGAGGATGAAGACCTCGTAGTCCATCGAGAGCCCGAACAGGAAGGCGAAGATCATCAGCGGCATCCACGACGGGATCGAGCCGGTGGCCTCGATGCCCCAGATCAGCTCCGAGCCGTACCCGTGCTGCCAGACCAGGACCAGGACGCCCCAGGCCGCGGCGACGCTCAGGATGTTGAGCAGGATCGCCTTCAGCGGCAGCAGCAGCGAGCGGAAGGCGCGGGCGAGCAGGATGAAGGTCGTGACGGTGATCAGCGCGATCATCAGCGGGAAGCTGCCGTAGACCGCATCGATGAAGTCGTCGTTGGCGGCCGGCTGCCCGCCGACACGGACGTCGGGGCCTGCCGCGTGTGCGGCCCCGCGGACCCCCTCGAGCGTCGCCTCGCCCTCGTCGGAGCCGCTGTCGGGGATCGGGATCGCCTCGACCAGCGCGGTCCCGCTGCGGCGCCAGTCGCCGTCGTCGGGGGCGACGGCGCCGTGGATGCCGTCCACCTCGCTCACGTCGGCGGCGACCGCGTCGGGGTCGGTGCCGCCCTCGATCAGGATCTCGTGCGGGAGCAGGGACCCCTCGCCGATGCCCGCGTCCTCGAGCGCGGTGAGGCCCTCCTTCGCGTCGCCCGATTGCGCCATCGTGTTGGCGTCCGAGGTTCCGAGCTGCAGGTCGGTGGCCGCGACGACGAGCGCCAGCACGACCGCCATCCCGGCGCCTGCGGCCACCCAGCGCCGCCGCGAGACCGCCGCGGCCCAGCGCGTCCAGGCGCGGCTCGCCTTGTCGTCGGTGCGCCGGTGGGGCCAGTCCAGGCGCGGGCCGAGCTTCGCCATCACCACCGGAAGCAGGGTGATCGCAACCAGGGTCGAGACCAGCGGGATCAGCAGGCCGCCGTAGCCCATCGAGCGCAGGAAGGGCAGCGGCAGCGCGATCAGCGCGAAGAGGCCGATCGCGACCGTGATCCCGCTGAAGACGACCGCCCTCCCGGCGGTCTCCATCGCGACCTGGACCGCCTCGTCGCCGCTGCGCCCGTGCGTGCGCTCCTCGCGCCAGCGCGAGACGACGAGCAGTGAGTAGTCGATCGACACCCCGAGGCCGAGCAGCGCGATCAGGAACTGGACGATCGGCGAGATGGTCGCGAACTCGGTGAGTCCCAGCAGGAGCAGGAAGCTGGTCAGGATCGAGACGATCGCCATGAGGATCGGCACGATCGCCAGGAAGGAGGCGAAGACGAAGGTGAGCACGACCAGCGCCCCGAAACCGCCGAGCAAGGCCTCGAGAAAGACGCCCGGGCCCTCGGAGTCGGCGCCGCTGTCCTCGGCCAGCGCGTCGAAGCCGGTCAGATGCACGGGCTGACCGGCGACCGTGGCGCCCTCGAGCGCGCCGCTCGCCGCCTCCTCGGCCGCGGGGTTCTCGCCGAAGGCGGAGTTCGGGTCGGGCTGCGGATAGATGACGGCGAAGGTCGTCCGGCCGTCGTCGGAGACGAACGTGTCGTCTCCGGTCGAAGCGTAGGAGGCGATCCGGGCCGCCGGTAGCGCCTCGGCGAGGCGCGTGTCGATCTGCGCCAGCTCGCCCTTGACGCCCGGGGAGTCGACGGACTCACCCTCGGGGAGAGTCACGACGGGAACCAGGGGAGCGGTGTCCCCGCCGGTGCCCTGGTAACGCTCGGCGATCACCTGGTTGGTCTCCCAGCCCTCCTTGTCGGGAACCGAGAACTCGGCCTCGAGCGCGTCGGACGCCGGTCCCGCGGCCGCCGCGCCGGCGATGGTGGCGACGATCCAGAAGGCGACGACGATGCGCTTGTGGGCGAGGACCCAGCGGGTGAGCGATCGCACGAGCCCGCCTCCTACCCGACCTGGACGCCGGACAGCTCTCCGCGGAGCGTCGCGATCTCGGTGACGGCCGTGATCACGTAGAGCTCGCGCCAGATCCCGAGCTCCTCCTCGAGGTCGCTGATGTAGGAGTGGATCTCCGCCACCCCGGTGACCTCGGCAAGCGCTCGCTCCGCCTCCAGCTCCGCCACGTGATCCCGGGCCTCGGTCGCCGTCACCGTGACCTGCTCGATCTGGTCTCCGAACATGCCTAGAGGCTTCCACCGCGGCCGACCGGGGAAAATGCGGCTAACTGGCGTGCTGGGGTTCGGTTTGCCGCCCCCCGGCGGGGCTGAGGAATGTCCGGAGCACCTCACGCCGCAGACCTCGCGTCCGTTGGATCCTGTGAGCGACAACGGAGGACGCGATGACCACCCAGACCGAACCGAGGACGCTGCTGTACTCGACCCTCGAGAGCCCGATCGGCGAGCTGCTGCTGCTCGGGGACGGCGAGCTCCTGCGCGGGCTCCACTTCCAGGAGGGGCTTCGCCCCGTGCGGGTCGGTGAGTCGTGGCGGCGCGCCGAGGAGCCGTTCGCGGAGGCGCGGGACCAGCTCGGCGAGTACTTCGCCGGCGAGCGGGTCGAGTTCGATCTGCCGGCGGCCGGTGATGGGACGCCGTTTCAGCGGCGCGTGTGGGCGGCGCTGGCCGAGATCCCGTACGGCGAGACCCTCAGCTACGGCGAGCTCGCCGGGCGGATCGGCAGGCCCAGCGCCTCGCGCGCCGTGGGGATGGCGAACGGCCGCAACCCGATCTCGATCGTGGTCCCGTGCCACCGCGTGATCGGATCCGACGGCGCGCTCACCGGCTACGGCGGGGGAGTGGAGCGCAAGCGCTTCCTGCTCGAGCTCGAGGCCGCGCGCTGACGGGGAGCGCGCAGGTCGCAGTCAGAAACGCTTTGGAATCCAGCGACGAGGTGGAATAATCGAGCGGCCGAAGGGAGTCACGTGGCTCGTCAAGTCGCTCGTCCCGAAGGGGGCTGGACGAGGTACTCGCTGATCCCGTGCCCTCGTGACCGTCCCAGCGGGAGCGACCCGGCCCGGCGAGCTTCGCGACGACGAGGTCCAGGCGCTTCCGCCCGCTCAGAGACTCTCGAAGATCGCGATTGGACATGCACCGATCGCGACTCCTGTTCGGGTGCTCCTTCAAGAGCCGAAATCTCCCGGTCGCGAGCACCTCCGCACCGTGGTGCCCCAGGTAGATGAGCCGGACAGGTCGCGGGTGGCGATCGATGGAGTCGACGATGCCTCGCAGGACCGCCTCAAGCGTCTCACCCGTGAAGGGATGCCAGAAATAAGCGATCGTGAGATCGTCGGGCACCCGAAACTCCTTTGCGTCGGCGACCACGATCTCGACGTTCGGGCATCGGTGCTGATGCCTTCGGGTCGCCAGATTGGTGCGCGCGATCTCGGCCAGGGCGGGGGAGATCTCGACGCCGATCACGCGCCGGAAGGGGCGCTTGGCCGCCTGGTGGACGACTCGACCCTTGCCGCATCCGAAGTCGACGAAGGTGTCGCGATCGGAGACGCCCAGGAAGCGGAGGGCTCGGGGCAGCGCCCGCCGGGGCGATGGCCCGTAGAGCAGTCGATCGGGATGGTCGTGCTCGGGCTCAGAGGCATCACCCTCAAAGTCGAGCCCCCGCTCGAAGACGCGAATCGCCAATTGCTCTGACTTGAACCAGACCCTCGCGCGCGCCGACCGGCGCGCGCGCCAGCGCGAGCCGCCGCCGCACCCACGCACGCGCCGGCCTGGTCGGCGATCGGTTCGCTTCTTGCTCTGCGGCCCAGCGCTCGAGCCATTCCCGCCGAGCCGCGGGGTCGTCCGGCAGGTTGCGCATGCCGCACAAGCTACCCGAGCTTGAGCGCTGGCCGAGGGTCTCAGGGCCAGCCTGACCCGGAGGCAACAACCGGGGGCATATGAGAGGGCGTCCATCGCGGCGCGTCCTCTCTGCGCTTCCGCAGCTCGCCACGCCGCGCTCGTGAGCGTTTCGTGTCCACTTCGGCCCAAAACCGCATGGGAATGCGGGTACGGGTAGTAGAACCAGTTGTAATCCCCCCCGTATTGGAGGGGTATCGGCGATCCCGCCGATTACAGGAAACCGCTGCTAATCGCTGGTTTCGGGCTCGAGCCCGTGTTGGCGATTCCGGTTGTTCCGGCTACGTTCGTGCCCATTTCGTGCCCGCTCTCAGGGCGTAGGATTTCGGCGTTCCGGGAGTGCGAGCGGCGATCCAGAACCAGCAAGCTCTCGACCGCGACCGGCGCTCCTACCAGGGCAGACTCGACGCTCGCATCCACGCCGTGGTCAGCGCCCGACGAGCGTTCACCCGACGCGAGCGCGGGGCCGGCTGGGCGTTCCGGCAATCGCTCGTCGACCTGGCGAGCGGCTGCGAGCTGCTCGCGGGTGAACTCCCGCGACCACGCATCCCGTCCCGCCAGGCGGTCGGGCGATCCCAGCACGGGGGCGCGGCGGGACTCGGGCAACCGGCATAGGATGCCGCGGTCATAAGGGCCGCGAGAAGGGCCACCTGGGGCAAGGCACGGCCCGGCCGTGGCGGTGAGGCGAGCTGATGGGCGACCACACGATGAGCAAGAGAGAGCGCAGGCACTTGGCGAAGCTAATCCGTCGCCGCGAGAAGCTCGCGAAGGCAGACGTCGACCGCCTCCGCGCCGAGCAGCTGGCGAAGTTCGAGGCGCAGGCCGCGGCCGAGGACGTGGCAAAGGAACGAATCCCCGAGCTGCGTCGGGTGGCGAAGACCTGGATCGACGCCGCCGGAAAGACCGCAAAGGCCGCGCTCGAGGCCCAGAGCGTTGAGGCAGAGAAACGGCTCATCGCCGCCGGGGTGGAGTTCGAGGTGGCTCGGGAGTACGTAGCGACCCTGCATCCAGCCGAGGCGCTAATGCCAGCCGCTCCTCCGTCTGTGGCCGAGATCGAGCAGGCGAGCACGCAGCAACGCGCGCACTAAAGTCGCATCACGCGGGCTTCCGCGAACGGGCGCGGCGCTGAGCTACCTCGTCGAGATCCTCGAACGTGCCCGGTGGTTGCTCACCCTGACGCATCTCCTCGAGCAGCCGGATCGCCTGGATCCGCTCGCGCGGGTTGACTTTCTCGTCGCGAGCGAGGCCCTCGAGGATCGCGATCTGGTCGGCGCGGGTCAGCTCGGGATTCGGACTTTCTTTCACAGCGACCTACGCGGCGTCAGCGAGAACCGCGCCTGACGAAGGGAGACGCTCCCCTACCCCACGGCTTCGAGAAGCTGCTGCTCCTGACCGAGTCACGCCCACAGTCGCGAGGCACAAAACAGAACGGGTCCTGGCCCTTCTTTAGGCCATTGCCCTCGGTGAAGTCGAGCTCGGAACTGCAGTCCGGGTCGCTCGGGTAGTCCGTGAGTCCGTCGAGATCTTCGTCGAAGCCGTTAGTGCAGGGCGTGACCGGGAGGTCGGCCTCCGCGTCGTCGTCGGGCGAGAAACAGCCATCGACGTCAGCCGGATAGTCAGCGTCGCCGCTGCCGTCATTGTCGAGTCCGTCAGAGCACTGCGGCAATTCGTTGTAGTCGTAGCGGGCATCGCAGTCGAGGTCGCGAGAGTCGGTAAATCCGTCGCCGTCGTTGTCGATTTTGTCGCCGCACTGATACGTGGCCTTCTGTGCGAAGGCCCCCGACTCCAGCGCCAGCGACACCGCAAAGGCGATGAGAGCCAGCGGAAGAATGATCAACAGGCGACGCACGAGCTGGTTTCTCATAGTGGGTCGTTCCTCCTGAGCTTCAGAGCGTGGTGCTCCCCGACCCTCTCACATTCGGGCGCTCAGGTCACGTACTTAGCCGGCACGGCTCGGCGACGACCCGAAGACGGTGCTCTCGACCTACGCCCCCACCTGCTGCCGCAGTCGCGACGATGTGGACCGGGACGCCGGCGGTCAGGGCCAATGTCCCAGGGGAGGTCGTACGCCCGCGCGGGCGCGAGCGCCTCGCCGAGGGAGGGCAGCCGCAACTCCTGATTCGCGCACAGATCGAGGGCCGCATTCCAGTCCTGGTGCAGGTTGGCCACACATCGGGAAGTTGTGGCCCGGCTAGTGGCCCAACCCCTTACCGCCCAGCGCCGAAGAACTCCTCTGCGTGGCGAGCACAGACGCTGACGAGGTCGAGGCCATGGTCCTTGATGCCGACGATCGCAACGTGGGTCGACACACCGCCACACGGGGCGTCGCCATGGGGCCCCCCAAAGCCGCAGGTCGGAGTGATCAGCCGTACAGCAGTTGGGAAATCGTCGGGGACGGCGTCCGAAGCTCATCGGCGTGCTCCCGGCAGAGCCACCGCACGCCGGTCTCCTCCGACGTATGAATCGGTTGTGCTGCCACAGCCTCGTCGTCGCATCCCTCGACTCCACAACGGCTCCCGCTGATCTCAACTGCGCCATAGAACAGTTCCATCTGGACGCGGTTCTCGGACTAGGCAATTCCGGCATTACTCTCCCTCCGCGCGTGCTGCGGTCGGGTGAACCGACCCCTCGGCTCCGGGACCCTCCCGCTTACGAGCCGACGTCCGTATCCCAGCCGCCCTCGCGAATGATCACCCCAGGGTTCGCGCCGCACGCCTCCTCGGGGTCTTTCCAAGGGGCTAGCTCCTCCCTGCGATATGGACCGCTGCCGCCATCGGCACATCCTATGCGGGATCCCACGCGCTGGTTAGAGTTCGCGCATGGAGCGTTCCTTGCGTGGAGGTACGTCGCCGGGAAGGCGTTAGCGACCTCGACTGGTCCCGGTTCATCCGCTGCCTTGGCAGGGTCCATCGCGTGGTCACCAAGCAGATGGAACCGCGCGAAGGCGATCCGCCGGACGATTCGGACGGTCCCGACGTCCCCGCCCCGGTCGTCGAGTTCGTGCTCCCCGCTGAAATCATGCTCCCCGGTGAAATCGACACGGCCCGGAAAACGCTCATGACACTCGCCGGCGCGTGTACCAGGGATCCGCCCGCGATCGCCTACTTCGGCCCCTAGTCTGCACCATCCGTGTCGACGACCGTGACACTTACCCCGCTCGACGACCGCGGCCGCGAGATCCTCAAGCAGCTCGAGGCAAACGCAACACCGCCGTTTCGCTGGAGCGACCGGACGGGCGCGAAGCGATTGTTGTCGCTCAGAGCATCTCGTTGCGCTTACGGCCACCCTGGACGCGACCCTTGGGCGATGGGTAGTGGGCGTGTGATGTCGCTAATTGCTGCGTGGTCGGGTATGCGTTTCGGCGTAGCCGGACGAAGAGACGGTCCATCAGGGTGGAACCGATGACCGGAATACTGCGGCGCGGACGGCGCTATCGACCGGCCATCTGTTCGACACGGTCAAGCGGACGCTGGCCAGTGTTCAAACCATGCGCGAGGGCCTTCGGTTCGCTTACCGCCTGCCCGTCGAAACCGGATCCCGGCGGTCGTCCGCAGCGACGCGATCAATCCCCTGGAGGAGTATTTCAACGCGGTCACGGAAGGACTCGGAGTCTTGAAGTGGCGCCATTACTTCCCGATATACCACCGCCGCCTGGCGAAGTTCGTCGGCTACGAGGTCCATGTGGTCGAGATCGGGATCTACAGCGGTGGCAGCCTGCCGATGTGGCGCTCCTACTTCGGTCCCGGCTGCCAGGTCTACGGGGTTGACATCGAGCCCGCCTGCACTCGCCCACGAACGGGAAGGCGTCCGCGTGTTCATTGGCGACCAAGCAGACCCCGACTTCTGGGAGCGATTCGTGGCGGCGGTCCCCCAATTGACGTGGTGATAGACGATGGCGGCCACGAGGCGCATCAGCAGATCACAAGCCTGCGGTGCCTCCTGCCCCGGATGGCGATGGGCGGCGTCTACATCTGCGAGGACATCCGCGGCACCGTCAACCTGTTCCACTCGTTCGTCAACGGTATGGCCCACCAACTGAGCGACATACGTGTTAAACCCGCCCCGACACAGGACACGATACCGACGGCACCGTCCACGACACAACTAGCGCCCGGCCAGCCGGTCCACCAGCAAATCGCCTCAATGCACCACTACCCGAGGCTTACCGTGATCGAGAAGCCGGAAAGGGAAGTTGAGCGTCCGAGTCGATATCCAACAGCAGCAGGCGTTCGACCGGTCCTGGCAGTCCTACGCCGGGTGCTCGAGGCTCGGATCGTCGCCGCTGTTGCCGCCGGGCGTTCGCCACGCGCGAACTCGGACGCCGCACTCACGTCAGCATCCAAGCTGCTGCTCGGGCCACCCTATGCCGTGATCGGAACGGATTACGCCGCCGAGTCACAGAGTGGTTGAGGCTATTTCTACCTCGCGATGCGCACGCTGGCCACGGTGCTCGTCGGGGCGGTGCTGGTCTCCGCCTGCGGCGGCAGCGACACCGAGCCGGGGAGGTTCGACGCCGAGCGTGCGTTTGCAGACCTCGAGGCGCAGGTGGAGATCGGGCTGCGCCCGTCGGGGTCGCGCGGCGCTCGCGAGGCCGCCCGGCTGATCGCCGATCGCCTCGTCGCCGCCGGAGTCGCCCATGTCCATCGCCAGCGCCCATACGCAAACGTCGTCGGCCGCCTGCGCGGCTCCGGGACCGGGACGGTCGTCGTCGGCGCGCACTACGACACCAAGGACGCGATCCCGGCGTTCGTTGGCGCCAACGACGGCGCCAGCGGGGTCGCCGTCCTGCTCGAGCTGGCGCGCACGCTCCCGCGTCGGCTGCCGGGACCGTCGATCGAGTTGGTCTTCTTCGACGCCGAGGAGGCGCGCGGAGACCGCCCGTTCTCGATCGACGGTATGCGCGGCAGCCGCCAATACGTCGCCCTCGCGAGCGCCGGAGGCGGGCAGGGATCGCCGCCGCTACGCGAGATCGAGGCGATGGTGCTCTTCGACATGGTCGGTGACTGCGAACTGCAGATCCCGCTCGAAGCCAACTCCGACCCCGAGCTCTACGAGCTGTTCGCGCGGGCCGCCGAGACGCGTAACGGCAGCCCGGCCCCGTTCGACGGCACCACGGGCCCCATCGCCGACGACCACATCCCCTTCCTCGCGGCTGGCGTCCCCGCGGTCGACCTGATCGACTTCGACTACGGGCCAGGCCCGACCCCTGGGACCTGGTGGCACACGCCCCACGACACCCTCAACAAGGTCTGCCCCGAGAGCCTCGACGCCGTCGGCGAGGCGGCGCTGAAAGTCATCCCCAAGATCCGCTGAGGGGTCCCAGCGACGTGCTCAGCATCGCTCAACGTTCCGGCAGTCGCTGCGCACTTGATCGACCGCGTGCGGCCTACCGCAACGCGGGCACTTGAAGCTGACCTTGATCGGGCCGTACCGGCCTCAAGCTCGGGACCACGAGCTTCTTCGGGGCTGCGGCTCGCTTGGACGCGCCCGGACGATACGAGCCTGCCGGTGAGCCGCCGGCGAGGAGTCGATCAGGCAGATCGCCCGCCCGAGATGGGCCGGCCCCCTTCGTCGGGACGTGCGCATGACCTCGGCTGGATGCGCGATCACGGGACGAGCCAGGAGGACGCTGTGCGGCCCTTCTTGGGAGCGATCCGGCCCGGCGCGCCTCGCGACGAGGTCCAGGCGCTTCCGCCCGCTCAGAGACTCTCGAAGATCGCGATTGACCATGCGCGACCCTCGAGTCCGGGTGCTCCTTCAAGAGCCGAAATCTCCCGGTCGCGAGCACCTCCGGACCGTGGGGCCCCAGGTAGATGAGCCGGACACGCCGCGGGTGGCGATCGATGGAGTCGACGATGCCCCGCAGGACCGCCTCAAGCGTCTCACCCGTGAAGGGATGCCAGAAATAAGCGATCGTGAGATCGTCGGGCACCGGGAACTCCTTTGCGTCGGCGACCACGATCTCGACGTTCGGGCATCGGTGCTGATGCCTTCGGGTCGCCAGATTGGCGCGCGCGATCTCGGCCAGGGCGGGGGAGATCTCGACGCCGATCACGCGCCGGAAGGGGCGTTTGGCCGCCTGGTGGACGACTCGACCCTTGCCGCATCCGAAGTCGACGAAGGTGTCGCGATCGGAGACGCCCAGGAAGCGGAGGGCTCGGGGCAGCATCCACCGGGGCGATGCCACGTAGTGCCAGTCGATCGGGATGGTCGTGCTCGGGCTCAAAGGCATGACCCTCGAAGTCGAGCCCCCGCTCGAAGACGCGAATCGCCAATTGCTCTGACCTGAACCTGACCCTCGCCGCGCCATCGCGAGCCGCCGCCGACCCACGCACGCGCCGGCCTGGTCGGCGATCGGTTCGCTTCTTGCTCTGCGGCCCAGCGCTCGAGCCATTCCCGCCGAGCTGCGGGGTCGTCCGGCAGGTTGCGCATGCCGCACAAGCTACCCGAGCTCAGGCTGACCCGGAGGCAACAACCGGGAGCATGTGAGAGGAGCGCCGGCCGAGGTTCTCGAGCAGAACGCCGGCGAGCTGATCCGCCTCGCCGCGCTCGCCTTCGAGGGCGACGGCCCCGTCGATTGCCTTCCTCACAACCCGCATCGCCTGCTCGGGTCGACAGCTGCCATCTCCAGCATCTTCAGGGCGAACTCCCTGCCCGGGCGCGTCGTGGATGCAGACCGCTGTTGCGGTAGATCGAGTAGACGTCGTCTGCCCTCCTCGAGCAAGGCCGTACAGCGCCTGCTTCTCGAGCCCGAAGGCCTCGAATGGGATCTCGGTGCGGCGCGGTCTTGTCGGAGAACTCCTGCATCGTCCCTGCCATAGATCGGATCGGCGCCGACGCGCCGATGTGTAGATTCGCGCAGGCCGAGCGCCGGCTAGGGTTCGTGCGCGATAGCTTTCTCGCGGGCATGGAAGTCCGCGATCTTGCCCGACTCGCCGGCTCGCAGTCGGCCTCGGGGTCGAGTCGTCGCGGCCCGCGTCTGCCTGCTGCTTCCGCTCGCCATCGCGATCGCGATCTCGCTCGTTCCCGCCCCGTCGGCGCGCTGGGGCGCGCTCGCCGCGGCGATCCTGCTGGCCGCGTTCATCGCCGCAATCGCGCGGGCGCTGTCGCGTGGCGAGCAGCCCGACTGCCATTGCTTCGGTCAGATCCACTCCGAGCCGGCGGGCCGCTCCACGCTGGCCCGCAATGTCGTCCTGTTCGCGTTCGCGGTCGTGATCGTCGTCTACGGCTCCGGGCCGGCCCTCGACGACTGGATCAGCGCGCGAAGCGCGGCCGAGCTGGCGGCGGTCGGCCTGGGCATCTGGGCGGTCGCGGCCGCGACGTATGCCTGGACGCTCCGCGCCCGCAACCAGACGCTCGGGAACGACCTGCGCGTCGCGCGAACGGCGGGCGCAGCGGGGGGCCGGTTCGGCCTCCCGATCGGGACGGAGGCGCCCGCGTTCACGCTCGAGGACATGCGCGGCGAGCCGGCGACGCTCACGGGGCTGCTCGAACGCGGCAAGCCGGCTCTCCTGCTGTTCATGAGCCCCGGGTGCGGACCGTGCGCCACGATGCTGCCGAAGGTCCCCGAGTGGCAGCAGAGCCTGAGCGAGCGCCTGACGATCGCCGTCATCAGCACCGGCACCGCGGCGCAGAACGCTCGCTCGACGAGCACGGGTCTCGATCGCGACGTCTTTCTGGAGTTCGGATGTGGAAGGCGCCGAGTCGTCCATCAAGGCCGCGCGACGGCCCGTTCCGCCGGGTCGTCGGCGTCGAGATCTCCCCGGTCCTGGCGGAGGCCGCTCGCAGCGGTCTGGCGGCGCGGAGCCACCAGGCACCGCTGCCTCGGTGACGGCTCGAGATGTATGTTCGTCGCTGGCGAGGTCCGCCGGTTCAGGCCGCCGCCCGCAGCGTTCCAGCAGGACGCGCGCGACGTCATCTGCCTCGCCCCGCTCGCCCTCGAGGATCGACAGCGCCCGTGAGTGCCCTCTTCAGCACCCGCAGCGTCTGCTCCGGTCGATCCTGTGCTGGGACGGCATGCTCGAGCATTGCGAGTGCACCGGCGCCGGCGGTGAGCTGTCGCGGCTGCCACTCAGCCCCTGGTCGGAAGTGCGTCGCGATCACGAGTCCCGACACGCAGGGGCTCCACGCCGGCGACGCCGCCGAGCTGCTCAACCGAGTAGATCGTCTGCGCCCTCGTGGGGGCGACGAACGTCAACCGCCTGGCGTACGGGATGACGCGTCCGGTCTCGTCGAGCGCCGCGAACTCGTCGGAGTAGTAAACGGCGCCGGCGTCCACCAGCGCGCGCACGAGCGTCGTCTTCCCCGAGAAGCTCACGCCCAGGGATCACGATCGCCCGGCCGCCGTCGGCCACAGCCCCGGCGTGGATGAAGACGAATTCGGTGCCTCAAGTGCGATGTGGGCCGGATCTGCGACTCGAGCATGGTCAGCGCGTACTCCCGGCCCGGTGCATCGTGGATGCAGACACCATCGGGCCGGTAGATCGAGTAGATGCCGTTGCCCTCGTCGAGCAGACCCAGCCGGTCTGCTTCGAAGATCGCGGACGGCGCCGCCAACCCGGAGGGAGCATCGGCTCGACGCGATCAAGAAGCTCCCGTGAGTTGGTACAGATCCTCAGCTCGACCCCGAACGCCTCGAACGGGATCTGGTGCGGCGCGGTCTTGTCGGAGAACTCCTGCATCGTCCCTGCCAATCGCGGATCGGCGCCGACGCGCCGATGGGGGAGACTAGCTGTCTGAGATCGGACCCGTCAACTCCATGCTAGATTGCGCCCGGAATGGCAACGGCTGTGTTGGCTCTACGGTTGCTGCTGGCGGGAGTCTTTCTCACTGCGGGCATCGGAAAGCTCCGCGATCTGCCCGGCTCGCGGCGCGCGGTGGCGGACTTCGGGGTTCCCGAGCGAGCGGCCCGCGTCGTAGGCCTGCTGCTTCCGCTCGCCGAGATCGCGATCGCGGTCTCGCTCGTCCCCGCTCCATCGGCGCGCTGGGGCGCTCTCGCCGCGGCGATCCTGCTGGCCGCGTTCATCGCCGGAATCGCGCGGGCGCTATCGCGTGGCGAGCAGCCCGACTGCCATTGCTTCGGTCAGATCCACTCCGAGCCGGCGGGCCGCTCCACGCTGGCCCGCAATGCCGTCCTGCTCGGGTTCGCGGCGCGTGATCGTCGTCTACGGCTCCGGGCCGGCCCTCGATGACTGGGTGAGCGCGCGAAGCGCGGCCGAGCTGGTGGCGGCCGGCGCTGCTATCTGTGCAGTGGCAGCTGTGGCGTACGCACTGAGCCTCCGCGCCGAATCGCGAGGCTGAAGCGGACCTGCGACATCGCGCGAAGGCGGGCGCCGCGGCCGCCAGCCCCGGCCTACCGGTCGGTGACTGACGCGCCGGCGTTCGCACTGAGGGACATGCAAGGCGAGACCGTCTCGCTGACGGGCGCTGCTCGAGCGCGGGCAGCCGGTGCTGCTCCTGTTCATGAGTCCTGGTTGCGGCCCGTGCGCTGCGTTCCTGCCGACGGTCCAGCAGTGGCAGCAGAGCCTCAGCGCGCGCCTGACGCTCGCGATCATCACCACCGGAACGGCAGAGCAGAATGCCGTACTACACCGAGCACGGACTCGAGCACGTGCTTCTGCAGGACGAGAGGGAAGTGGCTGACGCTATATGGCGCTCAATTCACCCCGTCCGGCCGTCTTCGTGACGCCGTGGGGGCCAGATCGCCTCCCCTCCGGGGAGAGGGCCAGCAGGCGATCGAGCCGCTGGTACGTCTCGCGCTTCGTGACGGGCCGGTTTTGCCATGGAAGGCTCAACCGCGTAGCAAAGCGCCCGCGGCTCGCGTGGAGCCAGAGACAGGAGCGCCGGCCGCTGCCGCTCGCCTCGACGCCCTGCACGAGTTCGCGGCGCGCTTCACCGCCCCGCTCAGCGGTGTCAGCACCGGACCCTCGACGCCGCGCGGCACAGGTGCTCGCCGCGTTCGAGGCGGCCGGCGTCGAGGCGCTGCTGCTGAAGGGTCGGGCGCTTGCCACGCTGCTCTACCGGGCCGGCGAGCAGCGGGAGCTATTCGGACATCGACCTCCTCGTCGCGCCGAGCCGATCTCGACGCCGCCGAAGCGGCGCTCAGGGGGCTGGGCTACGCGAACGCGAGCAGCGCGACCGGGGATCGACGACATCGGCGGCGTTGTGCACGCGCACACGTGGATACGGGCTACGCCGGGGTCGACGATCAGTCGATGATCGACCTGCACCGCTGGCTACCCGGCGCCGGGCGACGCCGGCGAAGCGCATGGGAGGCGCTCGCGGCGCGCCGTACGTGGATCGAGATCGGCGGTCGGCGCGCGGCGGTCCTCGACCGGGCCGGGCAGGCGATGCACCTGGCCATGCACGCCGCCCAGCACGGCCCGGCGTATCGAACGGCATGTTCGATGAGCTCGCGCTCGCGCTCGAGCGCTGGCCGGCCGACGTCTGGGACTCTGCCGCGTAGCTCGCCCAGGAGATCGACGCGACCCAGGCATTCGCGGCGGGCCTTCGCCTGCTGCCAGCGGGTGCGGCGGTGGCGCGAGCGCCTCGGGCTGCCGTCCACGGCCGAGCTGGATTGGAAGATTCGGCACCGGCAGCGCGGCCACGCGGAACGTTTCACGTCCAGGCGCTCGCAGACGCCGACGGCGTGCGCGAACGGCTGCGCATCCTGCGCCGCTCACTGCTGCCGAGTCGAGCGTGGATCATGCACCAGCATCCGTGGGCCCGGCAGGGCGGACTGCGTCTCATCGCCGCCTACGCAGCCCATCTGGCGCGGGCGCCCGGCTGGGCCGCCCGCGCGTGGCGATTCAGGCGCGCGCGCAGGCGCGCGGGCCGGGTCCGCTGACGCCGCCCGTCAGGGCCAGTGACGCTGCAGCCGCCGGCGGCGGTGCAGCAGGCGCGGGTGCGGGTCGCGGGGCCGCAGCAGTCGATCGCTCTGGGACGACGCGTTGCAGCATGCCGGCCTCGGCCGGCGTGAGCGCCGGCGCGTCGCAGCAGTTGACGGTCGCGGACTTGCAGCAGCCAAGCGTCGGAGACCGTGGGCTGGAGCACGGCTCGCCGTTGCAGCACGGGAAGCAGTCGGGATTGCCAGTCGCGGCCCGGCGTGCAAGTCGACACCGGTGTTCTGGTTGCAGCAGCCCGCGCAGTCCGGCGCCGAAGCCGCATCCGCAACCGTCAGTCATCTGCAGCCCGTTGACGCGCGCAGCAGCCGCGCGGCGTCGGCCGGGAACTTCATCGCCCGATGCGACGGAGCAGTTGGTGCCGAACGCCGCCGCCCTGCAGCGGGGCGCACGGCTGCGGGGTCGTCGGGTTGCAGAAGGCGGTCGCGCCGCAGATCTTGCAGGCGCCGCCACCCTGGCAGCAGCAGCAGCAGCCTGTCGATGGCTCCGCACCCGGCTTGTGCCGCAGCTCTTGGTCGTGAAGAGCGCGCACTGGAACGGAGTCGGCGTCGCCAGGGCCATGGCCGAGCTGACGTTGATCGAGTAGACCAGCGGGGCCGCGGCGAGCCCGGCGCCGACCCTCGCCGACCTCCCGGCCAGCTGTCGGCGGGTGAGCCCGTCCCCGTTCCCGGAGCCGGCCTGAACCACCTTCATCCCTTGGGTGTCGAGCAGCTCGAGCGCATCCAGCTCGTCCAGCGCCTGGCTGACCACCTCCGCGTCCAGCTCGAGCGCTTCGGAGAGCGCGCTTACGTCGCTGTAGCCATCGCAGGCGCGCCACACGCGTGCCGCGGTCGCGCTAAGGCAGTGGCCGCGCTTGTTCGTGGAGTCATAGACGAGGAGCTCGTCGTCGACCTCCTCGATCACCAGATCGTCGGTGCGGGCACGCGGCTTCTGCACGGGCATCGCCATGTACTCCCTCGATTTCCGCTGAAACAAAGCCACCTTTACCTCCGTCGGATGCCCGAGTTCATTACCGCTGCCCCTTTAACGTCGGCACGACCCTAACCGCGCAGACCGCTGAAGTCAACCTGTCCCTCACCGCGCGTGCAGTCACCGCCTACTGAGTCGCACCCTAACCGCGCGCTCGGCGGAAGTCAACCCTGAGCTCGATCATCCGACAACCGGCGGCCGCCCGTTCGGAACCGGCTCGACCGGAGCGGCGCTCGGGTAGAGTCGCCGCGATGAGCTCGGCGGGACTCGAGGGTGCTGGTGACGGGTGGCGCCGGCTTCATCGGCTCGCACCTCGCCGAGCGGCTCTGCCGCGAGGGCCACCGCGTTCGGGTGCTCGACAACTTCGCCACCGGCAGGCGCGAGAACCTGCTCTCGCTGCCCGAGGAGATCGAGTTCGTCGAGGGCGACGTTCGCAGCTACGAGCAGGTCCACCGCTGCGTGCGCGACTGCGAGCTGGTCTTTCACCAGGCCGCCGTGCCGTCGGTGCCGCGCTCGGTCCGCGACCCGCTGACCAGCCACGAGGCGAACGTGACCGGGACGCTCAACGTGCTGCTCGCGGCGCGCGACGAGGGGGTCCGCAGGGTCGTCTTCGCCTCGTCGTCGTCGACCTACGGCGCGAATCGCGAGCTGCCGGCCCGCGAGCAGGCGCCCGCGCTGCCGATCTCCCCCTACGCGGTCGGCAAGCTGGCGGCCGAGGGCTACTGCCGGGCCTTCTTCGAGGTCTTCGGCCTCCAGACGGTCTCGCTGCGCTACTTCAACGTCTTCGGGCCGCGCCAGGACCCGCTCTCCGAGTATGCGGCCGTGATCCCTCGGTTCATCACCGCGATGCTCACGGGGCGCCCCCCGCAGGTCCACGGAGACGGCGAGCAGTCGCGTGACTTCACCTATGTCGACAATGCCGTCGCCGCGAACCTGCTCGCCGCCGAGCGCGACGGCGTCGCGGGAGAGACCTTCAACATCGCCTGCGGCGAGACGATCACGCTGAACGCGCTGCTGGAGGAGCTACGGGGGATCATCGGCGTCGACGCCGAGGCGGACTACGGCGAGCCGCGGCCGGGAGACGTGCGGAATTCGCTCGCCGACATCTCCCGGGCGCGCGACGCCTTGGGCTACGAGCCCGCTATCGGACTGCGCGAAGGGTTGGCGAGGACCGTGGAGTCGCTGCGATCGGCAACCGTGGTGGCGCATCCCCCTTGACGGGGACACCGCGGAGCGGATAGCGTAGCCACCAATCGATATAGGCCCAGCACTGCGACGGATCGCATAAGGGGTCGTGCAGGAGGCCCGGGAGGTTGGAGTTCTAAGTTGCGGCATCTGATTACTGGCGGGGCGGGCTTCGTCGGCTCGCATCTTGCGGACAAATTGGCCGGGAGAGGCGACGAGGTGACGCTCCTCGACGACCTCAGCACCGGGAGCATCGAGAACGTGGAGGGCCTGCTCGCCGGCGGGCGGGCGCGCCTGATCGCCGAGTCGGCCGACGACCCGGCGGTGGTCGACGAGCTGATCGCGAGCGCCGACACATGCTTCCACCTGGCCTCGTCGGTCGGGGTGAAGCTGATCGTCGAGCGGCCGCTCGACTGCACGCTGCGCAACGTGCGGGCGACCGACGTGGTGATGGCCGCCGGCGCCCGCCACCGCACGAGGCTCCTGTTCACATCGACGTCGGAGGTCTACGGCAAGTGCAACGGGCGCCCGCTGCACGAGCACGACGACCGGATCGTCGGTTCGCCGGCGGTCTCGCGGTGGTCGTATGCGACCACGAAGGCGTTCGGGGAGATCCTCGCTCACGAGTACACGCGCGAGCACGGCGCGAGGATGACGGTCGCGCGCCTCTTCAACGCGGTCGGCCCGCGGCAGGCGAGCGCCTACGGGATGGTTCTCCCCCGGTTGGTGCGCCAGGCGCTCGTCGGCGACGATCTGACGGTGTACGGAGACGGCAGCCAGTCGCGCTGCTTCACTCACGTCCGCGACACCGTCGACGCGCTCGTCGACCTGATCGACACCGACGCGGCGATCGGCAATGTCTACAACGTCGGGTCAAGCGACCAGACGACGATCCTCGACCTCGCCACGCGGGTCCTCGAGCGCACGGGCTCGAGCTCGAGGATCAGCCTGGTCCCCTACGAGGAGGCCTATTCCGGTGGCTTCGAGGAGCTCGGAAACCGCCGGCCGGACTGCTCGGCGATCGAGCGCCTGATCGGCTGGAGGCCGCGGCGCTCGGTCGACGACGCGATCGACGACGTGATCGCCTGCGAGACGGCGGCGACCCGGGTACGCGTGGCCGCCTGACCCGCGTCCGCGTCCTCCGGGTCATCGCCAGGATGAACCTGGGCGGGCCCGCCCAGCAGGCGGCGCTGCTCAGCGGGCGGCGCCTCGATCCGGACCGCTACGAGACCCTCCTCGTCCACGGCTCGGTCGCGCCCGGCGAAGAGTCGATGGCCGACCTCGCCCGACGCGAGGGGGCCCGCGCGGAGTTCTTGCCCAGCCTCAGCCAGCCCCCTCGCCCACGGCTCGACGCCACCGCCCTGGCGCGGATCGTCGCCATCGCCCGTCGCTTTCGCCCCCACGTCGTGCATACCCACATGGCGAAGGCCGGCTTTCTCGCGCGGCTGGCGGCGCTTACCGCCCTGCGGCCGCGCCCAGTCATCGTCCACACCTACCACGGGCACGTGCTCGAGGGCTACTTCGGTCCGGCTAAGAGCCGGCTGTATCGGTCGTTCGAGACCGGGCTCGCCCGCGTTAGCGATCGCCTCCTCGGCGTCAGCGAGGCGACCGTCGACGACCTGGTCAGGCTCGGGGTCGCGGGCCGCGATCGCTTCCAGGTCATCCCGCTGGGGCTCGATCTGGAGCCCTTCGCGACCCTGGATCCAGCCCCGGGCCGCGAGCTGCGTCGCGGCCTCGGGATCGGCGACGACGACGTCGTCTTGAGCTTCGTCGGCCGGGTTGTGCCGATCAAGCGCGTGGACGTGCTGCTCCGCGCCCTGGCCCTGGCCAGGGACGCCGGCCCGTTGCGGTTGCTCGTGGTCGGCGACGGCGAGATCAGGCCGCGCCTGCAGGAGCTCTCCCGCGAGCTCGGTATCGCAGACCGAGTCCGCTTCCTCGGTTATCGGCGCGACCTGACCACGATCGCCTCCGCCGCCGACATCGCCGTGCTCACCTCGGCCAACGAGGGCACGCCGGTCTCGCTGATCGAGGCCGCCGCGGCGGGCTGTCCCGCGGTGGCGACGCGGGTCGGCGGCGTTCCGGAGGTCGTGACGCCCGACACGGGCCTCCTCGTTCCCCCGGACGATCCCGAGGCGGCGGCGGCGGCGCTGCGGCGCCTGGGGTCCGACGGCGACCTGCGGGCCCGGCTCGGGGAAGCGGCGCGTGAGCGGGCCCTTCGCCGCTATCCCGTCTCGCGCCTCGTCGCCGACATCGACTCGCTCTACGGCGAGCTGCTGGCTCCTCGCCGCCCGCTGGCAGAATGAGGCCCAGGCCACGGCGCGTCAGGCGCCGCGCAGCGATCCCATGAACAAGAGCCCGCACGAGCGCGAGATCCGAGACCTCGAGCCCCACATGCTGCGCAGGCAGCTGCGGGCCCTGGAACTGACCGCGGCGCGGCTCAGCGACGAGCGGCCGGCCCCGGCACCGGCCTTCGTCGCCCGGCTCGAGGGCCGGATCGGCGAGCTCGATGCGTCCGACTACGACCGACCGCGCCCCTCAGGCCCGACGCGCTGGGGGCTCGGGACCGCGGTCTGCCTCGCCCTCGGGCTCGCGCTGCTCGTCGTCGCCGCCCTCATGGTCGCCGCCGGGGCCCCCGGCGGGCACTGATCGAGCCTCGGTCGGGTCGCTTGCCCGCTGCCGCTGCGCGGACTCCAGCTCGGTCCGCAGGCGCCGAAGGCCGCGCGACTGCGCCCGGCGAACCCGATCCTCGCTGACGCCGAGGACGCGGGCGATCTCCGGGGACGCGAGGCCGGCGCCATAGCGCAACGCGATCACGGCACGCTCGAGCCGCTCGAGCCGCTCGAGCGCTGCGGCCAGGTCCGTCTCGATGCCGAGGTCGTCGCCGTCTGAGCCGTCGACGGACTTGGCGCCCCGGCCGGTCTCCCGGGCGATCGTCAGCAGGCGAACGCTGGTCTCGGTTCGGTCCGACCCGAACCCGGTGCGCTCGCGGAAGGCGCGCTCGAAGGTCGCCTGGGTGAGCCGCTCGGCCTCGGCTCGCGACCCCAGCCGGTAGGCGAAGTAGCCGTAGACGTCCGGGATGTGGTCTCTGTATCTGCGGGTGAAGGCGTCGCTCATTTGCCTGGTGGGCAGTTCGGGATTACCGTTAGCATCGCGGACGCGGCGGGCGCACGGCCGGTCGGACCCAAACTCGAATTCACCATACCCGCGATAGGCGACTCGCAGATCCATGACTACCTGGTGGGGGCGATGATGCTCCTGCTGGTCGGCTTGGCCCTGTATTTCCTCATGCGGACCCTCGTCCGCGGCCGCCCGGGGCTCGCGATCGGGTGGCCGATCGCGATCGCCGTCGGTCTTCGGGTGCTGGCCGCGGCGGGCGTCTCGCTCACCTCGATCGCCTCGGAGCTGCGGGGCGGCGACGAGCTCACCTTCCTGGGCAACGCAAGGGAGGTCGTGAACTCCGGTTTCGGCTCGCGGGAGTGGAGTCACGTCCCTGACCGAAACGCTGCACGAGTGGTTGCTCGCCGCACAACTCTGGGCCTTCGACGCCCCCGACTTCGCGCTTCGCATCACCGAGATCGGCCTCGCGGTCGCCGGGATCCTCCTGCTCGTAACCGCGGTCTACGAGCTGGCCGGTCCCAGGGCCGCGGTGATCGCCGCCTGGATCCTCGCCTTCGAGCCGAGCGGGATCTTCTTCTCCAGCCTCCTGCACAAGGAGTCGCCGATGTTCCTGGCGGAGGGCCTGGTCGCCTTCGGCGGGGCCCGGCTCTGGAACCGCGGCGAGTTCACCTCGTTTCCGATCATGGTCGCGGGCTGCCTGGTGGGAGTCGCGACCCGCCCCTATGCCGGCTGGTTCTTGATCGCGGCCTCGGTCGTCATCTCCGTGCACGCCAGCCTGGGAAGTAGCGCGCAAGAACGAGGCGACGTCGCTGGCGCTGATCGCTGATCGTCGCCGCCTTCGTCGTCATCTCCACCCCGACCGTGCTCGAGGCGTCGTCGGACGAGAGCCTGGAGGAGAACGTCCAGGCGTCGCAGGACGCAAATGCCGACGACGACGCGAACCTGGCGCTCGAGTCGGTCGACTTCTCCACCCGCGAAGCGATCATCACCAACCTGCCCACCCGCATGTTCGACATCACCTTCAAGCCCTTCGTATGGCAGCTCGGCAATTCGAGCCAACGGCTGGGGGCGATCGGAGGGTTCATCACGCTCGCGTTGCTGTGGTTCCTCGTTACGGCAATGGTGCGCAGGCGCGGCGAGATCTTCAAGCGTGCCGGGCCGCTGATCTACCTTGGGTTCTTCCTGCTCTGCGCCTACGCGCTCAGCACGGGCAACGCGGGCACCGGCTTCCGCTACCGGACCCACCTCGTGGCGATCGCGATCTGCATCGTCGTGGCTCTATGGCGTCTGCGCCCCGAGCGCGCCCCACAGCCGCTGCGGGCTGCGGCGCCGAGAGCGAGCTGGCACGGAGCGCTACGTGCCGACGCCGACGTAGGCGCGGTCGAAGTCGCTACGGTCCTCGAGTGAGTGCTTCTGATCTCGACGGTGCAGACGAGATCAGCCTCAGTAGACGCGTGGAAGCAAGCGCAGTCGGCGCAACACCCGCGCGCGTCGGGCGTGGAGAAGCGCCCGGTAGCGATCGTTGCTCTCCAAGAGCCAAAGGACGCCAGTGCCCGCCGCGAGGCAGCGGTTAACGACAGCCGGATCGTCGAGCAGCTTCGAATCTCCCAACTCGATCACGAAGATGGAATCGGGGAGATAGGCGGTCCGATGCGGTACCCGCTCCGACGTCAGGCGGGCGACGAATGCAGCGACCGCCTGGTAGACGATGCCAACATCGTGGAACGCGATGAGGCCTTGGTCCCTTATCGCGCGGCGGCAAAACTCGGCATCTCTCTCACAGGCCACGTTGGTGTGCTCACCGTCGACAAAACAGAGGTCCGGTCGGTCGAGCGTCTCGGGGTCGAGCGCGTTGGTGCTCGTCTCGTAGGTCTGCAAGATGCGCAGGTTGGCTTCGGGAATGTTCCCCAGCAATTCGAGCATCCGATTCGTCGAGTTCTCTGGGTAGGCCCATGATGTGCTTCGCGCGTCCGGCACCATGTTCGGTCGCGGATCAATCGAGCTTATGCGTCTACAGTGAGGATCTCGCACAAGCGCTTGAAGTGAGCCCCCGAGATACGAACCGATCTCCAACCAAACGAAGCGCTCGTGATTGTTTCTGCATGCAACGTGCAGAGCGAGAAGCGAGCGCTGGTCTTCCGGCGTCGACTGGGATTGGATCCAGTCGAAGAGCCTTCGGTCCAGCGATTCAAGCTGGGCTTCGAAGCTCATTGTTTCCGAGAGTCTATTTGACACCTCGCTCAAGACCGAGAGCTAGTGTCGCGACCAGTACGTCCCGACCACCTTGTCGGTGTGGTGGAACGTCACCCCGGCGTCCAGCAGGCGGCGGCAGAGGTTCCAGTCGGACACCTCCCCCGTGTGCACACAGTACGGGTCGAACTCGAACTGGCGTAGCCCCGAGTGGGTGATCGCGGACAGCCAGTTGAACCTCGTGCGCTGTGGCGGCCAGTCGGAGATGTTCATGTCCTTCGGCTCCCCGGTCGCGGCGTCCACCACGGCCAGTTTGCCGTACGCGACCTCGGCGCGTTCCTGCTGTGCGACGGCTAGCAGGTGTTCGATGTGGTCGGGCGCGAACTCGTCGTCATGGTCGAGCGGGCAGACCCACCGTCCCCTGGCTGCCCGTAGCCCCGCGTTCATCGCGTTGATGCCGGTGACCCGCCACCGCTCCAACTCGTCTTCGGGGTAGGCCTGCCTGTACGGGAGGTTGATGAACCGGATCCGTTCGTCCCCCAGCCTGGCTACGCGTTCGGCGGTGTCGTCGGTACAACAGTCCCCGACCACCACCGCCTCCCAGTTATCGTAGGTTTGGGCGCGCACCGAAGCGAGGGCGCGTTCGCACAGGATCGGCGAGTTGTTGTATGTCGCGATCCTGACCGTCACCAACGGCTCCCGCTCCGTGTACGAGGTTTCGTAGCCGGGGTCGGCGCGGATCTGTTCGAGCCGGTCGGGCCACCGTTGCGCCGCCTCATACGCGAGCGCGGCGAGCTGCCGCGTATGGGCGAGGTCGCGCCTGAACGGTTCGAGCCTGCGGTCCAACGGTCCCATGAGGCGTTCCTTGAGCGTCACAACCCCACCCTACATCGCCGAATCACGATCAACCCGGCTCGGCGCGGCTTCAATCGCTTCGACCCGGAGCGCGTCGCGCCTAAGTGGAAGGTCTGAGCCGGCGCCCTTGGCCGCTCGCAGGCAGCCGGGCTCGCGCACCTCGCGCCAGCCGCCCATGTCGCGGCTCTCGGTCGAGTAGGGGATCAGGCCCCGGATGCGCCGGCCGTCGGCGGCGATCTCGAAGGCCGGGTCTCGACGGTGCCCGTGCGCGGGCGGCCCCGGCCCTCCTCGTCAGACTCCTCGCTCGCGTTCAGCGCGGCAAGTTGCTCCTCGGCCGTCTCCTCGCTTTCACGGCAGCCGACGACCTCGTCGTCCTCGGTCTTCTTCACCGACCAGGGCTTTGACTCTGAGCAAGCCTCCGGGTCGCGCTCGATCTTCCAGGGCATCTAGCCGACCTCCACGTTGTCGTTCGGGTTTCCGTTGGTCGCCGCGGCGAGCATCTGCCTCGACGGGCGGCGCGGCGCCCGCGGCGCGACTCCGGCGGCAAGTCCTCGAGCCGCCGGACCTCGTCGCGGCTCATCCAGCCTTGTGATCGGGTCGAGGGCGCGGCGGTAGACCTCGGTGCGCGTGCGGCGTCGGCGCGCAAGAGGCCGTCGACCTCGAACTGCACGAACTGCCGCTCGAAGGCGAGATCGCGGTCGTCGCTGATCGCAAGCTCGATCCGCCGCAGCCAGGGCGTGAGCGAGTAGCGGACGAACTCGATCGACTCCTGCTCGACGTTCGAGTACGTCATCGAGTCGGCGCTCGGCGCGCCGAGCATGTGCGGCGGGATGCGGAACACCCGCGCGATCTCCTGCGCGGCGAGGCGGCGTTGCTCGACGAACTGCGAGTCGTCCATCTTCTCGGCGATCGCCTGGTATTCGGCGTCGCCCTCGATCACGAGGACGCCGTGAGGTCGCGCTTCGGCGCGCATCCTTCTCCTTGCGTCCGCTCCAGATGCTGCGAAAGGCGGCGCCCTCGCCGAGCCGCAGGATGCCGGCGGGCCGGGCGGTGGAGCCCGCGGCGCCCGTGTCGAAGTAGGAGAGCGCGTGCCTCACGAGCTCGTCGGAGAGGCCGAGCACGCGCGCGGCCTGCGAGACGGCCGAGAGGCCGACGAGGCCGTCGACGCTCAGGCCCTTGACGTGGACGAGGTCGGCGGCGGTGAGCATCTGCTGCGGTGCCGGTGCCCGGCGTGTAGCGGAAGCGCAGCGCGCCGTTCTCGAGCTCGGGCCGCACCCGGTCGGGGTCGAGTAGACCGAGCTGGATGACCTCGCCCGCCTCGCGGTACTTCGCCAGGTAGGCGTTGCCGTAGAGCACGTGGGCCATCAGCGAGGAGATCGAGATCCGCTTGTGTGATCCCGCGGGCCGGGCGGCCTCGAGGAGGTCGACCAGTCGGCGCCGGTCGACTCGCTCGCGGCCGTCGCCGGCCTTGCGGTAGACGTGGAGCGGGCAGCGAGGACGGCGGCGTCGGCCAGCACCCGCACCGGCGCCCACACGTCCGCGATCGCGAGCGCGGTCGTCGTGTTAACCGGCTGGCCGGCGTAGGCCGCGAGCAGCGGTAGTTGGTTTTCGGCCGGCGGCAGCGAGCGGTTCTCGCCGCGGCGGCGGTTCCAAAAGCCCACGTCGGGCTCCTTTCGGTCATTCTGTCGGAAAGCGGCTTTACGAGAGGCCGTCTAAGGCCCTCGGGGCGGGGCCGCGTGCGATCCCCTTCGGCGAGCGTCCACGTTGCAGGTGCAGAAGCGGCTGGGTAGGTGCGTACCTTCGGTGGTCGAGGGCTCAAAACTCATAGCCAAGACGCTCAAGGTCCTGTCCGTATCGTTCCTCGACCAGGCCCCGCGCACGGCCGGTGTAGTACTCGCGGTAGGGCCCGCGGTCTCCTCGCTTGATGTGTGGAAGGTTCGCGCCGCGAATACCCAGTCGCTCAAACGTAGCCTCCATGTCGCTAGCGAGCATTTCGAACCTCCCGACGTAGTCGAGCAGTAGCGTGCCGTCTTCGTCGTAGAGGAAAGAACATTGAGGTTCCCACTGTACGTGACGCCTGCGGCCGATGAGATCGAGATACTCCTCGAATGAAGCGTCAAGCGGCATCCCAATGAAGGCCCGGAGGTCACGGCGATGGCGCATGTAGGCGAACTGGGACACTAAGCGGTCGAACGGATTACGAACGACGCTGAACTTAAAGTAGTTGTCAAAGTGTCCGTTCCCGAACCTCCTGTCGAATCTGCCCGGCGAGGAGATGCTGAAGCCCACCGGTCTGGTACTTGTTGTGGTACTCATCGACGAACCCCATCCAGAGATCTTGCTCCGATCGCCGCCCGGGCCAAATTACGCGTTTCACACGCTCGCTCCGCCGCACTTGGGAATATGGACGAAGATGCATCGATGCCTGTGAGAGATCATCGGATAAGGGATGGTTCGGCCAAGTCAAGAAGGATTGGCCGGTCAGATGTCCGATCTTGCGGCGTCAGGTTCGAGCATCGTGACAGATCCCGACGACCCGGGCCAGAACTAAGCGGCGCGCTCGACCGCGCGCTGACAGGCGGCGCAGAGCGTGATCAGGTTCGACGGATGGTCGGTGCCGCCGTCCAGGGGAGGCGGAGCCGATAGCTGTCGGAGTAAGCGGCGGGACTTTTCGGGGGCCGCTCCCGGTTCACCCCTCGTACTGACCGGCGCGCGCCATCGGAAGTGCGCCGGTCATGGTGTCGCGGCGATAGGTACGCGCGAATTACCCCGGCTGCGCTCCAAGAGCCACTTCGCCGGTGACGCCTCCTACGGATACTCCCCCTCTCACAGCCGCTTTATCTGGGGCATGCGCTGGTCGTGGTCAGCGATCTCAAGGGGGTGCCGCTCGGCTATGACCTGCTCGGGCCAGGAACGCGAAGCGGTGGTCGTGCTCGCCTGCGGCCAGCCGGCCAGCATCCTGTGACAAGGGCTTTGGGGGCGCGAGCCAAGCGCGCGCTCGAGCTCCTCGGCGTCGAGCTCATCACCCCCGAGCGCCACCGCCTCCGCGAACGACCGCCGGCCAGCTTAAAAAGGCCCGTATTCGCCTCGTCATCGAGTTGGTGTTCGCCAACCTCAAGCGCCAGCTGCGACTCGGCCAGCACCTCGCCAAGACCGTCGCCGGACTGGTCCAGCGGATCGCCCAGCGCCTGCTGGCGCTCACCCTCGGCATCTTCTGCAACCTCCTCGCCCGACGGCCGGCCGGGGCGCTCGTCGCCCATGACGGGCGTTGAACCCACATCAGGCCTCTAGGGCCGGGTCCCGACTCCAACCCGGGTTGGAGCCTTGTGAGACCGATCGGCTTGGGTCACCGGCTACGCGTTCGACCCAAGACGTTCGCTGGCGCACCCGCTCCGGGCCCACCTCGTGGCGATCGCGATCTGCATCGTGGTCGCGCTGTGGCACACGCACCGATCGCTCGTACCGACGCCGACATAGGCCGACCGAGTTCAAAGCACGGACTCGAGGACCGCAGCGAGTTTGGCGGTCTGCGCCCGTCTGGTGAGCTCCGTCAGCGGCCTACGACTGTCCACCGGACGTTCCAGAAGCCCCTCACGATGCTCGGCCAGCAGCGCCTCGACCGCCACCGCGACGCCCTCCTCGGTGTAGGGATCGACCAGGCGAAGGTCCCCATAGTCGGCGGCCAGCCGGGCCATTTCGCCGCCCGCCCAGATGATCCCGACGACCGGTCGGCGCGCGCCGACGTAGTCCATCAGCTTCGCGGCCACGATCCATCGGTTGGCCTCACCCGGTCGCAGGAGGACGGTCGCCGACGCCCCGGCCACCGCGCGCTGCGCCGTTGCTGGATCAGCTACGCCATCGAGTGTCAGCCAGTCGAGCCCGCCGACCTCGCCGGCGGCCGCGCGCCAACGGTCGGACGGGCCGACTACCCGCAAACCGATCTCGCCCGGCCGCTCCCGGGCGACCCTGTCGATGCCGCGCAGCAGGGGGGCCAGCGCGATCTCGTTTCCTACCGTTCCCGCCTGCACGAGCTCCAGCCGCTCCGTCTGGTCGGGTGCCGAGGGGATCGGACCCGGGAGCGGCTCGAATCCGTTTCTTACCACCCACGTTCGGGAGTCCAGGCTGGGATATGCCCGCACCATCGCCTCCCGGGTTAGCTCGGAGGTAACCACCACGGCGCTCGCGGCGGCCACCACCCGCCTTTCCAGCGCCCCGTCGATCGCCTTACGCGCGCGCGAGCGGGGGCGAACCCGGTCGTCCATCAGCGACCACGGATCGCGGAGCTCCGCGACCCAGGGGATCCGCTCCGAGCGGGCCACTGCGCGCGCGGCCAAGTGAGCGCTGTAGGGAACCGAGGTCGAGATCAGGACGGCGGGGGCGGGCGCCGTTCGCACGGCCCGCCGAGCGCCGGCGATGGCGAACGGGATCCACGGGGCGAGGGCGTCGGGGACATAGACGTAGTCGCGGACCAGGCGGCGAACGCGATCGAGGGCCACCCCGCCACTGAGCTCGCGGACCGCCTCGTCCTCGAGGCGCGCGCTGTGGCGACGCCCTCGGGTCGCAGCGCGCAGCGCCCTACCCGGCTCGGGTGATCGGGTTCTCAGCGTGCGAACCGGGGGTGGCCGGTTCCTGAGGTCGCGGTGGAAAAGCCCTCGCTTGACGGTAACCACAATCGGCTCCCAGCCGGTCTCGGGAAGGTGGCGGGCGAACGAGGCCGCCCGCTCGCTGGCGGGCCCGAGCATGGGCGGGTAGTGGTACGCGAGCAGGACGGCAGATCTCGTAGGTCCACCGGCAATTCGTGTGGATTGGCTCAACCGAAGTGGAGCTCAGTGGCGACGGAAGGGAATGCCGCCGCGACAGCTTCGACTACCCGCTCAACGGCGTCCGGCTCAAGCGATTGGCCCATGGGAGGTGCCGGCCCCTCAGCAGCGAGCCTTTCGGCACTCGGCATTGAGCTGCCGTCCGCAAGCGCCGACATCGAGGCCTGCCGGTGAAGGGGTGTCGTGTAGTACCGCAATTGGCAGACCGGAATGTGGTCGAGCAGGGCGCAGCGCTAAGCCACGGTCGGGTTGGACCGCGAGCCGGGTCGCGGGCCCACTTCCAGCATCTTTTCGGCTAGCCGTACCGCCATCCACGTGGCGACCCTCACCCTGAGGCGTTGTACTGGTCCGACGCGATCGCGATCGAACTCGTTCGGGACCAGATCGCGCTCGTAGTCCTCCTCGAAGACGTCTCGCCAATCTGCGCCCCAGAAACGGCGTGCGAGGGCATCGTTGGGCTTCGAAAAGCGCTGATCAATCCGGTCTCGGAGTGCGTTGTCGAGACCGTTGAAGGGTGTTCCGTCCTCACCGGTCATTCGCGGGGACCAGCGTAGGACGTACCACAGCAGCTTTGTATGCGCCGCGGGATCAAGATCACGGGGCCCGCCCCGCGTTCGCACGATGTGTTTTGTGAGCCGCCGGCAGACCTCGACCGTCAACGGCCCCGGCGTTGGGTTCATCCAACGGTTGTCCGTATCGTCGAGCAGGCCATTCACTCGACCGATGAGCCCTGCCGCATCGAAGAACGCCGTCTGCATGTTCGGTTCCAGCCTGCTGGCTGTGTACGGAACCGGAATCAGGCGCATGTGTGAGGCGGGATCATCCCACTCGCGCAAATGCTGCCAATAGTTCAGCCGTGGCGTGTTGCCCGCATAATCATCAGCGAACGCTCGAAAGCACCGCCACTCCTTGAAGCCCTTGATGCGCTGCGCATAGCTGGAGTTGATGAGGGCATGCTGTGGACGGAGGAATGCGATCGTGTCGACCGAGGCACGCACCTCGTGCGCGAACGCCCGGACCATTTCAGCGGCGGCACTCGGATCGCGTTCAACGAAGGCCTCGCTCGACACCACCATTGTGTCCTCCGCCCGCTCAGTCGCCAAGCCCGCCAACCTGTCGAATGTGAGGGACGCGGGATCGAATCTGTCGTCGGGGGAGACTGAATAAGCCAGGTTATGTTGGGCGCGTTTCGGGGCGAACTCCGAAACCGGATACAGAATTCCCGCCTCGCTCAAGCGTCGGCGATGCGTAAACAGAAACTGTTGCAGAGCGGTGGAACCCGTCTTGTGGTAACCGATGTGGAGAACGATCCGGCGCATACCGCCCTCACCGTGGGCGATCGCTCGCCGCCGTCGAGCAGGGGCCTCCTCGGTTTCGGCCCTGCGGAGTTGAGACGTTGACCGAAAACGACTTGTCGTCAATTTGGCGGGCGGTGAGGCCCATGATTTACCTCCGAGCGGGTAGACGTGCGAGAGCACGGCTTTCGGCGAGGGAGAGGGCGATCGGGCCCAGCTGTGGATCGTAGCCGGAGATGAACACCAGCGCCACGCCTCGATGACGCCGGTCAGGGATCGAGCTCGAGGAGCGTCTTGAGCGGTCCCCGACAGGCTCGACAGGGTGTTGCCAATCGGGGGCGAGAAACTCCGACCTGCCTGAGTCGGCGGCGCCAGATCCCCAGCGCCAAGTTCGCAGCCAGCTCCAGCGCAATCGGACCGAGGTCCGAGCCATAGCCGTCATGACGTGGGCGGCAATCGCGCGGCAGGTCGGTCGCGCCGGCCTTCCCAATTTGCGAGCAGCTGCCCGTGCAGGATCATCAGCGACGCACACTCCCTGAGACTCCTTCCTTGACTGCGGCTGTCTGATCGTCCCTGACGCGGAGAACGCAGCCGCGTGCTGGTCATTGGCTCCGGCCCCGCAGAAGACGGTCACGTTCGAATTAGTCGGCGCCCTGCCCGGGCACCGCGTCGAGTCAGCCACCGGATCTGGTCGGCACGCAACCCCCGGTCAGTTACCTCGGTGTCCACCGGAAAGCGCTTCAGGTGAGCGCAAGAGGTTCTCATGCCACCCACGGCGTTGATCAGGTTATGGTCATGCACCACTCTCATCCACATGGGCTCGGTCTTGACCTGGCGGACGTCGTAGCGGTGCACAACTGTCGAGTGCGGCCCCGCCGCCATTACGGTCGAGCATGACCCGCGTTCGATGCGGCTGATAAATGGATTTGAGATGTTCGAGCGCCGAAACAGCTTCTGCCGAAAAAGTAGTAGGCCATGGGTCAAGTTGATGAAGCCCTCCCGCGGCGCCTCGCGCTGGATGGTTTCGAGAAAGTCGCGAGCAATGGCGTCGTCATTGTCGAGACGGGTGGTGATAAGCGGGTCGCTCCCCGCCTCGACTGCCTCGCCGACGGCCCCGCGCGCGAACACGCCCTTTACGCGTCGTACTGTGGCGACGCGTTCCACACGACCAATCAGCCAATCGGGGGATTCCTCGGCACAGAACACGATCCAGGCGTCCGGCTGGACGGATTGCGCGGCGATCGAGGGCGCGGTGAAGCGTTCGAACAACTCAATCCGGTGGCGTAGCCACGTCTCGTCGGGAATTTGTGCTTCCTCGGTCAGGCGCACGTTGAATCGCGTCAAAATGATGTGGCGCATAGTCGCTCCAGCGTAGCGTGGCGGTTGCTAAGCGCGTCCGCAAATGAGTGGCGGCCGTCGCGCCATGCCGCATGGCGACAAGCACGGGTACTCATCCTCTTGATGTCCGACATCGCGACGGACGCATTCCCGGAGCTGGGCTGCAGTCGAGCCAGGTGCTCGTGAAGAGCTACATGGCGCTGGCGCGCCGGTCAACGGATGCCGCGCGACCTGATGCCTGTGAGGCGAATATGCTGGCGCATCAACTGGGTATGACGGTGCCGACGGAACACGCGCGGTTGCGGCAGGCCTCGGTCCGGGGCCTCGACTTCATCGTCATCGGCGCGCAGAAGGCGGGAACAAGCTCCCTGTTCGAGCACCTGCGCAGCCATCCCGAGCTGTATATCCCGCCCAACAAGGAGTATCCATTCTTCAGCCATGACGAGAAATATGCGGTCGGTTGGTCGGCGTACCTCTCGAGAGCGTTCCGGGACGCACCGGCGGGAACGTGCTGGGGCACGGTGACCCCGTGGTACATGGTTGGCTGTCCGGTTCGGGTGGAGCATGGAATCTCCAGCGAACCGCTGGCCGACGGGGGCTTGGAGCGGATCATTCCGAACCGAATCCGTGCACGGATTCCGGACGTCAGGCTGATCGCAATCCTGCGCGATCCTGTTTCACGCTGCATCTCTCATTACGGGATGGCTGTGCTTCGCGGCGTGGCTGATCGCGGAGGCTTCGACAGGAAGATCCATGACCTGCTTTCGCCAGCGGCGCTGGAGAGCTCGCGTCGTCTGGAAGCCCCCGGCTACATCGCCTGGGGCGAGTATGGTCGCATCTTGAAGGCCTATTACGACGTTTTCCCGCGCGAGCAGATTTACGTGTGCTTCACCAGCGACCTCGAGCACGCGCCCCGCGAGTTCATGCAGAGGCTGTTCGAGTACCTCGATGTCGACCCTAGCTTTGTGCCGGCCCACTTGGGCAGGCGCTATCGGCAAGCAGCAGCCTCCCGCCGGATCAGATCGTCCCCCGGGGAGCTCGAGAGAAAGCTGGCCCGCCAGAGTTGGGCGCGGGCGCTATGGCGGTTGCTTCCGCCAGGGATCCAGAGACGCGCGGTCCGACGCTCCGGCGAAGCAAACTACCGTTTCGAGCTCTGGAACAGGCGCGGGGGCGGGTTCAATCGTCGCGAGGCGAGCCCCGAGCTTCTCGATCGGCTTGGTGCCCATTACGAGGAGGATCGGCTACTTCTCGAGGAGCTGATCGGCAAGCCCGTCCCTTGGCGCGCCGCCCAGGTGAAGGAGTGATGATGCGGACGCCGCGCCAGCTACTGGCCCAAGCCGATGATGGGCGGCGACGCCGCTGGCCGCTACGCGAGACCCCCTGAATCACGGTGGGCGATCAAGGCGGTGGAGGAGGCTATGCAGCGTTTGCCGAGGCCGCGGGCAAGGAGACATCTAAAGACGCTGAAAGTCCTCCTCGGCCTATTCCCGATCCTCGTCCGAGCCCGATTTCACATCTGGCGCGCCCGTCGGGCAGGGCCCTGTCGAGGCGATCCCAAGCGGGTCTTGTTCCTGGCGGCCTTCTGGCCGGGTAACGCGGGATACGAGTATCGGGTTGCCCGGTGGGCGAGCGTCCTCGAGGATGCAGGATTCCATGTCGACATCGATTGTGTCTTCGACCATGAGCAATTTTGGTCATGGGTGCAGGACAACGACCCGGAGCTGTACCTGTACCCCGCGCGTCATCGACTCCACCGCATCCTTACATCGGGCGTATATGGGTCGGTCGTAGTCCGGCGCGAGGTGCTGCTGTGGAACGACTACGGCCGGCTCTTCCTCGAGCGCCTCTTGTTGGCGATGCATCCCAACGCAATCCTCGATATCGATGACGACCTTGGGGCGGCCAAGAGTGAGCCGCGTGACGTCGGCCTCTTCGGTCGCCTACTCGGCGAGCATCCGACGAAGTTCAGCGCCAGCCTGAGGATGTACCGCAAGGTGATCGCCGGAAGCCGATATCTCGAGGAGCTCGTCCTAGATCGGGCCCCACAGCTCGATCGCGACGATGTAACGGTGATCCCGACCTGCGTGGACTACGAGGAGGAGCCGGCAAAGAACTACTGCGGTCGGTCTCGTCCTCTCGTCTTCGGGTGGATCGGCGGCACAGGGAATCTCGGGCAGCTCGATCTGGTTGTTCCTGCTCTTGAGCGTATCGCTCGCGATACGGCGCTGAGGCTGCTTGTTATCAGCGGACGGCCTTATGCTCCCACCGCGTCGATCGATGTGGAGAACGTCTCCTGGGACATGCAGACCCACTTGGATCACCTACGCCGCGTGGACATCGGCCTCATGCCGTTGCGCGACACACCGACCGCGCGGGGAAAGTGCGGCTTCAAGTTGCTTCAGTACATGGGGCTGGGGATCGTCAGCATCGCCACCGCTTTAACCGTCAACAGAGAAATCGTGCAGGACGGGGTCAGCGGCTTTCTCGTCGAGCCGGAGGGTGACTGGGAAGGCACGATCCGCAGAGTGATCGAGTTAGAAGACTCGTTCCCCGCGATCGGTCAAGCTGCACGTCAAACGGTGCTCGCCCGTTACAGCTTCGCAGCACATCGTGATCCGTATGTGGACTTCCTTACGGCGAGCTATTCCCGCGCCGGTTCCGCGTTAAGCCGGCGCAGGAACTCCCGAGGATTGTTGAAGGAGGTCCTGAGCGCGCGTAACTCATCGTCATCCCTCGTCCACCACGCCGAAGCAACAAGCTCTTCTACGGCACGGCCTCCTGCTAGCGAAGGTTTCCGTGGATGCCGAGCGCTCGTGTGTTGGGTAGCATCGGCTGCGCCTCCGTGACCGGTTTCTGACCGCGGTGCATCCGCCGATCCGGCGGGCGCAGCGAACGCGGCCCGGGCGATCAACTACTCGGACAGCACGCGCCCTCGTGTCGCCGATCGTGCTCTGAGAAATCTTCTACTGTTCCCGACCCGGTGCGAGTCCCGCTCTTTGCGACCCGGCCCTCGATCGACCCGCTGCTGCCGCGGATTGCAAAGCGCATGCGCGAGGTGCTTGACTCAGGCCGCTACATACTCGGACCGGAGGTTGAGGCGTGGGAGTCGGAGTTCGGCGCCTACGTCGGGACCGAGCATTGCATTGGCGTCGCGAATGGGACAGATGGCCTGACTATTGCGCTTCGCGCTTTGGGCGTGGCGCCCGGTGACGAGGTCGTCGTGCCGGCCGTTACGTTCTATGCGACCGCCGAGGCGGTCGTCAGCGCGGGGGCGTGCCCGATCTTCGCGGATGTCGACCCGGACACGTGGTGCATGACTGCGAGCACCGTGGAGCCCGTATTGACTGACAGAACCGCCGCAATCGTGCCCGTCCATCTCTTTGGCAACCCTGCGTCGATAGTAGAGCTGACTGAGCTCGCACGCGCTCAGCCCGGGCGCCCCGTTCGCGTGCTCGAGGACGCCGCCCAGGCCGCCGGCGCCCGAATTGACGGGCGGATGGCAGGCGCGCTCGGCGATGCAGCGGTCTTCAGCTTCTATCCGAGTAAGAACCTCGCCGCCTTCGGCGACGCGGGGGGATTGTCACCGACGCCCCCGACGTGGCTGACGCGTGCCGGCTGCTCCGCGCGCACGGCTCCGCGGACAAGGAGGTCCATTCAGCCGTGGGCTACAACTCGCGCCTTGACGAGCTCCAGGCGGCGGCGCTTCGCATCATGCTGCCGGAGCTCGAGAGCTGGACGCGGGCTCGCCGCGAGGTGGCTACGAACTATCGCGAGCTGGGCCTGGGCGAATTCGTGAGCCTGCCGGTCGAGAGACCCGGCGCCAAGTCCTGTTACCACCTCTATGTCGTGTCGAGTCCCGAGCGGGATGCACTCGCGGAGGGTCTTTCGCAGCGAGGGATCGGAAACCGCGTCTACTACGCGCGCCCGTTGCATAGGCAGCCAGGGCTCGCAGACTACGCGCCCGACCACCCCTTGCCCGGCAGCGAGCGCTATGCCGCCGAGTGCCTCGCGTTGCCGATCGGTCCGGCGCTGCAGCGCGACCAGATCGAGCACGTCGTGCCGATGGTCGGGGAAGCCCTGCGATAGGCGATCGGGCTCGGGTTCAATCGCGCGAGCTGGTCGCTGCTCCGGCCACCCCAACAACCGCCCCATCCGCATCCAATGAGGCCTGCAGTGCCTCGAGAACGCGCACTACGCGCAGACCGCTGGCGCCGTCGGTGCGCGGGTGGCGTCCTGTTCGAATGCAGTCGACGAAATGCTCGCACTCGATTCGCAGGGGTTCGAAGTTGGCCACGGCGGGACTCCATGTCGCTCCGGAGCGGGTGACGTATTCACCGTACGACTGGAATTCGCGGTCGAAGCCCTTGTCGAACACCGTCAGCTTCCGTTCCAACTCCATGTCGTTGAGTGTCGCCATCCGCTTCGAGCCCACGACCGTGATCCGTCTCTCCTTGTGGGGATCGAGCCAAGAGAGGTGCAGATGCGCCACGAGAGCGGGCGAGAACCGCAGGTAAGCGAACACGACGTCTTCGATCCCGTCGCGAACGAACGCCTGCCCTTGAGCCCAGGCCGTGACCGGAGCTCTCGGATCAGAGCCAGCACGACCGAGACGTCGTGTGCGCCGAGGCTCCAGAGCGCGTTCTCGTCACTCCGGAGCTTGCCGAGATTGAGACGCTGAGAATAAACATAGCGCGTGTCTCCGAGCTCGCCCGTCTCAATCAACCTCTTGAGTTGTTCTACGCCTGGGTGGTACTCGAGCAGATGACCGGTCATCAGGGTCACGCTCGCAGTCTCGGCCAGTGAGATCAGTCGCTCGGCGGAAGCACCATCCTGCGCGAGCGGCTTCTCCACGAAGCAGTGCTTTCCGGCCGCTAGCGCTCGCTCCGCAACTTGCGCGTGAGTCGACACTGGGGTGGCCACCACAACCGCATCTAGCTCCGAATCCGCGAGCACGTCATCGAGCTCAGGGGTGAAGCGGGCCGCCGGAAACGCCGATCGCCAGCGTTCCCGCGCGAGGTCGTCTGGGTCGCAGCACCACGCAAGCTCGCAGCCCTCGATTTCATTCAGATTGCGCGCCAGGTTCGGTCCCCAATACCCAAACCGACGACCGCTGCGCGGATCGTTACGGCGGCCTCATCAAACGGATACCGTACCTGGTTCGATTCAATGCGAATCCTCACGATAGTTGGCAACAGGCCTCAATTCATCAAGGCCGCAGCGGCATCCCCTCACCTCCGCCAGCGCGGCGAGGAGGTGCTTGTCCACACTGGCCAGCATTACGATCGTGAGCTTTCCGATCTCTTCTTCGAGGAGCTGGACGTACCACCCCCGGATCACATCCTTGGGGTGGGGTCCGGAACCCACGCTGAGCAGACCGCCCGCACCATCGCTCGGCTCGAGCCGCTCGTTGCCGAAATCGACCCAGATGCGTTGCTGGTCTACGGAGACACCAACGCGACCCTGGGCGGGGCACTCGTCGCAGCAAAGATGCCGGTGTCGCTTATCCACGTCGAGGCGGGGATGCGCTCGTTCGACCACTCAATGCCAGAGGAGATCAACAGAGTTGTCGCCGACCACCTCGCGGGTCTGCTGCTCTGCTCGACACCGACCGCAGTGAACAACCTCACCCGCGAGGGCCTCGGGGAGCGCGCCCGCCTCGTCGGTGATCTCATGGCGGACGTCTGCCTGATCTTTGGTCCCGTAGCGATGCGTCGCTCAGACGCGATCGAGCGCCTCGGGCTCCAAGAGGGCTCCTACCTGCTCGCCACTGCGCACCGAGCAGAAAACGTCGACGATCCCTCAAGTCTCGAGAAGCTGGTGGAGCTCCTTGTGGCGGTGACTGAGGAAGCGCCGATCGTCTTTCCGGTTCATCCCCGGACAACGGCGAGGCTTCTTGAGAGTGGCCTAGCGGCGATGCTCGAGCGAAGCCGGATCATGACGATTCCGGCTGTGGGATACCTGGACATGATCCGATTGCTTCAGGGCGCCCGTGCGCTTCTCACCGACTCGGGGGGCTGCAAAAAGAGGCATACCTCACTGGCACTCCTTGCGTCACGCTGCGTCGAGGTGACTGAATGGAAGGAAACGGTCGAGGCGGGTTGGAACCGAACCGTGGGCCTTGACGCCGGTGCCGCGGTCGAGGCGCTTCGGTCGCTGGCCACGGCCCGAAACGCAACGGTTCCGGATCCATTGATCTACGGCGGGGGGCGTGCGGGAGAGAAGATTGCGGAAGAGCTCGCCTCCTGGACAGCCTGATCCGATCGTCCTCCGCGCGAGATACACAGCGCGGGGTCCGGGCGTCAGCGCCAATGCTCCAGGAGGTCCTCCTCGGGAACGATTCTCCTCTCACGGGCGGGGACGCCCATTACAACAGCACGGGCCCGGACATCGGCCGTGACGACGGCGCCCGCGGCGATGAACGCCTCCTCGCCCACTTCCACGCCCGGGCAGAGGACGGCGCCGCCGCCGATGCGGCAGGCTCGACGGAGCGTCGGGCCCGTGATCGACTCGTCGGGGGCGTGACGAGCCATCGTGTTGTCGTTCGTCGTCACGACGCCGGGGGCGAGGAAAACGTCATCCTCGACGATCGTGTAGGCCGTGATGTAGCAATTGGTCTGGATCCGGACGCGCTCACCGATCCGCACGTCGTTGTCGACCGCCGAGCCGCGGCCGATCGTTGTCTTCGCCCCGACCACCGCCCGTTCCCTCACGCTCGCCTGGTCACCCAGCGTCACGGCCTCGCCCAGCTCCGCCCCCGCAAAGACGATTGCACCGGCGAGCACAGCAGCGCCGTCGTGCAGGACCGTGGAGGTCGGGACCTCCCGGGAGGCGGTGGAGAATTGCCCGAGCGCGCGGGGGCTTGCCCACCACCGCGTGGTCCTCCACCACGACGCCCCGGCCGATCCTCGTGCCAGGATAAATGACGACGTGCGCTCCGAGCACGCAGGTCGTCCGGAAGGTCGACGTCCCCGCCAAGGACGAGGCCCGGCGCGCGACGGGAATGGGGAACGAAATCGGGTTTCAACAGGCGCCATCCTAGCCATGACCCCGCCGCATCCCGTGCGCGGAGATCGCTGAATCCTCACCCGCCCCCCGAAGGCGACCTCAGTGAGCAGGCGCTGCGGATTCACTGCGGGCGGTCGGTTGGGATCCGCGAATCGCCTCGGCCTTCCGCGAGTCGATGGCGTTCCGGACCAGGGAGATGACCTTGTCTCGATTCGCGTTGGCGTTGAGCACCCTGGCGGCCCTGTCGGCGTTCGACTTCATGCCCTCCACCCGGTCGACGGAGAGCCCGTCGAGCGCCTCCGCGAACGCCTCGGGTGTGAACGAGGCCGAAACCACCCCACATTCCCACTCTCTCACGATCTCGGCCATCTCGGGGGACGGGCCGATCGCTACGGCGAGTCGCGCCTGGATGTAGTCGAAAAGCTTGTTGGGGAGTACGTGGATCTGATTCGGATACCGCGCCGGCAGGAGGAAGACACCGACGTCATATGCGTTGGCGAATGCGAGGAGTTCCTGCGACGGCACGGGCGGCAGGACGCGCACGCGGTCATCCTCGGCGGCAAGGCGCTCGAGGCGACCACGGTATTCGTTCTCCCTGGCCAGGATCAGATCGAGGGTGAATCCAGCGCCGAGCGAGCGGACAGCGGCAATCGTGTCCTCGAGGCGGCGACGCTCGTCGGCTACCCCAATGTGCAGCAGCCGAATCGGCTCACTCACCCCCGTGGGGGTGAGTGGCTCGAAGAACGGGGCATTGGTGACGAGTGACGGGGAGACGCCGGTGCGCCTCTCGAAATCCCGAGCTATCCCCGCCGAGACCGTCATCATGCCCGCGGTCTGGGGAACGAAGCGGTCGACGATCCATTCGTGGGCACGCCGCATGCTGATGCGTTGCAGCCTGGTCCAGGAAGCACTCTCGCTCGTCCAATGCTCGTGCGCGTCGAAGACCATCGGCACGTCATCTCCGAGCGCTCGCGCCAGAGGAAGGCTGAACAGACTCATTGACCACGATCGCGTCCACGGGCAGCACTCCCTCGAGCTCGGTGCGCCATCCGCGAACGTCCTGATCCAGCCAGTACGCGGCCTCATAGCGCGCCCGTGAGACGAGCGCCGAAACGTGCCAGCGACTCTGCTCGACCACGGAGGCCCACCGGCTTTCTCGAGGGCAGCGGGACGTAGGCTGCACCCGACGGCAAGCTCGGCTTCGGCCCGAACGCGGCCAGCACGACCTCGTGGTCGGCGGCGAGGAACTCCACCTGCCGCAGGACCCTGGCGTCGTTCCCCACCTCTGCGAGGCAGATGATCAGAACCCGTTCTCGCCGCGGATTAGGGGCCGTCATGGGTCGGTCGGTCGCCACACCAAGACCTTGTCTGCCCGATCGATTGGAAGAACCGGGTCGGCATCAGCCGCTGATCTTCACCGACCGGGATCTCCGGCCGCGGCAGGTCTTCTTACTGTCAGAGCTACCGATCTTCTTCCGCTTGACCTTGGCGTAGTACTTGCCGTGCTGCGGCGCGCCGAGGCCGATCTTGAACTTGCCCTTGCTGTTGGTGCGAGCGCCGACGACCTTGAACTCCGCTCCCTCTCGGACATAGACCTCATCCATGAACACCACGGCGCCTTGGATGGCCTCCCACGTAAGCTGCGCCTGCGTGGCCCGGGCGGGAGCGACGGCGTTGTCCTGATAAACCTTCGTCCAAACGTTCCGAGGGACGCCGAAGCCGCCGCCACAGAGGACCCTATCGCTGCGCCACCCGCGTCGCGCCAGTTGAAGCTGACGCGGAAGGTGCCAGGTGTGGTCGTCGTGTTGTAGAAATACGTGCTCGCTGAGTACGCCTTCCCCGGCGTAACGGGGAACCAATACGCCGACGAGTCAGTGGGGTAGCGCGCGCCGCCCAGGTTCATCGAGTGCGTGCCCGAGTACGCCTGCGCCGTGCTCCACGACTCGGAGGCGTAGGCCGTGTTGTCGAACGGGTGCAGCCCGTTCTCAAACGATGGGTCGGGATAGAGGTTGGTCGTGTCGGTGTTACCGGACTTCTTTCGGTAGAGCCGCACCTTGCGGTCCGCGACACAGCGGCCCTTCGGCGAGTCGATCCTTCCATTGAATGTCGCCACCCCGTTCTTCACCCTGTACTTGAACTTCTTGAACACGGTTGGGTACCGGGTGGCGTCCGCGGACACGGTGCCCGGCCCGAGCGCAACGATTGCGGCCACCGCCAACACGCCGAGCCAACGTATCCGCCTCATTGCGGACAACCCCGTCTCAACCCCCAACCCGCACCATGCACGCGCGCGTACGCACGAAGTACCTCGGCCGTGGGGCCGAGGTCGCGCATATTCCCGCGCTCGAGCCACATCGTGCGCTCACACACCTCGGCCACCTGATCGAGGTTGTGGCTGACGAAGAAGATCGTGCGACCCTCGCGGTGCAGGCCCTTGATCGCCTCGATGCACCTGGCCCGGAACTCCCCGTCGACCACCGCCAGCACCTCGTCGAAGACGTAGATGTCCGCCGGGAACTGCATCGCGATTGCGAACGAGAGCCGCGAGAGCATCCCGCTCGAGAAGCGCTTCACGGGCGTATCCATGTGCCGCTCGAGCTCCGCGAACGCGCTCACGGCGTCCATGCGCGAGGCGACCGCCTGACGCGGGATCCCCAGCGACGCCGCGAACAGCGCGACGTTCTCGCGCCCCGTCAGCTCGGGATGGAAGCCCATCCCCACCGCCAAGAGCGGAATCACCCGTCCCCGGACGCGCATGACCCCACTGGTGGGCAGGGTCGTGCCCGACATGATCTGAAGCAGCGTCGATTTTCCCGAGCCGTTGGTGCCGACTATCCCGCACGACTGCCCTTGCGGGACCACGAAATCCACGCCGGCCAGAGCCTCGAAGCCGGTCCCTCCACGCGCCTCTTCGCAGCAGGAGCCGATCGACGCTCCGCCGGAGGCTGCGATGCTCCCCGAGGCGGTAGTGCTTCCTTATCCCTTCTGCGACAACCGCGCTGGGCTGGGCGCCGTTTCCTTGCAGGTCGGCCATCTCAGATCTCGTCCGCCATCGTGGTCTCCCTCCGCGAGAAGAACCACCAGCCGGCGACCGCCAGAGCGAGGGTTTCGGCGAGCGAGACGGCGATCGGGCCAAGCTCTGGGTCGTAGCCGGAGATGACCATCCACCGCCATGCCTCGATGACACCGGTCAGGGGGTTGAGCTCGACGAGGGTCGCCAGGGTGCCCGACAGGCTGGCCAGGGTGTAGCCAACCGGGGCAAGGAACACCCCGACCTGGAGCAGGAAGGGGAGGAAGCTGATGACGTCGCGGTAGCGAACGGCCAGGGCGGAGGAGATTCCCACGGTCCCGGCCGTGAGGACGAGGAGCCACGCCAGGCCGACAGGGAGGAGTGCCGCCCCAGGCGAGAGGTTTCCGGTCGCGGCGGCGGCGATCAATGCGGCCGCGGTGGGCACCGCGAACGACGGGAGCGACGCGATGATCGCGGCGATGGGAAAGGCCAGGCGCGGGCACGGTGTGTACCGGATGTAGTTGCATGTTGCTGATCAGCGAGGCAGTGCCGATGGTCATCGCGGCCTGAAAGAACGACCAGACGCCGAGGCCGACGAGCGCGACGACGACATAGGGCACGCCGCCGGTCTCCACGTTGCGCCAGATTTCGGAAGACGACGATGAACGCCAGGAGCAGAGCGAGCGGCTGGAACACGAGCCAGAGCGGCCCGAGCACCGATTGCTTGTACTTGATCTTGAAGTTACGCGCAGCGATCACCCGGATCACCGCCCAGTGCCGCACGAGGTCCCCGATCTTCAGCCTGCGCTTGGCCGGCACGATCACGCGCTCGACCGGCCACTCGAGCTCCTTGGCAAGGGGTGGCGCCCCCGCGGCTCCTGCCTGCTTCAGATCGACCTGTTTCATCGGAGACTGATCCCTGCCGCCGAGCAAATTCGGCCCTGCGCCTCGAGGGGCGCTCGTTCACCCATGCGTAGACGATATCGGCAGCGCCCGCGAGTCACCGGCTTGGAGCGTGTTCGCTCGGGCTCGGACCCGCATCCTATAGCGTCGATCCCCTGGTGGTCGCGTCGAGACAAACGGGATGAGCATGGAGCCCCAGTCGAGGGGGCAGACGACGCGCCGAGCCGCGACTGCCGCTGTTCGCCCGCTCGACTTCATCGTCATTGGCGCCCAGAAGGCCGGAACTACGACCCTGTTTGAGCATCTCCGCGGTCATCCCGAGCTCTATCTGCCGCCGGGGAAGGAGCGGCACTTCTTCATTACGATGAGATCTACGACGCCGGCTGGAGTCAGTTCGCCGCGGGCACGTTCGCCGGCGCCCCCGAAGGTGTCCTCTGGGGCGAGGCGACCCCCGGGTACATGGGGGGCTGTCCGATTCGAGCCGACCCGCGCCGCCCAGCCGCGTCCCCCGGAGCGCACCGAGAGGATCATCCCGGAGCGGATCCGCGCCACGTGTCCCGACGTGAAGCTGATCGCGATCCTTCGGGATCCGGTAGAGCGATGCATCTCTCATTACCGGATGAGCGCGCTCGGCGGGTCGCCCTTCGCTCAAGGATCGATCGACCAGCGTGATCGCGGACCTACTTGCACCGGCGAACCTTGAGAACGCGCGCCGCAGGCGGAGGGCGGGGTTCATCACATGGGGAGAGTATGGGCGGATCCTCGAGGGGTACTACGAGACCTTCCCTCGCCAGCAGATTTTTGTCTGCTTCACCACCGACCTGGAGACAGCTCCCCGCGAACTCATGCGCGACCTTTTCAGCTTTCTGGGTGTCGACACCGACTTCGTGCCGCAGAGCCTGGGGGCCCAGTACCGGAAGGGGGGCGCGTCGCCCAAGATCGGGTGGTTGCGCTCCCCGTCGGACCTACAGAAGACGCTGGTCCGCCAGCCGGTCGTGCGCTCGATTTGGCGGCGGATGCCGGCGAACCTCCAGCAACGCGTGATACGGCGCCTGAGGGAGGTCAACTACCGGTATCGACCTCTGGAACAGACGGGAGCGCGGATCCGATTCGCTGGGGCCGAGCGCGGAAACGCTCGCCATGCTTCGAGCGCACTACGAGAACGACCGGCCGCTGCTCGAGGAGTTGATCGGCCGGCCCGTCCCTTGGCGCGGCGCCGATGGGGATCGGTAAGTCGCGCGCGGCTAGACTTGGCCGGGCCAATGACGGCCGCTTCGCTGCAGCTCGCAGCCGCCTGATGTGCGGCATCTGCGGGGTCGTCGAGTCCGGCTCCCGGGATCTCCGCGCAGTGGTCGATGCCCAGCTCGCCGCGGTCGAGCACCGGGGGCCGGACGCACGGGGAGCCTTCGTCGGCGGCCAGGCGGCGATCGGGCAGAACCGGCTGGCGATCATCGACCTGGTCACCGGCGATCCGCCGATCACGAACGAGGACCGGACCGTTGCCGTCGTCCTCAACGGCGAGATCTACAACTTCCGCGAGCTGCGGGAGGAGCTCGCTGCGAGGCGGGCACGAGTTCGCGCTCGCGCGGCGACACCGAGGTCATCGCGCACCTGGCCGAGGACCTCGCACCCGTCGAGCTCGCGCGGCCGCCTCGACGGCATGTTCGCCTTCGCCGTCTGGGACGAGCGCCGGGCGCGGCTCGTCCTCGGCCGCGACCGGGTGGGCAAGAAGCCGCTCTACTACTGGTGCGCCGGCGGCCGGCTCGTGTTCGGGAGCGAGATCAAGGCGCTGTTCGCCGATCCCGCGGTGCCGCGACGCCTCGACGCCGAGGCGATCCCCGCCTACCTGACCTTCGGCTACGTGCCCACCCCGCGCACCTTCTTCGACGGAGTGCGCAGCCTGCCGCCCGGGCACGTGCTCAGCTTCGAGCCGGGGGGCGAGCCGGTGATCGAGCGCTACTGGCGACCGCCGGTCGCGGGGATCGACGGCGCCGCGCACGTCGACCTCTCGCTGCGCGAGGCGGCGGCCGAGGTTCGCTCGCGCCTGGAGGACGCGGTCGGGCGGCGGCTGATCTCCGACGTGCCGCTCGGCGCCTTCCTCAGCGGCGGGATCGACTCGAGCGCCGTGGTCGGGATCATGGCGTCGCAGCTCGACCGGCCGGTGCAGACCTTCACGATCGGCTTCGAGGACCGCGAGGGCTTCGACGAGCGGCCCTACGCGAGGCTGGTGGCAGAGCGCCACGCGCACCGACCACCACGAGTTCGTCGTCGAGCCCAAGGCGGTCGACCTGGTCGAGCGCCTGGTCTGGCATCACGACCAGCCGTTCGGCGACTCGAGCGCGGTGCCGACCTTCCTGCTCAGCGAGCTGACCCGCGGAGAGGTCACGGTCGCGCTGTCGGGCGACGGCGGCGACGAGGGGTTCGCGGGCTATGAGCGCTTTGCCGCCGGGCTCGCCGCGCGCCGCTTCGCCGCGCTGCCGGCGCCGGTTCGGCGCACGGCGGTCGGGGCGGCCGGGCTGCTTCCCGCGGCGGCGCTGCGCGGGCGCGCCGGCAGGCTGCAGCGATTTGCCGGGGTCGCCGAGCAGGGGCTTCCCGACGCCTACCGCGCCTGGATCAGCACGATCCAGGACCCCGAGCGCGAGGCGCTGCTCGACGGGGGCCGCGACGACTGGGGCGCCGAGGACTACCGGGCGATCTGGGAGTCCTCCGCGGGCGCGCAGCCGCTCGACCGCCTGCTCGACCTCAACCTGCGCACCTACCTGCTCGACGACCTGCTCGTCAAGACCGACCGGATGAGCATGGCGCACGGGCTCGAGGTGCGCTGCCCGTTCCTCGACACCGAGCTGCTCGCCTTCGCGGCCCGCCTGCCGCCCGCCTTCAAGGCCCGCGGCCTGAGCCTGAAGCGGGTGCTCAAGGCGGCCGTCGAGGACCTGCTGCCGCGCCGAGATCCTGCACCGCGGCGAAGCGGGGGTTCGGCGTGCCGCTCGATCGCTGGTTTCGCGAGGACCTGCGCGGCTACGTGGCCGCCACGCTGGGCGCCGGCGACGCGCGGGTGAAGGATCACCTGGTGCCGGAGGCCGTCGACCACCTGATCGCCGAGCACGACGTCGCGGCGGCGCAACCACGGGCACGCGCTCTGGACCCTGCTGACGCTCGAGGTCTTCCTGCGGCGCGAGGGCTGGTGATCGACGGGCGCGGTCGCGACCCCGCTCAGCCCGGGTCGCGATAATGCTGCCGACATCCGCTGAAGCCGCAGCGGAGGAACCACCATGAGCACGGACCACAGCGAGATCTCACTGCCCGGGACCGATGGGCGCTCGAACGGGCTGGCGCCCGAGCCGCCGGCGCGTGGCCGGCGGGTCCTGGTCACCGGCGGAGGCGGCTACATCGGCTGTGTGCTGTGCAAGAAGCTGATCGAGCGCGGATACGTGGTGCGCGTCCTCGATCGCCTCTACTGGGGCGAGCAGCCGCTGGGCGAGATCCGCGACAGCGTCGAGCTCGTCGTAGCGGACGTGCGAGAGCTTCCGCAACGGGCGCTGGAGGGCGTCGACGGCGTCATCCACCTGGCCGGCCTCTCGAACGATCCCACGGCCGAGTACGACCCCGAGGCGAACTGGCAGATGAACGCGCTCGGCACCGAGAGCCTCGGGCGCGCCTGCCTGGAGAACGCGGTCGAACGCCTGGTGTTCGCCTCCTCGTGCTCGCTTTACGACGGGCTGCCGTCGGGGATGCACGACGAGCGGGCGGCGATCAGACCGCACGGCGCGTATGCGACCTCGAAGCGCTATGCCGAGGAGGCGCTTCTGGACCTGATCGACGACGGCCTGTCGCCGGTGATCCTCCGCAACGGCACCGTTTACGGCCACTCCCCGCGGATGCGCTTCGATCTCGTCGTCAACACCTTCGTCAAGGACGCGCTCCTTCAAGGGCGCCTGGAGCTGCACGGTGGCGGCTGGATGTGGCGGCCGCTCGTCGACGTGCGCGACGTGTCGGACGCGCTGATCGCCGCGCTCGAGGCGCCGGATGAGTCCGTCCGCGGCGAGATCTTCAACGTCCTGCACTCCAACTACCAGATCCGCGAGCTGGCGATGCTCGTCGCCGGGTCCGTCCAGCTGCTCGGCCGACCGGTGACGCTCGTCGAGGTGCCCGCAGCCGCAGCTCACGCGCGACTACGAATGCTCGAACGCGAAGCTCTCCGAGCGGCTCGGCTTCATCCCCAGCCGCTCGGTGGTCGAGGCGGTCGCCGACCTCCTGCGGAGGATCGACGTCGAGGATCGCGCGGCGCTCACCGATCCGCGCCACTACAACATTCGCTGGCTCGAGCTCATGCACGAGGTCAGCCCGCGGATCGAGCGCTTCGGCGCCGTCCTGTGACGTTCGCACGCGTGCTCGATCACCGGGCGGCGGGGGCCAGCTCGCATCGGACCTCGAAGAGTTGCTCGCGGAGCGGGCCGAGGTGGTCTCGCTCCCCCGCGAGGAGTGCGATGTCACCGACGACGCCGCGGTCGCGCGCGCGTTCGAGGCCGTCGCCCCCGACGCGGTGTTCAACTGTGCCGCGTTTCACAACGTCGACCTCTGCGAGCGCGAGGAGGACCGGTCGTTCGAGGTCAACGCCCGGGCGGTGAAGCGGCTCGCCGAGCGCTGCGAGGATGCGGGCGCGAAGCTCATCCACATGAGCACCAACTACGTCTTCGACGGCGACCGCCCCGGACCCGTACCGCGAGGACGACCGCCCGAACCCGCGCAGCGTCTACGCGATCTCGAAGCTCGCCGGCGAGCACGCGGCGCTCGCCTATGCCCCGGGCGCGCTCGTCGTCCGCAGCGCCGGGCTCTACGGGCTGCAGGGAAGCGCTTCGAAGGGGGGCAACTTCGTCACCCGGATGGTCGAGCGAGCGCGGCGAGCAGGGCGAGCTGAAGATGGTCGCCGACCAGCGCCTCGCGCCGACGTTCACCGCCGACCTCGCGCAGGCGCTGGTCGCGGCGGTGGATGCGGAGGCCGCCGGGATCCTTCACCTGACCGCCTCCGGGATCTGCTCTTGGTTCGAGTTCACCGAGGCGATCATCGCGCTCGCGGGAATCGAGGTCCCGGTCGAGCCGGTCGCTACCACCCGTGCGCCCGGAGGCGCGGATCGGCCGCTCAACGGCGCTCTTGCCCGCCCGGCCGCCGATGCGCTCGGGCTCGCGCCGCTGCGCCACTGGCGCGACGCCCTCGCCGACTACATGGGCCGAGCCGGCCTCATCGCCGCGGCCCCGGCTACGCCGGGTAAGTGAACGGGAGCTCGTCCTCGACCTCGCGCAGCAGGGGGGCGGCGGCGTCGCGCTCCGATGGGATCAGCTCCACGTCCGGCCACCGGATCCCCACGTCCGGGTCGTCGTACTTGATCCCGCGTTCGATCGACTCGTCGTAGTAGGCCGAGCACTTGTAGAGCACGTCCGCGTACGTCACTGGTCACGCAGAAGCCATGCGCGAAGCCGACCGGGCAATACAGTTGGTGAAGGTTCTCGTCGCTGAGCTCGAACGCCTCCCAGCGCCCGAACGTCGGCGAGCCCTTGCGGAGGTCGACCACCACGTCGACGATCGCCCCCCGGGCGCAGCGCACCAGCTTCGCCATCCCGGCGCCGACCTGGAAATGCATCCCCCGGACGATCCCGTGGCGCGATCGCGAATGGTTGTCCTGCACGAACTCCTCGGGGATGCCGAGCTCGGCGTATCTGCTGCGGCGGTAGCTCTCGTGAAAGAAACCGCGCTCGTCGCCGTGCACCACCGGCCGCACGAGGATCGGCCCGTCGAGCTGAGTGTCCAGGCGCTCCATCGCCGGGAAGCTATACGAGTTCCAGGACGGTCGCTCGGCGACCAGCTTGAGGGTGTCGCCGAGCCGGGTGGCGCTGAGGGCGGCGTTCGCCGCCCCCTTCACGGCCGACCCGGCGCGGCTCGATGACAGCGACTCGTTGAGCCGGTAGCCGCTCTCGACCCGGGCGCCCGGCCGCATCGGACGGTGCGGGGTGCCACGGCCTCGGCGGCGCGCCGCCTGCAGGAGCTCGGTGGGATTGACCGCGCCGGTGCGCAGGCTGCGGACGGCGAAGCCTGCGCGGGCGAGCGCCGCGCGCAGGCCCCGGATGGAGAAGAGCTGCAGGTGCTCCGGCGGGCCGACGACGCTCCAGCCCGTGCCCAGCAGGCGGGCGGAGATGCCGCGGCCGTGGGGGGTGGTGAGGTAGAGGGCGCCGCCGGGTCGCAGCAGCCTGCGGCTTTCGCGAGTAGCGCGTTCACGTCCGGCACGTGCTCGACGACCTCGATGCTGCTGACGACGTCGAACGAGGCCTCCGGCAGGTCGAGCTCGCTCGAGCTCGCCGCTTCTGACGTCGAACCCCTTTGCGCGCATCGCCTCGGCCGCATGCTCTGCGACCTCCGTCCCGATCACCTCCCATCCCTCGCCCTCGGGCCGCCTGCATCAACGTGCCGGCGCCGCAACCGACGTCGAGCCAGCGATTCAGCCGCCGATCGGTGTCGAAGGCGGCGACGAGCTGGTCGAGGCGCCGATGGACGAAGGCGGCACCTCCAGTTGCCGTCGTGGTAGTAGCGAGCGTAATCCGTCGACTCCGCGCGGTCGGCAGCGTGCGCGGTGAACACCGTGCCGCAGCGCATGGCAGGTCTGCATCGGAAAACCCGCCGACCTCGCCGACCGGTGCGGCTGTCGCCTCGCCCCGCAGCCGGGGCAGGGCCGAACCTCGGCATCCGGCATGGGACACTGATACCAGGCCGCGCCTGTGGCTCGCCGAACCACACTCCACCTCGTATGCCCGGCTTGCTGCGCTCCCTCTACGTCTGCTACCTCTCGCTCGAGGATCCGCTCGTCGAGACGCAGGTGGTCGCCTACCTGGAGGGCCTCGCCCGCCGCGGACACACGATTCACCTGCTGACCTACGAGCCGAAGCTGAGCGCCGAGCGCAAGCACCGGCTTCGGGCCGATCTGGCTCGGCGCGGGATCGCCTGGCACTCGCTCCGCTACCACAAGCGCCCGTCGCTTCCCGCCACCGTCTACGACGCGCTGGTCGGGGCCCTGGTCGGCCGCCCGGCTCATGCGCCGCCACCGCCTCGACGCGATCCACGCCCGCAGCCATGTGCCCGCCGCGACCGGGCTGATCGTGCGGCGCCTGACCGGCTGCCGGCTGATCTTCGACATCCGCGGGCTGCTCGCCGACGAGTACGTGGACGCGGGGCGCTGGCCCCGCGGGGGGCTCGCCCAGCGGATCACCGAGCGCGTCCAGGCGCGCGGCGATCGCTCGCGCGGACGGGATCGTGGTCCTCACCGAGCGGGTGCGCGACCATCTCTTCGGCCCGAGCCGCGGACGAGCGGGTCACGGTGATCCCGTGCTGCGCGGACCTCGACCGCCTCGACGGGGATCCGGGGCGGCGTCGAGCGGGCGCGCGCCCGCCTCGGCCTCGCCGGGCGATCGGTCATGGTCTACGTGGGAAAGCTCACCGAGCCGTACATGGATCGCGAGATGGTCGAGTTCTTCGCTGTCGCGCGGCGCGTCGACCCTGGGCTCGCCTTCCTGGTCCTCACGCAGGCGCCGCCGGCGAGCATCCGCTCGGAGCTCGCGCGGGCCGGGCATCCCGGAGTCGGACTACCGGATCACCCGCGCCGAGCCGGCGGAGCTGGGCGCCTACCTGGGGCTGGCCGACTTCGCGATCTGCTTCTGCCGCCCGAGCTTCGCGCGGATCGCCATCGTCTCCGACCAAGGTCGGCGAGTACCTCGGCGCCGGGCTCCCGGTCGCCTCGGGTCCCGGGATCGGCGACGTGGACGAGATCCTCGACGGCCGAGGGGTCGGCGTGATCGTCGACGCCTTCGGTGAGCGGGGCTACGAGCGTGCCGCCAAGCGGATCCGAGAGCTCGCCGCCGATCCGGACGCCCGAGCACGCTGCCGAGCCGTGGCCCGCGAGGTCTTCTCCCTCGAAGAGGTCGGCATCCCGCGCTACGACCGCCTCTACCGGCGGCTCGCCGCGACCGCCGGCGGTCCGGACCGGGGGCGACGCGATGAGGGTCGGCTACGCGCCCTATGACGCCAGCCTGAGCCAGCCCGCGGACCGCCGCCGGTTTCCCTTCTACGCCGAGCGTCGCGGGATCCGACTTCGAGCTCGCCGACCCGAGCCGCGACTACGACCTGGTCGTCGTCACCCCGCGCGCCGACCTCGGCGCGTGGAGTCGCTACCGCCCGGGGAGATCGAAGCTCGTCTTCGACATCGTCGACTCCTACCTGGCGATTCCGCGCACGAACCTGAAGGCGATCCTCAGGGGACCGGCGAAGTTCGCCGCCGGCGAGGCGCGCCATCCGTTCTTCAGCTACCGCCGCGCGCTGGAGCAGATGCTGGCGCGGGCCGACGCGGTGACCTGCGCCACCCCCGAGCAGGCATCCGAGATCGAGCCGATCTGCCCCAACGTGCATCCGATCCTCGATTTCCAGTCGCTGCTCGTCCGCCGGGTGAAGGACGACTATCGAGCCGGCTCGCCGTTTCACCTCGTCTGGGAGGGCCTGGGGCGACAACGTGCGCTGGTTCGAGCGGATCGAGCGAGCGCTCCGTGAGGTCGACTCGCGCCACCCGCTCGTCCTGCACCTGATCACGCCGATCGAGTATCGCGAGCTCGTGCAGCGCTTCTGGCGGCGCCGGACCGACCGGATCGCCTCACGTCATTTCCATCGCGTGTGCGTCTACTCAGTGGAGCGAGGAGATGGTCTCGGTGATCGCCACGGCGTGCGACCTCGCGGTGATCCCGCTTCCGCTCGACCGCCCGCTGGAGCGCGACAAGCCCGAGAGCAAGCTGATCAGCTTCTGGCGGATGGGGATGCCGGTCGTGACCTCGGCGACGCCGGCCTACGTGCGGACCATGCGAGGCCGCCGGCCAAGATCTGCACTGTGCGTCCGAGGCCCAATGGGTCGAGGTCCTGGGGCGGCTGATCGAGGATCCCGGGGCGCGCGAGCGAGCCGGGAGAGAAGGGCGCGCGTTCGCCGAGCGCGAGTACGGCGACGAGCGCCTGATCGGCCGCCTGGGACCAAGTCCTCGACAGCCTGTAGATCGACCGTATAATGGCCGCGGCATGGAACGGTCGCCGGGGGCGCAGCCCGATCTGCGGTCGGTTTTGGACGCCCTTTGGCGGCGGCGCTGGCTGTTCCTGGGCATCCTCGTCTCGATTCCCGTCGTGGTCTATGTGGTCTCGACGCGACTCGTGGACACGTACCAGACCCGTGCGATCATCACTAGCTCGGCCACGACGTACGAGGTGGCGGGGGTGACGGGGCGGCGCGCTCTCCTCGTTCGGTTCGGAAGAGCTGCTGGTTCGACTCGCAGAAGGTCCAGGATGCGGCGGCCGAGGAGCTGGGAGGGTCCCCCCGTGGCAGCGTCAAGGTAGACGCCGCTCACGACCTCCGGCGGGTCTGACACGAATTTCCTTCAGGTGACGGCGACGGCCGGGAGCGGACAGCGGGCCGCCGACCTCGCCAACGCCTACGCGACCGCGATCGACGAGGTGCGCACCGGCGAGACCGTGAACCGAATCGACCGGGCGATGGCGAAGCTGGAGGCGCAGGCCGACGAGACCAACGACGAGGCGACACAGGCCGAGATCACCAGTCAGCTCCAGAGCCTGGATGCCTCCCGAGCCGAGGCCAAAGAGAGCACCAAGACCGTCCTGACGGCGGAGGTCCCGAACGAGCCGATCTCGCCCAACCCGGAGCGGAACACGGCGCTGGCCGCGGTCGTCGCGCTGCTGCTCGCGCTGGGCGCGGTGGTCGTCCGCGAGCGACTCGACCGCCGGCTGCGGGACCCCGACGAGCTCGAGCCGATGCTCGGGACGCCGCTGCTCTCCGTGATTCCTCGCGCCGCGTTTCCCGGGGCGCGGCCGGCCGCAACGCCGGTCCGCGAGGCGTTTCGCACGCTCGCCGCCAGCCTCGTCTACTTCAACATCGACCGCCCGGTCTCGACGGTCATGGTGGCCAGCCCGACCAAGGGGGACGGGAAGACGACTGTTTCGCTCTATCTGGCTGTCGCGCTCGCGATGGACGGACAGGACGTCGTGCTGATCGACGCCGATCTGAGGCACCCTCAGATCGGCGTGCGGCTTGGCATCGAGCCCAAGATCGGGTTGTCGGAGGTGCTCACCAATCAGGGCGAGCTCGAGGATGCGCTCGTCGAGGTCGATGTTGGAGATGGGCGCTTGCGGGTGCTCGCCTCCGGCAGCCAGCCACCGAACCCGGCGCGGCTGCTGAGTTCGAGGCGCATGGGGTCGCTACTGGAAACGCTCTCCGAGCAGGCCGACATCGTCGTCGTCGACACCCCACCGCTGCTCAGCGTGAGCGACGCCGTGCCGCTGCTCGAGAGGGTGTCGGGGGCGGTTCTCGTCGCCAAGGTCGGCACCACGAGCCGAGATGCCCTACAGCGGATGCGCCAGGTGATCGAGACGGCGCGCGGCACCATCCTGGGAGCGGTCGCCACGGGGTCCGGGAAGTCGGGCCTCTACGGCTACGGCGGGGACTACTACGAGGCGGAGGACGCGGGACCTGACGAGCGCGGGCCGATCCCCGACCGACCGCCGGCGGCCGCCGAGGCCGGCGAGGCAGGCACCGCGGACGGGAACGGACGGGGCGAAGTTCTCAGCCGCGGATCGCGCGAGCGCGAGCGGGCGGGGTCGGCCTCCGAACCCACCGCGCAGCCGGATCAGGACGCGCGCGACTCCTGACCCGAGCGTAGGATCGGCCGTCCGAGCTCGCGATTACGCGAAGCTTGCGACTACGCGGGCGATTCGTCCTGGGCCGGCGACCCGGTAACCGTGGATTCTTCCGGCTGGGAGACCCTGGCCCGAGCCCTGAGCGTCGAGGATCCCCACTCGGGTGCCTCCAGGACCGCAATCAACACCACGCCGGAAACGAGGAGCGTGGCTGCCCCCGCCGCCGCGGCATTCGGGTCCAGGTAGAGAAGAGCGATCGCCAGCTCCCGAGAGCACGGCCTGCGCACCGGCCAGCGCGAGCGCCACGTGCCGGCAGGACCCCAGCCGTTCGAACAGGCGGTGGGTCAGGTGATCGCGCCCGCCGCTCAGGACCGGGACGCCGCGGCGCAGCCGGGAGACGATGACCAGCGCCGTGTCGAGCGCGGGCAGACCGACCAGAACGACGATCACCGGGAGCAGCTCCCAGCCGAAGGCCTCGGTCTCCGGCAGGCTCATGAAGAGCCCGGCCAGCATCACGCCGATCGCCATGCTTCCGCCGTCGCCGAGGAAGATTCGCGCCCCGGGGCTCGCGAGGTTGTAGGGGAGAAAGCCGGCGCACGCTCCGGCGAGCGCGACCGCGAGCGTCGCCGCGGGTTCGTAGCTGTGGACCGCCGCAAAGACCGCGATCGCGAGCGCCGAGACGAGCGCGATCGTCGTCGTGGCGCCATCCAGGTTGTCCATCAGGTTGAAGGCGTTGACGACCGCGAGCACGAAGAGGATCGTGAGCAGGAGGTTCGCGACCTCGCTTCCGAACACCGCCCAGCCGATGCCCGAGTAGAACAGCACCGCGGCGGCGCCGACCTCGGCCACCACCCGCACACCGATGTTCAGCCCGATCCGATCGTCGAGGGTTCCCACCGCGAGTAACGCAATGGCGACCACCACGATGGTGTCGAAGTCGCCGAGTCGCCCGCGGAGGGCGGCCAACGCGACGAGCACGCCGAAGAGCACCGCCACGCCGCCCAGATACGGGGTCGGGGCCGCGTGCTTCTTGTAGTCGCGCGGGTGGTCGTAGAAGGAGGTGCGGCGTGCGAGCGCGATCGCCGCGGGCGTCGCCAGCGCGGCGGCGGCCAGGGCCAGGGCAAAGGCGACGGCGAGGGTGAGTCCCTCAGGCATCCGGTGGTTGATAGAAGCGAGGCATCGATCACCGCGGAGGCGCCTCGTGCCTGCTGGTGGCGGTCGTCGTGGCCAACGACCGAAACGCCCCCCGCAGCTACGCAGCCTAATCGCAGCGAGTGGCCGTCGTCAAGACTGCGCTAGAAAGTGCCGGCCGTTGAACTCGCCGGGCCCCGCAGTGACCGTGGTGATCCCCGTGTGGGGCGCACGCTACGTGGCTTCGCTGGAGCGCGCGATCGCGAGCGTTCGCGCCCAGGACGCCGACGTCCCGATCATCGTCGCCGACAACGCGTCCGATGTGGAGGTCCCGGAGATCTCCGGGACGACCCTCGTCCGCTCGCCGCGCCGGCTGAGCGTCGGCGAGGCACGGAACCTCGGTCTCGAGCGGGTCGAGACCGAGTACGTCGTGATCCTCGATGCCGACGACGAGCTCACCGCGGGCGCGCTCACCTCGCTGCGGGCGGGGATCGACGCGGACCCCGGCATCGCCGTCTACGCGATGTCCCTGCTGGATGCGGATACCGGCGCTCGTCATCGGACGCCGCGTCGGCTTCGTGCCGGCGCTGACCCGCGCTCGGCGGCTGTTCGCGCTGGCCACCGCCACCTGGTCGCTGTATCCGATCCACGGCAGCGCGATCATGCGGACGGCCTGGGTCCGCGACGCCGGGGGGTACATCGACCGCAGTGGTGAGGACTGGGTTCTCGGCGTGTCGCAGGCCTTTCGTGGGCGCATAGTGATCGACCCGCGTCCGGCCGCCATCTATCACGCCCATCCCGAGTCCCTGCTGCGACGATCCCGCGGAGCGGCCGACCTCCTGCGAAGGCGAAGCGCGTTCGCGCGCGGCTGGCCAGCGACCCGGCCGTGCCGCGCTGGGCGCGACCCCTGCTCCCACTGATCGCGATCCTGCAGACACTGCTGATCCTCGTCATTCGCCCCCTCTACCACGTGTGGCGAGACCGCCGGGAAGGTACCTAGGCGTCGGCGGGACGAGCTACCCGTCGTCGCCGGCGTCGAGCCGATGAGCTGGTCGACCGGCGCGAAGTCGTCGGTCAGAATCGGCGCGCCCTCCGTGAGCGTGGCGGCGTCGATCACCTCGGCGCCGGCCGCGGCGGCGTGCCGGCGCAGCGCTTCGAGCGGGAGCGGCGCCGGTGAGGCGGCGACGATGAAGTTCCCGGAGGTCTGTCCGGGGTTGCCGATCACGACGACGTCCTCGAACACCGCCTCGAGCGTCGCGAGCTCGGCGCGCAGGAAGCCCAACTCGCCCCCATCGATCAGGTTGAGCGCGTAGACGCCGTCGGGCCGCAGCACGCGCCGCACCTCGGCCAGGAACTCCCTCGTGGTCAGGTGCCATGGCACCGAGCGGCTCGAGAAGGCATCGCCGACCACGAGGTCGTAGGCGCCCGAGGGCTCGTCGAGGATGCTCATCCGGGCATCGCCGGTGCGCACGCGCAGGTCCGGGCCGGTGTTCAGCCCGAGCTCCTCGCGCGCGATCTCGACCACCTCGGGATCGAGCTCGAGCACCGTCGATTCGGTTCCCGGGCGCGCCGCCGCAAGGTAACCGGGGTACGCGAAGCCGCCGCCGCCGATGTGCAGAACCGTGAGGGGCGAGCTCCCTGGGCGGAACGCGGCCACGATGCTCTCGATGCGCCCGAGGTACTCGAGCAGCAGGTGCTGCGGCCGCGCGCGGGTTCACGTAGGCGTGAGAGAGGTTGTCGAGCCACAGAATCTTCCCCGGCGGGGCCGCCTCGACGCGAGCGCAGTAGTAGCGCGTTTCGCGCTCGCACACGCCATCGCTCGCGAGCAGCACTGCGAGAGCGGGCAGCACCGCGAGCGTGGGCAGCGCGATCACGACCATGCTGTGGGGGCCGCTGCGGCGCAACGCCACGCTCACCACCACCCCGAGCCCGACCACCAGCAGGCCGGCACCGAGCGCGATGTCGCGCGTCGAGAGCTCTCCGAGCAGGACGAAGCCGGTCAGGAGCGTGCCGCCGAGCGCCCCCAGCGTCCCGACCGCCGAAAGCCCGCCCACCGTCGCGCCGGTGTGCTCGAGCGCGGCGAGCCGCAGCTTCACCACCGCCGGATGCGCCATCGAGAGCGCGAGGATCGCGGGGCCGCTCCCCGCCCCCACCACCGCGAGCGTCGCCAGCGACCCGCCGTCCTCCAGACGCGGCCCCAGTCCGTCGACGATCGGCCGCGCCAGCAGCACGAGCACGCCGGCGACGATCAGCGTTGGCCCGAGCGTCGTCCGCGGGTCGACCACGTCGGCCAACTGCCCGCCGACCCACGCGCCGGCGGCGATCCCCAGCAGCGCGACCCCGATCGCCGCCGAGTAGGTCTCGAGCGTCAGCCCGACGTAGGGGGCGGCGAGCCGCACAGCCAGGATCTCCAGCACCAGGACGACCCCGGCGGCGACGAGCACCACGGCGGCGGCGAGCAGGCGTGGCATCGCCGCAGTCTGCGCGCTCACTGGCGGAAGATCCCGGATCGGGTTCATTCGCCGCCCCTCGAGATACGCATCGACCGCCGCCTGGGCGTTTCCGGCCTCCGCCTCGAGCCGCGAGAGCACGAGCCAGGTCTTCCAGTTGGTCGACTCCTTCCTGGTCGCCCGCCTCGCGGCATTCACCGCCGGCTCCGGCCGGCCGAGCCGCTCGAGCACCAGCGCCTTTTGCAGGTAGGGGGTCGCCGCGTAGGGCTCGATCTCGGTCGCGTCGTCGGCCTTCGCGAGCGCCGCTCGCAGATCGCCTGACGCTGCGTCCTCTTGGCTGTCCGTGATCGCGCGCGAGCCGGCGAGTGGACGAGCGATCGCGAAGATCGCGACCAGCGAGACGACGGCGACCGCGGCGCGACCCGCCCAGCGCTGCCAGGGTGGCTCGGCGCCGCCCCGCCGTACCGCGGTCGGCCGCCCGCCGGCGACGGCGATCGCCGCCAACACCATGAACACGAGCCCGAAGACGCCGATCTCCCAGGTCCAGTCGACCATCGCCCCGCCGACGAACGCCGCGCAGCCGGCGACCGCCGCCGCGAGGCCGAGGCGCAGATCGGGCGGCGCGCGCCAGCAGCGCACCGCGCCCATGATCAGCACGGCGAGCGAGAAGCCGACGATGAGGACGAAGCCCACGATTCCCAGCTCGCCCAGCGTCTCCATGTAGAGGCTGTGCGCGTCGCGGATGAAGCCCGCGTAGCTGCCGTTGCGAGCCCACCAGAACTCGAACGTCCCAGGGCCGATCCCGGTCAGCGGCTCGGCCTCGTTGGCGTCGACGGCCGACTCCCAGAACTGATAGCGCCCCGACCCGCTGAGGTTCAGGAGCTGGTTGACGCGGGATCGCCTTTCGCCGCTCGCGCCGCCTCCGTCGTCCTCGCTTCCGCTGTCGTCCTCGCCCTTGAACTCCTCCCAGCGGTCGGAGAGCTTCGCCGGCACTCCGGCCGCGACGGCGACGGGGGCACCGACCACGACGATCGCGATCGCGGCACCCGTCAGCACCGGCCGCGAGACCCGCAGCCAGCTGGGGCGTTTCGCGTTTCGGGCCGCGAGGCCGATTCCGACCTGGGCGAGCGCCACCCCGGCGCAGACCAGGAGGATGAGCAGCTCGAGCTCACCGCCCTCTTGCTGCGCCGCGAGGTTGGTCAGGCCCCGGTCGAGCGCGTCGCGCTGCTCGACCGCCAGGAAGAGAAGGGTGGAGCCCGCGGCGGCGATCAGCAGCGTGACGAGCTTCGGGAGCCGGTCGGGCGCGAGGACGAAGAAGATCGCGAGCGTGACGGCGACCAGTCCGACCGACAGCCCGGAGGCCGTCAGCCAGATCGTCAGCGCCACGATCGGGAGCGCGGCCGCTGCAAGCCCCTGGCCGATCGTCGTGCGCGCCGACGAGGCAGCAGCCAGGCAGAGCGGCAAGGCGATCCCGGCGAACGCGCCGAGTCCGCTCGCGTAGTTGAGCGGGTAGGCGAGCCTGCTCTCGATCTGGATCCCGACTATGAAGGCGCCGCTGGGCCGCTCCGCGAACCAGGTCGGCTCGAGCCGCGAGAGGACCGCGATTCCGCAGACGACCGCCACGCCGGTGGTTACCCCGTTGAGGAGGTGACGCCAGCGCCCCTCGCGTTGGACGGCGAGGGCGACGGCGAACACGCCGAGATAGGTGAGCGTCCGCGCCAGCTCGATCGAGGTCCGCTCCTCGCTCTCGGTCCAAGTCAGCGAGAGCGCGGTCCAGGCGGCGAACGCGGCGAGGACGATCAGCAGGGCGCGACCCGCGTTCGTCCCTCCGGCGATCGGAAGCGCGCCGACGAGGGTGCCGACGAGCAGCAGCCACCAGACCGCGATCCCGATCTCGCTGCGCTCCACCACCCCGTAGCCGCCGTTGTTGAGGGCGAGGTAGACGATCGCGACCGCCGGGACGAGCCAGGCGGCGAACCCCGCCGGGTCGAGCCGCAGAACGCCGACGCCGGGAACGCGCAGGGTCGGCCGCTCGACGGGGCGCGACCTCGAGCGCTTGGCCTCGCGCTCGCGCTCCCCCTAAGATGTCAGCGTTCGGGTCGCGGCCTCGAAAGAAATTGGTGATCGCGGTGCGCATCTGCATGACTTCCCTAGCCGTAGTCCTCGTCCTCGGCGCCGTCCCCGCGGTGGCCGCGGCGAAGCCGGGCTGCGGCGCCGGCCCGACGGTGCCCGCCGACTCCGAGATCGACCAGTATGCCCAGTCGATCCCGGGAGCGTGCGGCAACCAGCAGAACGATGCCGGCGGCGGCGGATCCGGTGGGGGCGCCGGGGGAGGCGACGGATCCGGGGATGCCGGATCGTCGGCAATCCCGCCCTCGACCGTGCAACGGCTTTACGACCTCGGCGCGAACGGCGCCGGGACGCAAGCGCTCGCCGACGCGAACGCGCCGCAGATCAGGGGCGATCGGGGGCGGGCAGAGGCTCCGAGGGCACCGGCGGCTCGGACTCCGGAGCCGGCTCGGTCCTCGATTCGCTGCTCGGCGGGGACGAAGGCGACGGGATGGGGCTCGTGCTGCCGCTGATCCTGCTCGCGATCACCGCGGCCGGGATCGTGTTCGTCGCCCGCAGGCGGATGAGCCAGACCGGATAAGCTGAGCGTCGAGCCGGGGGGAGCCGGCAGCAGGGATCGATCCTCAAACGGAGCAACGGTACATGCCCTTGCACGAGTGCACCAAAGCAGGACGGCCGGGCCGCGCGGCCCGGTTCGCGGCTCGTGCCGTGAGGCGCGGCGGTGTGCTCGTCGTGGCCGCCTTCGCCCTCGCGGTGGCCGGCTTCGCCCTCGTCACGGCCCCTCCCGCAAAGGCGGCCCGGCCGCTCGAGCTCGGCTTCACGAGCTTCGGCGATCAGCTCTTCGTGGATCCGGATCCGGCGGTCCGCAATCTCTGGCTCGACCGTGCCTCGCAGGCCGGCGCGGGGATCGTGTTGCTCGGGGCGGGCTGGGCCAACATTGCGCCCGCGCGCCCCCCGGCGGGCTTTGACCCGCGCGATCCGGCGGACCCCGCCTATTCGTGGGAGCGGGTCGACGCGGCGGTGCGCGACGCGACCGCGCAGGGCTTCAAGGTGATGCTCCTCGTCACCCGCGCGCCGCGCTGGGCCGAGGGGCCGGACAGGCCCGATCTCCCGGTAGAGGATCTCGAACCAGGAGCCTGGAAGCCCGATCCCGGTGCCCTCGGCGACTTCGCGACGGCGATCGCCACCCGCTACTCGGGCGGGTTCGTCGATCCGGCGGATCCCGGGTCCGGTGCGCTGCCGCAGGTCCGGCGGTGGCAGCTCTGGGCGGAGCCGAACCTCGGCGTCAACCTGGCGCCGCAGTACGAGGGCGGCAAGCGCTTCGCCCCCGAGCACTACCGGCGCATGCTCGACTCCTTCTACACCGCGATCAAGGCGATCGCGCCGAGCAACAAGGTGGTCACCGGGGGCCTCGCCCCCTACGGTGACCCCCCGGGCGGCGAGCGGACGCGCCCGCTGGTCTTCTACCGGGACCTGCTCTGCCTGCGCGGTCGCAAGAAGCTGAACCGCGCGCCCTGCCCTGAGAAGCCGCAGTTCGATGTGCTCGCCCACCACCCGATCACCCTCCGCGGTGGGCCGAGACAGAGCGCGATCCATCCCGATGATGCGGGGAGCGCGGATCTCGGCGAGGTCAGGAAGGTGCTTCGCGCCGCCGAGCGCGCCCACACGATCGAGCCGGGCGGGCGACACCCGCTCTGGGCGACCGAGTTCTGGTGGGCGAGCAATCCACCGACCGTCGAGGAACCGGCGCCCAATCCCGCAGAAGCAGGCGCGGCGGATCGAGGAGTCGCTCTACCTCTACTGGAAGGGCGGCGCCAGCGTCGCGATCATGCTGCAGATCAGCGACACGCCGGGCGGGCCGACCGGCGATTATTTCACCGGGGGGACCGGCCTCTACTTCATGGACGGCACGCCGAAGCCCGCGCTGACGGCGTTTCGCTTCCCGTTCGTCGCAGAGCGCCTCTCCGGGGCGCGCACGCGGGCCTGGGGCAGGGCTCCCGTGGCCGGCAAGCTGCTGATCGAGCGCCGCTCGGGCGGTGGCGAATGGCGGACGATCAAGAGGCTCAACGTGAAGCGCGAAGCGGTCTTCAACACACAGGTTCGGGCCAAGGGCCGGGCGAAGCTGCGCGCTCGCGTCGGTGCCGATCAGAGCCTGGTCTGGCGGCTGCCCGGCGCATAACGCCGCTGACCCGTCCGATTCGTCCCGGTAGCCGCCGTTACGTCGCGGCGAGCGGCGCCGGCAGCTCGCGCTCGCGGACCCGCATCTCGAGTCCGCCGTCGGGGCTCAGGGTCGGCATCTGGCGGACCCGCATCGTGCGGCCGGGAAGCAGCTCGAGCCGCAGCCGCTGGAGCAGCATCGTCGCCACCAGCTTGACCTCGGTCTGCCCGAAGCGCTTGCCGATGCAGATCCGCGTGCCGCCGCCGAAGGGCACGTAGGCGCCGCGGGGCAGGCCGGCCTTGCGCTCGCGGGTGAAGCGCTCGGGGATGAACGCCTCGGGCTCGGGGAAGACCTCGGGAATCCGGTGGCTGGCCCACGAGCAGTAGTTGACGTGCGCCCCCGCGGGCACCGTGCAGCCGCCGAACTCGAAGTCGTGGACGGCGCGGCGCGGGCCGATCCACGCGGGCGGGTACAGGCGAAGCACCTCGTCGAGGACCATCTCGAGATAGGGAAGCTCGCGCTCCAGCTGCTCCGGGGTGGGCGCCTTGACGCCGAGGACGCGGTCCTGCTCGGCCTGCAGGGCCGCGAGCACGTGCGGGTTGCGCGCGAGCTCGTAGAGCATGAACGAGAGGGTCGAGGTCGAGGTGTCGTGCCCGGCGAACATCAGCGTCATCAGCTGATCGCGGATCTCCTCGTCGGAGAAGCCTTCGCCGTCCTCGTCGCGAGCGGCGAGCAGCAGGGTCAGCACGTCGCGTCGTTCGGGATCCGGGTTGGCGCGGCGGTGAGCCAGCTCGGCGTAGACGATCCGGTCGAGCACCTCCCGCGAGGCCATCAGCCGGCGCCAGGGCGAGCCCGGCCCGCGCAGGAGCCGCAGGTGGTAGTCCGTGCCGTAGAAGCCGAGCGCGCGCTCGAAGTGCTCGGCCGCGGTCTCGCCGTGGCCGCCGTCGTCCGGGTCGAGGCCGAGCAGCGCGCGCATCGCGATCCGCATCGCCAGGTTGCGCGCCCAGTCGTAGATGTCGACGGTCGCGTCGGGTCGCAGGCTCGACAGCGCGGCCTCGGTCTCCCTGGTCATCGCCGCGACCGCCGCTTCGATCTGCTCGCGATGGAAGGCGGGCATCATGATCCGGCGAGCGCGGTCGTGATAGCCGCCGTCGATCGTCAGCAGGCCGTCGCCGAGCAGCGGGATCAGATCGCCGAGCGATCCCTCGCGCCAGTGGAAGTTGTGCGGATGCGAGACCGTGATGTAGTGATTCGCCGCCGGCCCGATCATGAACACGATGCGTGCGTAGAGGATCCGCATGCTGAAGATCGGGCCGTAGCGCTCGTAGTTGGAGAGCAGCAGCGACAGCGGGTCGTTGGTCATCTGCTGGGTGCGCGCGATGCTGAGGTTGGTGGGCCCCGGCGGAAAGGGGACCCTCGCCCGGCGCTCGCTGACGATGTCCTCCCAGACGCGTGGCCAGGGATTCCACGACGCCTGCTCCGGGCGGGCGTCGCTGTCGGGCGGCCCGTAGGCCGGCGGATCGATCGTCGTTGTGTCCGGGACCGCCACCTGTCGTCCGGAAACCTACCGGCGCGCTCTCCGGCCCGGCCGCCGGACCTGGGTTCACCGCGAGGCCGGGGATACTAGGCTTGCGCCGCACGGCCACCCCGAGAGAGGAACGGAGAACAGATGGCAGCTGAGCCGCGTTCGCTCACAGGCAAGGTAATCGCGATCACCGGCGGAGCGCGCGGGATCGGCAAGGCGACCGCGGCGGCGCTGGTCCGCAGGGGTGCAAGGGTCGCGATCGGCGACCTCGACCGCGAGCTCGCCGAGCAAACCGCGGCGGAGCTCGGCGGCGACACGCTTGCGCTCGAGCTCGACGTCACCCGCCGCGACTCGTTCGAGGGCTTCCTCGATCAGGTCGAGGAGCGGCTCGGCTCGCTCGACGTGCTGATCAACAACGCGGGGATCATGCCGCTCGGCCGCTTCTGGGAGGAGGACGACCTGACCGCCCAGCGGATGGTGGACATCAACGTCCACGGGGTGCTGTTCGGGATGAAGCTGGCGATCCCGCGCATGCAGCGGCGGGGCAGCGGTCACATCGTCAACATCGCGTCGGCCGCGGGGAAGGGAGGCTTCCCCGGCGGGGCCACCTACTGCGGCACCAAGCACTTCGTCGTCGGCGTCTCCGAGGCCGTGCGCGCCGAGCTGCGCGACACGGAGATCGACCTCTCGGTCGTGATGCCCGTCGTGGTCAACACCGAGCTCGGCTCGGGCCTGGTCGAGACCCGCGGGATCAAGAAGATCGAGCCCGAGGACGTCGCCGAGGCGATCGTCGGTGCGCTCGAGCGGCCGAGGTTCGACGTCTGGGTGCCGCGGGAGAGCGGTGCCATCAACAAGGTGATGCAGCTGCTGCCACGCGCCGGGCGCGAGGGCGTCGCCAGGCTGCTGAAGGCCGACAGGGTGCTCGCCGGCGCCGACCCGGCGGCGCGCGCCTCCTACGAGGAGCGCGCCTCGCACAGCGAGCCGGCGCTCGAGTCCGAGGACAGCCGGCGAGCCGGCCAAGACGGCGTCGAAGTAGCGGTCGCCGCTCCTAGGCGGCCGAGAGCAGCGCCGCGAGCGCGAACCCGAGCACGGTCACGAGGCCGACGCGGTCGCCACCGTCGCGGAACGCCTGCGGGATCATCGTGTTGGTGAGCATGCAGAGGATCGCCCCGCCCGCGAACGCCTTCACGAACGCGGCCCAGTCGCCCGACGCGTCCTTGAGCAGCACGTAGCCGAGCGCCGCGGCGATCGCCGAGGCGATCGCGATTGCCAGCCAGAGGCCGACGATCGCTCGGCGCGGATGCCGGGATTCGAGCTCGGCCGACGCCGGGATCGACTCGGGGAGGTTGGAGATGAACACGGCGGCGACGAACGATCCGCTGACGCCGCCGCCAGAGATCAACGTCAGCCCGATCGCCGCGGACTCCGGGATCCCGTCGAGCAGCGCGCCGAGCACGAGCCCCTGCGGATCGTCTGCCTCCTCGCTGCGGCCGCCGGGCCGCATCCGGCGCAGCAGGCGGTCGCCGAAGTAGTAGACGAGTGCGCCCGCCGCGAGGCCGGCACCCACCGGCGGCCCACCGCCGAGCTCAAACGCCTCCTCGGTGAGGTCGAAGGCCACGGCACTGATCAGGACCCCGGCGCCGAAGGCCATCACGTAGGCGATAGCGCGCTTCGACGGCCTCAGCGCGAACGCGATCAGGGCGCCGATCACCAGCGCCAGGCCGCCGACGAATCCCCACATCGCCGCCTCGAGCACGCGCACAGTCTGGCGCGGTTCGCGGTCGCGATCACGGGTAGGGGCCTTAGTTCAGCCAGAAACGATGGGAGTGATTCGCAAATGACCGAGACCAAGCGTGAAGCGAAGCTGGTCCAGTACCTGAGCGAGGCCTACGGGAAGGAGAAGGAGCTCGAGACGGCCCTCGAGGCCCACATCGGGATGACCACCCGCAAGCCGTACAAGAAGCGGCTCCAGGACCACCTGAAGGAGACGAAGTCGCACGCGCGGTCGCTGGAGAGCCGGATCAAGCAGATCGGCGGCGGCGGCCCACAGTTCATCGACAAGGTCGCCGGGCAGGCGAGCGCGAAGGCGAAATCGCTCGCCAAGGGGCCGCTGCACATGGTCCGCGGCGTCAGTGACGCCGAGAAGATGCTCAAGAACGCGAAGACCGAGTACTTCAACGAGCACGAGGAGATCGCCACCTACACCGCGATCGAGACGCTCGCCGAAGCGGTCGGCGACCAGGAGACGGCGAAGCTGGCGCGGGAGATTCGCCGCGAGGAGGAGCGGATGGCCAAGTTCCTCGCGGGCCAGATCCCGACCCTGACCCGAGCGGTGGTCACCGCCGAGGTGCCGGCGAGCGAGCGAAGCAAGGCAAACGGCGGCAGGCGCCGCCGCACGTCGCGCTCGACGAGCAGCTCGCGGCGCACGCGGTCGACGTCCTCGCGCGGCGGCCGGTCCAGGTCGCGCTCGACCGCGCGTAGCTGAGCGCGGCGCTTCTAACCGGCGCCGGGAGGCACCGCCGAGCGCCCGCCTGAGGCGCGCTCGGCGGCCTCTCGGAGCTCGTCGCGGAAGTCGGGGTGGGCGATCTCGGCCAGCGCCCTGCCCCGCTGGTGCACGGTCAGGCCCTGCAGCTCGGCCGCGCCGTGCTCGGTGACGATCACGTCGACCTGGTGGCGCGGCGTCGTGACGACCGCGCCGGCATCGAAGTAGGGGACGATCCGGGAGCGCACCTCGCCGTCGATCTCGACGGTCGAGGGCAGGCAGAGCAGCGAGCGGTCCTCGAGCGAGAGCGCGGGCCCCGAGATGAAGTCCTCGTGACCGCCGATGCCCGAGTACTGGGCGCCGTCGATCGTGTCCGCGACCACCTGGCCGTGGATGTCGACCGCGAGCGCGCCGTTGATCGTCACCATCGTCCGGTTGCGACCGATCAGGTCGGGTGAGTTGACGACCTCGACCGGCAGGAACGCGACCTCGTCGTTGGCGTCGAGCCAGCGGTAGAGCTCGGTCGATCCGGCCGCGAAGGTGGCGACCGACACGCCGTCGAACTGCCCCTTGCGGTTGGTCACCTTGCCGGCCTCGTGCAGCGCCATGAGCCCGTCGGTGAACATCTCGCTGTGGACGCCGTAGTCGCCGCCGTCGCCCTCGGCGAGCCGCGCCACGATCGCCGAGGGGATCGTGCCGATCCCGGTCTGCAGCGTGGCGCCGTCGGGGATGAAGCGGCGAGCGTGGGCGGCGATCGCCTCGTCGGTGTCTCCGGGCTCGGCCTCGGGGAGCGCGAAGGGCTCCGCCGCTGACTCGATCAGGACGTCGACGTCGTCGACGCGGATCGCGTGCCGGTGCTCGGGGGGCAGGCCGCGCGTTCGCGGGAACCTCTCGGACACCTCGACCACCAGCAGGCGATCGGGATCGGCGGCGGCGCGGTAAAGCTCGGCGTAGGTGCCGCCCGCGTGCAGGGAGAGGCTGCACCAGCCGTCCGCGTCGGGCGGGGTGGCCACGGTCGCCATCACGCGGGGGCGCTGTTGCTCGAGCAGGGGCGCGAAGCGCCGGAAGTCCGCCGGCGCGAAGCTGATGTTGGCGCCCTGATCGCGGAGCGCGCGCTCGACCGGCCCCCAGAACCCGGAGAGGATGTGGACGCCGGCGTGCGTGTACGCCTCCGACCAGGCGAGGAGCAGGGCGCCCCCGATCCTCAGCTCCTCCCAGTCGTCGCGGTCGCCCAACGCGGCCATGAAGGCGGGCGGCTGGCCTGGTCCGAGCGGGATCGCGAGCGTGTCGCGGGGCCGCAGCCGCGCGGCGGCCTCGGCCGCACTGATCGCTCGCCCCATCAGGCGGCGAAACCTATCGCGCGCGACCCGGCTCGCGAGACCGGCTCAGGCGCGCAGCCCGGCGAGCATGATCTCGAGGTAGCGCTCCCAGCTCATCGTGGGGCGCTCGACCTCGGACCGGACCGCGCGGCCGAGGCCGCAGATCAGCGCCGAGATGTCCTCGGCGACGAGATCGTGGCGGATGTCCCCGCTCTCCTGGGCGCGGGCGAGGACGTCGCCGGTCCGCCGCAGCATCTCCACCCGCTCCGCGGCGACGCGGCAGAGCCCGGGGAGCTGGTCCATCGCCTCCGAGAGGCCGCGGTCCTCGGCCATCACCCGCGCGGAGTAGGTCATGAACTCGGCGAAGCCGTCCCCGGGATCCTCGGCTTCGAGGGCGGCATCCGCCGCCTGGGCGAGGCCCACGAAGCGCTCGTCGGCGAGCGCCTGGAGCAGGTCCTCCTTGGTCGGGAAGTGGCGGTAGACCGTGCCGACACCGACGCCGGCGTCGCGGGCGATCTCGTCGATCTGCGCATCGAGCCCCTGCTCGGCGAACAGCTTCTGCGCGGACACGAGCACCTTGGCGCGGTTGCGCCGGGCGTCGGCGCGCTGGGCCCGGGGGGTGCCCACAGCGGTCTTGATGTCGGTGGTCGTCATGCCTCTTGAGTGGTGGATGTCGTTTTGCGGGGGGCCCGTTCGTCACCAGTGTGATCGACCGCATACAAACGGAACTCAGATTCCGTATAGTTAACCGAAACCGGAACTCGACTTCCGATTATGCCACAGAAACGGGGGGTCGAAAAGGAGGCAATGAGCAGATGACCACCGCGCAGCAATTCGAACGCAGGAGATGGATCGCGCTGGCGCTGCTCGCGATGGCGCAGTTCGTCGTCGTGCTCGATGCCTCGATCGTCAACGTCGCCCTGCCGACGATCGGCGAGTCGCTCTCCTTCTCGGCCGACAACCTCTCGTGGGTCGTGAACGCGTACGTGCTCACGTTCGGAGGGTTCCTGCTGCTCGGCGGCCGGCTCGCCGACCTGCTCGGCCGACGCCGGGTGTTCATGGGCGGTCTCATCCTCTTCGCGCTCGCCTCGCTCGCGGGCGGCTTCGCCGACTCCGACGGCGTCCTGATCGCCGCGCGCGCGGTCCAGGGCCTCGGCGCGGCGCTCCTCTCGCCGGCGGCGCTCTCGATCGTCACGACGACGTTCCGCGACGGTGCCGAGCGCAACAAGGCGCTCGGTGTCTGGGGCGCGGTCGCCGGTGCCGGCGGCGCCGCTGGCGTCCTGTTGGGCGGCGTGCTGACCGAGTACCTCGGCTGGGAGTGGGTCCTCTGGGTCAACGTGCCGATCGGGATCGCGGCCGCCGCGCTGGCCCCGTCGCTGATCGCCGAGAGCCGCTCCGACTCCGAGACCCGCGCGTTCGACTTCGCCGGGGCGGTGAGCGTCACCGCCGGGCTCTCGCTGCTCGTCTACGGGCTCGTCGAGGCGCCCGATGCCGGCTGGGGCTCGGGACAGACGATCGGCCTGCTGGCCGGCGCGCTGGCGCTGCTCGGCATCTTCATCGCGGTCGAGCTCCGCTCCGCCGCGCCGCTGGTGCCGTTCAGGATCTTCCGCCTGCGCACGCTCACGGGCGCGAACGTGGTCGGCATCCTCACCGGCGCCTCGCTGTTCTCGATGTTCTTCTTCATCTCGCTCTACATGCAGAACGTGCTCGGCTACAGCGCGATCAAGGCGGGCCTCTCCTATCTGCCGCTCGCGGTGACGATCATCATCGCGGCCGGGGTCGCATCCACGCTCGTCACCAGGATCGGGTTCAAGCCGATCCTCGTGGCCGGGATGGGCCTGATCGCGGCCGGCCTGTTCTGGTTCGGCCAGATCTCCCCCGGCGGCGGCTTTTTGACCGACGTCCTCGGCCCGTCGCTGCTCGCCGCGGTCGGCCTCGGGTTCGCGTTCGTGCCGCAGACGATCGCGGCCGTCTCGGGGGTGAAGGCGAACGAGGCCGGGCTCGCGAGCGGACTGATCAACACCTCGCAGCAGGTCGGCGGCGCGCTCGGGCTCGCGGTGCTGTCCACCGTGGCGTTCCCGCAGATCGAGGACGCGGCGGTGCAGGCGGGCGGACCGCCGACCCCGGCGATGCTCACCGACGGCTACAGCGAGGCCTTCATGGTCGGCGCCGGGATCGCCCTGCTCGGCGTGGTCGCAGCACTGACGCTGATCCGCAACCGCGACAGCCGCGCGCACGTGGAGCTCGAGAGCGCCCCCGGGCCGGTCGCCAGCGCCACGGCCGGAGGCTGATCCGGCCGGATCGCCTCCGGCCGACGGGCTCAGCTACCCTGCCGCCATCGTTAACCGTGCGTAGCAGTTCGCAGGTGTCCCGTCCTGGGTTCCTTCGTACCGCGTGCACCAGAGTTCCCAGGAGGGACATTGACAACAGGAACAGTCAAGTGGTTCAACCACGAGAAGGGCTTCGGCTTCATCACCCCCGATGAGGCCGGGCGCGACCTCTTCGTCCATCAGAGCCAGGTGGAGGGCGGCGGCGCCCTCGCCGATGGCGCGAAGGTCGAGTACGAGTCCGAGGAGAGCGACAAGGGCCCGCGCGCGGTGAACGTGCGCACGCTCTAGCTTCGCGTCCCGGCAGTCATTCGAGGGGCGGTGCCGTCGGCGCCGCCCCTCTTGCGTTCGGGCTCCTGCCGGCCGGCGGCGCCGGCGCGCCCAGCTAGTCGAGCCGGTAGATCTCGCCGAACTTCTGGCGCAGCTGGCGGAGCAGGGGCTCGGGGTCGAGTGGGCCGCCCGCAACCCGCACGATCAGCTCCGCCGGCTCGAGCTTTCCGCCGAGCCTGTAGATGCGCTCGCCGAGATACGCCGCCAGCGGTTCCAGCTCGCCGTCGGCGAGCTGCTCGTCGAGGTCCGGCAGCTCGGCGCGCGCCAGGTCCCAGAGCTGTGCGGCGATCACGTTGCCGAGCGTGTAGGTCGGGAAGTAACCGAACGATCCCGCCGACCAGTGCGCGTCCTGGAGGACCCCGACGCCGTCGTCGGGCACCTCGATCCCGAGGTAGTCGGACATCCGCTGCGCCCAGGCGGCGGGCAGATCCGCCGGCGCCAGCCGGCCCGTGAACAGCTCGATCTCGAGCTCGAAGCGCAGCGCGATGTGCAGGTTGTAGGTGACCTCGTCGGCCTCGATCCGGATCAGCGACGGCTGAACGCGATTCGCGGCCCGATAGAGCGCCTCGCGATCGGTGCCGGCGAAGCGCTCCGGGAAGAACTCGGCGAGCAGCGGGTGGATGTGGGCGAGGAACGGGCGGCTCCGTCCGACCCAGTTCTCCCAGAGCCGGCTCTGCGACTCGTCGAAGCCGAGCGAGGCCGAGCGGCAAAGGGGAGTGCGCTCGAGCTCCGCCGCGATCCCGTTCTGGTAGATCGCGTGTCCCACCTCGTGGATCACGGCCCAGAGCGAGGTGCCCACGTAACCGGGTTCGAAGCGAGTCGTGATCCGCAGGTCGGAGATCCCGATCCCGGTCGCGAACGGGTGCACGGTCTCGTCGATCCGCCAGGTCCCCGGCTGGAGCGGCAGGCGCGCCGTGATCTGTCGCGCGAGCTCGACCTGCCGTTCGACAGGGAAGTCGCCGTAGAGGCACGACGCGTCGACGCTCTGCGTTCGGCTCGTGATCTCCGACAGCAGCTCGACCGTGCCGTCGCGGACTCGCGTCAGCACGGGCTCGAGCTCCGCGGTGCGCATCCCGGGCTCGAAGTCGTCGAGCAGCGCGTCGTACGGGTGCTCGACCTCGAAGCACTCGATGTAGCGACGCTTGAGCTCGATCACGCGCTCGAGGTGCGGGAGGAAGGCGGCGAAGTCGGCGCGTTCGCGTGCGTCCTCCCAGGCGCGCTCGGCGAGTGAGGTCACCCGCGCGATCTCGGCTCGCAGGTCGGCGGGCACGCGGCGCGCCTTGCTCCACTCCCGCCTGCTGACGCGCACCACGCTGGCCTCGAAGGAGTCCCTCGGGGCGGAGTCGAGCCCCGCCTCCGCCCGGTCGAGCAGCTCGCCGAGCTCGTCCGACCGCAGGCGCACGTGGCGAAGCCGGGTGAGGGTGGCGATCTGCTCGGCGCGCACGCCGGCCCCGCCCGGGGGCATCTTCGTGCGCTCGTCCCAGGCGAGGAGCGCGCGAGCGCGGCCGAGATCGGAGACCTCGTGCAGAACAGTCAGCAGGGGCTGAAGCGCCTCCTCCACGGCGACTCAACCTACCGGGCGGCGGCGCTCGGGCTCCGGGCGCCCGCTGTGCGAATCTCCCGACGATGCGGCTGGGCAGCTTCGAGACCACCGCCGGGGAGCGGCTCGTCGGCGAGTTGGTGGGCGATCGGGTCCACCGGCTCGAGGCGCCGGCGATGCCGGCGTGGCTCGCGGGCGAAGGGCGGGATCGCACCGGCGAGGAGCTCGACGTCGGCGAGCTGCGCCAGCTCGCGCCGGTGCCCGAGCCGCCGAGCGTCCGCGACTTCTACGCCTACGAGGCCCATGTGGCGGCCGGGGCGCGGCTGCGCGGCCGCGAGATCGCGCCCCACTGGTACGAGGCGCCGGCCTTCTACTTCTCCAACCCGGCGTCGATCCTCGGGCCGGGGGAGTCGCTGCGTCGCCCGGCGACGACGGCGCGGCTCGACTTCGAGCTCGAGATCGCGGCGGTGATCGGCATCGGCGCCGACGGGCCCGAGATCGCCGGGTTCACGCTGATGAACGACTGGTCGGCGCGCGACGTGCAGGCCGCCGAGGTGACCGTCGGCCTCGGTCCCGCGAAGGCGAAGGACTTCGGCACCAGCCTCGGTCCTCATCTGGTCACCGTCGACGAGCTCCCCTACGAGCACGGCCGGCTGCGGATCGGCGCGCGGGTGCTCGTCAACGGCGAGCAGGTGACCGCCGCGGATGCGTCCGCTATGCACTTCGGCTGGCCGGAGATCGTCGCCCACGCCGCCCGCGACACCCGCCTGCGCCCCGGCGACGTGCTCGGATCGGGAACGCTCGCGGGCGGGTGCCTGCTCGAGCTCGGGCCCCTGCCCGCGCCGGACCGTCCCGAGGGTCGCTGGGTCGAGCCCGGCGACCTGGTGGTGATCGAGGCCGACGGGCTCGGGCGCCTCGAGACCCCCGTGCGGTAGGAACGCCAGGCGCACCGCCGAATAGGACTGGGTCGTGATGGCGGTGATGACACCGCGGGACCCGCTGGGACAGGCCGTGCTGCGGACGGTGCTGATCGTCGTCGCGGTGGCGCTCGCGCTCTACCTCGTCTATCTGCTGCGCACGCCGCTGACCTGGCTCGCGATCGCCGCCTTTCTCGCGGTCGCGATGTCGGGGCCGGTGAACGTGCTCCAGCGGCACATGAGGCGCGGCTTCGCGATCGCGCTCACCTACCTCGCGCTGATCCTGATCCCGATCGGGCTCGGCGCGCTGCTCATCCCGTCGCTGGTCGACCAGATCGAGGAGCTCGCGGGGAACGTTCCCGAGTACGCGCAGGACGTGGAGGACTTCGTGCAGGACAACGACACGCTGAACGACCTGAACGACAAGTACGACTTCACCAGCGAGATCCAGAACGCGGCCGACGATCTGCCGAGCAAGATCGGCGATGCCGCGGGCGTGCTGCAGGACATCGGCGTCGGGGTCGTGAGCTCGATCTTCGCCACGGTCACGATCCTGATCCTGAGCATCTTCATGGTCGGCGGGGGGCCGCGCTGGGCGGAGGCGTTCGTCCGCTCCCAGCCGGCGGGACGCAGGGAGCGGATCGACCGCGCCCTGCGCGACGTCGCGAACGCGATCGGCAACTACGTCGGCGGGGCGCTGATCCAGGCGACGATCGCGGGCATCGCGGCCTTCATCATGCTGAAGATCCTCGGCGCTCCCTTCGCGGCGCCCCTGGCGCTGATCGTCGCCTTCTTCGATCTGATTCCCGTCGTCGGCGCGACGATCGCGGCCGTCCTGATCGCCATCGTGATGCTGTTCGTCAACTTCCCGGTCGGCCTGATCGTCTGGGTGGTCTTCGCGATCGTCTACCAGCAGTTCGAGAACTACGTGATCCAGCCGCAGATCCAGAAGCGCGCGGTCGAGGTCGAGGGTTTCACCGTGATCGTCGCCGTGCTCTTCGGCGCGACCCTGTTCGGGGTGCTGGGCGCCGTGCTCGCGATCCCGGTGGCCGCCGCCCTCCAGATCGTCTGGCGCGAGTATCGCGACTACCGCCGCGAGGCCCTGACGCAGCCGATCGACAGCGGCGAGCCCCCGACGCCGCCGCTGGTGTCGCCCGGGGCCGAGCCACCGCCGACGCCGGCCGCCTGAGCGCTCGTCAGGCCGACGTCGGCGCCCCGGTGCGATCGAGCCCCGAGCGCAGCTCGCGCACGTAGGCGCGATAGGCCTTCTCGTCGCCCTCCATCAGGTAGGCGCCCCAGCGGACGCCGTTGTGGACGTGCGGGACCTCGTCGGCGAGCAGGTAGTCGAACACCTTCGCGACGGTCTCCTGGCCGCGCTCGACCAGGACCTTGCGCCGGTGCGAGTGGCGCCACATCGCCTTCTGCTCGGAGGTCGAGTTGAACAGGGCCAGGCGGTCGAGCAGGTCGCGCTCGTAGATCGAGCGGAAGTAGGCGAAGCCGACGGGGTAGTCGCCCCAGCGGCAGCCGAGCTCAGTCGGCATGAGGATCTCGTGGACGCGGGCGTGGCGCATCTCGTCCCAGGTCTGGCGCGCCATGTCGACGTGGAAGTCCCACGGCATCTCGGGGTGCTCGTGCGAGTTGCGGGCCATCAGCTCGGCCGCGCACAGCTCGGCGTCCATCAGCCCGTGGAAGAAGTGGCGCTGCTCCTCGCGCTCGACCGGCACGTGGTTCTCGTCGGGATCGTTGACGTAGAGCTCGGCGGAGAGGAACGGGTCGCCGTCCGGCGTCACCTCGACGAACTCGTCGCGGGCGGGGTCGCCGAGTGGCTCGAGGATCGCGAGCCGGCGCGGCGGCGCCTTCAGGTCGATCGGCAGCGAGCCGAGGTCCGAGAGCCGCGATTGGGCGTCGTCGGGGCCGAGCTCGGCGACGTGATGCGCCTGGCGCTCGTGGACCTGGGTCAGGAGGCGCAGCGAGGGCTCGTCGGTGACCGGGTCGAGCGCGCCGAGGTGGACCTCGAGCGCCTCGATCAGCGCCGGCTTCGCCTCGCCATACGCGAGCTCCATGTACTGCTGCGGAGACTCGGCGCCCGCGAGCCGGTCGAGCAGCGCGGTCAGCTCCGCGCCCGGGGCGCCGGGGTAGTCGCTCGGGTGGCGGAGCTCGTAGAGGCGCCGCTTGACCTTCGAGATCGCGCGGGCGTCGTCGTGGATGTGGTCGCCCAGCCGGTACTTGGTCTCGAACTCGGGCGCCAGCGGCAGCCAGCCGTTCGAGAGGTGGACGATCTCGCGCAGGACGTGGAAGTAGTTCGAGAACCGGATTGCGTTCTCGTCCACGTCGTAGCCGCGTCGCAGTGGTTCATGTGTGAGCGTCATGAAGGGTCTCCTCCCGATCCCCCGTTTCCTCGGCCATCAAACGCCGGCGGTGGCGGCCGACCACGCTCGGGAGCAGGCCACCGCCCGCCGAGACGTTGATCACCGCCCGGTCGGAGATCCGCGTGATCATCCCCGCGTAGCGCCCGCCGAGCGCGAACGGATTGATGTTGAAGCGCTTGAGCCGCATCTGCACGTGCCCGTCCTCGATCGTCGGAAACATCTCCTCGGGCACCGGGACGTACTCCTGGACGACGAAGTCGGCGCGCTCGGCGTGCTCGGCGATGATCCGGTCCCACTCGTCCTGCTCGGTCTCGACCCCGAGCGCGACCCCGTGGCCGCCGTACTCGGACGCGGGCTTGAGCACCAACCGCTCGCGGTTGTCGGAGGCGAAGTCGAGCAGGTCGATGGTCCATTCGCCGTAGGTCGCACGGCCCTCGCGCAGGATCCGCGTCCAGGGGACGGTCTCGGCGATCACCTCGGCCTCGCCCGAGGAGACGAGGTCGCCGAAGCGCGGGTCGCCGAGCAGCGCGAAGAGCTTCTTGTTGTTGGCGACGCGCGCCCGGGGCGGGTTGACGACGCAGACGCGCCCGTCGCGGTAGGCGGCGGTCAGGTCGCCCTCGCTCAGGTCGTCGACCAGCGCTCGCCGGTACACGAGGTCGACGCGCTCGCCGCCGGCCCGCAGCGCGGAGCCGTCGTAGTCGAGCTCCTCGGTCGTGGTCCAGATCGCATCGATCCCCGCATCCCCGGCGGCGCGGCAGACGATCCGGAACTCCGGCACCGAGGGGCTGCCCGGAAGGTCGACCAGGGCGAGGCGTGGACGGTCCGGCAGCTCGCGGCGGCGGCTGGCTCGGACCTGCGCGTAGGCGTCGCTCAGGGTCCCGATCAGCAGCGGGAGCATGGGCGCGTAGACGGTCTCGAAGTCCGCCTCGACGCTGGGGAGGGCGATCGCGCGGCGAAGGCCCTCGGCGAGCACGTCCGTGTAGCCGATCCCGGCCGGCGAGTCGGCGTTGAACTCGAGGAAGCGGACCCGGTCGCCGATCAGGAACGCGTCCAGGCGGCAGATCCGCAGCGGCCTGTCGTACCCGGGATCCACCCGAACGAGCGAATCCTCGAAGGCGGGCAGGTCGAGCTCGGCCCGCAGGCGCTCGTCGGCCGGGTAGGCGTCGCAGAAGCGGTCGAGGACCCCGCACAGGCACTCCACGGCGCGGCGCACCCGCCCCGCCTGCCCCGGCGAGACGAAGTGGGGCATGAGCACGAACGGGATCGTGCGCTCCGCGAAGACGACGTCGTGCTCGGCGAGCCACTCCTCGATCTCCGCCTCGATCGCCGCGCAGCCGTCGCCGAGCTTCGACAGCTCCACGAGGTGCTGGAGCTTCAAATCGGCCGCGTGGTCGATCATTCGGCCTCGGCCTCGCCGGCCGGGCCTCGGCCGTTCGCCACCGGCCGCTCGAACAGGGTGGAGAGCACGACCTGAGTCTCGGTCCGGACCACGCCCGGGCTCTCACGGAGGCGTTCGAGCGCCTGCTCGAGATGCTGCGTGTCGACCGCGCGCAGGTGCAGGATCGCGCTCGGGCCGCCGGCGATCGTGTACGCGGCCTCGACCTCGGGATGCGCGCCGACCGCCTCGCGAACCTCCTCGCCGGACATCCGCCCCTCGCAGAAGAGCTCCACGAAGGCATGGGTGTTCCAGCCGATCGCGGAGGGGTCGACGTTGGCCGAGTAACCCCGGATCACCCCGTCGCGCTCGAGCCGGTCGACCCGGCGCTTGACCGCCGGCGCCGAGAGTGCGACGTGCTCGCCGATGTCCTGGAACGACCGGCGAGCGTTTTCGCGAAGCAGCGCAACGATTCGATGGTCGATTCCGTCCATCTAAGCGGACGATGGCGTACCGGACGCAACGAATCGGCCTTGAGCAACCATTCCTTGCGGGTAATCATAAACGGCAAGGTTGGATCGGGTCAAGGAGAGGAGCAAGATGGCGATCGAGACCGCCCCGAAACCGCAGGCGACCGCCGCCGACGAGATGCCGCTGCACGGCATCGACCACGTCGAGCTGTACGTGGGCAACGCGACGCAGGCCGCACACTGGTTCACTCACGCGCTCGGCTTCCGGTGCACGGCCTACGCCGGGCTGGAGACGGGGGTCCGCGATCGAGCCTCGCACGTGGTCGAGCAGGGGCGGGTGCGCTTCGTGCTCACCGCGCCGCTGCTGGGGACGAGCGAGATCGCCCGCCACGTCGGCGCCCACGGCGACGGGGTGCGCGTGATCGCGCTCGCCGTCCCCGACGCCGAGCACGCCTACCGCTACGCCGTCCAGCACGGCGCCCGTGGCGTCCGCGAGCCCTGGGAGGAGCAGGACGACGGCGGCTCCGTGCGGATGGCGACGATCGCCACCTACGGTGACACCCTGCACACGTTCGTCGAGCGCGCGGGCTACGAGGGCGCGTTCCTCCCCGGGTTCGCCGCGGCGGAGCCGGGCGCCGACGCCGGCCTGTTCGCCGGCATCGATCACGTCGTCGGGAACGTCGAGCTCGGCCGCCTCGAGGAGTGGGTGGGCTACTACGAACGCGTCTTCGGGATGACCGAGATGATCCATTTCACCGACGAGGACATCGGCACCGAGTACTCGGCGCTGATGTCCAAGGTGATGACCGACGGCAAGGGCCGGGTGAAGTTCCCGATCAACGAGCCCGCCGAGGGCAAGCGCAAGTCGCAGATCGAGGAGTACCTCGAGTACTACGGCGGCCCGGGCGCCCAGCACATCGCGCTCGCGACCACCGACATCGTCGCCACGGTCAAGGAGCTGCGCGAGCGCGGCGTGCGCTTCCTCTCGACCCCGGAGAGCTACTACGAGGAGCTTCCCGGACGGATCGGTGAGATCGACGAGAGCCTCGCCGACCTGCGCGAGCTCGGCATCCTCGCCGACCGCGACGACGAGGGCTATCTGCTGCAGATCTTCACGCAGACGATCGGCGACCGCCCGACCGTGTTCCTCGAGGTGATCGAGCGCCACGGAGCGCGCGGTTTCGGCGAGGGTAACTTCAAGGCGCTGTTCGAGGCGATCGAGCGCGAACAGGAGAGGAGAGGAAACCTCTAGTGGTGGCTCCCGCGGATCAGCGGCCGCTCTGGCGGCCCCGAGTGGCCGCCAGCCTGCGTCCTCAGTCGCTCGCGTGGCTCTGCCACGCTTCGCTCCCTGCGTCCTTGCCTGACGACCATCGGGTCGCGCCAGAGCGGCCCCCGACCCACGGGAGACACCACTAATGCGTTACCACAGTCTGGGTCAGGTCCCCCGCAAACGTCACACCCAGTTCCGCACCAACGGTCGGCTGCTCGTCGAAGAGGTGATGGGCTACGAGGGCTTCTCGGGCAACGAGTCGATCCTGTATCACCTCGAGTCTCCGTGCCGGATCGCCGAGGTGGGCGACTTCGAGCCGATCGAGCACCTGGAGTGGGTGCCCGACGCCCACGTTCACCGCCATCTCGTCAGCGGGCCGACGGAGCCCGCGGGGGACCCGGTCAGCGGCCGCCGCTGCCTGATGTGGAACGCCGACATCGAGGTCTCCCTCTGCCGTCCGGTCGCCGAGACCGACGGTTTCTTCCGCGACGGCGAGGGCGACGAGGTCTTCTTCGTGGTCGAGGGCTCGGGAACGCTCGAGACCGTGTTCGGCTCGCTTCCGTTCCGCGAGCACGACTACATCGTCGTGCCACGCGGCACCACCTACCGGTTCGCGCTCGACGAGACGCCGCAGACTTGGCTCGTCTTCCATACCCCGGGGGAGATCGAGACGCCGAACCGGTATCGCAACCGCTACGGGCAGCTGCTCGAGTCGGCTCCGTTCTCGCAGCGCGACTTCCACCCTCCCGGCGAGCTCGAGACCCACCGCGAGGACGGCGAGTTCGAGGTCACCGTCCGGGTGCGCGGAGGCCTGCAGCGCTACCTCCTCGACTACCACCCGTTCGATGTCGTCGGCTGGGACGGCTACGTCTACCCGTACGCCTTCAACGTGCACGACTTCGAGCCCCGGACCGGGCGGCTGCACCTGCCGCCGCCGGTCCACCAGACCTTCCAGGGGCCCAACTTCGTCATCTGCTCGTTCTGCCCGCGCGAGCTCGATTACGACCCGGAGGCGGTGCCGCTTCCCTACCACCACTCCAACCTCCAGTCGGAGGAGGTCATCTACTACGTCTCGGGCGAGTTCGGCAGCCGCAAGGGGATCGAGGCAGGCTCGATCACCGTCCACCCGTCGGGCCTTCCCCATGGCCCGCAGCCCGGCCTGGTCGAGAAAGCACTCGGCATGCGCCGGACGGAGGAGCTGGCGGTGATGTGGGACACGTTCCGGCCCTTGCGGCTGACCGAACTCGCACGCGCCCTCGACGATCCGGCGTACGCCTATTCGTGGCGGGAGGCGACGCCCGCGCCGGTCGCCGAGAGCACCACCGGGTAGATCCCGCACTACCCTGGGTGCGTGGCCACGCAGGCCTCAGCACAGGTCGGAGTCGCGGAGATCGAGCGCGCCGCGGAGACGATTCGCGGCCGCGTGCGCGAGACGCCGGTGGTCTCGGCCGGGGAGATCTCCCGCCGCGCGGGCGGGACGGTCCGGCTCAAGGCCGAGAACCTCCAGCGCACGGGCTCGTTCAAGGTCCGCGGTGCCCAGAACCGGATCGCGGCGCTCGACGACGACGAGCTGGCCGCCGGGGTCGTCGCCGCCAGCGCCGGCAACCACGCCCAGGCGGTCGCGGTGGCCGCCGGATCGCGCGGAACCAACGCGGTGCTCTACATGCCCGAGGACGCGCCGATCGCGAAGATCGAGGCGGTTCGGGGCTATGGCGGCGAGGTCCGGCTGGTGCCCGGGTCGTTCGACGACGCCGGCGCCGCGGCGGTGGAGGCCTGCGAGCGCGAGGGATTGACGCTGATCCATGCGTTCGACGATCCGGTCGTCCTCGCCGGCCAGGGGACGATCGGGCTGGAGATCGCCCGTCAGGCTCCCGAGACGCGCCTGGTGGTGGTCGCGGTGGGCGGCGGCGCGCTGATCGCGGGGACCGCCATCGCGATCAAGGACCGGCTGCCCGGTGCGCGGGTGGTCGGGGTCCAGTCGGACGCGTGCGCCCCGTACCCGCCGTCGCTCGAGGCCCATCGGCCGATCGGGGCGCGCTCGGCCAGCACGATCTGCGACGGAATCGCGGTCAAGCGACCGGGCGAGCTGACTCTCCCGCTGGTGTCGGAGTACGTCGACCAGGTCGTGACCGTCTCCGACGACGACGTCGCCCAGGCGATGGTGCTGCTGCTCGAGCGTTCCAAGCTGGTCGTCGAGGGCGCCGGCGCGGCCTCCGTCGCAGCGCTGCTCTCGGGCAGCGTCGAGCCACCGGCCGATGGCGAGGTCTGCGCCGTGCTGTCGGGCGGGAACGTCGACGCAGCACGCCTGGTCGAGTGCATCCGGCTCGGCGAGACGGCCGCCGGGCGCCGGCTGGTCTTCTCGACGGTCGTCCCCGACCGGCCGGGCGCGCTGGCCGGACTGGTCGCGACCGTCGCCGAGGCGGGGGCCAACGTGCTCGACGTCGTCCACATCCGCGAGGGGGTCGACCTGCACGTGCGCGAGACCGGGATCCGGCTCGTCCTGCAGACCGACGGCCCGGGCCACGGGGAGCGGATCATCGCCGCCGTGCGCGAGCAGGGCTTCACGCTCACCGCGGGATGATGGTCAAGGCCGGGGGCGGGCTGGTGGTCCGCGACGACGACGGCCGCGAGCAGATCGCGGTCGTGCACCGGCCGCGCTACGACGACTGGTCGCTGCCCAAGGGCAAGCTCATCGAGGGCGAGGCGTGGAGCGAGGGGGCGCTGCGCGAGGTCGAGGAGGAGACCGGGCTTGCGCTGCGAGCTCGGCCCCGAGCTCCCCCCGTCGCGATATCGCGATGGCAAGGGGCGCGACAAGCTGGTGCGCTGGTGGCTGATGAGACCCGTGGGCGGCGAGTTCGCCCCCAACGACGAGGTGGACGAGCTGCGCTGGCTGGAGCCCGAGGCGGCGCTCGAGCTGCTCGACTACGAGCGCGATCGCGACCTCGTTCGTGCGACGGCGGGGTCGAACATCCGTCCAGACTGAGCGTCCGAGGTGGCATCCTCCCCGTGTGGCGCCGATTAGCCACACGGTTACGCATGGGTGCACGCGAAGGGCCGGTCTTCCTTTCCGAACCCATAACCCCCCTAAGACCCCACAAGGTGGCCGATAAGGCCCCTTCGCGCGGGCACCTCCGATGCCAGAGCCGGGGCGCCATGAGGGCGTCCCGGCTCATTTAAGAGGCCAGGCGGCTGCGCGCGCGGCTGGGGGGTTCGCCGGCGCGCGCCACCCGGTGCCCGCTTTTTTCCCGGGCGGGGCCGCGGCTAAACATGGCTGCCGTTCGAGCGCCGCCACCCCGGCGCCGCCGCTCACTCCAGCGGCTGCCGCCCGCCGTAGCCCGCCTCGAGGTCGTGCCAGAACGCGATCCGTGGCGGCTCGTCGAGCTCCCAGCAGAGATAGACCTCACGGCCCTCGTGGATCGCCGGGAAGTCGATCAGGCCGCGCTCGATGTCCTGAACGACGATCCCGAGCTCCTGGAGCGCGAGCAGCATCCGGCGGACCTCCAGGAAAGCCTCGCCGACGTTGCGGCCCGGGTCACCGCCGCCGTTGGTCGGCGCGGCACCTGCGAGCGCCTCGTGCGCCTCGGCATCGGTGAGCCGGTCGCGCGCCTCGCGGAGCGAACGCAGGACCGGCTCGATCCGCCCCAGGAGCGCGTTCGCCTCCTCGACCGTGAAGTGGCGCTCGTGGATCACCCGGCCGGCGCTGCGGTGCGTTCGCCGGCCACGATCCGGTCGCGAAGCAGCTCGGCGTCGGCCTCGGAGACCGTACGCAGCTGGCCCTGGAACGCCAGGTGCCAGTGCTCGGCCGGCCACTTGCGCACGTGCTCGAGTGCGCCGACCAGGGACTCGGCCGGCACGAAGGCGTCCTCGTCCAGCACCGCGACCGGCTCCGCCTCGACGCGCCAGGGGTAGTCCTCCGGATGCCGCTTGCGGCCCTGCGGCCAGATCGGCGTCCGATCCTCGAACATGCGCGAGCGAACGCGGGCGATGCCGCCGAACGCCTGCATCCCCGTGACGTAGAAGACGATCTCGTCACCGGGATCGAACTCCGCCGCCTGATTGCGGCGGCGCTCCTTGAACCCGACCACGTCGAAGCCGCGCTCGACGTTGATGCGGAAGTTCTCCAGCGAGCCCGTCAGGATCCAGGTGGCGATGGGGAGAGTCTATGCGGGGTCCGTGCGCTCGGGACGTGGCCGGCGTGCAGGGCGATGGTCGGGTCAGGTAGGGGTCTGCGCGCCGCGGCCCGCCGCGTTCATTGGCGAATTAGGCACGCATACGGTGCTCAACACGTCAACGAACGAATCCACGCCCCCTACCCGGCCTGCGTCGCCGCCAGCCGCTGAGTCTGTCGCTCGGGCGCGATTGCGACCACGTTCCATGCCAGCCCGGCCCGCTTCATGACGCGGATGACGAGGCCCGACGGATCGAGCTCCCACCAGCGCAGGCCGTGGAAGGCCGAGCGCGGGAAGGCGTGGTGGTTGTGGTGCCAGGCCTCGCCGAGCGAGGCGAGCGAGAGCCACCAGACGTTGGTCGAGTGGTCGTCGGTGGCGAAGCGCCGCGCGCCGTGGAAGTGGCAGATCGAGTTGATCGACCAGGTGATGTGGTGGCCGAAGAAGACCCGCACGAAGCCGCCCCAGAGCAGCGCCGTCAAGCCGCCGGCGAGCGCCCCGGTGAGCGCCACGCCGACCCCGAACAGCACCAGCAGCGACAGGGCCACGAGCCCGGGGAACCAACGGTTCAGCAGGCGCATGCCGCGGTCGTCCATCAGGTCGGGCGCGTACTTGCGCCGATCCGCCTGGCCATTCGCGTCGAAGAGCCAGCCGACGTGCGCGTGCCAGAGGCCCGCGAGCCCGCTCCCGTGGCCGACGTGGGGCGAATGGGGGTCGCCCTCGACGTCGGTGTTGGCGTGGTGCTTTCGGTGGTCGGCGACCCAGTCGATCACCGGCCCCTGGACGGCCATCGAGCCCGCCATCGCGAACGCGTATTCGAGCGGCTTGTAGGTCTGGAAGGCGCGATGGGTGAGCAGGCGGTGGTAGCCGATCGTGATCCCGAACGCGCTGACGAGGTACATCCCGCCCAGGATCGCGAGGTCGGACCAGCCGACGGCGCTGTTCCACAGCAGCCCGAGGGCGGCGATGAAGGCGAGGAAGGGCAGGACGACGGCGGCCAGGTTGGTGTAGCGCTGAATTGCAGGCATGTTTGTGAGGTTAGGCGGAGATCGGGTCCATTTCTTCCCCGATCGGCAAGTTTTGAGCCTATGATCTTGTAATCAACCAACAAGTCTTGCCATCGGACCGGCCGTGGACCGGGATCCCACCGCGAATCGGCGAGCTCCTGCGGCCGCACCTGCCGGCGCTCGCCGACGAGGTGATCGAGGCGCTCCGGGAGGGCGTGCCCGCCTACCGACGCCCGCTCCGCGGGCGGTTCGGCGCCGGGATCCGCACCGGCGTCGAGGAGGCGCTCGGACAGTTCGCCGACCTGATCTCCGACCCCGACCTCGACCGCAGCGGCGGCGAGCGCGTCTATCGCGGGCTGGGACGCGGCGAGTACCGGGAGCGGCGCTCGCTCGACGCGCTGCTCGCCGCCTACCGGCTCGGCGCGCGGGTGTCCTGGCGCCGGGTCGCCGAGATCGCGATCGACGCCGGCGTCGATCGCCGCACGTTGGCGCTGCTCGCGGAGGCCGTTTTCGCCTACATCGACGAGCTCACGGCGCTGTCGGCGGAGGGCTACGCCGAGGAGCAGTCGGTCGCCGCGGGCGAGACCCAGCGGCGCCGCCGGCGGGTGGCCGAGCTCCTGCTCGAGCCCGATCCCGACGAGGACTCGGTTCGCGACGCCGCCGCGGACGCCGGCTGGACGCCGCCGGCCGAGATCGCCGCCCTCGTCTGGGCCGACGGCGGGCGCCGCGTCCGGGCGCGACTGCCGGAGGCGGCGCTCGTGGTCGAGGACGAGATCACGGGCGGCGGGACCGCGCTCGTCGCCGATCCCGACGCGCCGGCGCTCCGCGCTCGCCTCGAGCGCGCGGCCACTGGCACCCTTGCGACGCTCGGCCCGACGGTGCCCCTGCTCGCGGCCGCGACGAGCACCGCCCGCGCGACGAGCCTGCTGACGCTGATCGGCGACGGGTCCGTCGAGGGCTCGGGCCTCGTCGCCTGCGACGAGCACCTCGCAAGCCTCGCCACCCATGGCGACCCGGCCGTGCTGCGCGAGCTGGCCGAGAGCCGCCTCGCGCCCCTCGAGTCGGAGACGCCCGCGTCGCGCGAGCGGCTCACCGCGACCCTGCGGGCCTGGCTCGACCACCAGGGAGAGGTCTCGCGGGTCGCCGCCGAGCTCCACGTCCACCCGCAGACGGTCCGCTATCGGCTCGGCCGGCTGCGCGAGCTGTTCGGCGAGGCGCTCGAGACCCCGTCCGGCCGGTTCGAGCTCGCGCTAGCGTTGCGAGGCCCAGTTTCGAGGCCTACCTAGAGGGGAAGGATCGAGACGAGCGCAAAGGAGGCGAAAGTGAGCGATACGGCCACGACCAGCATGGACATCATGGCGGAGGGGAGCGCCGCGCAGCGCGAGCACGTGATCGAGCTCCTCAAGCGGGCCTACTGGATGGAGATCGAGACGGTGATGAGCTACATCGCCAACTCGGTCAACCCGGACGGCGTCCGGGCCCAGGAGGTGAAGGAGTCGCTGGAGCAGGACATCCAGGAGGAGCTCGGGCACGCCCAGCAGTTCGCCGCGCGAATCAAGGAGCTCTACGGAGTGGTGCCGGGCTCGCTCGACTTCGAGCCCGAGCAGTCGTATCTGCAGCCGCCCTCCGACCAGGTGGACATCGTCCACGTCATCCGCGGCGTGATCGAGGCCGAGCAGGGCGCGATCGAGCACTACAGCCGGATCGTCGAGGAGACCGACGGGGTCGACCCGGTCACCCAGGACATGGTGATCCAGATCCTCCACGACGAGCAGGGGCACAAGCGCCTGTTCGAGGGGTTCCTACGCGAGTACGAGGCCCTGGGGCTGGCCTAGACGATCTAGTCGTCGAGGCGCGCGCGCTCGAGCTCCGAGCAGCGCTCGGCGTCTGCCGGGCGCTCGAGCTCGGTCCACGCCGCCGCGGCTTCGGCGAGCAGCCTCGCGCGCTCGCCGGGGTCGCTCGCCGTCGCGCCCTGCGCCTCGAGGCTCGCGGCGCGGCCGACGGGGTAGCGCAAGCGCTCGGCCAGGCTCGCCGCCTCCTCGGCCACCTCGCGCGCGGCATCGGCCCGTCCCCACAGCGCCAGGTTGACGGCGCGGGCGGCGGTCGCCTCGACCGATTGGGCGACCAGGCCGGCGCGCTCGCATAGATCGAGCGCCCGGGCGAGGGTCTGGTCGGCGTCGGCGTGGTCGCCGCGGTCGCGCAGCACCGTCGCCAGCCAGCTCAGCGACTCGAACGCGACCTCCGAGCGGCCGACCTGATCGGCGATGTCGAACGCCCGCTCGAGCAGCTCCGCCGCCTCGTCGAGGTCGCCCTCGTGCCAGCGCAGCACACCGCGCATCGAGTACGGGAAGCAGAGCTTTCCGTCCAGGCCCTCGCGCTCGGCCAGGGTCGCGGACGCCTCCGTCTGGCGCTCGGCGACCTGCCAGGCGCCGCGATAGACGGCGAGCGTTGCGAGCGCCGCGTGGATCTCCACCTGCGAGGGCAGATCGCCCGTCTCCAGCGCCAGGTCGAGCGCGGCGCCGTACGCGTCGCGCGCGTGGCCGTAATCGGCCTCGGAGACCTCGAGGTGATAACCGAGGGCGTTCAGCGCCCGCACCGCCTCGGCCGGGTCGCTCTCGCGGGCGAGCTCGACCGAGCGCTCGAGGTTCTCCCGCGCGCGCTCGGAGTCGCCGATGCGGCCGAAGACGCGGCCGAAGATCCCGTGGGCGCGGCTCGCGGCGGCCGCTTCGCCGAGCCGTTCAGCGAGTCGCAGCGCCTTCTCGGACGCGTAGATCGCGAGCATGTTGTCGCCGGTATGCATGTAGAGCGAGGCGGCCTCCTCGTAGAGCCGGACGAGCTCGATGCACGGCGGCCCGTCCTTGAGCAGGTCGATGCCTCGCTGGTAGTGCTCGATCGAGCCCTCGCGGTCACCCTTGTGCCACAGGCCGGCGCCGATCTTTCGGTGTAGGTCGCCGACCCGCGCGAGGTCCTCCTGCCCGCGGTGATAGTCGAGCGCGTCGTTCCAGGCGCGAACCGCACGGTCGACGCGTCCGAGCCGCAGCGCGACATCGCCCAGCTTCTCCGCGATCCGCGCGCGCGCCGCCGGCTCGAGGCGCCCGTCGAGGCCGAGCGCGCTCTCGTAGTGGCCCTGGGCCTCGCGGTTCGAGTAGAGCCCCGCCGAGGCGTCGCCGGCGGCCTCGAGCGCCTCGAGCGCCCGCTCCTCGATCTGCTCCAGCTCACCGGGCTCGAGGTCGGCAGCGGCGCCGAGGCTCGCCGCGCGGCCGTAGTGCTCGGCGACCATCGCGATCACGCCCTCGGAGCGGTCCGCGGCGCGCGCCGAGATGAACGAGCCGACCTCGGCGTGGCGCCGGGCCCGCACGGCCTTCGGCAGCGTCGAGTAGGCGACGTCCCGAATCAGCACGTGCTTGAACGCGTACTCGCGCTGGCCCGCGAGCCTGCTGCCGGCGGTGGGCACCACGAGATCCTTCTCCTGTAGCGATCCGAGTGCCTCGGTGAGATCGATGGAGATGTCGCCCGGATCGACCGATCCCTCCCAGAAGGTGTGGCCGACCACGGAGGCCGCCTGCAGCACGCGGCGTTCGTCACGCGGGAGGGAGTCGAGCCGCGCCGCGAGCACCGAGTGCACCGTCTCCGGCAGCGACTCCGTGTCGGCGCCGCCGCCCTCGACGATCCGGTTGACCATCTCCTCGGCGAACAGCGGGTTGCCACCCGAGCGCTCGGCCACCTGCTCGACGAGATCGCCCCCGGCGACGCCGGCGTCGGTGCCGGGCATCAGGGTGGTCACCAGGGCCTTTGCCTCCTCGCGCGGGAGCGGCTCGAGCGTCATCCGGGTGGCGTTGATGCGCCCGCCGGCCCAGCCGGGACGGCGGTCGAGGAGCTCGTCGCGGGCGAGGCAGATCATCAGGACTGGCGCCCGCGTCCAGCGCGCCAGGTACTCGATCAGGTCGAGCATGCCCTCGTCGGCCCAGTGGATGTCCTCGACCGCGAAGATCATCGGCTCGCGCCGTCCGGCCGCCTCGACCACCGTGCGCACGGCCGAGAACAGCCGGTCGCGCATCTGCTGCGGATCCTCGGGCTCGAACGACTCCGAGCCGGCGCCGGCCGGCGGCTCGATGCCGAGGGGGCGACCGAGCGCGGCGGCGATCCGCTCGGGCGACTCCTCCGTGTCGGACGTCGCTACGAGGTTGCCGATACCGCCGCTGAGCTTGTTCCAGGCCGTCGACGCGTCGTCGGTGTCGGCGATGTCGAAGGTGCCGCGAACGACCTCACCGAGGGCCCAGTAGGCGAGCCCGGCGCCGTAGGCCGGGCAGTTGCCGAGCCGGACGGCGACGGGCGGCTCGAGCGTGCCCGCGCGGTCCGCGAGCTCGCGCAGCAGGCGCGACTTGCCGACGCCGGCCTGGCCGAGCACTGTGACCAGGGTCGGCCGCTGCTCGCTGACGACGCGCTCGAGCAGCGACAGCAGCAGCTCGGTCTCGTCATCGCGCCCGACCAGCGGCGTCGAGGGTCGCGCGATGCGCGCGGCGCGGCCGCGCACGACGGCCCGCACCGCTTCCCAGGCGGGCACCGGCTCGGACTTGCCCTTGAGCTCCAGCGGCTCGAGCTCGACGTACTCGATGGCGGCGCCGGTCAGGCGGTGCGTCGTCTCGCCCACGATCACGGTCCCGGGCGAGGCGGCGGCCTCGAGCCGCGCGGCCACGTTGACCGGATCGCCGATCACGGTGTAGCCGTCGCCGACCCGGCCGGCGAGCACGTCCCCGGAGTTGATGCCCACCCGGAGCGCGAACGTGGCGCCGATGTCGGCCGCGATCCGCTCGTTGACCTCGGCCATCGCCGCCTGCATCGCGAGCCCCGCGCGCACGGCGCGCTCGGGATCGTCCTCGTGGGAAACCGGGGCGCCGAACACCCCCATGACGTTGTCGCCGATGTACTTGTCGATCGTGCCGCCGTGTCGCTCGACCTCCTCGCCGAGCCGCCGCAGGGCGCGGTCGATGAGCGTCTTCATACGCTCCGGGTCGAGGCGCTCGGATACGGCGGTGTACCCGGAGAGGTCGGCGAACAGCACGGTCGCCCTGCGCCGTTCCTCGGGGGGAGGCTCGTCGGCCCGCGGGCGCGCGGGCCGCGCCTCCGCGGCTGCGAGCGGACTTCCGCACTCGATGCAGAACTTCGCCTGATCCGGGTTCTCGGCTCCGCACGACGGGCAGCTGACGGGCAGCCCGGCACCGCACGACATGCAGAACCGTGCTCGATCCGGGTTCTCCGTGCCGCAACTCGGACAGGTCACGGGGTCAGGATACGCCGCGCGGTGGTGGTGTTCCGCTCGGGCGCTTGCGTCAGGCGCTCCGCGGTCGGCCAAGCAGGGGAGGCGGAGGCGGCGTTCCGGCCGTATTCGGGTTCGCTACTCTGGCTCGCCTTCCATAACGATTACGAGGAGATCAAGAGCTTGACCCGCATCCGCACCTACTTCGCGCTCGCGGCGCTCGCGCTGTTCGTACCGGTGCTGATCGCCGGTTGCGGCGGCGACGACTCGAGCGACGTCGACCCGCAGACGGTCATCGACGAGACCTTCAACAACGACGAAACCGTCTCCAGCGGCGATCTCTCGCTCACCCTGGGCGGGTCGGCCGAGGGCGATCAGGGCGCCAGCTTCGAGGCCAACCTCAGCGGTCCGTTCCAGGGCGACCCCGACGACCCGGCGGCGATCCCGCAGCTCGACTGGACCGGCTCGCTTTCGGCGGAGGGCGCCGGGCAGAGCTTCGACTTCGAAGGTGGGATCACGGTCACCGAGGACAATGCCTACGTCGAGTACGGCGGCAGCGCCTACGAGGTGGGCGCCGAGACCTTCGGCCGGTTCAAGAAGCTCGCCGAGCGGGCCTCCGCGCAGCAGGCCGAGACCGAGGGCCTCTCGTTCACGGACGCGTTCCAGCAGGGCTGCGAGCAGTCGCTGCAGGCGCAGGGCGGTGACACCTCGGCCTGCGACATCGACTTCCAGAGCTGGCTCGGGGACCTCTCGACCGAGGGCGACGAGGAGATCGAGGGCACCGAAACCACGCACATCAGCGGCAGCCTGAACGTCGACACGATGCTCCAGGACCTGATCGGGCTCGGCGCGGCGCTCCCCGAGGCCTCGGCCGCGGGCGTGCCGTCCGAGGAGCAGGTCCAGCAGATCGCCGACGCGATCTCGGAGGCGAGCTTCGATCTCTACTCCGGTGTCGACGACCGCATCCTGCGCGGCGTCGACTTCAACCTGGCGGTCGACCCGAGCGCGATTCCGGATGCCGAGGCGGCCGGCGTGGAGAGCGTCGACGCCAGCTTCTCGCTGCGCCTGGCGAGCGTCAACGAGGAGCAGGAGATCTCGGCGCCCAGCGACGCCCAGCCGCTCGAGGAGCTGCTCGGGCAGTTCGGGGTCGACCCGAGCGCGCTCGGCGGCCTCGGCGGGCTCGGCGCCCTCGGCGGAGCCGGTGGCGGCCTGCCGGGAGGCGGCGGTGGCGGTGGCGGCGCGGCCGGCGGCAACGCCGACGCGTATCTCGACTGCATCGCCGAGGCGCAGACGCCCGACGAGATCAACGCCTGCGCGAGCCAGCTCTAGGCTCGATCGGCGAGCGAAGCAAGGGCTCCGGCGCACGCCGGGGCCCCTTTCGCGAGCGCGTTACTAGGCTGCCCGGATGAGCGCGCAGGGACAGAGGCGGGATGGGCCGGCGGGATTCCTGCTCAGCGCCCAGGGCTGGCCCTACCTGCTCACCCCGTTCATCGTCGCCGCGGTGGCGCTGGAGCTGGCGCATGCGTCGGCGACCCTGGTCTTCGCCTGCGCCGCGCTGGGGATCATCCCGACCGCGGCGCTGATGGGCCTGGCGACGGAGGAGCTGGCGGCGCGCTCGGGCCCGGGGATCGGCGGGTTTCTCAACGTCACCTTCGGCAACGCGGCCGAGCTGATCATCGCCGTGTTCCTGCTCGCCGAGGGCCTCCAGGAGGTGGTCAAGGCCTCGATCGTCGGCTCGATCCTCGGCAACCTGCTGCTGGTGCTCGGGGCCTCGATGGTCGTCGGCGGAATCGGGCGGGCGCGTCAGACCTTCAACCGCACGGCGGCCAACGCGCAGGCGACGATGCTGTTTCTCGCGGTCGCGGCGCTCATCATGCCGGCGATCTACGCCCTGGTCGCGGGCGGCGGGCTCCCCGCCGTCGACTCCGAGCTCGTCGACTTCGGCAGCGACCTCGAGGAGCTCTCGGTCGGGGTCGCGGTAATCCTCGGCATCTCCTATCTCGCGGGCCTGCTCTTCTCGCTCCGCACCCACCGCGACGTCTTCAACCCGCCCTACGCGGAGCAGGAGCACGAGGGCTTCGGCTGGAGCGTCCGACGCTCGATCCTGATGCTCGCGATCGCCGGTGCGGCGGTCGCGCTCGTCTCCGAGGTCCTGGTCGGCTCGATCTCCGAGGCGTCGGAGTCGATCGGGCTGAGCGAGTTCTTCGTCGGGATCATCGTGGTCGCCGTGGTCGGCAACGCCGCCGAGCACTGGGTTGCGGTGCTCGTCGCCCGCAAGAACAAGATGGACCTCGCGGTCAACATCGCGGTCGGCTCGGCGGCGCAGATCGCGCTCTTCGTCGCCCCGATCCTGGTCCTGCTGTCGTTCGTGATCGGCCCCGAGCCGATGGCCCTGGTGTTCAACGGGTTCGAGCTGGGCGCGGTGCTCGTCGCCGTGCTGATCGCCGCCTACGTGACCCAGGAGGGCGAGTCGAACTGGTTCGAGGGCGTCCAGCTGCTGGCGGTCTACGCCGTCCTGGCCCTCGCGTTCCTGTACGCCTGATGGAAGTCGTCCTCCTGGCTGTGAGCTTCGCCGTGATCCTCGCGGGGGCGCTGCTGTTCACCAACGCGGTCGAGTGGGCGGGCAACAAGCTCGGCGTCGGCGAGGGGGCGACCGGCAGCATCCTGGCGGCGGTCGGCACCGCGATGCCGGAGACGTTGATCCCGATCGTGGCGATCATCGGCGGCGCCGAGGGGTCCGAGGACGTCGCGATCGGGGCGATCATCGGCGCCCCGTTCCTGCTGGCGACCGTCGCGATGGCGCTGGTCGGGATCTCGGCGCTGGTGTTCAAGCGCCGGCGCGAGCAGGGCACCAGCCTCCGCGTCCACGTCCCGACCCTCGATCGCGACCTGGTCTTCTTCCTGATCTTCTTCGCCGCAGGGATCCTCATCGGCGTCGTCGTGCCCGAGGAGGTTCACATCCCACTCGCGATCGTCCTCGTGGTCGCTTACGCGGGCTACGTGCGCGCAACCCTGCGAGGCGGCGGCGAGGTGCAGGAGGCGGAGACGATCGGGCCCCTGTACATGGACCGCACGCCCGGCGACGACCCGCCAGGGGCGACGGTCGTCATCCAGCTGATCATCGGCCTCGCTGCGATCGTCGGCGGCGCGCACCTGTTCGTCGAGGAGTTGCTCCACGTCGCCGAGAGCATCGGCCTCGAGCCGCTGGTCCTCTCGCTCGTGCTGGCCCCGCTGGCGACCGAGCTTCCCGAGAAGGCGAACAGCTTCTTCTGGGTGAAGGACGGCAAGGACAGCCTCGCGCTCGGCAACATCACCGGCGCAATGGTGTTCCAGTCGACGATCCCGATCGCCGCCGGCCTCCTGATCACCGACTGGGACCTCGACCGCTTCGCGATCGTCGCCGGCGTCCTCGGCCTCGCCGGCGGCGCTGTCGCCTACTGGGCGCTGCGGCTTCGGCGTCGCTTCGAGCTCGTACCGATCCTGATCTGGTCGGCGCTGTTCGGCGACCTTCATCGTCTACGTCGCCGTCGCCTGAATGTCCGCCAGCGCCGCGAGGACCTCGTCGTCGTGCGTCTTCGGCGACGCCTTCTCGATCACGTGGGCGATCGTGCCCTCGGGATCGATGATGAACGTCGACCGCTGGACGCCCCAGTAGGTCCTGCCGTAATTGCGCTTCTCGACCCAGGTGCCGTAGGCGTCAGCGACCGCGTGGTCGGCGTCGGCGAGCAGCGTGAAGCCGAGCCCGTGCTTGGCGGCGAACTTGGCCACCGCGTCGACCGGGTCCGGCGAGATCCCGACCACGCGGACGCCGGCCGCCTCGTAGTCGGCGCGCCGGTCGCGGATCCCGCAGGCCGGGTGGTGCACCCCGGTGTGTCCGCCGCGCGAGTTGCGCGTGCTACGCCTCGACGAGTGCCATCATCGTCTGAGGGCGAACACCGTCGTACTTCATCGCCTCCGCCGCCTCCTCAGACTCAAGGGCCTCCTGCCAGTCAGAGGGATCCGGGACCTCGACGATCAGCCCGACCCGATTCGATCCCTCCGGGTCTCGAAAGGTGCGCACCGTCATTCCGCGCGGCCCGAAGAATTCCGTGCTCGCTTCGGTGAAGCAAGCCAGTGATCGACGTCGTCGTACCTCGTGGAACACCACCGATCGTTGGCATCGTTACCTCATCCTTCCCACAGCTAGAAGCTGTGCGGCGTCGGGGCGTGTGCGAGCACGACCCTAGATCGGTTCTCTCGGCGCCCCGCTATCGAGCGTGTCGCTAAACCTGACCACAGACCTGCCCGAGAATCCGACACCCGACCTTGTGAGCAGGTTCGAGCGGTACTGCTTTTGTCCACCCGCGTTCCGCCCGTGGATAGAAGTAGAGGACGACCGTGCCGCCCCGCAGGTCCGAGAGCGTCACCTCCTCGCCGTTCTGGTCGGGGAGGGTGAAGTCGGGGGCTTTCTCGCCGACGCCGAGCACGGGGCCGAAATCTAGCGGCGGGCGCGATAGAGGACGTGGGGGAGGCCGATGCGGTCGAAGTCGCGTACGTATTCGAGCCCGAGCTTCTCCATCACCCTGCGGGAGCGCTCGTTGGTGACCATGGTGAACGAGACGATCTCCTCGAGGCCGCAGCGCTCGAAGCCCCAGTCGAGCGAGGCCCGGGCCGCCTCGACCGCGAAGCCCTTCGCCCCAACGCGCCCGCCGCACCGACCAGCCGACCTCGACGACTGGCTCGCCGTCGATCTCGGCCGCGTTGAGGCCGATCAGCCCGATCAGCTGGCCGCTGGAGCGCTCGCGCCAGGGCCACCAGCTGAACCCGCGCTCGCGCTGCTGGCGCTCCCAGGTCGCGAACATCTCGTCGAGCTGCGCCGGGGTGCGCGGCCCACCGTCGCGCCCCTCGCCCGCGGGGAAGTGCCACGGCAGCACGTCGGGATCGGCGAGCTGAGCGGTTACGAACTCGAGGTGCCGCCGGCGGTCGGGCACCTCGGCCTCGAGCCGCTCGCTGACCGGGGCGCTCAGTCGGGCCAGAAGTCGTCCTGGCGCTCGGTGCCCGCGTCCTCGCGCCTGGTCGAAAACAGCAGGAGCTCCACGTCGGAGTCGGTGTCGTTGTGGACCGAGTAGAACTCCTCGCCCGACATCCGCACGGCGGTCTGCGGCCCGGCCTCGAACACGTCGTCGCCGACCTTGACGGTGATGGTGCCGGAGATCACGAAGTAGATCTCCTCCTGGCCCGGGTGGCGGTGCCCGTAGCTCCCGCGCCCCCCGGTCCCCGGCGGCATCGAGCGCCATGAGAAGGAGACCTCGGTGCAGCCGAGGGCGTCGGTGTACCAGCGCATCTCGCCGAACCCCGGATACTGAGCCATCCAGTCGACGGCTTCGTCACGCTTGGCGACGGAGTAACCGCTCATCTCAATCCTCCCGGCCGGGGTCCTGGCCATCCTCGTCGGAGTCGTATTCGTCGTCGCCCTGCTCCAGTGCGGTCTCCGACATCGATCCGCCCGAGCCGGGGTGATAGTGGGTCTGGAAGGACTCCAGCGCCTTGTCGCGAGCGTCCTCGTCGACCGGGACGTCATCGGAGATCCGAACCCAGTCGACCCCCTCGTAGGCCTCCATGTTGAAGACCTCCTGGTCGATCGAAGCGGAGTCGTCGACCACCAGCACGACCTCGGTCTGCGGGTTGAAGTAGGTGCCCGGCCGAACCAGCAGGTCCTCCAGGTCGACCACGTTGTCGGCCTCCTCGGGGGTCACGTCGCGGAATCTATCGAGCGCGGGCCGCGACAACCGAGCCGGCAGCTATTGGCCCAGGTTCTCCAACTCGCGGAGCTGCCGCTCGATCTCGGCGTCGACGTCGAGCGGCTCCTTGCCCTGGCGCTGGCGGCGCTCGTTGCGGGCGATGACGAGCTGGCGCACCTCCTCGCGCAGGGCCGGGTCCTCGCCGGGGGCGGCGGCCGCCTGCTCGGTCATCAGCCGCCCGAGCTCCTCGTCGACGTCGAGCGGCGCCTCGCCGCGGCTCGACTGGCGGTAGGCCTTCGCCTCGAGCAGCTGGCGGATTTCCTCCTCGCGCACGTCCGGGCTCGCCTCCGCATCGGAGTCGCGCACCTTCTGCGGCAGGTCATCCTCGAACTCGACCGAGAACCGGCCCTTGCCGATCTGGCGAAAGGCGTTGCCGGCGCCGGCGACGAACGCGAGCCCGGCGATCGGGATCGCGGCAAGGGCGACGATCAGGATCACCTCGCCGTTGGAGAGCGCCAGCAGTGGAGCGGCCGCCACATCTGAAGGGTAGATCAGGTACCCTTTCGAGGTGATTGACTGATCAGTCAATCGGGATTTCCAAACGCACGCAAAGGAGCCCCTGAGCCGTGGATTTCACGCTGACCGACGAGCAGAAGGATCTGCGCGAGCTCGCGCACAACTTCGCCGAGAGGGAGATTCGCAAGGTCGCCTGGGAGTACGACAAGGACGGAACCTGGCCCCAGGAGATCATCGAGAAGGCCTGGGAGGTGGGGCTGATGAACACCCACATCCCGGAGGAGTACGGCGGGCCCGGGCTCGACTTCCTCTCCGGCTGCCTCATCGAGGAGGAGTTCGGCTGGGGCTGCTCGGGGATCGGCACGTCGCTGGCGGCCAACGGCCTGGCGATGACGCCCGTGGCCATCGGCGGCAGCGAGGACATCAAGCGCCGCTACCTCGGGATGCTGACCGAGGAGCCGAAGCTCGCCTCCTTCTGCCTCACGGAGCCCGACGCCGGCTCCGACGTCTCGGGGATGAAGACCACCGCCACCAAGCAGGGCGACAAGTGGGTGCTCAACGGCTCCAAGTGCTTCATCACCAACGGCCAGTACGCCGACTGGTACACGGTCTACGCGAAGACCGACAAGGACGCCGGCCACCGCGGCATCTCGGCCTTCGTCGTCCCGCGCGACGACACGGTGATCATCGACAAGAAGGAGGACAAGCTAGGTCAGCGCGCCTCCAACACCGCCACGGTGGTCTTCAACGAGACCGAGGTCCCTGAGGACCACCTCCTCGGCGAGGAGAACCACGGCTTCAAGCTCGCGATGATGACCCTCGACCGCACCCGTCCCGGCGTCGCCGCAATGGCTGTCGGCATCGGCAGGGCCGCGTTCGAGTTCGCGGCCGAGTACTCGAAGGAGCGAGTCCAGTTCGGCGTCCCGATCGCCATGCACCAGGCGGTCGCGTTCATGATCGCCGACATGGCCACCAAGGTCGAGGCCGGGCGGCTGCTCACCTGGCAGTCGGCAGCGCTCCTCGACCAGGGGATCCGCAACACCCTCGCCTGCTCGCACGCGAAGCGGTTCGCGGCCGACTCGGCGATGGAGATCACGGTCGACGCGGTCCAGGTCTACGGCGGCTACGGCTTCATCAAGGAGTACCCGGTGGAAAAGCTGATGCGCGACGCGAAGATCATGCAGCTCTACGAGGGGACCTCTCAGATCCAGCGACTCGTGATCGCCAAGGAGGTGCTGATGGGCCGCGACGTCTCCGAGCCGATCGCGGAGGCGATCAAGACGCAGACCGAGGTCACCGAGAAGCAGACCGAGACCGCAGCCGCGACGGTCTAGTGGAGCCTCTCATAACGTTCGCCCGGCTCGAGGGCTGCGCCTGACCAAGCATGCGAAGGGCCCCGCCGGAGCGGGGCCCTTCTCGTTCCGTCCGCTTTTCAGCCTCGGCGCAGCGGGTTGACCGCGATCATCGCGCCGACGGCGGTCAGCATGATCACGCCGAGCACGAGCGCCTTCGCCCAGCCGTCGATGGCGACCGCGGTCGCGTAGATGAGGGCGCCGAGGACCGCGGCGGCGATCACGGTGAAGATGATCAGCGGCGTCCGGTTGCGAACGCGGACCCCGGTCGTCGGCACGCTCAGGTCGACGCGATCGAACTGGGTTCGCTGGTTGACGGTCATGTTTGCCATAACGCTCTTCTCCTCGTGGCGAACGGAACAAGGCGACGCTACCGCCCGGTGGCGCCCCCGTCAGTGAGCCTCGTCACGGATGCGACTTGTCGTATGGTCGGCGGCCGATGGCGGAGCGGCGCTCGAACAAGGCGCCTCAACAGCGGCGCGGCTCGGCGTCGCCTCGCGAGCCCGTGGCCGACGCGGTTGCCGAGGCGGCCCGGACTGCGCGCGAGCGCGGCGAACGACCGCGGGCGAGGCGGGCCGGGCGCTCGATGGACGTGTTCGGCGGCGAAATTCGCCGGCGCGACGTCTTTCCGCTGCTCGTCCTGCACCTGATCGCGCAAGAACGCCAGTACGGCAACCGGTTGATCGAGGAGATCGAGCGGATCACCGAGGGGGTGATCTCCGCGAACCCGAACACGATCTACCCGCTGCTGCGTGAGCTCGAGGCGCAGGGGATGATCAAGGGCGACTGGGAGCATCCCGACCGGCGGACGCGGCGCTACTACTCGATCACGGCGGCCGGCCGCCGGGAGCTCCGCCGGCTCCTGGCCGAGCTCGAGCCCTTCCTCGACTCGGTGATCCGCTCGGTGACCCTGATCAAGCGCGAGGTCTACGGGGACGCCTGAACATGCCGACGCTCGAAGAGTCGCTGCTCATCGACGCCTCGCTCGCGGAGGTCTGGGACTACTACTTCGAGCCCCGCGGCTGGCCGGCATGGGTGGACGGCTTTCACGCAGTCTCCTCCGCACAGGGCTATCCCGGCGAGGGCGGGACCCTGGTCTGGCGTTCGAACCCGGCCGGACGGGGCACGGTGACCGAGCGGGTGCTGGAGCACCAGCCGCGCCGCCGGCATCTGATCGAGTTCTCCGACCCCGAGTCACAGGGCGAACTGCTGACTCGGTTCGAGATCGAGGGCGAGCGGACACGCGTCACCCTGAGCTACGACTACGGCCTGCGGCGGGGCGGCCCGTTCGCCTGGCTCACCGAGCGGCTGTTCGTCCGCGGCCAGGTGCGCGCCTCGCTTCAGCGTTCCCTGCTGCGCTTCAAGCACGAGGCGGAGGAGGTCGCCACGCTCGGCGACCCGATCCGCCGCGCGCCTTCGTGACCACGCTCACTGACCCGTCCGCGGACGTCCTTTACGGTCGGCGGCCGACCGGTTACGGTCAGACCACCACCGACAGAGGAGCTGAAGCATGGAGGCCGGAGGACTGCGCGATCGATTCGACGGCGAGCTGATCGGGCCCGACGACGCGGGGTACGACGAGGCACGCTCGATCTTCAACTCGATGATCGACCGGCGCCCGGCGCTGATCGCCCAGTGCGAGTCGGATGCCGACGTGGCCGCCGCCCTCGCGCACGCCCGGGAGCAGGGGCTGGAGGTGGCCATTCGCAGCGGCGGCCACAGCGTCGCAGGCGCCGGCTCGGTCGAGGACGGCCTGGTGATCGACATGCGGCGAATGAACGCGGTCGAGATCGACCCCGATGCGCGCATCGCGCGGGTCGGTGGCGGGGCCACGTGGGGCGACTTCGACCGCGCCGGTCAGCCGCACGGCCTGATGACGACCGGCGGGCGGGTCTCGACGACCGGGGTTGCCGGGTTGACGCTGGGCGGCGGCTCGACCTGGTTCGAGCGCAAGTTCGGAGCCGCATGCGACCACCTCGAGTCGGTGGCTCTCGTGACCGCGGACGGCCGCCGAGTCAGGGCGAGCGCGACCGAGAACCCGGAGCTGTTCTGGGCCCTGCACGGTGGCGGCGGCAATTTCGGCGTCGCGACCGAGCTCGTGTTCCGGCTATCGGAGTTGCCCACGATCACCCTGGCGTTGCTTCTGTGGCCGGCGGACGCCGGGCCCGAAGTGATGCGTCATTACCGTGACCTGTTCGACGCCGGCGCCCCGGAGGAGCTCGGCGGCGCGGGCGCATACATCACGGGGCCGCCCGAAGAGTTCGTCCCCGAGCAGCTCCAGGGACAGCTGGTCGCCGGTGTCGTCGGCTTCTACGCGGGTGGTGAGGCCGAGGCGAGGGAGGCGCTGGCGCCGTTCCTCGAGCTCGCGCCGGAGGCGGAGATGATCGCCGAGATGCCCTACTCGGAAGCCCAGTCCGCGATCGACGATCCGCCCGGGTACCGGAACTACTGGTCCGCGGAGTACCTCGACCGCTTTCCCGACGAGGCGATCGACGCCTTCTGCCGGCGGGCGCACGACATGGTCGTGCCGTCGCCATCGCAGCACATCCTCTTCCCGCTCGGGGGCGCGCTGGCCCGCAACGCGGGCGAGTGGCCGATGCCCTACCGGCATGCGCCCTGGGCGGTGCACCCGCTCGGGCTCTGGGAGGACCCGGGTGATGACGAGCAGGCGAAGGCGTGGGCCCGCGGCATCGTCGAGGACATGCGCCCGTACGCGATCGAGAACGTCTATCTCAACTTCCTCCCCAACGAGGGCGAGGACCGGCTGATCGCCGGCTACGGGCGCGAGAACTATGAGCGCCTCGCGGCAGTCAAGGCCGAGTACGACCCCGACAACGTCTTTCACCTGCACCACAACATCAAGCCGCTCCAGCCTGCTTGAGCTCCGTGCCGCCGGTGGCGGCGGATCGCTAGCCTCCCGCGCGCTCTTTCAGCGACACCGGAGGGTCCCAACCGAATGTTCGTCTTCAAGGCCGCCGTCGTCGGCGCCGGCACGATGGGCGGTGAGATCGCGCAGGCGATCGCGTCGTCCGACATCCCAGTCGTCCTCAAGGACATCGACCAGGAGTTCGTCGACCACGGCCTCGAGAAGGCGCGCGAGGTCACCAAGGGCCAGCTCGACCGGCTGGTCGAGAAGGAGAAGCTGACCGAGGAGCAGGCCTCAGCGAGGCTCGAGGAGGTGATCGGCCTGATCGAGGGCGCGACCACCTACGACAGCTTCGGCGACGTCGATCTCGTGATCGAGGCCGCGCCCGAGAAGATGGAGATCAAGCAGGCCGTGTTCGCGGAGCTCGATGAGGTCACGCCCGGCCACGCGATCCTCGCCTCGAACACCTCCTCGCTCTCGATCTCGGAGATGGGCGAGGCGACCCTGCGGCCCGAGAAGGTCGTCGGCTTCCACTTCTTCTATCCCGCCTCGGTGATGCCGCTGGTCGAGATCGTCGAGGGCGACGAGAGCGACCCCGAGACCGTCCAGGCCGCCTACAACTTCGCGCAGGCGATCCGCAAGCAGCCGATCACGTGCGCCGAGGTACCGGGCTTCGTCGTCAACCGGATCCTCAACAGCGCCGTCGGCGAGATCTGGCGCGCCCAGGCGGAGCAGGGCCTCTCGATCAAGAAGATCGACGAGGCCATCACGGCCGCCAACGTGGCGCCGATGGGTCCCTTCTTCCTGGGCGACCTGCTCGGCCTCGACACGATCCTCCACGTCGCCGAGCACCTCCGCGACGCATACGGCGACTCGTTCTACGTCCACGAGGGGATGCGCAGCCTGGTCGCGGACGGGCACCTCGGCGCGAAGTCCGGCGGTGACGGCTTCTACAAGGACGGCGAGCCGCAGCTCGAGGGCGACGCGGAGCCCGACGGCGAGGCACTCGCCGAGCTGCTGAAGCTGAAGGCGCTGGTCGAGGCGTGCCTGCTCTTGGAGGAGGGCGTGTGCACCGTTCGCGACATCGATCTCGGGATGATGGCCGGAGCCGGCATGGACCCCAGGCGGGGGATCTTCCCGCCGTTCATGGGCGCCGACCTCGCCGGCCTCGACGACACCCTCGAGAAGCTCGAGCGGGCACAGAACGAGCACGGCGAGCGCTTCGCGCCGCCCAGGATCCTGAAGCGGCTCGTCGCCCAGGGGCGTCACGGCCAGAAGTCCGGTCAGGGCTTCTATGCCTACCCGCGGCCCGACGAGGGCGAGCAGGCCGACGCGGTGAAGCTCGAGACTCGCGGCGACGTCGCGATCGCCTGGCTCGTCAACCCGCCGATGAACGCGATCTCCCCCCAGCTGATCAAGGACCTCGAGACGGTCTGGGAGCGGGTGAAGGCCTCGGACGAAATCCGGGCGTTGGTCATCGCCTCCTCGAACCCGGTCGTGTTCTCAGCCGGCGCCGACATCAAGGCGTTCGCCTCCATGGATGAGGCCCGCGGGCGCGAGCTCATCCACGGCGGGCACGCGCTGCTTCGCGAGCTGGGCCGCAAGCGCGTCTCGACCGTCGCCGCGGTGAACTCGCTCGCCTTCGGCGGCGGCTGCGAGCTGGCGATGGCCTGCGACTTCCGGATCGCGGCCGATTCGGCCGTCTTCGGCCAGCCCGAGATCAAGCTCGGGATCATCCCCGGCTTCGGCGGCACCCAGCGCCTTCCGAGGCTGGTCGGCTCGGCGAAGGCGCTGGAGATGAACCTGATCGGCGACGCGATCTCCTCCGGCGAGGCGGAGGCATACGGGCTCGCAAATCGCGTCGTCCCCGACCACGAGCTCTTCGACACTGCGGTCGCCTGGGCCCGCAAGCTCGCCGCCCAGGCGCCGATCGCCGTCGAGGAGGTCAAGCGCGCCTCGGACGATCCGGACCTCGACGAGGGGATCGAGAAGGAGAAGAAGAGCTTCGAGCGGGCCTTCCAATCGGAGGACGCCCGGGAGGGGATCAGCGCGTTCCTCGGCAAGCGGACGGCGAGGTGGCAGGGAAAGTGAGCCCGCGGACCGACTCCAGACCGCACTGTCCGGCGGCCGAGCTGGCCGCGCTGATCCGCGACTCCGAGTCGGTGGTGGCGCTGACCGGCGCGGGCATCTCGGTGCCGTCCGGGATCCCGGACTTCAGGACCCCCGGCAAGGGGTTGTGGGAGAAGGTGGATCCGATGGAGGTCGCCCACATCGACGCCTTCCATCGCGACCCCAAGCGTTTCTGGGGCTTCTACCGGCCCCGCTTCGCCGACCTGGACGAAAAGCGGCCGAACGGCGCCCATGAAGCTCTAGCTGAGCTCGAGGCTCGCGGGATCCTGGCCGCGGTGATCACACAGAACATCGACCGCCTGCACGGCAAGGCGGGCTCCGATCGCGTGGTCGAGGTGCACGGCTCGATCGCCACCTCGAGCTGCACCAGCTGCCGCGCCAGCTATCCGCTCGAGAGCGTCGGCGAGCTCTTCGGCGCGGACGGGGTCGCAACGTGCGCCTGCTGCACAGGCAAGGTCAAGCCCGACGTCGTGCTCTTCGGCGAGGTACTGCCCGAGGCGGCGATGGCCGAGGCCCACGAGCTCTGCGCGAGCGCCGACCTGCTGCTCTGCGTCGGCTCCTCGCTCGAGGTCTACCCGGTCGCCTCGCTCCCGGAGGTCACCCTCGACGGCGGCGGCAGAGTCGCGATCGTCACCCAGGGCGCGACGCCGTACGACCGCGAGGCGGTGGTGAAGCTCGACGGCGACGTGGTGACCGAGCTCGAGGCGGTGCTGGCGGCGCTTTAGCGCACGCGGTCCGGCGCCGCCTCGGCGCGTCGGAGGCCGCCGGGAGCGGGCTGTCAGGTAGGGGAGGGTTGAGCGCCGGCCGCGGCGAGATCGCCCGATTTCGCGTCCATTGTCGTGTTAAGCACCGTATGCGTGCCTAACACGACAACCGATGCCGGTGGCGGAGGCTTCGCGCTGCAGGCCTCCCCTACTTGACCCAGCCCGGCTTCGTCCACCGCCGCCGCCCGAGCGGAACGCCCCCGCCCCTCACCCCAGCGCCCGCCGGCGCCTCAGCACGCGCTCGCACAGCCGCAACGTCTCGGTGACCTCGGCCATACGCCCGTCGCCGAGCTCGCCGCCGAGCGCCTCGTTCGCGGCTTGACCGGTGATCGAGCGCCGCTCGGCGAGGACGGCGAGATCCTCGTCCTGCCCGGGGGCGGCGAGCACCTCGCGCTCGGCGAGCAGCGCCTCGAGCCCGACACGCAGCTGCAGCGCCGCTTCGCGGCCGCGGCCGGCGTCCAGATCGGAGCGCGCCCGCAGCACCAGCAGCTCGCATGCCGCGACCGTCTCGCGGCCCCCGAGCACCCCGGCGACCCGTTCCTGCGGGCGCAGCACCTCGCCGCGACGACGGCGCGCCGAGCGCGGGACCTCGAACGCCCGCGTGAATCTGCCGTCCGCCAGCTCGTCGCCGCTTCCGAACCCGATCCGCACCGCCAGCGCATGCGGGGCCGTGACATCGGCGAGGTCCGGATCGAGCACCGCTGCGCGGTGCGCGTGAAGGGCGCCGTTGACGAACACGACCGCGTCACGCACCTCTTCGGCCATCGCGTCGGGGTCGTCGCGCAGCTCGCCGAGCCAGCGCTCGGCACCGGGCTCGTCGCCGAGCGGATCGGGGCGCACCACGGTCAGGGTCGTCAGCGGGACCGTGGGGGGGTCGGCGTCGGGGTCGGCGTCCTTGGGCTTCACCCGGCCGAGACGGCGGCGCGGCGGCGTCGGGGCGCCTGCGACGGTCACCACGAGCACCCGCTCCGGGTCGCTCCCGAGGTAGCGGCCCTGCTCGAGCCCGACCGTGCCGGCGAGCTCGAACTGGACGAAGGGCAGGCGATCCTGGCCGCTCACGGCGCGGACGCTATTCGACGGCGGCGCTGCGGCCGGTTACTCGCCCAGGTGGGCGCTGGACGCTCGGCGGCGCTTGCCGGCCCCGTCCTCGGCCGCCTCGTCGTGACCCTTCTCCGCCGGGGCCGCGTAACGGGAGGGCGAGGTCGGCACGCTGGGGTTGTCGATCTTGCCGATCCGGTCGATCAGGCGCTCCCACTGGTCGGGCTTGAGGATCTCCGTGAATTGGCGCGAGACGCTGCCGGAGCCCGGGCCGAACGGAGGCTGGAAGCCGACGTGCACGTGATCGGCGTGGTCGCTCATGGCGAAGGTGTTGTCCGCGCCGAAGTCCATGAGCGAGATGATCTGGGCGGGCCGCATGTTGCCCTGCAGCGCCATCACCTCCTTGACCAGCGCCTCGGTGATCGATCCGGGCCCCTGATTGCCGAGCACCGGGATGCCGTTGATCTGCGGGATGTCGACCGCGTTCCCGGACGAGTGGTGGCTGATGTTGCCGGAGGAGGTGTAGACGGAGTGACCGCACTTGAGTGAGCTGACGGTCAGGCGGAAGCCGCGCTCGACGAGGTACTCGAGCAGCGCCAGCACGCGGCGGTCGACCTGACCGCTCCTGATGTCCTCGCGCCCGCAGGCATAGATCTCGAGCCGCGGATCGGCGAGCACGCGCCTGATCAGCTGCGGCTTCGACATCAGCAGCACCTGGCCGGTGGTGGCGCCGTCGGCGAGCGGGTTCTCTCCGGCGGCGCGGTAGATCGCGGTGGCCTCGAGCAGCTTCCAGCCGTCGAGGATCGGCTTCGGGTCGATCTTCGGCGCGCCGCGGCCGGCGGGGCGGATCGCGAAGTGGACCCGCGGCGCGACCTCGTCGACCTTGCCGATCTTGCCGAGCACGGTCCCGGCGATCACGTGCGAGCCCTCCTTCAGCTGCCGCATGTCCATCGTCTTGGAGTCGAACCGAAGCACGCCGGAGAAGTACGACTTGAACGACTCGTAGCCGGGGAATCGGTCCTTCATCAACGAGTCGAGCTGGCCCGTGAGATCGGCGCGGTCGACGTTGCTCGCCCGCTCGGGGAACGCGTAGAGGCGCTCGCGGGTGTCCTCGGTGTTGGTCGGTCCGTCGGCCGGCTGCGCCTCGCGCTCGGCGCGGTCGGGTCGCGCCACGTCGTTGTTGCCCGCGCTCGCCGCCTGCTTCGGCTTCGGGTCGCTCGGGGAGACGAGCTCGAAGTCGGCGGCCGAGAGGCGCTGCTGCTTCTGCACCGGGTAGACGTCGGAGACCCTGCCCAGCTTCGCGTAGGTGAACCGGTTGCCGTAGGCGTCGCGCAGGACGATGAAGCGGCCGAGCTCCTTGGACTTGCCGATCTCGGTGATCACGCCGTCGTTGACGGCGACCACCGGGGCGCCCTCGCGCGAGTAGATGTCGATCCCTCGGCGTGTGGGTGAGGAGGAGATCACCTCGGCGGCGTTGCCGTAGGCGCGCTTGCCGGGCCGCGAGCGCTTAAGCGCCCGGCGCTCGGAGATGTCGTCGGCATAGCGGGCGTTGGCGGCGACCGGGAAGCGCGCGCCCTCGGTGAGCCCGGTCAGCGAGCCGACCAAATCGTCGGGAAGGCGCCCGTACTGGCGCGCATAGAGCAGCACCTCGTCGACGTACCAGTCGGCGTGGTTGTAGGCGAAGATCGCCCCCGCGAGGTCCTCCTGGCCGCCGGAGGCGCGCAGATAGCGGGCCGCGGCGCAGATCGCGTCGACCGGGTTATAGGGGTCCTCGCGCCCGTCGGAGTTGGCGTCGACGCCATAGGTGCGCCAGGTCGCGGGCATGAACTGCATCCAGCCCAGGGCGCCGGCGCTGGAGACGTTCAGGTTGGTGCCGAAGGCGGTCTCGATCCGGTTGATCGAGGCGAGCACCTGCCAGGGGATGCCGTACTGGGTGCCGCAGGCCTGATAGATCGGCAGCAGGAAGGGCGGGATCGTGAACTGGTCGATGACGAAGTTGGGGACCCCGATCGGGGCGGGACCGAAGTCGGCGATCGTCAGCGAGGGGTTGGCGTCGGTGGGGGCGCCGTCGGGGGTGCGGATGGCGGGTTCGTCCATCGGCTTGCGGTTGTCGTAGACCTCTTCGCGATCGTTGTCGCGGTCCGGCCGGCCGCCGGAGTCGGACTGGGTGCCGGCTCCGCCGACGCCCGAACCGCTCGAGCCGCTGTACCCGCCGCCGGCGCCACCGCCGCCACCTCCGCCGATGGCACCGCCGTCGCCGCCGCCGACGCCACCGCCGCCGGTGCCACCGCCGCCGACGCCACCGCCGCCGACGCCACCGCCGCCGACGCCGCCGACGCCACCGCCGCCACCGCCGGTTCCGCTGCCGCCGGTGCTGCCGCCGTCGCCGGCGCCGCTCGGCGGGCGCCGGCTCGGGCGGGGCCGGCGGCTCGGGCGGGGCGGCCTCGCCGCTGGTCCCGGACTCGGTCGGGTCGAGTGGTTCGGTGCAGTCGGGATCGTCGAGGTCGGTGAGGCCGTCACCGTCGTCGTCACCCAGGTTCGAGCACTGGGGCAGTGCCTGGACCTCGTCGAGATTCTCGCCGTCCGGCACGTCGATCTGCACGCCGCCCTCGCCGACCCCGACGACGTCGCCGTCCTGGCCGGTCGCGGTGCCCGCGGCAACGGACGCGCCGAGAAGCGCGAGGCCGATCGTAAGTAGAAGCTTCCGTCTCATACCCCGTGTGCCCTGGACACGGTCGCCGCCAGACATCAGTCCCTGCCCGCGTCGACAGCGAAGCTCGCCCTCCTGAGCCATGCGAAACCTACTTGTTCGACCGTTCCGTTTGCAACGTGGACCCAACGCCGAAACCGTACCCGAGATAAGCCGGACGGGTGCACCGGATTCAGCCCGCGATCCCGTCCGCTTGCTCGGCAGCGCCCCACGCGTGGCTTGAGCATGGGCGGTAGCCTCCGCAGGCCATGGAGAGCCCCGACGACAAGAGCGGGCTTCGTGCGCGTGGTGAGGAGGCCGTGGGCGAGCTCGCACAGGCGCTGCTCGAGAACCCGCTGCTGAGCTCCACCCTGGGGCGCGCCCTCGGCGCGGGAGAGCGGGCGGCGTCCGCCCAGCGCTCGGCGATCGGCGCGCTCAACCTCGCCTCCGCCTCGGACATCGAGCGGCTCGAGCAGCGGTTGCGCTCGCTCTCGGGTCGGCTCGAGGAGCTCGAGGACCGCCTCGACGAGCTCACCGACGATCTCGTCGCGCTCTCCCGGCGGCTCGCGGAGGCTGGCGGCGACGCGGCGGATCAGCGCAGGGTCGACGTCTCCGACGCCGCGGGCTGAACCGCTCGGGAGCGCTCGCGCAGCGCCTCGGCGGCAGCGGCACCGAGGTGAAGCAGGCCGCGCTCGGCCGCCTCCTCGTCCCACCCGTCGTCCGCCGTCTCGGCGACCACGACGAGCGCCGCAGCGCATGCGAGGCCGAGCCGGTTTCCGGCCGCGAGCACGGCGGCGGTCTCGAGGTCGGCGACCGCCGCCCCGGCGTCCCGCCAGCGGGCGTGACGCTCGGCCCGGTGCGGGTCGTGGACGAGGTCGGAGCTGACGACCGTCACCGGCCGCGCGGGCGCCGTGTCCGCGAGCGCCGCGGTCAGTGCCGGATCGGGCTCGGGAGCCCGCTCCGAGAGGGCGGCGCTGGCGCCGTCCACCCCCATCGCGGCACCGGCGACCACCAGGTCGCCCGTCCCGAGGCCCGTCCCGAGTGCCACGCAGCCGCCGATCCGGACGGCGCGCCGCGCCCCGTGCGCGGCGAGCTCGGTGACGACCACGACCGCGCTCGGCCCGCCGATCCCGGTCGCCTGGATCGTCAGCTCGCGCCCGGCCGCGGTGCGCCCGGAGTAGCCCCAGAGCCCGTGGCTGTGGTTGGCCATGCGCGGCCGGTCGAGCAGCTCCTGCGCGAGCGCCAGCGCCACGCCCGGATCGCCCGGCAACAGGACATCGGCGGCGATCGCGGCGGTTGGGCGCAGGTGGGCGGTCAAGGGCAGCGGATTATGCTGCCCGCAGTCGATGAGCGAGCCGTCGCCGACACCCCCGGAGAACGAGGAGACCGCGCCGGACGGCGGGGTCGCCGACTCCGTGCGCGCCGCGGTCGAGCGGACCATGCGCGCGACCGCGGGCTCCGCGGCGAGCACGCGTGAGCGCGCCGCCGGGCTGGTCGACGAGGTCGCGCGGCGGGGACGCGACGCGCGCGACGAGCTCGCGAGGCGCGGGGAGGAGGCTGGAGCGGAGTTGGCCCGGCGGGGCCGTGAGGCGACCGGCGAGGTCGGGCGCCGGCTCGAGGCGCTCGAGCGCCGGCTCGGCGAGCTCGAGCGCCGTCTGGGCGAGGACGAGCCTGAAGTCGACGTCGAGGAACCGCGGGAGACGAAACCTAAGCCTAAGCCTGAAGCTGAGGCTTAGATGGGCGCCGCGGGTCGCCGAGTGGCGATCATCGGCGTCTCGAGCTTCTGGGGCGCCGCGCTCGCCCACCGACTCGAGCGCGATCCGGCCGTCGACCACATCCTCGGGATCGACAGCCGGCCCCCGCCGTCCGCCCTCGGACGCACCGAGTTCATCGACGCCGACATCCGCAACCCGGTGCTCGCCCGCCTGCTGCCGACCACCGGGGTCGAGACCATCGTCCACTGCGGGATCCTCTGGTACCCCGAGCCCGGCGCCCCGGCGTCCGCCCTTCACGAGATCAACGTCATCGGCACGCTGCAGCTGCTCGCCGCCTGCGAGCGGACCGAGACGGTGCGGCATGTGATCGTCCGCGGCTCGGCGGCGATCTACGGCTGTGAGGGTGCGTCTCCCTACTTCTTCACGGAGGACCTCGCGCGCGCGGCTCCGCTGCGGACGCGGTTTCAGCGCGACATCTCGGAGCTCGAGCAGTACTTCGAGAACTTCGCGCGGCGCCGCCCGGACCTCGTCTGCTGCATGCTGCGCTACCAGCCCGAGATCGGCGCCGACCTCGACTCGCCGCTGGTTCGCTACCTGACCCTTGCGGTCGTCCCGATCCAGCTCGGCTTCGATCCCCGGCTGCAGTTCCTCCACGCCGACGACGCGACCGCCGCGCTCGAGGCGGCGATCCGCAAGCCGGTGCGAGGCCCCGTCAACGTCGCCCCGAGCGGTTCGATCTCGCTCAGCCGCATCCTCAGGCTCTGCGGACGGCCGTCGCTGCCGATCCCGCATCCGCTGTTCGCGCCGGCGATGGAGCGCCTTGCGGGCCGGCTCGGTGCCGGCGGGCTGCTCGGCGACGGCGTTCGCCTGCTGCGCTACGGGCGCGGGGTGGACAACCGCCGCCTGGTCGAGGACGTCGGGTTCGAGCCCCGTTACGACGCGGTCGCGGCGGTCCGCGACCTGGCGACGAAGACCCGGGGCAGGAGGATCGCGCCCGACCTCCACCCCGGCTCGCTCGCCGGACGCCTGGCCGGGGGTGGCCGGTGACCGGCGACACTCGCGAGCAGGCGGTCCTTGCGGAGGCACTCGCCGATTTCCTGCGCCGGGTCCGCCACGGGGTCGAGGAGGGGCTCGACCCGCTGGCGGCCGCTCAGACGGCGGCCGGGGGGCTGCCGAGCCGGCTGCGCAACGCGGTCGAGGCGGGCGCGGCGCGCCTGCGCGGCGAGTACCACGAGGACGAGTGGGGCTTCGACGAGCAGTTCGCCGAGGCGGTCTACCCGGTGTTCGAGTTCCTCTACGACGTCTGGTGGCGGGTCGAGGCGGACGGGATCCGAAACGTTCCGGCGCACGGCCGCGCACTGCTGGTCGCCAACCACGCCGGCTCGCTGTTCCCCTTCGACGCGGCGATGATGACGATGGCGATCATGAAGGAGCATGCGCTCCCCCGATGGCCGCGCTTCATGGTCCTCGACTGGGCGTTCGAGCTGCCGTTCCTCTCGAGCTTCATGCGCCGTTGCGGGGGCGTGCCGGCAAGCCCCCACAACGCGACGCGGCTGCTCTTCGAGGACGAGCTGGTGATGGTCTTCCCCGAGGGGGTGAAGGGGACCGGCAAGCCCTTCTCGGAGCGCTATCGCGTGCAGCGCTTCGGTCGTGGCGGCTTCGTCGAGATCGCCCTGCGCACCGGGGCGCCGATCGTCCCCGTCGCCGTGGTCGGCTCGGAGGAGATCTACCCGAAACTCGGCGACAGCCCGACCCTGGCGCGGGCGGTCGGCGCCCCCTACGTTCCGATCACCCCGACCTTCCCCTGGCTCGGACCGCTCGGGCTCGTACCGCTCCCGGCTCGCTGGCGCATCGAGTTCTGCGAGCCGATCGAGGTCGCCGGCCATGACCCGGATGGCGCCGACGAGCGGCGCGTGGTGCTCGACCTCTCCGAGCAGGTCCGCGAGACGATTCAGGAGAAGCTGTACGAGAACCTGGTCAAGCGCCGATCGGCCTTCCTCTAGTGGGGCCTCCCCACTAGCGGCGCCGGGCGAAAGTTTCGTCAGTCACTTGGCGGATACGATGTCGCTGGGATGGCGCCGACCGCGACGACGGCGACGAAGGGGCGGGTGTCGACGGGCGCCGGCTTGCCGGTGAGCGAGTTTCGTGCGGCGCTCGACGAGGCGCTGGCGGCGGCGGATGCCGACGAGCGGATCGGCCCGCTGATCGGTGCGACCGAGCTGCGCCTGCGGCTCGAGTTCACCGACCTCGAGCCGGGGCTCAACATCGCCGCCGGCGAGGGCGAACACAACCTGATCTGGTCCTTCGGGGAGCCCGAGTGGACCCCGAAGCTGGTGCTCCAGATGGCCGCTGCCGTGGCCAACCGCTACCTGCTGGGACGCGAGAGCCTCGCGATCGCGATCGCCCACGGCCAGGTCCGCGTGCACGGGGGGTCACGGGTCGCGCTGCTCTACCTGCCCGCGACTCGCCTCCTCTGCGAGGCCTACCGGAAGGTGGTCGAGGATCACTACCCGGCGCTCGCGGGTGACGTTTGACGTGCGACGTCACTCGGCGTAGCCTCCGAGACACAGAGTTGGCAACAGGCCACCAGTGGCCCTCGTTGCTCGGCCGCCCTCCGGCGACTGGGGCACGAGCGAGGAGGTCCGCAAGGCGCCCCCGGCGCCGAAGGCCGAACGACGCGGGCCGTGACGCCCGCCTTGGCAACGGGGCCCCGGCCCCGTTGCCGTCTTGAGGAGCCTGGGCGCGCGCGGTTTCAAGACGGGGTCGGTCACACATTCGGCCCTCCGCTGAGTCCTAGGATTCGCCAGTGGCTGAGGACGTGATCTCGCTCGGCGAGGCGGCTCGGATCTCCGGCGTCTCGCCGTCGACGCTCAAACGCTGGGCCGCGGCGGGGGTGATCCCGGTCCGCCGCGGGCGCTGGACCACGGCGGCCGCGGCACAGGCGCGGGTCGTGGCGCGAATGCGCGAGCGGGGCCACTCGCTCGATGAGCTGCGCACCGCCGTCCGCGATGGCAGGCTCGCGTTCGGCTACGTCGAGGATCTGATCCCCGGGGCCCGAGAGCGCACGATCAGCCGCGCCGAGGCCGCCGCCCGCACCGGCCTCGAGGAGGAGCTGATCGAACGGGTGATGACCCTGCTGGGCACGCCGACCGCGCTCGAGGGGACCCTCAACGAGCAGGACGTCGACGCGATCAACAGCATGTCCGCCGTTCTCGGCGCCGGGTTCCCGCTCGTCGCGCTGCTGCAGCTGGTCCGCGTGTACGCGCAGTCGATTCGCAAGATCGCCGAGGCCGAGGTGAGGCTGTTCCACCTCTACGTGCATGAGCCGTTGATCCGCCAGGGGGTCGATGCGCTCGAGATGGCGGAGGAGATGGAGGGCCTTGCCCGGGACCTGCTGCCGCTGACCTCGCCGCTGATGGAGTACATCCACCAGCGCTACCTGCGCTTCTACATCGAGCAGGACGTGGTCGGCCACATGGAGGTCGATTACGGCGGCATGCGGCAGATGGGCCGCGTGCGGATGGCCTTCTGCTTCGTCGACCTGACCGGGTTCGTCCGCTACACCGAGGAGGAGGGCGACGAGGAGGCGCTCGACCTGATCGAGCGGTTCATCGAGACGGTCGAGGCGACGCTCCCCGCGGAGGCGTTGATCGTGAAGACGATCGGCGACGAGGTGATGATCGTGTCGCCCGACCCGGTGACGCTGACGGAGTGGGCGGTCGGCTTCTTGACGTTGTTCAAGGAGCGGCCGCAGCCCCGCGTCGGCGTCCACTACGGCCGCGCCGTCTACCGCGACGGGGACTACTTCGGCACGGACGTCAACCTGACGCATCGCGTAGTCGCCCGAGCGCTCGGGGGCGAGGTGATGGTCACGACCGCCGTGGTCGACGCGATCGGTTCCTCCGCCTACCTCGAGTTCGACCCGATCGGGCGCGTGGAGCTGAAGGGCTTTCCGGAGCCGATCGAGCTGTTCGTGGCGCGTGCCCGGGAGCCGGGCGACTGAGCGCGGGGCGGCAGGAATCCGCCCACGCCGCGCGTAATATCGCTTTCGTGGGCCGCAAAGACGAGGCGTTCACCGAGCTTGCCGGCGTCGTCCGGTCGAGCGGCCTGCTCAATAACGCGTCTTCTGCCGTGGTGATGGTCTCGGGGGGGCCCGACTCGGCCTCCGCCGCCGCCGGCGTCACGCGGGAGCTCGGCGCCGAGAACGTGCACGCGCTGCACGTCAACTACGGGCTGCGCCCCGAGGCCGACGACGACATGGCCACCTGCCGCCGCCTCTGCGCGGCGCTCCGGATCGACCTGCACGTCGAGCGCCCCACCCGCCCGCTCGAGGGCAACCTGCAGGCGGCGGCGCGGGCGGTCCGCTACGACGCCGCCGAGCGTCTGCGCGATCGCACGTGTGCGGATCTGGTCGTGACCGGCCACACGCGCACCGACGTCGCCGAGACCCTGGTGTACCGGCTCGCGACCTCTCCGGGGAGCAGGGCGCTGCTCGGGTTGGCGCCGCGCAGCGGGCGGGTGGTGCGACCGCTGCTGGCGCTCGAGCGCGAGCGCATCCGCGAGCTCGCGTTGGCGGCCGATCTGCCGTTCGCCGACGACGCCAGCAACGACGACCTGAGCTTCGCGCGCAATCGCGTGCGCGCCGAGCTGTTGCCGGTGCTCGCCGAGCTCAACCCGGCGGCGGTACGCAACATCGCCGAGACGCGCGCCGAGCTCGCCGAGGAGGCCCAGCTGCTCGAGCGCGTGGTGCTGGAGGCGCTCGCCGACGCGGGCGCCGGCGCCGGCGCCGTCGCGATCCCCGCCGACGCGCTGGAGGACTTCGAGCCCGGCCTGCGGCGGCTCGCGCTTCGCGCCCTGGCCGAGCGCGCCTCGGGGCGGCCGGTGGTTCTCGGCCGCGCTCGCGCCGCCGAGATCCTCCGACTCGCCGAGAGCGATGAGGGGGGCGAGATCGAGCTCGGCCTCGGCTTGGTCGCCAGCTGCGAGTCCGGCTTCATCAGGTTCCTGACCGGAGAGCAGGACGCCGCACCCGAGCCCGTGGTCCTGGGGCTCCCCGGGAGGGCGCGGATCGGCGACTGGGAGGTGCGGGCAGAGCTTCACCCCGGGCCCGTCGAGCCCGCCGGCCCCGACCTCGCCACGCTCGATGCGGTGTCGCTTGCGGGGCGGATCGAGGTCCGCACCTGGCGCCCCGGCGACCGCATCCGCCCGCTCGGCATGAAGGGCTCGAAGACGCTCGGCGACCTGTTCGCGGATCGTGGCGTGCCTCGGTCGCTGCGCCCGACCCTGCCGGTGATCACGGTCGACGGCGAGATCGCCTGGGTCGCCGGGGTCGCGGTGGCCGAGGGGTTCCGGCTCGATCCCGAGACCGAGCAGGTCGCCGTGTTGACGGCGAGAGCGCTGGAATAACCCGGTCAAGTAGGGGAGGGGTAGGCGGCGGGCTCCGGCGGCGTTCATTGTCGTGTTGAGCACCGTATGCGTGCCTAACTCGACAACCGGTGGGATCCGTTCGTGCGGGGGCCAACGCCGAGGGCTAGGGTCTCCACCGTGGACGATCCCGCGATCGGCGAGGTCCTGGTCTCCGCCGAGGACCTCGAGCGCCGTGTGGCCGAGTTGGGGGCTGAGATCAGCCGCGACTACGCGGACAAGGACCTGGTCATGATCGGAGTGCTCAAGGGGGCGGTGCTGTTCCTCGCCGACCTGATGCGCGAGCTGGAGGTCCCGTGCGAGATCGACTTCATGGCCGTTTCCAGCTACGGGTCCTCGACCGACTCCTCCGGCGTGGTGCGCATCCTCAAGGACCTCGACGCGGCGATCGACGGGCGCGACGTGCTCCTGATCGAGGACATCGTCGATTCCGGGCTCACGCTCCACTACCTGCTGAAGAACCTCGGGGCGCGGAATCCCCGCTCGCTCGAGGTCTGCGCCCTGCTGACCAAACCCGAGCGACGCCGCGTGGACCTGCCGATTCGCTACGTCGGCTTCGAGATTCCGAACCGGTTCGCGATCGGCTACGGGCTCGACCACGGCCAGCGCTATCGCAACCTCCGCTACGTGGCTGCGTTGCAGCAGTAATTGCCTTTCAGGCGGGGTTTATGACCCCTGGTACGCTGATCCAAGTCCGAGCGGGGGAACGAACCCCCTTTGCAGCCCGATGAGACGGTTCTTCAGAAGCGCCGCGTTCCCGATCCTGATCGTGATCGTGCTCGCGTTCTTCGCCCAGCGGCTGATCAGCCCGAATAAGACGGAGGAGGCTCCGACGTTCACGGAGTTCCAGTCGCAGGTCGACAACCGCCCTGACGAGATCGATTCGGTCACCTTCGAGCAGAAGAACCAGACGCTCACGGTCGCCGAGCAGGACGGCAACGAGTACTCCGTCGGCTACCTGCCCGAGAACGAGCAGGTGCTGCTCAACACGCTCGAGCGCCAGGGGGTCGAGACCAACGTCGAGGGCACCGGCGGCTCGAGCTTCCTCTCGATCCTCACCTACATCCTCCCGTTCGTCCTCTTCTTCGGTTTCTGGCTCTTCCTGATGAACCAGATGCAGGGCGGTGGCTCGCGCGTGATGAGCTTCGGCAAGTCGCGTGCGAAGCGGATGTCGGTCGACGCGCCGAAGATCACCTTCCGGGACGTCGCGGGCGCCGACGAGGCCGTGCAGGAGCTGCACGAGATCAAGGAGTTCCTCGAGAACCCGAAGAAGTTCCAGGCGCTCGGGGCGCGGATCCCCAAGGGCGTGCTGCTCTACGGGCCGCCAGGGACCGGAAAGACCCTGCTCGCCCGAGCCGTCGCCGGCGAGGCCGGGGTCCCCTTCTTCTCGATCTCGGGCTCGGACTTCGTCGAGATGTTCGTCGGCGTCGGCGCCAGCCGGGTCCGCGACCTGTTCGAGCAGGCGAAGCAGAACTCTCCGTGCATCATCTTCATGGACGAGATCGACGCCGTCGGCCGCCATCGCGGCGCCGGCATGGGCGGCGGCCACGACGAGCGCGAGCAGACCCTCAACCAGCTGCTGGTCGAGATGGACGGCTTCGAGATGAAGGACAACATCATCCTCATCGCCGCCACCAACCGTCCCGACATCCTCGACCCGGCACTGCTGCGCCCCGGGCGCTTCGACCGCCAGATCGTCGTGGACCGCCCCGATCGCCGCGGGCGCAGGAAGATCCTCGAGGTCCACACCCGCGGCAAGCCGCTCGCCAAGCAGATCGACCTCGACACGCTCGCCGGCCAGACCCCCGGGTTCACCGGGCGCCGACCTCGCCAACCTCATCAACGAGTCCGCGCTGCTCACCGCCCGCTCGGGCAAGCGCGAGATCACGATGCACGAGCTCGAGGAAGGGATCATGCGGGTGATCGCCGGCCCCGAGAAGAAGACCCGGGTGATGTCGGAGAAGGAGCGGCTGGTCACCGCCTACCACGAGATGGGCCACGCGATCGTCGGCCATGTGCTGCCGAACTGCGACCCGGTGCACAAGATCTCGATCATCGGCCGTGGCCAGGCCCTCGGCTACACGATCGCGCTCCCGGGCGAGGACAAGTTCCTCACCACGCGCGCCGAGCTCGCCGACAACATGGCGATGACGCTCGGCGGCCGCGCCGCGGAGGAGATCATCTTCAGCGAGATCACCACCGGGGCGTCGAACGACCTCGAGAAGGTGACCGAGACCGCCAAGGGAATGGTGATGCGGTTCGGCATGTCCGAGCGCCTCGGGCCGCGGGTGTTCGGCCACGACCGCTCGCAGCCCTTCCTCGGCCGCGAGTTCTCGGCCGAGCCGGATTACTCCGATGAGATCGCCCGCGAGATCGACGACGAGATCCGGCGCATGGTCGAGGAGGCGCACCAGACCGCGAAGGACATCCTGGTCGAGCGCCGCGAGCAGCTCGACACGATCTCCAAGATCCTGCTCGAGCGCGAGACGATCGACGCCGAGGCGTTCGTGAAGCTGCTCGAGGGTGCCACGGAGGACGAGGTCTTCGGTACGGAGGACGAGGAGTCCGAGTCGCCCGAGCCCGAGCCCGAGCCCGAGCGCACCGCCGGCCGCGAGGGCCCGCGTCCGGTTCCACAGCCGCGGCCGGGCTTCGCAGGCGGCAGCGCCGAGATGCGGGCCGACGAGCCGAACTGAGCGCCTGCGGCCCCCGAACACATTGCGGGAAACTCCGGATTGATTCGCGATCCTCGCCGCGGTAGATTGCGCGCGGCGTTCGTAATCTCCACTCAGACTGAAAGGAACTCAGATGGTCCAGCGAGCAGGGGGGAGTCGCGGCTTTCGCGTTTGGCTCGTAACGGCAATTGCCGGCGCTCTCTGTCTTGGCCTTGCCAGCGTTGCGTTCGGCAACAACCTCGATCGCAACACGGCGCAGGACGTTGCCCGATTTGCTGCCAAACGGGAGTGCCGCGACACCAGCGGCTGCACCGGCTACGGGGCCAGCAACGTCCGGCTCCAGACGTACCACAGGGCGAATGGCAAGATCTTCGTCAACAGCACCAAGAACGGCGAAAGGTTCCAGTGCCGCCAGCAGATAACGATCAAGCTCAATCACGACACGGGCGACATCCGGTACTTCCTCTCGCGTCGTAAGTGCCAGGACCTCGGCCCTGCCTGAGCCAACGCCGGTTCGTTTTCTCGAGGGGCGGGCTTCGGCTCGCCCCTCGTCTTTGGTGGTGACGTGACCCGCCCGCGCGTGATGGGGATCGTCAACGTCACTCCCGACTCGTTCTCGGACGGGGGCCGCTTCCTCGATCCCGAGCGGGCGATCGCCCACGGCCGCCGACTCGTCGCACAGGGTGCCGACATCCTCGACATCGGCGGCGAGTCGACCCGGCCGGGCGCCCAGGCAGTGAGCGCCGAGGACGAGCTGGGCCGCGTGGAGCCCGTCGTCGAGGGGCTGGCCGGGACCGCGCCCGTGTCGATCGACACCTCGAAGGCATTGGTCGCGGCGGCGGCGCTCGATCGCGGTGCCGAGATCGTCAACGATGTCACGGCCCTGCGCGCCGACCCCGATCTGGCCGGCCTCTGCGCCGAGCGCGGCTGCACGGTGGTGCTCATGCACATGCTCGGCAGCCCCCGGACGATGCAGGATGATCCCCGCTACGAAGACGTCGTCGACGAGGTCCGCCGCTTCCTCGCCGGGCGCGTCGAGGCCGCGGTCTCCGCCGGGGTCGCCGAGGAGCGGATCTGGGTGGATCCCGGGATCGGCTTCGGCAAGACGGTCGAGCACAACCTCGAGCTGCTGCGCCGCCTCGGCGAGATTGCGACGCTCGGCAGGCCGGTCGTGATCGGCTCCTCGCGAAAGCGCTTCCTCGGCGAGATCACCGGCCGCGAGCTCGGCGAGCGGCTCGGCGGCACGATTGCGTCGAACGTGCTGGCGCTCGCCGCCGGCGCTGACGTCTTCCGCGTCCACGATGTCGCCGAAGCGCGCCAGGCGCTCGACGCGGCCGAGGCGATCCTCGGCCGGCGCGACTGGCGCGAGCCGCCCCGCCCGGTCCACGCGCGTTAGCGTTAGCCGCCGCATGGACGCCCACTCCGACGGAGCCGAGTCCTCGGTCGATGTCGAGGTCCAAGGGCTGTCGATCTACACCCGCCACGGGGTGACGGAGGCCGAGCAGGAGGTCGGGCAGCGCCTGGTGATCGACGTCGGGTTCGACGTCCCCGACTGCGACGCCGTGCTCACGGACCGCCTCGAGGACACGATCGACTACGCGGAGGTCGCCGACATCGTCGTCCTTGCGGCCACCGAGCGCAGCTATCGCACGCTCGAGCGGCTCGGCCACGTGATCGCGGAACGGTTGATGGAGCGCTTCGGCTGCGATTCGGTGCGGGTTCGGGCGGCCAAGCCGGAGCCGCCGATCCCGCTCGCGATCGAGGAGGTCGCGGTCGAGGTCGTGCGCGCCCGCAACGTCGAGGAGGACGACGACGAGGCCGAGTCCGAGGAGCCGGAGTGACTGGAGTCGAGGAGGCGTCGCGCACGGGTTTCCTGGGGCTCGGCTCGAACGTCGGCGACCGGCGCGGGCATCTGCGGGCCGCGATCGACCTGCTCCGCGAGCACGGGGTGGAGGTGACGGGGGTCTCGTCGACCTACGAGACAGAGCCGGTGGGCGAGATCCTCGACCAGCCCGACTTCCTCAACGCCGCCGTCCGGATCGGCACCGGGCTCGAGCCCGAGGAGTTGCTCGGCCTCTGCAAGGCGATCGAGGTCGAGCAGGGACGGATGATGGGCGGACCGCGGCACGGGCCGCGGCCCTTGGACGTGGACCTGCTCCTGCTCGGGGACCTCCAACTGGCGACCGAGCGGTTGACGCTGCCGCATCCGCAGGTGACGAGCCGGCGGTTCGTGCTCGTCCCTCTACTCGAGCTCGAGCCCGAGCTCGCCCTGCCCGACGGGACGAGCCTGCGCGATGCCCTGGACCGGCTGGGGGAGGCGGAGCGGGTCGAGCGCGTCGGCGCGCTCTGACTACTGCGCCGGCGCCGCCTGCTGGGCCCGGAGCCCCGCCAGCCACGCCGGCGGCAGGATCGGCGGGGCATCGCCCGGGTAGTCGGGATCCACGCGCATCGCCAGCTCGCCGGCAGGCCTCGACGCGATCGCCGGCCGCAGGTCCTGAAGGGTCATCAGCAGGCACAGGCTGGTGCCGATCTGCAGATCGGCCGCATTGAGCTCGGGGCCGCCGAGCACGCCGGCGGCGATCCAGTCGTCGATTCGCTGCAGCATCCCCGGAAGCGCGGCGAGGTCGGCGCGGACGTTCTCGTCGGTGGCGTCGTTGAAGCGGGCCGACAGCGCCACGATCGGTGCCGCGGTCTTTACGGCGATGCCGATCGGGATCCCCAGCTTCGCGCCCTCGGAGTAGGAGACGAGCGGGGAGCGATCGCGCCGCAGCGCGTTCCACAGGACGCGCCGAGCGACCGACTGCAGCGACTCGTCGCCCCACTGCTCCGCCCGCTCGACGGCCGTCCGGGCGTCGGGATCGGATGGATAGAGCGCCGGCTCCGGGACGAGCCGGTCGAGCTCCCGGCCGATCTCGCGCGAGCCCTGGACGCGCCGACCGTCGATCTTCAGCGCGGGCACCGTGATGCCGGGGAACCCGACCGCACGGAGCACGCCCTTCGATACCACCGGCATCAGGTCCACGCGCTTGTAGGCGATGCCCTTGCGGTCGAGCATCGCGGCCGCCGTCCGCGACGGGTGCGAGCCGGGGATCACGTAGAGGGTCGCGTCCACGGAGCGGATCCTATCCCGGCGATAATTCCCGCTGTGCTGCTCGCGATCGACATCGGGAACACGAACACGCACCTCGGCGGATTCCGCGACGGCGACCTGGCCGAGCACTGGCGCTTCCAGACCCGGGCCGGGGCCACCGGCGACGAGATCGCCGAGCGGATCGCCGGCCTGCTCGCGCTGAGCGGGATCGAGGTCTCCGAGGTGGACGCGATCGTCGTCTCGTCGGTCGTGCCGCCCCTCGGCGCCGAGTACGAGGCGATGGCGAAGCGCTACTACCAGGCGCCGTGCCTCACCGTCGGCCCGAAGATCAAGACCGGGATGCCGATTCGGATCGACAACCCCTACGAGGTCGGCGCCGACAGGCTGGTCAACGCGATCGCGGCATACGACCGGATCGCCGGCGCCTGCGTCGTGGTCGACTTCGGCACTGGGATCAACTTCGACGCCGTCTCGGCCGACGGCGAGTACCTGGGCGGAGCGATCGCGCCCGGCGTCGAAATCTCGCTCACGGCGCTGACCGAGCGCGGGGCGCGGATTCCTCGGATCGAGCTCGCCGAGCCCGAGACCGCGATCGGCAAGTCGACCCTCGGGGCGATCCAGTCCGGGGTGATTTTCGGCTTCGCCGGCCTGATCGACGGCGTCGCCCGGCGGGTCGAGCGCGAGCTGGGCGGCGATCCGACGTTCATCGCCACGGGCGGCCTGGCGGGCGTGATCGCGCCCTTCTGCGAGACGATCGACGAGGTCGACGACCTGCTGACCCTGAAGGGGCTGAAGCTGATCTGGGAGCGGAACAGGTAAGAGTCGGCAGTCCGCAGTCCGCAGTTCTACTCTGCTGCGGACCGCTGACTGCGGACTGCCGACCATGACCCAGCCACCCCTCACCTCACCCCTCCACATCGCCCACGTCGAGCTCCCGAACCGGATCCTGCTCGCGCCGCTCGCCGGGATCGGGAACTGGTTCGTCCGCCTGCAGGCGCGGCGGTACGGCGCCGGCATGGCCGTCTCGGAGATGGTCTCGAGCTTCGCCCTCGCGCACGGCAATCGGCGCACCCTCGAGGAGATGCTCCGCGTCCACCCCGACGAGGGCGTCGTTTCGCTGCAGCTCTTCGGGTCCGACCCCGAGGTGATGCGGACCGCGGCGCGCATCGCCGCCGGCGCCGGGCCGCAGCTGCTCGACCTCAATCTCGGCTGCCCGGTCCCGAAGGTGGTCAAGACGGGCGCCGGCGCCGCGCTGCTTCGCGATCCCGATCGTGCGCTGGCAGTCGCGCGGGCTGCGATCGAGGGATCCGGTCTTCCGGTGACGGTGAAGCTGCGCTCCGGGCTCGAGCCCGGCGATCGCTCGGGCCTCGAGCTCGCGCGGCGCCTGGTCGCCGAGGCCGGGGTGGCGGCCGTGACCCTGCATCCGCGTCCGGCGCGGGTGCGCCATCGGGGGGAGCCCGACTACGCGGCCGTGCGCGAGCTGGCGGCCTCCGTCGACGTGCCGGTAATCGTCTCCGGGGGCCTTGGCACCGCGGAGTGCGCCCGCCGCGCCTACCGCGACTCGGGCGCGGACGCGGTGATGATCGCCCGCGGCTCACTCGGCAACCCGTGGATCTTCGCGGAGCTCACGGGCGGCGACGGCGAGCCCGGGCCCGAGGAGATCGAGGCGGAGCTGCGCTGGATCCTCGACCGCGCCGAGGAGCACTGGGGGGCGGATCGCGCGGCCCGCAACCTGCGCAAGTTCTATCCCTGGTACGTCGAGAGGCTTGGGTTCGCCGGCCCCGAGGCGGACCGTTTTCAGCGCACCGAGAGCCTCGATCAGGTGCGTGATCTGCTTTCCGGAACACCGGAACCGGCATCGCTATAATCGCCCGCCGGCCCGGCCCTGCGTACGGATCGTAAGCGGGGGTTTCGGGCGTTTTTTCACGAATAGACCAAGGCGAGGAAGAGGAAGGCAGTGGCCCGCGAAGCGCTGATCACTCAGGAAGGCCTCGAGAAGCTGAAGACGGAGATCGAGCACCTCTCGACGACCAAGCGTCGCGAGGTCGCCGCGCGAATCAAGGAAGCGCGCGAGTTCGGCGACATCACCGAGAACTCCGAGTACGACGACGCGAAGAACGAGCAGGCGCTGCTCGAAGCGCGGATCGCGCAGCTCGAGGAGCGCCTCCGGCGCGCGAGCGTCGTCGACGAGAAGGAGATCGACACCGAGACGGTCGGCGTCGGCGTCCGCGTGCACGTCAAGGATCAGAAGTCCGGCGAGTCGCGGAAGTTCCAGATCGTGGGCCCGACCGAGGCGGACCCCACCGAGCAGAAGCTGTCGAACGAGTCGCCGATCGGCAAGGCGCTGCAGGGCCACAAGCGGGGCGAGGTCGTCACCATCGACGTCCCCCGCGGGCCGAAGAAGAAGTTCAAGATCACGAAGATCGAGGCTGCTTAGCCGCTTCGCGGTGATCTAGGCTCGCCCGCGATGGCTGAGCCCGGCGCCGACGAGCGCCCCGAGTCCCACGTGATCGCCGAGCGGCGGGAGAAGCTCGAGCGGTTGCGCGGCGGCGGCGTCGAGCCGTTCCCGCACGAGTTCCCGGACCGGGTCGAGATCGCGGCGGTGCACGAGAGCCACGATGGCCTCGAGGCCGGCGAGGAGACCGAGGACGTCTACCGCGTCGCCGGGCGGATCACGGCTCGGCGCGGTCACGGCAAGGCGGCGTTCATCGACCTCGTCGACGGCAGCGGGCGACTCCAGATCCATTCGCGCGCCGACGTCCTCGGGGAGGAGAGCCACGAACTGCTCGCCGGGCTCGATCTCGGCGACTTCGTGGGCGTCGACGGGGTCGCGTTCAAGACTCGCCGCGGCGAGCTCTCGCTGCGGGCCACCGATTGGGTGCTGCTGGCAAAGAGCCTGCGCCCACCGCCCGACAAGTTCCACGGCCTCGAGGACACCGAGCTGCGCTACCGCCATCGCGAGCTCGACCTGATGGCGAACCCCGAGACCCGGGAGCTCTTCCGCCGCCGGGGGGCCACGATCGCCGCGGTGCGCGACTACCTCGACTCGGAGGGATTCGTCGAGGTCGAGACGCCGGTGCTCCAGCCGCTCTACGGCGGCGCCCTGGCGCGGCCGTTCACCACGCATCACAACGCGCTCGACCGCGACCTCTACCTGCGGATCGCGACCGAGCTCTACCTCAAGCGGCTGATCGTCGGCGGCATCGACCGCGTCTATGAGCTCGGCAAGGACTTCCGGAACGAGGGCATCTCCTACAAGCACAACCCCGAGTTCACGATGCTCGAGTGGTACGAGGCGTACGCCGACTACGAGGACGCGGCCTTGCGGCTCGAGACCCTCGTCGCACAGGTCGCAGAGGCCGTGCTGGGGACCACCAAGGTCGAGCGCGACGGCGCCGAGATCGACCTTGCGCCCCCGTGGCGCCGAGTGACCCTGCGCGACGCGATCCGGGAGCGGACGGGCATCGACGTGCTCGAGCACCCGACTCGGGAGGCGCTGGCGGGGGCCATGGACTCCGAGCCGAGCGCCACGGAGGGGTGGGGCAAGCTGGTCGACGGGCTGCTGTCGAAGGAGGTCGAGCCCACCCTGATCGAGCCCACCTTCGTGGTCGACTACCCGATCGAGATGTCCCCGTTCGCGAAGCGCCACCGCTCGGAGGAGGGCCTGGTCGAGCGTTGGGAGGCCTACGTCGGCGGCTTCGAGATCGCCAACGCGTTCACCGAGCTCAACGACCCCGACGACCAGCGCCGTCGCTTCGAGCAGCAGGCCGAGGAGCTGCGCCGCGGCGACGAGGAGGCGCAGCCGTTCGACGAGGCCTACGTCGAAGCGCTGGAGTACGGGATGCCGCCCACCGGCGGCGTCGGGCTCGGCATCGATCGCCTGGTGATGCTGCTCACCGGAGCGAAGAGCCTCCGCGAGGTGGTCTTGTTCCCGGCGATGCGGAGCTGAGTTGTCCGGGCTCGCCGTGCTCCTCTGCGCCCTCGGGATCGGCGCCTGCGAGCCCGACCCGGTGCGCTGCCCCGCGGACGCCGCGAACTGCGCCAGCGCCACCGGCGAGATCGTCTACGTCGAGGCGGTCGACCCCGACGGCGACGGTGATGCGCATTTCGTGCTCGCCGGGAGCGAGAGCATCACAGCGCCGGGCATCACGGTAATCGACGTCGCCAAGCACCTGAGACCGCAGCCGCTGCCCGGCGTCGGCGAGACGCTCAGCGCCGCGGGGCCGGTCTACCGGGGCTCGTACGGTCAGCGCCAGATCGAGGCGACGAAGGTGCGGGTGGCCGGCCGCTGAGGCGGTCGAAATCCTGCGCGCCGGCCTCGGCGTCGCGGTCGCACGCGACGACCTTGGCACCGGCCCCGGCGAACGCCTCGGCGAGCACTTGCCCGCAGCCGCGCGCCGTACCGGTGACCAGGACCACCTTGCCCTCCAAGTCGCTCACCGGGGCAAGCCTATTGCGCGGGAACCCGCAACTTGCGTGGCGACGCCCGGTTTGTGCGTGTGCGAGGCGTCAGACCCGCGGGGGCGCCCCGATATACTGGCCGCTCGCGGTAAACGACAACGCGGAGGTTCTAATCCGACTGCACGCCGCAGCCGAAGAAGTGGTTAGAGCTTCCGGCGCTGTCGCGTCCCCGGTCACGGCTAGAACTTAGGAAGGCATCCAGGAGCGGAGCAAGGCGGAAAGAGTTTGTTCGAGCGATTCACAGAGCGAGCCCGGCAAGTGGTGGTCCTCGCCCAGGAAGAGGCCCGCACGCTGAAGCACAACTACATCGGCACCGAGCACATCCTGCTCGGGCTCCTGCGCGAAGAGGAGGGCCTCGCCGCCCGGGTGCTCGAGTCGCTCGACATCACCGTCGAGCGCGTCCGGGCCCAGGTCGTCCGGATCGTCGGCTCCGGCGAGGAGGTCACCTCAGGCCAGATCCCGTTCACCCCGCGCGCCAAGAAGGTGCTCGAGCTCGCCCTGCGCGAGGCGCTCTCGCTCGGCCACAACTACATCGGCACCGAGCACATCCTGCTCGGGCTGGTGCGTGAGAACGAGGGCGTCGCGGCTCGCATCCTGCTCGACTTCGACGCCGACTCGGAGAAGATCCGCAACGAGGTCATCCGCATGCTCTCCGGCCCCGGCGGCCGGCGCCAGGGCGGCTCCGCCGCCGGCTCGGGCGAGGGCAAGAAGTCCTCGAAGCTGCTCGACCAGTTCGGCCGCAACCTGACGAAGCTCGCCTCCGAGGGCAAGCTCGACCCGGTGATCGGCCGGGAGACCGAGGTCGAGCGGATCATGCAGATCCTCTCCCGCCGCCAGAAGAACAACCCGGTGCTGCTGGGCGAGCCCGGAGTCGGCAAGACTGCCATCGTCGAGGGCCTGGCCTCGCGGATCACTCGCGGGGAGGTCCCCGAGCTGCTCAAGAACAAGCAGATCTACACGCTCGACCTCGCTGCCCTGGTCGCCGGCTCGAAGTACCGCGGCGAGTTCGAGGAGCGGCTGAAGAAGGTGATGAAGGAGATCACCCAGCGCGGCGACATCGTGCTGTTCATCGACGAGCTCCACAACCTCGTCGGCGCCGGGGCGGCCGAGGGCGCGATCGACGCGGCTTCGATCCTGAAGCCCGCGCTCGCCCGCGGCGAGCTCCAGACGATCGGTGCGACCACGCTCGACGAGTACCGCAAGTACCTCGAGCGCGACTCGGCACTCGAGCGCCGGTTCCAGCAGATCAAGGTCGACGAGCCCTCGACCGCCGACACGGTGAAGATCCTCGAGGGCCTGCGGGAGCGCTACGAGGACCACCACAAGGTCCAGATCACCGACGACGCGCTCGCCGCCGCGGCCGAGCTGGCCGACCGCTACATCTCCGACCGCTTCCTGCCCGACAAGGCGATCGACCTGATCGACGAGGCCGCATCGCGGATGCGGATCAAGTCGATGTCGCAGCCGCCGGTCTACCGCGACCTCGAGGAGGAGATCGAGGAGACCAGGCGCGCCAAGGAGGCGGCGATCGAGGCGCAGGAGTTCGAGAAGGCCGCGAACCTGCGTGACAAGGAGCGTCAGCTCACGAATCGCAAGCGCGAGCTCGAGGACCAGTGGGACTCCGGCGAGAGCGGCGAGCGTCCCGCCGTCGGCGAGGAGGAGATCGCGGACATAGTCTCGATGTGGACCGGGATCCCGGTGTTCAAGCTCACCGAGGCGGAGACCAAGAAGCTCGTCCGCATGGAGGACGAGCTGCACAAGCGGGTGATCGGCCAGCAGGTCGCGATCGAGGCGGTCTCGAAGGCGATTCGGCGCTCGCGGGCGGGGATCAAGGACCCCAAGCGCCCGGCGGGCTCGTTCGTCTTCCTCGGGCCGTCGGGCGTCGGCAAGACCGAGCTGGCGCGCACGCTGGCCGAGTTCCTGTTCGGCGACGAGGACGCGATGGTTCGCATCGACATGTCCGAGTACATGGAGAAGCACGCGGTCTCGCGGCTGGTCGGCTCGCCGCCCGGCTACGTCGGCTACGACGAGGGTGGCCAGCTGACCGAGGCCGTGCGCCGCAAGCCGTATTCAGTGCTGCTGCTCGACGAGATCGAGAAGGCCCACCCCGACGTTTTCAACATCCTGCTGCAGATCCTCGAGGACGGCCGGCTGACGGACGCCCAGGGCCGCACCGTCGACTTCCGGAACGCGATCGTGATCATGACCTCGAACATCGGCGCGAAGGACATCGCCCGCAACGTCTCGTTCGGGTTCGGCAGCTCCGACGACGAGACCGGCGCCTCCTACCAGGACATGAAGGACCGGATCATGGGCGAGCTGAAGAAGGTGTTCCGACCCGAGTTCCTGAACCGGATCGACGAGGTCATCGTCTTCCACAAGCTGACCCGCGAGGAGATCAAGGAGATCATCGACCTGATGATCAGCCGGGTCCGGGCGCAGGTCGCCGAGCACGAGCTCCAGCTCGAGCTCACCGACGCGGCCAAGGAGCTGCTCGCCGAGAAGGGCTGGGACCCCGCGATGGGCGCCCGGCCGTTGCGGCGCGCGATCCAGCGCTTCATCGAGGATCCGCTGGCCGACGAGGTCCTGCGCCAGGGGGTCGACAAGATCATCTCCGGCACCAGCGTGGTGGTCGATCGCGACGAATCCGGCGACGACGAGGACCGGCCGCTGTCGCTGAAGATGGTCAAGCCGCGCAAGCGCCCGGCGAAGAAGAAGGACGACGAGGAGAAGGAGCCCGTCGGCGTCGGCGCCAAGAAGTCCGAGGGCACCGAGCCCGAGAGCGACGCGCCGGCCGCCGACGGCGACCCGTCCGCCGAGCAGCCCTAGCGCTTCCGCCCGTCGTCTCGCCGCGAACCGCGGCGCGTTCCGGCAGCGCTCAGTGACACTGCGCCGTGGCGGCGCCCCCACAACGCCGAGCGTCCCGGAGTGCCCGGGATAGCGGCCACTCCGGGACGTTCGCCGAGGCTCAAATCGCCGAGCGTCCCGGAGCCCCCCTCATAGCGGCACTCCGGGACGTTCGCCGTGGGGCTCGCGGTGGCGTTCGCAGCGTGTGGGGGATTCCGCAGCGCCTTCGTGACCCGCGCGTGACACGGTGGCGTTGATGCGTCAGGGCTCGTGCGTAGGCTGGCGGCGATGGCGCGTGCTTCGACCTCGTTCTTCTGCCAGTCCTGCGGCCACGAGTCCCTGACCTGGTCCGGGCGCTGCGGTGGCTGTGGCGACTGGAACACGATGGTCGAGGCGCCGCGTCCCGAGCCGGCGAAGGGCAACGGCGCGTCCCGCAGGCCGCGGAGGGCGGAGCGGCCGGTGCCGCTGCGCGACGTCTCGGCGCCCGAGGTCGCGCGGCTGGCGACCGGCATCGCCGAGCTCGACCGCGTGCTCGGCGGCGGGCTGGTGCCGGGCTCGCTCGTCCTGCTCGGCGGTTCCCCGGGGATCGGCAAGTCGACCCTGACCGGCATGGCCCTGGGGAACCTGGGCGCTGCCGGGCACCGGGTCCTCTACGTGTCCGGGGAGGAGTCGGCGGCTCAGGTGCGGCTGCGCGCCGAGCGCCTGGGGGATGCCGCGCTCGCCGTTCCGGCGCTCGCCGAGACCTCGCTCGAGGCGGTCCTCGCCACTCTCGAGTCGGAGCGGCCCGACGCTTGCGTGATCGACTCGGTCCAGACCCTTCACGCCGAGGGGATGAGCGGGGCTCCGGGCTCGGTCGGCCAGGTGCGCGAGGCCGCGAGCGCGGTGATGGAGGTCGCCAAGCGACTCGACTGCGCCGTCATCCTGGTCGGCCACGTGACCAAGGAGGGGGCGGTCGCGGGCCCGCGGGTGCTCGAGCACCTGGTCGACTCCGTGCTGTTCTTCGAGGGCGAGCGCGAACGCAGCTTCCGCACTCTGCGGGCCCTCAAGAACCGCTTCGGTGCGACCAGCGAGGTGGGCGTGTTCGAAATGCGCTCGGGTGGCTTGATCGAGGTCGCCGACGCCTCCGCGCGTTTCGTCGGCGAGGCGAGCGCCGCGCCGGGCTCGGTGGTGCTCTGCTCGATGGAGGGCACCCGCCCACTGCTGGTCGAGGTCCAGGCGCTCGTCGCGCCGACGGAGATCGTCCCGCCCCGCCGGGTGGCGAACGGGATCGACCGCAACCGCCTCGCAATGGTGCTCGCGGTGCTCGCACGGCACGGCGGCCCCTCGCTCGCGGGCGCCGACGTGTTCGTCAACGTTGCGGGCGGGGTGCGGGTCGAGGAGCCGGGCGCCGACCTCGCGGTCGCCATCGCGCTGGCTTCCGCGCACCGCGGCGAGCCGCTGGCCGGCGGCGACGCCCGACCGCTCGCCTGCTTCGGTGAGGTCGGCCTGACCGGCGAGCTGCGGCCCGTGGGCCATGCCGAACGGCGGATCGCCGAGGCGCTCAAGTTCGGGCTCGGCCCGGTGATCGGCCCGCCCGCGAGCGAGCGCCTCGACGGTTTGGCGCCGGCGGCGTCCCTTCGCGCGGCACTCGGGGAGGCGTTCACCGCTCGCCGCCGGCCGTCCCGCGCCGCCTGACTTGACAAGGGCCAATCCGACCTCTCCACGCGGAATTGGCCTGGACGCGTGGTTAGCAGGCCTTTGCCATCATGGCTAAGTGCCGCACGCCGGGGATGAGTTGAACGAGCTGGAGGCGCGCCAGGATCCCCGGCTGTTGCGGGCGCTCGACACGGTCGCGCCCGGGACGCCGCTGCGCGAGGGGATCGACAACATCGTCCACGCGCGCACCGGCGGGTTGATCCTGGTCGCCGAGCCGGACGAGGTCTCCTTCCTTTTCTCGGGCGGGATCAAGCTCGACGTGGACTACACCCCCGCGCTCCTCTACCAAGTGGCGAAGATGGACGGGGCGATCGTGCTGTCTCCCGGTGCCGACAAGATCAGCTGGGCGAACGTGCAGCTGATGCCGGACCCGACCATCCTCTCGATGGAGACCGGCACGCGCCACCGGACCGCGGAGCGCGTCTCGAAGCAGACCAGGGCGCTGGTGATCGCGGTCTCGCAGCGCCGCGACGTGGTCTCGCTCTACACCGAGGGCATCAAGTACATCCTCCAGGACATCCCGACGGTGCTCTCGAAGGCGAACCAGGGTTTGGCGACGCTCGAGAAGTACCGCTCGCGCCTCGATCAGATCGCCGGCCGGCTGACAGCCCTCGAGTTCGCCGGCGGCGTCGTCCTCTACGACGTGCTCTCGGCGCTGCAGCGCGCCGAGCTGGTGACGCGGATGGCCGCCGAGGTCGAGCGCTACATCATCGAGCTCGGGGCCGAGGGGCGGCTGATCGAGATGCAGCTCGAGGAGACCGTCGTCGGGGTGATGGCCGATCGCGCGGCGCTCGTGCGCGACTACAGCGCAACCGAGTCCGAGCCCGCGATCGAGCAGGTGCTCGCCGAGCTCGCCGGGCTGCCCCACACGGAGCTTCTCGACTTCGGTCGCCTCGCCGAGCTGCTCGGCTACGACCGGAAGACGAACACGCTCGATTTCCCGGTGAGCCCGCGCGGCTACCGCGCGCTTACGAGCGTGCCCCGCCTGCCCCGCCTCGTGGCGCAGAAGGTCGTCAACCAGTTCGGCGATCTCGAAACGATGATGGCGGCGTCCGACGCCGAGCTGGCGGCCGTGGAGGGCGTCGGCGAGGGGCGGGCGAAGGAGATCCGCGAGGGGCTCCGCAGCCTTCAGGAGGTCGACATCGTCGACCGATATGCGTGAACCAGGCGGCCGCAAAAGCGGCCGTCGTTGATTCAGGAGGTATAGACATCACGGAACTATCAGTAGAGGATCCCGCGGCCGACCTGGAGCTCGAGACCACGGTGTGCGAGTACGAGGTCGGCGACAACGTCGTCTATCCGCACCACGGTGCCGGGGTCGTGCTGAAGAAGGAGACGCGCGACATGATGGGCGAATCGCGGGACTACCTGACGATCAAGATCCTGCACAACGACATGACGGTGATGGTGCCGTGCGAGAACGCGCACCGGGCCGGACTACGACGAGTAATCGACGAGGAGCAGGTGCGGCGCGTGATCGACGTGCTCACCGGCGAGGTATCGGAGATGCCGAAGAACTGGAACCGTCGATTCAAGTACAACCGCGAGAAGATCAAGACCGGTGACGTCTACGAGCTTGCCGAGGTCGTTCGCAACCTCGCCATCCGCGAGTGGGAGAAGGGTCTGTCCACGGGCGAGAAGCAGATGTACACGCGGGCGAAGAAGATCCTCGCATCGGAGTTCATGTACGCCCTCGACAAGGACGAGGAGGGCGCGGAGGAGTACATCGACGAGCTGCTGGAGGAGCGCTTCGGCGCCAAGGCCACGGCCTAGCGCCATCTAGCCCCTGGCGACCCAGCAGGCCACAGCGCTGATCGCGGCCGCCGGCTCCGGCGAGAGGCTCGGAGCCGGCGGCCCCAAGGCCCTCGTCGAGCTCGCGGGGCGGCCGCTGGTCGCCTGGTGCCTCGACGCCTTCGCCGCCGCGAGGACCGTCACGCGGGCTGTGATCGCCGCCCCGCCCGGGGCCGAGGGCGAGATCGCCGCGCTCGTCCCCGAGGGGCTCGAGACCGAAGTCGTCGCCGGCGGCAGCTCGCGGTCGGAGTCCGTCGCCGCCGCGCTCGCCCTGGCCCGGACCGACATCGTCGGTGTCCATGACGCCGCGCGACCACTGGTGACGGCGGAGCTGATCGACGCTCTCGTGACCGCGCTCGCGCGCTCCCCGCAGGCCGCAGGGATCATCGCCGCGGCGCCGATCCCCGACACCGTCAAGCGGGTCGGCGACGCGCGGACGATCGAGCGAACCGAGGACCGCGAGCGCCTGTGGGCGGCCCAGACCCCGCAGGTCTTTTATGCCGAGGCCCTCCGCGAGGCACACGCGAGTGATGCTGGGAGCCGCGCCGAGGCGACCGACGACGCGTTCCTGGTGGAGCGGGCGGGGGGGACCGTGCTCATCCAGCCCGCCCCGGGGACGAACCTCAAGGTCACCACGGCGGCCGACCTGACGCTCGCGAAACTGCTGCTCGACGCACGCGACGGCGCTACGTAGAGGCCGCTCGCCGCTCGGCGCGGCCGCTCAGCGCCGCAGCAGCACCCACATCAGCGTCGCCGCGAAGGCGAGCTGGCCGAACGTGAGCGCCGTCCCCATGTTGGCCGCGCCGAGCAGCTCGGCGAGCGCGGTGGCGGCGACCAGCGCGAGCGCCAGCAGGCCGAGGTCGGCCGCCGTCCGGCTCACCGCGGTGCCTCGGTCTCGCGCCGGACTTCCGGTAGCCGGTCCCGCCGAGCTTGCGGCTGCGCCCGAGCGGCAGGCCGGCGGCCTCGCGCGCGGAGTCGTGGAGATGAGCGCGGCGCCGGCGCACGTAGAGCAGCCGCTGTACGTAGAGGGTCGCCACTCCGGCGAGCGTGATCGCCGTCAGGTTGACGGCGAGCTGAAGGATCGCCCCGCGCCACTCCCCCCACTCCGCGAACGCCGCCGCTACCCCGATGTTCGCCGCCGCAGGGATCGTGGTCACCGAGACCAGCACGCCGATCAGCGCGCCGGACTTGGCCGAGGTCAGCGACAGCACCCCGGCCACGCCGGCGAACACGGCGACGATGAACGAGAAGGCGTCGGGGTCGGAGATGAAGTCGGTGAGCGGATGCGTCGGTGACCGTGAAGCCCTCCGGCGTCAGGTCCACGGCGCGGATCGCCAGCGCGAACAAGAACGCCGCAGTGATCCCGACGGGAAAGCCGATCGCGAGCGCCCTGAAGCGAGCGCCGCGCGACGTCCCGCCGGCGCTGGACGAGCGCGACGCAAAGTCCGGCGATCGGGCCGAACTCGGGGCCGACGATCATCGCGCCGACGATCAGGATCGGCGAGTCGAGGAAGATGCCGACCGAGGCGATCAGGCAGGCGAGCGCCATGAACGCGAGGAAGACGGCGTTGAGCTCGATGTTCTCCGACGTCCGCGACTCGACCTCCTCCCAGATCACGGCGTCGCCGGGATGGCCCTCGGCGGCCCGCTCCGCCGCGGCGGCCGCCGACGAGATCGCCGAGTCGATGTGCTCGATCGCGATCGAGCCCTCGGTGTCGATGTCGAGCTCGCGCAGGTCGGAGACCAGGACGCTCGTGTCCTCGCGGGCGATGTCGCAGAGGATCACGTCGCCCTCGGGCTTGCGGGCAGCCCGCTCGAGGAAGATCACGTTGACGCCGAGGGCATGTGCTCGAGCAGCTCGAGGACGTGGTCGGTCTGGTGCGCCGGGACCACGATCCGCATATGGACCATCGCTGGGTAGCGTAGGCCAGCGTGCTCACGGATTACCACCTGCACCTGCGGCCCGACGACGTCGAGGCCACGGCGGCCGACTATTTCACCGACGCCAACGTCGATCGCTACCTCGAGGCGGCGCGCGGCGCCGGGATCGGGGAGCTCGGCGTCTCGGAGCACATCGATCGCTTCGCCGAGGGACTCGAGATCTGGGACCACCCCCAGTGGAGGGAGTGGGGCGTCGACGACCTCGGCGCCTACTGCGAGTTCGTGCGCACGACTCCGCTGCGGCTCGGGATCGAGATGGACTTCGTGGCCGGTCGCGAGGACCGGATCGCCTCCGTGCTGGACCGGCACGACTTCGACTACGTCGTCGGCTCGGTGCACTTCGTCCACGGGCAGGACGCGGTCGACTGGGACATCTGGGACATCTGGGAGTCGATGCCGGACCCGGACAAGGTGTGGAGGCTCTACTTCGACACGCTGGCCGAGGCCGTGCGCACCGGGCTGTACGACATCCTCGCCCACCCCGACCTCGTGAAGGTCTGGGGCGAGCGGCGGCCGCTCCCCGAGCGCGACCCGCGCTTCTACTACGAGCCGGTGATCGAGGCGATCGCCGACACGCGGATCGCCGTGGAGTTCTCGACCGCGGGTTGGCGAAAGCCGGTGGCCGAGCAGTACCCGTCCCGGGCGTTCGCCGAGATGTGCCTCGAGGCCGAGGCGCCGTTCGCGCTGTCGTCGGACGCGCACGTGCCCGAGGACGTCGGCCGCGACTACCATCGCGCCGTCGAGACGATGCGCGACTGGGGAATCGACGAGATCGCCGTGTTCGAGGGCCGGGAGCGCCGGACGGAGCCACTGGGTTGAGGGTCGGGGTCGGCTACGACAGTCACCGGTTCGCCGCCGGACGGCGGCTCGTCCTCGGCGGCGTCGAGATCGAGCACGAGCAGGGGCTCGACGGGCATTCCGACGCGGACGTCGTCACCCACGCCGTCATCGACGCGGTGCTCGGGGCCGCGGGTCTCGGCGACCTCGGGACCCACTTCCCGCCCGAGGAGGAGCGCTGGCGCGATGCCGACTCGCTCGACCTCCTGCGCACCGTGCTCGGCCTCGTCCCGGGCCCGGTGACGAACGTCGACGTGAGCGTCGTGTGCGAGGCGCCGCGCCTCGGCCCGCACCGCGAGCAGATGCAGCGCAACCTCTCGGCGGTGCTCGGGGCGCCCGTGAGCGTCAAGGCGAGCTCGAACGAGGGGATGGGGTGGATAGGGCGGGGCGAGGGAGTCGCCTGCGTGGCCGTCGCCCTCATCGACGCGCCCGCGTAGGGCTCCGCGTAGAGTTACCCGCGATGGATCTCGGTTCGGTGGGCACAGCCCTGCGACGAGTCAAGGTCGGCTCGCTCGGATCGCTGCCGGACGTGCCGTTCAACATCGCGGCGCTCGCCGAGGCGGGCGTGGTTCGTCCCGTGCGACCGGACAAGCTCGTCCGGATCCTGCGCGAGCTGCGCCGCTGGGGTGCCTCGCCGGCGGCGGGGATCGCGGGCGCGGCGATCCAGAGCCCCGATCGCACGATGGTCATCGACGAGGAGGGCGAGGTCACCTTCGCCGAGATGCACCGCCGCTCGAACGCGCTCGCGCGGGCGCTCGCCGAGCGGGGTGCGGGGGCCGGCCAGGGTGTCGCGATCATGTGCCGCAACCACCGGCGCTTCATCGACGCAACGCTGGCGGTCTCGAAGCTCGGCGCGACCGGGCTGTACATGAACACCGCGTTCTCGGGGCCCCAGCTCGCCGGGGTCGTCGAGCGCGAGGGGCCATCGGCGCTGATCTACGACGAGGAGTTCGCCGCGCTGCTCGACGAGGCGAGTGAGGGGTTGCAGAGCTTCATCGGCTGGCGCGAGGACGGCTCCAGCGGCGACATGACCATCGACGAGCTGATCGACGGCGCCGACAGCGATGCCGATCTGGAGCCGCCGGAGGAGTCGGCTCGGTTCGTGATCCTCACCTCCGGCACCACCGGCACCCCGAAGGGCGCCCAGCGCGGCGCCCCCGACTCGCTCGCGCCCCTGGCGGCCATGTTCTCGCGGATCCCGCTGAAAGCCGAGGAGACGACCGTGATCGCCGCGCCTCTGTTCCACTCATGGGGCTTCGCGCACTTCATGCTCGGGCTGTCGCTGAACTCGACCTACGTGCTGCAGGGCAAGTTCGACCCGGAGGCCACCCTCCGCGCGGTCGAGGAGCACCAGGCGACTGCGCTGGTCGTGGTGCCCGTGATGATGCAGCGGATCCTCCAGCTTCCCGAGGAGACGCTCGCCGAGTACGACCTGCCGAGCCTGCGGGTGACCGCCGCGAGCGGCTCGGCGCTTCCGGGGCCGCTGGCCGTGAAGTGGATGGACCACTTCGGCGACAACCTCTACAACCTCTACGGCTCGACCGAGGTCGCCTGGGCGACGATCGCGACCCCCGAGGACCTTCGCGCGGCGCCCGGCACCGCCGGCAAGCCGCCGCGCGGGACGGTGGTCAGGATCGTCGACTCCGAGGGCGAGAGCGAGCTGCCGCCGGGTGAGACCGGCCGCGTCTTCGTCGGCAACGACATGGCGTTCGAGGGCTACACGGGCGGCGGCGGCAAGGACGAGTACCAGGGCCTGCTCTCGTCCGGAGACGTTGGCCACTTCGACGACGAGGGCAGGCTGTTCATCGACGGCCGGGACGACGAGATGATCGTTTCGGGGGGCGAGAACGTCTTCCCGCGCGAGGTCGAGGACCTGCTCGCAGGGCACGACGCGGTCAAGGAGGTGGCGGTGATCGGCGTGGACGACGAGGAGTTCGGCCAGCGACTCAAGGCGTTCGTGGTGCTCACCGAGGACGGCTCGGTCGACGAGGACGAGCTCAAGGGCCACGTGAAGCAGAACCTGGCCCGCTACAAGGTCCCCCGGGAGGTCGAGTTCCTGGACTCGCTGCCCCGCAACGCCACCGGCAAGATCCTCAAGCGCGAGCTCGCCTAGCCGCTACCGAGCCGTTTTTCCCCAGGCGGCCGGGGTAGCCGCGGGGCAGGGACCAAACGCGAACGGAGATGACCATGCCACCACGCGGAACCAAGCCGGGCACCAAGCGCGCCCGCCAGTACGAGAAGGTCAAGCAGAGCGAGCTCGAGCAGGGTCGTTCCGAGGGGCGGGCGGAGGAGATCGCGGCCCGGACCGTGAACAAGGAGCGAGCGCGCGCCGGCGAGTCGCGGACCCGGTCGCGCAGCTCGACCAGGGACATCTCGTCCGGTCGCCGCGGCGGCAAGCGGTCGGGTTCGGGGCCCGGGGGCCGCACGCGCGAGCAGCTCTACAACGACGCCAAGAAGCTCAACGTCCGCGGGCGCTCGAAGATGAACAAGGAGCAGCTGCTCGCCGCGGTGAACCGCAAGCGGAGCTGACGGCCGCCGCGGAGCCCTCGAGGGCTAGGCGGTGGCGGCGCGCGAGGCCTGCCGAGCGGCGGCATCTCGGCGCAGCTTCTCGTGCTCGACCTGGCGCTTGAGCTGCTGCAGCGAGCGGCGCAGGTGGCTGCGCAGCGAGGGCGCGGCGACGTGCTCGGCGAGGTAGCCGATGATCCCCGAGCCCGCGACGCCGTACGCGAAGCGGAGCTCGACGCGGGTGCGTCCGCCGCCGGCCTCGCGCAGGCGCCAGCGGCCGCGCTGGTCGACGCCGGTCACCGACGACCAGGCCATGTCGCGTTCCTCGCTGAACTCGACGATCTCGATGAGGCCGCCGACCTCCGCCGAGCCGACCTGGATCAGCATCCGGTACCGCGCCCCGAGGCCGGAGCGCTGCTCGCCGACGACCTCCCAGCGCGTGACGCCGGACATGTAGTGGAGGGTGTTGCCCGGGTCGGCGATGTAGTCCCAGATCAGCTTCGGTGAGGCAGAGACGATCGTCGACTCGTTGAGCCGCATCAGCCGATCACCGGGAAGCGGCGCTCGGCGGCGAGCCCGTCGAGCGCGTCCTGCATCAGGCAGGTGACGTAGCGGTACACCTCGTCGGGGTCGGGCTCGGGGCCGAACTGCTCGCGCAGGTCGATCGACGGCAGTACCTCGATCGTGATCTTCGCCGGCAGCGGGATGTGGCCCAGCAGGTCGCCGACGTTGACGATCCAGGGCAGCGCGATCGAGATCGGAAGCACCTTGAACCGCAGCAGCTTGTCGGCCCGCGTGAGCTTCGCGAGCCAGGCGCCGCGACTCAAGAAGAGCGCCGTCTCCTGACCGCCGATCGTGACAACGGGGACGATCGGCACGTCCTGGGAGAGCGCGAGCTTGATGAATCCCTTGCGCCCCGCGAAGTCGATGCGGTTGCGCTCCCAGGTCGGCCGGTGGGCCTCCCAGTCGCCGCCCGGGAAGACGAGCACCGCGGCGCCCGAGGCGAGGGCCCGCTCGGCGTGCTTGTGCGACGCGGCCATCGTCCCGTAGCGGCGCAGGAGCGGGCCCACCGGGGAAGTGAGGACGAGGTTGTGGGCGAGCTGGTAGAAGGGCCGTTCGACGCCGAAGTAGGTAGAGAAGGAGAGCGGAAGCACGATCACCTCGGGGGCCATGTTGCCCCCGGTGTGGTTGCCGACCAACAGCACCGGTCCGTTCTCCGGCACGTTGCCCATGTTGCGGACCTCCGCCCGGTACCAGAGCGTCGACAGGAGCCAGGCGAGCGGCAGGTTCTCGCGGATGTAGTCCGGGTCGCGGTCGTCGAGGTCGGCGCTCAGCGCCCGCCCGATGCGGCGCCCCGCCCGGCCGAGCACCTCGCCCGCGACCTTCCTGCCCGCGCCGGCGACCTCGCCACCGACCCTGGCGACGGCGCCGCCGGCGACGCCGAGCGGCGCCAGTCGATCGCTCAGCGACGGCTGCCCGTCCTCGCCGCCCGCCTCGGTGCCGCCGCCGTTGGTCCGCGCCCGGTCGGCCAGGGTCCCCGGATCAGGCATGGCCGCGATTCTAGTCTCAGCCCGCCGCCCGCCGGCCCAGTCCCCGCGCGAGCCGCTGGCGGCGGCCGGCGACCTCCGGGGCGCGCGAGGCGGCCTGGATCTGCTCCCGGATGAGGCCGTTGGTGAGATCGGGCAGCTCGACCTGGGGTACGTGGCCGCAGTCGGCGAGCACTTCCTGACGCGCCTGCGGCAGGGCCCGCTCGACGTGGCGGACGAAGCCGGGGGGAATGATCCGGTCCCCCTCTCCCCAGATGAACAGTGCGGGCGGCCGGAGGCCCGCGAGCCGCGCGTAGAGGCCCTCGTCGCCGTGCGGCTCGTCGAGGTAGATGTTGCGCGCGGCGGCGAAGAAGGCCACCCTGGCGGCCCGCGAGCGATACGCGCGACAGAACTCGTCCACGGCGATGTCCGCTGCCGCCGGATCGAGCCGTTCCGGGCGGGCGAAGAGGCCCCAGAACTGTTCGCGTACCGTGGCCGTGCGCAACGGGTGCGGAATCGCGGCCAGCTCCGGCCGCAGCAGTCGCACCAGCGGGACCAGCTCGCGGCGGCGCCGGAAGGCGAGCGCCGGCGCCAGCAGGGAGAGGCCGGCGACCCGCTGCGGCTCGGCGAAGGCGACTTCCAGCGCGATCCGGCCGCCCATCGAGTTGCCGACGAGGTGTGCCTCGTCGATCGCCATCGAGTCCATGTAGCCGCGCACGGCGGCGGCGAACCAGGGCGCGTCGTAGGGCGCGCGCGCCGGCTTCGCCGACGAGCCGAAGCCGGGGAGGTCGAGCGCGTGAACGGTGAAGTCCGGTGTCAGCGCCGCGATCGTCTCGAAAAACGACGCCTTGTTGGAGCCGAGGCCGTGCAGGCAGATCACCTGCTCGGTCCCGTAGCCCGCGATCAGCGTGGTGATCCGGGCCTCGCCGGTCTCGACCTCGGTGATCCGCAGCAGGGGGTCGCGTCCTCCGGGCAGCCGGAACAGGCCCTCGAAGCCGAGCGCGAGATCGAGGTCGCCCTGCGCGTACAGCCGGCGCTGCGCGAACGCATCAACCCCCGACATGCGCCCCTCGCGCAGCGCAAGCCAGGTCGACGCGTCGGTGCCGATGACGACGTCGGGATCGCGCAGCGGCGAGGGGCGTACTTCGCAGCGCGAGCCGTGGGTCCGAACCTCCCAGGTGCGGCCGACGTCCCCGAGCCGGATCTGGAAGGTCGCATCGAAGTCGCCGGAGGTTCCGAGATACCGGCCCGGCAGCTCCGCGAACGCCTGCTGGACGCGCCGCGAGCGTTGGTCACGCAGCGAGGCGGAAGTGCCTCCCTGCACAGTTCGCCTGCCCATCGGCGGCCACGTTAGCGATCGCGACGGGCGCACCCGCCGGGCGGCGCCCGGACAGCCCGCAAATAGCGCCGTTTCGTCCGCGCCGGACCAACCTCGCTGCCGGCCGACGCGGCCGGCGCTCGCGCCGCATAGCATCGCCTCGTGCGCGAGGTCCGGATCAGGGACACGCTGAGCGGCAGGCCGGCGACGGTCGAGCCGCGCGAGCCGCCAGCGGTCGGCATCTACGCCTGCGGACCGACCGTGTACTCGCCGATCCACGTCGGCAACGCCCGCCCGTTCGTGATCTTCATGCTCCTGCGGCGCTTCCTCGCCCACGAGGGCTACCGGCCGTCGCTGGTGATCAACGTCACCGATATCAACGACAAGATCTACGACGCGGCCCGGGAGCGGGGCGTGCCGTCCTCCGAGCACGCCGCCGAGATGACCCGCCGCTACCTCGAGGACACCGACGCGCTGGGCCTCGGCCGGCCGGACGCCGAGCCGCTTGCCACCGAGACGATCGCCGAGATCGTCACGTTGATCGAGGCCCTGATCGCGACCGGTCACGCGTACGAATCCGGTGGGGACGTCTACTTCCGCGTTCGCAGCTTCGCGGACTACGGAAAGCTCTCCAATCGCGACCCGGAGGAGATGGACCAGGGCGAGGAGGCAGGCACGGCGCAGCTCAAGGAGGATCCGCTGGACTTCGCGCTCTGGAAGGCCCGCAAGCCCGACGAGGATGCCGCGTGGCCGTCTCCCTGGGGCGAGGGGCGGCCCGGCTGGCACATCGAGTGCTCGGCGATGGCCGAGAAGCTGCTCGGCGCGGACTTCGAGATCCACGGCGGGGGCTCGGACCTCGTCTTTCCCCACCACGAGAACGAGATCGCCCAGACGGAGTCGGCCCGCGGACTCCCCCTGGCCAGGATCTGGATGCACAACGGGATGGTGCTCACCGGCCCAGAGGCGAAGATGGCGAAGTCGGTCGGCAACGTGTTCATGCTCGGCGAGGCGATCGACCGCTTCGGCCGCGAGGCGGTGATCGCCTTCCTGATCTCCGGGCACTACCGACAGCCGCTCGCGTTCGGGGAGGACGCGCTGGAGCAGGCCCAGGCACGAAACGAGCGCCTGCGCGACTTCTTTCGGGGTGTCGACCGAGCCGACGGGCCGGAGGACCCGGTGGTCGCCGAGACTCGCGAAACGTTCCTCTCCGCGCTCGCCGACGACTTCAACACCCCGCGGGCGATGGCAGCGCTGTACGAGCTGGTCGCCGAGGGTCATCGGCGCCCGATCGCGGGCGCCCACGAGGCGCTCGAGGAGCTGCTCGAGATCGTCGGGCTCGAGTCGCTGGCGCGTACGGAGGAGGTAGTCGACGCCGAGGCGGAGGAGTTGCTCGCCGAGCGCGAGCGGGCGCGAGCCGAGCGCGACTTCGAGCGCGCCGACCGGATCCGCGACCAGCTCGACGAGCGTGGGTGGGAGGTACGCGACACGAGCGACGGGGCGAGGCTGGTGCGCAAGCGGTGAGGGGCGAGATCGTCTACGGACGGCGTCCGGTCGCCGAGGCCAAGCGTGGCCGTCGCCGGGTGCGGCGCGTCTGGACAACCGCCGACGTCGAGACCGACGAGCTGACCCGGCTTGCGGGCTCGCCCGACCACCAGGGATTCGTCGCGGAGGTCGATCCCTTTCCGTACGCGGATCCCGAGGGGTTGCTCGAGGAGGCCGACGGGTTGCTGGTGGCGCTGGACCAGGTGCAGGATCCGCACAACCTCGGCGCGGTCTGCCGCTCTGCCGAGGCGGCCGGCGCGACCGGCGTGGTGATCCCCGAGCGGCGCTCGGCGATGATCACGCCGGCCGCCTGCAAGGCCTCCGCCGGCGCGGTGGAGCACCTGCGGGTGGCGCGCGTGACGAATCTCGCGGCCTGGCTCGGGCGCGCCAAGGACTCGGGGGCCTGGAGCTACGGCGCCGAGGCCGGGGCCGCCGCGCCCTACACGCAGACGGACTTCACCGGCAAGGTGGTGCTGGTGCTCGGCAGCGAGGGCAAGGGGCTGCGGCCCCGGGTCGCCGAGACCTGCGATCTGCTGGTCTCGATCCCGGTGCGGGGGAGGGTCGCGTCGCTCAACGTCTCCGTCGCGGCTGCGGTGCTCCTCTTCGAGGCGGTCCGCCAGCGCGGGCGGGTGTAGCGGCCGCCTCGGACGGACCCCCGGATCTGCAACGGATCTTGCGCCGGCGCCCGCGCAGGTTGACAGAACTATGTCCGTGGGCTTAGACTGCCCGCGTAAGGGTGAACTAAAGGTAGAGCTTCAGCCTGCCATCACCCCGAGGAGAGGGCGCCACTATCGGGAGGTACGGGCGCCACAGGTTCCATACCAAACACATTGGAGGACCAGTGGCCGTGCCTACCCAGGAATTCGCAGCGACGATGCCGGCACTCGCGGGCGCCCGGTCGACCCGCCGAGCTGACTCTCAACCAGAGCTTGAGGACACCTACCTGGTCGCGCTCGCGAAGCGTGGCAGCGCGGACGCCTATGAGCGGATCGTGAAGCGCTACCGGGGCTTCGTGCGGCTGAAGGCTTCCTCGTACTTCCTGCTGGGTGGCGACTCCGAGGATTTGATCCAGGAAGGGCTCGTCGGCCTCTACAAGGCGATCCGCGACTTCCGCTCCGACCGCGAGTCGAGCTTCCGTAACTTCGCCGAGCTCTGCATAACCCGGCAGATCATCACCGCGGTCAAGACGGCGAGCCGCAACAAGCACGCGCCGCTCAACCAGTACGTCTCCTTCGCCCAGTCGCCCGCGGCGTCGGGCGACGCGGAGACGACGCTCGAGGAGATCCTCCCCGGAGCGATCTCTGAGGAGCCGTCCGAGCGCGTGATCGCCAGCGAGGAGCTGCAGGCGCTGGTCGCCTGCCTTTCGAGCGTCCTCTCCGAGCTCGAGAGCCGAGTCCTCTCGCTGTACCTCGACGGGCACTCCTACGAACAAATCGGCGAACGGCTCGAGTGTGACACGAAGACCGTCGATAACGCGCTCCAGCGCGTAAAGCGCAAGGTCGCGGCGCACATCGCCGGGCGCGAGGTGCTGGTCTAGAGGACCCTTGCCGGCGCGGTTCCGATCCGACCTAGGTCCAGAGTTGACACAGATGCGTGTTGTTTCGTGAATCGCATCGGGCTAGCTTCGAGGCGTGCCCGACTCGAAGCTACTACTCCCAGACCCGAAGCTAACCAATCATCCGGTCGATATCGGTCATCGAACGGAGGGAGCGATCCTCTCTGAGTTGGTGCGCCGCGGTTTCACTGTCTTGCTGCCCTTCGGCGTCAACCAGCGGTACGACCTCGTTGTCGCGGCGAAGCTGACCTGTTTCTGGTGCATTGCCCCGAAACTGACCGCGTCTATGTCGTCCCGGTGGCAGAATCGCCCAAAGGACACATGCTGCTTCGAGTGGATCCGACTGCTAATGGGCAGAGCAAGCGAATCCATTGGGCCGCGGACTACGAGCTGCCCGCCTAGCTCAATCGGTAGAGCACCAACCTTGTAAGTTGGGTTGTCTCGGTTCGAATCCGGGGGCGGGCTCTTGAGCGAGAAGGAGTTCACCTGGCGCGACGCGGAGCGCACGATCTACTTCCGCGCCGGGGTGATCGGCGACTCGCCCGAGCTCCTTACCGAGCACGGCTTCGACCGCTACGAGCTGCTCACGACGGAGCGAGCGATCGGCGCCGCGCCGATGGCGCTCGCGGAGGACGCCGCCGGCTTTCACCACGTGCCGCCCGGGCCGGTCAACGAGGTCGCTGCGCGGCTTATCGACGACGTCGGCAACAGTGACCTGGTCGCGCTCGGCGGCGGTCGGGTGATCGACGCCGCCAAGGCGATCGCGGCGGTCAGGGGCGCGCGCGTCGCCGCCATCCCCGAGACGCTCTCGGGCGCCGACCTGACCCGCATCCACCGGCTGCCGGAGGGTCATCGAGCGGCCGACGGGCTGATCCGCCCCGAGGTCGTGCTCGCCGACCCACCCGTGATGGTGAGCCTCCCGGAGGAGCGCCTGCGCGCGAGCGCAATGAACGCCCTCGCCCACGGCGCCGACTCGCTGTACACGCCGCTCTCCAACCCGGTCGCGACGATGGCGGCCCTGCGCGGGGCCGCGCTGCTCGCGAAGGCCCTCGACACGGACCGCGCCAAGCGCGACCCGGCCCAGCTCGCCCTCGGAGCGACCCTGTGCGCGTACGCACTCGACTCGGCGATGTTCGCACTCCATCACGTCGTGGCCCAGACGCTCGTGCGAACGTTCCGGATTCCGCATGCCGAGACCAACGCGGCGATGCTGCCCCGAACGATGGAGGCGATGCGCCCGCGTGCGAGCAAGCAGATGACCGGGCTCGCCCGCGCGCTCGGCACGAAGCAGGACGGCCTCGCGGACCGGCTCGAGGCGCTCGGCGGCGGCCCGCGACGGCTGAGCGAGCTCGGGGCGGACCGCGAGCGGATCGACGATGCGGTCAAGGGCATGCTCGCCCGGCCGGAGCTGGAGCTGACCCCGGATCCTCCCGCCGCCGCGGAGATCCGGGCGCTGATCGAATCCGCCTGGTAATCGGGTACGCGAGGCGGCAGCGTGCACGCAGTAACGCCGTGCGCGTGTGCGTGTAGGCACATTCATGGACGAGGGCATGGACGAGGGCCCGCGACGCTCGGCGCCGCCGCGCCGCGATGAGGTGATCAGCCCGGAGCGCTTCGAGCGCTACCACGCCTACGCGCGCCGCCACGGTACGAACCGGTTCCTCTACTACGTCGCGCGGCTGCTGCTCGTGCCCGCGTTCCTCGTGTGGTTCCGGCTCCAGCGCGTCGGCCGCGAGCACGCGCGGATGAAGGGCGGGATGATCGTCGCCTCCAACCACCGCAGCTTCCTCGACCCGTTCGTGATCGGCGTGCTGCTGCCATGGCGGCGTCGAATGCAGTTCCTCGCCAAGGTCGAGCTGTTCGAGACCCGCTGGATCGGCTGGCTGCTGTCGCGGCTCGGCGCCTTCCCGATCCGGCGCGGGCAGTCGGACGAGACCGCGATGGAGACGGCACGACTGATCGTCGACCGGGGCGGCACGGTGGTCGTCTTCCCCGAGGGCACCCGGATTCGCTCGGGCTCCCTCGGGCGACCGAAGCGCGGCGTCGGGCGGCTCGCGCTCGAGACCGGCGCGGCGGTCCTCCCGGTCGCCGTCCACGGATCCGACGAGGTCCGCCGCGGCTGGCGGATCCGGCCGCGCAAGGTGAAGCTGCGGGCGGGCAAGCCGCTGACCTTCCCGCGCACCGAGCGGCCGTCGCCCGCGCTCGCCGCGACGGTAACCGAGCGGATCTGGCCGAACATCGAGCTGCAGTGGGAGTGGCTCGGCGGCCTGCCGCCGCTGCGCAAGGCCGCGGTGATCGGGGCGGGGAGCTGGGGCACCGCGGTCGCCGTCCTGCTCGCGCGCGGCGGGCTCGAGGTCGAGCTCGGCACCCGCACCGACGGCAAGGCGCACGAGATCCTCAACAAGGGCGAGAACGTGCCTTATTTGCCCGGCGTCAAGCTGCCGGAGAGCCTCGTCGTCAAGCGCGCCGCGGAGATCGAGCTCGCCGGCTGCGACCTCATCTGCCTCGCCGTCCCGTCCAAGGCGCTGCCGAACGTCGTCGGCGGGCTCGCCGACCGGGTCGGCTCGCGGGCCTCGATGCTGCTGCTGACCAAGGGCTTCGTCCAGCCGATGGGCGCGCTTCCCAACGAGTACGTCTCCGAGCGGGTTCGCGCGCGGGCGATCGCCTCGCTCGGCGGTCCCGCGCACGCCCGGGAGGCCGCCGCCGGCATGGCGGCGTTGGTGCTCGGCAGCGCGGACGCCGATCTGCGGACGATGCTGGGCGAGGTCTTCGACCGCGCCGGGCTCGTCTGCGAGCGGACCGACGACGTCGCCGGGGTCGAGGTCGCGGGGGCGGCCAAGAACGCCGCGGCGCTCGCGGCGGCGGCGGCGGAGCGCTACGGCCTCAACGCGGCCGGCATCGCCGCGGCGGGCGTCTGGCGCGAGTGCGTCGACTTCGCGCTGCACAAGGGTGCACGGCTCGAGACCTTCACCGGGCTCGCCGGGGTGGGGGACCTGACCGCGACCGTGCTCGCGCCCAAGAGCCGCAACCGCCAGGCCGGCGAGCTGCTGGGGGCGGGCGTGCCGGCGGCCAAGATCCAGAGCCGCATCGGGCAGGCCTCCGAGGCCCTCGATTCGGTGCCGCTGATCGCCCGGACCGTGAGCGCCGCCGGTGTGGAGGCTCCGAGCCTCGAGGGGCTCGCGGACCTGATCGAGGGGGAGATCGACCCGGCCGAATGGGTGGCCGGCCTGCGCCGCGCGGAACGGGCGCGGAAGGCCGCGTAGGAGGTTTACGCTTGACCGGTGAGCGAGGAAGACGAGCGGAACCCGCCCGAGGCGGGCGCGGCGGCGCCCGTTTCGAAGGCGGAGCTGGATCGCGCGTTCGAGGACCTCTACCGGGCTCATCTGCGCGACGTCTACTCCTACGCGTACTACCGGGTCGGCAACCACCACGACGCCGAGGACCTGACCGAGCAGGCGTTCCTGCAGGCCTACCGGCACTTCGAGCGCGCCCGACGAGAGTCGAACGGGCGGCCGCTGCGCCCGTGGCTGATCCGGATAGCGCACAACCTGGCCTCGAACTACCACCGCGATCGCGCCCGCAAGCCGACCGCGAACATCGAGGCGGTCGAGCCGCCCTCGCATCCCCACGCGACCGAGCGGGTGGTGGAGGGGCGCGAGGAGCTCCGCGAGGTGATCGATCGCCTCGACGAGCTCCCGGAGGACCGGCGCGAGGCCCTGATCATGCGGTTCGCGCTGGGGATGTCGAACCGCGAGATCGCGCGTGCCCTCGGTCGCACCGACGGCGCCACGAAGGTGCTGATCCATCGGGCGATCAAGCAGCTGGAGGAGCTGATGACGCATGAGTGAGGCCGCGGGAGACCTCAACCTCGAGCGCCTGCTCACCGACGCGCTGCGCCCGGTCGATCCGCCGGCCGACCTGTCGACCCGGGTCGAATCGACGCTCTCGGCGATCGCCGAGCAGGCCGCGGCCCAGCTGTCGAGCTGGGCCGACGAGCTCTCCGAGGGCGAGCTCGAGGCGCTGCGCGATCCGCGCAACTGGGTCCGGCCGGTGGCCGCGGTGGCGGTCGGCGGGGCCGCCGCCGGAGCTCTCGTGCTGGTGGAGATGCGTCGCCGGCGCCGCCCCTCGGGCTTCCGCGAGACGACCGGTCGCCTGCTGCGCGAGCTTCGGTAGCGCAAGCACGCCGCCCTGTCGGCGCTCCGCTCGGGGCCGCGGGGGGTGTGCGCGACCGATTCGAGTCAGTCAGGGGGTGGGCCCGAACTGTGTCCGTTTACGCCCACCTGTCGGGCGTAGATCGACACGGTTCGGATCGGCGGCCGCGCCGACGGGCTTCGCAGCGTCCTCGTTCCCCTTACTGATTCAACTAGCTGTCCGGATGTCGGCTAGGCCGGCACGGGAAACAGCCGCAGAAACCGCTCGAGCACCCGGCCGTCGCCCTCGATCTCGGCCTCTCCCGAACGCCGCGCCGCGGTGAGGCTTCGCCCCTGCCAGAGGAGCGCCGCGAGGGTCGGAGGGGTGGCCACCAGCACCGCATCCGGTGACTCGGAGGCCCCGCGCGCGACGTCGAACGCGCGGTCGGCGAGACGGGCGTCGAAGACCTGCTCGCCGAGCCGCAACTCGACGCGCGCCTCGAGGTCGCCGGCCGACGCGGGATCGAACAGCGTCTTCAGGGCGAGGATCGTGGAGTCGCCCCCGATCTCGTTGAGGCCCGGCGGAAACGGCGCGGTGCTGCCCCAACGCCCGAGCTCGAGCACGACGGGCTCGAGCGCGCGCCCGCGGTCGGTGAGCTCGTAGACCCGCGAGCCGGCCGGCGGCGCGAGCGTGCGGCGGGCGATCACCCCGCCGGCCTCGAGCTCGCGTAGGCGCTGGGCGAGGACGTCGGGGCCCACGTTAGGCAGGCCGGCGCGCAGGTCGGTGAACCGCTTCGGCCCGAGGAGCAGCTCCCGAACGACGAGCAGCGCCCACCGTTCGCCGACGACATCGAGTGCCCGGGCAATCCCGCAGGGGTCCCCGTAGCTTCGTTGGCGCTTCGTCGCCATCGGGCTACTTTAACCGACTGTCGATTGGTTTATTCGTGCAAGAAGTTGGTAATTCCAAGTATATGGTACGTTCTCCGAACTCCAAGCTAGTTCCAAGTGATCGGAAGGAGACCTGATGAGCGAGCGAGAGACTTACCCGGCGGGAGTGCCGTGCTGGGTCGACACGCTGGGACCGAATCCGGGGCGGCTGACCGAGTTCTACGGCGCGATCTTCGGCTGGGACTTCGCCGGCCCTGGGACGATGCCCGGCGACGGATCGCCCGGCGAGTACCACGTCGCCCGGCTGCGGGGCCGCGACGTCGCGGGGATCGGCTCGCTGCCGGCGGGCGCGACCCCCGGCCCGCCCGGTTGGAACACCTATGTCCGGGTCGAGAGCGCCGACCGCGCTGCGGCGGATGCGCGAGCCGCCGGCGGCGCCGTCGTCGCCGAGCCGTTCGACGCGCCCCCCGCAGGGCGGCTGGCGGTCCTCGCCGATTCCGAGGGCGCGGCCTTCTGCGTATGGGAGGCGGGCGACCGTGAGGGCGCGCAGCTCGTCAACGAGCCGGGGGGGTGGAGCATGAGCTTCCTCAACTCTCGTGACACCGAGGCGGCCACGTCCTTCTACGGCGAGCTCTTCAACTGGAGCGCGGAGCCCTTCGAGTTCGGCGAGTTGACCGCGTTCCTGTTCCGGCTGTCCGGCTTCGTCGGTGGCGAGCCCCAGCAACCGGTCCCCCGTGACGTGGTCGCGACGATGATGCCGGCCGACGCCGGTGCCGAGGCGCACTGGGGCGTCGACTTCTGGATCGGCGACACCGACGCCGCGGCCGCGAACGCGAAGGAGCTCGGGGGCGGCGTGATCGTGGCCCCGCACGACAATCCGGCCTTTCGGGCCGCGGTGCTCGCGGACCCGAACGGCGCCCGGTTCGGCGTCAATCAGCTCACCGCCGTGCCCTAGCCGGGGCCCCGCTACGCCCGCGCCGGAGCCGCCGCCGCCGGCGTAGCCGCGCCCGCCGCGAGGCCCGTCAGGCCGAGGATCAGGTGCAGCACGTTGTCCTCGTCGTTGAGCGGGATGAGGCCGAGGATGATCCCGTCGCCGTCGATGAAGCCCCAGAGCGCGAGCAGCACGTAGACCAGGCCGATCGCCAGGCAGTAGGTGCGAGCGCTGTAGGTGCTCCCCGCGGCGACCAGGGCGAGCACCCCGAGCAGGATGTGGACCACGTTGTGCCAGCCGTTGACCGCGAGGATCCCGAAGACGTCGTCGGTGTCCTTGGCCACGCCGGCGACCCCCGTTTCGAAGCCGGCGCTGTAGAAGAAACCGATGATTCCGGCAATCACGAGCACGGCGCCGACGAGCGTGCAGTACAGCCTCGCGGGACTCGATGCGGACATGGAACTCTCCTTGAAGGGAAGCGGTTCGGCGAAACTATTCCCAGCACGGCGGACGGCACTGATCCGGCACCCGCCGGCGCGCGTAGCACTGGGCAGAGACGGGCCCCGCGACAATGAACTCGACGCTCACACCCGAGGCGCTACAGCGACTCGCCGACGAGGATCTGATGACGCTCGTCGAGCGCAACGACGCCGACGCGTTCGCCGTCCTGTACGACCGTCACGGCGGTGCCGCGTACTCGCTCGCGCACCGGATCGTCGGCGATTCGGCGATCGCCGAGGACGTGACCCAGGAGGCATTCCTCTCCGTCTGGCGCAGCGGCGCGCGCTTCGATGCCGCCCGCGGAAGCGTGCGCTCGTGGACGCTCGGGATCGTCCGCAACCGCGCCATCGACGCGCTGCGGCGGGCCTCGGGGCCGGCGCCGAAGCTCGACCTCGACGACGACGCCGCGCTCGAGGCCCGGCCGAGCGACGAGCTGACCGACTCCCAGGCGATCCGTCGCGAGACGTCCCGCCGGGTGCAGGGTGCGCTGCGCGAGTTGCCCGCCGAGCAGTCGGAGGTGATCGGGCTGGCCTACTTCGGGGGCTTCACGCACTCCGAGATCGCTGACATGCTTGGGATGCCGCTGGGCACAGTGAAGGGCCGAATGAGGCTGGGGCTCGAGAAGATCAGGGTTACGCTCGCAGAGCGGATGGGCGCCGAGGGCCCGTCGGAGGTGCTGCCGTGAGGCGGAGTCCGACAGGACGAAGCCGAGCCCGGCCGCTGTTGAGGCCGCTGTCATGACTCGGCGCGACTGGCATGCGGATGGCGAGCGCCTTCGCGACGACCTCGCCGCGTACGCTCTCGGCGCGCTCGAGCCGGAGGAGGCGAGCGACATCGAGCGCCATGTCGACGACTGCGAGAGCTGTCGCCGGCGCGTCGAGTGGCTGCGGCCGGCGGTCGACCTGCTGCCTGCCTCGGTCGAGCAGCGTACGCCGCCCGAGAGCCTCCGCGAGAACCTGCTCGCGACCGTGCGCGCGGAGGCCGCGGACACGACCGAGTCGCGGGCCAAGCGCGCGCGCCCCTCCTGGTGGGAGGGGCTGCGCGGCCTCGTCGCGCGGCCCGCGGTGGTCATGGCGGTGCTGATCCTGCTCACGGTCGGCGTCGCGGCCGGCTACCTCGTGCGCGGCTCGGGCGATGAACCGAGCGGGGCACTGGTCAGCGCTGAGGGGCTCGGGCCGCAGGCCGCGCAGGTCTCGGCGACGCTCGAGCGCCACGGCGACTCCGCGACCCTGCACGTCCAGGAGATGCCGGCCCTCGCTCGCGACGAGGTCTACGAGGTATGGGTCCAGCGTGCCGGGGAGCTGGAGCCTCGGAGCACCTTCGTGCTCCGGATGGACGGCAGTGCCGAGGCCGCGGTGCCCGGGCCGTTCGACGACGCCGACGCCGTATTCGTCACCGCGGAGCCACGACCCGGCGGTCAGCAGCCGACGACCGAGCCGCTGCTCGAAGCTCCGCTGGGCTAAGGGGGCCGGCGCCCGACGCCGCTTATAGTGCGGCGCCCCCGTGGCCACCTGCTACCGACACCCCGGACGCGAGACGAACGTCTCGTGCTCCAACTGCGGGCGGCCGATCTGCCCCGACTGCATGACCTCGACCCCGGTCGGGATGCGCTGCCCCGAATGCGCGCGGCAGCGGACACGGGTACGGAGGGCGACCGGCAGGCCGGGCCGTTCCGACGCGCCCGCGACCTACACCCTGATCGCGCTCTGCGTGGCGGCGTTCATCGCCGAGCTCGTCGGAGGCGGCGGCGCCGCCTCGCTGGACGGCGGTGGTCAGGTGATCCGCGACGGTGGGCTGTTCGGGCCGGCGGTCGCCGAGGGCGAGCCGTATCGAATCGTCACCTCGGCCTTCCTGCACGCCGGGGTCCTGCACCTCGCGCTCAACATGTTCGCGCTCTACATCCTCGGGGTCCTGCTCGAGCCGGCGGTCGGGACCGCCCGGTTCGTCGGCATCTACGCGGTCTCGATCCTCGCCGGATCGTTCGGCGCCCTGTTGCTCGATCCGAACGAGGTCACCGTCGGCGCCTCCGGCGGGATCTTCGGCCTGATGGCCGCCGCCTTCCTCATCGCCCGCAACCGCGGCCTCGACCACCTCGCCTCGCAGATCGGGTTCTTCGTGATCCTCAACCTGGTCTTCACCTTCAGCATCCCCGGGATCAGTATCGGCGGCCATCTCGGGGGCCTGGTCGGCGGCGCCGTCGCGGCGCTGTTCGTCACGATGCTCGAGCGCCGGGGGGCGCCGAGCTCCAAGCTGATCGAGGGCGTCGGCCTCGTCGTGCTGTGCGCGGCCGCCGTCGCCGGGGCCCTGCTGGCCGCCGAGGCGAGCGTGCCGGACCTGCTCCAGGGCTAGCTGGCCCGGCGGGCGTCGGGCGTCAACTCGACGGCGCCCGGCTTTCCGCGGATTCCCACAGCCTCTCGTAGGCGATCCCCGGCGGCTCGGCGACGGCACCGGGATGAAGGAGGTGCGCGAGCAGCTCCACCCCGTCGACGAGCCGCGGCCCGGGGCGCGAGAACGAGGAGGCGGCGTCGACGGCCACTACCCGATCGGGGCCGAGGGCGCGCAGGTGATCGGCCTGCTCGCGCGCCTGTGCCGCCGCCTCGGCGGCGTAGAGGCCGCACGGCATCACGACGATGACCTCGGGCGCGCCCGCGGCGACCTCGTCCCAGCCGACGACTCGCGACTTGCTTCCGGGTTCGCCGAGCACGTCCTCGCCCCCGGCGAGCGCGACCATCTCCGGCACCCAGTGCCCCGCGGCGTACACCGGGTCGAGCCACTCGAGCGCGGCGACACGGGGGCCCGGGGAATCCGCGACCGCCTCGCGTACGCGATCGAGCCTGCTCGTGAGCTCGCCGCGCAGCCGCGCGCCGCGTCCGGGGTCCCCGGTGGCCTCGGCGAGGCGGACGAGATCGTCGAGGACCTCCTCGAGCGTCTCGGGGTCCAGGGAGATCACCGCGGGCGAGCTCGGCAGACGCGCCGCAACCGCGCGGACGTCGTCGAACGAGACGGCGCAGACGGCGCAGAGCGCCTGGGTCACGATCAGGTCCGGCTCGACCTCGGCGAGCCTGGCTTCGTCGAGCCCGTAGAGCGACTCGCCCGCGGCCGTGACCTGACGCACCCGGGCATCGATCTCCGCGGGCGGCAGCCCCTCCTCGATCACGCTCGAGGTCAGCTTCGGTAGCCGGGCGACCGCCGCGGGGTGGTCGCATTCGTGCGTCACCGCGACGACCGAGTCGCCGAGGCCGAGGGCGAAGAGCGACTCCGTGGCCGATGGGACTAGGCTCGCGATTCGCACGCGAACGAGGATAAGGTTCAGGCATGGCGGACCTGCTTTCGGACGAGGAGATCGAGACCAGGCTGGCGCAGCTGGACGGCTGGGCGCGCGACGGCGATGCGATCACGAAGAAGTTCGACCGTGGCGACTTCGTCGGGTCGGTCGAGTTCGTGCGCCAGATCACCGAGCCTGCGGAGGAGATGGGCCACCACCCCGACCTCTGCATCTCGTGGAGCGAGGTCAGCATCTCGATCACCAATCACGCGGCCGGTGGTCTGACCGCGAACGATTTCGAGCTGGCCGGCCGGATCGACGCGATTGCCTGACCCCGACCACCGCTAGGGCTCGCCTCCGGCGATGCGCATCGTCCACATCCTCGGAACCCGCCCCAACGTCGTCAAGATGGCGCCGGTGATCGCCGCGACGCGGGAGCGCTTCGGCGAGGTCAGCTCGGCGATCGTCCACACCGGCCAGCACTACGACCGTGAGATGTCGGAGGTCTTCATCGAGGAGCTCGGCGTGCCCGAGCCCGACCACATGCTCGGGGTGGGCTCCGGGACGCACGCCGAGCAGACCGCGCGCGTGCTGGAACGGCTGGAGCCGGTGCTCGGCGAGGAACGGCCGGACATCGTCCTGGTGCCGGGCGACGTCAACTCGACCCTGGCGGCGTCGCTCTGCGCCGCGCGCCTCGGGATCGCGGTCGGCCACGTGGAGTCCGGGCTGCGCAGCTTCGACCGCACGATGCCCGAGGAGATCAACCGCGTCGTCACCGACCACCTCTCGGACCTGCTGTTCCTGCACTCCGCCGAGGCGGAGGACAACCTGGGCGCGGAGGGCGTGCCGGCGGAGCGCCGGCGCTTCGTCGGCAACACGATGATCGACACCCTCATCGCGCTCGAGGAGCGCTTCCGGGCGCGCGCGGCCGCGCGCGACCTCGGGCTGCAGCAGGGCGGCTATCTGCTCGTCACCCTGCACCGCCCGGCACTGGTCGACGGACCCCTGCTCGCGGCTGCAATGGACGCCCTCGAGCAGGTCGCCCGCGAGCTGCCGGTCGTCTTCCCGGTCCACCCGCGGACGCGCAAGATGCTCGGCGACCGCGACCGCGGCGCGGTCACCCTGACCGAGCCGATCGGCTACCTCGACTTCCTATCCCTCGAGGCGGACGCCGCCGCGGTGCTCACCGACTCGGGCGGGATCCAGGAGGAGACGACCTACCTCGGTGTGCCGTGCTTCACCCTGCGCGACAACACCGAGCGCCCGGTGACCGTGCGCGCCGGAACGAACGTCCTGCTCGGGCTGGCGCCCGAGCGGATCACCGAGATCCCGGCGTTGCTCGCCGGGAGCTCGCCCGCGAGTCCGCAGCCACCGGAGAAATGGGATGGACAAGCGGCACGGCGCGTCGCCGACGCGCTCGAAGGCTGGTAGCTTCGCCAACGTGCCGCTCCCCTCGCTGGTACCGCGGGACCGTGTCTTCTTCGACCTGTTCAGCCAGGCCGGCCAGAACACGCTGCGATCCGCGCGCCTGCTCAAGGAGATGCTCGAGCAATGGCCCGACGAGCACGGCCTAGCCCGCGAGATCCTGCTCGCCGAGCAGGAGGGCGATCGGATCACCCACGACATCATCCAGCGTCTCAACTCGACGTTCGTCACGCCGCTCGACGGCGAGGACATCTACGGCCTCGCGACCAAGCTCGACGACATCGTCGACTACATCGAGGAGACCGCCGACTTCATGGGCCTCTACCGGATCGAGGCGCCGATGGAGCAGTCGCTGGCGATCGCCGACGTGCTGGTCAAGTCGTGCGAGCAGCTGGCCGCCGCGCTCGAGCACCTGCGCGGGTTCAAGGACCTCGAGCGCTACTGGATCGAGATCCACCGGCTCGAGAACGACGGCGACCGGCTCTACCGCGACGCGGTCGCCTCGTTGTTCGCGAACGGAATCGACCCGATGTTCGTGATCCGCTGGCGGGACATCTTCCTGCGGCTGGAGCGAGCGGTCGACGCGACCGAGACCGCCGCGCACATCCTCGAAGGCATCGTGATCAAGAACGCGTGAGCCGGGCCTCCCGTGTCTGAGCCCGAGGTCATCCTCGGGATCGTCGTCGCGACCGCGCTCGTATTCGACTTCACGAACGGGTTCCACGACACGGCCAACGTGGTCGCGACCTCGATCTCGACTCGGGCGATGTCGCCGCGGATCGCCGTCGGCTATGCGGCTGTGCTCAACTTCGCCGGCGCGTTCATCTCGCTCGAGGTGGCCGCGACGATCGCCGAGGACGTCGTCGACCCGCTTGCGATCACGACGACGGTGATCTTCGCGGGGCTGATCGGCGCGATCGCCTGGAACCTGATCACCTGGTACTTCGGGCTCCCGTCGTCGAGCTCGCACGCTCTGATCGGCGGCGTCGTCGGCTCGACCTTCGTGGCCGCCGGCGCCGACGCGGTGTTCGGTGAGGGGATCCTCGGCAAGGTCCTGATCCCGGCGCTGGTCGCTCCGGTGCTCGCGTTCGTCGTCGGGGCGTTCGCCATCGTCATCTGTTACCAGGTCGTCGGTCGCCAGCGCCCCGGGCCCGTGAGCCGGGGGTTCCGCTTCGGCCAGGTGATTTCGGGCGGCATGCTGGCACTCGCTCACGGCACCAACGACGCGCAGAAGACGATGGGCGTGATCGCGCTCGCGCTGATCGCCAGCGGCCACCTCGGGACCGGCGAGGACCCACCCCTCTGGGTGATCGTCTCCGCGGCCTCCGCGATCGCGCTCGGGACCTACACGGGCGGCTGGCGGATCATCCGAACGATGGGCACCAAGATCATCAAGATGGACCCGGCGCAGGGGTTCTCGGCCCAGGGCGCCGGCGCCGCGGTGATCCTGGCCTCCTCGCACTTCGGCTTCCCCCTCTCGACCACTCAGGTGATCGCCGGCGGGGTCATGGGCGCCGGGGCCGGCAAGCGGATCTCCGCCGTCCGCTGGGGCGTTGCCGGCAACATCGTCACCGCCTGGGTGCTCACCCTTCCGGCGGCCGCGACCATCGGCGGGATCACGTATCTGTTCACCGACCTGTTCCCAGGAGCGCTGGGCCCCGTGCTCGTGTCCGCGGCCGGACTCGCGCTCGTCGCCTTCGCGTTCGCCCGCCGGGTCCGCCACGGCACGCCGGTGCCCGCGACCTAGTCGAGTGACGATGCTCGCGACCATCGTCGACACCAGCGCGCTGTGGCAGACGATCGCGGCCGCCTTCGTCGCCGGCGTCGGCACGACGCTGGTGTTCTCGCTCGCGATCCTCGGGGTGGCCCGGTTCGCCGAGGCGAACCGCCAGGGCCGCCCGGTTCAGTCGGCGATCTTCGCGGGCCTCGGGGTACTCGGCCTGCTGGCGACCGCGGCAGCGATCGTGTTCGGCGTGATCGTGATGACCGCCAACTAACTCCCATCGGCTGCTCCGAACACCTGCCCATCGGATGCTCCGCTCCCGCCTGGAACACCTTGCCCGGGGCTCCGCCCCGGGCTTTTTTCTTGTGCTCCCGCGTCCGCTCCGATGGGGTCTGCGAGGGATGGGTTCGCTAGGGACGGTCGCAGGCGGGTCTGCGACGGACGTGAGAGCGGCGTAGGCTTTGACGCGTGAGAGCGGCACGCAACATTGCGATCATCGCCCTGCTGGCGCTGATCGTCGCCGTGATCCCGGGCGGTGACAACGCGGCGCGGGCGATCCTCGCCGCCTTCAGCCTCGCCTTCCTCGCCCTGATCGGCTTCGCCGGTTGGCAGCTCTACCGTCAGTACCGGTTCACGTATCTGCAGCTGGACGACCGTCAGCGCGCGCTGCTGCTGGGTGCGATCGGAGCGATCGTGCTGATGATCGCGGGCGCCGACGAGCTGACCGGATCGGGCGGCGGGCTGGTCGTCTGGCTTGCGATCCTCGGCGCGTCGATCTTCGCCATCGTGCGGGTCTGGACCGAGTCGCAGCGCTACTGACCCGCGCGCTGAGCCCGGCGACGCGGCATCCGCGCGCCTCTCGCTCGACTTCTGACACTTAGATGGTGACCCGGGTCGAGCGCGAGCTGGAAGCCTCGGGCCGTGCGACGCAATCGAGCCCAGGACGGTCAGGCGGCGGCCGAGCTCGTCGCCGTGGCGCCGATCCTGCTCTGCGTCGTTCTCGCGGTCGCTCAGCTCGCTGTCGCCGGCTACGCCCTGTGGAGCGCGGGCGACGCTGCGCGGGCGGGCGCCCGTGCGGCCCACGTGGGCGGGGACGCGGAGCGCGCCGCGATGAGCGCCCTGCCCGCCTGGCTCGAGGACGGCGCCGAGGTGGAGACGGCCGGGCCGGTCGCGGTCACGGTGCGGGCGCCGGCGCTCCTGCCGGGGGTGCCGGACATCGCGGTAGATGCGGCGGCGGCGCTCGACGTGGGGCAGGCGGCCGATGGCTGAGCGCGGCCAGGCCTCGGTCGAGCTGGTCGCCGCAGTGCCGGGCGTCCTGCTCGCAGCGGTCCTCTGTCTGCAGCTCCTCGCCACCGGCTACTCGCTGACGCTCGCCGACGGGGCCGCGGAGGCGGGCGCGATCGCGCTGGCCTCCGATCTCCCGGTCGAGCCGGCAGTCGAGGCGGCGCTGCCGGGCTGGACCGACGACCGCGTCGAGGTCGACGTCGACGGCGGGCGGTTGACGGTCCGACTGCGCCCGCCGTCGCCGTTGGCGTCGGTCGGGCAAGCGCTCGAGGTCAGCTCGACCGCCTGGGTTCGGCGCCCGGAGGACGCCGGTTGAGGGCGCCCCTGCTGATCCTGTCGAGCGAGTTGGCTGGTGCCGGCGGTGGGCTCGCGACCGCCGCCGCGGTCGCGGTCGAGCTGGCGAAGCCCGACGCCCGCCTCGGGGGGGATGATGCCGTGCTGCTCGCCGAGCTCGCGGGAGGGCGCGGGCGCGGCCCGACGATGCTCGCGGCGGAGTCCGCACGCGAGGTCGAGCGGCGCCTCCGCGAGGCGGGGCTGGATGCTGCGGCCCGCGGCCGCCTGGCGTGGCTCCGGCTCGACCGCGATGACTGGCTCGACCGGCTGCGACTCGGCCTCGATGCCTCGGGATCGCTGCGCGCGGCCGTCGTCCACCTCCCGCCGACTGGTTTTCGGGCGGCTCTCGACTCCGAAGCGCCCGAGGCCTGCGCCGCCCTGCTTCGTGCGGAGCTGCCGGCGCAGCGCTCCCTTGCGGCGCTTGCGGTCGTGGAGTTGCGGAGCGCCGGTATCCGCGTCCGGGTCGCCCGCCGCGCGCCCGGGCGGGTGGCGACGCGTCGCGCGCTTGCCGGAATCGACCCGGGCGGCGACGCCTCGCGCAGGGCGGCGCGGCTCGCCCGCGGGCTCACCGGTCGCGCGGCGTCGCATCCTCACTGACGGGCGCCGAGCCCCGGGGCTACGGTTGCGCGACAGCACTGCATCCGGATCAGGCGGCGCCCTGCCCCTAACGGCACTCCGTCGGGCGCCTATTGACACGCTGGTAGCGCCTCGCGTCGCAGCTCGGCTGCGAGCCTCGCGCCATGCCCGACGGCGCAGACAGCGACGCGGTAGGCCCGGTGCCGGCGCCACGAGCGGGCGCGACCGCATTCGCCCGCCGCCTGCGGGGCGAGGGCGGTCAGGCCCTGCCCCTTGCGCTCGGCGGCGTGGTGGTGCTGATCTTCTGCGCGCTGCTGCTGGCGGCGTTCGGCGGCGCGGCGACCGGCAAGTCCCGGGCGCAGCGCGCGGCCGACCTCGCAGCGCTGTCGGCGGCGCGCTCGATGCGCGACGACTTCGAGCGGCTGTTCGTCTCAGCGCGCCGGCCCGACGGTTCTGAGAACCCGGCCCATCTCGCCAAGCGCGAGTACCTGCGCCGCGCTTCGCTGGCGGCGGTGGAGGCGGCGAGGAAAAACGGGGTCGACGCCCGCAGACTGCGGATCGAGTTCCCCGACGTGGACTCGTTCGCGCCGCTGCGGGCGCGAGCCGAGGTCACGGCGTCGCTCGAGGTCGCCGCGCTTCCGAGCCTGCCGGTCGCCGCGGAGGCCGAGGCCGAGGCGGCGCCGCCGCCGAGCGGCGCTGCGACCGGCGGCTCGCCCAGCACGGCCAGCGGCGGCGGATATGCCGGAACGCTCGCCTACCGTCAGGGGGAGTCGATGCGCCCGGACGTAGCCGCCGCGTTCGACCGGCTCGCGGCGGCGGCGACTGCCGACGGCGTATCGCTGATCATCAACTCGGGCTTTCGATCCGATGCCGAGCAGGCGGCCCTGTTCGCGCAGAATCCGGACCCGCAGTGGGTGGCGCCGCCCGGCACCTCGCTTCATCGCTGTGCCACCGAGCTCGACCTCGGACCCCCGAGCGCCTACGGCTGGCTCGCCGCCAACGGCAGGCGCTTCGGCTTTGAGAAGCGCTACTCGTGGGAGCCGTGGCACTACGGCTACGTGGGAGGGCCGGAGCCCTGCTCGGCGGCGGGCGACGCGCTCGGCGCCGAAGGCGCGGACGGTTCGGGCTCGACGAGCGCGACGGGCGGCCTGCCGGCCTACGTCCCGGCGCGGTTTCGTGAGCCGATCGCCCGCGCGGCGCGCCGCTGGAACGTCTCAGCGGCGCTGCTGGCCGCGCAGCTCATGGCGGAGTCGAACTTCAACCCGTTCGCCGTCTCGCCCGCGGGCGCCAGTGGGATCGCCCAGTTCATGCCGGGCACCGCGGCCGCCTACGGACTCTCCGACCCGTTCGATCCCGAGGCGGCGATCGACGCCCAGGCGCACCTGATGTCGGACCTCCTCGAGCAGTTCGGCCAGGTGCCGCTCGCGCTTGCCGCCTACAACGCGGGCCCGGCACCGGTGGAGGAATGCGACTGCGTTCCGCCGTATCCGGAGACGCAGGCATACGTCGCCCGCATCCTCGGGCTCATGGCAGGCGCCGGGGCGCTCGCCGCGCCGCCGGCGCTGGAGGTGCGGCTGGTCGACTGAGGCCCGGTAGAGCAGAACACGCACCATCGGTTAGCCTGCACGCCAGCCACCCAACCACCGACACGCGAAGGGAGTCGTTGATGGCTGAGACGCTCAAGGGGACCTGCTTGTGCGACGGCGTGGAGTACGAGGTTCAGGATCCCCAGGCCCTGGGCTACTGCCACTGCACTCGGTGCCAGCATTGGACGGGCTCGAGCCTCGCAGGGGTTGTCGTCGCCAAGGAGAACTTCCGGTTCACCAAGGGCGAGGACCTGGTCAAGACCTATGAGAGCCACCTCGCGCCCCGCAACTTCTGCAGCAACTGCGGATCGAGCATCTACGACGACCTCGGCGCGGTGTACTTCGTTGCCGCGGGGCTGATGAGCGACCTGGACATGGAACCGAGCTTTCACCAGCAGGTCGCCTACAAGGCCAGCTGGCACAAGATCGGCGACGACGCGCCGCAGTTCGACGAGATGCCGCCGGGCTGACGCCGACCTCCGACGCTCGGAGACGTTCAACCAGGCTTCGGACTCGATGTAGCGGCTCCGCCATCGGCACGGCAATCCGTCCCGGGTAGTCTCTCGCGCGTGGCGCCGCTGACGATCACCGGAATCGACGAGCTGCGGGAGCTGATCGGGAAGCCGATCGGGCCCAGCGACTGGATCGAGGTCACGCAGTCGGACATCGACAAGTTCGCCGAGGTCTCGCGCGACGATCAGTGGATCCACGTCGACGTCGAACGCGCCGAACGTGAGAGCCCGTTCGGGACCACGGTCGCGCACGGCAACCTGACCCTGTCGCTGATCGACGGGTTCCGCCGACAGCTGATCAGGCAGGAGGGAGTCACCCTCGGGATCAACTACGGCTGGAACAAGGTCCGCTTCCCGGCGCCGGTGCTCGCGGGGGCCAAGGTGCGGGCGACGGCCGAGGTCCAGTCCGTCGACGAGCTCGGCGACGGTTGGTGGCACGTCGTCACCAAGTTCACCCTCGAGTCCGAGGGTGGCGAAAAGCCCGTGTGCGTCGCCGAGAACGTCGGTCGCGCGCTGGTCGGCTAGCTCCGCCCCGTCCGCGGTTCCTACTTGACCGTCAGCGTGCCCTCCATGCCGGCGTCACGGTGGGCGTCTACCGAGCAGTAGTACGTGTAGTCGCCCGCCTTGAACTCTCCCACGGCGGTGGCCGTGTCCCCCGTGATCACGTCGGTGCGCGTGATCTCGTTGGCGTTCTGATCCTCGACCACGACGTCATGGCCGATCGAGGCGGGATTGTCGAACTCGATCGTGACGTTGCCGGCGGGAGCGGAGAGTGTCGACTCCTCGTAGGCGAGCTCCCCGTCGGGGTTCGCCGTCAGCGAGACGCTGGCGCCACCGTCAGACTCGACCGTCGTCTCGGTGGTCGCGGCCGTGTCCCCTCCATCGTCGTCATCGTCGTCCCCGCCGCAGGCCGCCAGGCCGACGGCTGTCAGGGTGAGGAGCGCGAGGAGCAGCGCGAGCTTCTTCATCACCAGGTCCTTTCCTCGGGTGCCCCGAACTCTATTCCCGCTCAGCCGCCGGTGAACTTCGCCTCGCGGCCCTCGAAGAAGGCGGTGACGCCCTCGCGGAGGTCCTCGGTGGCCATCGAGTCCGCGATGCCGTGCCGTTCGAGCTGCAGGTGGTCTGCGAGCGTGTTGTCGAGGCTCTGGCCGACCAGCTGCTTCGCCATCCGCACGTAGTGCGGGGCCTTCTCGGCGAGGTACTCGGCCTTCGCGCGCGCCGCCTCGTGCAGCTCCTCGGCGGCGACGACCTCCGATACGAGGCCGAGCTCCAGCGCTCGGTCGGCCGACAGCAACGGATCCTCGAGCAGGAGCTCGAGCGCCCGCGCCGGGCCTACGACGCGCGGCAGGAAGTACGTCATGCCGCCGTCGGGCGAGGCGCCGATGCGCCCGTAGGCGCAGACGAAGGCGGCCTCGGCCGAGGCGATGCGAAGGTCGCACATCAACGCCAGCGAGAACCCCGCCCCGGCGGCGACGCCGTTGATCGCGCCGATCACCGGATAGGGGATGCGCCGGAAATCGACGATCGCCTGATGCAGGACGTCGGCGCCGCGGCGCACGTCCGACGGCAGATCCAGGTCGGGGTCGTCCAGCCCGCTCCGAAACCAGTTCACGTCGCCGCCGGCGGAGAACGCCCGGCCGCTGCCGGTGACGATCAGCGCTCGCAGCGTCGCACGGTCGGCGAGCCATCCGGAGGCGAGCACTAGCTCGCCGAGCATCTCCGGGCTCATCGCGTTGAGCGACTCCGGCCGCTCCAGCGTCAGCGTCCCGATCTCGCCGTCGATCGCGATCGAGAGCGTATTCATCGTCGGCGGGCCGGGGGCGGGGGTCGTCGTCGTCATCGGCGCTCCTTCGTGGTCTTTGGCGCAGCCTAGTGATCGGGCCGATAGCGCCTCGCGACGCCGATCGAGGGTCCGAGGGCACCGTGAGTTCGGGCGTCGATTCGGGGTCCGCGGGCGGCGCCCGTAACCTTGGGCCCATGAGTGGGCCGACAGATGAACCGGGCCCGGACCCGGTTTCGCCCGAGGCGCTGAGCGTCGAGGAGCAGCGCCGCCGGCTGCCAGATCAGCCGGGCGTCTACCTGTTCAAGGACGCCAGGGGGAGGGTGCTTTACGTCGGCAAGGCGACGGCTATCCGCAAGCGGGTCGCCGGGCACTTTTCCGGCAAGTCGACTTCGGGAGGCGGCGAGATGGTCTCGCGGATCGCGTCGATCGACTTCCTCGTGACGGAGACCGAGGCCGAGGCGCTGCTCGCCGAGCAGCAGTTCATCAAGCGGCACCGGCCGCAGTTCAACATCCGCCTGCGCGACGACAAGTCCTATCCCTACATCGGGATCAGCCTCGACGAGGAGTTCCCGCGGGTGTACTTCACCCGCGAGCGCCACCGTTCGGGCCGGATCTACTTCGGCCCCTATTCCTCCGCGAAGCGCGTGCGCGAGACGCTGGACCTGCTCGGCCGCCTGTTCCAGTACCGGACCTGCGAGGGGCCGGAGCCCGGCCGGCGGTCGGGCGTGCCCTGCCTCGACTACTACATCAAGCGCTGCGGGGCCCCCTGCGTTGGCTACGTCGATCGCGAGGACTACCGGCGCGGCATCGACGCGATCGTCGACTTCCTTTCAGGCCGCTACCGCGACGTCGAGCGCGACCTCGAGCGGAAGATGGCCGAGGCGGCTGCCGATGAGGAGTTCGAGCGCGCAGCGGTCCTCCGTGACCGGCTGCAGGCGGTGCGCAGCCTGATGGAACGGCGCAGCGTCGCCGGCGAGTCGCTGGAGAGCGCCGACTTGGTTGCGGTCGCGGTCGAGGGCAGGGAGGCGAACGCTCAGGTCTTCCAGGTTCGCGACGGGGTCCTTGCCGAGCGGCACGGCTTCTATCTCGCCAACGAGGGCGAGCGCGACGAGGCCGAGGTGACCGAGCAGTTCCTCGCCCAGTACTACTCCGCCGCCCCGGCAGTGCCGCGGCTCGTCGTCGCCGGCCCTGCGCTGCGCGAGCGCGTGCCGGTCGTCGCCGAGGCCCTCTCCGCGCGGCGCGGGGGTCCTGTGGAGGTTCGGGTTGCCGAGCGCGGGACGAAGCGTCGGCTGCGCGACCTCGCGCAGCGAAACGCCGCGCTGGCGCTGGCGCAGGACCGTTTGCGCCAGGAGCGGCGCCGCGCGCAGCGCGTCGACGCGCTGTCAGCGCTCCAGGACGTCCTCGGGGTCGAGACGCTGCCGGTTCGAATCGAGGGCTTCGACATCTCCAACATCGGTGGCGAGCACACGGTCGCCTCGATGGTCGTCTTCGAGGGCGGCGCGCCGCGGAAGTCCGACTACCGCAGGTTCCGGGTGCGCGGCGACAGGTCGGCGGGTCCCGACGACTTCTCCTCGCTCGAGGAGGTGCTCGGTCGTCGGGTCGCCCAGCTGCTGGAGCAGGCGGATCGCTCCCCGCACGACTCCGGCCGCGACGAGAGCTTCGCGTCGGTTCCGGACCTGATCGTCATCGACGGCGGCAAGGGGCAGCTCTCGGCCGGCATGCGTGTGCTCGGGCCGCTCGTCGAACGGGGCACCGCGGTGATCGGGCTCGCGAAGCGTCTCGAGCAGGTGTACGTCCCGGGGCGCTCGCAGCCGCTGGAGATCCCCTCCGACTCGGAGGCCCTGCGGCTCCTGCAGCGCGTCCGCGACGAGGCGCACAGGTTCGCGATCGACCATCACCGAACGCGGCGCGACAAGGCGATGACGAGCTCGCTGCTCGACGAGCTTCGCGGGGTGGGGCCCGTGCGCAAGCGGGCCCTGCTGGAGCACTTCGGCTCTCCCGAGCGCCTGGTCGCGGCATCCCGCGAGGAGCTGGAGGCCGTCCCGGGCATTCCGGGAAAGCTCGCCCGCGAGATCCACCGCCAACTCAACCGGGCGGGCTAGCGGGTGCGGCGGCGAGGGGGAGCCGGATGAGCGCGAGCACCGAGACCCTGTTCGGCAAGCAGGTCGACCTGATCGTCATCACCGGCTACTCGGGTGCCGGCAAGTCGGAAGCGATCGCCGCCTTCGAGGACTCGGGGTACTTCTGCGTCGACAACCTGCCGCCGCGGATGATCGCCTCGCTCGGGGAGCTCTTCCGCCACCAGGGCAGCGGCGTGCGCCGGGCGGCCGTGGTCACCGACGTGCGGGGTGGCGACTACTTCGCCGACCTGGTGGTCGTCCTCGGCGAGCTCGAGCAGAACGGCCTCGATCCGACCGTCCTTTTCCTCGAGGCCGACGAGGAGACGCTCGTCGATCGCTTCAAGGAGACCCGCCGCCGCCACCCGCTGGCCCCGGACGGGCGCGTGCTCGAGGGCATCCGCGCCGAGCGCGAGATCCTCGGCCAGCTACGCGAGCGCGCTGACGTCGTCATGGACACCTCGAACCTCACCGGAGCGATGTTGCGCCGCCGGATCGCCACGGACCTGCTCGGCCCCCGGTCGAGCTCGAAGCTGGCGCTTACCATCCTCACCTTCGGGTTCAAGAACGGCCCGCCCCGGGATGCCGATCTCGTCTTCGACGTCCGGTTCCTGCCCAACCCGCACTACCGCGAGGACCTGCGGCCGCTGACCGGGCGCGATCCGCAGGTCGTCGAGCACGTCGAGGCCGGCGACCTCGCCCGCGAGTACTACGAGCGCCTGCTGCCGCTGCTCGACTTCCTGCTGCCCGCATATCTGGCCGAGGGCAAGACCCACCTGACGATCGCGATCGGCTGCACCGGCGGCCGGCACCGCTCGATCACGATCGCGGACCGGATCGCCCGGCACCTGGCGAGCCGCGACGACGTCTCGATCCGCGTCGTGCACCGCGACGTCGAGCTCGGCTGACCCGGCGGAGCGCCGTTCCTTCGCGCCCGCGCACGGCACCTAGAATCCCGCACCGATGGCGACCCCGACCCCGGTGATCACCGCCTCGGGCCTGCGCAAGGCCTACGGGGACTTCGAAGCCGTCAGGGGGATCGACCTCGAGGTCCAGACGGGCGAGGTCTTCGCCTTCCTCGGGCCGAACGGCGCCGGCAAGACGACCACGACCGAGATCTTCGAGGGCTATCGGCCGCGCACCGGCGGGACGGTCAGCGTGCTCGGTCGGGACCCGTCCGCACCGACGCGCGAGTGGCGCGAGCGGATCGGCATCGTCCTGCAGCAATGCCGGATGCGACCGGAGCTCACGGTGCGCGAGACGCTCGAGCTGTACGCGGGCTACTACCGCGCTCCCCTGGGGATCGCGGAGACGATCGACCACGTCGGCCTTACCGCGAAGGCCGGAGCGCGGGCGGGCAGTCTCTCCGGTGGTCAGCTGCGCCGGCTCGACGTGGGCGTCGCGCTGATCGGCGATCCGGAGCTGCTCTTCCTCGACGAGCCGACGACCGGCTTCGACCCCTCGGCCAGACGCCAGTTCTGGGGCGTGGTCGCGAACCTCAAGCAGCTCGGCAAGAGCGTCTTCCTCACCACCCACTACATGGACGAGGCCCAGCGGCTCGCCGACCGGGTGGCGATCATCGCCGGGGGCCGGATCGTCGCCGAGGGCCGGCCCGACGAGCTGGGCGACCGCGAGCGACGGCCCGCGTCGATCCGCTTCCGGGTCAACGGCGGCGCGGACGACCTTCCGGCGACCCTGCGGGCTAGCCCCCGTTCGAACGGCGAGCTCGAGATCACGACGTCGTCGCCGGTCGAGGCGCTGCACGAGCTCACCGGCTGGGCGCTCGACCGAGCGGTCGAGCTCGAGGGACTGGAGGTCCGCCGCCCGAGCCTCGAGGACATCTACCTCGAGCTCACCAGCTCGGCCCCGGACGACGATCGATGAGCGCCGTCGGCCTCGCGGCGCACCAGTTCCGCTTCGACCAGAAGGTCTTCTGGCGCAACCCGGCGTCGGTGTTCTTCACCGTCGCGCTGCCGCTGATCTTCCTGGTCATCTTCTCGACGATCTTCGGCAACGACACGATCGAGGAGCTCGGCGGGATCAAGACCACGACCTACTACGTCCCGGCGATCGTCACCCTCGCGGTCGTCTCGGCGACGATGCAGAGCCTCGCGATCAACCTCACCGTCGACCGCGAGAACGGCATTCTCAAGCGCGGCCGCGGGACGCCGCTGCCGAAGTGGGTCTTCTTCGCGGGCCGGATCGGGAACGCGATCGTCGTCTCGGTGCTGTTGCTCGTGGTGGTGACTGCTGTCGGCCGGGTGATCTACGGCGTCGAGGTGCCGTGGGATCGCCTGCCGGCCGTGTTCGTCACGCTCGCGATCGGCGCCGCGTCGTTCTGCTGCCTCGGCGTCGCGCTCACTGCCGCGATCCCGTCCGAGGACGCCGCGGCGCCGATCTCGAACGTCGCCGTGCTCCCGCTCTACTTCCTGTCCGGCGTCTTCATCCCCGAGACCGAGATCCCCGACGGAGTGCTCAAGGTCGCCGACCTGTTCCCGATCCGCCACTTCTTCGAGGCGTTCTTCACCGCCTTCGACCCCAACACCGCCGGCGCGGGGTTCGAGTGGGATCAGCTCGCGATCGTGGCCATCTGGGGTATCGCGGGGCTGCTGCTCGCGATCCGCTTCTTCCGCTGGACACCGCGGGCGCAGTAACAGCTGCCGCGGCGGGGGCGGCTGGGACTGCACGCAGCGCCGCTGAGCGGCTTCCGCGGGGTAGAGTCCCGCGGGTGATCCACCACGTCAGCGTCGAGGCCGCCGATCTCGAGCGCAGCGGCCGCTTCTACGACGCGGTGCTCGGCGCGCTCGGCTGGAGACGGCACATCGACACGGACGAGCAGATCGCCTGGGGGATCGTGAGGCCGGTGTTCTTCGCTTCCAATCGGAACCCGCGGGGCCCCGGTGGCGGCCATGTCTGCTTCTCCGCGAACGGCATCCCGGCGGTCAAGGCATCCTGGGAGGGCGGCGTCGACGCGGGGGGCACCGACGACGGCGCGCCCGGGCCGCGGCCTGAGTACGGTGGCAGCTACTACTCCGCGTACCTGCTCGACCCGGACGGTAACCGGGTCGAGATCGCGGTCGGTAGCGGTTGAAGGAGACTCGACGGAGGAACGCATGGCGAAGGTGAAGGTCGCAATCAACGGCTTCGGGCGGATCGGGCGCAACCTGTTTCGCGCCGCGTACGAGGCCGGCACGGAGCTCGAGTTCGTCGCCGTCAACGACATCACCGACCCCGGCACGCTGGCCCACCTGCTGCGCTACGACTCGATCCTCGGGCGCTTCCCCGGCGAGGTCGAGGAGCGCGAGGGCGCGATCGCAGTCGACGGCGACGAGATCAAGGTGCTCGCCGAGCGCGACCCGGCGGCGCTTCCCTGGAGCGATCTGGGCGTCGAGGTGGTGATCGAGTCGACCGGCCTGTTCACCAAGCGCGACGACGCGGCCAAGCACCTCGAGGCAGGGGCGAAAAAGGTGATCATCTCGGCTCCCGCAACCGACCCGGACGTCACCGTCGCCCTCGGGGTCAACTTCGACTCCGCCTACGACCCCGAGCAGCACAACATCATCTCCAACGCCTCCTGCACCACCAACTGCCTCGCGCCGGTGGCGAAGGTCGTGCACGAGGCGGTCGGGATCGAGCGCGGGCTGATGACGACGATCCACGCCTACACCGCCGACCAGCGGCTCCAGGACATGCCGCACAAGGACCCGCGGCGGGCCCGGGCGGCGGCGATCAACCTGATCCCGACCTCGACCGGCGCGGCGAAGGCGGTCGGGCTCGTGCTGCCCGAGCTGAACGGCAAGCTCAACGGGATCGCGGTTCGGGCGCCCGTCGCCACGGGCTCGGTGGTCGACCTGACCTTCGAGGCCGGCCGCGAGACCACCGCCGAGGAGATCAATGCGGCGGTCCGCGATGCGGCCGCGGGGCCGCTGGCCGGGATCCTCTCCTACACCGAGGACCCGATCGTCTCCACCGACATCGTCAAGGATCCGCACTCGTCGATCTTCGACTCCGAGCAGACGGCGGTGATCGAGGGGAACTTCGCCAAGGTGTTCGCCTGGTATGACAACGAGTGGGGGTACTCGAACCGCTGTGTCGAGCTTGCCGCCAGGGTCCTCGAGCGCGAGCCCGCCGCCGTTTGAGCGAGCGCGGCACCTTCGACAAGGCGAGCGTTCGCGACGCCCCCGTCGGCGGCGAGCGGGTGCTCGCCCGAGTCGACTTCAACGTGCCGCTGTCGGACGGTGACAGCGGGCCGACGGTGGCCGACGACACCCGCATCCGCGCGGCTTTGCCGACGATCGAGCTGATCCGCGACCGCGGCGGCGCCGCCGTGCTGGTCTCGCACCTCGGCCGGCCGAAGGACGGTCCGGACCCGGCGCTCTCGATGGCGCCAGTGGCGGCCCGCGTGGCCGATCTGCTGGGCGCCGAGGTCCGCATGGCGCCGGCGGTCGTCGGCCCCGAGGTCGAGGCGGAGGCCGAGCGCCTGGACCCGGGCGAGCTGCTGATGCTCGAGAACAGCCGCTTCGAGCCGGGGGAGACGCGCAACGATCCCGAGCTGGCCACGGCGCTCGCCCGGCTGGCCGACGTGTACGTCGACGACGCCTTCGGCGCAGCGCATCGCGCCCACGCGACGACCGAGGGCGTCGCCCATCTGCTGCCCGGCTACGCCGGGCTGCTGCTCGAGCGCGAGGTGCGCGAGCTGACCGCGGTGCGCGACGTGCCGGTGCGGCCGCTCTGCGTCGTGCTCGGCGGGGCGAAGGTGACGGACAAGATCGGCGTCATCGACCGCTTCCTCGAGACGGCGGACAGTGTCCTGATCGGCGGCGCGATGTGCTTCAGCTTCTTTCGCGCGCGCGGGGTGGAGACCGGACAGTCGCTGGTCGAGGAGGAGGGCATCGCGCTCGCCGAGCACGTCCTCGAACGCGCCGAGACATCGGACTGCGAGCTCCTGTTGCCCACCGACCTGGTGGCAGGACGGGAGTTCGACGCCGCGACCGAGGTCCGCGAGCTGGACGGCATCGCCGTCCCCGACGGCTGGATGGGGCTGGACATCGGTCCGCGGACCGCGGCCGAGTACTCGAAGGTGATCGCCGGGGCCGGAACCGTGCTCTGGAACGGCCCGATGGGCGCCTTCGAGCTGGAGCCGTTCGCGGCGGGCACCCGCGCGGTCGCCGAGGCCGTCGCCGCGGCGCCCGGCTTCACTGTCGTCGGCGGTGGCGACTCAGCGGCCGCGCTGGCCGAGTTCGGGCTGGCCGACCGCGTCGACTGGCTCTCGACCGGCGGCGGCGCCTCGCTCGAGTTGCTCGAAGGGAAGTCGCTGCCCGGGGTGGAGGCCCTGCTCGATGCCTGATAATCAGGCGCCTCAACAGCGGCGCGGCTCGGCTTCGCTTCGCTCCGCCTCACACGCGCGCAGGCCGCTTGTCGCGGCGAACTGGAAGATGCACAAGACGGTCGCGGAGACCGAGGAATTCCTGGACCGCTTCCTCGGCTCGATCGGCGAGCTCGAGGGCGTCGAGCTCGTGATCTGTCCGCCGGCGACCGCCCTGGCCGCCGCGGCCGAACGCACGCGGCGCTCCCGCGTCCGGATCGCGGCCCAGAACGTCCACGAGGCGGACTCGGGGGCGTTCACAGGCGAGATCGCGATCCCGATGCTGCGCGAGCTGGGCGTCGCCGGCGCGATCGTCGGCCACTCCGAGCGCCGGGCCCTCTTCTGCGAGACCGACGAGGCGTTGGCGCGCAAGGTGCCCGCGCTGCTGGGCGCCGGCCTCCTGCCCATCCTCTGCGTCGGCGAGACGGAGGACCAGCGCGAGGCCGGCGAGACCGAGGCCGTGCTCAAGCGCCAGATCGAGGCCGATCTCGCCGATGTCGACGCGTCCCGGCTGGCCGACGTGGTGATCGCGTACGAACCCATCTGGGCGATCGGCACGGGCCGGACCGCCACCCCCGAGCAGGCTCAGGAGGCGATCGCCTTCATCCGCGTGCTGCTCGCCGCCCGCGACGCGGGCGCCGCCGCGGCGAGCAGGATCGTCTACGGCGGCTCGGTGAAGCCCGACAACGCCGGCGAGCTGTTCGACCAGCCGGACATCGACGGGGGCCTTGTCGGCGGGGCGTCGTTGGAGGTCGAGGGGTTCGTGGCGATATGTCGGGAGGCGACCGCGTGAGGTCGCAGAGTCGCAGTCACAGGCCGCAGAGGACGATCGACTTCTCCGGCCTGCGGACTGCGGACTGCGGACCGGTTGGCAGATGACCCCGATCAAGCCCGGCGCGCCGAGCTGCCGGTCCCCAACCTCACCTTGTCGTGCTCGACGGCTGGGGCCTCGCGCCCGGCGGGCCGGGGAACGCGGTCGGCCAGGCGAGCACGCCCGTCTTCGACGACCTCTGGGGGCACTACCCCCACACGACGCTGTCGGCGAGCGGCTCCGACGTCGGCCTGCCGGACGGCCAGATGGGCAACTCCGAGGTAGGCCACATGAACCTCGGCGCGGGCGCGATCGTCAAGCAGGACCTCGCGCGCATCGACGACGCGATCGCCGACGGTAGCTTCTTCGAGAACGAGGCGCTGCGGGCCGCCTGCGAGGCCGCGAGACGGAGCCCGCGCGGCCGGCTGCACCTGCTCGGCCTCGTCTCCGACGGGGGCGTCCACTCGGGCTGGGAGCACATCGAGGCATGCATCGAGCTCGCGGCGCAGGAAGGCGTTCCCGACCTCGTCGTTCACGCCTTCACCGACGGCCGCGACACGCTGCCGAAGTCGGCCCCCGGCTACATCGAGGAGCTCGAGCGCTGGCTCCGCCGCGCCGGGCAGGTCGGCACGGTCGCCGGCCGCTACTTCGCCATGGATCGGGACCGGCGCTGGGAGCGGACCAAGCTGGCCTACGACGCGATCGTCCATGCCGAAGGCCTGCGCGCCGAGACGGCGTCGGAGGCGGTCGCCTCCGCCCACGAACGCGACGAGACCGACGAGTTCATTCGCCCGACCGTGATCGGCGACTACGACGGGATGGCTGACGGCGACGTCGCGATCCACTTCAACTTCCGGCCCGATCGGGCTCGCCAGCTCGTCCGGGCGCTCACCGAGCCCCGGTTCGACGAGTTCGATCGCGGCCATCCGCCGCGGATCGAGCTGACGACCCTGACCGAGTACCAGGAGGGCTGGCACTTTCCGGTCGCGTTTCCGCCACAGGAGCCCGGCACCACGCTCGCCGAGGTGCTCGCCGAGCACGGGGAGCGCCAGCTCCATGTCGCCGAGACCGAGAAGTACGCGCACGTCACCTACTTCTTCAACGGCGGTCGCGAGGCGGAGTGGGAAGGGGAGGAGCGCCACCTGGTCGATTCGCCGCGCGACGTCCCGACCTACGACGAGCGGCCCGAGATGAGCGCCCGCGCGGCCGCCGAGGCTTTCGTCGAGCGCTGGCAGGCCGACGGCCACCGCTTCGGGATCATCAACTTCGCCAACGCCGACATGGTCGGCCACACGGGGTCGATCCCGGCCGCGGTCGCCGCGATCGAGGCGGTCGACGGCTGCCTGGGGGAGGTCGTCGAGGCCGTCCACGGGCGCGGCGGCGCCTGCATCGTCACCGCCGACCACGGCAACGCCGAGCAGATGCTCGAGCCGGACGGCTCGCCCAACACCGCCCATTCGCTGAACCCGGTCCCATTCGTCGTCACCGTTCCGGAGCTCGGGCTCGAATCCGGCGGCGTGCTCGCCGACGTCGCCCCGACCGCCCTCGACCTGCTCGGCATCGCGGTGCCACCCGCCATGACCGGACGCTCCCTGCTCAGAAAATGAGCTTGATCACTATTTGTTTATCTGCTACAACTCGACTAAGGTTTTATCACTAGACCAATCGAGTAGCAGGAGGAAATAGCAGATGGCACTTGTTCGTTGGGAGCCGGCCCGTGAGGTCGACTCGCTTCAGTCCGAGGTCAACCGGGTCTTCGACGCCTTCTTCGGCAACGGGGCCAGCCGCACCCGCCGCTGGGTGCCGGCGATGGACCTGGTCGAGACCGACAGCGACCTCGTCCTGCGGGCCGATCTTCCCGGCCTGACCAGGGACGACGTCGAGATCGAGATCAAGGACGGCACGCTCACCGTCTCCGGGGAGCGCAAGTCCCAGCACGAGGAGAAGTCCGAGGGCTATTACCGGGTCGAGCGCTCGTTCGGGCGCTTCTCGCGCTCGCTGACGCTGCCGGAGGGCATCGACGCCGAGAGCGTCGCGGCCGAGTTCGCCGACGGCGTCCTCGAGGTGCGGATCCCGAAGCCGGCGGAGCGCAAGCCCCACCGGGTCGCGATCGGCGCCGCGAGCGTCAACGGCTCGGCGTCCGAGACCACCGAGGAGTAGTCCCTAGGCTCCCGGGTCGTGCGCAGCGACCCGGGACGCCTTCAGTTCGAGATCGAAGCGCGTGACGGAGCCGCCCGCACCGGGCGCCTCCTCACTGCGCACGGTCCGGTCGAGACACCCGCGTTCATCCCGCTGGCGACGCGGGGCGCGGTCCGCACGCTGGGCATGGACGACGTCGAGGGCCTCGGTTTCGAGCTCGTCCTCGGCAACACGTTCCACCTGTCCCTGGCGCCGGGGGCCGAGCGGATCGCCGAGCTCGGCGGGCTGCACCGGTTCGCCGGCTGGGACCGGGCCCTGATCACCGACTCCGGGGGCTTCCAGGTCTTCTCGCTCGCCCACGGCAACGTCGCGGACGAGATCAAGGGTCGCCGCGGCGGCTCCGGCTCGGAGGGCGGGGTGGTCGACATCTCCGAGCGCGGGGTCGCGTTTCGCTCCTACATCGACGGCTCCGAGCGGTTCATGGGGCCGGAGGAGTCGATGGCGGTGCAGGCGGCACTCGCGTCGGACATCGCGCTGGTGTTCGACGAGTGCACCCCCTACCACGCCGACCGTGACTACACGGCCCGCTCGACCGAGCGCACCCACCGCTGGCTCGACCGGTGCCTGGACTGGCACGCGCAGCACGGCCCGGACGCCCAGGCAGTGTTCGGGATCGTGCAGGGCGGAGTCCACGAGGACCTGCGCCGGGAGTCGGCCGAGTACGTTGCCGCCGCCTCCGTCGACGGGATCGCGATCGGCGGCACGCTCGGGCGCGACAAGGCGCAGATGCACGGCGTGCTCGAGCTGACCGCGCCGATGCTGCCGCCGGAGGCGCCCAAGCACCTGCTCGGCATCGGCGAGCCCGACGATCTGGTGGCGGGGATCGGGCTCGGGATCGACGTCTTCGACTGCGCGGTCCCGACCCGGCTCGCGCGCCACGGCATGGCGCTCGCGCCGCTACCCGCGAGCCGGTTTCGCTTCGACGTCGCCCGCAGCGGGTTCGCCGACGAGGAGGGCCCGCTGGTCGAGGATTGTCCGTGTCCCACCTGCGCGCGCCACTCGCGCGCCTACCTGCACTACCTCGTCCGCGCCGAGGAGCTGACCGCCGGCCGTCTGCTCACCCTGCACAACCTCACCTTCCTGGAGCGGCTGGTCGCCGGCGCGCGCGAGGCGATCCGTGGGGGCCGTTATGCGGCGTATCGGGAGGCGGTGATGACGGGCGCGCCTCCGTGGGCGGCATCGGGGTAGACCCCGCACGCCCGGACGCGGGAGCAGAGTAAGAAGTCCGCGGCGTAGCCGCGGACAAGGTGTTCGAGCGGGAGCGGAGGACGCGCGGGAGTTGTGTTACTGCGTGTTCTCCTCGATGAAGTCCCTGAGCGACTGGACCTGGTCCTCGATGCCGTCCTTGATCAGCTGCCCGATGTCGGTCTGCTGCCCGGCGTCGGTGAGCAGCAGCACGGCGCCGGCGATCACCGCCGCCAGGACGGCGATCAGGAGCAGAACGCCGACGGCCCGCCAGAACCTGCTCGCCGCGGACCGCTTCGGGCGCTGCGGGGCGGGAGTCGCCACGGGCCGCGGCGCGGGGGCGGGGGCGGGCGCACGGCGCGGCGGCACCGGGTACGGGGCGACCGGGGTGGCGGGATCGCGCTCGATGCGCCGCGTCGCCTCGGTCGCCGTCGTGCCGAGCATGTTGGTCGGCAGCTCGTCCGAGGGCGGCGCCGGCTCGCGGCCGGCGAGCCCGGCGTCGAGCGCTCGGGAGAGCTCGCGGGCGGAGGAGTAACGCGCCGCGGGGTCGCCCTCGAGCGAGCGCAGCACGGCTCGTGAGAGGGTCTCGGGGACCTCGGGGTCGTACGAGGTCGGGGGCAGCGGCCGCTCGTTCTCGCGGCGGGTGGCCAGCTCGGCCAGGGTCGAGCCCTCCCATGGGAGCCGCCCGGTGAGGAGCTGGTACAGGACGACCCCGAGGGCGAACACGTCCGACGCCGGCGTCGCCTCCTCGCCGCGAGCCTGCTCGGGAGCCAGGTAGGCGGCGGTCCCGACCACCGAGCCGACCTGCGTCAGCCGCGTCTGGGCGCTGGCGCGTGCGATCCCGAAATCCGTCAGCTTGACCGTCATCTCGCCGGTCGGGGGCTCGTGGGCCGAGCTGTCGCCCCGGCGTCGGCCGGCGGGGCCGCCGATGACCATCAGGTTGCCGGGCTTCACGTCGCGGTGGATGATTCCCTGGCGGTGCGCGTACTCGAGGCCGGCGCAGGACTGGGCGCCGATCTCGACCGAGGACTCGGCCCCGAGCCGCCCCCGGATCTGCAGCAGCTGGGCGGCGGACTTGCCCTCGACGTACTCCATGACGATGTAGTGGCGGCCTGCGTCGACACCGGTGTCGTAGACCTGGACGATGTTCGGGTGGATGAGCTTCGCCACCGCCAGCGCCTCGCGGCGGAAGCGCGCCACGAACTTGTCGTCGTCGGAGAGGTGCTCGGCGAGGACCTTGACCGCGACGGTGCGCTCGAGCACGAGGTCGGTGGCCCGGTAGACGGTCGACATGCCGCCCGAGCCGAGGCGATCGCCCAGCTCGTAGCGGTCGGAGATGGTCGTCTTCATCCCCCCGAGCCCTTCTCGCCGCCGATTCCGCCGCTGGTCGGGCCCTCGTCGCTCGGCGGCTCGATCGTCACGGTCCCCTCGCCGGTGCCCCCGCCCTGGCCGCTGTCGCTACCGCCCTCCTGCGGGGCCGACGGAGCCGGGGAGGGCTGGTTCTGCTCGTCCTCCGCCGTTTCCGTGGTGGTCGTCGTCTCCTTGGTCTCCGTCGTCGTAGGCGTCTCGGTCGTGGTCGGCGTCTCGGTTGTCGTGGGCTCCTCGAGCTCGTCGAATCCCGACTCTCCGGTCGTTTCCTCGCATTGGCTCGGCTCGTTGGTGAGCTCCTCGACCTGGTGCGCGGCGTCCTGGATCCCCCCCTTGACCTCGTCGTCGACCTCCGCAGGCAGTGCGTTGGCGGCGTCGACGAGCTCGTTGGCCTGGTCCTGCGCGAGCTCGCAGTTGCCCCCGGCGACGTTGTCCTGGATCCCGTCGAGGATTTGGACCAGCTGGTTCGAGTTTCCGACCGGGATCGTCCCCTCCTCGTCGGAGCCGCAGCCGCCCAGGGCCACGGCGGACAGGCACGCGAGCAGGGCGATCTGGGGTCTCCCCGGCATCGCGGCGAGTCTAGAGACTGGCCTCTTGGTCCCCGGGCGCCTCATTGGCCGACGTAGAGCCTGCGCGCGAGGTGCTCTGGCAGGTCGGTTGAGACGATGGCGTCCGCGGCCCGGTCGATGTCATAGGCGACGCGGTGGAAGGTGGCCCTCCAGGCCTCGGTATCGAGCTCGAGCCAGGCCGCGCGGGCATCGCCGTCGCGTGGCTGACCCACGCTGCCCGGGTTGATCAGCCAGCGTCCCCGGCCGACCTCGAGGCTCGTGCCCGCCCCCGCCTGCGCGCCGCGGGCGTCCGGCTGTCCCTGAGCGCCGTCCTCCGGCAGGGCGAAGAAGAGCGCGACGTGCGAGTGGCCGATGAAGCTCACGCGGCTCGCCTGCACCCTGATGCACTCGGCGGCCTGGTCCGGCCAGAGGACGTACTCCCAGACCGGGTCGCGCGGGGAGGCGTGATACAGCGCGACCTCCTGGCTCTCGTCGGCCGGCTCGAGCCCGTTGAGGAATGTGATCGTGCCGTCGCTCATCGCCTCGCGCGTCCACCGCACGGCGGCCGCCGCCGCGGGGGAGAACGTCGAGATGTCGAGCTGGTCGAGGGCCGCGAGATCGTGGTTGCCGACCAGGCAGATCGAGCAACGTTCTTGGACGAGGTCGGCGCACTCGTTCGGCTGCGCGCCATAGCCGACGACGTCCCCGAGGCACCAGGTCTCGTCCACGCCGGTGGCGTCGATCTCGTCGAGGACCGCCTCGAGCGCGGGCAGGTTCGAATGGATGTCGCTGAGGATCGCCAGCCGCAAGGAGCGGACTATCGTAGGCAGCAATGAGGCTGGCGGGGTCCACCGCGGCACGCGTCGGCGGGGTCGCCGTGGCGATGATCGTTGTCGCCGAGCTCGCCGTCTGGCTCCTGAGCCCGCGCGAGGAGCCGCCCGAGCCGGTGCCGGTGGCCGAGCAGGACTACTTCGGCGCGGCGCAGCTCGATCGCGCTCACGACTATCGCGACGGCCAGCGCTGGCTCATGCTCGCGGGTCTCGGGATCGAGGGGGCGGTGCTCCTCGCGGTCGCGCTCGGTCGCCCTGCGCCGGTACGGCGCGGCCTCCAGCGGCTCGCTGCGCGCCCGATCGTCGGCGCCGCCGTCGCGGGCGGAGGCGTAGCGCTGCTGACCAGCGCGGCGACGCTGCCCACCCGGCTGATCGCGCACGAGCGCGCCGTCGATGCCGGGCTTTCCTCGCAATCGCTGGGGCCGTGGCTGTGGGACGTGGCCCGCTCGGCGGGCATCGCCGCCGTGCTGACCGCAGCCGGCGCGGCCCTCCTGATGGCGTTGATCCGGCGGATCCCGCGGCACTGGTGGCTGCCGGCGGCGGCGCTCGCGGGCGGGCTGGCGGCGGTGTTCGTCTGGATCGCGCCGGTCGTCCTGGCCCCGATCTTCAACCGTTTCGAGCCCCTGCCCGAGGGCAGCCGGACCCGCGCCGAGGTGCTCGCGCTCGGCGAGCGCGCGGGCGTGGACATCGGCGAGGTCTACCGGGTGGACGCGAGCCGCCGCGTCACCTCGCTGAACGCCTACGTGGGCGGGCTCGGCTCAACGAAGCGGGTGGTGCTCTACGACAACCTCCTCGCGGAGGCTGATCGCGAGGAGGTGGCCTCGGTGGTCGCCCACGAGCTCGGCCACGTTGCCCACCACGACCTCCCCCGCGGGATCGCCTACATCCTGATCGTCGCCCCGCTGGGGATGCTGTTCACCCGCGAGCTCGGGACCGCGCTCGCCCGCCGCGCCGGGGTCGCTGCGTCCACGCCGGCGGCGATCCCCGCCTACCTGTTCGCGCTCTCGCTCGCCGCCCTGATCCTCGGCGTGCCCGGCAACCAGCTTTCGCGCAAGGTCGAGGCGAGCGCGGACACCTTCGCACTCGAACTCACGCGGGACCCCGAAGCGCTGATCGACCTCCAGCTGCGCCTGGCGCGGACGAACCTGTCCGATCCCGATCCGCCGGGCCTGTATGCCGCGCTGTTCGCGACCCATCCGGCGACGGTCGAGCGGATCGGGGCGGCCCTCGCATACGAGCGGGAGCACTAGTGCGGTCGTAGGCGCGGGATTTCGCCGATCAGCTCCGAAACCAGTCGGTCGTGATCGCGAGGCCGCGGTCGAGGTCGTGCGCGGCGCTCCAGCCCAGGTCGCGGCCGGCGAGCGCGGGGTCGATCGAGATCCGCTGCACCTCGCCCAGCCGCGGCGGCGCCATCTCGGGGTCGAACTCCGCCCCGGACGCCGAAGCGATCCGGCGCCCGAGGTCGACCACGCTGGTCTCGACGCCCGTGCCGATGTTGTACGGGCCCGCGCCGCCGCGGTCGGCCGCGGTGACGAAGGCGCCGGCGACGTCGGCGGAATAGACGTAGTCGCGCGTCTGCTCGCCGTCGCCGAAGACTCGCGGGCGGCGGCCGTCTCGCAGAGCGCTGCAGAAGATCGCGACGACGCCGGCCTCGCCGTGCGGGTCCTGGCGCGGGCCGTAGACATTTGCGAGCCGCAGCGAGGTCGTCTCGAGCCCGTGGAGGCGCCGATAGAGGTCGAGGTAGCCTTCGGCGGCGTACTTTGACTGACCGTACGGAGCGTCGGGCCGGCAGTCCGCGCTCTCGGTGAGCGGGAGGTCGCGGCTTTCGCCCTCGCCGTAGATCGCCCCTCCCGTCGAGGCGAACACGAAGCGCTCCACGCCCGCCTGGCGGGCGCCCTCGAGCAGCCTGATCGTGCCGGCGACATTGACGTCGAGGTCGAAGGACGGATCGGCGACCGAGCGGCGGACGTCGATCTGGGCGGCGAGGTGGAATACGAGCTGCGGCCGGGCGCGCTCGAAGGCCGCTGCGACGGCGTCGTCGTCGGTGACGCTCGCCTCGAGCAGCTCGACACCGTTATCGAGCGCCCCGGCGAGGTTCTCCCGACGTCCGGAGCTCAGGTCGTCGAGGACGAGCACCCGGTCGCCGCGGCCGATCAGCGCGTCGACGAGGTGCGATCCGATGAACCCGGCGCCGCCGGTGACCAGGGCGCGCATGCGCGCGCAGCTTAGTCGCCGCCGTCGCCGGTCCGGTCGGCCCGAGCGCGGCCGAAGCGACTTTCGATCCACGAGACCGCGAACGCGGTGAGCTCGGCGGCGTCGAAAAGCTGGCTGTCCGCCTCTCCGACGCGACCGCGAACGCCGATGCCGGCCGCCAGCGCCGCTCGTGCGATCACCGCGAACTCGTCCTCCTCGAGCGCGAGCTCGTCGTACGGGAACGCGCCCGCGGAGGTGTCGATGTCCGTGAACGTGCGGTCCTCGACGCGGCCGTGCTCGGCTACCGGCATGCGGAACGTCACGAGGCGCTTGTTCGGCACGTCGGCGATCGCCTCCGCGTGGTGCAGGAGCGTGATCGTCTCCAGGGGCGCCCCGAGCATCAGGACCTGCGCCGCCGTCTCCACCAGCCGAGCGAACGGGCTCCGCGAACCATAGGCGTCGTCCGGGGGGTGCGGGTCAGTGAGCCAGCTCGCGCGTGGACCGATCGCGACCACGTTCGCCTCCGGATGCGAGCTGCGCACGGCGCCGGGCCACGTTCGCACCCGTTCGGGAATCCGCCCGTTGTCCCGGACCGCCTCCGCCGTGGCGAGGTCGAATACCGGCGGTTCCGCCAGGTAGGCGTCGCGATGCTCGCGCGGCCACTCGTCCGCGTTGTAGACGTGCTCCTCCCAGGAGGCGTACGCGACGAGCGTCCCGTCGGGAGCGAGGGCGTCGAGCAACGCCCCGACCACGCTCCCGCTTCCACCCACCACCCAGCCGAGCGAGCTCATCCTCGTGTGCACCATCGTCACGCCGCCCGCGCGCACTCCCAGGCGGCGAAGATCGGCCGCCAGGCGCGAGCGCGTCACCGCCTGCCGCTGTCGGCTGGGCTCGTCCACGACGGCGTCGAGCCTTGCAGGCTCGTCCGGGCGATGCGAGCCGAAGCTCGCGAGCGGCGCGCGCCTACACTCGCTCCCATGGCCGCCGAGGCGAGACCCGATCCGCTGGCCGCGCTTCGCGCCGCCGTCGAGGGGGCGGCGTCGCGCTTCGACGGCGACGCCGGCAGCCGACTGACGCTCGAGCGGCCGCCCAAACCGGAGCTGGGCGACTACTCCACCAACGCCGCGATGCTCCTGGCGCCGACCGTGGGCGCGTCGCCGCGTGAGGTCGCCGAACGCCTGCGCGACGAGCTCGCGGGGCGGCTCGGGGGGAGCGCCGAGCGGATCGAGGTCGCCGGCCCCGGCTTTTTGAACGTCTTTCTCTCCGACCGCTGGCATCGCGACGCGACGGCCGACCTGCTCGCCGGCCTCGGGCCGGCCGCGGCGGACGGCCCCGAGGGCGTGCTGGTGGAGTTCGTGAGCGCGAACCCGACCGGACCGGTGACCGCCGCCGGTGGCAGGGGAGCCGCGTACGGCGACTCGCTGGCCCGACTGCTCGCTTTCAACGGTCACGAGGTCGAGCGCGAGTACTACGTCAACGATGCCGGAAGCCAGGTGCGCCTGTTCGCGGAGTCGATCGCGGCCCGCATGCGCGGCGAGGAGCCGCCCGCCGACGGCTATGCCGGCGACTACGTCACTGAGCTCGCGGAGGAGCTGAGCCGGTCCGGGACCCGGCCCGACGACATCGAGGCACTCGGCCGGATCGGCACCGAGGCGATGCGCGCCCGGATCGCCGCGACCCTGGAGCGTTTCGGAGTCCGCTTCGACACCTGGTTCTCCGAGCGCGACCTGCACGACTCGGGAATGCTCGACGCCACGATCGCGGAACTGCGGGAGCGCGGCCACGTCTATGACAGCGAGGGCGCCGTATGGCTGCGGACGACGGAGTTCGGCGACGACAAGGATCGGGTGCTGATCAGGGCGGACGGCGAGCCCACGTACTTCGCCGCCGACGTCGCGTACCACCGCGACAAGCTCTCCCGGGGCGCGGACCTGATGCTGACCCCGCTGGGCGCGGATCACCACGGCTACGTGCCGCGAATGCGGGCTGCGTTCGCCGCCCTGGGAGCGGACCCGCTGCGTTACGAGGCGCCGATCATGCAGCTGGTCAACATCGTCGAGGGCGGGGAGCGCGCCCGGATGTCGAAGCGCCGGGGCGAGTTCGTCACGCTCGACGAGCTGATCGACGACATCGGTGCCGACGCGACCCGCTTCTTCTTGCTCCAGCGGAGCCATGACACCGCCGTCGACCTCGACCTGGACCTCGCCCGCTCGAGCTCGCAGGACAACCCCGTCTACTACGTCCAGTACGCGCACGCTCGGATCGCCAGCATCCTGCGCAAGGCGGCGGGCGAGAGCGGCCCGGCAGCTGCCGACGCCGAGGCGATCGCCGGCGCCGCGGCCGGCGAGCCCGCCCGCCTCGCCGCGGCGGAGCCTACGGAGCGGGCGCTCGTCCGCCGGCTCCTCGAGCTCCCGGGCGAGGCGGCAGCTGCGGCGGCGCGCCGGGCCCCGCACAGGCTGTGCGCCTACGCGATGGCCACGGCGGCCGACTTCCACGCCTTCTACCGCGACTGTCGCGTCGTCGGCGCCGAACCGGCCACCGAGGCGGCCCGCCTCGGTCTCTGCGTGGCCACCATGCGCACGATCGCGGCCACGCTCGAGCTCCTCGGCGTTAGCGCGCCGGAGCGCATGTAGGCGACGGCTGCCCGGACACGGCGCGCCGGTGCTGTAAAAGTCGCCCGGTGCTGGAGGCGAACCGCGAGCGGACCGACTCGCTGCTCGCCGACGACGACCTGACGCTCGACGTCGGCGGCTGGGCGAGTCCGTGGGAGCGCGCCGACTGGGTGATCGACCTGATGCCGTACTCGACGCGGGGGCTATACGGCTCCAGCGACCCCGCGCTCGAGCGGTTCAGCGCCGAGACCTGGGTCGAGCGCGACATCTGCGACCGCGGGCCATGGCCCTTCGAGGACAACCAGTTCGATTTCGCGGTCTGCTCGCACACGCTCGAGGACGTCCGCGATCCGGTGTTCGTGTGCGCCGAGCTCAACCGCGTGGCCCGAGCCGGCTACATCGAGGTTCCCTCGCGCCTTCAGGAGCAGAGCTGGGCGGTGTGGGGCGACCCGCTCGTCGGCTGGTCCCACCATCGGTGGCTGGTGGAGGTCGACGGCGACCGGATCGAGTTCGTCTCCAAGCCGCACGTGATCCACGCCAACCCGTCCTTCTACTTCCCCGCCGGCGTCGCCGCGACGCTGAGCGCCGAGGAGCAGGTCGAGTACCTGTTCTGGGACGGGGGCTTCGAGTATGGCGAGCGCTTCTTCCCCGACGCTGCGGGGCTCGACGCCTACCTCGAGGCGCCGGTCGCGCGACATCGCGAAGCGCTGCTCGCGCGGGTGCCGCGTTCGGGTCTCCGGTCGCGGTTGCGCGCCCGGCTCGCGCGCTTCCGATGATGCGGTGAAGGAGCGTCAGCGCACGAAGCGCGGGTAGACCGCGAGCGACAACGCCTATCCCAGGAGGTGCGCACGATGGCCAAGGATCACGGTTCCAGCGTCAAGGACGACAAGCAGTACGAGGGCCTGCGCAAGAAGGGCATGAGCAAGCAGCGGGCGGCATCGATCGCCAACTCGCCGAACGCGTCGAGCAAGGGCGGCAAGAAGAGCGGCAAGGGGCGTGGCGGCTCCAAGTCCCAGAAGCGTGCCGCCGGTCGCGAGGGCGGCAAGAAATCAAGCTGAGCCGCTAGCGGGCTGCAGCAGCCGCGTTGGGGTCGTCCGTCGCGACCCCGATGCGCTCAGGTGCATCGGCGGGGGCCCCGGGCTCGTCCGGGTGCGGCTCGGCCGGGTCGCAGAGCTCGCCGATCGAAGGTGCCGGCGGGAGGTCGCGGTCCGTGGTGCAGCACGGGTTTGCGACCGCTTTCTTCGTCTTCCCTGCAGCCATTCTCTGTTGGGTCGGCTACCCGACCAGCCGCGCGCTAACCCACCGCGGGCCCTCAGAGCTGCTCGCGGACGCCGAGCTCGCGCTCGACGCCGCTGACCAGCCCGGCGAGCCGGCCCGACATGGCCGCCGCGCCCGACTTCTCGCCGCGCGAGCGGGCGTGCCGCGTCACGCCTTGCATTCGATTCAGCCGCAATATGCGGGGTAGTGGTGATGCGGGACGGGTTAGGAACCGCAAGACGGCGACGTAGCAAGGAGCCCGAGATGGCCCAGACGAAGACTTCAAGCTCGCGGAGTTCGAGTTCGCGAAGCACGCGCTCGAGCGGCTCACGCTCGGGCAGCAGCGGATCGCGATCGACCAGTAGCCGATCGCGCTCCAGCAATGGCGGGTCGCGATCGGGCAGCAGCCGGTCGCGTGCCGGCAGCAGCCGATCGCGGTCGAGTTCCCGCAGTTCGTCGAGCTCCGGTGCTCGAAAGCCGAGCCGAAGCAGCAGTTCGCGACAGAAGGGCACATCCACGAAGGGCACATCCACGATCTCGAAGATCGCGGACAAGGCGAAGGTGCCGGCGATCGCCGGCGGTGCGGCGCTAGTCGGCCTGGCGGGCGGCCTCGCGCTGAAGAACGGCAAGAGCCGTGGGCTGTCGGCGCGGATGCCGAGCCTTCCCAAACCGAAGGGCTCCACTGTGAAGGTCCTCGGCGGTGCTGCAAAGGAGATCGCGAAGGGCGGCTACGCGATCGGGCAGCTCACCTCTGAGGTCAAGAAGGTGCGCGAGGCCGTGGAGGACAAGGATTAAGACATCCACGGTTCGCGGAGGAACAAAGAGGAGGAGCGATGAGCGTCGCGGACGGCCCGCTCGGTAGCGCGATCAGGCAACGGCTTCAGGGCGACCGGCCCGGAGCCCTGAGGGCGCTGGCGGGCGCGACTATAGCCGGCGCCGCGACCGGGGTCGTCGTCTACAAGCTCCTCCGGCAATAGGACTTCAACCAAAGGAGAGCGATGACAGACGTAAAGGACATGACGAAAAGTGCCCTGGCAGCGGCCGGCAAGGCGAACCCGGCCAAGGGCGACAGTCCCCTGACCGACCCGAAGGGCATCGCGGCCGCGGGCGTGACGATCGCCGCATTGCCGCTGGTGGTGGGAGGGATCGGCAAGCTGCTCGCGCCGAAGGTCTCCCAGCTTCAGGATAAGGTGAGCGATAAGGCGTCCGACCTCGGAGACCAGGTCAAGGAGAAGGCCACGGACCAGGTCAAGGAGAAGGCCGACGAGCTCACGCCGGACATGCCCAAGAAGCTGTTCGGGGGCGGGCTCGGGAACCTCTTCGGCGGCGGCGACGATCACGACGACGACGACGAAGGGGCGGGCGAGGGAAGCGCCGCGCCCGGGCACGGAAGCGGGCGGCGGATGCCGATCCAGCAATCGGTCGATGTCGCGGTCCCGCTCAAGACGGCCTACAACCAGTGGACCCGGTTCGAGGACTGGCCCGAGTTCATGCACCGGCTGGAGAGCGTGGATCAGATCGACGACTCGACCGTGGCCTTCCAGACCAAGATCTGGATGGTCAAGAAGCGGTTCGAGGCAGAGATCCTCGAGCAGCGGCCGGACGAGCGGATCGAGTGGGACGTCACGCAGGGGTATGCGCACACCGGCGTGGTCACCTTCCACGAGCTGAGCGATCGGCTGACCCGGATCGAGATGACCCTCGACGTCGAGCCCGACAACCTCATCGACAAGGCCAGCCGTGGTATGCGGTTCGTCAAGCGGGCCGTACGCGGTGACCTGCATCGGTTCAAGGCCTACGTCGAGCTCAACGAGGACTCCGAGCGCGGCTGGCGCGGAACGATCGAGGACGGCGAGGTCAAGCGTCGGACCGATCGTCGTTCGAGCGGTTCCCGCAGCGGCTCCAGCTCGAACGGCCGCAGCCGCAACTCGAGCAGAAGCTCCAACTCGAGCTCCGGCGGCTCCCGCAAGGCATCGTCCTCGAGCTGAGCTCCCGGCCCACGAATGGAAACGGCCCCGCCAATCGAAGGGGACGGGGCCGTTTCCGGTTGACGCGCGAGACCCGCGGCGCTTCCAGGACGCGATGCGGGGCGAGTTCGTCGGCATCGTCCAGCGCGCGACCGGGCGGCGAGTGCGGGCCTTCCACAGCCAGATCGATCCACAGTCGAACACGGCCGCCGAGGTCTTCTTCCTCGCCGCCGAGAGCAGCGATGAAGTCGACGCGGCGGAGGGGGATGCAGGTGTCCAGGATCAGTCGCCGCGCGCTGTCGAAGCTGCTCGACTCCGTTCGCGCCGGTTCCGAGGCTGACTCGCAGCCGGACCGGGCAGCTCGACCGGCGAGGCGCGAACCGGGGCCCTACGGGCTATGCGCCGCGAAAATCCGCAGTCGGCCTGGGATTCGTCCTGTCGGAGCGCGTTGTTAGGGTGCGCGGCCGACCCTACGACGAGGAGGAAACCTTGACCAAGTCTGAATTCGTAGAAAGCATCGCCGGCGACTTTGCGAGCAAGAAGGCCGCGGCCGACGCCGTCGAATCGATCCTCGACGGGATCGCCGACACGCTTGCCGGCGGCGGCGAGGTGAACTTCACCGGCTTCGGCAAGTTCAGCGTCGCCGAGCGCGGACCGCGCCAGGGCGTCAACCCGCGCACCGGTGAGCGGATCACGATCGCGGGCGGCCGGGTCCCGAAGTTCTCGGCGGGGGCTGGGCTGAAGTCGAAGGTCAAGGGCTGAGCGCACCCTTCGCCGACAGACTCGCGGCCCTCGTCGAGGAGCGGCGCAGCCAGGTCTGTCTCGGAATCGACCCGGACCCGGCCGCGTTGCCGGCGGGGCCTGGCGCGGGCGAGGGCGACTCCCCGGCCGAGGCCGCGTCGGCGGCGGTCGTGGCCGGATCGCGCGAGCTGATCGAGCGCGCCGGCCCGTTCTGCGTCGCCGCGAAGCTCCAACTCGCCTGCTTCGAGCGCCTCGGCGCACCGGGCTGGCGCGCGCTCGAGGAGGTCGCGGCGGCCGCCCGCGATGCCGGGCTGCTGGTCGTCGCCGACGGCAAGCGGGGCGACGTTCCGGTGAGCGCCGCCGCCTACGCGCAGGAACTCTTCGGCGGTATCGAGACGCCCTGGGGCCCGGTGGCGGGCCTCGGCGCCGATGCGGCGACGCTGAACCCCCTGCTCGGCGGCGACGCGCTCGACCCGCTGATCGACGCCGCCGCCCAGGCGGGGGCCGGAGTGTTCGCCATCGTCCGCACCTCCAATCCCGGGGCGGCCGACCTACTCGACCTGCCGGCGCCCGAGCGGCCGCTGTTCGAACGGCTCGCCGAGCTGGTCGCCGAGCGGGCGCCGCGACTCGCCGGCGAGGGGCCGCTGTCCGGAATGGGCGCCGTCGTCGGCGCCACCGAGCCGCGTCACCTGCCACGGATGCGCGAGCTGATGCCGGAGGCAATCTTCCTGCTGCCGGGGGTCGGCGCGCAGGGGGGCCGGCCCGAGACGCTGGCACAGGCGCTCGGCCCCCACCCCGCCTCGATCCTGGTCGCGGCTTCACGTTCGCTCGCGGGTGCGGAGGACCCGGCCGCGGCCGCGGCGAGTCTGCGCGACGAGCTCTGGGCGCTGCGCTGACCGGCGGCCTCGCCGCCGGCCGTGGCTATCCTGGCCGCCGCCAGTGGCCGCAGCTTGGACGACAAGGGGGTTGGTGCCCCGCGGACGGGAGCGCTGGATCCGGGCCGGCTTCGGCACCTGGCGACTGATCCCGGCCGGCTCGGAATCGGCTCCGCCGGGCGCCGATCCGCGGATGCGCGATGGCGCCCAAGGTGACCGCTTCCGCCCATGTTCGGTGGTCGCGACCGCCTACGATTCGCTCCCCGATGGAAGCTCGAGAGGGCGAGCGCCGGCCCCCGAATCGCAAGCCGGCGAGCCGGACTGCGAGGGTCCTTGCGCCGCTGGCACTGCTGACCGCAGTGGCGGCGATCGTGGTCGTGGTCATCGGCTCGCTCGACTCCTCGGAGGACGAGGGCGGCGGCGGCGATCGGCGGGCCCAGGTGACGAGCGGTTGCCGGCCCGAAGCCGAGAACGCGGTCGAGGCCGGCTACTACGTGATCGAAGTGGGAGAGGACCTGAGCATCGTGGCCGACCGCACGTGCATCCCGATCGAGCGGCTGATGCGGCTGAACGAGAACCTCGACCCGCAGCTGATCCAGGTCGGGTCATGCGTCGATCTGCGGTTCGAGGGGTGCAAGGCGCTGGCCGAGGGCGGCTAGACCCACGACGGGGGACGTGGGGTCGGGCGCTCGCAGCCGTCGCGGCCGCGCTGACGCTCGTTCTCGTCGGCGCGCCGCCCGCATCGGCCGCGCCGGCGGGCCCCGAGCTCCCGGCGCGCGCCTGGCTGCTGGTCGACGCGAAGGACGGTGAGGTCCTCTCAGCGCGCCGTCCGGAACGCTCCGCGCCGATCGCTTCGACGACCAAGCTCATGACCGCGTTCGTTGCGCGCGAGGAGCTCGACCTGAACGAGACGGTCGTCGCCCCGGCGTACGTCCCGAGCACGGCGGAATCGCTGCTCGGCCTCGAGGAGGGCGAGCGGATCAAGGTCCGCGACCTGCTGTACGGGCTCATCCTCGCCTCCGGCAACGACGCGGCCGTGGCGCTGGCGACGGCGGCGGGCGGATCGGTGGACACCTTCGTACGGCAGATGAACCGCGCGGCGCAGCGCCTCGACCTCGACGACACCTCCTACGCGAACCCGATCGGCCTGGATGCGCCCGACAACTTCTCCAGCGCCCGCGATCTGGTCGACTTGACCCTGGAGCTGCGCGAAAGGCGGGTGTTCCGGAAGATCTTCGACACTCCCGAGACCGTGCTCGAGAGCGGGGCCCGGCCCCGCACGGTGGTCAACCGCAACACGCTCGTGCGGACGGTGCCGTACGTGAACGGGGTGAAGACCGGCTACACGCTCGGGGCCGGCAACGTGCTCGTCGGCTCGGCCGAGCGCGACGGCATCCAGCTCGTCTCCGCGGTGCTCGGCGCGCCGACGGAGTCCGAGCGCGATGCGGCGACGCTCGAGTTGCTCAACTACGGCTTCTCCCTCTACCGGCAGGAGCGGGTGCTGCGCGAGCGCGAGCGCGTCGCCACAGCCTCGGTGCGCTGGCAGGACGAGCGGATGCCGCTGGTCGCCGAGCGTCCCGTGCGCGTCACGGTCAGGCGGGACCAGCGGGTCGACGTCGCGGTCGCCGCGCCGGACGAGGTGGAGGGGCCGGTCCGGCGCGGGGAGCGCCTGGGTCGCGCGACGGTGACCGTCGACGGGGAGCTCGCCCAGCGCGTGGCGCTGGTCGCCGCCCGGGCGGCGCCGGAGGCGACCGTGCTCGAGCGGTTCGACGGGGCGATCCCGGGGCCGCGCCTGGCCGCGTGGGGGGTCGCCGTCGGCGGTCTGGCGCTGCTGTTCGCGGGGGCGCTGGCCCTGTACGACCGCCGCCGCCGGAGCGCGTGAGCGATCGCGGATTGGCGCAGACCGGCGGCCCAGAGGTTCGACACCGGTTATCCGCGCCCACGCCTAACGCCCGTCGAGCCTTTAGCCTTACCGCGAGCGTGATCCTGACCGTCACCCTCAACGCCGCGATCGACCGCACCGTCGCGGTTCCGAATTTCCGTCTCGGCCAGCGTCATCGCGCGGTCGATGCGCGCACGTTCGCCGGGGGGAAGGGCGTCAACATCGCACGCGCCCTGCGTCTGCTCGGCCGCCCCGTGATCGCCACCGGCCTCGCCGGCGGCGCTACCGGGACCCGCCTGCTCGAACAGCTCCGCCAGGAATCGGTGATGACCGCGTTCACGCGCATCGCGGGCGAGTCGCGGACCAACCTCGCAGTCATCGACCCGACCTCGGGGGAGCAGACGGAGATCAACGACCGCGGGCCCGAGATATCGGCCGAGGAGGTGGAGCTGTTCGTGGACAAGCTCCTCTACCTCGCACAGGGGGCGTCGATCTGCGCCCTCGCCGGCAGCGTGCCGCCGGGTGCGCCCGAGGACCTGTACGCGCGACTGATCACCGACCTGCGCGCCCTCGGCGTGCTCACCGTGCTCGACACCGAAGGCGAGCAGATGCGAGCCGGCCTTCGCGCCGAGCCCGCTGTGGTCGCGCCGAACGTGACCGAGGCCGAGGAGGCCGTCGGCCACGAGTTCAACGACTCAGACGATCTCGCTCTCGGCCTCACCGGCCTGCTGGAGATGGGCGCCGGCGAGGCGATCGTGACGATCGCCGACGGCTGCGTCGCGATCGTCGGCGAGGGCGCCGAGCGGCGCCGCTACGAGGCCCGGATCGACCAGCTCGAGCCCGTGACCACGGTCGGCTCGGGGGACTGCTTCCTCGCCGGGTACCTCGCCGCGCGCTACGAGGGCGCGGCGGCGCGCGAGTCGCTCGCCTTCGGCGTTGCCTGCGGGGCGGAGTCGACGCAGCACTTCGGCGCCGGGACGCTGGACCGGCGAGAGGTCGAGCGCCTGCTGCCACGGGTCGACGTGCGCGAGCTCGAGATCACCGCGAGCGTCCGCTGAGCGGCGTGTCCGAGGCGGCGCGGCCGGAGGTGGTCGTGGTGATGCCGGCGCTGAACGCGGCGCAGACCCTGGCCGCGACGGTCTCTGCGATCCCGCGGGACGTCGTCGACGAGATCATCCTGGTCGACGACCGCTCCGCCGACGAGACGCTGGCGATCGCCCGCGAGCTCGGCGTCCGCGTGGTCTGGCACCCGCATAACGTCGGGTACGGCGGCAACCAGAAGACCTGCTACCTGGAGGCGCTGCAGCGGGGCGCCGAGATCGTGGTCATGCTCCACCCCGACGGCCAGTACGAGCCTGAGCTGATCCCGAAGCTGATCGCGCCGATCGCCGCGGGCGAGGCCGATCTCGTGCTCGGCTCGAGGATGAAGGAGCCGGGCGCGGCCCGCGAGGCCGGGATGCCGCTCTACAAGCGGATCGCCAACCGGATCCTGACCACGATCGAGAACCGAGTGCTCGGAACCCGGTTGACCGATCTGCACACCGGCTACCGCGCCTACGGCCAGGAGCTGCTCCTGAGCGTGCCGTTCCTGCGGAACTCGATCGACTTCAGCTTCGACTCGGAGCTGCTGATGCAGGCCTCCCACTTCGGCTTCCGGATCGTCGAGGTGCCGGCGAGAACGCGGTACTTCGACCAGGCGTCGTCGATCGGACTCAAGCCCTCGACCGTCTACGGCATCAAGACCCTGTGGGCGGCGGCGAGGTTGGTCCTGCATCGCAGCCGGGTGCTGCGATCCCGCAAGTACTCGCCGTGAGCGTCGCGGTATGGCCGCCGAGCCGAGCAGGCCGGGTTCGCGGGCGACCGGTTGACCGCTGTTATCATCGCCTGGACCTCGGCAGATCGGGGTCGCGGAGCCGCTCGCAGCGGCTTTTTCGGCCCCCACGAGGGGCTTTTTTCGTCCGCGAACAGGCGTAGGTTTCTGGAATGGAAGTAGAGATCGGGCGCGGCAAGAAGGGGCGACGGGCCTACGGGTTCGACGACATCGCCATCGTGCCGTCGCGGCGGACGCGCGACCCCGACGACGTGGACATCTCCTGGACGCTCGGTCCGTACCGCTTCGAGCTGCCGCTGCTGGCCTCGGCGATGGACGGCGTGGTCAGCCCGCAGACGGCGATCGAGCTCAATCGCCTCGGCGGCCTCGCGGTGCTCAACCTCGAGGGGATCTGGAGTCGCTACGAGGACGCGGAGGAGCGGCTCGCGGAGATCGCGTCGGCGCCGCCGGAGCTCGCGACACGCAAGATGCAGGAGATCTACGAGGCGCCGCTGCAGCCCGAGCTGATCGCGGAGCGGGTGGAGACGATCAAGTCCGCCGGCGCGGTCGCCGCCGGCTCGCTGACGCCGCAGCGCGTGACCGAGCATTACGAGACCGCGCTCGAGGCGGGGCTCGACATCCTCGTCATCCAGGGGACGGTGATCTCCGCGGAGCACGTGTCCTCGAAGTCCGAGCCGCTGAACCTGAAGGAGTTCATCGCGGAGGTCCCGGTGCCGACGATCGTCGGCGGGTGCGCCTCGTACTCGACCGGGCTCCACCTGATGCGCACCGGCGCGGTCGGGGTGCTATGCGGGGTCGGCCCCGGCGCCGCCTGCACCACGCGCGGCGTCCTCGGGCTCGGCGTCCCGCAGGCCACCGCGATCGCCGACGTGGCCGCCGCGCGCGCCCAGCACATGCTCGAGACCGGGGGGTACTGCAACGTGATCGCCGACGGCGGCATGCGCACCGGCGGGGACGTCTCGAAGGCGATCGCGTGCGGGGCCGATGCGGTGATGATCGGCTCGCCCCTGGCGCGGGCCAACGAGGCGCCCGGCCGTGGCTTCCATTGGGGAATGGCGACCTTCCACCCGTCGCTGCCGCGGGGCACGCGCGTGGCCACCGAGCAGGACGGCACCCTGGAGGAGATCCTGCTCGGCCCGGCGCACGAGAACGACGGCACCTTCAACCTGATCGGCGCCCTGCGGACCTCCATGGCCACCTGCGGCTACCAGGACATCCGCGACTTCCAGCGCGCCGAGGTGATGATCGCGCCCTCGCTGCAGACCGAGGGCAAGCAGCTCCAGCGCCAACAGTCGGTCGGCATGGGCTCCAACGGCCACGCCCGAGTCTCCGCGGGGGTCGCAGTCAGCGATGACTGAGCGGCCCACGGCCGGGACGCTCACCGAAAGGCTCGCCGAGGCTAGCGACGAAGTCGCGGATGCGACGAGTGGACCTGCCTCACCGACTGCGTCGCCGCCCGCCGACGACCGGACGCGTAGCGGAGGATGTCGGCGGAGGTATTCCGCCTGAAACCGCGCACGAGGAGATCCTCGTCCTCGACTTCGGCGGGCAGTACTCGCAGCTGATCGCGCGGCGCATCCGCGAGTGCGGCGTGTACGCGGAGCTGCTGCCCCACGACACCGAGCTCGAGCTGATCCGCGAGCGCGCGCCGCGGGCGCTGGTGCTCTCCGGCGGGCCCGCGTCGGTGTACTCCGAGGGCGCGCCGGCGCTGCGCCGTGAGCTGCTCGCGCTCGGGATCCCGGTGCTCGGCATCTGTTACGGCATGCAGGCGATGGTGCGCACGCTCGGGGGCCGGGTCGAGGCGGCCGAGGCGGGCGAGTTCGGCCGGACGGAGCTCACCCTCTCGGGCGACGGCGGCCGGCTGCTCGCCGGGCTGCCGGCGGAGCAGCAGTGCTGGATGAGCCACCGCGACTCGGTCTTCGAGCCGCCGGATGGATTCGAGGCGCTGGCCTCGAGCCCCGGCTCGCCGGTGGCCGCCTGCGAGGAAGTCGAGCGAGGCCTGTACGGGATCCAGTTCCATCCGGAGGTCGTGCACACGCCGTACGGGACGCAGGTCCTCGACCGCTTCCTGCGTGAGATCACCGGGTGCACGGAGCATTGGACGCCCGCTTCGGTGATCACCGAGCAGGTCGATCGGATCCGGGCGCAGGTCGGCGACGCGGGGGTCATATGCGGCCTCTCCGGCGGCGTCGACTCCGCAACCGCGGCGGCACTCGTGCACCGGGCGATCGGCGACCAGCTCACCTGCGTCCTCGTCGATCACGGGCTCATGCGCAAGAACGAGGCCACGCAGGTGGTCGAGGCGATGCGCGAGCTCGGCGTGAACCTGATCCATGTCGACGCCCAGGAGCGCTTCCTCGAGCGGCTCGCCGGCGTGGACGATCCGGAGCGCAAGCGCAAGATCATCGGCGAGGAGTTCATCCGGGTGTTCGAGCAGGAGGCCGAGCGGCTGCCCGACGTCGGTTTCCTCGTCCAGGGCACCCTCTACTCCGACGTGATCGAGTCCGGCGGCGACGGGCGCGCGGCGGACACGATCAAGTCACATCACAACGTCGGCGGGCTGCCCGAAGACCTCGGCCTCGAGCTGGTCGAGCCGCTCCGGATGCTGTTCAAGGACGAGGTGCGGGCCGTCGCCGCGGAGCTCGGCCTGTCCTCGCGGGTCGTCTGGCGCCAGCCGTTTCCGGGCCCCGGCCTCGGCATCCGCATCGTGGGTGGCGAGGTCAACGCCGAGCGGCTGGAGATCCTGCGCGACGCCGACGCGATCCTCCAGGAGGAGATCCGCGCGGCCGGGCTGTACCGCGAGCTGTGGCAGTCGTTCTGCGTGCTGCCCGTGGTGCGGTCGGTCGGCGTCCAGGGGGACGGTCGCACGTACGCGTATCCCATCGTGATCCGCGCCGTCACGTCCCAGGACGCGATGACCGCCGACTGGGCCCGGCTTCCCTACGACCTGCTCGAGCGGGTCTCGAACCGGATCATCAACGAGGTCCCGCACGTCAACCGGGTCGCGCTCGACATCTCGTCGAAGCCCCCGGCGACGATCGAGTGGGAGTAGCTCCGCCGCAGGGGCGGGATTGGCGCTTTAGTCGTCTGTAGGGCGAACAAGGCGCCATTGGGAGCGGTGCCCGTTCGCGTCGCCGCCGGAGCGCCTAGATCGTCTCGACGTTGGCCGCCCGCGGGCCCTTGTCGCTCTCCTCGGACTCATAGGAGACCTTGTCGCCCTCGTTCAGCGAGCGGAAGCCCTCGCCGGTGATCGCGCTCTGGTGCACGAAGAGGTCCTGGCCGCCGTCGTCGGGGGTGATGAATCCGAATCCCTTCTCCGGGTTGAACCACTTGACTGTCCCGTTGGGCATCGCATGTCCTCCGTGAGTATGTGCTGCGAACCACGGGGGCCGGAACCGAGAACGAGGACCGCTGGCACGTTTTCGCCGGGCTCGCCCGGCCGCTTTGCGGGGCACCGTAGCAACGTCGCACCGCTCGCGGACCGCCGGCCGGAACCGCCGGCGAGGCGCTTCAGCCGATCTCGTCGGCGGACGCGAGCCGGGCCTCGATCTCGCGCGGTGAGCCAGGCTCGAAGGCGTCGGCCGGGAGCGGGCGCGGCCGGGCGTAGAGCAGGTAGAGCAGGCCGGCGAGCAGCGCCGCGGAGCCGGCGAAGCCGACCTCGACCGTGCGGAAGGGATCGAGCGGCTCGACGAGGTTCCAGACCACGAACGCAGCGGCGCACACCACCCAGCAGACCGCGGCGCGGCGCGCCTGGCCCTGCGCGAGCGCCGCCTGGTTGAGCGCCGCCCCGCACAAATAGAAGCCCATGCCGATGGCGACGATCACGAGGCCGGCGCGGTCGTAGGTGAACTTGTCGCCGAAGGCGATCTGCATTACCTCGGGCCCGACGGCGAGGACTCCCATTGTGACCACGGCGGCGAAGCCGGCGATCGTCAGCAGCGTGGTGTTGACGGACATCCGAAACGCCTCCCGGCCGGTGGCGTCGCCGCGGGTGCGCAGGCGAGTCAGGTGCGGGAGCAGGCTGGCCGCGGTCGCCTGGAACAGCACGAGCGGCGCGCGGGCCACCATCAGCACGTTGAAGATGAACCCGGCAGCCGCGGCGCCCTCGGTGGCGCGGACGAAGAGGGCGCCCGAGCTGACGATGATCTGCTCGCTGAGCATCATCACCAGCACGGCGGCCGCGAACGCGCCGCCGCGTGAGAGCGTGAACTCGGGCTCGGTCTCGGCGGCGAGCCGCGCTCCGCCCACATCCCGGCCCCGGCTCGTGGACCGCCGGCGCAGCGCCAGGGGGATCACGACCAGGCCGGCCAGCGGGGCGACCGCGATCCCGAGCGCCACGGCGTCGATCCCCGCCGCGATCCCGACCGCGACGGCGACGGCGAACGCGAGCCGCGCCGAGCCCTCGAGCACGAGCAGGGTCGCGTAGTAGCCGAACTGCCGCCCGCCGGCGAGAAAGCCGCGGGCGAAGAACGCCGCGCCGTACCCGACCATCGCGGCGACCAGGACCCAGAAGAGCAGGTCGCCGCCCTCGAGCAGGTTGTCGGAGATCGGTTCGCGCAGCGCGAGCAGCAGCGCGACCGCCGCGAGCGCCAGTCCCGCCTGGATCAGCGCCGCGACCCGCAGCACGGGGCCGATCTCCTCGCCGACCTCCTCGCGCTCGGCGAGCGTCCGCGAGAGCAGCTGCTCGATCGGCCGAAAGAGCGTCGAGGCGCCGACGAAGACCACCGACCACAGCACGACGATCTCCCCGTAGGCGTCGCGGTCGAGCGTGTGCGAGGCGACCGCGAAGAACGCGTACGCCAAGAGGCCCGCGGAGCCGAGCGCGAGCGTCAGCAGGGCGGCCGAGCGCCCGTACTCGCGCGTCTCGGAGACTGCGCTCCCCCGGCTCACCCGCGCCACGGTACCCAGAACCCCCGATGGCGCCCAGCCGGGCCTCTCACAGCGCTTCTACGAGAACCGATCCCACACCCGCAGCGCGCCGAGCGGGTCCGCGGGCGCCGCGTTGCGATAGCCCCGCGGCCAGAGCTCGAAGTGGAGCTGGCAGAACTCGAAGCGCGCGTTGCCCGTATTGCCGACTCGGCCGATGGGCTCGCCGGTGCGCACCCGGTCGCCGTCGCCCGGCAGCGCGGGCGCCACGAGGTGTGCATAGAAGTAGTCGCGCCGGGTCGCGAGCCCGTCGATCAACAGCCAATAGCCGTAAAGCGCGTCGCTGTAGCCGCGCGCCTGGACGCGCCCGCCGCGGGCTGCGACCAGCGGCGTCCCGCACGGGGCCGGCAGGTCCTGCCCTTCGTGCACCCGGCCTCCGCTGCGCGGCTCGCCGAAGCGGTCGCCGTAGGTATGCGCGCCGGCGACCGGGAAGCGGTGGTCGTGGAACTCGAATCGCCCGGCGCGGGCGCCGCGATGACCGGGCGGGCCGATACGGAGCTCGTACAGGCCGTCGGCGGGCACGCCGCCGTCGCTGCGGCGCCCGTCCCAGCCGTGGCGGTGCACGCGGCCCGGCCGCAGGTCGCGCTCGACCCATCGGCGCACGGTGTTGCCGTCCGCGCGGCGCACGATCCGGAGCACGAGGTCGAGAGCCCTGTCGGCTCGAAACGAGTAGCGCAGCCGGACCCGCCCTTGACCGTCGAAGAACGCCCGCGCCGGGCGCAGGTCGGAGTCGCCGAGCGTGAACCCGGCGCCGCTACCGCCGACGCTCGCGTCACCGGCGCCGCTCGATCCGCAGAACGCGGCGATCGCGGCGACCAGTGCCAGCCGCCGCCTCGCGGGCCGCGCCACCTGGGCTAGTGGGGCCTCTCACAACGTTTGACCGGAAATGACGGACCCAGATCGCCGCCATGCGGCGTCCTCAGTCGCCCGAGTAGCGCTGCTACTCGGGCTCCCTGCGTCCTTGCCTGGCGGCGCCTGGATCTCGTCATTTCCTGGTCAACGTCATGAGACACCCCACTAGCTCCAGACGTCCCAGGCCTTCAGGAGCCCCCGCACCGACGGCAGTGGGTGACCGCCCTCGTACCAACCGGGACCGGACCAGACCTCGAAGTGCAGGTGACACCCCGAGGCGTTGCCTGTGGCGCCGACCTGTCCGATCCGTTGGCCGGTGCGCACGCGGTCACCCTCCTGCAGGGGCGACGGGCTGAGCATGTGGGCATACATGAAGTCCCGCTTCGTGCGCTTGCCGTCGATCACCAGGTAGTAGCCGGCTGCGGAATGACTACGGTTCCACTGCACGCGCCCACCGCGCGCTGCGCGCAGGGTGGCGCCGCAGTCGGCGAACACGTCCTGGCCCTGGTGCCCGCGGCCGGCGCCGAAGCCGTCGCCGTAGCCATGCACGGCGGGCAGCGGAAACCTGTACTGGTAGAAGCCGAACCGGGAGTCCGCCGTGGTCGCGACCCCTTCGCCGGCCGCGCTGCCGATCCGGAACTTGTACTCGCCGTTGGCGGCGAGGCGGCCGTCGCTCATGATGCCGTTCCACTCGGCGACGTTCTCGGCGTTCGCCACCGCGCCGTCCACCACCCAGCTCGCCACCACTGCCTTGGTTGCGCGCTCGACAATGTCGATGCGCACGGCGGTGTTCGCGAGCCCCTGGAAGAGGTAGGACACCCGCGGGGGCTTCCTGCCGTCGAAGTAGGTCTTGTGCGGGATCGCCGCGGCGGACGTGAGCTTGAAGCCCGATCCCTCCGGGATCGCGGCCGCCGGCACGATCTCGAGCGCGACCGGGGTCTCGGCCACCACGCCGTAGGCATCGACCGTGACCGTGCCGGTGACGGCGCCGTCGGGCACCGTAGCCTCGACGGCGCCCGGGGTGACGGCATCGGGGGGAACCCCGATCCGTCCGCCGGCACCGGCGAACTGAACCTGCTGGACGCTCGACAGGTTGCGGCCCGTGACGCGGACGCGCGAGCCGACCGTCGCCTGGCGCGCCCCGGCGCAAGTTTCGATGCAGGTCACGTCGGTGGGCTCGGGCGCGTCGCCGACCCCGACGCCGCCGCTCGCGGTCGCGACCCCGGCCCCGACACACATCGTCGCGACGCACGACGCCATCGCGATCAGTTTTCGCCATCCGCGCCCCGTGGGCGTTGCCGGCTTCATCCGCGTACGTGCCTCTCTTTCGCGAGCCTGCGGAGTTAGCTGACGGGCTCGCGCCGAAAGAGCGGCGCTACGGGCCGGATATTGCGGGCCCGATTCGCCCCAAGGAACGGCTTTCGACGCCGTTCCATCGGTTCCCCCGCTCCCACGCCGAGCGACGCGGGATTAGGCAGGTGCTGCGGCGGCAGTATACGCCTGCGAGACAGTCATCTATCATCAGCCGGCCGCGCGTGCCGGCAGAAGCCGCAGCGCGGCTTTCGCGCGTAGCCGCGCGTTGCGAGCAGATGAAGACCTACGTTGCGACACCCGCCGATCGCCAGCGCGACTGGTACCTGATCGACGCCGAGGGCAAGACCCTCGGCCGCCTCGCGACCCAGATCGCGGACACGCTGCGCGGCAAGCGCAAGCCCGAGTACACGCCGCACTGCGACACCGGCGACTTCGTCGTCGTCGTCAACGCCGAGAAGATCGCGGTGACGGGCAACAAGCGCAGCGACAAGCTGTATCACCGCCACACCGGCTATCCGGGCGGCGTCCGGACGCGCACGCTCGGCGAGATGCTCGAGCGGCGTCCCGAGGAGGTCATCCGCCGGGCGGTCGGCGGCATGCTGCCCCGCAACCGCCTCGCGCGCCAGCAGCTCGGCAAGCTCAAGGTCTATGCCGGGCCGGACCACCCACATGCGGCCCAGAAGCCGAAGCCGATGGAGATCGAAGCCTGATGAACGAAGAGCGAAGCGAGACGGACGACCAGCCCGAGGGCGAGCGGCCCGAGGCCGAGCAGCCCGAGGGCGAAGGCTCCGAGGCCGAGCAGCCGGCGGCCCCCGAGCCCGAGGAGCAGCCGGCGGCGGAGGCCGAGCAGCCGGCGGCGGAGGCCGAGCAGCCGGCGGAGGCCGAGCAGCAGCCGAGCCAGCCCGAGCCGGAGCCCGCGCAGGCGCCCGAGGGCGAGGCGCGGGCGAAGGACCAGCCGCCGGGAGCCGAGCTCGAGCCGATCGCGATCGAGCCGGAGCGCGAGCTGAGCGCCGAGGAGCGAGCGCGACTCGAGGCCGAGGCAGAGGAGCGAGCCCGGCGCGAGGCGGAGGCCGATACCGGCGACGAGCCTGTCTCCCGGAGCGGCCCGCAGGTCGAGATTCCCGCCGGCGAGCAGATCCAGGCGACCGGGAAGCGCAAGAGCTCGATCGCTCGCGTGATCCTGCGCCCCGGCGACGGCAGCTTCGAGGTCAACAGCCGTTCGCTCGACGAGTACTTCCCCCGCCAGTACCTGCGAGCCGTCGCCCGCCAGCCACTGCTCACCGCCGGCTACGAGTCGAGCGTGAACGTTCACGTCCGCGTCCACGGCGGAGGGATCACCGGCCAGGCCGGCGCCGTCCGGCATGGCATCGCGAGGGCGCTCTGCGAGATCGACCCGGAGCTGCGCCCGGAGCTCAAGCGCCGCGGCCTGCTGACGCGCGATGCCCGAAAGAAGGAGCGGCGCAAGGCCGGACTCAAGAAGGCCCGCAAGCGCCCGCAGTTCTCCAAGCGTTAGCCGGCATTGGGTCGCAAGCTCTTCGGTACCGACGGTGTCCGTGGCGTCGCCGGTGAGCTGCTCAGCGCCGAGCTGGCACTCGCCCTCGGTCACGCAGCGGCCGCCTGCAGCTCGGTTGAGCGCCCGCAGGCGCTGATCGTTCGCGACACCCGCGAGTCGGGCCCGATGCTCGAGGCTGCGCTGGCGGCCGGCATCGCCCAGGCGAGCGGCGACGCATTCTGCGCCGGGGTCCTGCCCACCCCGGCGGCATCCGTCCTGGTCCGTCGGCTCGGCCTCGACCTGGCGGTCGTCGTGTCCGCCTCGCACAACCCCTGGCGGGACAACGGGATCAAGTTCTTCGGCGCGGACGGCCGCAAGCTCGCGGACGAGCTCGAGGCCGACATCGAGGCCCGGGTGGGCGGCATCCTGGACGACCCGGCCGAGGCGGGGGAGACCCCGGCGGTTGGCCGGGTGCGGGAACTGGAGGGCGCACTCGATGACTACCTGCGCGAGCTCTCATCCGTTTTCCGGCTCGACCTCTCGGGCCTACGCGTGGTGCTCGACTGCGCCAACGGCGCCACCTACCGCGCCGCGCCGGCGATCTTCGAGCGGCTCGGGGCCGAGATCGACGTGATCGCCGGCGAGCCGGACGGCCGCAACATCAACGAGGGCTGCGGATCCACGCACCCGGAATCTCTCGCCGAGCGGGTCGTGGCCACCGGCGCCGCGCTCGGGTTCGCGTTCGACGGCGACGGCGACCGCGTGCTCGCGGTCGACTCGGCCGGCGCGGTCCGCGACGGCGACGAGCTGATCGCGCTCGTCGCCGCACACCTGCGGGGCCGCGACATGCTGGACGGCGGCGTCGCCGTGACCGTGATGAGCAACTACGGGTTCCACCAGGCGATGGAGGCGGCGGGGATCGAGGTCGCGACCACGCCGGTCGGCGACCGCAGCGTCTCGGCCGAGCTCGAGCGCCGCGACTGGTCGCTCGGCGGCGAGCAGTCCGGTCACGTGATCTGGACCGACTTCGCGCCCACCGGCGACGGCATCGCCGCAGCCCTGCTGGCGATCGGGGCGCTCGAGGGCGCGGATCTCAGCGTCGTCACGCCGATGGAGCGGCTTCCGCAGGTCCTCGAGAACGTCGAGGTGGCAGATCGGGGTGCGGTCGAGTCCGCGACCGCCGTCTGGGACGCGGTCGAGAGCGAAAACCAGGGGCTTGCCGACCGCGGGCGTGTGCTCGTGCGCCCGTCCGGGACAGAGCCGCTGGTCCGCGTGATGGTCGAGGCACCGGAGCAGAGCGAGGCCGATGAGATCTGCGCCCGGCTGGTGGCGACCGTGCGGCGCGAGCTCGGCTGACCCGCGGGGCCGAGCGACGGAATCCCGTCGCCGGAGGCGCGCCGGATTCGCCTTTCTAGGCGGCGCCTCTACCCTTTACGGCCTCCCATGTGCGGGATCGTCGGATATGTAGGCAAGCGTCCGTGCCGTGACCTGCTCGTGGCGGGGCTCGAGAAGCTGGAATACCGCGGCTACGACTCCGCAGGGATCTCGCTGCTCGAGGACGGCCGGATCGACTCCGTGCGCGCGGTCGGCAACCTCGCCAACCTGCGCGCCGAGCTGGGCCTCGAGGCCGATCAACCGGTGGCCTCGGGCTCTGTTGCGGTGGCCGCGCCGCCGGCAACGATCGGGCTCGGGCACACCCGCTGGGCGACGCACGGGCGGGTCACCGAGAGGAACGCACATCCCCACGGCGACTGCGAGGACCGCATCCACATCGTCCTCAACGGCATCGTCGAGAACCACGCCGAGCTGCGCCGCGACCTCGAAGCCGACGGGCACCGGTTCAGCTCGGAGACCGATGCCGAGATCGTCGCGCACCTGATCGAGCGCCACTACGAGGGGGAGTCCGCCAGTGACCTCACCGACGCCGTCCGCGCGGCCTTCGCCGAGCTGCGCGGGCACTACGCGTTCGTCGCCATGCACTCCGACCACCCGGACGCCCTGGTCGCCGCTCGCCAGGAGTGCCCGCTGATCGTCGGCCTCGGCGACCACGAGACCTTCGTCGCCTCCGCGATCCCCGCGTTCCTACGCGAGACCCGCAACGTGCTCGGGCTCAAGAACGGTGAGATCGTGACGATCACGCCCGACGGCGCGGAGATCACCGACGTCGCCGGCAGGCCCGTCGATCGCGACGTCGAGGAGGTGACCTGGGACGAGGACGCGGCCGAGAAGGGCGGCTACCCGACGTTCATGCTCAAGGAGATCCACGAACAGCCGGACGCGGTCGCGGAGACGATCACTGACCGGCTCGCCGGGGGTGACCGCGTCGACCTGTCCGAGCTCGAGTTCTCCGAAGGCCTGGCCCAGCGGCTCGACCGGATCGTGATCGTCGCGTGCGGGACCTCCTACCACGCCGGCCTGGTCGGCCGTTACGCGATCGAGCAATGGGCCCGCGTCCCGGTCGAGATGGACATCGCCTCCGAGTACCGCTACCGGGACCCGGTCGTGAGCGAGAACGACCTCGTGATCGGGATCACCCAGTCCGGTGAGACCGCGGACACGCTCGCGGCGATGCGGCTCGCGCGCGAGCGGGGCGCCTGCGTGCTCGCGGTCACCAACGTGATGGGCAGCCAGGCGACGCGCGACGCCGACACGGTGCTCTACACGCGGGCCGGAATCGAGGTCGGCGTCGCGGCTACGAAGACCTTCGTCAGCCAGGTCGCGATCATGTACCTGCTCGGGCTCTGGCTCGCGCAGGAGCGCGGGACCCTCCCAGCGGAGCGGATCGCCGAGCTCATCGGTGAGATCAAGCGCCTCCCGCACCTGATCCAGGAGACCCTCGTGGCCACCGACGACCGCGTGCGCGCGATTGCGCGCAGCCATCACCAGCGAGGATTCTTCCTGTACCTCGGCCGCAACATCGGCCTCCCGGTGTGCCTCGAGGGAGCCCTGAAGCTGAAGGAGATCTCCTACATCCCGACCGACGCGTACGCGGCCGGCGAGATGAAGCACGGTCCGATCGCCCTACTGGACGAGGAGACGCCGGTGGTCGCGATCGCGACCGACAGCCCGGTGCTCGAGAAGGTGCTCTCCAACGTCGCCGAGGTGCGCGCCCGCGGCGCCGACGTGATCTCGGTCGCGACCAGGGGCTCCGAGCTCGCGGCGGAGGCGTCCGATCAGACCCTGTTCGTGCCCCGGACCGACTGGATCCTCCAGCCGATCCTCGCGGTGCTGCCCTTGCAGCTGCTGGCCTATTACATCGCGCGTCTGAACGGGCTCAACGTCGATCAGCCGCGCAACCTGGCGAAGACGGTCACGGTCGAGTAAGCGGCCAGGCCTCGCCGCTCGCTCCACGGGCCGAGCACGGCCGGTCGCTACCATCTCGCGGCTTGCACGGAAGCATCGGAAACAAAGGGGGCAAGGGGGGACGCGTGCTCGCGTTCGGCGCAAGCCTTGCTCTTCTTCTCCCCGGCGCGGCAATCATCGGCTGCGGCGGCGGCGAGGATTCGGAGCCAGCGTCGCTGGTGCCGCCCGACGTCCCGCTGTACGCCGAGGTCGTGCTCCGGCCCGAGGGTGATCAGGCCGAGGCGATCGAGTCGTTCGCCGAGCGCGTCGCCGGAATCGAGGACCCCGCCGCCGCAATCGCCGCCGAGCTGGACTCGTCGCTGGCCGATGACGGCGTCGACGCGACGTTCGCCGAGGACATCGAGCCATGGCTCGGCGACCGGGGTGCCGTGTTCGTGCGCTCGTTCGAGAGCCTCGACTCGCCGTCGATGGACCCCGAGGCCGCCGTGCTCGTCGAGGTCTCGGACGCCGATGCCGCCCAGGACTTCATCGACGAGACGCTCGCGGCGGAGTCCGAGGGCGAGGTCGAGGAGAGCAGCTACGGCGACGTCGACTACCAGCTGGACGGGGACACGGCGGTCGGGCTCATCGACGACTTCCTCGTCTTCGGGCCCGAGGACGCGTTCAAGGTCGCCGTCGACGCCTCCGCGGGAGAGTCGCTCGCCGAGAGCGAGGAGTACACGCAGCCGACGGACGGCCTCGGCGACGACCTCCTGGCCTCGGCCTATGTCGAGCTCGGGGCCGCGATCGAGGCTGCGATCGCATCGGAGGACCTCGATCCCGGCAGCACGCGGCTGCTCGACCCGCTGCTCGCCGGACCGCTCTCGGACCCGGTCGCGGTCGGGCTGACCGCGACGCCGGACACTGCCGGGCTCGAGCTCGCGTCCGTCGTCGACGGCCAGGGGGACATCGCCACCGACGCCTCGCTGATCGAGACGCTGCCGGCCGGCTCCTGGTTCGCCGTCGGAGCCCCGGAGGCGGGCGATGCGCTCGCGCGGTTCCTCGACCAGCTCGCCAACGGGGGCCTGCCCGGGGCGGGCTCGATCCGCAAAGCGGTCCGCGAGGCCACCGGCTTCGATCCTCGCCCGGGCTCGCTCGACTGGCTGGGTGACGCATCCGCATTCGTCGAGGGCACCTCCGCCCCCGGATTCACGGCCGGGCTGATCGCGGAGATCACCGATCCCACGGGCCCGCGGCAGCTGCTCGAGCGAGTGCAGACGCTCGCCGAGCGCGACTCCGGCCTGCGCTCGGCGGCGCCTCCGGAGGGCGCTGACTACGGCTTCTCGCTCGGAGTGCCCAGCCTGGGCGGGGGCGCGGAGGCGGGGGTCATCGATGACCACCTCGTCGCGGTGCTCGGAGGCACGGTCGCCCAGGCGCTCGATCCGGAGTCGGAGCTCGGCGACGATCCGCGCTACCAGGAGGCCGTCGAGTCGCTCGGCGACGACTTCCCTCCGGCCCTCTTCGTTCACCTGCCCTCGTTCTTCGAGGTCGCCGAGCAGGGCGGCTCGGCCGCTGACCCCGACTACCGCGCCGCGCTTCCGTACCTCGAGGCCTTCGAGTCGCTGGCCGCCGGGAGCTGGGTCGACGACGAGCTCGCGCTGACCAGGGTCATCGTCTCGCTCGCCGACTGAACCACCAGTCATCTAGCTTCTGCGGCATGCAGGCTGCTCCCGGGATCGGCGTCGACCTGATCGAGATCGGCAGGCTCGAGCGCGCGCTCGAGCGCCGACCCGGCCTGCTCGAGCGCGTCTTCACAGCGGGCGAGATCGAGGCCTCGGAGACGCGGCAGCGACCCGCCCGCCACCTGGCCGCCAGGTTCGCCGCCAAGGAGGCCGCGCTCAAGTGCCTCGGGATCGGCGGTCTGCGTCTTCACGAAGTCGAGGTCCTCGGCGGAGGCCGGGAGCCGCCGCGGCTTCGGCTCCACGGGGCCGCTGCCGAGGCCGCGCGCCGCTCGGGGGTTGACCTGTCGGTCTCGCTCAGCCACTCGCAGGACCTCGCGACGGCGGTCGTCCTGGCGACCACCGCGCAATCGCGATCCAGCGCCGAGTAGATGGAATCCTGGATGGACTCCTGGCTCGACCCGCTCCATGACGCCGAGAGCATGCGAGCCACGGATGCCTGGGCGATCGAGGACCGCGGGGTCCCGTCGCTCGACCTGATGGAGACGGCGGGGCGGGCGGTCGCCGAGGCCGCGGTCGAGACCGCCGCCGACGGCCCCGCCCGGGTCGTCTGCGGCAAGGGCAACAACGGGGGCGACGGACTGGTCGCGGCGCGGCGCCTGGCGACGACCGGCTTCGACGTTGAGGTGCTCCTGCTCTGGCCGGCTGCGGAGCTCAGCGGCGACGCCGCCGAGAACCTCGCCCGCTTCGACGGCCCCACGCGCACCGTCGACCCCGCCGCGCTCCCGGACGCGCTCCGCGGGTCCGGAGTGATCGTCGACGCGGTCTTCGGCACGGGTTTCTCCGGTGCCGCGCGCGATCCCGCGGCCGCTGCGATCGATGCGATCAACGCCGCCGGCGCCCCGGTCGTCGCCGCCGACATCGCCTCCGGGATCGATGCCTCCACGGGCGAGGTCGAGGGACCGGTCGTCGACGCCGATCTGACGGTGAGCTTTCATGCCGCCAAGCTCGGACACCGGATTGCGCCCGGCAAGCGGCACACCGGGCGGCTGCGCGTGGCGCCGATCGGGATCCCGGACGGAGCCCCGGTCAAGGCTCCGGGCGGTCTGATCGCCGCCCGGGTCCTCGATCTGACGCCCCGCCGCGGTCGCCGACTCGACCAAGTTCAGCTCGGGCCAGGTGCTGATCGCGGGCGGCTCGCGCGGCCTGACCGGTGCCGTCTGCATGAGCGCCGAGGCGGCCTGCCGGGCCGGGGCGGGGTACGCCACCGTGGCCGTACCGGCAGACCTCGAGCAGATCTTCGAGATCAAGCTCACCGAGGCGATGTCGATCGGCTGTCCGAGCCGGGACGGCGCCCTCGAGGTCGACGCCGCCGACGCGATCGCCGCGGCAGCCGAGCGCGCGGCCGCGGCCGTGGTCGGGCCCGGGCTCGGCCGTCACGACGGGGCTCGCGAGCTCGTCGGCGAGCTTGCTCGGCGGATCGAGGCTCCCCTCGTGATCGACGCCGACGGTCTGAACGCGATCGCCGGGAGACTCGAATCGCTCGCCGACCGGCCCGCCCCGACGGTCTTGACGCCGCACGCCGGCGAGCTCGGCCGCCTGCTCGAGACCGACTCGGACGCAGTGGGCGCCCGGCGCCTGGCCAGCGCCCAGGAGGCGGCGGCGCGATCGGGCGCGATCGTCGTGCTCAAGGGCGACGACACGATCGTCGTCGGTCCGGATGGGCACCCGGCGGTCAACGGGCTCTCGAGCCCCGCGCTCGCGACAGCGGGCACGGGGGACGTCCTCACCGGTCTGGTCGCCGCGCTGCTGGCGCGCGGGCTCGAACCGCACGCGGCCGCGGCCGCGGCCGTATACGCACACGCCCGCGCCGGCCGCGAGGCCGCCGCTCGGGTCGGCGCCGCCGAGTCGGTCGTCGCCACGGACGTGATCGCGGCCGTGCCGGCGGGACTGAGGCCGGGGGGCGTGGCGTGAGCGCTGCGACAGGCAGCCGGCGCACGTCGCTCGCGCGGGCAAGGGCCGTGGTCGACGTGGGCGCGATCGAGCACAACTGCGCCCGGCTGGCCGAGGAGCTGACCGGGGGCGCGGCGCTCTGCGCCGTGGTCAAGGCCGACGGCTACGGCCACGGCGCGATCGAGGTGGCCCGTGCGGCGCTCGCGGGCGGGGCGAGCTGGCTCGCGGTCGCGACGGCCCCCGAGGCCGCCGAGCTGCGTTCCGAGCTTCCCGAGGCGAGATTGTTGGTCCTCGGCGCGCTCAGCGAGGCCGAGCTGGACGTGGCGCTCGACGCCGACGCCGACGTCACCGTCTGGCGCCCGGACTTCGCCGAGCTCGTGCGTGCCCGTGGCCAGGCCCTCGGCAGGCGGCCACGAGTCCACGTCAAGTACGACAGCGGCATGGGCCGCCTCGGCGAGCGCGACCCTGGCGCGGTCGAGGCGCTCGTCCGCGAGCTCGCCGATGACGACCGGGCCGAGCTGGTCGGCCTCTGGACTCACTTCGCGACCGCCGACGAGCCCGGGTCCCGGTTCTTCGACGAGCAGCTCGCCAGGTTCCTCGAGGTCGCGGTGCCGCTCCGGGAGGCGCACCCCGGGCTGCTGCTGCACGCCGCGAACAGCGCCGCGACGCTGCGCGAGCCCGCCGCCCACCTCGACATGGCGCGGTGCGGGATCGCGGTCTACGGCCTCGATCCATTCGGGGAGGACCCGGGGCAGCACGGGCTGCGGCCGGCCCTGGAGCTCTGGACCTACGTTGCGGACGTGAAGCTGTTCGAGCCCGGCGCCAGCGCCGGCTACGGACGCAAGTGGCATGCGACCGAACCGACCCACGTCGGCGTGCTCCCGATCGGCTACGGCGACGGCGTCCGCCGCGCGCTCACCAACAACGCGGAGGTCCTGGTCGGTGGCCGCCGGTATCCCGTGGTCGGCACGATCTCGATGGACAACCTGACGATCGATCTCGGCCGGGAGCCCGACGTCGTCCCCGGCGATCCGGCGGTGCTGATCGGGGCCCAGGGAGGGGACCGGATCCTCGCCGAGGAGCTCGCCAGGCGGCTGGAGACGATCAACTACGAGATCACGTCCGCGATCTCGCCCCGGGTACCGCGCGAGTACGTGCGGTGAGCGTCGCTCCGAAGCTGCTGGCCGCCCAGGCGACGGTCGCCGCCCGCGAAGCGCTCGCCTCACGCGAGGACGCGTGGATCGTCGGCGGCGCGGTACGCGACGCGTTCGCGGGCGACGAGGTAACCGACCTCGATCTCGCGGTGGCGGGCGACGAGGCGGACGCAGCGCGGCGGATCGCCGCCGCGGCGGGCGGCTTCGCGTTCGAGCTCTCAGCCGAGTTCGCGACCTGGCGCGCCGTGGCGCCGGGCCGCGATTGGCACGTCGACGTGAGCCGGCTCCGCGGCTCGGGGATCGAGGCCGACCTCGGGGCGCGTGACTTCACCGTCAACGCGATCGCCGTCCCGCTCGCCGCGCCGGGGGCCGAGCCGCTCGACCCCTTCGGGGGCGTCGCCGACATCGACGCTCGGAGGCTGCGCGTGGTCTCCGAGCGCAGCTTTGTCGACGACCCGCTGCGGATCCTGCGCGCCGCAAGGCTCGGCGCCCAGCTCGGGCTCGAGATCGAGCCGAAGACCGTGCAGCTCGCACGCGCCGCGGCCGGGCGCGCCGGCGAGCCGGCGGGGGAGCGCCAGCTCGCCGAGCTGCGCCTGCTGGTCGCCGGCCCGGACCCGCTGGGCGGGCTGCGGCTGCTCGACGAGCTCGACGCGACCGCCGGGGTGCTGCCGGAGGTCGCCGCGCTCCACGGGGTCGAACAGAACCCCAACCATCACCTCGACGTCCACGGCCACACGATCGAGGTCCTGCGGCGGCTGCTCGAGGTCGAGGAGGACCTCGAGCGCTACACGGGTGATTCGGCCCACGCGCTGCGCGAGCTCCTGGCCGAGCCGCTCGCCGACGAGCTCAGCCGCGGCGACGCGCTCCGCCTCGGAGCCATCCTTCACGACGTCGGCAAGCCGGCGACCCGCCGGGAGCACGAGGGTGGCTTCGTCTCGTTCGTCGGGCACGATCGCGAGGGCGCTGCGTTGGTGGCGACCGCCTGTGCGCGGTTGAAGGCGAGCAGGACGCTCACCCGATACCTCGAGCAGCTCACGGTGCACCACCTCCACCTCGGCTTCATGGCCTCGGTGCGCCCGCTTCCGCGCCGGCGGCTGTACGACTACCTGCGGCTCACGGCGCCGGTCGCCGCCGACGTCACACTGCTCACCGTCGCCGACCGGCTCTCAGCGCGGGGAGCCGGCCCGACCGCCTCGACGGAGATGATCGAGGCTCACCTCGAGCTCGCCCGCGAGGTCATGCCCGAGGCGATCACGTGGCACCGCGACGGCCCCCCGCGGGCCCCGCTGCCGGGCGACGAGCTCGCCGCCGCCGTCGGGATCGAGCCGGGCCCCGAGCTCGGCCGCCTGATCGGCGAGATCGAGGCCGGCGTCTTCACCGGGGAGGTACATACCCGCGAGGACGCGATCGAGCTGGCCCGGGGCCTCCTTTCGCAGTAGCCCGACCCTGCGCAACCACGCTCGGGATAGGGTTCGCCGGCATGGCAGGCGAAGCCGACTGCATCTTCTGCGCGATCGCAGCCGGCGACGCGCCGGCGGAGATCGTCGACTCCGACGAGTACACGGTCGCGTTCATGGACATCAACCCCGCGACCCGCGGGCACGCGCTGGTGATCCCGCGGACGCATTCGGCCGACCTGATGGAGATCGACGACGAGGACCTCGAGCGTACGAACCTGGCCGCCCGGCGGCTCGCGCGACGAATGGACGAAACGCTCGCCCCGGCGGGCTTCAACGTCATCAACGCCTGCCGGCCCGCGGCGTGGCAGACCGTGTTCCACTTCCATCTGCACGTGATCCCGCGTTACGAGGACGACCCGCTGAAGCTGCCGTGGATCCCCCGCGGCGCCGACATGGCGGCGATCGCCCGGGTCGCGGCGGAGATCCGCGGCGACACCTGATGGCCGAGCGTACGATCACGCTCGAGCGCGAGGGCGACGTGGCTTCCATCGTGCTCTCCAATCCCCCGCTCAACCTGTTCACGGACTCGGCCTTCGACGAGCTGATGGACTGTCTGGACGAGGTCGAGGGCTCGGACCCCCGGGCGCTCGTCTGGCGCTCGACCGGGGACATCTTCACCGGCGGCGTCGACGTCAACGCTTTCCAGCGGGTCGTTGATGCAGGTCCCGAGGACGCGGACCGCTTCGCGACCCCCCTGATCGACGCCGTTCGCCGGCTCGAGTCGGTGGAGATCCCGACCGTCGCCCTCGTCCACGGGCTCTGCCTCACCGCAGGCCTCGAGATCGCGCTCGGCTGCGACATCATCTGGGCCGAGGAGTCGTCGCAGTTCGGGCTCGTCGAGGCGGTGGTCGGGCTCACCCCCGGCGCCGGTGGCACCCAGCGCATGGCCGAGCGCGCCGGGCCCGGGCGCGCCCGCGAGTTCGTCTATACCGGCGGCCTTTACGACGCGGCGACGCTCGAGCGCTGGGGCGTCGTCAACCGGGTGGTGCCCGACGGGACCGTGCACGAGAAGGGCATGCGCTTCGCGGCGCGCCTCGCGAACGGCCCGACGCGCGCGCATGCGGCGACCAAGCGGATCGTGCGCGCCTACTGCGAGGGCGGGGTCGATCGCGCCGACGAGATCACCCCCGACCAGTTCGCCGAGCTGTTCGCGACCGAAGACCTGCAGCGGGCCGTGCAGTCCTTCCTCGCCGAGGGCCCGGGCAAGGCGACGTTCGAGGGTCGGTGAAGTACCCTCACCGCGCATGGCAAAGGAAGAGAAGATCGAGATGGAGGGCGAGGTCACGGAGGCGCTGCCCAACACGATGTTCAAGGTCAAGCTCGACAACGACCACGAGGTCCTCGGCCACATCTCGGGCAAGATGCGCCGCCACTACATCCGCATCCTGCCCGGCGACCGGGTGAAGATCGAGCTCTCGCCCTACGACCTCGACCGGGGCAGGATCACCTACCGCTACAAGTAGGGGCCGCCGGCGAACGGCGCTTCCGTCGCCCGTGAGTCAACAAAGGCGCCAAAGCCGATACGGCTCGCCGTCGATTAGTCGCGGGTCAAATCGCGCGCCATCAGCAGGTCGTCGACGTAGCGTCCGGCGAGCAGGAACTCGCCGCGCAGGACGCCCTCGACCTCGAAGCCGGCGGCCTCGTACAGGAGCCTGGCGCGCGAGTTGGTCTCGAGCACCCGCAGGGTAAGGCGCCGAGCGCCGCGAGCGCGCGCCTCGGCGATTGCGGCCTCGACCAGCGCCCTCCCGATGCCATGCCCCTGCCGGGCGGGCTCGACGGCCAGCAGGCAGATCTCGAGCACGTGGCGATTCGATGCCAGCGGCGTCGGAGCCGCGATGGCGACGAGCCCGGCCGGCCGGCCCTCGAGCACCGCGACGAGGGTGTTCTCCGGCCTTGCGCGGGCCCGCCCGTCGAATACTGTTCGACCGGGGTCTGGCGCCGGCGCCGGGGTCACGTCCGGCGCGTGGCTCGCCTCGTCGATGGCGGTCAGCGCCGGCTCGTCGGCTTTGGTGGCGATGCGGATCTCGATGGCGCTACTCCGCGGTCCGCTCCATCCTCCACAGGGCGAGGCTTCCGAGCGCGAGCAGCAGCCCGACCAGTGCGACGAGGCCGGGCCACGTCTCCGCCCATGTGACGGTGCCGGTGGTGAAGCCCTGGCGGATCGCCTCGACGATCTGCGTGACGGGGTTGATCCGCGCGATGTCCGCGAGCCACCCCTGCAGGAGCTCGATCGGAGCGTAGGCGGTCGTGGTCAGGATCAGCACGAACATCCCCGCCTGCATCAGGGGAGCCGCGCCCTGGGTCTTGAACCGCAGGGCGATCGCCGAGCCCCAGCATGCGGCAAGGGTCCCCATGCCCATGACGAAGAAGTATGCGAGCAGCAGGCCGCCGATCCCGGGCCACGACACGCCGATCGCGAACCCGACGATGAGCAGGAACGTCGCCGGGATCAGCGAGCGCAGGCTCGCGGAGAGCACCAGGCCGGCGAGCAGGACCGGGCGGGGGGCGGGGGAGACCAGCAGCCGGTCGAACCATCCCTGCTCGATGTCGCGGGCCAGGTTCACTCCCGTCGCCGCGCCGGTGAAGCCGGCGCCCTGGAGCAGGCTGATCGGGATGATGAAGCTCTGATACTCCTCGGCGGAGAAGCCGGGCAGCTGCGTGAGGCCGCCGAACACCGCGGTGAGGCCGAGGAAGAAGATGGTCGGAGCGAGCACGCCGGGGATCGCGGCACCGGGCACCCGGATGATCTCGTTCCTGGCCCGGCGGACGAGCGCCCTGATGGTGGCGAGGTCCGTGCGCGCCCCGAAGCGCCGTCCCGCCGTCTCGACCCGTCCGGTCATGCTCCGAGCCTCAGTCGCCGCCGCAGCGCCAGCGCGCTGAGCCCGATCGAGATGGCGCCGATCAGGGCGATCGCCCCGATTGCCTCGGCCACCGCGGCCGCGTCGACGCCGCCGATCACGAGCTCGCGCAACCCGTCGACGATCAGGGAGAGCGGGTTGTACTCGGCGATCGTGGCCGCCGGCTCGAGCATCAGGTTCGCCGGGAAGAAGGCGTCAGACAGGAACAGGACCACGAAGACGAGCGGGAACAGGCCCTGGACCACCGAGGCGCGGCCCGTGTAGAGGGCCACGGCGGCCCCGATGCCGCCGAACGCGGTGGCCGACAGTGCCACCAGGGCGATCATCAGGATCGTCCCCGGCACCCCACCCTCGATCGTCGCGCCGAAGATCAAGCCGATGGCGAGGAACCAGACCGCGGTCACCGCGCCGAACGCCGCGGTGCCGGCGAGGCGGCCGGCGACGATCGCGAAGCGGGAGATCGGCGCCGCGAACAGGCGATCGGTGAATCCCATTTCGAGATCGACGGCGAGCGCGATCCCGCCGCTGTTTCCGGCCAGCAGGCACGATTGGACCATCGCGCCGGCGAGCATGAAGTCCAGGAAGCCGTTGACCTGCGGGAACCCCTCGAGGTCGACGGCGCTGCCGGCGCCGCCGGTCTGGATCGCGAGCAGGAGGGTGGGGAAGACGAGGATCGGGGCGAACAGCTGCGGCCGTCGAAAGGTCTGACGCACCGAGCGCCTGCCCAGCGCGACGATCACGCGCAGGTTGAGCAGCAGCCGGCTCAAGCGTCGCCGGCTCGCACGGGCTCGGCCTCGGGCGCGGCCTCCTCCTCGGCTCCCTCGAGGTGCTCGCCGGTCTTGGCGACGAACACGTCGTCCAGCGTCGGCTCGACGAGGTCGAGCGACGCGACCGTGATCCCGGCCTCGTCGAGCGCCCGCACGACCTTCGCCACCTCCGAGGCCCCACCGTCGACCTCGACCAGGAGCTTGCCGTCCTTCTCGGGCAGCTTGCGGCCGAAGGCCTCGCAGATGCGCTCGGCCTGGGCGGCGGACCCGTCGCCCAGCCCGATCTCCAGGTGCGGCCTGCCGACCTCCGCCTTGAGTACCGCGGGGGTGCCCTCGGCGACGATCCGGCCCTTGGCGATGATGCCGACCCGATCCGCGAGCTGGTCAGCCTCCTCGAGGTACTGGGTGGTGAGGAAGACGGTCGTGCCCTCGCGGTTGAGCGCCGCCACCTCCTCCCAGATCGCCTTGCGGCTGACGGGATCCAGCCCGGTGGTCGGCTCGTCCAGGAAGAGCACCTGCGGCTCGTGGACGAGCGCCGAGGCGAGATCGAGGCGCCGCCGCATCCCGCCCGAGTAGGTGCCGACCCTCCGGTCGGCCGCCTGTGCGAGCCCGACCCGCCGCAGCAGCTCCGCGCCGCGGCGCTCGGCCTCCCCGCCGATCAGGCCGTGGAGCGTCGCCTGGAGCGCGATCAGCTCGCGCCCGGTCATCAGCGGATCGAGGGCCGCTTCCTGGAGCGCGACCCCGATCGAGCGCCGCACCTCGGCGGCCTCGTCGACCACGTCGTGGCCGGCCACCCGCGCCGTGCCGCCGGTGGGCCGGAGCAGCGTGGTCAGCATCCGCACGGTCGTCGTCTTGCCGGCGCCGTTGGGCCCGAGAAACGCGTAGATCTCGCCGTCCGCGACCTCGAGGTCGACGCCGTCGACGGCTCGGATCTCGCCCTCGAACTCGCGTTCCAGGCCTGATACCTCGATTGCAGGCACGGCGAGGAATGTACCGGCGGGCGGGCGTGCCGCCTAAGCTATTGCGCGTTCTCGGAACCGAAACCCTGTCTGGGAAGGGGTGTTCCAGCTTTCTTGATGGCCGTAATCGGCACACGAGTCCGGCTTCCCGCGCTCGCCTTCGCGTTGGGCTGCGCCTGCGCGATCGCCGCGGTCGCCGCGATCGCGGGCTCGGATCGCGCCGGCGCGCGCGCGAACGCGGTGGTCATCGGTCAGACGCCGGTCACTCCGAAGCCCAACTGTCCGACCCCGGGGGGCGCGAACGTCCCCGCCGACCGTGCCTGTCAGGCGATGGGCCGGGTGACCGGCTTCCAGACGATGGCCGACGGGCGCCGCAATCCGTACAAGGTGCGGCGGTCGGGCAACATCGTCGCCTGGGGCGTGGACGTCTCGAAGCCGACGAAGCGCGAGCGCCGGTTCTTCGAGGACGCGCTCGCCAACAGCGGGCCGCCCAGCGCCCGGCTCTCGATCCTGAAGCCGAGGGACGGTGATCGCTTCAAGCTGGTCAAGCAGAGTCCCGTGGTCCAGCTCTCGTCCGTGCTCGGCAACCGGCCGGTGTTCACGCTCACCGACCCGCTGCGCGTCCGCAAGGGCATGATCGTCGCGCTGACGACCCCGACCTGGCTCTCCAACCTCGCCGACTACGGCGCCAACAACTCCGACGCCTGGCGGGCGAGCCGCGAGGAGGGGCAGTGCCTCAACGAGCAGGACCTGCTGCAGCGCAGCCGACCGCAGCAGAAGGTCGGCGGCTCGCGCCACTACGCCTGCACCTACGAGGGCGCTCGCATTCTCTACCGGGCGTACCTGGCGCCGCAGTAGGGGCGGGGCCCTCACCCCGGCCTACTACCCCGGCCTACTCGCACGCCTGCGGGCTCTGCTCGCAGTACTGCTCGAAGCTCTCGGGCGGGCTCTGACCGCCGGAGTCCGCGGCCGGGCCGCCGGCGGGGCCGCTGCCGCCGTTCCCGCCCGCGCTGGTCCCGCCGCTGCCCGCGCCAGCGTTCTGGCCGCCCGCGTTTTCCTGCGCCGCCTCGAACTCCTCGGTGCCCGGGTCCGGGCCGCCGCCCTCGTGGCCCTCGTCGGGGACCAGGGGCGCCTCGGCGCCGCCCGACCCGCCCTCCTCGGGCTCGGTCGTCGTCGTGGTCGAGGTCGTCTCGCCGGTGGTCGTGGCCGAAGTCGTGTCGATCGTCGCTGCCGGAGCCGTCGTGGTCTCGTCGTCCTCGCCGCACGCGCCGAGGGCGATGCAGGCCGCGATCGCGAGCGCGGCGGTTGCCGCGGTAAATGGCGCGCGAGGCGGGATCACCCGTTGCCGAGCGCGGGCTGGCGCAGGCCGCAGTAGGGACAGTCGCTGACGTCGAGGCCGATCAGCTGATCGCAGCGCCGGCACTCACGCAGGTTCGCGGGCGTGCGCAGCAGGGCGGAGTCCGACGGCGCCAGCGGCAGGACGCGGGTGACCGGCTCCATCTCCTCGCCGGTCTCGCGATCGACGTAGACGCCGTCCGGCTCGGCGGCCGCGAACGCCTCACGGCCCGAGGCGCGGGCGCGAAGCCGGTATCTCTGTCGCGGGTTCTGCACGGCACGCAAGATAATCACACGTGCGGCGGCCGGCAGGGCGGCGAGGGCCGGCGCGCCGACCGGGCGGGGGCATAGGGTTGCGCTCGATGAAGGTCCTGATCTTCCACGGCTACCTGCTCCGAGGGACGGGCTCCAACGTCTACAACGCCAGCCTCGCGGCCGCGCTCGCCGGCCTCGGCCACGAGGTCCACATGGTGTGCCAGGACCGCGACGTGCCCGATCTCACGCCGCCGGGCGCGGATGGCTCGGTGACGATCCACAACCCCGACATCGGCGGGCTGCTTCCGGTCTACGTCCACGACACCTACGAGGGGTTCGAGGTGAAGACGTTCGCCGAGCTGACCGACGGCGAGCTCGACACCTACCTGGACGCCAACGTGACCGCCGTCCGCGACCTGGTCGACTCGCTCGGGGGCGTGGACGCCGCGCTCGGGAACCACCTGGTCATGGGCCCGGTCATTCTCGCGCGCGCCGGCCTGCGCTACGCGGCCGTCGTCCACGGCTCCGACCTGTCCTACACGGTGATCCCCGACCTCGAGCGCTTCGGGCCGTACGCCCGCGAGGCGTGCGACGGAGCCAGCGGCATCCTCGTGGGCTCGGGGCACATCCAGGCACGCCTACGACAGGCCGTCGACGACCCGGCGATCAACGCCAAGGTCCGCCTCGGGCCGCCGGGCGTCGACACGACGCTGTTCGCGCCGATCCCGCCGTCGGACCGGCCGGCGCGGCTGCGCGCCACCGCCGCAGCGATCAAAGCCGCCGGCGGCGTCGAGGCGGCCGCGGCGGATGCGGGCGCCGCGACGAGCTGGGATCGCGACCTCGACCGGGCAGCCGACGCCGTCGAGTGGTTCGCCGGCGCGGAGGGCCCGCGCGTGATCTACGTCGGCAAGCTGATCGTCTCGAAGGGCGTCGACCTGCTCCTGGCAGCCTGGCCGACAGTACATGCCCGGAACCCGGGCGCGCGCCTGCTCGTGGTCGGGTTCGGCGCCGCCGACGAGGTGCTGCGCGACGCCTGGAGCGCGCTCGAGCGGGGCGACCTCGGGCCGCTTCGAGAGCTCGCCGCCCACGGCCGCGGCCTCGAGGGCGGGGAGGACGAGCCGCTGTCGATGCTCGCGGCGTTCCTCGCCGACCTTCCCGAGGGCTACGCCGACGCAGCCCGCGCTGCGGCCGGCTCGGTCGAGTTCTCGGGCCGCCTCGAGCACGACGAGGTCGCCACTCCCGTGGCGGCGTCGGACGCGCTGGTCTTCCCGAGCACATTCCCCGAGGCGTTCGGCATGGTCGCGGCGGAGGCGGCGGCGGCCGGCGCGCTGCCCGTCTCGGCCCGTCACTCGGGCGCCGCCGAGGTCAGCAGGGAGCTGGCGGCCGACCTGCCCGCCGACGTGGCGCCGCTGGTCTCGTTCGACCTCGGCGACGACGCGGTCGACCAGATCGCTGCCCGGCTCAACGCCTGGCTCGCGCTACCCGAGGCCGAGCGCCGCGCCGCCGGCGAGGCCCTTCGGGAGACCTGCGACCGCATCTGGAGCTGGCAGGGCGTCGCCCGCACGGTGCTCGCGGCGTCGGCGGGCGAGCTCGAGGATTTGCCGGTCCCGATGGAGGATTGAGACGCCTGAAACTAGCGCCGGGCCGGGCGCCCGGCGCCGTCGCCGCGATCAATAGAATCGCGCCCGGTGAACCGCGCGACGCTCCTACGTCTCATCGGTGCGATGGCGGCGCTTACCGTGGTGGGCTCGGTGATCCTGCTCCAGTTCGACTGGTTCGGTGACGCCGCCTCCGAGGAGGCCTCGCCGATCGACACGCTCTTCGACGTGATGATCGTGCTCTCGACGTTCGTCTTCGCGATCGTGATGGTGATGTTCGGCTACGCGATCTGGAAGTTCCGCGCCAAGCCGGGCGACGAGTCCGACGGCGAGCCGATCCACGGCAACACCAAGCTCGAGATCGCGTGGACGGTGATCCCGACGATCATCGTCCTCTTCGGGGCCGGCTACTCGTGGATCGTCCTCGACGACATCGAGGCGAAGGCCGACGAGCAGATGCCGCTCAAGATCACCGCGCAGCAGTTCAAGTGGACATTCGAGTACCCCGACGCCGACGGGCTGCGGACGAACGTGCTCCACGTTCCCGTCGACCGCCAGCTCGAGGTCAAGCTCGAGGCGCTCGACGTGATCCACTCGTTCTGGGTGCCGGAGTGGCGGATCAAGCGTGACCTCGTCCCAGCGGGCGCCGGGGGCGACGAGATCGACGACGAGTTCGTCGTCACGCCGAACGAGGAGGGGACCTTCAGCCTCGTCTGCACGGAGCTCTGCGGCCTCGGGCACACGACGATGCGGGCGACGGTAGTGGTCGAGTCGCAGGACGAGTTCGACCGATGGATCGCCGAGCAGTCACAGGCCCAGGCGGCGCCGAGCGGGTCGTCGGCCGAGGGTGGGACGTAGGATCCACGGAGGTAGCACGACCTTGGCAGCGGCACTCAAGCAACCAGGCCTGACGCGGGGGGCGCTCGGGTTCATCGTCGGCTCGGCCTTCGGCTTCGGGCTCGTCGTCGCGCTGCGCGCGATCTCGGGCCTCGAGATCTTCCAGACGGAGCCGACCGGCTACCCGCACCTGATCGTCCCTGCGATCACGGGCCCGCTGGGCTTCCTCGTCGGGCTCGGCGCCTTCGACTACTGGTTCCGCTGGGCGGCGGGCAAGCCAACGATTCCCGAGGACCACTCCCAGCACGGCGCCCGTTCGTGGCGGGACTACTTCAAGTTCAACACCGACCACAAGGTCATCGGGATCCAGTACATCGTCACGACCTTCTTCTTCTTCCTCGTCGGTGGTTTGATCGCGATGCTGATGCGCGCCGAGCTCGCGCAGCCCGGCACGCAGATCGTCGACCCGGGCGTCTTCAACGGGCTCTTCTCGACGCACGCGGCGCTGATGATCTTCGTGTTCGTAATCCCGGTCTTCGCCGGGATCGCCAACTACGTCCTGCCGCTGATGATCGGCGCGCCCGACATGGCGTTCCCGCGCCTGAACGCGCTCTCGTTCTGGATGCTGCCGATCGCCGGGCTTCTGTTCCTGGCGAGCTTCCTGGTCCCCGGCGGGGCCTTCGACGCCGGCTGGACCGGCTACGCGCCGCTCTCCACCGGAGCGCCCCTCGGGCAGTCGTTCTTCAACCTGGGCGTCCAGTTCGCCGGCGCCTCATCCGTCGCGACCGCGCTCAACTTCCTGGTCACGATCATCACGATGCGTGCGCCCGGGATGACGTTCTGGCGCATGCCGCTGCTGGTCTGGGCCAACATGTCGACGTCGCTGCTCGTCGTCGCGGCGACGCCGTTCATCGCCGGAGTGCAGTTCATGGTCCTCTTCGACCGCGTCCTGAACACGAACTTCTTCCAGGCGGCGTTCGGCGGCGACGTGCTGAGCTACCAGCACATCTTCTGGTTCTACTCGCACCCGGCCGTCTACATCATGATGTTGCCGGGCTTCGGGATCATCTCCGAGGTGATCTCGACCCACGCCCGGAAGCCGATCTTCGGCTACCGGCTGATGGCGCTGGCGCTGATCGGGATCGTCGTCCTCTCCTACACGGTCTGGGCGCACCACATGTTCGTCAGCGGCATGTTCGCCTGGCTCCGGGTGCCGATGATGATCACCACGCTGCTGATCGCGGTGCCGACCGGGATCAAGATCTTCAGCTGGCTGGCGACGCTGTTCAACAGCGTTTTGCACCTCAAATCGACCGCGATGCTGTTCAGCCTCGGCTTCATCGTCACCTTCGTGGTGGGCGGGATCTCGGGCGTGATGCTGGGCATGGTGCCGATCGACATCCACGTCTCGGACACGTACTTCATCGTCGCTCACATCCACTTCGTGCTCTTCGGCGGCTCGGTGTTCACGATCTTCGCCGGCATCTACCACTGGTTCCCGAAGATGACCGGGCGGATGTACGACGAGAAGCTCGGGCGGGTGCACTTCTATCTCACCCTGGTCGGCATGCTCGGCACCTTCGTGCCCATGCACTGGGTGGGGATGGAGGGGATGCCGCGCCGGGTCGCCGACTACGCGGCCCAGTTCGGCGACTGGAACCTGGTGATCTCGATCTCCTCGTTCCTGCTCGGGATCGCCCAGCTGGTCTTCATGTACAACATGATCGTCTCCTGGAAGTGGGGCCCGCGGGCGACCGGCAACCCGTGGCGGGCCAAGACGATCGAGTGGCAGGTCTCCTCGCCCCCGCCGATCTTCAACTTCGACGAAATCCCGCGCGTGGTCGGCGGCCCGTACGAGTTCGGCGTTCCCGGCGCTCGGCACGCGATCATGGGCGGAGAGGAGGCCGAGGTGCGCAAGCCCGAGCCCGCTGTCGTCGGCGCGGCCGGCGGTGGGGGCGGATCATCCGGCGCGGGAGCCCGCACGTGACCGAGGCCGAGCTCGCGAGCTACCCGATCGACGATCCGCATTCGAACGTCGATTGGAGCCAGGGCGGCACCGTGCTGGCGTTCGTCAACGAGGTCGCCGGCGGGCGGCGGCTGCTCGAGGCGCTTCGCGAGCGGGTCGACGCGGGGGCGGACTCCGTGGCGGTCGCGGCGCCGCAGAACCAGCCGATCGTCGGTCAGATCGTCGATCGCGACGAGGTCCGCGACGCGGCCCTGAGCCGGGTCGAGGTGACCCAGTCGGTGCTCGCGGAGTTCGGGGTCGAGGCCTCCGGTGCGGTGATGGACCCCGAGCCCTCGCTTGCGCTCGACGATGCCGCCCGCGCCTTCGGACCCCGCGAGATCCTGCTCTCGTCCCTGTACGAGGCCCGCTTCGGACTCCTGCGCCGCGACCTGGTCGAGTGGGCGAAGGATCGCTTCGACGTCCCGGTGACGCACATCCCGGTCCGTGTCGACGACGACGCGGTGCGTTGGGACGTGACCCACACCCTGGTGGTCGGAACACAGACGATCGCAAGCCCCGACCTGATCGCGCGGCTCAAGGCGCGCGCCGCCGAGCGGCCGCATCGCTACACGATGATCTGCCCGCGATCGGGCGACCTGACCCGCGAGGACGTGGTCGAGCGCCTCGCGCGCACGCTCGCCGAGATGTACCGCTCCGACATCGACGCGACCGGCCAGCCCATGAGCCCGGAGCCGTTCGCCGCGATCGAGAACGCGATCGAGCACTACCGGATCGACGACATCCTCATCTCGACGCTCGCCGGGCAGGAGTCGAGGTGGCTCGAGCAAGGCCTGATCGAGCGGGTCGAGGCGATCACCGACAAGCCGGTCGAGCACTACGAGGCCGGGGCCGGCAAGTCCGCAGTCGGCAGTCCGCAGTCCGCAGAGAGCAAGGTGCGGGCCTGATGGAGAGCGCGTCTGTAGCTGTCGGCCGACATGAGCCGCACGAGCATCACGGTCCCCCCGAGGCCCATCAGAGCTCTCGGATCGACCGCCAGACGCTGGGCATCCTGCTCTTCATCGTCTCCGAGGTGATGCTGTTCGGGGCGTTCTTCGCGTCCTACTTCTTCCTCCGCGTGGTCGCAAACGACGGCCCCTGGCCGCCGGAGGGCTTCGAGCTCCCAGTCGCGGTCGCGGGCGTCAACACCGCGATCCTGGTCTCCTCCAGCTTCACCGTCCACTGGGCGCTCGAGTCGACCCGCAAGGGCAACCGCCGCGGGATGCAGATGGGTCTGATGACCACCTTCCTGCTCGGCGCGACGTTCCTCTTCATCCAGATCAACGAGTACATCCACATCGGCTTCAGCGGCCGGGACGGCGCCTTCGGCTCGATTTTCTACGGGCTCACCGGCCTGCACGGCGCCCACGTCTTCGTCGGCCTGACGCTGCTCGCGTTCGCCAACATCCGTGCCTGGCGCGGCCACTTCGGCCCCAAGCCCAAGGACCACCTGGGCGTTGAGATCCCGGGCATCTACTGGCACTTCGTCGATGTCATGTGGATCATCGTGTTCACGGTCGTCTACGTGCTCTAGAAACCGCTTGATCAAGCGGGATGGCGTTTTAGTGCGCCAGCGGTGCGCCAGTTGGTGCGCCAGTCAGCACGCCGCCAGCCGCGCGACCGCTGTTCTCGGCCCGCTCGTGCTGCGCCGAGAGGTAGGTGTCGAGCAGCGCCGCAGCTTCCTGTTCGGAGCCCGGCATCAAGTGCCCATAGCGGTCGAGAGTGATCGCGATCTTCGCGTGCACGGTCCACGGCGATCGTCAGCTCCGTGTCGTACTTGACGACGTCCGGGGCCGCCGCCGTCGTCTGCGCCCCGAGCGCCATCACGCCGGCCGCAGCCACGCCGATCACAATCGCGAATCGCTTATCCATGTCGTCCTTCCCTTCCGTGGGGCTAGCTAGCGACAGGTCGAACTCGGACCGACGCAGAACCCGACCTTGATCTTCCCGGCAGCCGTTTGGTCGAACTCATCGGTCGCCGCGAACCTGATCTTGACCCTGGGCACCGGCTTCTCCTCCCTGAGCCGCTTCCGGTGCTTGATCCTGGCCTCGAACTTTGTCTCTTCGCCGGCCGCGAGTCGCTGCGTGGTCTTCTTGACGCCGCCAGTGACGACCACGGTGGAGTCGGTGTTCGTGATGGCAAAAAGCGCGACCTTCTTCTCCGTCAGGCTCGGCACCCTCTCGGCGCGCGCCCTGAGCTCCAGGGGCCAGTCCCACGGGGTCGGGGTGGTGACCCCCTTTCCGGTGAGCCTCGCCGTCGGACCCCCGGGTCCCGTGCTCAGGGTGCCCACCTTGGGCCCGGTGCCCGTGGGGGCGAACGTGACGTTGATGAGGCAGCCCTGGAGCTGCGGGGGGGCACCAGCGGACAGCGTCGGTGGGCAGTTATTGGTCTGGGCGTAGTCGCCGGAGACGCTGATCGTGGGGTTCAAGGAATCGTTGTCGAAAACCCCCAGGACAAAGGGTTGCGCCGGGCTCATCGTTCCGACCCGCCGATCGCCGAAGTCGAAGCTCGGCTCCACGCCGAACCAGCCGGCGGCGGGATGAATCGGATCAGCAAGGCACCCCAGGACCTGCTCGAAAGTGGTCGGCGGCGTCGCTGGCGGCGGGCAGTGCCACTGGCGAAGCAACCTCTCCGCGCTGGCGGTGCTCGCGGTGGCGGCCAGGAGCACGACGGCGAGGCTCAGCGCGAGGATGCCGCCGGGAACGATTCTGCGCTTCATGCGTTCTTCCCTTCCGTGGGCCCTCATTCCGGGGCCTCCTTGGTGTCGTGGCCTCCCGCCTGGCCTCTCGATGAGGCGAGGCTCGGTGCCGGTTGACAACCAGAAGGCTCCGACACGGCGGTCTACGCTCGGTACATCGGTCGGTCCACGCACGGTCTATTCGCGCTCCGGAGCGGTTTGGGGCGCGAGGCGGTCGGCCGTCAGCCGGAGGGGCAGACCTCGGTGTGGTCGTGCTCCGGAGCGATCTCCGCCCACTCTTCGGGCGTAAGGTCGCCGCCCATCAGCCGGCAGGCCTGCCGCCTCCAGGCGGCGGGATCGACCTCCCAGCGGATCGCGCGCCCGGCGTTCGGATACCACGAAAAGGCGGGCGCCGTCGGGGGTGAATCTCGCCGTCACGTAGGCTTCACTCCCCCCGCCGGCGGGCAGGGGGGGCCCGATCTGCTCCTGCGAGGCGACGTCCCAGAGCACCGCCGAGCCGACCGTGTGTGAGGTCGCAAGTGTGTGCCCGTCCGGTGAGAACGCCACTTCGAGAGTGGACGTGTTCCGGAGACCGAGCGGACGTCCCACCCGCCGCCAGCCGTCGGTCGCCCAGAGGAGCGCGCCGCCGTCGACCTCGCCACCAGCGAGCAGGCTGCCGTCGGGGGAGAAAGCAACCGAGCCGACCTCGCCGTCGGTGGAAGGCCTGGCAACGCGCTCGCCGCTTCCGACGTCGAGTATCTCGACTCCGTTGGGACCTTCGTCGGAGAAAGCACCGAACGGAATCGCCAGCTGCGAGCCGTCCGGGCTGAACGCCAGCCCGTGCACGGAGGGAGGCAGGCGAAGCGGCGGTCGAAGCAGCTCGCGCCGGCCGACGTCCCAGATCCGCACCGCGCCCCCCACCTCCGCCGCGGCGAGCAGATCGCCCTGGCCGAAGGAGAGCGCGTCGACGGTTCGCGGGTTGACCGTCCGAGGGCCCCGGGGAGCGCGAAGGAGCGCGCCGAGCTGCTCTCCCGACTCGACGTCCCAAACCCCGACGCCGCCACCTTGTCCCGCCACCGCCAGCCGCCGTCCATCGGCTGAGTAATCGATCGCCGCCGCCGCCCTGCCGGGGAAGGCCTCGAAGCTCGCCGTCCTGCGCAGCGTCTCGGCGTCGATCAGCTCCACCCGGCCGTCGAGCCTCGCGACGGCCAGGGCGCGTCCGTCAGGGCTGAGCGCGAACGCAGGCCTAAACGCCTCAAGCGCCGTAAACCCGCCCGCGTAGCGGTATCCGGTCGGGAACGGGCGCCCGAGCCGGCGGTCCCCGGCCACGTCCCAGACGATCACGCGGCCGTCGTCGCCGGCCGTATACAGGGTGCGTCCGTCAGGGCTGAAGGCGTGCGTCGAGGTGATGTCCGCGTGGCCCTCGAGGGTTTCGATCGGGACCCCCTCCTCGACGTCCCATAGGATCACGCTCCCACTGTCCTCGGCGGTCGAGAGGGTACGCCCGTCGGGGCTGAAGGCTCGGGGCTCGAGCCCCGAGCCCGGCAGCGTCCGCACCCTTCCAGAGGCGAGGTCGAGCAGGCCGAGGCGCCCGTCGCCGGCCGAGGTACCGGTGGCGGAGATTCCTCCGGTGGCCGAGATCGCGGCGGTGCGCCCGTCGGGACTGACGGCCTTGACCTCGCCGACGGGGTAGCGGCGGATGACGCGAAGCGTTTCCGCGTCGATCGCGTAGGTCGCCTGGTCGTCGGTGCGGTCGTTGGTGGAGACCAGGAGGCGCCCGTCCGGGCTCATAAGCGGCACCGTGGTGGTCGACCGAGGGGTAACGCGGACGGGCTTTCCGAGCGGCGTGCCCCGGCGGGCGTCGTACCGACGCACGAAGACGGGCGCCGAGAAGTTGAAATCACCGCGGGTGTAGGTGACGATCAAGCTTCGTCCGTCCGGAGCGTAGGCGGCGGCGGAGTAGTACGCGAACCCTTGGCCGGCCGCTGCGGGATAGCGGCCAAGCGAGGTCGAGCTGCGCACCCGCCCGGTAGCCGCGTCGAGAATCTCCAGCGATCCCGTTGCCGAGCTCCGCTCCGACGGTTCACCAGGGGTCGAGGCGAGGGCGAGCGAGTCGCCCTGCGGATCGAAGGCGAGGGCGAAGATCAGCTCGGCGGGCGCCTGATGATCGCCGACTACCTCCTGGGTCTCGGTGTCGAACAGGGTCACGGTGCCGTCTCCGTCGCTGACCGCGAGGGTTCCCCCGTCGGGGCTCAGTGCGAGCGCGGAGAGCCCTTCGCCGCCAGGGCTGAGGACGCCGATCGCCGCGGGGCTGCGAAGCAGCGTCGATAGGAGGCTGGAGCGGGTGGCGACCGAGTCGTCGAGGGCGAGCCCGGCGCTCGCGAGCCGCAGCGCTCGATCGAGGCGCTCCTCGGCGAGGGCCTGGGCGCCGAGGCGCTCGGCGTCGGCGACGGTGGCCGCGCTGCGCGCGCCCTGGCGCTCGGAGATCGCGATCACCCCGGCGACGATCGCGGCGGCGAGCAGCACGCCGACCCCGGCGAGCAGCGTCCGCAGGCGGCGGTTGGCGCGCCGCTGGCGCTCGGCCGCGCGCTCGCTCGCGCCCCGGCCCTCGTCGAGGAAGGAGCGCTCGAGATCGTTGAGCTCGCGGTCGTGGTCGGCGGCCCAGTCGAGCGCCGAGGCGAGCCGGGCGCCGCGATAGAGATCGGCGGGATCTTGCTCGGAGTCTCGCCACTCGCGCGCGGCGGCGATTAGGTGGTGGTGAAGACTGCGGCCCTCGGCGTCTGCCTCGAGCCAGCCGCGCAGGCGCGGCCACTCGGAAAGCAGCGCCTCGTGGGCGACCTCGATGGCGCCCTCGTCGACCGTGAGCAGGCGGGCCTCGGTGAGCACGGCGAGCGCCCGGGCGGCATCCGGGTGGCGCTCGAGCTCGAGCTCGTCGAGCGGAACGCGGCGGCGAACGAACGCCTCCGCCTGCTCGTCGTCAGCGCCGGAGAGGCGCAGCAGCATCGGGCGCGCCCGGAGCCGCTCGGCCGGACTGAGGCGCTGGTAGGCGTCCTCGGCAAGGCGCGCGACCGCGCCGCTGACGCCGCCGCTTCGCTCGTAGACCTCGTAGCGCAGGGTGCGGCCGTCGCGCCGCTGCCAGAGCTCGACGAGGGCTGCCGAGAGCAGCGGCAGGCCGCCGGGCTCCTCGGCGACGTCACCGACCAGCGCCGAGACGAGTCCCGGCTCGATACGCAGGCCGGCCCTGCGGCTGGGCAGCTCGATCGCCCGGCGCAGCTCGTCGCGGCGCATCGGCCCGACCAGGACCTGGTTGGCGCTCACGAGCGCCGAGAGCTCGGCGTGCTCGGCGCAGCGCGCGTAGAAGTCGCCGCGAATCGCGAGCACGACCACCAGCCGCTCGTCGGGGTCGCCAGCGCCCTCGACCAGCGCGTCGAAAAACGCCTCCCGCTCGGTCTGGTCGCGACAGGCGACGAAGGCCTCCTCGAACTGGTCGATCAAGAGCACCAGGCGCTCGCCGGGCTCAAGCCGGTCGAGCGCGTCGGGGATCCACGGCGCGGCGTCCTCGCCCCCCGCCTCCGGCACCGCCCGGGCGAGGGCCCGCGAGAGCTCGGCCAGCGGCCGCGCGCCGGGGCGCATCACCGCCCGCCGCCAGCGCTCCGAGCCGGGAACGACCCCGTCGGCCAGCGCCGGCAAGAGACCGGCCCGCGCGACCGAGGACTTACCGCTGCCCGAGGGACCGACGACGGCGACCAGGGTCGAGCCGACGAGCCGGGCGACCAGCTCGGCGACCAGGCGCTCGCGGCCGAAGAAGTACTCGGCGTGGGCGGCGTCGAAGGGCGCCAGGCCGCGGAAGGGGCAGACCGCCGGCTCCGAGGGATCCGGCGGCTCATCGACGGCGTAGAGGCGGGTACGTTCGCTGGCCGTCTGCAGGTCGACGACGCCGCCGGCGATCGCGGCCTGTGTGGCGCGCAGCTCGGTGCGATCGTTGGGCGCCCGGTCCGCGTTCGCGGTGAGACGCTCGGCGGCCTCCGCGCGGGCCCACTCGCCGGCGGCGCGGTGGATGCGAAGCGGCACCCCCTCGCTCTCGGCGAGCAGTGTCCGCATGGGGATGACGACGCCCTCGGCGGCGTAGAGCGCGGCGATCTCGGCCGCCGCATCCTCGCCCAGCGGGTCGAGTCGCAGCCGCTGGGCGGCGCCGCCCTCGAGCAGGGGGGCGAACGCCGGCGGGCCCTGCTCGTCGTGATGAAGGACGCAGACCATGAGCGAGCGGCCCTCGGGCTCGCGGGCCAGGGCCGCGGCGGCCTCGAGGACCGCGGGCGGGGCGTCGTCGGCGTAGTCGAGCACCAGAAGCGTCGGTCGGTGGCCCGTGGCGGCCTCGGCGACGGTCGCCAACGCCCGCTCGGCGAGTTCGCCACCGCCGGTGTAGAGGACGGCGGCGCCCGCGCGCTGGACCTCGGCCGCGAGCTCGGCCACCAGCCTCGTCTTGCCGATCCCCGGCGGTCCCCAGACCATCCCGCAGACAACCCGGCCCTCGCGCGCCCCCTCCCAGCGCTTGTGCAGCCAGCCCAGCTCGCGCTCGCGTCCGGCGAGCAGCGGCGAGCCGCCCTCGAGCTGGACCGGCAGCTCGACAACGGGCGGGGGTGCGTCGAGGCTCGGGTCCTGGGCGAGGACCTGCTCCTGCAGGCGCTTGAGCTCGGGGCCCGGCTCGACCCCTATGTGTTCGATCAGGGTTTCGCGCGCCTCGCGGTAGGCGTCGAGGGCCGCGGACTGGCGCCCGTCGCGATAGAGGGCAAGCATCCGCTGCGCGTGAAGGCGCTCGCGCAACGGCTCCTCGGCGATCAGCGCCTCGAGCCGGGTGATCGCCTCGGCGTGGCGCCCTGCGGCGAGATCGGCGTCGATCGCCAGCTCGACCGCGCGCAGGTGGAGCCCCTCGAGGCGGCCGATCTCGGGTCCGGCGAAGGGCTCGGAGGCGACGTCGGCGAGCGGGGCGCCGCGCCACAGCTCGAGCGCGGCGCCGGCCAGGCCGTTCGCCCCGGCCCCGGCCGGTTCGCGAGCGGCCTCCTCGACCAGCTGCTCGAAGCGCAGGGCGTCGACCGCCTCCCCGGCAAGGCGCAGCTCGTAGCCGCGCCCGCGGGTGAGGATCTCCGCCTCCGCGCGGCCCTCGCCGAAGGCCTTGCGCAGGCGCCAGACGTATTGCTGGATGTTCTTGGCGGCGGTCGCCGGGGGGTCGTCTCCCCAGAGCGCGTCGATCAGCTCATCGGCGCTGAGCGTCGTGTTGGCCTTAAGCGCGAGCAGCGCGACGACGCTGCGCTGCTTGCTTCCCCCAAGGGCAAGGGAGTGCCCATCGACAAGCGCCTCGACGGAGCCTAGAAGGCGTACCTCGAAAGCCATGCGCGCTCCGGACGAACCACCGTACACCCGTTCGGGCCCGCGACCAAATCGCCGCTCATCATGGTCTTCATCGACGTGAGGGCGCGGAGCTCCAGGCTCCGCGCCCAGCACCTGGCCGCCGGGGGGCGATGCGGTCAGCTCGTCGGGGCCGGCGGCGCAACCGGTGTTCCGCAAGCGCTGGGCTCGGATCACCTCACCCCCAACGACCTAGAAGCGGAAGACCCTGATGGTCCCCGAGCGGTCGGTGCGGCACAAGGCCCCTAGTTACGTCAGCCTCGCGGTTAGAGCAGATCATTTCCGTGAGGGGTGCCACCGGCAGATCGGGAGCGGACGTTCGTCGATCACTCGGCTACAGAGCTCGACCTTGAGCTCGTCGGTGGCCCGCTGGCCGAACTCATCCGTCGCCGTGAACTTGATCTTGACCTTCGGCGCCGTCGGCTCGTTCCTGAGCTGCTTCAGGTGCTTGAGCCTGGCCTTGATCGTGGTGACCGCAATTTCCTTCGTGGCCGGAAGGTGCTTCGTGGTCTTCTTGACGTCGCCTCCGAGCACGAGCGTGGCGTCGTAGTCCGGGCACCCGAGAACGTGACAGTGGCCGATTGCCGCCGTGGCGGTGATGTCCCTGACCACGCCCCTCCTCCCCAGCTGCTGGGGGTCCCGCACGGACACGTCGAGCGTCAGGGGCAGGACCGGCGGCGTCGGGGTGGTGACCCCGTTGCCGGTGAGCGCCACCGTCGGGCCCCCGGGTCCGGTGCGCAGGGTGCCGTGCTTGGGCCCGGTGCCCGTGGGGGTGAAGGTGACGGTGATGAGGCAGCTGCCGCCCATGCCAAAAGGCCCCGACAGCGTCGGTGGGCAGCTATTGGTCTGGGTGTAGTCGCCGGAGACGCTGATCCCGGGGTTGAAGGTGTCGTTGACGGTGGCCCCCAGCTCAAAGCCCTGCGCCGGGCTCGTCGTTCCGACCCGCCGGTCGCCGAAGTCGAAGACCTCCCTTCGCCCGGCCTCAATGCAGCCGGGGTCGACGAGCGGGGTCGTCGGTAGGGGTGCGCACCAGAAGTAAAGCTTCGTGTCCGCGCTGGCGGTGCTCGCGGAGGTGGCCAGGAGCACGACGGCCAGGCCCAGCGCGAGGATGCCGCCGGGAACGATTCTGCGCTTCATGCGCCCTCTCCCTCCAACCCGTGCCTGGGTAGTGATCGTGTGCGCCCTCATTTCGGACCTCCGTGGTGTCGCGGCCTCCCGCCTGGTCTCCCAATGAGGCGAGGCTCGGTGCCGGTTGACAACCAGAAGGCTCCGACACGGCGGTCTACGCTCGGTATGAAAGGGCCGAGCTGGGCGTGGTTTACGCGTGCGAAGGCGCGAACCGTCAGCCCGAGGCCGCCGAGCGCGATTGCCTCAACGTAGCTGTGCGGGCTATGGAGTCGTCCTGAGTCCGGCACGCGCCAGCCGCTCTCGTGTGCGAGCGAGCACGAGCGACGGTCCGTGAGATCGCCGCGGCCGCCTAACGAAGCGCCGTCATCAACGCATCCCAGGCCGGCTTCGGCCGATAGCCGCTGTCAAACGGCAGGGGATTGGTGTCCGCGAGCCAGGTGTGGTTGTCGCTCACGCCCCAGACGGTCAGCATGCGACAGGCCTCGACCTGCTGACAGGCCTCGGCCAGGGCGCCGTAGATCGCCGCCTGGTGGGCGAGCAGCTCCGCGGTCATCGGAGCTCCCTGCGGCAGGGCCACGTCGAGCTCGGTGATCTCGATCTCGAGGCCGAGGTCGGCAAAGCGAGTCATGTTCGCGACCAGGTCTGTGACCGAGGGCACCGCGGCGTTGATGTCCATGTGACCCTGGATGCCGAGCTGATCGACCGAAACGCCGCGATCGATCAGATCGCCAAGCAGCCGATAGACCCCGTCTGACTTCGGGTTCTGGACCTCGATCCCGTAGTCGTTGTAGGCGAGCCTGGCCTGGGGATCGGCCCGATGCGCGATCCGGAACGCCTTGTCGATGTAGGTGGGGCCGACGACCTGCGGAAAGAGCCAGTTCTCGCGCAGCGCTCCGCCGTCGGCCACCGCCTCGTTGATGACGTCCCAGGTCCTGATCCGGCCGCGATAGTGGCCGACGACGCCGCGGATGTGGCGGCGCATCGTGCGGGTCAGGGCCTGCGGCGTCCAGCTCGGCCTGCCGGTCTCATTGACGCCGAACTGCGCCAGTCCGGGGTCCCGCGACCACACCCAGCGCGGCATCTGCCAGTGCCAGACGAGCGCGTGGCCGCGAAACTCGGCGCCGTGGCGCTCGGCGAAGTCGAGCATCCGGTCGGCGTGGGAGAAGTCGAACTGCTCCGGGCTCGGGCTCGACGTACTCCCACTTGAGCTCGTTGCCGGGACTGAGCGAGTCGAAGTGCTCTCGGAAGAGGCGCCGCGAGCCGGGATCGGTGAACGAACCGGCCTCGGCGCCGAAGCTCGACATCTCGGCCCCGAGGGCGACCCGATGACCGTCCGGGGGCGATCCGGAGGCCGGGCCGGCCAGGGCGAGCATCAGGGCGAGCTGGGCGGCGAGGGCTAGACGAACCCGCATCGTGGGCCTCCCTTGGTCGTGGCCCGAAACCCGGTCCCCCGGCGAGGTGGGGCTCCGGTGCCGATTGCCGGCCAGGAGGCTCGGACGGGGTGGTCTAGGCCCCGTCTATTGGCGGTCTACTCTGGGTCTAGGCGGGCGCCGGGGTCGAGCTCGTCAGCGCCAGGGCAGGCGAGACGTAGTCCTGCTCGGGGCACTGGCTCCGCACACTGCTCGGGGAGTCAGGCCAGCGGCGCAGACACGCGCGTCAGCGCCCGAGACGAGCGCCAGCCGCGGGCGACCCGACCCAGCCTGATCCATGCGCTCGCGCGGCCAGCGCAGCTCGCGCTCATCCTCGGCGAGCAGTGGCGCACCGCCCTCGAGCTCGGGGTGGCAGCTCCTCGGGCCGCTCCGGCGCGGCGAGGGCGGGGTCGTGGCCAAGAATCTGCCGCTGGAGGCGGCGCAGCTCGAGCCCCGGCTCGATGCCGATCTCCTGGCTCAGGGTCTGGCGGGCGCGCCGGGACTTGCTGCGTCGACGACCGAAGTCTCGCCAAGGCTGGTGCGCCAGTGGTGCGCCAGTCAGCCACCGATTCGGGCGGTTACCAGCGGTCCACAGCGGTCGAGTTCCGGCTTGAACAAGCGAAACTTCGCTTTTTGAAGCCATGGGGCCACGATGTGGATCATCGTCTTCACGGTCGTCTACGTCCTCTAGATAGAACCCCCGTCCGCGGGCGCGCTGTTCGCTGCCCTACGGGATCACGAACACGAAGTCTTCATCCTCCCGGACGAGATCGAAGCCTCCCTGAGCACGGATTGGCCTCTGTCACCCGAGCCGGACCCGCTTCACGTTCTCCCGCGACATCGCCTACTCCGACAGCCCGGCGGCCTCGAGGGCTTCGGTCCGATCCGCGTACTCATCCGCACGGGCGACCTTGCCGTTGCGCACGCTGTAGACCAGATAGAAGCGGTGGTCGACCTCGATCCCGCTCCCCCGGCCTCGCCCGCGGTGATGGGCGGTTACCAGCACACGGTCTCCGGCGTCGATGAACTCCTCAGCAGTCACTTCGAGTTCTTCCCACGCGTCCTTCCAATGCTCGATGTTGTCCCGAATCGCATCCAGGCCGTGCGACGGTCCCTCCTCGGTCGGGTTGATCACGACCTCGGGATCGAAGAGCGCCTCCGCCTCCGCACGGTCGCCGACACCGTAGATTTCATACGCGAAGGCCCGCCGCGCGATTTCGACGTTCTCCTGCGACATCGCCCGCTCAGTATCCCGCGCCGGCAGGGGCGTGACCTGCTCTGTGGCTACGTGAGCAGGCTCCGTGCCGACCTCCTCCCGCGCCTCGAGGGGCGTCAGCGTCGTCGGGCAACCAGCTAGTGGCACTTCACGTTCACGCATTGGCGCCCATCCCCGTTCCCCCTGGCCCGGTTTCCGCCGCCGTCGATAACGCCCTGGACGGCGTCGATGCCGAGGTCCGCGTTGCGCCTCGCACGGTTCTTCGTCAATTTCGTCGAGCGGCTCTCGACGTCGAAGCCGTCCTCTTTCGCCCTCCTGGCGACGTTGCGCTTCAGGAGGTTGTTACCCCCCGCGTTGACCAGGAACCCGTCGCCACCGCTCCCTCTGACCTCGTTTCGGCGGACGATGTTGTCGACCCCGCCGATCGAAGTCCCGTCGGCAAAATCGAGTCCGAGGCTGATGCCCGTTCCGCGAGCGTCAATGACAACGTTGCGGGCGACCAGGTTGCGGCGTCCCTTCTCGATCGCGATGCCGTGCCCGTCTCGGGCGAGCCGGTTGCGCTCGACCACGTTTCGCCTGCCGCTAAGGATGACGCCACCCTCGTTTCGATCGAAGCGGTTGCGCCGCACCCGATTGCGGTCGGCCTCCATCAGGATTGCGGGGGAGTTGTGCGAGAACCGGTTTCCCTTGATCAGGTTGTCGTCGGAATCCTCGACGTGGATGCCCGGCCCGGGGTTGTTCCGGAACGTGTTGTCCACGATCCGGAGGTCATGGGAGCCGAAGACGCCCATTCCGTCGCCCTCGGGAGCGATGTTGTCGCTTCCCGAGCTGTCGCGGATCAGGCTTCGCGCAGCGTTGCCGAACGCAAAGCCGAAGAACTCGTTCTGCTTCGAGGAGACGTCGAGCACGCGATTGTTGCGGGCGCCGACGACGAAGACGCCGATCCCGAAGTCGCGCAGCGATCCGCGCTTTACGGTGACCCCATCGTGGCCGTCGTTGGCCACCCCGATGTCACAGGGCTCCTTCCGGGGGTTGCACCCCGCAGCCGGGGTGCTGTCTCCGTCGATGCGATGACCATTGAGATCGAGGGTGATGTCGTCGGCGCCGATCACGATCCCGTTGTTCGGGCAGTCGACGAGGTCGCCGTCGAGCCTCGTGTCGGCGGTGATCGTGTCGCCGCAGTTCGGCTGTGTGTTCGCGGCCTGGGCCCCGTTCAACGTCAGGAGGCCGAGCACGGTTAAGGCCAGTGCCGCCGCAAGAAAGGTGAACACCGCGGCGGCGGCGTCGAGTCGAAGCCTGACTGGCATGTTCTCCCCCTTGTCTGGATCGCGCTCGGCCGGGTCGCGCTTTCAGGCGAACCTACCGCAGGTCGTCCGCTGAGCACAAGGCTTCGGTCTCGACATTCTCCTGCGACGTCGCCAGCCCCGTGGTGACGAGTTGCTCTCGCTATCCGAGAACAACTCGTCGAGCCGGGCGCCACCTTCCTTGAAATCAGCGCATCCGGCGCCGTTTTCCCGGTCGCGCGGAGGATGTCCCGTGGCCGCTGATAGTTTGGGCACGTGGGCAACTGGACGCGGGTGAACCTGAAGTCCGACGTCGAGGACTCGGCGACGAAATTCGGCTTCGCGCCCGACCTCGAGGCGCGGTTCGCGACCGGGGACCTTTCGCTGGAGAAGTCGGCCGTGAGCTATCAGCGGCTCGCGCCCGGGTTCCGCCTCCCCTTCGGGCACAGCCACGACCAGCAGGAGGAGCTCTATGTTGTCCTGTCCGGGACCGGGCGCCTGAAGCTCGACGACGAGATCGTCGAGGTCGGGCCGCTCGACGCGGTCCGGATCGCGCCTGAGGTGACGCGCGGGTTCGAGGCCGGGCCGGACGGCGTCGAGATCCTTGCGCTCGGCGCGCCGAACACCGGCGGCCCCGCCGACGACGTGAAGCCGGCGCCGGGCTGGTGGAGCGACTGAGCCCCGCGGGGCCCAGTCGCCACACCGCCGCGGTTAGGAGTTACAGGCGAGCTGGAAGCTCCGCAGGGTGTTCTTGTTCGGTGGCTTCTTGTCCGGGTAGCGCAGGTGGGCGCGCCGATACATCGGCAGCGTCTGACCGCCGCACGTTGCGTTCTTGATGTTCAGCAGGGTCACGTTGACCTTGTAGTTCTTCACGGGGCCTTCGGCGCAGCTCGGGTCGCAGATCTGGATGGTCACCTTGCCCTTCCCCTTGGCCTTCGGCGTGTTCCAGCGGTTCCAGCGCATCTGCTTGAGCTCGATGCCGGCATCTCCGCAGGCCAGCAGGATCCGCTTCGGCTCCACCTTCGGCGTGGTGCAGTCCTTGGGCGCGTAGACGGTGCTCTGGCCCGGCGCGGATCCGGCGATCACTGCGCCGCCCAACAGGCAGACGCCGACACCGGCGATCAGTAGTCGCTTCAAGTTCCCTCTCCCTTCCGCGGTGTGCTCGGCAGCGCCCCTGCGGCGCCCCCGGATGGGGCCATCATATGCCGGGATGCGGCGGACGCTAACTTGTGCCGTAGGGAATCCGTAGAAGGAAGGCCGCGTGCACAACCCGCTTCGGTCCGAGGCCGAGATGTTCCGCGTCGTGGTCATCGTCGGGATCGCGGCCGCCCCGGTGATCGCGATCGGTTTGCTCACCGAGCCCGTCTACGCCGCGATCCTGCTCGCGCTCGAGGTCGGCATCGGGATCGGCCTGCTGTGGCGCACCTCGCGCGGCTTTGAGCCGCACACGGCGGCCGTCGCCGAGGCCCCGGACGAGACCCATCGCGTGCTCGTCGTCGCCAATCAGACCGTCGGCGGTCGCGCGCTCCTGGACGAGATTCGCGGCCGCTGCGAGGGCCGCCGCAGTGAGGTTTTCGTCGTCGTTCCCGCGCTGCCAGGCTCACGGCTCGAGCATCTGGCCCATGACGTCGATCGGGCGATCGAGGAGGCCCGCGAACGGCTCGGACGATCGCTGGAGGAGATGTCGAGCGCCGGTATCGTCGCCCGCGGCCAGGTCGGCGACCACCACGACCCCAACGTCGCGATCGAGGACGCGCTACGGGAGTTCGCGGCCGATGAGGTCGTGATCTCGACCCATCCGCCGGAGCGCTCGAAGTGGCTCGAGCGAGGGGTGGTCGAGCGCGCCGAGCGCGAGGTCCCGCTGCCGGTCACCCACGTGATCGTCGACCTCGAGGCCGAACAGGCCGCGGCACGGCCGGCCTGACCCGGGCGAGTGAGGCTATCCGCCCCCTCCGCCCCCGCCGACGTTCTGCATCAGGTAGTCGACCAGGCCCTTGATGTCCTGGGGCGTCAGCGAGGTCCCGAAGTCCTGCGGCATCACGTCCGGCCCGTAACCCTGCGCGATCTGCGAGTTCGGATCGACGATCTGCTGCTCGATGAAGTTTGCGTCCTTGCCGGCCAGGGCGTCGTCGAGATCGGGACCGGTGGTCCCGGCCGTGCCGGCCGCCTGGAAGGCATGACAGCTCCCGCACCGCTCTGTGAATAGCTGATCGGGCGGGAGCTCCGGCGGCTTCGCGCCAGGGATCCCCGCGACGCTGGCAACGTACGCCGCGACATCCTCGGCGTCCTGCCCGGTGACGAGCTCGGCGGGCATGTAGATGTCGGAGTAGTTCGGAACGCCCTCCTCGACCGTGCGCGGGTTGGCGATTTGCTGCTGGACCACGCCCTCGACGGTGTCGGTGTCCATGCCGTCGGTGCGCGCCTGGGCGAACGCTGCGTCGAGGTCGGGGCCGACGTCGGCGCTCGACCCGGCCTGGGCGAGCGTGTGGCAGGTGCCGCAGTTCTGCAGGAACAGGGCTCGGCCGCGGTCGAGGTCGGAGTCCTCGGAGGCGTCGCATCCGGAGATGAAGACGAACCCGCCGAGGGCCAGCGCGAGCACGCCCAGGCGAACGCGTCCCTGCCTGCGGATAGGGGGTCTCGGCACGGGCGGAATCCTATCTGGCGACGCGGGCAGCCCGGCTCGCTGCGAGCCGCCATTGGGTAGGGTTCGCGCCGATCTGCACTAGCTAGTCCGGCGAAGGAATTCGGGGATGGAAGTTCGCGAGGGAATGTCCAAGGTGGTGCTGACGCTGGGGCCCGGACACACCCTGCGCGAGGCCGCGAAGCGGATGACCGACAGGGGCGTCGGCGCCGCCGTGGTGACCGACGAGGAGACGCCCGGCCCCCGGGTCGTCTCCGAGCGCGACGTGCTCAACTCGCTCGGACGCGGCGAGGATCCCGACGCGGAGCGCGTCGGCGACCACATGAGCGACACGGTGATCTCCGCCGCCCCGGACTGGAGCCTGGAGCGGGCGGCGGTCGAGATGTCGCGCCGTCACATCCGCCACCTCGTTGTGGTCGAGCGCGGCGAGCTGGTCGGCGTGCTCTCGATGCGCGACATCGTCCGCGTCTGGACGTCCGAGGGCGCCACCTCGGGGATGACGCCCCCCGAAACCGAGTAGCGCGCTACTTCTTGAGGGGCACGGCGGGGATCACGGCCGCGGTGATCCGCTGCTCGCGCGGCAGGCGGGAGAACTCGCGGCGGGCCTCGCGGATCCACGCCCAGAGCGCGGCCAGGGCGACGAGCGCGCCGACGACGCCGTACGGCCACCAGGTGAACAGCGAAGCGACCACCCCGGCCAGGCCGGCGGCGAGCAGCGCCGGCTGCCACGAGGCCGGGGGAAGGTAGAGGAGCTCGCTCGGCTCGCCGTTGCGGCGCTCTGAGGCCATCAGCCGATGTAGATGATCGCGATTACGAAGCAGAGCCCGAAGACCACGAGCGCGATCGAAGCGGTCAGAAGCCCCGCTCCGATGTTGCCGGCCGCTCGGCTGCGATCCACGGCCGCGGTTCTATCAGATGGCCCGGTCCAGGGCCATCGCGCAGAAGAGCAGGGCGAGGTACGCGAGCGAGGAGAGGTAGAGGCGCAGCGCGGCGCGCCGCGACCGCGTGCGCAACAGCCGGACGGCGAGCGCCACGAAGCAGCCACCGAGGACGAGCGCCGCGGCCAGGTACAACGCGCCGAGGAACCCGGTTGCGACCGGGATCAGCGTGAACGCGACCAGGACCAGGGCGTAGGCGACGATCTGGCGGCGCGTGGCCGCCTCTCCCTTGACCACGGGGAGCATCGGCACGCCCGTGCGCGCGTAGTCGTCCTTGATCAGCAGCGACAGCGCCCAGAAGTGGGGCGGGGTCCACAGGAACACGATGCCGAACGGGTAGAGCGCCTCGGGTGCCAGCCCGCCGGTGGCCGCCGCCCAGCCGACCAGTGGCGGCATCGCGCCGGCGGCGCCGCCGATGACGATGTTCTGCGGGGTCAGGGGCTTGAGCCAGATCGTGTACACGAAGACGTAGCCGAGCAGGCCGGCGAGCGCCAGCAGCGCCGAGAGGACGTTCACCGTGAGGGCGAGCTGCACAGTGGCCAGCGCCCCGAGCGCGATGCCGAAGGCGAGCCCGTGCCAGGGCTCGATCCGGCCCGAGACCAGGGGCCGGCCGCGGGTTCGCGCCATGCGCGCGTCGCGATCACGGTCGAGGTAGTGGTTGATGGCCCCGGCGCCGCCGGCGGCCAGGTAGCCGCCGAGCATGGTCCACAGCACGACCGAGAGCGCCGGGCCGGACGGGTCGGCGACGATCATCGTCGTCACCGTCGTCAGCAGCAGCAGCGAGATGATCCGCGGTTTGGTGAGCGCGACGTAGTCGCGCAGGATCGCGGCGATCGACCGCTCGCCGGCGCGGTGCGGGACGCGCAGCGCCTCGGGCACGTGCGCGGGCTCGAGCGTGCCACCGCGGCCGGGGTGTTGGGTTGTCGTCGCGCTCTCCATCTCGGCTCCTCTAGGCGGGTACGGCTCCGGTGACCTCCCGGCGGCGCAGCCGCTCGGAGGCGGGCTCGGAGGCGGGCAGGAGCGTCGCGCCAGCGTAGACGACGGTGCTCCAGAGAACCGTCCCGAGGGCGAGGTGGCCGAGGATCAGGCCGGCGTGCTTGCCCGCCCAGACGTTGACGATCCCAAGGGCGATCTGCGCCAGCAACAGCAGCGCCGCGACCCAGAACGCACGGCTCGGGGCTCGTCGCACGAGCGCGACCGCCGCCATCGCCAGCACCGCGATCGCGGCCAGGTACATGAGCGATCGGTGGACGAGCTGGATGTCGGCGAGCCGGCTCTGGCCGAAGCCGGGGAACTGGCCGTTGCAGGCCGGGAACGTGTCGGCCGAATAGCCGCTTCCGCACGCCACGTGCGCCTGGCCGACGACGGGTTCGTTCGGGTGTCCCTCCTTCTCGGTCCCGGCGACGTAGCCCCCGGCGACGATCGTTGCCAGGACCAGCACCCCCGCGACGGCGGTCGTGGCGCGCAGGCCGCGTACCTTCTCGGGCGGCGGCGCGACCGCATCCGGGTCCGCGGCGCGGCGCAGCGCGATCAGGATGCCGAGGAGCAGCATCGCGAGCCCGAGGTGGGCCGCCACCAGCTCCTCCTCGAGGCCCTTCTCCACCGTGAGTCCTCCAAGCGCCGCCTGCAGCAGCACGAGAACGCCCGCCGCGATCGACCCGCGGACGAGCCACGTATGCGAGCGCAGGCGGCGCAGGGCGCGCCAGGCGAGCAGGGCGATCAGCACGGCCACGGCCCCCGCGGCCACGCGATGGCTGAACTCGATCGCCGACTCCGCCGAGGCTGCGGGCAGGACGCCGCCCTCGCACAGCGGCCAGCCATGCGTCCCGCTGCCGGCGGCACCGCAGCCGAGCCCGGAGTCGCTCACGCGCACGATCCCGCCGATCAGGATCAGCACCAGGGTGGCGGCGATCGTCACGGAAACGAGGCGTCGAAAGCGCGCCAGCTCGTCCCCATCGCCACGAGCGGCGAGTTCAGGCATTGCGGTCAGGCTACCGAGGAGGTCCCGCCGTCTGAGGTGTCGGGCCTGGTTGGATCCGCGCTCTCGGCCGTGGGCGCGCCGTCGCCCCCGGGCTCCGCCTCCGGCTCCGCGCCGGCGCCCGCCGGGGCCGGGCCCGGGACGCGCTCGAGTGGCGCCGGTGCGACGAACGCTCCGGCCCGGCGGCGGATCGACTCCCGGATGTCGTGCAGCGGCTCGGTGCTGCGCACGTCAGGAACGGCGTCGAAGTTGTGCGGCGGCGGCGGCGACAGGGCGAACCACTCGAGGGTCGCGCCGCCCCACGGGTCGTGACCGCGGGCGCGCAGCCCGTTGTTCCAGCTGTACGCGGCATTGCCGAGCTCGAGCAGGATGCCGATCACGAGGACGAACGCGCCGAGCGATGCGATCAGGTTGTAGCCGTCGACGCCCGTGTCCTCGAAGTACTTGTACACGTCCACGGGCTGGCCCTCGAGCCCCGCGAGGGCCATCGCCAGCACGTACACGTTGAGGCCGACGAACATCAGCAGGAGCGCGACCTTGCCGAGGCCCTCGCCGAGCAGGCGCCCGCAGAGCTTCGGGAACCAGTAGTGAAGCGCGGCGAAGCCGCCGATCACGCCGCCGCCGACCAGCACGTAGAGGGTGTCGCCCTGGCTCGTGACCGTGTCGTCGAGCAGCCAGCCGACCGGGATCACCGAGTAGCTGAGCTCGCCGGCGAGCCCGATCGCCATGGCCGAGATCGACGCGAGCGCGTACCAGGTCGTCGCGCGGAGCTCGAGGGTGCCGCCCCAGATCGTCGCGACCCAGACGTAGAACAGGACGCCGATCGGGACGATGAGGGCGAGCGCGAAGGCCATCGCCATGATCGTCCAGCCCTCGTTCAGGGGCGCCGAGTACATGTTCTGCATCCACGCGAGGGGGCCGAGGACGCCGATCGCGACGAACGAGGCGGCCACGGCCCGGTGGCTGAAGATCGGCTTCCGGGAGAAGGTGGGCAGGATCTCCGATATGGCGCCGGCGGCCGCGAGGAAGACGATCAGGTAGGCGCCCGTGAAGTAGACGTAGGCGAGGTGCTCGTATAGGAGCGGCGCGCCGCCCTCGCCGGGGTCGAAGAAGACGCCGTCGAAGTGGCGGTCGATCTCGAGCATCGTCAGGGCGGCGATCATCATCGGCCCGGTCACCACCAGCAGCCAGCCGACCACCGCCGCCGCCCACGAGAACAGCGGCATCCGCCGCCAGGCAAGCCCCGGCGCACGGAGCCGGTTCAGGGTGACGACCAGGTTGATCCCGAAGCACACGAAGCCGAGCGTGGCCAGCGCGGTGCCGGCGATCCATGCGTCCGTGCCGTTGGTGGGGGTGAAGACGGTGTCGGAGAGCGGCGGCAGCGCCATCGTGCCGCTCTCCGGCGCGGCCCAGAGGAAGCTCGCGTAGATGGTCACGCCGCCGACGAGGTACAGCCAGTAGGAGAATTGGTGGAGACGGGGGAGCGCGACCCCGCGGGCACCGATCTGCAGCGGTGCGATGTAGGCGATCAGGCCGAGTGCGAGCGGGACCGCGGCCAGGACGACGAGGGTCACCGGGGCGGTCGAGAGCAGCCGGTTGAAGATCTCGGGCTGGATCATCGAGTTCTGGGGCACGATCAGCTGCAGACGCATGAGCGCGAACTCGACCGCCGCCAGCGACAGGAACGACAGCGCGGTGGCGATGTAGAGCAGCCCGACCGCCTTGTGGTCCGCGCTGGTCGCGCGCTCGATCCACGGCTTGCGAGCGACCGGGACCCCCCGGGTGACCACCTCGGGCCGCGAGTCGGTCAGCGTCGGCGCGGTCACTCTCCCTCCTCCCGGATCGCGGACTCCGGGGTGGACTGCTCCTGCTGCGTCTGCTGGACGATTCCCTGGGCCTCAGCTAGGCCGGCTTTCAGCCGCTCGATGTGCGCCTGGTAGGCGGGCACGCTGACCACCCGAACCCAGGCGCGCATCGCGGGATAGCCGGTGCCGGAGAAGAGGGTCGAGCGGCCCGGGTAGCGACCCTCCTCGTCGGCCTTGAACCACGTCCGCGTGACGTCGCCCGGCGCCGCCTGCACCTGGCCGCCGAGCGCCGGCACCCACCAGGTGTGGAGGACGTCGGTCGAGGTGATGTCGAGGATCACCGTGGTGTCGACCGGGACGACGAGCTCGCCGTAGGTGAAGGTGCGCTGGCCCGGCTGGCCACCCGGGTACTCGAACCGCCACAGCCACTGCTGGGCGATCGCGTCGATCTGCAGCGGGCTCGTCTCAGTCGGCTCGGCATCGGTGATCGGCTCCTCGCCGGTCGCCGACTCGGTGCCCTCGATCGCCGCGGAGGCGGGGAGGCCCTTCACCCCCACCTGGGCGGTCTGGGCGGCGCCGAGCCCGTTCGGTCCCGACTGCTCGATCTCGCGCACGTCGTTGGTCACGACCACGCCGTAGACGAAGATCACGACGGCCAGCAGCGACAGCGCGCCGACCACCGGGCGGAGGGCGCCGCGACCGGCCGCGAAGCGCGACGGCTCGCGCCCGCGGCGCTCGCGGAAGCGGACGAGCGCGACGATCAGGGCGGCGTTGATGACGACGACGACCGCCACGACGACCACCAGCAGCACCCAGAACGCGGAGTTGATCGCATCGGCGTTCGGCGAGTGCGAGTCGGGCGGACCGAGCGCGTGGGCCGGCGCCGCGCAGGCGAGCGCGAGCACGGTGGCGGCGGCGGCAAGCAAGGTCGTCCGCACGGCGGTTCTGAGGCGGCCTCTCAAGGCGGCGCCATTCTAAGTGCACCAGATCACGGAGGGGGCGCTCGCCGGTGGCTCATATACTCGCGCCCGCCGTGCGCCGTGCCCGCCGATCATCGCCCGCGCTGCGCGCGACGGTCCGCGCGCTCGCCGGGGCGACGGTCGCCGCGGCGATCGCGGTTCCACTCGCACGCAAGCGGTTGCGGATGCCGGCTTGGGCCACCGCAGCCACCGTCGCAGCGGGCCCGCTCGCGATCGCGGTGCTGAGCCCGCGCACGAAGACCCGCGACGTCGTCCTGTTCACCTTCCAGATGTGGGCGTTCACGATCGCCCATGAGCTTCCGTACGACGATCCCGACGCCCTGCGCCGTCGCCTGCGGATCCGCTATCCGATCACGGCCGACCGGATCCTGGGCGCCGGCGAGCTGCCGAACGTCCGCCTGCAGCGCGCGCTCAGCCGCCCCGGTCGCGTCACCGCGCTCGACCGGGTGCTCTCGATCGTGCACTGGGTCTGGTTCTTCGAGCCCCACCTGTCGTTGCTGTTCGTCCAGGCGCGGCACGTCGACCGCTTCCCACGCGCCGCGCGGCAGATGGCCGCCACCTACGACCTGGGCTGCGCGATCTACTACGCGGTGCCCACCGCACCGCCGTGGTGGGCCTCCGAGCAGGGCTACATGCGACAGCCGGTCGAGCAGATCCCGGCGGACGTGGCCGCCGACGCCGCCGAGCGGGCTCCGGCCGAGGTCCGGCGGATCATGGTCGATGTCGGGGAGGGCGTCTGGGGCCGCGCCTGGGACCGGATGTACGACCTCGCCGGAGGCAACCCGTGGGCCGCGATGCCGTCGCTCCACTTCGCGACCTCGTTGATGGCCGCGCTGCTGCTCGCCGAGATCGGCCCGATTCCGGGGGCGCTCGGCGTCGGCTATGCCGCCGCGCTGGCGTTCGCCCTCGTCTACCTGGGGGAGCACTACGTCACCGACCTGCTGGCCGGCGCGGCGCTCGTCGCCCTGGTGCGCCGCGGGGAGCCGGTCGCCGAGCCCGCCGTCGCCGCGGTCAACAGAATCCTGCAGCGGCTGGAGCGGATCGCGGCCGCCTAGAGGCTGATGTGGGTTATCCGCGCACGCGGATGACGCCGCAGGCCGTCGCTGGCTCGCCACCCACGACCTCGCGGGTAGCGCTGCTACCCGCTTCGGCCGCGTGCGGCGCCCAGCTCGGCCTGCGGCGCCCGCGCACACGCCTAACCCCCATCAAGCCTCTAGCAGGGGCGGGCCGCGCCGGCCCGGATGCCACCGGGGCATTTGCCAGGATAGGCGGGGGATGTCTCGCTCCGAAACCAACGATTGGAGGGAGAAGGGGGAGGAGCTCGAGCCTGGCCTCGAGCGGCCCACCGCTGCGGTCGACGGCAACCTGAGCGAGCGGGAGGACGAGGAGGACCAGGAGGAGCCACGGTTCTTCGAGGATCCGAAGCGGCTCGCGCAGACGGCCATTTTCGTGGCCGTGATCGTCGTCGCGATCTACTTCCTGGTTCCCTCGGTGGCCGGGTTCGAGGACGGGCTCGAGAAGCTCGGCGAGGGCAACAGGGTCTGGCTCGGGGTCGCGTTCGCCTTCGGCCTCGTGATGTTCGGCTCCTACGTCGCCCTCTTCCGGGGCGTCGTCGGCAAGCGCGTGCGGCTGACCTGGGGCGAGAGCTACGAGATCACGATGGCGGGCCTGGCCGCCACCCGCCTCTTCTCGGCCGGCGGGGCCGGCGGGATCGTGCTCACCTACTGGGCCCTGCGAAAGGCGCGGATGTCGCGGAAGGAGACCGCCGCGCGGATGGTCGCCTTCCTGGTCCTGCTCTATGCCGTCTACCTGCTGACCCTGGTCATCAACGGGATCCTGCTGCGGACCGGCGTCTTCTCGGGTCCCGCGCCGGCGGGTTTGACGATCGTGCCCGCGGCGATCGCCGGCGGCGTCATTTTGGTCTTCCTGTTGATCGCGCTGATCCCGGGCGACCTCGAGCGCCGCTTCTCGCACGCCTCACAGGAGAGGTTCTGGGGCCGGATGGCGAGGCGCCTGGCCACCGTCCCGTCGACGGCCGCGGTCGGCATCCGTGAGGCGCTCGCCTACGTCCGCGAGCCCGAGCGCGGAGGGATCGCGATCCTCGGCGCGATCGGGTTCTGGGCGGCGCAGATCGGCATCCTCTGGGCCGCGTTTCACGCGTTCGACGCCGAGGTGCCCCTGGCGGTCGTCATCCAGGGGTTCTTCGTCGGCATGTTCGCCAACCTGATCCCCCTGCCCGGCGGGGTGGGAGGCGTCGACGCGGGGATGATCGGCGCCTTTGCGCTCTTCGACCTCGGCCTCGGCTCCGCGACCCTGTTCGCGGCCGTCCTCACCTACCGCCTGATCGCCTTCTGGCTGCCGCTCGTGCCCGGGATCATCGCCTTCTTCCAGCTCCGCACGACCGTGCGGCGCTGGGAGCGCGAGCGCCCGGGGCCCGGTGTCGGGTCCGAGATCGCCGAATCCCTGCCGGGCGCTACCATTACTTCAGAAAGTAAAGTGTGATAGGTTCGGGCTCGGGGAAGGAACCTCCAGATGGCTGAGAATCGCGTTGAGAACCTGATCGTGCTCGGCGGCGGCCCCGCCGGTTATACGGCGGCGCTCTATGCCTCGCGTGCCAACCTCGAACCGCTGGTGATCGAGGGCTTTCAGTGGGGCGGGCAGCTTCAGAACACCACCGACGTCGAGAACTATCCCGGGTACCCCGAGGGGATCATGGGCCCGGAGATGATGAATGAGTTTCGGGCCCAGGCGGAGCGCTTTGGCACCCGATTCGTCACCGACGACGCCGACCGGGTCGAGCTCACCGACGGCGACATCCAGCGTGTGTTCATCGGCGATGCCGAGTACACGGCCAAGAGCATCATCCTCGCCATGGGCGCGGAGCCGCGCCGGCTCGGGATCCCGGGCGAAATGGAGCTCGCCGGCCGCGGCGTGTCGACCTGCGGCGTCTGCGATGGCGCGTTCTTCAAGGGCCAGAAGGTGGCGGTGATCGGCGGTGGCGACTCGGCGATGGAGGACTCGATCTTCATCTCCAAGTACGCGTCGGACCTCGATGTCGTCCACCGGCGCGACGAGTTCCGCGCGTCGAAGATCATGCTGGACCGGGCGCGGCAACAGCCCAACATCAGCTTCAAGACCCCGTACGTGCCGGAGGAGTTCCTCGCCGGCGACGACGGCAAGCTGCGCGCGGTCAGGATCCGCAGGGCCGACAACGGCGCCACGGAGGAGCTCGAGGCGGGCGGCGCATTCGTCGCGATCGGCCACATCCCACGCTCTGAGCTGGTGGCCGAGCAGGTCGACATCGACGACGAGGGCTACGTGCTAACCGACGGCCGTTCGACGCGCACCAACCTCGGGGGCGTGTTCGCGGTCGGCGACCTCGTCGACCGCACCTACCGCCAGGCGGTTACCGCGGCGGGCACCGGCTGCATGGGTGCGCTGGACGCCGAGTGGTATCTGCGCGACACGCCGCCGTCGCCCGAGGCCCACTGGCAGCGTGGCGGCGAGCCGGTCGAGGTGGCGCCGCAGCTCGCGGCAAGCGGCGAGTAGGCGTCAGAGCCGACAGACGCCCGGGAGCGTACGCACCCGGAGCTTGCCCGGACGCAGGTTCAGCCGCACCCGGCGCACGTTGTTGTCCTCGCTGAGCTCGTCGATCAGGTCGTGCGGATCGGCGAACGAGCTGAGGCAGTATTTCCCGCGCGGCAGCCCGTCGACCCGAAGCTGCTGGCCGGGGAGGGAGAACGCGTAGAGGTCGGCCCAGCCCGCCGAGATTCCCTGAGTCGAGGTCGCGTCGCACCCGATCGGCTTCGCCGAGCCGATCGGATAGGTCCCGATCGGTGGCGTGAATGCGCTCGGAAACGCAACCCGGGTGTCGGTGAAGCAGAAGCCGACCTTGCGCGACTGGGCGACGATTTTGCCGCTGTCCTCGCGCCGCAGCTCGTAGCGCGCGATGTCGAGCACGTGCCAATGGTTGTGGGCGGGGTGGTAGCGCATGCAGCCGAACGCTCGCTCGGAGTCCACCGCGTCGAGGCCGGCCTCGTAGCCGCCGCTGCCGTTGGTGTCGGCGAAGATCCGCTGCGAGGCGTCGCGGTCGTTCGCCGGGTCGCTGTCCCCGTCACAGTCGATGGAGGCCGGGCCGGGAAACACCTCCAGCGGGCCGTTCGCGCGGTTGCCGATCTCGTTCGAGAGCCGCAGGACCGTGGTTCCCTTCTCGTCGGGCTCCACGAACACGGCCTCCTGCGGGATCGGCAGCGTGACCAGGTCCGGCATCAGCGTCGCCGATCCCCCGCGGGCGGGCGCGGAGGAGACGATCAGCGCGATGGCGGCCGCCGAGGCGAGCGCGACCGCGGTCGCGAGACCGATCCGCGTCAGCACGTGCGCCTGCACCGGTCCTGAGGGTATCTCGTGCCGAGTCAACCAATGCACGCCTCGTTCTGGCGGCTGCAGGGCTTCGCCTGACCACGTCCTCGGTCACCGAAATAGCGCTGCTATTCCGGCTCCCTGCGTCCTTGTCACGCTTGCCCTTCGCTCGCCAGAAACGAGCGGCCATTGGTGGACGCGGCACTGGGCGCGGGCGCTAGGCTGCCCGCATGGCCGTCGTCGAGACCCCCGTGACCAGCCCCGACGCCCTCGGGCTGCGCCCGCTCCACGAGTTCGACGCGGCCAACGAGACCTGGCCCCGCGGCGACCGGCCGGCCGCGATCCGGGAGGCGGCGATCGCGTTTCGCGCCCGGTTCGCGATCCCCGAGAACCGGATCTCCGCCGTGCGCACCGTCGATATCGCCTCGGCGGGCTACCCGCTCAAGTTCGCGTTCGGCGGCGCCGCCAAGGGCCCGAACCCCTACGTCAACATCATCAACCGGCTCCAGGTGGTCCAGTTCGAGGACTTCGAGGGCCGCCCGCGGACGCTCGCCTACGAGCCCACGGTGCCGGAGGGCCCGGCCGAGGCGCCCTTCTACGCGCAGATGATTGAGCGCACGGGCAAATGGCTCGCTTACCACGTCCTGGCGAAGATCTGGAACCACCCCGACGAGGCGCTCGCCAAGGTCGGGCTGCGCCCGGAGGACGTCGACTTCGTCTCCTTCGACCACCTGCACGTCCAAGACCTGCGCTTCGTGCTGGGGACCACCGAGCCGATCGACGGCGAGCCGGCCCCGCGCCCGCCCCTGTTCCCAAACGCGAAGCTGATCGCCCAGCGCCGCGAGTGGGACACGTTCGCGTCGCTGCACCCGATGCAGTGGGCGTGGTACGTCGAGGACGGAATCAAGGACCTGATCACCGACAACGTGGTCCTGGTCGACGGCGACGTGGAGCTCGGCAAGGGTGTCGCGCTGGTCTGGACTCCGGGGCATACGGACGGAAATCATTCGCTCTGCATCAACACCCCGGACGGCGTGTGGGTCTCGTCCGAGAACGGGGTGGCGGCGGACAGCTGGCATCCACACCTGTCGGCGATCCCTGGGGTGCGCAAGACCGCCGAGTTCTTCGGCCGCGAGGTGATCTTGAACTCGAACACCCTCGAGGACTCGATCGACCAGTACGACTCGATGATCAAGGAGAAGGCGCTCGCCGACCCGAACCCGCGCGACCCGCGGTTCGCGAACGTTTTCCCATCCTCGGAGATGGCCGACTGGAAGCGCCAGTGGCCCGTCGTGCCGACCTTCTCCTACGGCGGCATCGACTACGGCTCGCTGCGGCGGCCATAGCTGGGGCTCGGGGCCTCCGCGCATCTCGTATGCGGTGGCCTGCTGCCGGCGAGGGCTCAATCAATAAGGGGGCGTCTGCGGCGGCGTTTACCGCGGCGCCGCAAGCTCCGCAATCGCCGATCAAGCGCCTGCGATTGCGGGATTAACCGTGCAGAGGACTGTCAATCCCGCGATCGCGATCTCGCTTCGCGAGGTCGCGGAGTTTGCGGCGGCCGTGACGGCGCGGGGGGATGCCCCCACCCACCTGATCGTCGGTCACATGGGGCGGCGAGAACGCGGGCTCAGCTGACCTGAAGCGTCTTGTCGTTGTCGTTGACGATGACGACGATGTCGCCGCGGCACGGGCGCTCCGAGCCCGCCAGGAACATGCGCCCGGTGCGCCGGCGACTCGCCTCGGTGCGGGCCAGCTCCGCCGCTGCGGCGCGGTCGAGACACGAGGCCACCCTCCGTGCCGAGCCTGCGCGATCCAGATACAGAACGTCGTACATGCCTACCTCCAGCGGGTGGTCCGCCTCCGCGACGCCCACTTAAAGGTATTCGCCGCGAACCATTTATTCCCTTTTTCGGCGGGAACAAACCCTGCCATTAGCTACTCCGATCGGCCCTCGCCGGATCACTAATGGAGCACGCGCCGGGCGCGCCCTAACCTGGGACCGGTGAACCGCCGAGCCTGGACCCTGATCCTGACCCTGGGGGCGATCTGGGGCGCCAGCTACATGCTGATCAAGATCGGCCTCCGCGACCTCTCGCCCGGGATGGTCGCGTGGACGCGGATCGCGCTGGCGGCGGTGATCCTCGTAGCGATCGCCGGCGCCGGAGGGGCGCTGCGCGGCTTCTCGGGCCGGGCCGGGACGCTGATCGTGCTCGGGCTCATCCAGATCGGGGGCCCGTTCCTGCTGATCGCCGCCGGCGAGCAGGAGATCTCGTCGTCGCTCGCCGGGATCCTGGTGACGTCGACGCCGCTCTTCACCGCCCTGCTCGCGATCTGGATCGACCATGAAGAGCGTTCGCAGGGCATGCGCCTTGTCGGCGTGCTGCTCGGCGTCGCGGGGGTCGCGGTGCTGCTCGGCGTCGATCTCGGCGGCTCGGGCGAGCTGTTGCTCGGGGGGTTCGCGGTGGTGCTCGCGGGGCTCGGCTACGCGATCGGGGCGTTCACCGTGAAGCATCGGCTCGCCGGCCGGCCGGCGATCGGCGGGGCGGCGTGGGCCTGCGTCGCAGCAACCGTGCTCCTCGCGCCGATCGCGGCGATCGGTGCGCCGACCCACGCGCCTGCCCTGGGACCGGTTGCCGCGGTCGCGGTGCTGGGCATCGTCGGCACCGGGATCGCCTTCGTGATCCTCTACCACCTGATCGGGCTGGTCGGGCCCGCGCGGACCTGGATCGTCACCTACCTCGCACCGGGATTCGCCGTCGTGTACGGCGCGGTGCTGCTCGACGAGCGGATCAGCGTCGCGACGGTGGCGGGGCTGGTGCTGATCCTGGGCGGCTCCTGGCTCGCCGCCGAGGGGCGCATCCCGTTCGTTCGCGGCGCGGTGGCAGGAGAGGCAGGAGCGGCGCCGAGCGAGCGAGCACCCGCCCGGACGGGTGCGCTTGCACGACCACAGGAGCGATAGGACCAAAGCCCGCCCTGAGGTACGCCGACGTCGACGCGGGCGGCGGCGCCTGGCGACCGCTCACCGGCGCGGAGGGGGAGGCTCCTCGCCGTCCCAGAGGTCGACCGCGTCACGACGGAAGTAGACGTCGTGGAAGCCCTCCCCGGCCGCGCCGGGCGGGCGCCCGAAGGCGCTGATCTTGTTCGACTCGGGTCGCACCACGACGTCCGGGGCGTTCATCTCGCTGACGATCAGGATCCGGGCCCGCTCGCCGGTGCGATTGATCACCTGGTGTGCGCCCTGCTCGCCCCGTGGGAATGCGACCACCTCGCCCGGCTCGAGATCGCGCTCGCCCACGGGCGTGCGCAGGCTCGGCGTCCCGGCGAGCACGATCACCATCTCCTCGTTCCCGAGGTGAAAGTGCAACGGGAACGGCGCCGAGCCGGGCTCGAGCTCGAAGAGGCTCGCCCCCAGGTGCTCCGCTCCTGCCTGGCGGCCGATGCGCGCGCGGCGACCCGCGAACCCCTCGCGCTCGCTCGTGTCGTCGTAGGAGGGCTCGAAGACGTTCGCCATCCTCACCGCCCCCGGTACTCGGGCCGGCGCTTCTCGAGGAAGGCCTGCATGCCCTCGACCCGGTCCTCGGTGCCCATCGCGAGCTCGTAGAGCCGGCGCTCCTGCTGGAGCCCGGCGCTCATCGAGGTCTCCTCGGCCGCCAGGACCGCCTGCTTGGCGAGGCGGGTCGCGATCGGCGGTCGCGAGGCGATCCGCCGCGCGAGCTCGAGGGCGGTGTCGAGCCATTCGCGCTTCTTGGCGACGACGTTGACGATCCCGATGCGCTCGGCGTCGCGGGCGTCGAAGCGCTTCCCGGTGAGCACCAGCTCCATCGCCCGCTGCTTGCCGACCGTCCGGGCGAGCCGCTGGGTGCCGCCGCCTCCCGGGATGATCCCGAGCGTGATCTCGGGCTGCCCGAACTCGGCCGTCTCCGAGGCCACGATCAGATCGCAGACGAGCGCGAGCTCGCAGCCGCCCCCGAGGGCGAAGCCGGAGACCGCCGCCACCATCGGTGTGCGGCAGTCGCTGAGCCGCCGCCAGAAGGACGCCGTGGGATGAAAGACGGCCTCGTGGAACTCGCGCTCGGCGAGCGCGCCGATGTCGGCGCCCGCCGCGAACACCTCGTCCGAGCCGGCGATCACGATGCAGCGCACCTCGGGGTTGGCGTCGAACGCCTCGACCGCGACCGCGAGCGCGTCCATGACCTCGGGTGAGAGCGCGTTCCGCGCCTCCGGGCGGTTGAGCTTGCACAGCGCCACGTGGTCCGTGACGCTCGTGTCTACGACTGAGCTCACGGCGCGGCAAGTCCGCAGGCCGCAGATCGGCCGCTTCGCGGTCTCGCAGGTCGCAGAGGGCAGAAGGCCTGCGACCTGCGACCTGCCACCTGCGACCTCACCCCGGTACCAGCGCGTTGATCCCCGTCGCGTCGCGGCCGATGATCAGCTTCTGGATCTGCGAGGTGCCCTCATAGAGGGTCGTCACCCGCGCGTCGCGCAGGTAGCGCTCAACCGGGTAATCGTCGACGTAGCCCGAGCCTCCGTGGACCTGGATCGCCAGGTTCGCGCACTCGACCGCCGACTCGGTTGCATAGAGCTTCGCGATCGAGGTCTCGACCGTCGACGGCCGGTCAGCGTCCTTGAGCGCCGCGGCCCGGCGGACGAGCATCCGCGCGGCGTCACGACGCACGATCATGTCGGCGATCATCTCCTGGACGAGCTGGAAGCTCGCGATCGGATGGTCGAACTGGCGTCGCTGGGTTGCGTAGTCCACGGAGGCCTGCACGCAGCCCTCGCAGATGCCCACGCAGCCAGCCGCGACGGAGTAGCGCCCCGAGTCGAGCGCCGACATCGCGACCTTGAATCCGTCGCCGACCTCGCCGAGCAGCGCGTCGTCGCCGACCTCGACGCCGTCGAGCCCGATCGATGCGGTGTCGGAGGCGCGCAGTCCGAGCTTGCCGTGGATCTCCTGGGTGGAGAATCCGTCGCTCTCGGTCGGGACGAGAAAGCACGCGAGCCCCTTGTGTCGCTTCTCGGAGTCGGTCTGCGCGAAGATCAGCGCGACGTCGGCGACGTTGCCGAGTGAGATCCACATCTTCTGCCCGGTCAGCCGCCAGCCGCCGTCGACCTTCTCGGCGCGCGTCCGCAGGTTCGCGGCGTCGGAGCCCGTGTCGGGCTCGGTGAGCCCGAAGCACCCGAACGCCTCGCCGGCGCACAGGCGCGGCAGCCAGCGCTCCTTCTGATCCTCGCTCCCCCAGCGCTCGATCGACCCGCAGACGAGCGACGTCTGCACCGAGACCACCGTCCGCATCGCGGAGTCGCCGCGGCCGACCTCCTCGACGATCATCCCGTACCCCATGTAGTCGAGGCCGCGCCCGCCGTATGGCTCGGCGACCGGAGCGCCCAGATAGCCCATGTCGCCGAGCCGTCTGGCCAGCTCGATGTCGAAGCGCTCGGCGCGATCGGACTCGCGGGCGCGCGGGATCACCTCGTTGTCGACGAAGTCCCGGGCGGTCTCCTGGATCAGCCGCTGCTCGTCGCTGAGCTCGACGTCGAACATCAGGCCGGCGCGCGGGCGTCGAGCTCGTCGTCGAGCCTGCGCGCGAACCCCTCCGCCGCCTCGAGGGTCCGCGTTCCTGGGGCATCGAGCCCGCGACCGTCGATGGCCGAGACGGCCTGTACCTCGCGGGTGGTGGAGGCGAGGAACGCCTCGTGCGCCGTGAGCAGGTCGTCGAGCTCGTACTCGCCCTCCTCGACGTGCAGCTCGCGAATCACCTTCGAGCGGGTGATCGACTCGAGGATCCCCGTCGACAGCGCCGGTGTCCGCAACGGTCCCTCGGCCGAGACCCAGAAGATCGACGAGGTCGGAGCCTCGAGCACGATCCCGTCGGGCCGGACCAGAACGGCCTCGTCCGCGCCGCGCGCGGCGGCGATCCGCGTCGCCTGCATGTTGGCTCCGTAGGAGAGCGACTTGACGCCCGTCAGGATCACAGTCGGGGAGTAGGTGACCGTCGCGAGGCTCACGGTCGTGCCGCGCGCCGGCAGCTCCTCGGTCAGCAGGATCCGCCGCCCCCCGCGGGTGAGCAGTATCCGCAGCTGTCCGTCGACCTCGCCGGTCCGCTCCAGGAGGACGGCGACCTCGCCCTCGACGGCCTCGCGGTCGACGGGCAGCTCGATCGCCGCCGCCGAGCGCTCGAGCCGATCGAGGTGCTCGGCGAGCGCGAACGGGCGCCCCGAGTACAGGCGGATCACCTCGAACACCCCGTCGCCGCGGTAGAGGCCGTCGTCGCACACGGGAATCGTGGTCCGCGCGGTCGGGGCGATCTCGCCGTCGACCGAGGCAAGCTCCTCGAAGGCCATTACCCGAGGCTATCCGAGCCCGGCCGGGCGCGTGGTCAGGCGCGCTCGATCACCGTGGCCAGGCCTTGACCAACCCCGACGCAGAGCGAGGCGATCCCGTAGCGGCCCCGGCGACGGCGAAGCTCCCAGGCGAGCGTGGTCAGCAGCCGAGCGCCCGAGCAGCCGAGCGGGTGGCCGAGCGCGATCGCGCCGCCGTTGACGTTCAGGCGCCCCCCGTCGATCCCGAGCTCGCGCGCACAGGCGAGCACCTGGGCTGCGAAGGCCTCGTTGATCTCGATCAGGTCGATCTCGTCGAGCTCCAGCCCGGACGCATCGAGCGCGCGCCGGATCGCGGGCACCGGACCGATCCCCATGAATGCCGGGTCGACCCCCGCGACGCCCGTGGCGACGATCCGCGCGAGCGGCTCGGCCCCGAGCTCCTCCGCCTTGCGCTCGGATGCGAGGACCAGGCAGGCAGCGCCGTCGTTGAGCGTCGAGGAGTTACCCGCGGTAATGCTGCCCCCCTCGCGAAACGCCGGGCGCAGCGCGGCGAGGCGCTCGAGCGAGGTATCGGCCCGCGGCCCTTCGTCATCCTCCACCAGCGTCGTCGTGCGGCCCTCCGGCGCCTCGACCGCGACGATCTGCTCGGCGAACCGCCGCTCGTCGCGGGCTGCGATCGCGCGCCGGTGGCTGGCGAGCGCGAACTCGTCCTGATCCTCGCGCGAGATCGAGTGGCGTTCGGCGACGTTCTCGGCCGTCTCGCCCATCGCCTCGGTCGAGTAGAGCTCGGCCATCCGCGGGTTGATCAGCCGCCAGCCGAGCGCGGTGTCATACATCGTCTGCTCGCCGCGCGGGAGGGCCGCGGCGGGCTTCGGCACCACCCAGGGGGCCCGGCTCATCGACTCCGAGCCACCGGCCAGATAGAGCTCGCCCTCGCCGAGCCGGAGCGCTCGCGACGCCTGGTTCACGGCCTCGAGCCCCGAGGCGCAGAGGCGGTTGACCGTCACCCCAGGGACTTCCACCGGCAGCCCGGCCAGCAGCGAGGCCATGCGGGCGACGTCGCGGTTGTCCTCCCCGGCCTGGTTCGCGGCGCCCCAGTAGACGTCGCCGACCTGCGCAGGATCGATCCCCGTGCGCGCCACCGCCGCCGCGATCGCATGGGCGGCGAGGTCGTCCGGCCGCACGCCGGCGAGGGCGCCCCGGTAGCGGCCCATCGGCGTGCGCACGGCGTCGATGATCAGCGCCTCGGCCATCGGCCGGCGATGATGTCACGCCGCCGGCGATGCTCGGCGCTGCGGGGCGGTCAAGCGGCGGAGGGAGGTCTAAGGTAGGCCCGTGGACTTCGTGGCGATCTCGCTCCTCATGGTCGGGTTCATCGTCCTCTGTCTCGTCCTGCTGGCGCGGGCCTACCCCGGCAGCGGCGCCGACCTGGTCGACTGGAAACCGACCCGCTCGCACGAGGTCGAGGCCCAGCTCGAGATCGACGACGTACAGCAGATGATCGAGGCGCAGAACGAGTACCGGCGCCGCCGCGGCGAGGCCGAGCTCACCGAGGAGGACGCCCAACAGATGGCGCGCGAGGACGAGGCGATCCGCGAGCGAGCCCGCCGCGCGCACGATCGCCGCCTCGACGAGCTCGAGGACGAGTTCGGCGCCTAGCCGGGCAAGGGATCCGGGGTCGCGGCGAACGTGGCGCGGGCGCTGATCGTCGGCTGCGGGTGCCGGGGCCGCGAGCTCGGGCGCGAGCTCCTCGCCGGCGACTGGGCGGTCCGCGGCACGACTCGGCGCGAGGACGAGGCCACGGCGATCTCGGAGTGCGGGATCGAGGCGGTCGTCGCCGACCCCGACCGCGTCTGGACGGTGCTCGAGCAGGTCGCGGACGTGGCGCTCATCTTCTGGCTGCTCGGCTCCGCCTGCGGCGATCCGGCCCAGCTTGGAGCGATTCACGGGGCGCGGCTCGAGCGGGTCTTGGAGCAGATCGTCGACACCCCCGTTCGCGGGTTCGTCTACGAGTCGGGTGGAACGGTCGAGCCGGCCGTGCTCCGCCGTGGCGCGGACCTGGTCGTCGCGGCCGGAGGGCGATGGCGGATCCCGTTCGAGCTGGTCGATGCGGACCCCGTCGACGTGGTCGCCTGGCGGGCGGAGATGCTCGCGGCGGCCGCGCGCCTGACGGCTGGCTAGGTCGCGCGGCTAGTTGGAGTCGGGGCCGGGGTTTCCGTAGTTCGGGAAGTCGATCGGCTTCGGTGGGATGTTCGGGGCGTCGGCCTGCGCCCACGGCGCCTTGTCCGGGTAGTTCTTCGGCGCCTTGTCGAGCTCGTTGGCGAGAACGATGCAGCCGAACGCGATCGCCGCGACGATCGCGAGGAAGATCCCGTACATGGCCAGTTGGCGCCGGATCGTGGGGCTGTAGCGCCCGCCGACCACCTGGCGGCGCTTGTCGAGCCCCATCGCATCGGTCTCGGACTGCTCGTGGCGGGCGAGCCGCTCCTCGGGATCGTCCTTCTCGATCACGGTGTTCGGGCCGACCGATGGCGCAGTGATCGCGCTCGCGTCGACCTCCGCGGTGCCCCCCCGGACCCCGTCTGTGGCCATGGGTTCACCATACCCGCGCGACCGCGGGCCCGCGCCGGTTCCTCAGCGGTCCAGCCGCGCGAGGAGCTCGCCCAGGATGCGGGCGGTTGCGCCCCAGATCAGGTGGTCGTCGACGAGATAGGTCGGGGTTCGAAACGGGATGCCGCGACGTACCAGGCGGCGCATCCGAAACGATTCGCGCAGGGCGTCTACCGTGAACGCGAGCACCGTCTCGACCTCGGCGGGGTTCGGCTCGAAGCGCAGGCCCTCGTCGATCAGGCCGACGAACGGGTGCACCTTGTAGCTGGTCACGAAGGTCCCGATCGGCGGCAGGGCGCCGAGCACGTCGACCTCGCCCGCCGCCAGGCCGATCTCCTCCTCGGCCTCGCGAAGCGCCGTGGCCATCAGCTCTTCACCGGGATGGTCGCGCCGGCCGCCGGGAAAGGAGATCTCGCCGGCGTGCCGGCGTAGGTCGTGGCGGCGCTCCGTGAACACCAGGCCAGGCCGGCCCGGATAGCCGAACATCGGGACCAGCACCGCGGCCTCCGTCTGGCCGTGGGCATCCATCGCCTCGGCCTCCTCGGGGGAGAGCAGCGCCGTCCGAAGCGCGGAGCGTGGGTCCACGACGCTTCAGGCCACCGGTCGCCGGCGCTCGTTCAGGCGCTCCTCGCGACCCGCACTGGCGCAGGTCATCAGATGATCACCTGCACGGTGCCGCCGTCGACCGACCAGGCCGCCCCGGCGACGTAGGAGGCGCGCTCCGAGCACAGGAAGACGATCGCCGCGGCGATCTCGTCCACCTCGGCGAGGCGGCCGATCGGCCGCTTCTCGCCCGCCACCCGCAACGCCGCCTCGCGGGACTCGATCCCGCCCATCTCCTGCGACTGGTCGAGCAGGCCGCCCGCGTCCATCCACATCTCCGACGTGGTCGGCCCGGGGCAGACCGCGTTCACGAGCACTCCCTCGCGAGCGTGGCGGTCGGCAAAGAGCCGCGAGAGGGAGAGCTCGGCCGCCTTGGCGACCGAGTACTCGGGCATCTGCGCGGAGGGCCGCTTGCCGGCGGTCGACGCGACGTTCACGATCCGACCCCACCCGCGCGCCGCCATCCCGGGGATGGCCGCCCGCATCGCCCGCAGCGGCGCCATCACGTTCAGCTCCCAGGCCTCGTACCAGTCCTCCTCGGCTACCTCGTCGAGATCGCGCCAGCGCGCGGTGCCGGCGTTGTTGACGAGGACGTCCAGCCGACCGAAGTGCTCCTGGCCGGCGGCGACGATCCGGCCGCCGGCGTCGGCGTCGGTGACGTCGAGGGCCAGTACATACGCGTCGGTGCCGGCCGCCCGGCACTCGGTCGCGGCCTCCGCCAGTGCGTCGGCACCCCGGGCGACGAGGAGGACGGAGGCGCCCTCCTCGGCCAGCAGGCGCGCGGTGTGCCGGCCGATTCCGCGGCTCGCGCCGGTGACCGCGCAAGCCTTTCCGCTCAGGCCGAGGTCCATCAGGGCGCCGGCGTCGAGGACTCGATGCGATCGGTGATCGCCACGGGGGTCGCGCCGGCGAGCGCCCGGTGCACGGGGCACTTGCCGGCGATCGCGAGCAGGCGCTCCTGCTGGGCTTCGTTCAGGGGCTCGGGCACCCGCAGGGCGACCGTCAGGTGGTCGATCGACGAGTTCTCCCCGTATTCGAGCTCGACCTCGACCTCCACCTCGCCGAGCTCCCACCCCTTCCGCTCGGCGTACATCTCGCAGGTGATCGCGGTGCAGGCGGCGAGCGCTGCGGCGACCGTGCGGGTGGGGGAGGGCCCGGCGTCCTCGCCGCCCGCCCCGCGCGGCTCGTCGATCACCAGCGTATGCCCGCCGTCGATCTCGACGTCGTGCGTGTATCCGCCCCGGCGGCGGGCCACCGCCCTCACGACTTCGGCTCCTCGCGCTCGCGGCCGGCGAACAGCTCGGGCTCGTCCACGTCGGCGAAGCGCGCCATCGCGTAGGCGGCGTCGGAGGCGCGGTTGAGGAAGCGGAGCAGCTCCTCGGAGGCCAGCCCGCCGGCTTCGGCGAGCGCCACGGTGCGCCGCTCGGCCCGCCGGATTACCGCGCGGGCGACGTCGAGCTGCGCGGAAAGCCTGGTCCCGCCGGGAATGACGAACTTGGGTGGCAGCTCTACCCGCCCCATGTAGCGGTCGATCGCCTGCTCGAGCTCCGCCGCCATCTCCGGCGTCACGCGGCTGACGCCGTCCCGTAGCCGCTCCGCCGCCTCCGGCGCGGTGGCGAGCTCGGCGCCCGCGATGAACAGGTCATCCTGGAGGCGGAGGATGTCGGCGGCCAGCTCGGCCTCCCCGGGCCCGCAGAGGGCGCGGGCCGCTCCCAGCTGCGAGGCGGCCTCGTCGAGGGCGCCGTAGGCCTCGGTGCGCCGGTCTGATTTCGCCACTCGGCCGCCGTACCAGAGCGAGGTGGTGCCGTCGTCGCCCTTCTTGGTGTAGATGCGGGTCACGCACCGACCCTAGCTGAGCGGATTGAAGACGATCCCGGTCGGCACCTTCGGGAAGAAGTAGGTCGACTTCGGCGGCATCGTCTCGCCCGCCGCGGCGACCGCGCGCACCTGCTCCACCGGGGTCGGGCGCATCAAAAAGGCCGCGTGGACGCCCTCGTCGAGCGCCGCGAGCGCCTGCTCCGCGGAGGCCGTGTATCCGATCCCGCGCTTCGCCTCGATGTCCTCGGAGCTCATCCCGAGCGCGTCCCGCAGGAGCAGCGTCTCGAGGATTGCGGCGTCGAGCGTCCGGTAGGCCTCGGAGGCGTCGGGCATCGCCGCCGCGAGGCCGGCGGGGTCCTTGAGCCGCAGCCGGAACCCGCGGCGGTGGTGCGCGTCGATGTAGCCGAAGACGCCGATCCCCTCCTCGCCGGCCGGGTCGAGCCGCTCCGGGGGCACCTCGTCGACCTCGAACGCCCCCAGGATCGCCTCTCGCAGCGCCTCGCGCGGCCCGGGCTCGCCGAGGTTCGAAAGCAGCCGGTGGTAGCCGAACACGGCCAGCCCGGGGTCCTCGAGCGCGACCAGCGCCATCAGCGTGTAACGGTGGTTGCCGTCCCCGCCGATCGCGTCGGCATAGGTTCGTGCCGTCTCGTAGCGGTGGTGGCCGTCGGCGATCAGGAGCTCGGCCTCGGCGAGTTGGGCGGCGACCGCTCGGTGGGCCTCCGGATCGTCGATGCGCCAGACCCGGTGCGTGATGCCGTCGTCGTCGACGGCCTCGGCCCACGGCTCGAGCCGCGTGAACGCCTCGACGTGCCGCCAGGCGTCGCCCGGGTGCAGCGAGAAGATCGGCGAGAGGTTGTGGCGCGTCGCCTCGGTGAGCCGCAGGCGGTCCTCCTTCGGGCCGGGCTGGGTGCGCTCGTGCGGGCGGACGAGCCCCGGGCCGTAGTCGGTGACCCGCACCCGGCACAGGAGCGCGCGGCGCGCGCGGCGGACGCCGTCCGGTCCCTCGAACTCCTGCTCCAGCGCCCACAGCGCCGGGTCGCGATCCGCGGCGAGGATCCCCTGCAGCGTCCATTCCTCCAGGGTCTCTGCGGCGTGCTCGTAGGGATCGCCGCCCTCGGGGGCCCGCGGCAGGTCGATCTCGACCACGTTGAACGGCGAGCGCGCGAGCAGCTCCGCGCGGCGCCGGTCGTCGATCACGTCATACGGCGGAGCGATGACGTCGGCGAGCGAGGGCACCGCGGCGAGGCTGTAGTGCAGTGCGTTGAGCGGTCGGACCTCGGCCATCGGGCGCGCAACCCTACCCTTCCGGGGCCGAGGATCAGCGCTGGGCCTGCTCGGCGAACCATGCGCCCAGCGCTTCGAAGCCGGAGCGCTGGTCCTCGCCGCCACCGAGCCCGCCGAGCGGCCCGGTGCCCCGCATCATCATCAGCTTCAGCTTTTCGCCATCGGTCGTCTTCAGCTTCAGCGTCACCGCGGCCTTCTCCATGATCGCGCTGCCGATGTTCGGCCAACCGTCGCCGGCGCCCTCGGCGCTGGCATCGGCGATCCGGTCGGGAGGCAACGAGATCGGCTCGCCGTCAGGATCGAGCTTGCGGGTCAGGCCCTGGACGATGAGCCGCCGCTCAGTGACCCCGATCCCGACGGCGCGGCCCCTGAAGAGACCCGACTGGGTGGCGATGCAGGCGCCCCTCAGCGTCTCGCCCGGCTCGAGCGTCGGCTCGATCGCGCCGCGCAGCTTGTCGCCGAGCTCGCCCGTGGCTCACGCCTCCGTCCCTAGACCCACGACCGCGACTCCTCGGCCGCCATCAGCCGCCGCGAAACGCCTTGTTGGCGAACGGGACGTAGTCGCGGCACGGCTGGCCGCGCAGGCCCGGGCACGGCGGCAGCTCGGTCGGGGCGTCGACTCCCGGCACAACGGGCAGGACGAGCTGCGAGGGCATGCGCCGCGAATGGGCGACCGCCACCCAGGGGGTGCTGTCCGGGTCGGCCTCGGCGAACGCCCAGATCGGCTGATCGCCGCCGGGGGCCGAGATGGTCAGGCGGATTCGCGAGCCCTCGCGGTAGACGTGGCCCTCGTAGTAGAGCGGGATCGTCAGCTTCACCCAGCGCCCTCGAGGCAGCGTCCTCGCGTGGCGCTCGCGGTAGCTCGGCACGGGTTCGAGCACGGTCGTGTTGTCGAGGTCGAGCTTGCGCGCGTCGGACCGGAGCCACCCGCCCTGGACGAACGTCTCCTTGCCATCGGGGCGCACCTCCGTGACGGTCGCCTGCAGGTCCACGTTGCGAGCCTTCGAGCGCACCCAGAGCTCCACCGCACCGGCCCCGATGACCGCCGTGTCGGATTGCAGGGGCGAGCCCAGGTAGGACAGCGCGCGGCCCGGGGCGCTCTGCGTCCACTGGTAGTTGGGCGACGCCGTCCAGATCCCGCCCGGCCCGGACCCGGTGTCGCCGCTGAAGTCCGTCGGCGGCCGCGCGTCGGGATCCCATGTGAAGCGCTCGGCGCCCTTCCGCCCGACCCGGTCGGCGAGCTTCTCGCCGCGGCCGAGATACCACGATCGGGCCTCCGTCGTCGGTATCGGAAAGCGCTTGAACGACTGCTCGAACGCGGGGATCGGGGTTCCCGGCGCGCCGCCCGCGCCGTTGTCGAACAGGATGCGCACCGGCGGCTGGGCCTCGAAGGCGGCGAGCGCCGACTCATAGTCCGGTTGCTGCTGGATCGGATCGTCCGGCAGGCCGACGCCCTGCACTCCCAGGAGAGTCGCATAGAGCACGGGAGCGGCGGCCCGCACGGCCGGTGGCAGTTGGGGTCTTCGCCCGGCGACGTACAGCTCGAGGAAGTCGAACCAGCGGTTGAACGTCGCCGGGTCGAGCGAGTCCGCGTGCACCCCGTTTGCGAACGTGAACCACTTCCGCTTCGTGCCGGTGAAGCGTGAGGCAAGCGCCGGGCAGTGACCGCCCGTCTGCTCGTCGGTCCATTGACAGGCGAGGAACACCGGGACGTCGATCTTGTTGACGAAGGTGATCGGCGACAGCGGGTCGACCACCTGCGCGCGGTAGTAGTCGTTGCGCCTGATCTTCGAGATCAGGTCGACCGCCTCAGGGTGGAGGTCCTGGTTCGACCGGCAGGTCTCGTCGCCTCCCTCGATCCGGCGCCACGCCCATGGCTGACCCGTGGTCGGGCCGGCGGGCTGGGCGTCGTGGACCCTGTCATCCGCCCACGAGAGGGCGAAGCCCGTGTTGAGGATCCCGCCCGGATAGAGCGTCGTCAGCGTGCTGTCGATCACGGACAGGGGCGCGATCGCGGCGAGGCTGGGCGGCCTGGTCGCGGCGACGAACAGCTGGCTGATGCCGCCGTAGGAGATCCCGAGCATGCCGACCCGGTGGTTGAGCGCCCAGGGCTGCCGCGCGACCGTCTCGATCACGTCGTACCCGTCGAGCGACTGCAGGCGCTCGAAGTAGTCGAACGCGCCTCCCGAGCATCCGGTGCCGCGCATATTGACGTCCACGACCGCCCAGCCGAGCAGCGCCGCGATGGGCTGGATGCCGCTCTGCGGGCCGGCCGGGTCGGCGTAGCCGTAGCCGGAGTACTCGACGAAGGTCGGGTAGGGGCCCTCCTCAGGGGGACCCGGCAGGTGGACGTTGATCGCCAGCTGGGTTCCGTCGCGCGTAGTCAGATAGCCATAGCCGCCGGCCGGCAGCACCTGGTCGTAGATCGCGCTGCTGGGCGGCGCCGGGCGCGGGCCGAGCACCTTCAGGTTCGATGTCACGGCAGCCCCGACCTGTCGCACGCGGTAGCCGCCGCCGGGATCGAGGCGCCGGAAGACGACGCCGCCGAGCTCACCGGCGCGCTTCGCGTCGACGACCGTTCCGCGGCGCAGCAGCTTCACCCGCGCGCCCGGTGTCGCGTCGGTCACGTGGACCTGTTCGACGCTGCCCCGCGCGACCAGGGGCGCCGGGTCCTGCGCGTTCGCGGCGCCTCCCGACCCGCACGCAAGCGCCGCGATCGTGGCTGCGAGGATCCCGGCCAGTCGCCTGCCGAGTAGCGACCCGTCCCTGCGCGTCATGGGCGGGACTTTGTCACGTTCGGGCGCCGAGGGCAATCGACCCGTCCGCGCACGCCCGCAATCGGGGCGCCCGGATTTGAACCGGGGACCTCTGCCACCCAAAGGCAGCGCGCTACCAGGCTGCGCCACGCCCCGAGGTGCCGAGTGTAGCCGCGGATGCGGGGGTATCCGTGACGTGACAGAGTCTGCGAAACGAGCGACCGGGAGCGATGATGGACTTCAAACAGTTGTCGAGCAAAGCGAAGGAACTGGTGGAGAAGCGGGGCGGCAGCGACTCGCTCAAGGAGGACGCCGAGGAGCTCAAGGAGATCGCGAAGGGCGAGGGCAGCGTCGCCGACAAGGCGAAGGCCGCCGCGTCCGCGATCAAGGAGCCCGGCGCGGACGAGCCCGACGCGTCGGCCGCCGAGGCGGCATCCGAGACCGAGCGTGCCCGCGCCGAGGAGAAGGTCGAGGGCGAGGCACGGGGCAAGCACAAGCATGCGGGCGAGCGCCGCCGCGGCGGCGGGCGTCGCCGACGCGGGCGCGGGGGCGACGGCGGCGAGGTCTGAGCGCCCCGGCGGCTTCGAGGGCCTCCGGTGACATCGCCTACTCGACGGTGAGCGTGCCCTCCATGCCCTGAGCTCGATGCTCGTCCACGCCGCAGTAGAAGGTGTACTTGCCCGGCTTCAGGTCCTGGTAGGTCTCCGTGAGGCTGCCCGAAATCGCGGTGGTCCCTTTGACCTGACTGGAGCAAACCGTTCCCCCGGTCGACTTGACGCCCTTGCCCTGCGGGTCCTCGAGGCAAATCGAGTGAAGAAGCTTTGACTCGTTGTGCCAGACGACGGTCACCAGCCCGGCGGCGGCCGTCGCGGTGTCTGGCTCGAAGACGAGCTCATCGCCGGGCGGAGTGACCAGGTCCACGCGGTTCGGCGCAGACGTCGTCTCAGTCGTCGTCTCCTCGGCGGCGGTCTCCTCACCGGCGCCGGCCGATGTCGTCGCATCGTCGCCGCCGCAGCCGCTCGCGGTGACACCGGCCACCGCCAGGGTGGCGATGAGCATCCTTGCGGTAATCCCCGGACTCCTTTCTGGGTGGTCGTCGATCCAACCCTATACGCCTACTCCGAAAGGCCTGCGGCTTCGAGGGCCTCCTTCGGATCCAGATGAGCCTGGATGAAATCGATCTGCCCATCACGAATCCGGTACTCGAAGGCCCAGCGGTAGTCGTGGCGAATGCCACTGGCTCTCCCTTCACCCCAGAAGCGAAAGATCATCACCACACGGTCCTCGGCGCAGTCGAAAAGCTCCTCGACCTCGAGCTGGGCGTCCTTGCCGAGGAGCTCCATGATCTCGACGAAGCGTTCTACGAGCGCAGACGTCCCGTACGCGGATCGTGCCTCGGGCCACCGCTTGTCGTCGTGGTACTCGACCTGCGGATGGACGAGGCCCTCGTCGATGGCGCCTTGCCAGCCGCCTCGAGTCCAGAGCTCGGCCGTCCTGCGCACGATCGCCACGTTCTCCTGCGACATCGCCCGCCAGTATCTCGCGCCGCGAACGCCGGGATCGGCTCTACGACGGGTACCGTAGGCACTGCGAATACCGGGTCACTCGCCCCCGTAGCTCAGTGGACAGAGCGGCTGCCTTCTAAGCAGCGGGCCGCAGGTTCGAATCCTGCCGGGGGCGCTGCCCCCCGCTGGACATGAAAGAGCCCGGCCGTGGCGGCCGGGCCCTTGGATCACTCTCGATAACCGGTGATCTCGTTTACGTTCTGCGCTCGAGGTCCGCGACCTCCTCAGCCTTGCGGTCGGCGCGCTCTTGCGCGCGGCCGAGCTCTTCCTTCTTCTCGCCCTTGCGCTCCTCGCGCTGACCCTCGCTCCGGGTCTTCGAGTCGCCGGTGAGGTCGCCCATGACCTGCTTGGCCTTGCCGGTGACCTTGTCGGTGATGCTCACTTGTCGATCCCTCCTAACGGGTTGTCCCACATTCGCCTACCCGAGCCCCGACTACGAAAACAGGCTTCTGCCTCGCTCGTTTCGATGGTGACGATTCGCGTCAGGAGCGCGGGCCGGCCTGGCCACCTCGCGGCGACATGCGTCCTGCGCGGGCTGGGGGCGCCGCGTTGCAGGCGCTACATTGGGCGGGCGCGGTGAGCGTAGCTCAGCTGGTAGAGCTCCTGGTTGTGGTCCAGGTGGTCGCGGGTTCGAGTCCCGTCGCTCACCCCTATAGAAGCCCTGCAAATCGGCATGATCGGCGAGTCGGATCGATGCGCGGGCGCGTTTCAAGGTGCCAATGAGGTGCCAAAATGTGCCTGACGCGGTATTCGATGCAGGCCAAGGGGGCGAGGCCCTTGACCCTCTGGGCATCGGCGATCTCGACGTCCCAGCCGCAGGCCTCGAGCGTGTCGTGGACGAGCCGGGCGCCGGTCATCGACTCGATGACCGCGTAGACGGGCTCGGCATGGACCTCATCGATCCGCCTTGCGAGCGTTCTCAGGCTCTCGACGTCAGGCGGGACGGCGAGCTGGTCGACGTGCTCTCCATGCTCGGAGAGCAGGCAGACGTCGATCTTTCGCCGACTCAGGTCTAATCCAGCGTGCAACATTGAAGTGGGCCTCCTTGGTTGCCTCTCGGTTGGTGAACAACACCGGTGAGGGCTTCACCAACGGAGGCCCTTCTTCATGGCAGTCCGAAGCGGGAGCCGGGAGCCGCAGAACGCCCGCAGGGTGTCCGAAGGGAGCGTCGAGCCTAAAACAGGCCGCTCACGGCATCTACCGCGGCCTTACCCAGAAATATCTCCAGGGCGATTCCTATTACCCCGATCACAAGCCCGACGATCACCACGGCGAAGTCCTCTAACAGCACGCCGAGCGAGACGAGGACTACGGCGAGGGCGGGAAGAGTGTCTAGCCCGGTAAACGGTGGGGCCAGGAACGCCGCGACGCATCCGGCGATCACGATGAGCCCGAACGCGATGTTGCTGGCGCGGTGATCGAAGAGAAAGCGCAGGCGGGGTTTTGATAGCCGCTCCAGCCGCCGAATCAGCTTCATCAGCGCGGTAAGGAAGCGCTCCTGCTTATCGCCCGCCAGCTCTCGGTTGCGCCAACGCTCTGGGAGCCAGATCTCGTCGCGCCCAGCGATCAGCTGCAGGGCCAAGAGCACGGCGATGACTTCGAACACGTGCGTCGCACCGCCGGTTGGTATCGGCAGCGCCGGCACACCCAGCAGGAGGACGAAGAGAATGGCGAAGCTCTTCTCCTTGAAAACATCGATAAGGCCGCCGAGGGTCTTCTCACCCTCGCCCCGCAGCCATCGCTGCAGTGCCTCGCTGAGACTCTCGTCATCCGACGCTCGATCGGTCCCCGCCGCTGCAGGGAGCCGCGCGGGGGTTTCGGCCTCGATGGTGGCCACGCCGGCTGAACGCGTGTCGTCGCCTCGTTGCACGATGGGGTTCTCCTACCCGCACCGAAAGGCACAACTCGCACGTGTCCCCGTTTCGATGCGCGGCGCCCGTCCGGGCTGGGGCGTGGACGCCCGGTGCGCGAAGTGCCGAGGCCGATGATCCGCGACGAGCGCGGTACTTGCTCGTAGATGCTGTTGGTCCAATGGGGGGCGGGCCGGTTGACGCGAGGGCGGCGCTGGGCACTCGCCTTCACGCGCGAAAGGAGCAGCGGATCTCGATGCAGGCATCCGCGCTCAGGCGCTCGGACCCCTTTCGCCGGCACGCTCACGAAGCTTTGTCGCCGCCTCTTGGGCGCGGACCGCAAGACGCTGAGCCTGGACGCCCAGCCACTCAGCCCGGCTGCCGGGTCCTGGGGCTGCGCCAAGCTGTCGCAGCAGACCGAGATTGTCCCACTCGCTCCAGGTCTCAACCACCTTGCCGTCCTCCAGTCGAGCGATGGAGATTCCGGTGACCTCCCCCCGCTTGTGCGTCGGCAGCAGCCCGAAAAACTCGCCAGTGTGGGTGCCCTCCGAGCGCCAGCGCCACACGACCTTGTCCTCGTGAGCGAAGAGCTCGTCGATGCTGAGCCTGAGGTCCGGAAACGCGGCCCGGTACATGGAGACCGCCTGCTTGACGCCCTCACGTCCTTGGGGGAGGTCCGGTGGCCTCGCCGGGTCGTGATCGACGGCGTCGGGGGCGACGAGCTGATCGGCCCAGTCGAGATTTCCCTTGTTCCAGAGCTCCTCGATCAGCGTGCGGACGGCCGTCTCGTTATCGGTCAGTGTGGTGCCCTCAGTCGACATCGGTCCTCCTTTGCGTCAGTCACTCGAATTGATATTTAGCCGATTTCACTTCGAACGCGGCGTACCCCGGAGCCTGCCTGCCTAACAGCAGCGCGGCGTACTCCACGGATTTCGGCGTCTGTCTTAGTTGCCCGCCCAGTCGCGGGCAAAGGGGCGGGACGACGCCAACGCGGGAGGAAGGCACACATCGGTGGCGGAGCTCATCATCATCATCCTGTTGGTTCTCCTGCTGGCCTGATCGCCGACTTGCCGAACGGGCGAAATTGCTGATCGCTGCCGTGATGCGCCTGGGCACGTACTCGGCGGCCGCTGCGCGTCCTGGGATCGCGAGGACGGCGCGGTCGTTCCGCGTTTGATGTCGGACGTGGCAGGCCGGCGAAGGATGTCGTCTTCGAGATCTCCCCCTTCTCGTAGACGCGTTGGACCTACCCGTCCAGCAGGGCGGGTCGCTTCCTGCGCCGGGGGCGAATTGCGAGACCGGGGTTTCCGGAAGGTCCGGCGGGCAATCGACTCGAGCGACCCGGAGTAGGGACTCGCCGGACGCGTTCGTTACTTGGCGATGGTCCCGGGTAGCCGGCGAATAAGGAGCACCGCGGAGGGTAGGGAATGCCAGACGTCAAAAAGCTGGCCGGCCCGCTGGGGACGGCGGTGACACAACGCATCAAGGGCGAGAAGCCCGGAGCCTTCCGCGCGATGGCCGGGGCAACGATCGCCGGCACAGCGGCCAGCTTCGTCGTCTACAAGCTTCTGCGCCACTAGCCCGCGAAGTCGGGTCGAACCCAAGCACCACAAGGAGAAACTGATGGCAGACATTGCGAGCACGACCAAGAGCGCCCTGAAGACCGCTTCAAAGGCGAACCCGGCGAAGGATGGCGGTCCGCTATCGGGGCCGAAGGGGCTCGCGGTCGCCGGGGTGGCCCTGGCCGCCGTGCCGTTCGCGGCCGAACGGATCGCCAAGCTCGTGGGCCCAAAGGTTTCCGAGAAGGCATCGGACGTCAAGGGCAAGGCCAAGCAGAAGGTGAAGGAGCAGGTCAAGGAGACGGCCGATGAGGTCACGCCCGACCTGCCGAAGGGGCTGTTCGGAGGCGATGGGCTGCTCGGCGGGATGTTTGGTGGCGGCAAGGACAAAGAGGGCGGTGGCAAGGACAAGGAGGGCGGTGGCAAGGACAAGGAGGGCGACGAAGGCGATGGGCAGGGCCGCGCCGCGCCGGGTCACGGCAGCGGTCGCCGCATGCCGATCGAGCAGTCGGTCGACATCGGGGTGCCGATCAAGGAGGTCTACAACCAGTGGACCCAGTTCGAGGACTGGCCCGACTTCATGCATCGGCTGGAGAACGTTGACCAAGCCGACGATACGACGGTCAGCTTCCAGGCCAAGGCCTGGGGAATCACGAAGCGGTTTGAGGCCGAGATCATCGAGCAGCGACCCGACGAGCGGATCGAATGGAACGTTACCCAGGGCTTCGCGCACACCGGCGTCGTCACCTTCCACGAGTTGGGCGATCGCTTGACCCGGATCGAGCTGACCATGGACGTCGAGCCGAGCAACGTGGTCGACAAGGCGAGTCGCGGGATGCGGTTCGTAAAGCGCGCCGTGCGCGGCGACCTGCATCGCTTCAAGGCCTACATCGAGCTCAACGAGGAAGCCGAGGGCGGCTGGCGGGGAACGATCGAGGACGGCGAGGTCAAGAGCCGCACAGAGCGCAGCTCTAAAGGTCGTTCCAGCGGATCTCGTTCCCGCGGCAGCCGCAACGGCTCGAGCGCGAACGGCAGCTCCCGGAGTTCGTCCGCCCGGAGCAAGAGCGCGAAGCGGAGCTGAGCTCTACTCGCCTATGACCGAACGCTGTGCCGCCTAACGGGGCGGCACGGTGGTCCAGCGCTCGGGCTTGTAGCCCCCGGAGGACACTCTCGAAGGGCCAGCGACCCAAGGGCTCAGGCGGCCCGCCACTGAGCGGGCCGCGCCCTGCTTCCTAAGAGGTCCGCTTCGCATGGAGGGACCATCCGGAACACTGTTAAGAGCGGCTGCTGCCTGGGTACAAGGAGGTCGAGGCAGCTATTGCTTCGCCAGACGCGAGGCACCTGCCAAACCGGCTGGGAGCACAGGGGCGGGGTGGTGACGAACGTCACGCCTTGCACGGCCCAGAGCGGGACACCAAGGACAGGAGAACGCAACCTATGGAAGCAGGAACGAAGACCGGTGCCGCGCGCGCCGACTCAGTTCGTCACACCGGCGTCGTTCGCCGCTTGACGACCGAGACCAAGCAGGCCTTCAAGACCACCGAGTTCTGGGCCATGCTCGGCGTCATCGCCGCGATCCTCGTAAGCGCTGCCGCGATCAAGGGCGGCGACACCGGAGGGACCGATGAGTTCATCGCCCGCCAGGCGTGGCTCTACGTCGCGATCGTTGCCGGCGCGTACCTGATCAGCCGCGGTCTGGCCAAGTCCGGATCGAGCGATCCGTACACGGACACCGATGGAGACAGCACCAACGGGAGTCGTCACTAGCAGCTGCGGGCCTTCAGGCCCGCCGTTCATCACATCAGCCCGGTCGGGCCTCCGAGGAGGCCCGACCCGGGCTTTTGGCTCCGGGAGAGAACGTCTCGCTACACGACGACAGACGAAAGGCAACACATTCATGACCGAACACGAAACCGACGAACGGACCACCGGCGGACTCGCCGGCAAGGTGGCCGGCAAGGCGAAGGAGTTGGCGGGCGAGCTGGCAAACAAGGACGATCTTGCCCGCGAGGGCCGACTCCAGCAGGCTCAGGGGGAAACCGCGGTCGAGGCCGCAGAGGCACGCACCGAGGCCCAGCAGGCAGACGCCGCGGCGCAGCTCGAGGAGGACAAGGTCGAGACGGCCGAGGAGCGCCAGCGACTCGAGGCTGAGATCGAGCAGCGCCGCGCCGAAACGGCTGCGGAAGCTGACCGCGAGCAAGCCGAGGAGCACTCGGTCAAGGAGGCTGCCGGCGAGATCAGGCAGGCCGAGGCGAGGCGCGCGCGCCAGCGGGCCGAGGCCGACCGGCGCACCGCCATCGCAGAGGCTCAGGAGCGCGCCCGCAACCTGGAGGCGCTCGAGCTCGAACAAAAGGCGCGCGAGGCCGAGTTAGAGGCCGGCGCGCTCGATCCGAAGGAGACCCGATGACCGCACTAAAGACGATCCCCAAGGCGACCGTAAACGGCGCGATCAAGCTGGCGCGGCTTCCCGCCGACACCGTGTTGCGGGCAGCGCCGGAGAGCGTCGCGACCTCCGCGGGGCTAGCCGTCGACCGCGCCGATGCCACGGTTCGTAGTGCCGCCGGCACCGCGCTTCGCGACGAGCAGCTGCGCGACGAGGCGAAGCGCCTGCGCGCGGCCGTCGCCAAGCGACGTCGCGCGCGTGGACTGCGCGAGCGAGCGCATGAGCGGACCGAAGCAGGCGAGAAGCAGGCCGAGAAGGCACGCGCCGAAGCCGAGAAGCGCCGAAAGCGGGCCGATCAGCAGGCCGAGCGCAAGCGCGAGCAGGCCCGCCGGCGCCGTAGGCAAAAGCAGGCTGAGGCCAAGAAGGCCGAGGCGCAGCGCAAGGAGGCCGCACAGAAGCGCGCCGCCGAGCAGCAGGACAAGGTCCAGGAGCAGGCACAAGCCGGACGCGTCGATGCGCTTGAGGTCAAGGCCGACGCGCTCGAGGAGCGCGAGCGGGCGCTAACCGAGACCGACGAGGCTCAGCGGCTAAAGGATGCCGCGGCGCGGGTCAAGCAAGAGCGCAAGCGAGCGGCCGAGGAGAGCCCCGGCTCTGGCTCGATGCGCGACTCGTAAACCGCGACGCGGGACCACGGCCGCGAATTGCGGCCGTGGTCACCGCCCTCGATCCCGCGGTTTCCGAGGAAGAGGAGCAGGCGGCGGCGTGACCGCTTTCTCTTGAAGCGGGAGCC